>CAVVJJ010000017.1:0-383751 GCA_963748525.1 uncultured Alphaproteobacteria bacterium
CTAAACCACTGAAAATCATCAAAATTTTTGCGCCTTACGTCCGCGATTGCGACGCAAAAAGAGCGGAAAAGCCATGCCGCTCTTGGACACAACTATGGCGCTTCCTCCAAAACGGCGAGGCGCCAGTCTCCGCGCGTCTGGCTGCGCGTATGTAGAAAATCGGCCGCCTTCCTGAAATGACCGCCTTCGAGGGTGGCGCCAGCTCCACCTTTGCCATTAATTTCGATTCTTCATATTGAAAGGCTCTCATTTCCTATTTGGAGCCCAGCGATTGCGACTGAGCGAAAAAATGAACGCTCCAGGGCGTGCTGAAGCTCGCCATCAAGTTGGCCTTTTTCGTCGGGGAAATCTTCGCGCCGCAAGTTGAGCTGGCGGATCGCCTCCAAGGCTTGCGGCCTCACCCAGAACATTGAACCGGCAAAGAAATCGAGGTCTGTTTCGCTCAACTGGCCGCCCATGCGGCGCGCCACCTGCATGGTCAGTTCGCGGTTCTCGTCAGTTCCCCATGCCATTTTCGCGCTATAGCGGGTGGACGGGAGCCTCAGCGCGCATGGGCCGGCAATGCCGAGGCGCGGGTCGCGCTCGAACATGTCTACAATCTGCGCGGCGCGGCCTCCAGCAAGCAGGTCGTAGAGCGCGCGGCGGCGCCACCGGCTGCCCAACAGGCTTTCCTGCTCGCCGGGCTTGTGGGCCGATTTTTTGCTATGGATTTTGCAGATCGCGCCGTAGCCGTCAAAAACCCCTTCATTGAGGAGCCGGATGAACGGCCATATATCGCGCCCCCGGTTCTCGACTTCGATTATTTGCGCTTGCGGAAAGAGCTGAAGAATTTGCGCGCGGGTTGCGCCGTCCATGCCGCAATGCGTGATCCACAAATCGAAGGGATAATGGATTTGGTTCAGGAAGGCGGCGAATTCAGCCCAAAGTTCCGTATAATACAGGTGCAGAACAACGCCGATTTTGCTCATGGAAGGCGGCAGGGGAAGCTTTTCAACCGGACGCAACCATTGGAGTGGGTTATCGAACAAGTCCGGAGACGAGAGGGATTGATCGTCGAGGCCGAATACCCAGAGGGATCGCTGAATGGCTTCATTCCGGCTCATCCGCGCCAGTTCGTCTGGGCGGGCGATGCCACGGATCACGCTGACATAGCCGGAACCGTCCGGCATATCCATCCTCTGCCTCAACTGGCGGCGTCTGAACGATTTGATGAGGGCGGCGGCGATTGGCGAAAGCCTGACATAGCTCAGGGATGAAGGTCCGTCGAATTCAGAAACCAAGCCATGGAGGACAATTTTCACTGGCGCGCGAAACCGCAGGAATAGCGCTCCTCCCCTGCATAGCGGGATAGATATATGGCCCTGTCCGGCCTCCCGCTCGAAGCGGGCCTCCAATTTGGGGGTCTGCTGAAGGAACTTTGCCTTGAGTAAATAATACCCTGGCTCAAGGAGGCAGCCGCTTCGAACGTTAACTTGTTTGAGCAAGGGGCAACTCGTTGGCGCGCGAAAAACTGATTGCTTTAGCTCTTAGTGGCCGCTTCCCTTTATGGGTCAGCGAGGCAATGAGCAAGTCAAAAAAGCGCTCCCCCGGCGCACCCCGCGGCGCCGTTGCCAATCATGCTTACTCCTCAAGACAGAGAGGCCAGAGGTTAATCCTCCGCGAGCCTGACAACGGATCTTCGGTCCATAAAAAGGCCCTCCTGCCGTCAGGGAATATCACCCGAACAAACGCTGCTCCATGGAGACGCAATTGTATATATACCCTCTGTTCAATGCGGTCGCGCCGCTTGCGGCCGACCCGCGGCTGCCTGCGACGACGACGAAGCGCACGGTGTTTTTGGGGCGATATTGAAATGAAATTCTTTAATCGGCGGCGTGCTTTTCGGTTAGAACCTCGGGGACCGATCGGAGATAAACTTGTCGGGCGTCTTGTAATCAGCGTCGGCGGCGAAACGAACGCAGTTCTCCTGCCATGCGCGGCGCGCTTGCGTTATTTTGTTGTCCCTGACCTCACAATCGGAAACCTCTCGATTGCGAGCGACGATTTTACGGCCGAGCCCTTGGGGATGGCTGCCTCTCTGGCAGCCAGAGTCCGCGCGCGACTGTTCATAAAGCGTCCGAAAATCCTGGATTTTGCGCGCTTCCGCATCTTTGCGGGCGGACCGAAGCCGGCGCGGAAAGTATTTACTGCCGCGACAAGGCGGCTCAAGAGGAGCGGCGCTGCCCTTGACGGCCCAGTCTTCGCAAAATATCCGGAATTGTTGAGCGGCTGGACAAGGCAAACGCTTGGCCCGGCCATCGAAAATCGGCCGCAAGGCTCTCTTTGCGCCGTGGCGATCGTGGTGCATATTTACTATAAGGACACGTGGCCTGAAATAGCCGCTATTCTGAATCGCATAAAGACCGACTTCGATTTGCTCGTCACCACCGTCCCGGGCATGGAGGCGTTGGCCGACGAAATTCGTTGCGCCTTTCCACGAGCGGAGATTTTCGTTTTTGAAAACCGGGGGCGCGATGTGCGGCCTTTTCTCGCCTTGCTGGAGCAGGGGCGCCTGGACCCGTACCGCGCGGTCTGCAAAATTCATGGCAAGAAATCTCATGACGGAGGACGTCAGGCGATTCTGGGCGCAATCTGGCGCAATCGCATGTTGTTCGATCTGCTCGCCGCGCCGGATGTCGTAACCTTGATCCTGCGCCGTTTCGAAACCGACCCAACCGTCGGAATGATCGGTCCACGCGCCTATCGATATCCGAGCGCCCTGTGTTCCAAAAAATTGTCCTGGGGAGAAAATCGGGCGCGCGTTCTCGAACTGGCGGAGAGGATTGGCGTGGCCCCCGAACGGTTCATCCTGGATTTCTTTTGTGGGACAATGTTCTGGGTTCGGCCCGAGGCCTTGCGGCCGTTGCGCGAACTGCATCTGGAATCAGAGTTTCCCGACGAGATGGGAAAACTTGACGGGGCGCTGGAACATGCCGTCGAGCGGATATTCTCCACCGCCGCGACCCAATCGGGCTACGCCGTTGAAGGAATCGACGGTTGTTCAGGACAATTCTCGTCTGAGCCCCTTAGACGAGGTTCACGCTAACTATTTTATGGGTCCAGGCCTGCAATTCCCTCGAATGGCGCATCCATCCTGACCGCGTGGATTGCGGCGGCATGCGAATTCGATGGCTCGGCGCTCGCCGCATTCCCGGGCAAAATTCTCTCGCGTCCGTCGCCCTCCTGACCAGATGAGCGTAAGCTCAGCTCGGCGGCGACAACATGTCGTCCCAACTCGTTTTGACCGGGCGTTTTTGCTCTGGCGCGCGCCTTGATCTTGACTGGTGCATCAGCTACTTCAGGTCGCGGCGGCTAAGAAGGGCTGATTTCGTGGGTTCGAAACGTATATTGGTCACCGGCGCGGCCGGTTTCATCGGATCGGCGGTCGCGCGGCGGATCATTCGAGAAACCCGCCATCAGGTCCTCGTTTTCGACAAACTCACCTATGCCGGCAATCTTGTTTCCCTTGCGCCGATAGCATCCGATCCCCGTTTTCAATTCGTCCGCGGCGATATATGCGACGCGGGCGCCGTGCGCGCCGCTTTCGAACGCTTCAAGCCGGACTGGGTCATGCATCTCGCCGCCGAGACCCATGTCGACCGGTCGATCGACGGTCCTGGCGCATTCATTCAAACCAATCTGGTCGGAACCTTCACCATGCTGCAGGAGGCCCGGCGCTATTGGTGCGGCCTCAACGGCGACGCCGCCAACGCATTCCGCTTCCACCATATTTCCACCGACGAAGTGTTCGGTACGCTCGGCGACGACGGCCTGTTCCGCGAGGACACGCCCTATGCGCCCAATTCGCCTTATTCGGCCTCGAAAGCCGGTTCCGACCATCTGGTCCGCGCCTGGCGCCACACTTATGGCCTGCCGGTGGTGGCGACCAATTGTTCGAACAATTACGGACCCTACCATTTCCCGGAAAAACTGATCCCGCTGATGATTCTCAACGCCCTGGAAGGCAAGAAACTTCCAGTCTATGGGAAGGGCGAGAACATCCGCGACTGGCTCTTCGTCGAAGATCACGCCGAAGCCTTGCTTCTTGTGGTCGAAAAGGGCCGCCTGGGCGAGAGTTACAATATTGGCGGCGTCAACGAGCGCAAGAACATCGACGTGGTCCACGCCATATGCGACCTGATGGACGAACTCGCCCCCAACAGGAAAATCGGCGCGCATCGCTCGTTGATCACTTATGTCGTCGACCGGCCCGGCCATGACCCGCGTTACGCCATCGATTGTTCGAAAATCGAGCGCGAACTGGGCTGGCGGCCGCGAGAAACTTTCGAGACGGGCCTGCGGAAGACTGTGCAATGGTATCTCGACAATCGCGCCTGGTGGGGCGATATCCGCTCCGGCAATTATCGGGGCGAACGTTTGGGCGTGATCGCGGAGGAAACGGCGCCATGAGCCTCGTCGAAGCGACCGCCATTCCCGCCGTCAAGATCATCACGCCGAAGAAATTCGGCGATCATCGCGGCTTCTTCTCGGAAACCTATAACCGCAAGGCTTTCGCCGAGGCGGGGATCGATCTCGAATTCGTCCAGGACAATCAGTCTTTGTCGGCGACGGCCGGCACATTGCGCGGCCTGCATTTCCAGTCTCCGCCCTTCGGCCAGGACAAGCTCGTGCGCGTCACAAGAGGGAAAATCTTCGACGTGGCGGTCGATATTCGCAGGTCCTCGCCGACTTTCGGCAAGTATGTCGCCGTCGAGCTTTCGGCGGAAAACTGGCGGCAAGTGTTGATTCCCATAGGCTTCGCCCATGGTTTCGTGACATTGGAGCCGGACACCGAAGTTCAGTACAAGGTCACGAATTATTATTCGGCGGCCAATGACATGGGTCTGGCCTGGAACGATCCGGATATCGGCATCGACTGGCCGGTGAAGGCGGAGGTCGCCGTCCTTTCCGAAAAGGACGACAAACATCCGCGTCTGCGCGATCTTCCCGAAATCTTCACCTGAGGCTTTCATGCGCCTGATCGTCACCGGAAACCAGGGCCAGGTCGTGACCGCTCTGATCGAACGCGGCGCGGCGAAGGGCGTCGAAGTCACGACCGTCGGCCGCCCGGCGCTCGATCTCGCCGATCCCGCCAGCGTCGAGGCGGCGCTGCGGGACATTCCCGGCGATCTGATCGTCAATGCGGCCGCCTATACCGCAGTGGACAAGGCGGAGTCGGAAGAAGAACTGGCGACCCGCATCAATGGCGAAGGCGCTGGCGCGGTCGCCCGCGTCGCCGCCATGCGCGGACTGCCGCTGTTCCATATTTCCACCGATTATGTCTTCGAAGGGACGGGCGACAAGCCCTATAGGGAAGAGGATCGCGTTGGACCGATCGGCGCCTACGGCCGCTCGAAACGCGCCGGCGAAGAAGCGGTTCTTTGCGCCTGCCCGGATGGCGCGATTTTCCGCACCGCCTGGGTCTATGCGCCCTTCGGCGCCAATTTCGTCAAAACCATGCTGCGACTCGGGGAAAGCTGCGACGAGCTTCCGGTGGTCGCCGACCAGCATGGCGCGCCGACCTACGCGCTCGACATAGCCGACGCTTTGATCGCGGCGGCGAAGAAAAAACTCGCCGAGCCGGAAAATCCCGCCTTGAACGGGATATTCCATTTGACTGGCGCCGGCGAAGCGTGTTGGGCCGATTTTGCCAAAGAGATTTTCGCTGAAGCCGAGAAACATGGCCGCAAGCCGGTGCGGGTGCGCCGGATCGCAACATCGGACTATCCGACGCCGGCCAGGCGCCCCGCCAATTCGCGATTGGCCACCGATAAACTGAAAAATCTATTCGGCGTGACCTTGCCTGATTGGCGGGAATCCACGGGCGCCTGCGTTGCGCGCCTGCTCGCCGGAAACTGACCCCGGCGGCGCCCTTTGCGGGCGGTCTTTGTGAAAGGGAGTTGACATGAAGGGCATTATTCTCGCCGGCGGCAGCGGCACGCGTCTCCACCCGATGACGCAAGTCCTCTCCAAGCAGTTGCTGCCGGTCTACGACAAGCCGATGATCTATTATCCGCTGACGACGCTCATGCTCGCCGGAATTCGCGACATCTTGATCATCACCACGCCGCATGACGCGCCTTTGTTCGAACGCCACCTCGGGGATGGCGCGCAATGGGGCGTCAACCTGACCTATAAGGTTCAGCCATCGCCCGACGGTCTCGCCCAAGCCTATATTATCGGCGCCGATTTCGTCGGGAGCCAGCCTTCCGCTTTGGTGCTCGGCGACAATCTATTCTACGGACACGGCCTGGCCGAAATTCTGCGCCGCTCAGCCGCGCAGGACAAGGGCGCGACGGTCTTCGCCTATCATGTCCGGGACCCCGAACGCTATGGCGTGGTCGATTTCGACGCTGAGGGCCTCGCCACGTCGATCGAGGAAAAGCCGGCTGCGCCCAAGTCGAACTGGGCGGTGACCGGCCTTTATTTTTATGACGGACAGGCGAGCGAAATCGCCGCCAATCTGAAGCCCTCGCCGCGCGGCGAGCTGGAAATCACCGATCTCAATCTCGAATATCTACGCCGCGGCGCGCTAAAGGTGGAAAAAATGGGCCGAGGTTTCGCCTGGCTCGACACCGGCACGCCGGATTCGCTGCTCGAAGCAGCCGAATTCATGCGCACTCTGGTCACGCGTACCGGCTATCGCGTCGCCTGCCCGGAAGAAATCGCCTATTTTTCCGGCTGGATCAGCGAAAGCGAATTGCGCGCCCTCGCCGCCCCGTTGAGGAAAAGCGATTATGGCGCTTATCTCGAAGGCCTGATCACTCGAAAGTAATCCCCGGATCCTGTTCGGCATGATCTGTGCCGAATCCGCCACGATCGGCTCCGGTTCGTCGGAGGTGACCGAAGCGCAAGGCCAGGAAAGCCGCGCCGCATATCGGTGTGGCCGGTTGCGAGCCAGACCCGAACCCCGCTCGGGACCGGGGTCATCGCCGATCCACGATGTCGCGGATGCGCTTCAACGCGCCCTGCTCGGCGCCAGCGAGACCAATGCGCCGCCCGTTTGCAGGCGATCTCGATGCGTTGGCGCGACCTGCTAAGCTGTTTGCTGTTCAGCCGCTGCGCGACCGGCCGATTTACTTTAGCGGCGCGCAATGAAGAAAGAGTTATATTGGTCACGGCTCATCGTTGATACAGTTGATTTTAATTAATTCCGGTCTAGATTTGGCGCATTGTTTGTAAGAATAAAACCATCTGCTCTATTGTCCTGCGCCTATTCATGCAACAGATTCGACAAATACGAGTTGCTGGGTGGGCTCGGGCACAAAGGATTGAACCTATGTCCATAACCTTGTCGCCGCCTACGGGTTTCAGCACTAGCGATTTGGTATTCAACGATAGCTTTTCCGGTACAAGCTTGAACGCGACCTACTGGAACACGTTCATGACCAGCAACTCTACCCAAGGCGGTGCATGGGACAGCAATGGTACGGGAGGGAGCGGTCTAGGTGGTTCTAACGACGCCGAATATTTCGTACCCGGCGAGGTCTCCGTATCTAACGGACTGACTATAGGGGCGATTAAACAGAGCGTCGCCGGCGCCAATTATGTAGGGGGCGCGGTTGTCCCTCAAACCTTTGCCATCACCGCCGGAGTCGTCGACAGCTACGGAAAATTTGAATTCGACGGCGGCTATCTGCAAATCAGCATGCAGGCGCCCAGCGGCAATGGGTCGTGGCCAAGTCTCTGGCTGTTGCCCGGCGCTGGAGCGGGCAACGTGGGCAACAATTTTGAAATCGACATTGAGGAGGGCGGCTACACAGACGGTTCGGCCAATCCGAATGATGTCCTGTCCTATCACCTGCACACCCCTTCGGGCACTTTCGGCGGCGTTGTTAATACAGGCGTCAATCTGACCTCTGGTTACAATACCTACGGCATCTATTGGGTGCCAGGCCAGTCGATCACATGGTACCTCAATGGCGTTGAAGTCGCGCAAATTACCAGCGCCCAGGCTACGATCCCGAATGAGCCCATGGAACTCATCATGAGCAATCAGGTCGCGACCACTGCCACGAGCAGTTGGCATACGACTCTCGGGAGTTCGACGCCGAGCTCGATGCCGATGCAAATCGCTGACGTTCAACTATACCAGCTGCCGGGAAGTGGCGACACGCTGACTCTCAACTCATCGACGACGCTGGGCGTCTCAACTCTTGATCCGCTGCTGGCGGTTGCTGGGAAGGGAGGAACGGTCCCTCTGGGGATAACCGAGACCGCCCCGGCGAACGCCACTTCCGCCTCCGTGACTATCAAGGGCCTGCCGAGCTATGAAACGATCACAGACAAGCTTGACGGCGATACCTTTAGCGGCAGCTCAATAACGCTCACGGAGGCGGAGGTCAACAGCGGCTTGACCCTCAAATCAACTTACACCGGCTCTTCGCATCCCTCCGCAACGCTGACAATTACGGCAAGCGCTACTGTCGGCGGCGTGACGTCGACCTCGGCGGCGCAAACCATTAAAGTCACGGATCCGACATCCTCCACTTCTAGAGGCGCAGCGCAGTTGATACAGCATATGGCAAGCGGTTTACAGAACAGCGCCGACAATGCGCCTTTGACGACAAACCCGTCCACAAACTTAGCGCAGCAGCAAACAAGTCCATTTTTGGCCACGCCCCATCACGCCTGAGGTGTTACGTGGAGACCCCACGCTCAGCTGATGGCTACATCATGTTCGGTGGCTACATTATGAATTCTAACAGGTGATGGGCTTCGCGGTGCATACTCAAGTTGCCTATACGGCCGAAGGTGGGGGTCCGGATGGAGGAATATCACTCCTGGCGACCTTGCTAAACCTTCATGGCGTCGCGGCCGATCCAGGCCAGATCAACCACCGGTTTGGCGGCCGCGCCGCGGGCCTTGAGGACATGCTCAGGCTTGCCAAGGAGCTCGGCGTCAAGGCCCGTATCCTGAATACAAAGTGGTCGAGGCTCACTCACACCCCTTTGCCCGCGATTGCGACGTTGAAATCGGGCGGGTTCTTGCTGATCGCAAGGGCTGATCAAGGCAAGGCTCTCGTGCTGGCCTCCAATGCCTCACGGCCGAGCCTCATGAAGCGCGCCGAGCTTGAGGCAGAGTGGGACGGGCGACTACTCCTCGTCACGACGCGGGCAGGCCTTCTCGATCTCGCACGGCGCTTCGATGTCACCTGGTTTCTGGGCGCGATCTGGAAATACCGCCGCCTCCTGTCAGAAGTTCTTGTGGCTTCCTTTTTCCTACAGATGTTTGCACTGATCTCGCCATTGTTTTTCCAGGTGGTGATCGACAAGGTTCTCGTTCACCGCACAGAGACAACGCTCGACGTCCTTGTCGTTGGCCTTCTTTGCGTTGCGCTTTTCGAGGCCCTTATGGGCGCGCTGCGAACCTATTTATTTGCGCATACAACCAATCGCATCGATGTTGAGCTTGGCGCGCGCTTGTTTCGGCACCTGCTTGCTTTGCCGCTTGCCTACTTCCAGGCGCGCCGGGTCGGCGATTCCGTGGCCCGAGTGCGAGAGCTTGAGAATATACGCACCTTCATTACGAGTTCTGCGCTAACGCTCGTCATCGATCTCTTCTTCACCTTCGTCTTTCTCGCGGTCATGTTTCTGTATTCGCCGATGCTGACGGCGATCGTGATCGCGGCCTTCCCTTTCTATATTCTGATCTCGGCCACAGCGACCCCCGTTTTCCGCCGGAGACTCGATGAGAAATTCAAGCGCGGGGCTGAGAACCAGGCTTTTCTTGTCGAGAGCGTCACCGGCGTCGAGACGCTGAAGTCGATGGCGGTCGAGCCGCAGATGCAGCGCCGTTGGGAGGAACAGCTTGCGGCCTATGTATCGGCGAGCTTCAGGGTCTTTAACCTTGGAAATGTCGCGACTGAATCGGTTCAATTCATCAACAGAGCTGTTACGGCCCTGCTCCTGTTCTTCGGCGCGCGCTACGTCATGGACGGCGCCCTGACCGTCGGGGAACTTGTCGCCTTCAACATGCTTGCAGGCCGCGTCAACACACCGGTGCTTCGGCTCGCGCAACTCTGGCAGGATTTCCACCAAACAAAGCTTTCCATCGAGCGTCTCGGCGATATCCTGAATACGCCCGCCGAGCCTCTTTTCGCGCCCGGACGGGCAGCGCTGCCAGGGGTCCGGGGCGACATCGCTTTCGAGCATGTGACATTTCGTTATCGAATCGACGGGCCTGAAATACTGGCCGATGTCTCACTTACTATTCCAGCAGGCCAGATTGTTGGCATCGTCGGGCCGTCAGGATCCGGCAAAAGCACGCTTGCGAAACTGATCCAGCGCCTCTACGTGCCGGAAAGGGGCCGCATACTTGTCGACGGCGTGGACCTGGCGCTCGCCGACCCTGCCTGGCTTAGGCGCCAGTCAGCAATGGTTCTGCAAGAAAACATCCTCTTCAATTGCTCCGTGCGGGATAATATCGCGCTCGCTGAGCCTTCGGCCTCCATGACCGACGTCATCGGCGCAGCAAAACTCGCGGGCGCCCACGATTTCATCCTGCAGCTTCCGGAAGGCTACGATTCCATCATCGGCGAACGAGGCTCGACCTTGTCCGGCGGCCAGCGTCAGCGGATTGCCATCGCGCGGGCTTTGATGCCAAATCCCAGGATTTTGATTTTCGACGAAGCGACGAGTTCGCTCGACTATGAAAGCGAGCGCATCATCCAGGCGAACATGTCTGCGATCGCGAAAGGGCGCACCGTCATCATCATCGCGCACCGTCTTTCAACCGTGAGGGGCGCGCACCGAATTATCACTATTGACAAGGGGCGGCTCGTCGAAGACGGGACGCACGACCAGCTGATCAAAACCGGCGGACGCTATGCCACTCTGCATAGCTTGCAGGCAGGTCTCTATGAAGCCACCGGGTAAGGTAATTCCCCTTCCGCCTGCGAAACGGACAAGGGCCGAACTCGCATTCCTGCCGGCTGCTCTTGAAATCGCTGAAACGCCGCCATCGCCAGTTGGCAGGGCGATCGTCTGGTCCATAATCGGCGTTTTTGCTGCGGCGCTTCTATGGGCCTGCCTTGGCAAAGTTGACATCGTCGCGGTCGCCCCCGGCAAGATCATCCCGAGCGGACGCACCAAAAAAATTCAGCCCTTCGAAATAGGCGTCGTCCGCGCCATCTACGTCCGGGACGGGCAAAAGGTGAGCGCCGGCGATCCTCTCATCGACCTCGATCCCACCATAAACGCAGCCGAGCAGAACCACCTAAAGTCCGATCTTCTGGCGGCAGACCTCGATATTGCGCGACTTAAGGCCGAGCTTGCGTTGTCGAGCGACCCCCTGTCCCACTTCGCACCGCCAAAAAACGCGAACCCAAGCTTGCTTTCCGCGCAACGGCGCTATCTTCTGACGCAAACCGAGGAGCGTCGCTCGAAAATCGCTGCGTTGGATATGCAAAAGGCGCAGAAGCAGGCCGAGGCGGCAACGGCGAAGGCAACCATCGCCAAGCTCGAGGCCGTCATGCCCTTGCTTTTGCAGAGGGCGGAAGTTCACCGCGCCCTGATCGGGCGGCAGCTCGTCTCGAAACTCGCCTACCTCGAAACAGAGGGGAAGCTCATCGAACAGCAGGAGGAGCTGAAGGTGCAGCGCGCTCACTTGAAAGAGGCCGAGGCCGCCATTGCGGCCATTGCCGAGTCGCGCAACCATACGGCGTCCGAGTTCGAGCGCACGCTTAGCGCCGACCTCTCCGAGGCCGAACGAAAGGCTGCGGGCCTTCGTGAGGACGTTGCAAAATCGGAAGAAAAAGCCAGGCTTCAACACCTCGTCGCGCCCGTGAATGGCACAGTACAACAGCTCGCGGTTCATACCCTAGGCGGCGTCGTGACGCCCGCACAGCAGCTTCTGGTGGTGGTCCCGCTCGATAGCGAGCTTGAAATCGAAGCCTTGATCTCGAACAAGGACATCGGCTTTATCCGGGAAGGCCAGGACGCCCAGATCAAGGTCGCCACCTTCAACTTTACCCGGTATGGAGTCCTCGCCGGCCGCGTTCTGCACATTTCCGGGGACGCGATCACGCCCGATCAATCGGAAGAAAAGACCTCCCACCCCAAAGACAAGGACGCTCCAACGCCTCAAGATTCGGTTTTCTCGGCCCGCGTTTCGCTGGACGCCAAGTCCATGCACATCGACGGCCGGTTTGTGAACCTCTCGCCCGGCATGGCGGTCACTGTCGAGGTGAACACCGGGCGACGCCGAATTATCAGCTACCTTTTATCGCCTCTCGTGAAATATGGCCATGACAGCCTTCGCGAGCGGTAGGGCCAGCGCTGGAACCGTTTGAAGCGTATCCCGAAGCTTCGCAAGGGGGAGCTGCTTTCCGGGCTCTGATTCCGTTGTCTGGCTCGATGTGGGAGCTGGCGACCACGCTCGGCCGGAAAGATCGGGATCGGTTGGAGATCGTACCGGCTCGCTCGATGCGCGATTTGATTCCCGATAATCACATCCTGGTTCGGTGATCGAGTCCTCGATGTATCGTGGCTTCGCGAGGAGGTCGAAGATTGCTGCTGCCTGGACGCCGGGCGGCCCGGCATCGATCCGGAAACGAACTCTTCCCCGCGACGCGAGATCAATGGACTGTCCGCTTCTCAACCGCCAGCTGCGGCGCCGAAGAAGCGAGCACCAAGACGGCCGACCCTGACGATCCATTCCTGTGAGGCGCGCGCAGGGATTCACTGTGCGGCCGCCTGGCCACGTCGCTTGCTCGCCTGTCTCATTCCTGCTGAAAGACGGGGAATTTTGTATTTCGAAAAATATGTCAAATCGCCGACAAGCGGTCCCAGACGCCGGCGTAAACTTAGCAATATTCTTATCTATACCCGCACCGCTTTTAGATTGTACAATTATTGTGCTGCATAAGTTGCGTTATTAGAAGTATTAATAGCACAATTGCAAGCGGCGTTATAGCTTTTAACTATTCCTTTTGAAATCAATGTTAGAGAAATGCTTATGAGAGTCCTTAGGTCAATTATTTGCGGCGGCAGAGGTAGGATAGATATGAAAGTAACTCTTTCTTACAGCTCTCGATGATGAAGTCGGCGTATAGGAGCGCAGGCTTTGTCAGTGCGAGTTTACCTTACGCTTCACGTAATAGCGTCAAACGACTTAGCTTCAAACTGTGGTCCTAAGTAACGGTAGCGCTGGTCTGCAAAACGCTGTCGGCCTAGAGGGGAGAATTGTCGATGGTTAACATGATTGGTCGTGATTCGCAGCTATTACGAATTATTGTTGTAGGCTGCCTGATATCGTTGAGCGCAATTGCAATAAAAAATGCTCGTGCTGACGCACAAGATGTTGTGCTAAAGAAAGAAGTACCCGCAGAGGCCAATTCTCTGCGCCTTAGATCTGGCGACAGGGTCAATCTTGCGGTCTTTGAGAAAATTGAGCGGGCGGAAGACAAGTGGGGCAGCTCGCAGTCTCTTGCGCCTGATTTGTACCGAAGCTTCATACAGCGGCCTGAGCTGTCCGGGGAGCGCACGGTTCAGGATGACGGCGCGATTGCCCTACCCTTCCTGGGGCAGATTCGGGCAAACTCCCTCACTCCAGCTGAGCTTGAAAGTTCGGTCTCGAAAGCATTCGAACAGTTATTTCGCCGGCCTGCTTTTGTGACGATTCTAACAGTCGAACATAGTCCGGTTTTCATTGTCGGCCCCGTCAAGAATCCGGGTTCTTACAAGTACTCGGCCGGGATGACAGTTTTGCATGCGATTGCGCTTGCGGGGGGGATGGAGCGGCCCCCTGTCGAGTTCTGGCAGGCTATAGAAGCAGCTCACGAAGAAGCAAGGGTCGCACAAACGCGTCTCAGCGTCGCTCGGCAGCTTGCGCGTCAAGCCGTTCTGCGAGCCGAGCGGGATGGACTAACTGCGATCTCTCCTCCGCGCCTCGTTCAATTGGTGGGAAGTTTGGAGGCAGGTGTGCTCATCAATGACGAAACGGCGTTGCGCCGGTTAGTTCTTGCGGCTCGTCAGTCTAAGGCAAACGCCCTACGATCTGCAGTCGAAAGCGCGAAAAGCGAGCTGCTATTGGCAAAGGATCGCATGGGTCCGATTGAAGCCAATATCAGACTTCGAACCGATCGCCTCAATGCCATCACCTCGCTCAGCGCAACCGGTATTGCAAGCAAGGCGCAACTGGTTGAGGTACAGAACGCGCTTTTTGACGTCGAAGGACGCAAGCAAGAAGCGCTTTCAGGAATCATGGTGGCAAAGAGCAAGCTCGAGCAGGCTGAGGAGGAGTTGAAGCGGTTCGAAATCGAGAATCAGACACAGCTTCAACTGGATATCTCGACAGCAGAGAAAGATATATCGGAGAATCTGACCACTATCACGAATAGTCAGGAAACTTTGAAGGCTCTTCGCTTTAACCCTGCGAATCAACCGCTAAATACGAAAGCAGCTGCGTTCAAGTTCGAGATACTACGTAGAACTGTCAGTGGGACTATGATCATTCGCGCAGATGATTTTTCTGAAGTTGCCCCCGGTGACCTAATCAATGTGAAGCTAGCGGAAGCAGGAACAAATGAACAGACGCTACAACCCATCAACTAAAAATTGATGGAAGACACAGGGGAAAGCGGCATGAGTAAGATGTCTTTATCGATCGGCGCCTTAGACAGAAGCAGTAATTTTGTTATTCCGTCTGTCAGCATTGTAATTCCAACGTTGAATGAAGCCAAAAACTTGCCCTGGCTCATGCCGAGGATTCCCGCTTGGGTTTCTGAAGTCATTGTCGTAGATGGACGCTCTACCGATGACACCATAGCCGTTGCGCGTCGCCTGCTGCCAGACGTGCGCATAGTACTCGAAAAGCAGCGTGGGAAAGGCGCAGCGCTTCGCGCGGGCTTCGCTGCGGCGGAGGGCGACATCATCGTCATGCTCGACGCAGATGGCTCTATGAACCCTGATGAGATCATCTTGTTCGTCGGCGCCTTAGTTTCCGGGGCGGATTACGTAAAGGGCACTCGCTTCATCCAGGGGGCGGGAACCGAAGACATGTCCCTTTTCAGAATGGCTGGGAATTGGGGTTTGACGCTCGCAGTCCGCCTCCTTTATGGGGGCTCTTTCAGCGATCTTTGCTACGGCTACGTCGCGTTCTGGCGCCAGCATCGTTTCCTCTTTCAAGGCGACTACAATGGCTTTGAGATCGAGACATTGATGAATATCCGGGCACTGAAAGCAGGGCTTAAGGTTGTAGAAGTTGCCAGTTTCGAAGGTAATCGCTTGTTCGGGGAAAGCAACCTGCGCGCAATCCCGGACGGCTGGCGCGTTCTGAATGCGATCCTGCGGGAAAGATTTGCGAGAAGCGAGGATGTAATAGCTCATGTTTGAACAAACGCTCACAGAAAGCCCAAGCCCTCACGTCAGCTATCAGGCGCTAAGTCCACGCAAGGAAAGGGCGCCCGCGAGGCGTGCTTCTCTTCGGATCGGAATGGTTTCAGCGCGTTGTTTCCCTTTTATGGGCGGCATCGAATCTCACATCCATGAGGTCTCTTCGCGTTTGGCGGCAATGGGACATGAGCTTACATTGCTAACGACGGACCCGGCCGGGACACTGCCGGCCCAGGAGATGCACGATGGCGTTCGCATTGTCAGAGTGGGTGCTTGGCCGCCTCAGTCAGATTATTACTTTGCGCCAGCAATCTATCAGCAGATTTCCTCCGGCAACTATGATGTCGTCCATATTCAGGGTTGTCATACCCTTGTGCCGCCGCTCGGCATGCTCGCTGCCATACGCAAGCGCTGCCCTTTCATCATAACATACCATAGCGGTGGCCATTCCTCACCCTTAAGAAAAGCATTGCGGTCGATACAATGGAAGACATTGGCGCCCGTCGTCCGCCAAGCTGCCTTGCATGTGGCCGTATCTGATTTTGAAGCAGATTTCTTCAGCAAGCAAATGCGTCTGCCACGAAGCAGATTCGTAGTTATTCCAAATGGCGCTCAGTTGCCTGCGCTAAACGCGGCAGACATACCGTCAAAGGAAGGCCGCTTGATCGTCTCCATTGGCCGGCTTGAGCGCTACAAGGGGCACCACAGGGCCATTGAAGCGATGCACAAGCTGCAGTGGCGTTTCCCAGACGCTCAGCTCAAGATCCTTGGAACTGGACCCTATGAAAATGAGCTTCGCAGCCTGGTGAAAAAGCTGAGGCTTGGTCATAAGGTTACTATTGGGAGTATCTCACCCCTGGAGCGGCAGAACCTTGCAACCCTATTGTCGGCCGCTGACCTTGTCGTTCTTTTCAGTGAATATGAAGCTCACCCCGTCGCCGTCATGGAGGCTCTTTTCTTGGGGCGGAAAGTGGTGACAAGCGACACATCGGGCTTCAGGGAATTGGCGCAAAAGGGACTGGTCCAAACGGTTTCCCTCACGTCGACGCCTATTGAGATTGCGGCGGCGATGGCAGATGCGCTCGACGCGCCGGACCGGCGCATTCAATTCGCTCTTCCTAATTGGGATGACTGTGCCGGCCAGCTGGACCAAGCCTACCGGAGTGTAGCCCAGCGCAGGACGTAAATTCACAATGGCCCAACAACAACCGCCACAAACCTCTTCGATGAGGCTAAGCAGGGCCAGCCTGGGGCCTATCGGGCGGCGCGCGCTTGAACAAGCCAGTCTGCTTCTGGGGTTCGATAAGCGCGGACTTCCCGTTGAAACATGCTCCGCATCCCAGGGCCTTGGCTGGTGCGCGCCACTCAGCTTGACTTCGGCAGTTGGGCTAATGCTTGTCGCGCTGGCGCAGATTGGCGGCATGAATAAGTTCGCCGGAGCAGGCGCTCTCTACTGGACTGGCATCGTCGTAATCTCCTTTCCAATCTCTCTCCGTATCGTTTTCCCAAATGCCTCAAGGAATGAGCGACTCTTGCTGATCCTTATAATGGGATCGGCTCTTTACGGCGTGAAAATCCTGCATAGCCCTCTTTATTTTACGCATTTTGATGAGTTTCTGCATTGGTTGACGGCGCTCAATATAACGGAGCAGCAGCGCCTTTTCGGGCCTAACCCTCTTCTCCCGATCAGCAGCCTTTATCCCGGATTGGAGATTGTAACAACCGCCCTCTCGAACGTGTCGGGGCTATCGATCTTCGCCGCCGGCTTGATTGTGGTTGGGATCGGTCGAGTGGTTTTGCTCGCGACGCTATTTCTTATCGCGGAGACATTGACCAAATCATCTCGCGTGGCGGCACTTGCCTGCATTGTATTTACGGCGAACTCAAACTTCAGTTCATTTCAAGCTCAATTTTCCTATGAGAGCCTTGCCTTTGTTCTTATGACGCTAGCAATACTGGCGGCGCTTCGCATAACGGACAAAAATCGGGATGGCGAATCCTTTTTAATCGTAGGGGTAGCGCTCGCCGCCGCTGTTGCTGTTACTCACCATCTTACCTCCTACTTCACCGCCGCGATCTTGACTGGTCTGGCAGCGGTTAAGCTCGCGTATGGGCGCGGAGATAAGAGCGGCGTGCTTCTCATCTGGCTGGCTTCTGCGTCAGTTGTCTCTGATTTTGCCTGGTGGCGCTTCACGGGCGGCGCCGGCTCCTATCTGGGGCCCGTTTTCGAAGTTGGCTTTAGGGAATTTACCGCTTTCCTAACTGCGCAGCGAAGCGGTCGTATGCCTTTTGTAGGGGACGACGGAATTCAGCTGCCGCTTTGGCAAAGGCTCGTCGGCATGGCGAGCATGATGCTCATATGCGTCGGCCTGGTTACTGGTTTTTTCAGGTCCCTCAATCTCGCTGGAGCAAGGGCGATAATTTCGCAGTGGCGCATCAGAGTTTCTTGCGCCAACACAGGACTGCTCCTCTTCACACTTCTGTCGGCCGGTTTTCCCTTAAGCATTTTGCTACGGCTCACGCGATCGGGGTGGGAAATTGGCAATCGCCTCGGCACCTTTGTTTGGCTCGGCGTTTGCATCGTCGTGGCGGTTGCTATCGCTGGACTTTGGCAAGCGTACTGCGCAAACCACCCGCGCCCTATAGCCGTTGCGACCATCCTCACAATTATGGTGTTGGGCGGCGTGATACTCGGCTGGGCGCCTAACGCAATCAACTATCCTTATAAGGTGTCGGCCGATTCGCAATCGGTGGAGCCTCTGGGAATCAGCGCGGCGAAGTGGACGCGAACATGGCTTGGGGCAGGCCAGAGATTCGCCACGGACCGTATTAATCGCAATCTTCTGGCAATCTACGGGCGCCAAGTTCCGATTACATCACTGCAGGATAAGATCGATACATCGGAAGTGCTATTCGCGAGAGCTTTTGGCTCCGATGAGCTTGGCATAATCAGGGAGGTGATGGCCGACTTCATTATGATTGACTTGCGTCTGACGACAGCGCTCCCCCGATACGGCGTTTATTTCGAGGGAGGAGAAGACCCCACTATCCATGCGGTTCCCCCTATGACCAGCGCGCTCCTCAAGTTCAATTCCCTCGATGGAGTTAGTCGTCCCTTCGATAACGGCGCAACCATCATCTATGATATAAGGTCCTTGCATGCCGCAAACTGATCGAAATTGTAGTTTGCTCCTGCTGGCATGCGTGGTCCTGGCCAAATACCTCGGCGTGGCTCTTGGCGCGCTGCTGGCTCTGCCGCTGGTGCTTTATCTTCCCGGTCATTTGATCCTGCGTCAGCTGAGAGGTTGTACTTCAGTTGATCTCGATCACGTCGTTTTTGCCTTCGGGCTCAGTGTGGCTGTCGTCATCGCCGGCGGCTTCCTGCTGCACCTAATCGGATTCATGAAACCGATAGCTTGGGCGATCCTGCTCGTTTCGATCCCCGCCGTCGCGTGGGCCATAGGTGGAAGCTGGCTCCCGCGTGGCGATGCTAAAAATCAAAACTGGTCTATTCTTGCGACGGCCCCGAGACGGGACGTGCTCATGTTTGCATTAGCCGCAGCGTGCGCATTCAGCGCTTATGCCATCGACCGGGGAGTAGCCGTGGGGCATTCGGAATTCAAGTTCACCGAATTCTGGATGGTTTCCCAGGACGCACGTAATCCGAACGCTCTCACAATCGGGGTGAAGAATAACGAAGGCGGGCAGGCTTCCTACGAGGTTGAGGTCATGATGCAGGGCCAGATCGCAGGGAGTTGGCGGACCATAAGCTTGCTGCCGGGCGAGACTTGGACATCGGAGTTCAATGCAGGTCTCAGAGCAGGCCACATACAGAGAGTGGAAGCGTGGCTATTTAAGGATCATGATCATCGCACTGTATATCGTAGAGTTTGGAAAGACATCTAATATGCTTCGCGGGGAGAAATATAAATGCGTATTTTGATGCTTGCCCAATTCTATCCGCCGATTATTGGGGGAGAGGAACGCCACGTTCGGAACTTAAGCGTCGAACTGGTTCGCCGAGGTCACCACGTTGTTGTGGTAACGCTTGGATACCCGGGATCGGAGGTGGAAGAAGTAGATAACGGTGTGAAGATCTACAGGCTTCGGGGCACGATGCAGAGAAGCGCCTCCCTATTCAGGGAAAGCGAAAGGCGGCACGCGCCCCCATTTCCCGATCCGGAACTTATCTATGCGCTTCACAAAATCGTCCGCCATGAAAAGCCCGATGTAGTTCACGCACACAATTGGCTCTTGCACTCATACTTGCCGCTCAAGAATTGGTGCGCCGTGCCGCTAGTCGTCACCCTGCATGATTTCAGCCTGATTTGTGCAAAAAAAATCGCAATGCACAAAGGTGAGGTGTGCGGCGGACCAGGGCTAGCTAAGTGCCTGACGTGTGCGAAGCAGCACTATGGGGCCATAAAAGGGGGGGTTACCGCCGCTGCGAACTGGGTTTTTGGAGCTTACGAGAGAAGACAGGTCGACACATTCATCGCGGTGAGCAAGGCCGTTGCCGAGGGTAATCGCTTGCCGAGCTTGGGCGTGCCTTTCGAAGTGATCCCTAATTTCGTTCCGGATGACGTCGCCACGTTAAGCGTTGAGCCGGACGATCTTGTCCGCACCCTCCCAGAGGACGGCTATATTCTATTTGTGGGAGACCTAAACCGCATCAAAGGCGTGCCCGTTCTGTTGGAGGCCTATTCGACCCTGGAGAGTCCGCCGCCGTTGGTGTTGATTGGCCGTCGCTGCGCGGACACGCCCACGTCTCTGCCCCGCGGGGTCGTTGTCCACAACAGCTGGCCTCATAGCGCTATAATGCATGCTTGGAGGAGGTGTCTCTTTGGTGTGGCGCCATCCATTTGCGCGGATGCCTTTCTAATAGTGCTTATAGAAGCGATGGTGTCCGGAAAAGCGGTTATCTCCACGGCCATAGGCGGCATGCCTGAGGTTGTGGATCACGGGCAAACTGGTCTGCTGACAACTCCTAACGACGTTCAATCGCTGGCCTCCGCCATGCGCACACTTATAGGCGATCCAGAACTTCGGGAAAGCATGGCTTCGGCGGCGCTCCGGAAAGTGGAGACGCTAAAGGCCAGGGCTGTCATTCCGCGCATCGAGGAGCTTTATGAGCGTCTTATTTCAACGCGCCGACCTTCTGTCTCCAAGGGATCGCGGCATGCAGCATGATGCGAGAGAAGAGGCTTCAAAATCTGGGTTTCGGATTTTGATGTACTGCAGCGCGGCTTGCGCCGTGCACTATGGGATGGTCCCCTGCCGCTCTTCCCGTCGCGAGCGGCGACGCGCTGACCTCGCGAGGCTAAGGGGGCCCCTCTTTGGCCCGCCAGTGCTGAGTTATGACCAGTATTTCATTCACCACATATTCCAAGGAACCTGGCAATGACTTCGCCGCACGCTCCCGTCTCGATCATCATCTGCGCGTATACGCTTGAACGTTGGGAAGATATCTGTGAAGCGATAGACTCTGCGCGTGGACAGGAGCCGCCGGCCGCCGAAATTATACTCGTTTGCGATCATAATCTGGAACTGGAAGCAAGGGCCAGACAAGCTTTCCCTGATGTAATCGTGGTTCCAAACCACGAAACGCAAGGATTGTCAGGCGCGCGAAATAGTGGGATTGCGGTCGCTCGAGGCGAGTTCATAGCTT
The DNA here is from genome assembly GCA_963748525.1 of uncultured Alphaproteobacteria bacterium. Lineage (GTDB taxonomy): Bacteria > Pseudomonadota > Alphaproteobacteria > Rhizobiales > Rhodomicrobiaceae > Rhodomicrobium. The sequence continues at coordinate 21,043 of CAVVJJ010000017.1, forward strand.
TCCTGGACGACGACGCAATTGCAAGCCCGCATTGGATAGAACATTTACTGGTCGAATGTGAGAATCCGGAGGTCGTTGGTGCTGTGCCTGCGATAATGCCACTTTGGGTAGGCCGGCGTCCATCGTGGTTTCCGAGCGAGTTCCTTTGGGCCGTAGGCTGCAGCTACCGGGGTCTGCCGGAGTGCAAGGCGGAGGTGCGCAACCTCCTCGGAGCCGCCTGCTTTTTCCGCCGCGATCTGTTCAATCGCGTGGGCGGCTTTCACCATAGTCTTGGCAGGAAGAAAAGTAAGATGCCAGTCAGCTGTGAGGAAACTGAGTTTTGTATCCGGGCGAGGAGCGTTTATGAGAGCGCTAAGTTCGTGTTACAGCCTGCAACTGTAGTCCACCACAAGGTCCCAGCCAAAAGGTTGACTTGGGCATATTTCACGTTGCGTTGCTACGCCGAGGGCGTTTCCAAAGCTCAGCTTGCAGAACTTGTAGGCGCAGATCGCGGTCTGGCCTCGGAAAAAAGATATGTGCTGCGCACGCTCCCGGCGGGCGTGGGCAGAGGCATCCGCGATGCGGTCTTGCGTTTCGACGCCGGCGGTCTTGGAAGAGCGGCGGCAATTGTCTGGGGGCTTGCTTGCGCGTCCGCGGGCTATGCAAAGGAAGCCTGCGTAATCACACTAAGACCTTTCGTGTACAGAAGAAGAATAGTAAGCCAGTCGAGGAATAACAATAAGTGCGGTGAAAAGGCTTGAACATGCTAGTGAGACGCTTTTGGCCAGTTAAGCAATTGGTAGTTCTTACGCTTCGTTCATTCTCTCGGGCCAATATATGGCCCGACATCACTGGACTAGCTACGAACTCACTTCGTGTCCTGATGTATCATCGTGTCTGCGATCCAGACGCAAGCGATTTTTTTGGTATGAGGGGCAATGTGAGCGCGACGCCAAGCGAATTCGCGGCCCAGATCGATTACTTATGCAAATATTATAATATTGTCTCTCTCGATGAATGCTTGGCTTGGATTTACGAGGCCAGATCTCTACCGCCACGGGCGTTGATGATCACCTTCGACGACGGTTATCGCGACAACCTTACCCATGCCCTGCCCATACTCGCAGCACGCAAAATTCCATTTATACTATTTCCAGCAACTGGCTATTTAGAGGATGAGCGTGTGTTTTTTTGGGACTGGGTCGGTGAGGCTTTCCGCCATAGCGCCGTCAAGTCTGCGAGTCTTCCGAAGTTGGGGATGCGCAACTGGAGCCGCGGAGGAGACGACAGGATTGCGCAGCAATGGGTTCAAGCCGTTGCTCCCCTCGACGAAAGCTCTCGCTCAAATGCTATTGCGCAGTTGTCTCAAATTCTCAAGTACGATGTCTTTCTGAGGCCGCCGGCTGGCACGCACTTGTCGTGGGCGAACCTTGAGGAAATGACGCGAAATGGCTGCACCATTGGCGCACATTCTGTCACACATCCTATGATGCTGGATCTGCCGGCGGAGATGGCTGCGGAAGAAATCAAAGCCTCCAAAGCCATCTTGGAGAAAAAGCTGGGAAATCCAGTTCTAAGCTTCGCGTTTCCTTACGGCCGCGTGACCGATTATGACGACGTGTATCTGCCACTTTTGATCAGCGCTGGCATTAAAGTCGCCTTCCGCAGTACTGGGGCAATCAATTTTCTGACCGGGGCGCGCAAGAACCCCTTTGAGCTCCGTCGCGCCGGGGTCGGCCTTTTGAATCACCTAGATGATGTCGCTGCGTGGGCATCAGGGGCGCCTCGTATCTGGGAGCACTGATGAAATAGGGCCTCATCACGCGGCGGTTCTGGTTCTTTGAGATTTTCGGATCTCTGCTCCGAGGGACGAACTGATGTTGTTCCGCAAAGAGGTAAAGCCGATAGAGGATTTAAAAAATGAACCATTGGCATAGCCATTTAGATCAGGCGTATTTCGCACCGCTGCGCCTTTTTTGTATCTTCAGACCCATTCACGAAGCGAGAGAGTGATGGACGCACTTCCCCGAGGATATGCTTCGACACTAATCGCCTTACGTTCAGCCACGAAGCTGCATTGGACTTTGTTGACGAATGTCAGTTCGCTCGTGGGCGGGACTGTTGTGAGTGCTGTTCTAGGCTTTGCATATTGGTGGGTTGCAGCGCACTTCTTTTCTCTTGAAACAGTCGGGTTAGCCGCCGCCGCCATCTGCATTATGCAACTTATAGCGTTGTTTGCGGAATTTGGGCTTGGCACCATCCTCCTTGGGGAAAGTCTGGCGCATGGAGATAAGGGGCTGGGACTTATCTCCGCGGCGCTGATCGTTTCATTCGTGGCGGCCACATCTCTTGGCATCTTGTTCATGGCTGCGGCAAAACTAGTCTCGATAGACCTTGGCGGCATTTTGAATTCGAAGGCGGGAGAATGTTGCTTCGCTCTCGGATGTGGCGTAACTTGCTTGGCGAACGTATTGGGTGGCGCATTCGCCGGGCTCCTCCGAAGTTCTTTGCGCATGCTAGAGACGATCACGTTCTCCTTACTCAAGCTTGCGCTTCTTATCTTTGTTGCAGCACGCTACGGCTCATCTATAAAAGAAGAATTTCTGTTTGCAACCTGGGTCGGTGGGCAATTTGGATCCGTCTGCGCTTTCGCTTTAGTATTGAAATCACTTAATCGGGGCAGCTTTCCGGCTCCGCGGTTTGAAACCGTTCGTCCGCTAATTACCAGGTCACTTTCCCACCATCTGCTCGATCTGGTCATTCAAGTTCCGACGATCATCATGCCGTTTCTTGTTACTTTGGTGTTGTCGCCTTATATCAATGCAGCTTTTAACATTGCCTGGACTTTGGTACGCGTAACGTTCCTGGTGCCATTATCGTTTTCATCGGCGATGTTTGCGATGGGGGACGCGGATCCGAGTTCCTTCGCTTCACGTATCCGATTCTCACTTCTCGTTTCAGTCGCCGGTGCAATCGGCGTTTCGCTCGTATTTGCTTGCTATCCCGATACAATCCTAAGTCTATTCAACAAGGAATACGCAGCTATAGCGTCAGGGAGTCTGCAAGTTCTGGGCCTGAGCAATTTTAGCGTCGCGGTGAAGTCCCTTTATCTCGTTGTAATGAGGCTTAAGCGGCAAATGCTACATGCCTCGCGCATATTCGCTTTTGGCGGTTGCGTCGAATTATTGTTCGCATTTATCGGTGGTCACTTCGGGGGATTATACGGCTTAACTGCTGGATGGGCTATCGCAACGGCATTGCAGGCGGCATTCATGCTTCCCGCAGTCTTATCAGCTTGCTCATTTCGCTGGAAGGCAGCTCTTGAATTTCCGGACGTGCTGCGCGGACAAAAAAGGCGAGCCGTTTCTATAATCGTGCAACCGAGCGAGGCGCAAAAATAAACCAATGCCCCGACAACACCTTAACGACTGTAAAGATCCCTCTAAAAATCGCAGTCGAGGTTTCCTGTTGCTCTCTGGCCACAGAGCGCTGGTCCTTAACCTGGCTTTTTGATCACGAAGGAACTGACTTTATTCTCAGCACTTAACATCAGGATTAATCACGGAGGGGCAGTTCGACGTAGAAGGGTGTGGCACATCAGCCAGCATGTTAGCCCCAATAGTTAACATACACGCAAAACATGGCTTTTAGCTCAAGTGAGAGAAGGTTCGACTGTGAAGTTTACAATCCTGGATGGCCGGAAGATAAGCCCTGAGCTTGCTGACACTTGGCGCGAGCTTCAGCGCGGCAATCCCGACCTTTCAAGTCCCTTCTTTTGTCCTGAGTTCACGCTGGCGGTCGCAGCAGCTCGCGAGGACGTTCGGATCGCGGTTATCGAGGACAAAGGTTCAGTTGCAGGCATCTTCCCCTTCCAGATTGATCGCCAAGGTTTCGGGAAGCCCGTAGGAGCGGGAATAGCCGATTATCAAGGGATGATTTGTTCTCCCGGCTTCAGTTTTGACGCCACCGATTTACTGCGAGCTTGCGGGTTGATCGCTTGGGATTTTGATCATTTGGTCGTCGGCCAGGAGTTTCTTTCGAGATTTCGGCGCGAAATCCAGCCGTCTCCGCTCATTGATTTAACTCATGGATTTGCTTCTTACATAGCGGATCGTCGCTCCGCAGGGTCCGAGCTGATTAGTGAGATCAGGAACAAGTCGCGCCGTTTGGAGCGCGATGCAGGAAAAATTGCGTTCGTTGCAAACACTTTTGACGTTGCGGACTTCCGGCGCGTCCTTTCCTGGAAATCTGCGCAGTTCGTCAGGACGACGGCTGGCGACGTTGTTGCCACGCCCTGGGTCTCGAATACTTTAGATCTTATACGAACGCAGAATACTCACGCCTTCGCTGGCATAACATCTATTCTGTATGCTGGAGATACGCCTATAGCGGGGCATTATGGAATGCGGTCTTCCTCGGTCTGGCACTGGTGGTTTACCGCATACGCGCCGGAATATCACCGTTATTCGCCTGGCTCGATCTTACTTTACAAGATGGCAGAAGCCGCATCAGACATGGGCCTATGCATAATCGATCTCGGCAAGGGTCAGGCACGCTATAAAGATCGATTCAAGAACAGAGAGTCTCTGCTTGCTGAGGGCAGCGTTGAAAGGGGCTCGCTGCTGAAGCTAAGCCGTAATATAGGGCGGGGGATTCGCGCGACAGTTGAACACACGGCATTGGAGAAGCCGGCACAGCAACTGATCTGGGCATTGCGCCAATCGCGTTTCCGGGGATTGTACGAGTTCTTCGCGTCGGGCCCTAGACGAGTTAAGTAGTATTGATCCGATCGCGTAGGTCGGCGCCGCGTACTTCAATCTTCAGTGTGCATACCCTATTTGGGACTTAACTAAGTTCACACGAGATTATGCTAAGCAACATAGAGACTTGGACGCAGATATGTTTGGCAGCAGCACGGTTGGGAGATGGCCGAGGTGAAACAGAATCTAGAGATTTATAAAGAGCCAAGAGTCGTAGGTTACTATGCCTCATTAGAGGGTCTAACGTCTGCTGAAACCTATGTTTTTGGAAAATATGTGGGGGAAGGGGAGCGCGTTCTTGATCTTGGTGTCGGTGGTGGTCGGACGACACAGTATCTGGCCGCGAAAGCCGGACTTTATGTCGGTATTGATTATTCTCAAGCCATGGTAGAAGCCTGTCGCCGCAAGTACCCCTCATTGGAGTTCCATTGCGAGGACGCTAGCGATCTTAAGCGCTTCGCGGACGGAAGTTTCGATGTTGTCGTCTTTTCCTACAATGGTATAGACTATTTGCAGAGTGATGAAGCACGTAAAAACTGCCTTTTGGAAGTAAAGCGTGTCCTGCGCGGTGGCGGTCGCTTTATCTTTTCCTCCCACAACGCTAGGTGTCTAGTCAGCAGGCCTGTTCTGCGTGGGGTTAGCACAACACGGGCCGTCGGTCACATCCTCTGGACGGTGCGCGATTTCGCCTCGCGAGCGACACAGCGCTCAGTGTTTAAGGTGTTCTACGAGGGAAGAGGCTACATCTTAGATCCTGTGCACGGTGGATTAATTACGTTTGTTTCTTCTCCACAAGCGATCGCAAAAGAAGCAGAAGAAGCAGGATTCCAACTTGTTGATACAATCAACTGCAACTTTCCTGATAAAGTGTCGGATTATTTTTCGGGGTGGTATTACTATGTGCTTAGTTGCCCGCAAAAAAGTAACTGATTGGGAAGGCGCGGCGTTCGCGGCTAGAATCAGTGTAACCGTCAACTCGGTCATTTTATAGTCGGCTATATGGCTTAGTGCGGCTCAGGAAGGCAATGGTCGTGACGCCGGGCAAGTATTTTTGGGAATTCAACTGTATTCGCCGATCCATCAGAACCGTTAGGGTGACCCCAGCCACTATAACTCTGTTAGCAGGCATCCTTGCCCTTTTTGCCGATTTGGTTGGACAGTCTGTAGCAAGTGTTTTGCAAACGCCATCAAAGCCCGGCTTTGTGACGCGGCTGGGCACTCACTTTGCTATCGACGGCAAGCCCTTTTTCGTTGCTGGCGTCAACAACCACTATCTGACATTCGGGTCGGCTGCGGAAGTCGAGCGTGTGCTAGACGACGCTGTTGCAATGGGCGCGAGTGTTGTGCGCACGTTCATTCAACCCGTAATAGGCTCTCCGGATGGAGTTTCGCGACCAACGATTTGGGATTTTCAGAAGCAAGCGCAATCGAGCGATCTCGGCGTTCACGGAAACTATCTGATATATTGGGACCCATCGCGAAACGCCATGGCCCTTAACGAGGGGCCACGCGGTATGGAAAAGCTGGACTTTCTAGTCAAGGAGGCCGGGAAGCGCAATCTCAAGCTCATTATCGCCTTCTTGGACTTCTGGGATTACACCGGCGGGGCACAGCAAATGCGGGCCTGGTACGGTAGCCAAGACATGTACACGTTCTTCTTTCAGGACGATCGAACAAAGAATGACTTCAAGAACCTTGTGCAAAGGGTCTTACTCCGTACGAACTCGTTCACTGGCGTCGCCTATAAAGAAGATCCAACTATCTTTGCCTGGGATCTTATGAATGAGCCCAATATTGAGCCGAGAAGACTTTTAAATGAATGGATCTCAGAGATGTCATCCTTTGTGAAGATGTTAGACCCCAATCATCTTGTGACATCTGGTCATGCAAACATAGATAACCACTTGTCAGATATCAGAATCCCCGCGATCGATTTCGCCACCTGGCACGGATACCCGATCTACAATAACAGAACAGTCGGACAGATGGATGAGCTCATCAAAGAATACTGCGATTTGGCGGCAAGCTATGAAAAGCCTGTCCTATTAGAAGAGTTTGGTTATGCCCGCTCAAATCCCGATCAGATTGCGGCTTATAGGCGATGGCTGGATACAATAGACCTTCATCCCGATTGCGCGGGTTGGCTCGTTTGGAGGCTTGTTTCATTTCAGGACGACCTTAGCTTTCCCAAAGATGATTACGACCAGTTCGATGTTCATAATGACGGCGGGCCGTTGTGGAGCCTGCTTAGAGAAGCGGCCAGCAAGTTGTCCGTGAAGGCTGAGCGCTTGACAGGAAAAGCTCGGTAAGACAACGCTAGCGGTTCGCCGGTTCCATGGTAATTGTTGTGGGTCGGACGAGGTCCCAGTAAGGCGTAAGCCAGTCCTTGACAGTGCGATCGTTTAAACAGACGAGGCGCGAGACCGGCCGGCGGTGCGGGATCTCGATGCCGTCGCGTTTACCGTTGCCCTCCAGCGGGTTGCGCTTGCATACGATGCGCTTCCGCCATCCAGCCTTGCGGCGCCACGCGCGCGGCCGCGACCTGCAGCTTGTTTTTCAGGCCGTAGACGACGCTGCCCTTGTTGCTCATCATCGCGCCGAAGCCGGTCAGCGCCACGTCGAGAGCGTCGTCTTTGTTGGCCTGGCCTACCTTTGTATCCATCATGCCGGCCTTCTCGAAGAACTCGGTCTCGGTTGCGCCGGGCATGAGGCAGGTCACGGTCACGCCGCTGCCGTCTAACTCGTGGCGCAGCGCGTAAGCGAAGTTGTCGATGAAGGCCTTCGTGCCGTTATAAACCGCCTGATACGTGCCGGGGATGGCGCCTGCGATGGAGCCGGTGATGAGGATGCGGCCCTTGTGTCGCTTGACCATGTCGCGGCCGATCTTGTGAAGCAGATACACGGTTCCGGTGATGTTGGTTTCGATCACTCGCTTAATCTCCTGCCAGTCCTGGTCCAGGAAGGCGTGGCCAAGACCGCGGCCCGCATTGGCGCAGAGAACAGCGACAGGGCGATTGAGCTCTTTCACGGCGTTATAAAGCGTGTCTACGCCTTGCCCGGTCGCAAGGTCTGCCTGAACGGCGCGAACGTCGACGCCAAGCTTGGAGAGACGCTGCCCGCTCTCGCGTATTTTCGGGCTGTCTGCTGCGACGACGAGGTCGAAACCTTGCGCGGCGGAGACACGCGCCAACTCAAAGCCGATCCCGGATGAAGCCCCGGTGATCACCGCCAGAGGGCGCCATCGTCCCCCGCGGAAGGCGCCATCGCCGCCATCGCCGCCCGCTCCGCCATTCATCCCGTTATCCGTTGTCTGAGCCATCGCTGCAACTCCAATGCTTTAAAAGGGCAATGGACCGAGGCGGAGATAGTTCCGGCGCTGGCTTAACGCGCGCCCTTCTTGACATCGTCGAGCGCCTTATCGGGGCTGGGCGAGAGGTTAAAGAAGCCTGTCCGTGGAAGCGTCGCTCACCGCATTCCTCGACGGCGCATTGAAACAAAAACCTAGCGCGTCTGTCCTCTTTACAAAAGGTTGCTGCAGCGCCCGTAGCTTAGCTGGCCTGCGACGCTCCAGGAGGACAGATTGAATGAAAGCATTGTGTTGGGAAGGCGTTGAAGACATTCGCTACGAAACGGCGCCCGATCCGAAAATCGAGCATGGCCGCGACGCAATCATCCAGGTCTCGAGCTGCGCCATTTGCGGCTCCGATCTGCATCTTTATGACGGGTTCATGCCCGGCATGAAACACGGCGACGTCATGGGCCACGAGTTTATGGGCGAGGTCGTCGAGGTTGGGAAGGATAACAAGAAGCTCAAGGTCGGGGACCGCGTCGTGGTGCCCTTCACGATCATCTGTGGCGAGTGCGACCAGTGCAAGCGCGGGAACTTCTCCGTCTGCGAGCGCACGAACCGCAACAAGGACCTGGCGGACAAGGCATTCGGCCACACGACAGCAGGGCTCTTCGGCTATACGCATTTGACAGGAGGCTACCCCGGCGGCCAGGCGGAATATGTCCGCGTCCCCTATGCCGATGTTGGTCCCATCAAGGTTCCGAAAAGCCTCTCCGATGAGCAAGTGCTGTTCCTGAGCGACATCTTCCCGACCGGCTGGCAGGCCGCCGTGCAATGCGACATCCAGCCAACGGATACGGTCGCGATTTGGGGGGCCGGGCCTGTCGGCCAATTCTGCATCCGCAGCGCCGTGCTGCTCGGAGCCAAGAAAGTAATCGTCATAGACCGGCTGGCCGATCGCCTCTCCATGGCGAAGGCGGGCGGGGCGGATGAAATCATCAACTTCGAAACGGAGGATGTCTTCGAGCGCCTGAACGACCTTACGGGCGGAAAAGGCCCGGAGAAATGCATCGACGCCGTCGGCCTTGAATCGCATGCGACCGCCTCTTTCGATTCCGTGCTCGATCGGGCGAAGCAGGCGCTCATGCTGGAAACGGACCGGCCTCATGTCTTGCGCCAGATGATCTTCGCATGTCGTCCCGCCGGCGTACTCTCAATCCCCGGCGTGTATGGCGGACTTCTGGACAATGTGCCCTTCGGCGCTTTGATGAATAAGGGGCTCACAGTGCGAACCGGCCAGACGCATGTGAACCGCTGGGCCGACGACCTTCTGCGGCGCATCGAGGAAGGGCAGATCGATCCGTCATTTGTGATCACACACAAGGTTGCCCTGAGCGATGGGCCGAAGATGTACAAGACCTTCCGCGAAAAGATGGACGGATGCGTCAAGGTGTTTCTCAGACCCAATGGAGCGTCGTCATGATCATCAAGGCGATTTCGCGCATCATGGATATGATGCCCCGTTCGACCGACAAGTCGGCGAAGCACCTCGCGCGTAATCTCGGCTGGTTCAGCATCGGGCTCGGAGCGCTGGAATTGGCGGCGCCCCACCGCTTCTCCCGGACGCTTGGATGGAGAGGCAGCGAATCGACAATCGCGTTTTACGGGGTGCGCGAGATTGCAACGGGCGTTGCAATCCTCGCCTCGCGCGATCCCACCCCGTTTGTCTGGGGCCGGGTGGCGGGAGACGCCTTGGACCTCGTCTCCCTTCTGGGCGGGTTTTCAGGCAGCAGGCACAAGGCGGCCGTTGGCTTGGCGTTCGGCACGGTCGCCATTGTAACCGCGGTCGATTTGATTTGCGCCCAGACCTTGACCGCGGATAACGAGCGCAACCGGACGCGCATCCCGGACTACAGCAATCGGACAGGGTTTCCGAAGGGCGCCGCGCAGTTACGAGGCTCGGCGCAGAACTTCAAAATCCCTGCCGACATGCGATCCGCGCCGTCCAGCGCTGCGGCCCTTCGCTGAACGAGCATCATTCGAGCCGGCACTTCGCCGGCTCAGGTCTGGTTCTCGGCGTTGGCACACGGGGGTTTTATGCCGCCTCACATGAAAGTCCTGCAAGCGCAGCGGCGTAATCTCGGACATCGTCCGGCCATACTGCGATAAGCGCGCTGAATTGCGGGCCGTCGCCAGCGAACAAGGCGCGGGTCGCTTCCTCGAAATTCGGGAGGTTCCCCGCTTTAGCCGCCATAAACCGGTAGGCTCGCTCGCGTGATGCGCTGATTGCGCCCGCGCCCGAACTCGTACGACGCGCTTCTTCGACCAATTTCCGCAACGTTACAGATGCGCCGCCCGGCTGCTTTGCCAACCAGTCCCAATGCCTGGGCAAAAGCGTGACCTCGCGCGGGATCACCCCCAATTTTGGGCGCCCCGGACTGCGAGCGGCTTGTGTGTGATCGGCTTCGGGGGGCGCTTCTGTCAGCCGCGCCGCAATCTCCTTGCTGCTTCCCCGCAGATCGAAATCAATTTGGCTGCCGGTGTCGTCATCGAAGATCAACACGGCCGCATCCGGGCGTTGCTCAAGCAGCGCTTTGATGGCGAGCGCCACCTGTAAGCGATCGCCCGAAGCAAACCTCCGGTCTCCATCGAAGGCAGTGCATGTGCGAGGATTGTTCATGGCAGAGACTCCAGCCCTGGGGCGCGGGATATTATCCGGGTAAAACAGGCCGGTCAATATACCCGGGTAAAATTGTATTTGTGCAGCATTTCAAGGCCGCAATGTTCGCGGCGATACGCATTGCTTTCGTGTGAGGAGACGCTTCCAACCGTTTCGAAGGACGAGGCTCTCGCCGCCAAGGGCTGAAGCTTCATCCGGGAACGGAGCGAATAGGCCGCGTGTTGAGAAAGCGTCGCCCTCTACGCGGCGGAGGCTTTCCTTTCACCTTAGCGACCCATGACGATCCTCTCCGATTTCAAGCGCTTCTTCGAAAACTCAAGGCTGGACTCGGCGGAGGAAATCGCAGACGCACGGCCGCCCGAACCCACGCCTGCGGTTGAAGCCGCGCCGCCATCGCAGGCTCAGCCCGAAGCGGCGGACGCTTCAGCCGACGCGCTGCGCGGCCTGCTCCACGCTACGACCGGCATCCTGACCCTTCTTGCCCTCTACGCGGTCTACATATCCGCGCCGGTGCTGATCCCGCTCACGATTGCGGTGCTGATCACGATGCTCCTTGCGCCTTTCCTCAGCGCGTTCGACAGCATGAAGGTGCCGCGGCCGCTCAGCGCAGGGATCCTGATGGCGGTGGTGATCGTGGCGTTCGGCGCGGGCGCCTATGCGCTATCCGGCCCCGCCCGCGAGTGGCTGCAGCGGCTGCCGCAAAGCGGCGCGAAGATCGACGCCATGCTGCGCTCCATCAAGGAACCCTTCGCGCAGATCCAGCATGCGACGGAAGAGATCGTCTCGACCGCTGCCGCCGGCCGGCCCAACACGCCGCAACGAGTCCAGGTCGCGACGCCGAGCCTGACCGAGCGGATCCTCGGCGGCGGCGCGCAGTTCGTGGCGGGGATCTCGGTGGTGTTCGTGCTCGTCTATTTCCTGCTTTCGGCGGGCGACACGTTCCTGCGGAAGCTCGTTTCCGTAATTCCGACGTTCAGGGATAAGAAGCGGACCGTCGACATCATCAGGAGCATCGAAAGCGATATCTCTTTCTATCTCGTCATGATGCTGGTCATCAATGCTGGGCTCGGCCTTGGCGTCACAGCGATCACGGCGCTTCTCGGCATCCCCGATCCTTTCCTGTGGGGAGTGCTGACCCTGGTCCTGAGCTTCGCTCCCTATATCGGCGAACTCGCGATTGCCGTTACGTTATTTGTGATCTCGATGGTGACATTCGATACGCTCGGCAATTCTTTGATCGCACCCGCCGCATACCTTCTCTTGATGAGTATGGTTCACCTCGCCGTGCCCTTCGTCGTCAAGAGAAGGCTCCTGCTCAACCCCGTCGCCATTTTCGTCGCAATTTTATTCCTCGGCTGGATCTGGGGCATTCCGGGCGCGCTGCTTGCTGTTCCGCTTCTTGTCAGCTTCAAGACGATCTGCGAGCGCGTCGATAACCTCAACTCGATAGCCGCGTTTCTCACGCCCTGACACTCGGCATATTTGTGAAGTTGCCGGCGGAGGGCGATGTCAGCCTTTGCTGGCGAGCCAAAGACTATGTTTAAACGGCATCACAACTTAACGAAAGTATTAGTTGTCGCCCGCATCAAGAACCTAGCCGAGATTTCTAAGTGTATTATTGTTGCGGCGCGGCGACAGACATTTGTACTTCTTGTAGAGGACGCAGATAAAGAACCTCATTGACATTGCGTGATGAACGCGACTCGCCAACCTCTGGTTGAGGCGGATAGGGATCGTGCGGCCGCTCTTGGCTCAACAAACCTCTGACCGGCCCTCGAGGTTGAAATGAACGGCGCGCTTAAACTCCCAACACTGTTCACATCAGCATTGGCTCTTTTTGTGCTGGGCGCCGGCCCGTCTGCCGCCGCGAACCTTCCCGCAGAGGAGCCCCAGACAAGCGAACCCGCCGCCATGCCCAGTGGTTGGCAGTTTACGTTTACGCCTTACGGCTGGGTCCCATGGCTCTCCGGAAATGCGACGCTGAAGGGCCACAACTTCGACGTGGAGGCTGACCCGCCCGAACTCTTCGGCCATTTGGATTTCGCTGCGATGGGCGTTGTGGAAGCTCGAAAAGGCCCCTTCAGCCTGGAGGTCAACGGTTTCTATGCAAATATCGGCGCCTCACCCTCTTTTCTCCGCGCCACCGACATCGGCACGGTCGGCGCGAGTTTATCGAGCGGCGTGACGCTTACTATAGTCGAGGCGACAGGCGGCTATGAGGCGATGCGCTGGGAATCGGGAGGGCTCAAGGATTCCGGCGGCTCCTACACCGCCCTCGATCTCCTTGCGGGCGCCCGGTACTGGCAGCAATCCCTTGACGTGAACCTGAATCTGACAACCCCCGCAGGCGGCAGCATCGCATTAGCGCGGTCGGGGCTTGTCGATTGGACCGACCCGTTTATCGGGGCGCGAATCCGCCACCAGCTTGCGCCCGGTGAGGAACTGGATCTTCGCGGCGATATCGGCGGCTTCGATGCCGGAAGCACGTTCTCCTGGCAACTGCTTGCGACGTACAACCGGCATCTTTTCGACTTCAGCGGAATTCCGGTCGATAGTTATCTCGGCTTTCGCGCGCTTTCGGTCGATTACACCCAGGGCTCAGGCCGGGACAAATATACCTATGATGTCGTCCAGTATGGTCCGGTCGTAGGGCTCACCGCGCATCTCCCCGCAAATGCGGTTGAAACCTCTCAGCCTGCTCGCGACGGCGGTCTCAAGGACGGTCCCGCCACCGCGGCAACCTCTTGGACGGGCTATTACCTCGGCGTCGACGGCGGGGTCGGCTGGGGCGATAGCAACGATCTTATCTTTACGGATACGGCGCCGGGCGCGGGCGATGCCGGAACCTTTCAACGGAAGGGCGCGTTCGGCGGCGCCGAAATCGGTTATAACCGGCAAGGCGCTTTCGGGCTTGGAGAGTCTTGGGTCATAGGCCTGGAATCTGACTTCCAAGGGTCCGAGATCAACAACCGCTTCGCCAGAACCGAATCCTACTTTGGCGAGACATATTTCAAGGCGAGGCAGGGCATCGACTATTTTGGAACGGAGCGCGGCCGCATCGGATACGCCTTCGGCAATGGGTTGATCTACGCGACGGGCGGCCTCGCCTATGGCAATGTCATCACCAAGATCCGTCTCAATAATTTGAGCATCCCAAGCTTTACAAACTACCTCCGCGACGTCGAAACCGACATAGGTTATGCCGTAGGCGGCGGCGTTGAATATGTCTTCGCTCCGGGCTGGTCGGCCAAACTCGAATATCAGTATATCGATCTTGGCGACCAGAGCTTGAGTAACGTGGCAAGCGACCTGGCGATCGACAGAACGAAGGTCGATAATAACTTCAGTACGCTTCGCGTTGGCCTGAACTATCGCCTGCAGACAGATCAGGCGCCGCTTAAGTAGAGCCCCTGCCTTTGAAGGCTTCGACCATTCTTGTTGTGCATCGCGACCTGGGGTCGCTTGCAGTCAGGGCTTTACGGCCTGCTTCAACTGGGCCGCGACGCGTGCAATCGCCGGATTGTCGGGGACGATGGTGTTCAGACGTTCGGCGTAAGCAAGCGCTTTCTCTGCGTCCTCGGCTTGCAGAGCGTCTCGCAGCAATTCGGTGAGGATGCCGATGTTGGAGGGGCTGCTTGGAAGAGCTTTCTCAAACACTTGCCGTGCTTCGTCGCTTCGCCCCAGGGATTGCAAAGCGACGCCATAGACGTAGGCATAGCGGGGTTGCGCCGGCTCCAATTCTGCGGCGCGCTTGAGTTCCTCGATTGCTTCTCCATACCGCTTCTGCCTCACGAGAGACAATCCGAGGGCGTGGCGGGGCGCAGCCGCCTCGGGGGCCAGCGAGATCGTCTCGCGGAGGAGGCGTTCGGCTTCGGTTTCCCGGCCTTGGGCGCGATAGAGGTCGGCGAGATCGACCCGCGCAGGCACGAGACTGGGCGCAAGCTTTATGGCGGCCGCGTACTCCTCTTCGGCAAGCTGCGCCTTGCCTTGTCTCACATAAAAGCCAGCAAGGTTTGTCCGTTCCTCAGCGCGGTCGGCGTTAAACTGCTTGGCGGCGATGTAGTCTTGCGCTGCGCGATCGAGCACATCCCGCTCGGCTTCATTCAGGCTCGCGGCAGGGACGTCCGCAAGCGCCGATGCCGCCTCCGCCCGGACGGCGCCGACGGGATCGGAAAGGGCCGCTTTTCCAACCGCCCAGCGCCGATCCGGCGGTAGAACTTGAAGCCCCCTCAGCGCTGCAATCCGCACCATTGGATCGGGGTCGGTCAGGCCCCGCGCGATCTCGGCGCCCACCGCATTCGAGCCATGCCTGCCGAGTTCCAACAGCGCTGTTGCCCTCGCGATTGCCGGGGTTGAGGGATCGCGCGCCGCCAGGAGCAGCATGTCGCGGGCGCTGGGGTCATCAAGTCGCGCCGCGTGGAAGGCCTCGGCATACGTTTGAAACCCCTTGCGCGCGGGGCCGTGCCAGCGTTCTACGGCCGCGGCCGCCCACGCCGCGTCATGGTCCGCATGGCAGGAAGCGCATGCGTTCGGAGTCCCGATCTTCGCGGTCAGGTCGGGGCGCGGAATCCGGAAAGAATGATCGTGGCGCGGGTCGACAACCATGTAGGTCCGCACGGGCATATGACAGGCAATGCAGTCCGGCGCGCGGTCCCCCGCAGCATGGCCCGTATGGCTGGCGGCCGCAAACTTTTCGGGCAGGTGGCATTGCGAGCAGACCTCGCTCCCCGCCGCTTTGAGTTTGCCGCTATGCGCGTCGTGGCAGTCGGTGCAGACGACGCCCTTCGCAAACATCTTGCTTTGCCGGAACGGAGAATTGAAAACCTCGTCCTTCATCTGGCCGTCGTCCTCGAACAGATCGGCCGTCATGAAGGCGGGAAGATGGGTGTCGGCGAGCGGGTGGCCGGGACGCCAATCTTCGGAAAGTTGCCCGCGCCGTGAGTGGCAGCGATCGCAGGTTTCGATTTCTCCTCCTGCAGGCTGAGATGCCGAGGCCGAAGGACTGCCCGTCGTGGCGTCCGCTCGCCAGGCGACTGGCGCTCTCGGCGCCGCTGCGGATGCGAAGCCATGGCGCGCCGCATTTGGGGGGCGACCGCTGTTCGCCCAGTCCAGATGACCCGAGGCCGGGCCATGACACGCCTCGCAGCCGACGCTGATTTCCGAGAATGTGGTGTGGAAGCTATCTTTCACAGCGTCGTAATTTTTGTGCACATTTGTCGAGTGGCACTCTGCGCACATGAAGTTCCAATTCTGCTGGGGTCCGGTCCAATGCAGCGGATCGGTGGATGGAATATTCTCGCCGGGGTAGAGATGGAACCAGCGCTGTCCGCCCCGATCCTTCGGCCGCGCATCCCAGGCAAACGGCAACGCCTGAAGTCTCCCATCCGGAAACTCGACGAGGTATTGCTGGAGCGGGTCCAGCCCGAATGTGTATTTGATGTCGAAGTCGGCGGGCTTGCCATCTTTGCCGTCAGTCTCCACGACAAAGCGGCTGCCCTTGCGGAAGAAGCGGGCTCGCGAGCCGAAATGTTCGGCGACTGCATCGTTGAAGTCCCCGAGGACGGTCGATTCGTTCGCTTCCTGCATGGCGTGTGCATGCTGGGAGCTTGTCCAGGCTTTGCTCTCCGCCGGATGACAGCCAACGCAAGCCGCCGATCCGGCAAAAGTGTCGGCCTCGCCTGCGGGTCGCGCATGGGGCGTTGCGAGCATCGCCCAAGTTAAGAAAAGTGCGGAGATCAGGCCTACGCTCAGCGCGAAGCCGCTGCGGCCGCGCCAGTTTTTGTTCCCAGGGCAGCGCCGCTCTCTTCCTTCCGGCCCCCCTTCACGGCGCCGGGCATGGGCGTCTCCCGCTGCCATCGAGATCTTGTTCTCCCATCGAAGCTGCAGACCTTATAGCCACGCTGATAAGAACTTGTGAAGAACAAGGGACGGAAACGCGACACAAAGAACATGACAAATATGCAACGCCGCGTTGTGAAATCGCAATTGCTGCAGATCACGCTCACGAAACCCCGATACGCCCCCGAAAGCGTTGACGTAGCATTTCCCCTCCTTCCAATTCTGGAGCGAGGGAAGCAGCGTTGCGTGAGAGTGTCTGGAGGCGGTCGCTGTCAGGGCGCGCGGCTGCGCTTTTGTTCTTCGTACTGCTCGGATATTCGCGCGTTGAGGCCGAATGCGTCGATCCGGCGGCGTTCGTGCAGGCCACCGCGAGCATCACAAGACACTTTAGCGATGACGAAAGGCGGGCCGACACTGGTCTGCTAGGAATCCACGGCACCGCTTGGTTCCTGTCCCCGTCGCTGATGGCGACAGCCGGGCATGTCGCCGAAGAAATGCATCTGTCGGGGCTGGCCTGGACACAAATCGAGATTGCGGTGGGGGGCGAGGAGCAGTCGATTTCAGTCCGCATCCAGCGGCTCGCCGGTTCAGGCGCCGAGAAGATTGCGTTACTCGAATTGCGGACCGGTTTTCCGCGCGCCCAGAGTTTTCAGACACGGGCGCGCCCTCTTGTTCCCGGCGAGCCGCTTGTGAGCCTTGCCTATCCCTCAAGCACTCTGCGTTTCGCAAAAGGCCGCTTCGTCCGGCAAGGAGATGACGATAAAGTCTCCGGCATGGCGCTGCTTGAGATGGTCGATGGCGACGATCGCCTCGTGCTCGATCACGGCGCGTCAGGCGCTCCGGTGCTCGATTGCGAGGGGCGCGTGGTTGCAGTCGTCAGCAATATTTTCGCAACGACGCTCACTTTCATGTCCCAGGCGATCCGGATCTCGACCGCCTGGGGAAGTCCAAACGTCGCGTCAGTGCCCATTGCCGTGCTGGAGGCAGCTCCTTAGTTGGCGCCCTGCTGCTGCGTGAGTTTTTCCAAAACTTGCTCCACGGAGAAACTTCCAGGCTTCTGGCGCGGCGGAAAATCCTTGAACGTTTGAAGATGCTGGGCAACCAAGGCCTGAGCGGGCACAAGAACGAAGACGTGCTCGACAAACCATTTTACGTAATCGCCGGCCTCGTTCTCCGCACGCTCGAAGGGGTCGGACCGCAGATTGAAGAGCTTCGGGGCGCGCAACGTCTCAAAGGGCTTGATCCAGACTTCCAAGCCATGGGCTTGCTGTTCCATGAACACCGCCTTGTATTGGTCATAGCGAAGCCCGGCGAGATTGCCGTCGTCGGTCCAATAGAAGAACTCCCGGCGCTTGTCCGGTCCGATGTTTGCCAGAACGTCGCGCTGGTCGTAGCCGTCGAGGTGGACCTTGAAGGTCTTGCCGCCCGCGTCGTAGCCTTGCAAAAGCTTGGCCGCGATGTCCGGCTCTCCCGCCGCCGCCGTCAGAGTTTGCAGCCAGTCTTCCGCCGAAAAAATCTGATTGATCTCGGTGTGCGGCTTCACCAAGCCAGGCCAGCGCACCAGCGCCGGCACGCGATAGCTGCCTTCCCAATTTGTATTCTTCTCGCCGCGGAACGGAGTTGTGCCGCCGTCGGGCCACGTGAAGGTCTCGGCGCCATTGTCCGTCGTGTAGATCACGATCGTATTGTTCGCTATGCCGAGATCGTCGAGCTTTTTCAGAAGCTGCCCGACTTGTCCGTCGTGCTGAACCATGCCGTCGGGGTACACGCCGAGGCCGGTCTTGCCTTCATCTGCGGGGCTGAGGCGCGTCCAGATGTGCATGCGGGTGGAGTTGAACCAGACAAAGAACGGCTTCCCGTCTTTCTTGGCGCGGTCCATGAAGTCGACCGCGCCGGTCAGGAATTCGTCATCGACCGTTTCCATGCGCTTCTTCGTGAGCGGGCCTGTGTCTACGCAGCTCTGCTTCCCCCACTTGCCAAAGCGAGGGTCTTCGCCCGGTGTTTCGGTGGTGGTCGCCGTGCATCTGAGAACGCCGCGCGGGCCGAAGCGCAGCTTGAACTCGGTGTTCTTGGGGTAGTCGGGATGCTCCGGCTCGTCCTCGGCATTCAGATGATAGAGATTGCCGAAGAACTCATCGAAGCCGTGAACGGTGGGCAGGAATTCATTGCGGTCGCCCAGATGGTTCTTGCCGAATTGTCCGGTGGCGTAGCCGAGCGGCTTCAGAAGTTCCGCGATTGTCGGGTCTTTGTGTGAAAGTCCCTCCTTGGCGCCCGGCAGCCCAACTTTCAGAAGACCGGTGCGCATCGGGCTTTGGCCGGTAATGAAGGCGGCCCGGCCTGCGGTGCAGGATTGCTGACCATAATAGTCGGTCAGGATCGCGCCTTCATTGGCGATGCGGTCGATGTTCGGCGTGCGGTAGCCCATCATGCCGCGATTATACGCGCTGATGTTCCAGTAGCCGATGTCATCGGCCATGATGACGAGGATGTTGGGTTTCGTGGGCGCCGCGGTCTGCTGCGCGAGCGATGACGAGGCCAGGAATGGCCCGAACCCGATCGCCGCGACTATTGCGGCAGTCACAACTTTCAGCAGTCGCATTACAATCTCCAACGCGAAGGGTTCTTCGTTTCTGTTCGGCAGTTCCGACAAGGGGCAGTCATGATGACTCGAAGGCGAACAGGCGCTTGCAGTCCGCCTTCATGCTGATGATCTGCCATCCATCTTTCAATGCGGGAGCGCGTTTCGCTCCCCCGTTCCATGCGCGGCGCAGGCTAGTCGCTTGGATGTCCGCCGGCGACGGTTGACCCTGTGGAGCGAAGTTGCTCCATGACCTGTTCGAGGTTCCAGCTCTCGGGCGCCTGCATCGGCGGGAACTGCTTGTAGCTTTCAAGTTCTTTCAGCCACAATTGCTGGCCGATGGGCAGCATGTTCCAGTCGTACAGATAAGCGGTGCTGGGGGCGGCAAGGGCGCCGCCCATGCCCGTGGCGGTCTTTTGGTCGGAGCCAACCGCCTGTTCGAAGGGGTCGCGCTTAATATTCTGGACCAAGGTGAAGTGATAGTTCACGAGCGGATATATCCAGCCCGTGGCGCCGGGCTGAGACATGGAGTAGTACATTTTCCAGTTCTTGTACCGGACCGCCGACGGCGTCGGTCCGGAAAAGTAGAAGAACACATCGCGGGCCGATTTCTCGGATTTCCCTTCCAGGAAGTCGCGCTGGTCGAAACCGTCGAGCGTCGTCTTGACGATGCCGGGATATTGCCCCTGCTCGATTTGCTTTTTCAGCCCATCGCCCTTGGGGCCGCCGGCGATATCGACGAAGGTCGGCAGCCAATCGAGCGAGGCAAACAACTGGCTGACAATCGTGCCGGGCTTGATGTGCCCCGGCCAGCGGATGACGAGGGGCGCACGATAGCCGCCCTCCCATGCCTCGCCTTTTTGGCCTTTGAACGGCGTGACGCCGCCATCGGGGAAGGTGATCGCCTCGGCCCCGTTATCGGTGGTGAAGACGACGACAGTGTTGTCGAGCTGGCCCATGTCTTCGAGCTTCTTCAGGACGTAGCCGATGTTGTCGTCGAGCTGCTTCATGCCCGCTTCGTTGATGCCCCAGTCCTTGCCGCCCTGCTCGCCCAGCATGGCTTCATATTTCGGCGACAGCATCGTTGTGACGTGCATGCGCGCGGGATTGTACCAGACGAAGAAAGGTTTGTTGGTCTTCTTCGGGTCGTTGCGATCAAGGAAGTCGATCACCTTGGCCGAGATCTCCTCGTCCACCGTCCGTGAACGATCCAGCGTTAAAGCCCCCTCGTCCTTGCAGGTTTGGTTTTTCTCCGTGCCGTCCGCAGAGTGGCACCAGAGAACCGGCCGCGGCGGCGTCATGCAAGTTGAGGTCTTCGGATCCACCGCGCCAGACACTTCCTGGAGGCCGGGGATCGGCGTGTTTTTGCATGGCGGGGCGATTGTTTGCGTGTCGGTGTTTTTGTTGATATCGGGGAAGCTCACCTGCTGCATGGCGTCGAGGTGATAGAGGTAGCCCCAGTATTCCTGGAAGCCGTGGGCAGTCGGCAGGGCTTCGGCGTGATCCCCGAGGTGGTTCTTGCCGAACTCGCCGGTGGTGTATCCAAGATCGTACAGGAACTTCGCGAGCGCCGGAGTGCCGGTCCGCAACCAGGACGGGCTGCCGGGCAGTTGCGGCGGAATCATGCCGGTGCGCAGCGGATACATGCCGGTGAAGAACGCATTGCGCCCGGAGGTGCAGCTCTGCATCGCGACGTAGTCCGTGAACATCGCGCCTTCCTTGCCGATGCGGTCGATGTTAGGCGTCTCGCCCACCATGAGGCCGCGATGATAGATGCTCGGCTGCATCCAGCCGATGTCGTCGCCCATGATGAAGAGAATGTTCGGCTTCTGCTGCGCGGGAGCTTGTGCTTGGGCCTGCGCGGCCGTTTGCCCGAGAGACGCCGTCGCCGCGACAATCATGCCGGCTGCGGTCACGGCGCGGGCAAACCCCTTTGAATTCTTGGCCCGACAGCGGTGAGATCGCGATGCTGGAACTCGTCTCATTGGCCTCTCCATTTTCGAGAAGAACTTGCGAGCGCCTCGCCTTCGTCCTGGCGGGCGCGCAACATCGGGGCCGAGGGCTGTTGATTGCATTCCCGATTTGCGCGAGCCCCGCGCCATCCAGCCACGGGCGTTCACCGCATTTGTTTAGTAGAGTTCAATCGGCTCCAGGCGCCAAATGATCCTGCTCGGATGATGTCACGAGCACTAGAAGATAAACACGCAGGTTAATATGAAATAAGCTTTGCTGTCCTTCGTGATGCAAGACACGCTTTATCAGAAAATCTGTTTGCCAGTTATTTTAAGAAGCATCTTGAATTTGAGATAACAAGGCTCCCAGCGCCATTCTACAGTGTGGGGCCAAGTTGCATCGGCCCCATAAGGAGCAGTCCGCAAGATCGCCACAGAGCGCGGTCGTCCGCTCCACGAAAGCGGTTGTCGCCGGGGATTGCAATTGTGGAACGGTGGGTTCTTGTGCCACGCGCAAGATATGCCGACACGCTGGGCGTCATGCACGCTACGGCGGGCGTGCGAAAGTTCACCCAGGATCATCGCCACGGACGATGAACCGGCGTCAGCGCAGCCAGGGGGCAATCGTCTCGGCCTTCAGCATGTCCTCGTAGGATGGCCGCGGCCGGATGACGGCGTAATCGCCGCCCGAGACGAGCACCTCGGGAATAAGCGGGCGGGAATTGTAGGACGAGGCCTGCGCCGCGCCATAAGCTCCCGCCGTCATGATGGCGAGGACGTCGCCGGCCGCTACGTTGGGCATGGCGCGGTCTTTGGCGATGAAGTCGCCCGTCTCGCAGACCGGGCCAACCACGTCGGCGCGCGCCATGTTCCCATTGCGCAGCGCTTCGCGTACCGGCCAGATGTCGTGATAGGCGTCATAAAGAGTCGGCCGTATCAGGTCGTTCATGCCGGCGTCGACGATGATGAACTGCTTCTCGCCGCCGCGCTTCGTGTAGATGACCTTTGTCACGAGCACGCCCGCGTTGCCCACGATGAGGCGGCCCGGCTCGAACAGAAGCCTGGCGCCGAGGCGGTGCGACAGCGCGATTACGATCTCCGCATATTCGGCCGGGAGAGGCGGCTCCTGCAAATCCCAGCGGTAGGGGATGCCGAGCCCGCCGCCGAGGTTCACAAAGGAAATCGTGTGCCCATCGCGCCTCAAATCTTCGACGAGGCTCGCCAGCAGCGCGAACGCGTTCTTGAACGGCTCAATCTGGGTGATCTGGCTGCCGATGTGCACATGCACGCCCTGCACATCGATGCCGGGCAGGCCGCGTGCGAGGGCGTACATCGCGCGGGCGTCGCGCCAGCTTACTCCGAACTTGTGCTCCGACTTGCCGGTGGAAATCTTCGAGTGGGTCTTCGCGTCCACGTCCGGGTTGATGCGGAATGCGATGCGAGCCGTCGCGCCGCGGGCGCTCGCCACTTCGCTTAAGCAGCGAAGCTCGGCCTCGGACTCGACATTGAAGCCAAATATGCCCGCTTCCAGCGCAAAGGCCATCTCGGCGCGTGTCTTGCCGACCCCTGAGAACACGATCTTCCCGGGGGGAACGCCAGCCGCGAGGGCCCTCCGGATTTCGCCCTCCGATACGACATCGGCGCCGCAGCCGAGTCTTGAGAGCGTGCGGATGACGGACACGTTCGAGTTCGCCTTGACCGCATAGCAAATAAGCGCGTCGCAGCCCGCGAAAGCCTCGGAGAAGACGGCGTAATGCCGCTCCAGAGTTGCTGTGGAATAGCAATAGAAAGGCGTGCCAACCTGCCCTGCTATGGCGTCAAGCCCGACGCCTTCCGCGTGCAGGACGCCGTTGCGATAGCAGAAATGATGCATGCGAGCCCGGCGTTATTATTTCACGAGCGGGTCCAAAAAGAACGAGCGGTTCGGATCCGCAGTTTTTCCGGTCGTGTCCTTGCTGTCCTTTGGAACATCTGGGGGCGGCGGGGGCCGTTGCAAGTCGCCTTGCTTGCCGCAAGCGGCAAGAGCGAGAGCGATGCCCGCAGCCAACATAAAATTGCGCACTGAGCGAGTCATGTCGTCCCCGTAATCGCGCGGCCGGGCGCGACGCCGCGATCCTAGCTTGAAGCCTTCTCCGACTCCAGCGCCTTCAACCAGATCTGCGCCGCTTCGCGCACATTTTGCGGCGCTGTGCCCCCGAAGCTTCTCCTGCTCTCGACGGATTTGTCGATTCCAAGAACTTCGAAGACGCCGGCGTCGATGCGCGGCTCGATCTTGCGCATTGTATCGAGCGGAACATGGGCGAGATCGAGGCCCGCCTTCTCGGCGGCTTTCACGATGCGGCCCGTGACGTGGTGAGCGTCCCGGAAGGGCAGCCCGGCATGAAGAACGAGCCAATCGGCGAGATCGGTCGCGGTCGAAAAGCCTTGAGCGGCCGCCGCGCGCATCTTGCCCGGATTGGGCTCCATGTCCTCGATCATGCCGGTCATGGCGGCGAAGCCCAGCGACAGCGCGTCGATGGCGGCGAACGCCGCCTCCTTGTCCTCCTGCATGTCCTTCGAATAGGCGAGCGGCAGCCCCTTCATGACCATGAGCAGCGACGCAAAGGCGCCCGCAACGCGGCCCGCCTTGGCGCGCACAAGCTCGGCCGCGTCGGGGTTCCGTTTCTGCGGCATGATCGACGAGCCGGTGGTGAAGCGGTCGCTCAGGAAGATGAAGCCGAAGGCCGGCGTGAACCAGATGACGATTTCCTCGGCGAGCCGCGACAGGTTCGTCGCGCAGATGGAGGCGGCGGCGAGCGTTTCGAGCACGAAATCGCGCGAGGAGACCGCGTCGAGCGAATTCGCCATGGGGCGTTCGAAGCCAAGCTCGGCGGCCGTCATGGCCCTGTCGATGGGAAACGACGTTCCGGCGAGCGCGGCGGCGCCGAGCGGCGACTCGTTCAGCCGCTTCCGCGCATCCGCGAAACGGCCACGGTCGCGCGCCAGCATCTCCACATAAGCGAGGCAATGATGCCCGAACGTCACGGGCTGAGCCGTCTGCATGTGCGTAAAGCCCGGCATGATGGTCGCGGCGTGCGCCGCGGCCTTGCGGGCAAGCGCAAGCTGCAGGCTTAAGGCTTGCGCATCGAGGTGATCGATCGCGCCCCGGATGTAGAGCCTGAAATCGGTGGCGACCTGGTCGTTCCTGGACCGCGCGGTGTGAAGCTTGCCCGCGACAGACCCGATCAGATCTTTGAGGCGCGCCTCCACGGCCATGTGAATGTCTTCATATTCGCGGCGGAATTCGAAGCGCGCGCTTTCGATCTCCGCGCGCACTTCGTCGAGGCCGGCGACGATCTTCTCCGCCTCCTCCGACGTGAGGATGCCGCAAGCGCCGAGCATCTTCGCGTGCGCCTGGCTTGCGCGGATGTCTTCATTGTAGAAGCGCTTGTCGAACGCGATGGAGGCGTTGATCTCCTCCATGATCTCGGCGGGCTTCGCTTCAAAGCGCCCGCCCCACATCTTGTTTGCCATCGGTGTCATCGCCTGAGAGGGCTTAAAGCGAAGCATTAGCGCTCTGTTTCGCAACGCACAAGCGCCGCTTCGTAGGCATGATGTATGAGATCGCCAGGTCTCTGGCTGCTTCGCTAAGCGCGCGCCGCTTTTCTAAACGCGCAGGCGCGGAAAGAAGCCCTACTGTTTTGACAGTTGTGAAGAGGTCTCTTCCAGCTCGTAGTATTTTTCTATTCTTTTAGCGCACAAGAAAGCTTTGCTTTAACTCTCAATCGAAGAAAGAGGCGATCCGATGCAGTCTATCGACCCGGCGCCCTGCAGAAGCTGTTAAAATAAGTTAGATCGCGCGTCAGCCCGAGCGGTGAGCGCTTGGGCATGACGGAGCGGAATGGCGTCGGCTCGTGTTTATTCACTGAATACGAGTATGTGGCGTTAAATGGAGTATCGAACCATGGACAACATCGTGGAAACAGGCCGGATCTTCGAATCTGAGAGCCAAATCAAGATCGTCCGCAAAAATCCGTCCGAAAAGTCCGAACCCGTCGAGTCGGTTTACGTGAATGCGCCATCCGATTTGGATGAGCCGGAGGGGACAATACAAGCGCCTGGTGTGGAGCCGGCGCCGGCCCATCAGAAAATTGAGCCGGTTTGGGACGAAATGAAAGCCGGCTACCGCTACGCCGCGGGCGACTGGCGTCCGAAGGCGTAACGCCGCTGCTTCATCGCGCGCCGGCTTGACCCGTAATGATCAGGCTGGCACGCTCCGGCATGGATCGCGCAAATGAGCGAAGCAAAACGACGCATCCGGACTTCTTCCTAAAGCGAGCGGCGCCGCGCGCCTTGCTGGGTATGTTGGCTCTGGCGGCGGGAATGATCGCGGCGTTCCTCTTCACGAGCGGCGGAAAAGGCGTTTTCCGCGAAGCGGTCCCGGGCGCAGAGATTCCTTCCAAAAAACTTATTCGCCTGCGCGCCCCGGAGTTCGTCGGCGACCTTGCCTTCATCGACGCGGACGGTAAAACGCGGCGCTTGTCCGAGTGGCGGGGTCGGATGGTGGTGTTGAACCTATGGGCGACGTGGTGTGCGCCCTGCAAGGCGGAGATGCCTTCGCTCGACAGGCTTGAGGCGAAACTCGGCGGCAGCGATTTTGCCGTGGTTGCGCTCAGCATGGACCGTGGAGGAATGAAAGAGCCGGCGGCGTTTCTTGCGCGGGAGGGATTATCGCACCTGCAGCTTTACAACGACGCGACCGGCGAGGCCAGCCGCCAGATGGGCGCCCCGGGCTCCCGCTGACGGCGATCTTGAACGAGGATGGCGCGGTGGTCGCGCGTTTTATCGGCCCGGCCGATTGGAACAGCCCCGAACTTGTCGAGCAACTGGAGGCATTGCATGGAAAACCTCCACAATAATCGTCATCCCGGAACGGCGCCTGCGCCGTATCCGGGATCTTCGTAACGGTCCAGCCGCAAAAGGCTTCCGCACAACCGGGGCCTAGCTCTTGATTTCGATCTTCTTCTGCGCCTTCACCAGCTCGGGCCGCTTGGGCAGGGTTACCGTCAGCACGCCTTTGTCGAAGCGGGCATCCACCTTGTCCTCGTCGACCGTCTCGGGCAAGCGAATCGAGCGCTGGAACGAGCCATAGCTGCGCTCCAGGATGTGATAATTGTCGCGCTCGTCCGCGCGCTCGTTCTTCTTTTCTCCACGCAGGCTGAGGACGCCGTCGTGGATGGTGAGGTTGATGTCTTTTTCGTCGATCCCCGGCAGATCGGCCTTCACGACGATCTCTTTGTCGTTTTCCTTCACGTCAAGCGTCGGAGTCAGGCCTTCCGCCGCAGGAAAGCCCTGCCGCAGGCCCGTCAAGGACGGCAAGCCGGTAAGGAAGGTGTCAAACACCCGGTCCATTTCGGAGCGGAAGGAGTGAAATGGGTCAGAATAGCGGGATGGCAACCGGCCGCCCTGCCCCTTGCTCGTTACGTCGTCAGCCATCGTTCTCTCCCTTGATGTGCTAACATTCAGCTTGAGCGCCCCCATTTTCATGGGAGCTTGCACGATATATCTAAATCTCGAAGTCCGAATATTCAACGGCGGGGAGAAGCAACATCATGGCTGTGGCGATGAGCCAATCGAGTTCACCGGCGAGCGCCGCCGCTCGTGCTGGCGAGAACCGCGTCCTGCTGCTCTCCGATGGGCGCAGGCTCGGCTTCGCGGAGTACGGCGACCCTGCGGGCATTCCGGTGCTGGCCTTCCATGGCATGCCGGGATCGCGCTTCATGTTTCGCCTGGCGCATGAGCCGGCGGATCGTCTCGGCCTCCGCCTCGTCGCCCCCGACCGTCCGGGCTTCGGCCTTTCCGACTTCCTGCCCAACCGGACGCTCGCCAGTTGGGGAAGCGATATGCGCGACCTCGCCGACAGCCTCGGCCTTAACTCGTTTCGCCGTGGCGGGCATTTCAGGCGGCGGACCCTATGCCGCCGCCTGCGCAGCGCTGTTGCCGGAACGGATCGCCGCGGCGGCGCTCATTAGCCCTGTCGGACCGCTTCGCGCGCCGGAAGGGCCGGATCGCCTGCCTCCGGCCCAGCTCCTCACATTCCGGCTCCTGCCGCAGCTCACGCCGGCGATGCGGCTCGCCTTTTTCGGCGGCAGGCTCGGGTTCCTGTATGCGCCCGATGCGATGTATCGCGCGATCATGAAACGCGCCGGCGCCGCCGACGAGGCGATCCTGTCGCGGCCCGAAATTCGAAGGAATATCCTCGCGGCAGTCGTGGAGGGGTTGCGGCCGGGCGCAAAAGGCGTGGTTCAGGAAATGAAGATCTTCGGGCAGCCCTGGAACATCCCTTTCGCCGCGATCGAGGCGCCTGCGATGCTCTGGCAGGGCACGGCGGACAACAACGTTCCCGTCTCGGCCGCGCTGCGCCTTGCGCAAATCATCCCGAATTGCGAGCTGTTCCGCATCGAAGGCGCCGGGCACTACTGGATTTTCGACCATGTGCACGACGTGTTGACCGCGATCAGGCAGAAAATCGAGGGCGCCAAGCCGCAATAGCCCGCGAAGAGGCGTCTGCCCCATGTTTCCCATCAAGGACTCGATCCGGATCCCGTTTCCCCCGGTCGTCACCTATGGTCTGATCCTGCTCAATGCTTTGGTTTTTCTCTATCAGATCTCGCTCAGCCCCGACGACGCAGTCGCCTTTTCCATCGAGCACGCGCTCGTTCCGCGCCGCTATTTCGATCCGGGCTGGGCGGCCCACTATGGCCTAAGCTCCTCCGACTACCTGCCGTTCATCGAGGGTACCTTCATGCATGGCGGCTGGTGGCACCTCATCCTCAACATGTGGACGCTGTTCATTTTCGGCTCGTCGCTGGAGGGGCGCATCGGGCGCTGGCAGTTCTTGAGCTTCTACCTCGCCTGCGGCCTTATTGCGAGCTTCGCGCATGCCTATTTCAACCAGGATTCGTCGGTTCCGGCGCTCGGCGCGTCGGGCGCAATCGCGGGCGTGCTCGGCGCCTACGCCACCACGTTTCCACGCGCGAAGCTGACCATCCTGATCCTTCTCGTTTTCATCCCGCTGTTCTTCAGGATACCGGCGCTCGCGTATGGGCTCGTCTGGTTCGGCTTTCAATTCGCGCAAGGGTTTATCGACCTGGCCGCGCCGGGCGCGGCTGGCGGCATCGCCTGGTGGGCGCATATCGGCGGCTTCGTCGCGGGGGTGACGCTCATTCCGCTGTGGCGATTTGGGCCGGACCTCACCTACGACGAGTCGCAGCCGCGCCTTGCACCGCCTGTTAAGCCAGCGCCGTCGCCGGGCGCATCCGGCTGGACGCGCGGACCCTGGGGCTGAGGCGCTTTTCACCGCGCTCGCAGACGTCGCATGGCGAGCCAGCATAGGATCGCCCACGCGCCGCCGCCGCACCATCCCGCAAGCACGTCGGTTGGCCAGTGAACGCCGAGATAGATGCGGCTCACGCCAACCAGGATCGCCAAGGCGATAGCCCCGCCCAGCACATAAATCTTAAGCTCAGACTCGCGCTGCGCGCTTGCAAGCAGCGCGCCCAGCGTGAGAAACGCGGCCGTCGAAAGGAAGGCGTGGCCGCTGGGGAAGCTGTAAGTCTGCATCTGCGCGACCTCGGCGGCGAAGTCTGGCCTTCCCCGCTGGATCACGTCCTTGAGCGCAAAACTGACCGCTGTCGCGCCGCCTATCGAGAACGCAACCAGGAGCGCATCGCCCCACCGGCGTTTCAGCGCGAGAAAGCCGAGCGCGGCGACCGTCAGCAGCGTCAGCACAGCGGGGCTGCCGAGAGCCGTTACATCGCGGGCGGCAGCCTGCAGCCAGAGCGGGCCGAGCGGCTTTGCGGGATATCCAGGGTCGCGCAGCGAAAGGAGAAGCGAGCGGTCGAAATCGCGAAGATTGCCCGCGGCCAGTTCCGTTACAATCAATGAGAAGGCGATGATGAGCGCCGTCGCAAAAAGCGGCAGGACAAGAGGCGCAATCTCGTTTCGCTTCATGGACGGACGATTCCCTTCAGATTCTCGGTCCAAGACTAAGCGATGCGCAGTTAACTAAAATAGCGTGGGCGCAACGCCTGCCGCCGCCGCCAGTGCGACCACCGCCAGAACGGGCAGCCGGGCAATGACGAGAGCCGCGAAGGCAAGAAGCGCAAGCGCAGCGTCGGCGGGGCGTTGCACGGTCGACGTCCAGATCGGCTGGTACAGCGCCGCGCCGAGGATGCCGACGACGCCCGCGTTCACGCCGCTGAGCGCGCCCCGGATGGAAGCGCTGGAACGGAGGCTGTCCCAAAACGGCAGCGTCCCGTACATGAGAAGAAGGCCGGGCAGGAAGATGGAGACGAGCGCGACGAACGCGCCCGCCGCGCCTCCGGGTCCGGCGGTCGCTTTCGCGCCGAGGAAGGCGGCGACGGTGAAAAGCGGGCCGGGCAAGGCTTGCGCCGCGCCATAACCGGCGAGGAAATCCGCATCGGTAACCCAGCCGGGCTTCACCACAGTTTCCTGCAGCAGCGGCAACACAACATGCCCCCCGCCGAACACGAGCGCTCCCGCGCGGTAGAATGCATCGGCAAGGGCGAGGAGGCCGCTGTGCGAAGCTGACGCCGCCAAGGGAAGGCCCGCCAGCAGGATGAAGAAGGCCCCGATCGCCAGCGCCGCTCGCGAGCGCTTGATCGTCACGCCGAAGGACGCGTGCTCGGCCGGCGCGGTCGTGCGCAGGAAAATGAGGCCGAAAAGGCCCCCCGCGGCGATGGCTGCCAGCTGAAGGCCGCCGCCTGGCCTTGCGATCAGCGCCGCCGCGATCAGAAACGCGAACGCCGCGCGCTGGCGGTCGGGGCAGAGGCTGCGCCCCATGCTCCAAACGGCTTGCGCAACGACCGCGACCGCAAGCAGCTTCAATCCATGGATAACGCCCTGCGCGATCGCGTTTTCGGCAAATTCCAGACCATACGCCGCCGCGAGCATAAGAAGCGCGGACGGGAGCGTGAACCCGATCCAGGCCGCCGCGCCGCCCGCGAGCCCGCCACGCAAAAGTCCAAGCGCAAATCCCGTCTGCGAGCTTGCCGGGCCGGGCACAAATTGCGAGAGCGCGACGATATCGGCGTAGGCTTCGTCGCTGAGCCATTTCCGGCGATGCACGAACTCGCTTCTGAAATAGCCAAGATGCGCGATGGGACCGCCGAAGCTCGTGCATCCCAGACGCAGGAACGCGAGGAGTATCGTGAGCGTCTTTGCCATGACGGAGGGCCAGCGAAATCAGCTCGCCTTGCGCCTGGGATCCGCGGGCTTTCCCCCTGCGGCAGCCCCCGCCTTGGCCTTCGCCTTTCCCTGCTCTTCGAGGCGCTTTGCACGCTGCGCGGCCGCGATCTCCCAATCTTCCTGAAGGATCTGCGCAAGCTCGTCCGAGCGCTGCATCGCCAGGGCCGCCATCTTCTGCAAATCCGTGTAGTGGGCGTAGTCCTCGTAAAGACGCGCTTCGTCATGCTCCCTGAAGGCATCGACCGTGAACCGGATTTCGCCCTCCGGAAGGCCGATCCCCCGCAGGACGTCGCGCGTGAGCGCCAGCGAGGAAAGGAAAGTTTCGCGCTCGATATTCTCCACGCCGAGGTCCATCAGCTGGTGAACATGGCGCCGGTTGCGGGCGCGCGCGTAGATCGGGACGTGGGGGAAATAGGTTCTGAGCAGTTCCGCCGTCTTGAGCGATTTGTCGACGTCGTCGATGGCGAGCACGAAGGCGCGGGCCTTGCCCACCTCGGCGGCTTCGAGAATCGCAAGGCGGCTCGCATCGCCGAAATAGCCCTTGTTGCCGAACCTGCTCACGAGCTGAACCTGATCGGGATCGGCGTCGAGCGCCGTGAAGGGGATGCCCTTTGCGTTCAGGATGCGGGCGACGATCTGGCCGACGCGTCCGAAGCCAGCGATCACGACGTGGCCGTCCTTGGCAGGAAGTTTGTCGTAGGCGGGTTCGGCCTTGCCGATCCGCGTTCGGATAAAATCGTCGAAGCCGAGAAGGAGCGGCGTCGTCACCATGGAGAGCGTGACGATAATGGCGAGCGCTGACGCGGTTTCCGAGGTCAGCACGCCTCCTTGCTCGGCGCTGGCAAAGACCACGAAAGCGAACTCCCCTCCCTGCGAGGCGACAATGGCGAACCGGCGCGCGGATGCCGCATTCAATCGCTGCCATCGCCCGATTGCGTAGAGAACCATGAACTTCACGGCGACAAGCCCCGCCACGGCGGCGGCGATCAAGCCGGGCTGGAGAAGCAGAGCCTTGAAATCAAGCGCCATGCCGATGGTCGTGAAGAACAAGGCCAGCAGAAGCATTTCGAAGGGCGCTATGTCGGCTTCGAGCTGATGGCGGAACGACGAATCAGCCAGGAGGACGCCCGCGAGAAACGCTCCGAGCGACGCGGAGAGGCCGATCTCGGTCATGAGGAGCGAAACGCCGGCCACCGTGAGCAGCGCCGCCGCGATCATCGCTTCGCGGACTTGCGTCGAGGCGAGGACGTGATAAAGCCGGTCGAGAACGTAATGCCCCACCACGACGACGAGCGCGATGGCGGCCGCGATCTTGAGCGCGCCGGAAAGGGATACGGCCGGCTGCGCCGGGACGCTCGCCGCAAGCAGCGGAACCATGGCGATCAGGGGAATGGCGGCGAGATCCTGGAAGAGAAGAACGGAAAATGCGAGGCGTCCGTGACGCGACGTGAGTTCGCCCTTCTCTTCCAGCGTCTGCAGGGCGAAAGCCGTGGACGACAGCGCGAGCGCAAGTCCGACCAGCAGCGCCTGCGGAAGGGACAGGCCGGAGCTGGGATAGAGGCCCCAGCTCAGCGCCACGAGGACTCCGCCCGTGGCGATCAGTTGAACGGAGCCGGCGCCGAACACCGCGTCGCGCATGCTCCAAAGGCGTTTCAGGCGCAGCTCAAGGCCGATGAGAAAAAGGAACATCGCGACGCCAAGCTCGGCGATGTGCCGCAATGCGCCCGCTTCGCCCGCCGAGTACCCGAAAAGCTTGCCCGCGCCGTATGGTCCGAGAAGCGCCCCGGCGAACAGATAGCCCAGGATGGAGCCCAGCTTCAGCGTCCTGGCGATCGGGGCTGCGACCGCCGCGACGCCGAGGAATACGACGACTTGAACAAGAAGGCTTCCATCCAAGGCGCCGTCCTCCGGGCAAACAATCGAGGAGAGACGTCATAGCGGTCTCTGCCGCATTAATGCAGCAGATTGTCGCGTACGCCAACCGTTACCGGCGTGAATCGCATTCACGCCGGCGAGAGCGGTTGAGCTTGGCTTGAGGCGGCTGTCCGCGCGGCTAGAAAAGCTTCGACAGCGCGACGAGGCCGAGCGCCACGAAAAGCGCCTTCGCCGAACCATCCGTGATCCCAGCCAGCCAATCGGTCACGTATGGCACGTTAGTATGTCCTAAAACCGAGACCCCCACGACGATGGCGATCACGATGCCGATGAGCCAAAGCAAATAGCCAACATTCATGTTATTCCCCCAAGGTATATAAGTGCTACGGGCGTTATCAGCGGGAAACTAGAGAAGGCTTCCGCAGCTGACAAGAGCGGCGCGGCGGCCCTGCCCTCCTATCCACCGGCATGGTTGACGGGAAGTCAGCCCTGGGCGGGTAATGAGCATGGGGAAATGGCGAGACGCGGCCCGAATTGCGGCGGACCGCGCCTCGATATTGTTACGCTGCCTTCACAATTTCCTCGGTCATCTTCTTCGCGTCGCCGAGCAGCATCATGGTGTTGTCGCGATAGAACAACGGATTGTCGATGCCGGCGTAGCCCGAGGCGAGCGAGCGCTTAATGAACATCACGGTGCCCGCCTTCCAAACCTGCAACACGGGCATGCCGTAGATCGGCGAGGTTTTGTCGTCCTCCGCCGCCGGGTTGGTGACGTCGTTCGCGCCGATGACGAAGGCGACGTCGGCCTGCGAGAACTCCGAGTTGATGTCCTCAAGCTCGAACACCTCGTCATAGGGCACGTTGGCCTCGGCGAGCAGCACGTTCATGTGGCCCGGCATGCGGCCCGCTACGGGGTGGATTGCGTATTTGACCTCGACGCCTTCCTTCTTGAGCCTGTCCGCCATCTCGCGCAGCGCGTGCTGGGCCTGCGCCACCGCCATGCCGTAGCCCGGCACGATGATGACCTTCTGCGCGTTCTTCAGGATGAAAGCCGCGTCGTCGGCCGAGCCGATCTTGACGGGCCGCTGTTCCTTCGCGCCGCCCGCCGCGGCAACCTCGCCGCCGAAGCCGCCCGCGATCACCGAGATGAAGGAGCGGTTCATCCCCTTGCACATGATGTAGGAGAGGATCGCGCCGGATGAGCCGACAAGCGCGCCGGTGATGATGAGCGCGGTATTCGACAGCGTAAAGCCGATGCCTGCCGCCGCCCATCCGGAGTAGGAGTTCAGCATCGACACCACGACCGGCATGTCGGCGCCGCCGATGGGGATGATGAGCAGGATGCCGAACAGGAAGGCGCCTGCCGCGATGGCCCAGAACATGATTTGGACCTTCGCTATGGCTTCGCCCTGGCTTCCCGCCTGGACGAAAAGCACGATCAGCGCGATCAACCCCGCCGCGAGGCCGATATTGATCACGTGGCGGGCCGGCAGGAGGATCGGGGCGCCCGACATGTTGCCGTTGAGCTTCGCGAACGCGATCAACGATCCGGAGAACGTCACCGCGCCGATAGCCACGCCGATCGACATTTCGATCAGGCTTTGCATGTAGATTGCGCCGGGCGCTCCAATGTGAAACGCTTCGGGCGCATTCAAGGCGGCGGCGGCCACGCAAACCGCGGCAAGGCCCACAAGGCTGTGGAAGGCCGCGACGAGCTGCGGCATGGCCGTCATCGCGATCTTCTTCGCGGTGTAGGCGCCGATGCCGCCGCCGATGGCGATGCCGCCGACGATCAGGCCCAGGCTGAGGCTGCCTTCGGGATGGGAGACGCCAAGCGTCGTCGCAATCGCGATGGCCATGCCGATCATGCCGTAGATGTTGCCCTGGCGCGAGCTTTCGGGCGAGGACAGGCCCCGCAGCGCCAGGATGAACAAGACGCCGGAGACGAGATAGAGAAGAGCGACGAGATTAGGAGTCAAGCTCATGACCGCTCTACCTTCTTTTCTTTTTTCTTGTACATGGCGAGCATCCGGCTCGTGACGAGGAAGCCGCCGAAGATGTTCACCGACGCCATGACGAGCGCGGCGAAGCCCAGGACCTTCGCGTTAGAGCTGCCCGTCCCCGCCAAAAGGTCGCCGGCGTCGACCGCCACGGCGAGCAGCGCGCCCACGACAATCACCGATGAGATTGCGTTCGTGACCGACATCAGCGGCGTGTGCAGCGCGGGCGTCACGCTCCAGACGACATAGTAGCCGACGAAGACCGCCAGCACGAAAATCGAAAACTCGAAGAGGAAGGGGCTCACCTCGCTCGCGCCCTCGGCGGCGGCGAAGGCGGGACAGGGAGCGAGCGCGAAAAACGCCATCGCAGCGACGGCTGTCAGGGCCGGCCACGTTCTGAATGCATTCGTCATGCTGCGCCTCCCTTCAGACGCGGATGCACGATCTGGCCGTCCTTCGCGATCAAAGTGCCCACAATAATTTCGTCGTCCCATTTGATGGCAAGCTTTCCCTGTTTTTTGTCGATCATGGTCTCCAAGAAAGCGTAGAGGTTCCTGGCGTAGAGGCTCGACGCGTTGCCCGGCACCTGGCCGGCCAAGTTCGTGAGGCCCATGATTGTGACTCCCTTATGCTGCACGATCTCGCCCGGCTTTGTTCCCTCGACGTTGCCGCCGCGCTCGGCGGCGAGGTCCACGATCACCGACCCCGGCTTCATGCTTTCGACCATCGCCTTTGTGACGAGCTTCGGCGCGGGCCGGCCGGGTATCAGGGCCGTCGTGATGACGATGTCCTGTCCGGCGATATGGCTGGCGACGAGTTCGGCTTGCTTCTTCTGATACTCGGCCGACATCTCCTTCGCATAGCCGCCAGCCGCCTCGGCCTGCTTGAACTCCTCGTCCTCGACCGCGACGAATTTGCCGCCAAGGCTGGCGACCTGTTCTTTCGCGGCGGGCCGCACGTCGGTGGCGGAGACCACGGCGCCGAGCCGGCGCGCGGTAGCGATGGCCTGCAGCCCCGCAACGCCAGCGCCCATGATGAAGACGCGCGCGGCGGGCACCGTTCCGGCCGCCGTCATCATCATCGGCAGCGCGCGGCCGAAGCTGGCGGCCGCATCGACCACCGCCTTATATCCGGCGAGGTTCGATTGCGAGGACAGCACGTCCATCGACTGCGCGCGCGTGATGCGCGGCATGAACTCCATGGCGAACGCCGAAACGCCGCGGGTCGCGAGCGCTTCAAGCCCCTCGCGGGCGCCGAAGGGGTCGAGCATGGCCGCGAAGATAACGCCCGGCTTCATCGCCGCGAGTTCTTCCTGGGAAGGCCGGCCAACCTTCAAGACCACATCGGCTTGCGAAATGGCGGACGCTGCGTCGGGAACGATCTCCGCGCCGGCGTCGGCGAAGAGTTGGTCGGGCATGAACGAGCGCTCTCCGGCGCCCGCCTGGAAGAGGACGCGGGCGCCGATACTTTTGTACTTTTTTGTGGTTTCCGGGGAAAGGGCGACCCGCGTTTCGCCCTCTCCCTCCCGCGTTACGGAGATTGTGATCATGAGCCTCTAGACTTAATGAGCTTAGGTGAGGAAAATCGCCATGCCGGCGAGGGCGCTAGCGACAATTGCGACGACGAATTTCACAAACCCTGTGAATTTTTTTTAAGTTTTTTCAGGGGTTGGCATGTCCATGGCTTCATTCTCATTGGCTTGGTCTCTGTCCATTGACAGCCCCTTCCTATCTGGGCTTTCGCCTTCTTTTGTTGACCGAATATTTACACAAGTTTCTCACAGCGCCAAGTGTTGAAGACCTAGACTTGCGTGCTACAAGAGCGCGCAACCGGGGCCTAAGGCGCGGTGTGTCCTTTGGAAAAAACGAATAGGGGGAGTGCGGCGTATGGAAGCACAGTATTGGCTGAAGAACTTTGTGATGCGAGCCGCCGTAGCAGCCGGCCTTGTCGGCGCCTTGGCCGGCGGGGCGCTGGCCGAGGCCGACGCGGAGAAGGCGAATCTCGAGAAATGCGCGAAAGACCTCTGCGGCATCATCATATCCAAGAATGCCGATGGTCCGGACCTCGACTGCGATCTCACCAAGACCTGGGAGAAGGACCAGATTCAAAAGGGCGCCGATTCAAAAAGCCTATCCTGGGGCCTCGGCTCGGCAAAGTGCAGCGTCAAGGTCGCTGCGAAGCGCGCCGACATCGTCGCGGCGGTCTCGTTGCCCGAGAATACCTTCAAGTTCAACAAGCAATCGGCGGCCTGCGAGATCGGATCCGAGAAATATCAGATTAGCGCGTCCATCGCGCCGGAGCTGAAGTTCAAGGATGGAACGACGACGCACGTCGCGTTGAATTTGACCGACATCGAGGGCGCCACGCTCATAAAAGGAGCCGTTTGGACCGTGGCCACGTTGGAGAAGACCTTCGGGATCCTTGAAGGCGACTTGGTACGGGAGGTGAACCGCTTCATCAAAAAGGAGTGCCCGAAACTTCAGGAGTCCAAGTAGCGCGGCTGCCAGGAGATAAGCTCGGATCGATTTCTTTCCAAAGCTTTGCTTATATCTGCCGTAAATGCGCCCCATCCGTGCCGTAGATGGCGCACTTCAGTCGAGGAGCGCGCTGGCTGGCGGCGCGTGGGGCGCCAAGAGTGGCGGTTAGGCGAACGCCATGCACAGCACGAGCGATTTTTACACAATACTGGGTGTGCCAAGAGACGCTTCGGACGCGGACATCCGTCGCGCTTTTCGTTCGCTCGCGAAGGAACATCATCCCGACAGCCAGCGCGCTCGAAGCGACGCGTCCGAGCACGATTTCCGTTCCATCACCGAAGCCTACGAAACGCTCAAGGATCCGGCCCGGCGCGCCGCCTATGACGACGAACTGAATTGGGCGCGCCGGCTCTCCGCCTCCTCGTCGGAAAAGGGCCGGCGGCCTTTCGCATTCGTCGCGGGACTTGGCGTTGGGGTTGCGATCGCGCTGATCGCGGTTATCGCTTTCGTCTCTCTCGGTGGCGGGAAAAGCGGCGACAAGGCCCAGGACTCCTTGAAGAGCGCGGACGTCTCGCGCGACGCTGGGGAATCCGGCGCCGAAGCGTCCCAGAAGGACGCCAGCGCCTCAGCGAAGGCCGAGGCAGATCAGAGCGAAACCGCCGAGCCGCGCCCGGCGCCCCCGGAACCCCAGCCTCAGGCGGACCAAATCGCGGCCGCTCCGGCGCAACCTCCGAGCCGCCAGGCGGACCAGGTCCCGGCCGCTCCGGCGCCGGCCGTGGAGCCGCAACCTGCCCCTCCTTCCCAAGACCAGCGCAAACCCTTTAGCCGCGCGCCGGAACCCATCGACATCGCGTCGCAGCAACTGGGAGAGGAGCGGATTACGGGGCTCGCCCCCGGCAAAGGGCTGTTTGAAAGCTTTTCCGATTGTCCGTTCTGCCCCGAGATGGTTGTGATCCCGAGCGGGCAGACGATCATGGGGGCACGGCCCGAAAGCGGCGGCTATCGCTCGGAAGAGGCGCCGCCCCACCGCATCGTCGTCGGCAGGCCATTGGCTATCTCCAAATCCGTGATCTCCGCCGGCAATTGGCGCGCCTGCGTTGACGCCGGCGTGTGCCGGCTGACCCTTTCTTCGCTGCTGGCGGTCGGCCCGCGCGTGGCGGCGACGCGAGTATCCTGGTTCGACGCCAAAGCCTATGTCGAATGGCTGTCTCAAAAAACCGGGCGGCGCTATCGCCTTCTGACGGAGGCCGAATGGGAATATGCGGCGAGGGGCGGCGCGCGAGCCGACGCCGCCGCGCGGGAGCGGCGCGCCCTCGATACCGGCTTTTTCCCTCGGGTGCGCTTCGACCGCTTCGCCGGCCCGGGACCGAATGGCTGGGGCATTCTCAGCGGCGACGTTCTGGAATGGGTGGAGGATTGCTGGCACCCAAGCTACGAACAGGCCCCGGCCGACGCTTCCGCGTGGTTGTCCGCGGCGGGCGGCGATTGCTCCTATCGTATCGTGCGCGGCGGCGCTAGGATGGCGGGCGGGTTTGGCTGGCGGCCATCGGCCAGGGCCAGGGAATTCGCGGACACAAGAGCCCCGACGGTCGGATTTCGGGTCGCGCGGGAAATCGGGACGCTTGCGGCGCGTTGACGGCGGCTTACGCCGTCAGCAGGCAGGAATCGCGAATGGCCGCGATATTCTGGGCGTATTTCCCGCCCTTGAACACGGCTGAGCCCGCGACGAGGACGTTGGCGCCGGCGGCGGCAAGCGCGGGCGCCGTCTCGGGCGTGACGCCGCCATCCACTTCGAGATCGATGGCGCGGCCCTCGATCATCCTCGCGATGCGCCGGACTTTTTCCACCTGCGCCGGAATGAAAGCCTGCCCGCCAAATCCCGGGTTGACGCTCATCACGAGGATCAGATCGAGCTTGTCGAGGACATATTCAATGGCGCTTTCGGGCGTGCTGGGGTTCAGCGAAACGCCCGCCTTTTTGCCGAGCCCGCGGATCACCTGCAGCGAGCGGTCGAGATGAGGCCCCGCTTCCGCGTGGACTGTGATGATGTCTGAGCCGGCCTTTGCGAACGCTTCGAGATAAAGGTCGACGGGGGAAATCATCAGATGCACGTCGAGGATTTTCTTGGTCCAGGGGCGAACGCATTCGACGAGGCGCGGCCCGAAAGTGATGTTTGGCACGAAATGGCCGTCCATCACGTCGACATGGACCCAGTCGCAACCGGCCTCATCGATCGCGCGCACCTCCTCGCCAAAGCGGGCGAAGTCGGCGGAAAGGATTGAGGGGGCGATCAGGACGGACCGGCTCATGGCTTACCTATGCGCTCGCTGGAGTGAGATTGAAAACGCGGCTAGCCAAGATATCCTCAGCCGAGATTTCCGACAACTCCTTTGCTGAGAGCGGCCCGCTCGACGTGGCGAAGATGCGGTTGGCCTGCCGGAGCCGCGAGCGGTCAAGAGCGTTGCGGATCGAGCGCGCATTGGCGAAATGCGGCTGCTCGCGGCGCTTGGAGATGTAGTCCGTCAGGGCCTCGCGCGCCTCGGGCGCGAGATGGTAATTCTGATGCGCGAGCATGAGCTCGGCGATTTGCAGGAGTTCCTCGTCCGAATAGTCCGGGAAATCGATATGGTGCGCGATGCGGCTGCGGAACCCCGGATTCGTGGAGAAGAACTTGTCCATGCGGTCTTCGTAGCCGGCGAGGATGACCACCAGGTCGTCGCGCTGGTTTTCCATGATCTGCAAAAGAATCTCGATGGCTTCCTGCCCGTAGTCGCGCTCGTTCTCGGCGCGGTGCAGGTAATAAGCCTCGTCAATGAACAGCACGCCGCCCATCGCCTTCTTGAGCACTTCCTTCGTCTTCGGCGCGGTGTGGCCGATATACTGGCCGACCAGGTCGTCGCGCGTCACGGAGACGAGGTGGCCGCGCCGGATATAGCCGAGCCGGTGCAGGATGCCGGCCATCCTGAGCGCGACGGTGGTCTTGCCCGTGCCGGGATTGCCGGTAAAGCTCATATGCAGGGTGGGCGTGTCGTGGGCGAGGCCGAGGCGCTTTCTCGCGCGCTCCACGAGGAGCAGCGCGGCGATCTCACGGATGCGCGTTTTCACGGGCTTGAGCCCGATAAGCTCGCGGTCAAGTTGGTCGAGAATCTCGGCGACTCCCGATTCTTCATATTCACGGCGCAGATCGACCGTTTCTTCGATTTTCGGCGCTTCGTTCAGCTCAGCTGCCAAGCTCATCGATCATCTCCAACGGGAACGATGCCGTTCCCTGCGGTGGACTGGGGTTCCTCCCTCCAAAACAAAAGGCTTCGGAGGAAGGATTGTTCGATTAGCCGCGGCGGCGCGGCTAGTAGCGCTGCCCCGCGGGCTTCTGCGTGGCGTAAGGCTTCGTCGTATAGCGGATGTTGCGGCCATCCACTTCCTGGCGCACGAGATCGAAGCCTTGCTCCTCCTTCGGACGGTTCACGATGAAGGAAAGGCGGATCGATTCCCAGCCATGGGTCGAGTCGGAGGCCGAGAGCCGGATGTAGCGGTCGCCATAGACCTTACGGCATGCCGTAAGTTCGGTAATGACGCCGGCCGCATCTTTGACGTCGAACATCGGGAGGCCCCACATTTCCCAATAGGTGTTGCGGGGGTGCGGGTCGTCGGTGAACTCGATGTTCACGGCCCAACCTTTTTCGATGGCATATTGAACTTGCCGCGCGATCTGCTCATCGGTCAGATCGGGCAGGAATGAGAACGTTCCTTGAGTGATACGCATTGGGTTTCCTCAATCGGGCGACTGTTTCGTGGTGGCCGGGCCTGTCCTCGGACAGGGTCCGGGGATCGAGCCCAGCCATGACAAATGAGCGTTACGCCGCGGCGGTCGGCAGCGGGACGAAGTCCGGAGCGTCGGTGGACGTGTAGTCGAACGTCACGTCGCCCCAGGTGTCGAGCGCCTGCCTCAACGGCAAGCAGTGGCGCGCGGCCTCCTGCAGGATCTGCGGGCCTTCCTTCAGATAATCGCGGCCTTCGTTGCGGGCGAAGATCATGGCTTCGAGCGCCACGCGGTTCGCTGTCGCGCCGGCCTGGATGCCCATCGGATGGCCGATGGTGCCGCCGCCGAACTGAAGCACGGTGTCCTCCCCGAGATAGTGGATGAGCTGGTGCATCTGGCCGGCGTGAATGCCGCCCGACGCCACCGGCATCACCTTGTTGAGCGAGGCCCAGTTCTGGTCGAAAAACACGCCGTGCTCGAGGTTTTGCGGAACGAAATCCTCGCGCAGGATGTCGTAGAAGCCGGCCGTGGTGAGCGGATCGCCTTCGAGCTTGCCGACCACCGTGCCAGCGTGGATGTGGTCGACGCCCGCGAGGCGCATCCACTTCGAGATCACGCGGAAGGAGACGCCGTGAGACTTCTGCCGCGTATAGGTGCCGTGGCCCGCGCGGTGAAGGTGCAGGATCATGTTGTTGTCGCGCGCCCACTTCGAGATGGACTGGATCGCGACGTAGCCGATCACGAGGTCGATCATGACGATGACGCTGCCCAGCTCTTTGGCGAACTCGGCGCGCTTGTACATCTCTTCCATCGTTCCGGCGGTGATGTTGAGGTACGTGCCTTTAATTTCGCCGGTCTCGGCCTGAGCCTTGTTCACCGCTTCCATGCAATACAGGAACCGCTCGCGCCAGTGCATGAAGGGCTGCGAGTTGATGTTTTCGTCGTCCTTCGTGAAGTCGAGGCCGCCTTTCAGCGCTTCGTAAACGACGCGGCCGTAATTGCGGCCCGAGAGGCCGAGCTTCGGCTTCACGGTGGCGCCGAGCAGCGGGCGGCCGAACTTGTCGAGACGCTCGCGCTCGACGACGATGCCGGTGGGCGGGCCGTCGAAGGTCTTCACATAGGCGACGGGCAGCTTCATGTCTTCAAGGCGGAGGGCCTTCAAGGGCTTGAAGCCGAACACGTTGCCGATGATCGACGCCGTGAGGTTGGCGATGGAGCCCGGCTCGAACAGGTCGAGATCATAGGCGATGTAAGCGAAGTAGGAGCCGGGCGAGTTCGGCACAGGATCGACGCGATAACACTTAGCGCGGTACTTTTCGCAAGCCGTCAGGCGGTCGGTCCAAACCACCGTCCACGTTGCCGTGGAGCTTTCGCCTGCGACCGCGGCGCTGGCCTCGACGGGGTCGACGCCGTCTTGCGGCGTCACGCGGAACAGCGCGATGACATCCGTCTCTTTCGGCTGATAATCCGGCTCCCAATACCCCATTTTTTTATAGGACATCACACCGGACTTGTAGCGGTCCTTGCCCGTTACGGTTTCACTCTTATTAGCCATGGGGTTCACCTTCCTTTACTGTCTCGTTCTTTGGCCGGGCCGCTCCCGGCCTTGCTCAACCGATCAATGTCTTCGCGGCGGCAACAGCGGCATCCGCCGTGATGCCGAATTTCTTGTAGACTTCCCCGGCGGGGCCGGACGCGCCGAACCCCTTCATGCCGATGAAGACGCCGTTCGAGCCGAGCCACCGGTCCCAGCCGAAGCGTCCCGCGGCCTCGATGGCGATGCGTGGAGCCGATCCGAGGACCTTGGCCTGATAATCGGCCGTTTGCTCTTCGAACAGCTCCCAGCAGGGCATCGAAACGACTGCCGCCTTGACGCCTTCCCCCTTTAGTTTTTCGGCGGCGGAAATCGCAAGCTCCACCTCCGAGCCGGTAGCGATAATGGTCACGTCGCGGGCGCCGTCGGCCTCGCGAAGGACATAAGCGCCGCGCGCGGTGAGGTTCTCGGGCGAAGTCTCCAGACGAACCGCCGGCAGGTTTTGCCGAGACAGCGCTAGCACCGACGGCGTCGTGCGCGAGGCAAGCGCGATTTCGTAGAACTCCGCCGTCTCGACAGCGTCCGCCGGGCGGAACACGTGAAGATTGGGCGTCGCGCGCAGCATCGCCAGATGCTCGATGGGCTGGTGCGTCGGGCCGTCCTCGCCGACGCCGATGGAGTCGTGCGTCAGCACATAGATGACGCGAAGGCCCATCAGCGCCGAAAGCCGGACCGAGCCTCGCATATAGTCCGAGAACACGAGGAAAGTGCCGCCGTAGGGGATGAACCCGCCGTGCAGCGCGATGCCGTTCATTGCCGCGCCCATGATGTGCTCACGGATGCCGTAGTGAATGTAGCGCCCCGTGAAATCGCCGGGCTTCACGGACTTCATGCCCTTGGTGATCGTGTAGTTCGAGTGCGTGAGGTCCGCGGAGCCGCCGATGGTCATGTCGGTGGCGTCGTTGATGACCTGAAGCGTCATCTCGGAGGACTTGCGGGTGGCGAGCTTCGGCTTCGTCGCGATCATCTCGGCCTTGAACGCAGCGAGCTTTTCCTCGACCGCGGCCGGAAGCTCGCCGCTCAGCATCTGCTCGATATGGGCGCGCTCGCCCTGCGGCAGGCTTTGGAGGCGGTCTTTCCAGGCAGCGTGGGCCCCTTGTCCGCGAGCGCCGGCTGCGCGCCATGCGCCGAGAATGTGGTCCGGAACGACGAAAGGCGGATAAGGCCAATTAAGTTGAATACGGGCGGCTGCGATCTCATCCTTGCCGAGCGGCGTGCCGTGCGTCTTCTCGGAGCCCTGCTTGTTTGGAGCGCCGAAGCCGATGATCGTCTTGCAGGCGATGAGCGACGGCTTGTCGCTTTGCTTCGCCTTGGCGATCGCAGCCTCGATTTCAGCCGGGTTGTGGCCGTCGATGCGGGAGGCGGCCCAGCCAGCGGCTTCGAAGCGCTTCACCTGATCCATGGAGGTGGAAAGGCTGGTCGCGCCGTCGATGGAGATCGAGTTGTCATCGAACAGCACGATCAGCTTGGAAAGCTTGAGGTGGCCGGCGAGGTCGATGGCCTCGTGGCTGATCCCTTCCATGAGGCAGCCATCGCCCACTAGCGCGTAGGTATAATGATCCGAGACCGCGTCGCCGAAGCGGGCCTGGAGCAGGCGCTCGGCGATGGCCATGCCGACGGAGGTCGATATGCCCTGGCCAAGCGGCCCGGTCGTGGTTTCGATGCCCGGCGCGTGGCCGTATTCC
Source organism: uncultured Alphaproteobacteria bacterium (assembly GCA_963748525.1). Classification (GTDB taxonomy): domain Bacteria; phylum Pseudomonadota; class Alphaproteobacteria; order Rhizobiales; family Rhodomicrobiaceae; genus Rhodomicrobium. The sequence goes on from CAVVJJ010000017.1 coordinate 64,759, forward strand.
GGGTGGCCTGCGGTGATGCTGCCGAGCTGGCGGAAGCGCTTGATCTCGTCCACCGTCATCTCGGGATAGCCCGTGAGATAGAGCAGCGAATAGAGAAGCATGGAGCCGTGGCCGGCCGACAGCACGAAGCGGTCGCGGTCGGGCCAAGTCGGGTCGCTGGCGTCAAACTTCAGGAACTTCGTGAAGAGCACCGTTGCGACATCCGCCATGCCCATCGGCATGCCGGGATGGCCGGAATTCGCGGCCTCGACGGCGTCCATGGAAAGCGCGCGGATGGCGTTGGCCATATCCTTGAGCGCCGGCGTCGCGCCTGCTTGCGGCGCAAGATCGTGAGCGAGGTTGGTCATTGGTTTTCCTCTACGACGCGCGTCGCTTGAGTTCGACGAGCCGGTAAATCATCGGCGTGAGGATGAGCTGCATCGCGAGATCGAGCTTGCCGCCGGGGATCACGATGGAGTTGGCGCGGCTCATGAAGCTGTCGTGGATCATGGACTTGAGATAGGGGAAGTCGATGCCGCGCGGGCTCTTGAACCGGATCACGACCATGGATTCATCGGGCGTCGGAATCCAGCGGGCGGTGAAGGGGTTCGATGTGTCCACCATCGGCACGCGCTGGAAGTTGATGTCCGTTTCGCTGAACTGAGGACAGATATAGCGGACGTAATCGGGCATCCGGCGAAGGATCGTCTTGGTGACGTCCTCGGCGGTGTATCCGCGCGTCGCCCTGTCGCGATGAAGCTTCTGGGTCCATTCGAGATTGATCACGGGCACGACGCCGATCTTGAGATCCGCGTGCTGCGCGATATTGATCTTCTCCGTAACAACCGCTCCGTGCAAACCTTCATAGAAAAGGATATCGCTTCCCTCGGGCAAATCCTCCCACTCCGTGAAGGTTCCGGCGGGGGCGCCAAACTTTTCTTCTTCGGCTTGATCGTGGACGTAATGACGGGTCTTGCCCTTGCCGGTCGCGCCGTAGGAACGGAAGGTTTCCTCCAGCTGTTCGAGCAGGTTCGCTTCCGGCCCGAAGTGACTAAGGTGGTTATTGCCCCTGGCCTCTTCCTCGGCCATGGCCTTCTTCATCGATACCCGGTCGTAAAGATGAAAGGCGTCGCCCTCGATTGAGGCCGCTGTCACGCCCTCGCGACGGAATATCTGGTCGAACGTGTGCTTGACCGTCGAGGTGCCCGCACCGGAAGAGCCCGTGACCGAGATGATAGGGAATTTTTTCGACATTGGTTTAACCTACCACTGTGCGGAAAAGCCCGCGCTGCGAGAAAAGCGGCGAATGATCGCCGTGCGTATGCGGATCGCGATAATAGTGCGCCACCTCTTCGACCTCCGTTTTCGATCCGAAGACGAGCGGCACGCGCTGATGAAGGGATACCGGCTCGAGATCCAGCATGCGCTGAGTCCCCGTCGTGCAGGCGCCGCCCGCTTGCTCCATGATGAATGCGATGGGATTTGCCTCATAGAGAAGGCGCAGGCGTCCGCTCGTATAGCCCCGGCGTCCGTCGGCGGGATAGATATAGATGCCGCCGCGCACGAGAATCCTGAAAGCGTCCGCCACGAGAGAGCCGATCCAGCGCATGTTGAAGTTGTCCTTGCGCGGGCCGTCCGTGCCCAGCGTGCAATCGAGGACATAGGCTTTGACGGCGTCGTCCCAATGCCGGAAGTTGGAGGAGTTCACGCCGTATTCGCGCGTGACCGAAGGCACCTCGACATTCGCTTTCACGAGAACGAACTCGCCAGACCTGGGGTCCAGCCAGAACTTGTGCGTACCTTGACCGACCGTCAGGACCATGCCCGTTTGCGGCCCATATATAATGTATCCAGCCGCCAGCTGATTTCGGCCAGGCTGAAGCAGCGGCAAAATGGGCCTAGTCGCCAGGATCGAGAAGATCGTGCCGATGGAAACGTTGGTGTCGATGTTGGAGGAGCCGTCGAGCGGATCGACATTGACCGCGAGCGGGGCGCCGGCGTTCATCGCCACAGCCTTTTCGTCTTCCTCGGACCCCATCCACGCCACGGGGGACGCCAACAGCGCGTCGGTGACGATCTTGTTGCTCAGGAAATCGAGTTCTTTTTGCGAATCGCCATCAGCATGGTCGCCGCGTTTCGTCGCCATTTCTCCGGCGAGTGGCCCGAGCGCAACGATCTTCTGGATTTCGAGCCCAGCCTTGGCAATGTTGTTGATCGTTTCAGCGACGGCCCGACGTTGCGTGTCGTCTCCCGCCCACTCAGCCAAATGCTCACGCAACGTGGCATGAAAGCCCATGCACGTACCTCCCTTGCCGGTCATTGACACGCGTCCATTCTTATCTCATCACTCGGGCGCGACCGACAACTTTTTGTAGTATGGAGATGCCTTCACAGAAAGTAAATTTTAATTTCTTTTCTGTTTGATTAATATTTTCTAACGGTCTATGATTGCAGGGTGAGAAACGTAACGCTGAAACATTTTCGGGTGCTGGCAGCCGTCACCAAGATGGGATCGATGGCCGGGGCCGCGCGCCGCCTTAACGTTACGCCACCTGCGATCACTGTGCAAATCCAACAACTCGAACAGTCGGTTGGATTGCCACTTGTTGAACGAATTGGGGACAAAACCACACCGACGGAAGCTGGCGAGATAATCCTGAAAACAGCGCATCGAATCGAAGCGCTGCTGGCCGAATGCGGACAGGAGATCGCGCAACTCAAGGGCGTTCAAGGCGGGCGCGTTTCCGCGGGCGTTGTCAGCACGGCGAAATATTTCGCCCCCAAGGCGCTGGCCGCGTTCCGGCAGAGACATCCTGGGGTTGATGTGCGCCTCTCGGTCGGCAACAGGCAGGAGACCATCCGGGCCTTGCGCGATCTGGAACTTGACCTGGCGATCATGGGCCGCCCGCCGGAGCACCTCGATCTCGAAAGCGCCGTTCTCGGCGATCATCCGCACATCATCGTTGCAGCCGCAGGCCATCCCCTTTCGGGAGCGAAGCTGACGATCGCCGACCTCGCGAGGGAGACGTTCTTCATCCGGGAGCCCGGCTCCGGTACCCGCATCCTCATGGAGCGGCTGTTCGAAGAGGCGAACTTCGATCCGATCGTGGGGATGGAAATCGGCTCGAACGAGACGATCAAGCAAGCCGTCATTGCAGGGCTCGGAGTTGCGTTCATCTCGGCGCATACGGTCGCCGTCGAGATCGCGGACGGCAGGCTGACGAAGCTCGATGTCGCGAGCCTGCCCATGGTGCGGGAATGGTACGTCGTGCGACTAAGGGATAAGGCCGTCATGCCCGCGGGACAGGCGATGTGGAGCTTCCTTTCGAGCGAGGGACAAACTTTCCTGCCGAGACCTGTTTCCGGCTCGAATGGCGCGACATAGCGGCAACGGCCCTGACCCGCGGCGGCCCACGGCGCGTTTGCTCTTGCGACAAACACGACGAGGATGACATGACGTCAATTACGCTAAGGACGGCGGAGACCGCCGCGCCTCCCGGAAAGAACAGTCGTCCGAGCAGCGTTTGCGCGCCAAAGAAGCCGCGCGCATCCGCAAAAGCGGGAGCTGGCGAGGTCATTCGATTTGCGCTGAACGAGTGCTCGCTCGGCGCCATCCTGGTCGCGGCGACCCGTCAAGGGATTTGCGTAATCGAATTAGGCGACGCGAGCGAACCACTCATGGAAGGCCTGAGAGCCCGCTTTCCCAAGGCCGAGATTGCGCCCGGCGACGCGGTCTTCCACGAACTTGCAGCCCGGGTAATCGCTTTCGTCGAGAAGCCCGCGCCCGCCTCCGGTCTTCCGCTCGATGTGCGCGGAACTCCATTCCAGCGCGAAATTTGGGAAATTCTACGCGACATTCCACCCGGAAAGACGATGTCCTACGCGGAAGTGGCGGCCAAGGCCGGGCGCCCAGAGGCGGTTCGCGCCGTAGCGCGCGCCTGCGCCAGCAACGCTCTCGCCGTCGTAATCCCATGCCATCGCGTGGTGCGGACTGGAGGCGCGCTCTCCGGCTACCGTTGGGGCGTGGAGCGAAAGGCGAAGCTGCTTGCGCGGGAAGGCTCGACCTTGCCGGCGCGCTGATCGCCGGCGCAAATCCCATTTTACGCGGCTGACCGGGCTTCCGCTCGTGGTGAAGGGCAATAGGGGCCGCGCGAGCAAGCGAAGGCGTTCAGCCAAGCCCGCTCCTGAGGGGCTTGGCGCATTTCGGGGAGGCGCTGGCTAGTGGAGCCAGCCCGAGCGTTCCGCAGGCAGCGGACTTGAGGGCGACGCGCCCGAGAAGACGGCGTACACGGCCGTCCGGATGGCCCCTTCCAGGGTTTTGACCGAGAGGCTCTCCTTGTCGATGCAATGGATGGCCCCAGCGTCCAAGGCCGCCTTGTGCACTTCAGGCGAGAGATTCCCGGAAATCAGGATCGGCGCCACCGCCGGCCTTTGCCGGATGATGGACTTGATCACATCGACGCCTGTCTCTGGCCCAAGCCGGTAATCGGCGATGACCACGTCATAGCGGCTGGTGGAGACGCCGCTCCGAGCGGCCAGGCCTGAAGAGGCTCTTGTGGTCTTGACTGTGTATCCGTCAAGTTTTGACAAAAGCCTCGAAATAGCTCTGTAATCGTCGTAGTCGTCGTCTACAACCAGGACATTGATCTCCATCCGGTCAGGATCGGGCAATTTCCGGGATGCTACTCTCGAATAATTCTGTGCAACTTGCATAGGATCTTCCTCTCACTGCATGGTAACGGTACGGACTGACGCCAACAATTACTTCTGCTAACTTTTCCGGCAGATCTTGAGCGATGCGATCCGCGATTATCTTTGCATCGCGGCGGCGTTGCTCATCGAACTCGGAGGAGGAATGCGGCAGGGCTACGAGTTACAACCCGAAATCATTCCGGTTAACCGACACAACCGCAAATGCATAATGTGACGTAATTGGTATAAAAAAAGTAAATCGCCGCGAGCGGCCTGCGCGCCAGTCCGCGATTATCCTTTTGCCAACCGGTTCGGTGTCAAATGAGCGGAGTGAAGCGCTTGTTTCCCTGTTGCGCCAGGATTTGAGATGACAATAAGCATCCTCCTTGTCGATGACGAAGAGACCGACATCATTCGCTTCAAGAGAGCCGCCCGAAAAGCCGGCGTTCAACGGCGCATCGAAGTTTGCAGGAATGGAGCCGAAGCGCTCGACGCGCTCGCATCGGCGGGGAGCCAGCCTCCCGCTGCGGCGGCGTATTTCCTCGTGTCGGATTTAAAGATGCCGCTGATGATGGGAACCGAACTTGTGGCGCGCCTTCGCACCGAGCTTGGCCTCAAAAGCACTCCCGCCTTCATCCTCTCGTCATCGGACGCGGCCAAGGATGTCGAAGAGGCGCTCGCGAACGGCGCCAATGGCTATATCGTCAAATGCGAGTCGGAGCCGGAGTATCTGGATGTGGTTCGATGGCTCGATGAGTGTTGCCGCCAAATCGATAACGGGAGCCCGCTCGCCGCGGACCCGGACGTCCAGCCGCCTCAAGTGATCGCCGGCCCGGTCGCCTGCCTGCATCGGGCGGCGCCCGTCAGTCGGTAAGCAGATCTCGCGGTAGGCGAAGCGGCCAGTCGAATAAGAACCTTGTGCCGCGGCCCTCGCTGATCGGCGAGCACAGCCGGATGCCGCAGCCGAAATGCTCGATCGTTTTCTTGACGGTGGCGAGGCCCAGTCCGCTTCCCGAAACTTTTTCGTAACTTTCCAGCTTCTGGAAGGGCTGAAAAACCATGTCGTGATGGTGTTCGGCGATGCCCGGCCCGTTATCCTCGACTTCGAACGCGACCGTCCCGCTTTCCCCCTTGCATCTCACAGCGATGTAGCCGTCCGCGCGATCGTGATATTTGACGGCATTGTCGATGAGATTGCGCAGAACGAGGTCCAGCGGCGCCCTCGCCGTCAAAAGCGACGCGGGTTCTCCCTCGAAATTGAGACGCATGTGCCTTGCGGCGGGCAGGGAGCGAAAGATCTCCTTGACCATCGCCGCAATGTCCACGGGTTCCTCCAGCTCCTTCTTGCGGCCAACCTTCGAATAGTTGTGCAGATCGGTGACGAGGGTCATGGCGCGGCGCGCCTGCAGGCGCAGGCGATCCAGATGCTCGCCGATTTCCGGCGCGATCTCGCCGCCGAGGTCTTCGCTCAGCCACTCGACAGTGTTGGCGATGGCGCGCAATGGCGAGCGGAGATCGTGCGAAGCGACGTGCGCGAACTCCTCCAGATGGAGGTTCGAGCGCGCGAGCATAAGCTCCTGGCGCTTGAGCTGCGTTACATTCCGCCTGATCCCGGCCAGCCCGATGATCGCGCCCAACTCATCTCGAAGCGCCGCCCTGTTCTCCGAGAACCAGAGGACGGAACCATCCGGCTGCTCGAAGCATTCGAGGCAATCGGCCAGCGGTTCGCCCGTCTCGATAAGCCGCTCATCCTCGGCTTTGCGCGCCGCGGCGCGCTCCGCTGGCAGAAACTCATCCTCGCGCCGCCCCGCGACGCTTTCCTCGCTTTCGGCGTTCAGGATTCTGATCTCGGCGGCGTTGAGGCGTATGTAGCGCCGCTTCTCATCCTTGAAATAGATCGCGTCGGGAATGCCGTCCATGAGGTGGCGGAGAAGCTTGCGCTCAAATTCCAGCTTCTCGCCGGTCTTGCGCTGCCGGCTTCTCGTCTCGGACGCGGCGAGTTCGCGCTCGATCGCCGAGTTGAGGCGCACGAGATTGTCCTTGCGGACGTAGTCCTTGGCGCCGTTTCTCATCAGCTCGGCGGCGGTTTCCTCGCCGATGATGCCGGAGACGAAGATGACGGCAGCGTCCGGCCGCACCTCGTTGATGATGGCCAGCGCGCGCCTGCCGTCGAGCTGGGGCAGGTTGTAATCGCACAGGACAACGTCCCATTCCTGCGCCTCAAGGGCCGATTGCAGGGCGTTCGCATTCGTGACGCGCCTGTGACTTACGTCCCAGCTCCCGCGCAGCAGGGCGTGCGCGATCAGCTCAGCGTCGTCTTCCGAATCCTCCACCAGCAGCGCGCGCAACACCTTGCCCATTCCGTCTCCAATGCGGCGTCAAGCCTGAGCGGGAGCGCATTCGAAGCCAAACGGCACTTGGTTGATCGTTAGCCAGTACGTCACCAGATGGCTCGCGACCTTGATCAACTCACTGTAGTCGATCGGCTTGCGCACGAAGCTGCTCGCCCCGAGCGCATAGCTCTTGTGAAGGTCTTCCTCTTGTCCCGAGGTGGTCAAGATCACCACCGGCAGTAGACGAGTGGACGGATGGTCCCGAATGCGTCTCAACACTTCAAGGCCATCGAGGCGTGGAAGCTTGAGGTCGAGGAAAACGACTCGCGGAAGCGGTCCATTGCCCTGAGGTTGGTCTGCGCCAATATCGTGCAAATAGCGCACTGCCTCGGCGCCGTCGCGCACGACGACAACTTCTTCCTTGATATTGGCCTTCTTGATCGCCCGCAACATGAGCGCCTCGTCGTCGGCGTTGTCTTCGACGAGTAACAACTTACCCGGTGAAGATACCTGCATTGCGCCGCTCCTTCATTGGGGCCGGCTTCCTGGCCGGAAGACAGCCCTCTTATTTTTCTACGGTTCAGCCCTCAGCCCTTAGCAAGCTCTCCTTTAGCGCACCAATTGCTTCAATTTTAGAGGAGTAGAGGGCCAAGCTGGAACGGAGCTGGCGTCTATTCATTTGGCCTGCAATCAAGGCTCCTTTTTGCGTGTTTGCTGCGCCGCGCATTCACAGAATCATTTTGCAACGGGGCCTTGTCATGCAATTCAAGATTGAAATAGGTTGGGCCGGCACAACTCATCGATGATTCGAGCTTGGCCCGCCGGAGGGGCTGCGAATGGATACGGCTCTAGCGGCGCCGGAACGCAAGAACGGCGAGTACATCCAGGAAGATTGCTGGTTTCAGCTGATCGTGGAGACATCGCCCAACGCGATGATCATCGTGGACAGCGCGTTGAGGATCGCGCTCGCGAACCGCGGGGCTGAGTCCCTGTTCGGCTACGCGCGCAAGGAAATGGCCGGCCTGGAATTGGCAGAGCTGATCCCCCGACGCTATCGCGAGATCCATGCGGAGCGCGTTAAGAAATTCTTGCGCTGGCCGCACGCCCGTAAAATGGCGGCGGCCGGAGACCTGGTCGGCCGCCGGAAGGATGGCAGCGAAGTGCCGCTGGAGATCGGCCTCAATCCGATCGAGACCTCGGACGGCAACTTCGTTCTGGCGACCGTCATGGATATAACGGAACGTCGTTACCATGAGGAAGCGCTAAGGCTGGCGGTCGAAGCGGCGCCGAACGCGATGCTCATGATCGACGAGAAGTCCGGCATCGCCTTCGTCAACAAGGGCGCCGAGGCGCTTTTCGGCTATGCGAGCGATGAGCTTGCCGGCCAGTCCATTCATATTTTGGTCCCCGACCGGTTTCGTGCGCTCCCCGCGGCGCTCATCGCAAAATACCTGCAGGAGCCGAGGAGGCGTCCATTCGGGGCCGGCCGCGATCTGTTCGGGCGGCGTAAAGACGGCAGCGAGGTCGCTATCGAAGCCGGCCTCAACTCGATCGAAACGCCCAGGGGCCGCTTCACCCTCGCCTCCATCATCGACGTAACCGAGCGGTGGCGCTATGAGGACGATCTGCGCCGCAGCCAAGAGGACGCCATAACGGACAAGAAGCGCGCCGAGGAGCGCGCCAGGCTGCTGCGACGCCTCTGGGACGAAATAGCCGCGCTGGCAATTCGGTGCGGGCTTCCGGGCGTGGGTGAAACCCCGGCGCTTTTCCAGGAAGCCTGTGAAAGCGCGTTGGATGTCGAAGCAAGCCTGGCGGCCGCTCTCACGCCCTTTGAGACAGCCTTCCGCGGCTACATGAACGCCAACCGCAACCTCGCCGAGCAAAATCGCAAGCTTGCCGCCGCAAAAGCCGTGACCGAGGCGTCGAACCGCGAACTGGAGGCCTTCAGCTACTCCGTGGCGCACGACCTTCGCTCGCCGCTTAGAAGCGTGGACGGCTTCTGCCAAATCCTCGAAGAAGAATACGCAGGCTGGCTCGACGATGCGGGCCGCGGCTATCTGGAGCGCGTGCGCAGGGCCGCCCAGCATATGGGCGCGCTGATCGACGACCTGTTGCGCCTTGCCAGCATCGCCCAGGGCGAACTGTCCCGCTCCGCCGTCGATCTCAGCGCCATCGCAAGCCAGATCAGGGACAGCTTGCGCGACGGCAATCCCGATAGGGCGGCCGAGTTCGCCATCGAGCAGGCCATCGTCGCCAGTGGCAACCCGCGCCTCTTGCGCGTCGTGTTGGAGAACCTGTTTTCGAACGCCTGGAAGTTTACCGCGACCAAGCCCGCGACGCGCATCGAGTTCGGATCGGAGAAAGCCGGCGACGAAACCGTCATCTACGTCCGAGACAACGGCGTCGGCTTCGACATGGCCTATGCGGGCAAGCTCTTTGGCGCCTTTCAGCGCCTTCATGACGCTCGCGATTTCCCCGGCACGGGCATCGGCCTCGCAACCGTGCAGCGCATCGTCAGCAAGCATGGCGGACGAATCTGGGCGGAGTCTGCGCCGGGCAAGGGCGCCACGTTCCGGTTCGTCCTGTAAGTCGTCGCGACGCGTCCTGTGAGATTAGGGCTTTTGCTGTCAGGTTTAGTATTAGCTCATCCCGCTAATTTCGTGATATTGCGGTGGATTCTATTGCGAGAGTGACATCGGCTGGCCGTTTTTTTATTTGCTCGCCCGTATCAAAAACAGCGCCCTTATTGCAGCCAAGATACACATGCAGTTTGTCATCTATCATTCCCATATTGACTTCAGACCCATAGTAAATTTCACTACCATCGTTGCGGAACGGATGATCGCTTGCAATCAAGGGCTGAGCCATCGTTCTTACACCTGTTTCAAACGCCGACTTGAGTTCTAAGCATCTGGAATCAATCTCCGTTGATTGCGGAGGAAACTTAATATCAATCGTCAGGCGATGCTTCTCGGCGAATATCCTCCAAGCGCTAAAATTGCCTTCGTAGCCAGGCTCCTTCGGCGGGACGGTTGGTTTTAACGGCCATTTTCCTTGGTCAAAAAGCGGCTTGGCCAGATCCGCCGCTCCGGATTGCGAAATCTTAACCACGGCCGATATGAGGTCGGACAAGGGCGAGACCGCGACGGCGACGCTGGCGCTGGTGCAGACCTTATCGATATCGCTCTTGGAAAAGCCTTGTTTCGTGAGAGTCAGGATATCGTCCTTTGAGCATTCCTTCGCATTGGCGCAATCAGCCGCGAAAAGGCAAAGAGCAATCGCGGCAATTGCATAGTTGAGAGTGTGTTTGAAATCGTGGAGCATAACGCCCTCCTGAAAACAACTGATCGCGCAAAAGTCCGCTTGCGGCGCTAATGCCGGAAAGAACCGCTAAGCACAAAGGCGTTCGGCGACGCAACACGGAAATTTGCTTAGATGTCACGGTTCCTGCCGGCGGGGCAGCGCAGCTCGGGCGGCGCGGCGCGCGTCTCTCCATTTGGCTGCCCTTCGGTGAGACAGGCTTCGAAGGCGGCAAACGTCGCCACGGCGGAATGTTCAATCAAAGCCGCCGCTTCGGGCCTGCGGCCAGCCTCGTTCAGGACGGCGACAAAGCCGCGCCACATCTCGCCTGTTTGCTTGCCATAGCCGCTGAAGAACCGCCCCGCCCAATCCGGGCGGACGCCGAGGCTCTTCCCAAGCTTGCCGAGCATGACCTGCCGGCCGAGGCTAGAGCCTTCGATGACGTACAAGGCGCCAAAGGCCTCGACGGGATCGGACAGTTGCGGAACGCCGCGGAATTCGGGCAACGCGTTCAGGCTTTCCGCCGTGTGGCCGAGGTCTGTAAGATCCGCGGCAAGCCAGGCGAGCTTGCGCCGCGCGGAGTAATCGAAGACGAGCTGTGTCAGATCAAGGGCGCCGAGCGCGGCCTCCAGCGGCCTGAGAAAGCGGAAAAAGCTCTCCAGGAACGCGCGGTATGCCTGAAGCGAGGTCATCCGGCCGTCGAAATCCACCGCGGCCTCAAGCCGCAGGTGGGCCTCGCGAGTGGTCAGCCGCAGCCGCCCTCTGAAATCTGCCGGCAGTTTTTCGTCGGACGCCATTATCTAAGACCTCCGATCGGCGCGCGCCCCAAAATGCGCTATAGATTGTTTGGGCAAACAAAACAAGCAAGCGTTCGACCGGCCTTGCCAAAGATCAAGCTGGCCGCCCGTCGCTGCCTGACGACCATCGCCGCCGAATCCGCCGAGGCTGCACCCCCTGCCCGCAAGCAAGCTACCTCATGAACATCCTGCACAGGCGCCGCATGCGTGAGCGGGTTGCCGCTTGAATTGGCAGCGCTTTTCGAAGGACATAGTTAAATCGACGCCGCGCGGAGGGAGGCCGGCGCGTTCTCACGCATCCGTGATCCGGGCACATCTTCTATTCATGAGGCTACAACTTAGATGTTCGGCCCTCAGCGGCTCACACAGGAGGTGTCGGATGTCGGTTTTCTATGAAAGCGGCATTATGGAATTGATCGCGGTCACACTGGCCGTTTTCATGATGCTTGGCCCGCTCGTGCCCTACGCGATGCAAGGCGTTGCCAGCCGGCGGCGGCGGAAGAAGTGAAATGGCGCAGACGGCGCGGCTCGACGGCGGTAGCCTGTTCTCCGCCGCCGCCGGGCATTTAGCCGGTCTCGGCAATCTGCCAGAACTTGGCGTCAGCGCGGGTGAAATCGGGAGGATCGCCATGACCATTCTTGTAACCGGCAGCACGGGCGTTATTGGATCGCAAGTAGTGGCCAATCTCGCCCTGAAAGGCGCCGAGGTTCACGCCTTCGCCCGCTCGCCTGAAAAAGGAAAATTCCCGCCCGGCGTTGTCCCCGTGAAGGGCGACCTCATGGACCCCGAACTCGACCCAAGCGGCGATGGCCAAGGCAAGAACGCTTTTTCTGTTGAATGCCGTAACCCCCGACGAAGTGACTCAGGCGATCCTCACGCTGAGCGTGGCCCGAGACGCCGGCATCGAGCGCATCGTTTACTTCTCGGTATTCCACAGCGACCTCTTTACCGATGTTCCGCATTTCGCCGGCAAATACGCGGTGGAGCGCATGATCGAGGACTGCGACCTGCCGGCGACCATCCTGCGGCCCAACTATTTCATGCAGAACGACCTCGCCATGAAAGACGCGCTCACCCAGCATGGCGTCTATCCGTGGCCCATCGGCGGCAAGGGCGTCTCCATGATCGACACGCGCGATATCGCCGAGGCCGTCGCTCTCTGCCTGCTTAAAAGGGAGAAGGCCGCCGAGCCGCTGCCGCGCGAGACAATCGAACTCGCCGGTCCCGACGCGCTTACGGGTGAAGCGGTGGCCGAAATCTGGTCCGGATTGCTCGGCCGGGAAATCCGATATGGCGGCGACGATCTGGCGGCATTCGAAAAGCGGTTCGGGTCTTTCGCGCCGAGCTGGATGGCTCGCGATATGCGGCTCATGCTGGAGCGCTTCCACTCAAACGGAATGGCGGCAAAACCTGAATCCGTCGCGCGGCTGACCGAACTCCTCGGACATCCGCCGCGGACCTACCGCGACTTCGCGGCCGAGACGGCGAAGGATTGGCGAAGCTAGTCGGGCCGCGCCCAATCGAACGCGGGAAAGCGGTTATTCGCCTTCAAAGCCCCCGGGAGCCGCTTGCGGCCATGGCGGCGGAGCGCTACGAAAATTTGGCCGATGCCCGCACCATGATATTTGTGCCGCAACGGCCTGAACAGGAAGACGCTCAATCCAAGCACATACCGCGTTGAGAAGTTTTTTTGCAGAATGGGTGTATCTAGTCTAATGTCGGTTGCCCATCGGGAAAAGCTGTCAAGCTTCTCAAGGGAAAATTCGTAGGCGATGACTGAGTCCGAACCCGTCTTTGGAGCTGCAGATCTTACCAATTGCGACCGGGAGCCGATCCATATCCCCGGATCAATTCAGCCGCATGGCGCTCTTATTGTGCTCGATCCCGGCAATCTCAAGGTTATCCAGGTTGCGGGCGATACCGGGCGTCTGCTGGGCCTTACGCCGGATGAGCTGCTTGGGCACGGGCTGAAAGCGCGCATCGGACCGGCGGCGCTCGAACGCTTGCGCGCATTTAGCGCGCAGGACATCGCCACGCCGCGGCCTCTCTTCGCTTTCGAAACAGGCGTAAAATACCGTGGCCAGCCGCTTGAGGCGTTTGTGCATATGAGCGGCGGCACGCTGGTCATTGAGCTGGAACCTTGCCACTCCGAGCCATTGGTAAACCCGGCGGCGATAGCACAGGGCATGATCATGCGCGTGCATGATGAGGCGGATTTGCCCGGCTTTTTCCAGACGGTCGCCAACGAGGTGCGCGGCGCGACGGGGTTCGATCGCGTCATGGTCTATCAATTTCAAAAGGACGAAAGCGGGGAGGTGATCGCCGAGGCGAAGGCTGACGATCTGGAGCCTTATCTTGGGCTGCACTATCCAGCTACCGATATTCCCAAGCCAGCGCGCGAACTCTTCCTGCGCAATTGGACGCGGCTCATTCCCAACGTGCACTCCACGGCGGCGCCGATAACGCCTGCGTTAAATCCCATTACCGGCAAGCCTCTGGACCTCACCTTCGGCGTTCTGCGGGCCGTTTCGCCTATTCACCTCGAATATCTTTCCAACATGGGCGTCGCTGCGTCGATGTCGCTTTCCCTGGTGGTCGAAGGGAAGCTGTGGGGCCTGATCGCGTGTCATCATTACAAGCCCCATCATCTTCGGCAGACGCTGCGTTCGGTGTGCGATTTGTTCGCTCAAATGATTTCGCTTCAGCTCCAGGAAAAACTCGCTGCGAAAGCGCTTAGCGACCGCCTGCGCATGAAACGCATCCATGCGGAGCTGGTCGAGGCGATGGTGCGCGAAAACGATCTCGGCGAAGCGCTGATCCGGCGTCATCCTAACCTGATCGATTACATCCCCGCGGAGGGAGTCGCAGTTTTGTGCCACGGGCGCGTTACCAGGCTTGGGAGAACGCCCACGGATGAGCAGCTCTGCGATTTAGTCGGGTGGCTGAAGGTTTCTATACGGGACGGGATGTTCATGACGGATTGCCTTCCAGAGCACTATGCTCCCGCTAAAGACTATGCCGATGTTGCAAGCGGCATTATCGTCCTCTCGGCGTCGCGTTCGCCCCAAGACTACGTATTCTGGTTCAGGCCGGAGGTCTTAAGCACCGTGACCTGGGCTGGCAATCCGGCCAAGGCGGTCGAGACCGGCGAAGACGGTATAAGGCTTAGCCCAAGAAAGTCCTTTGCTGCGTGGACGGAAACCGTGCGCGGACGCTCGCCGCCATGGAACGACCGTACCGCTGAAGCTGCGCGCGACCTCCTCATATCCATGCTCGATGTGGTCGTCCGTCATATGGACCAGGTCATGCGCGAGCGCGAGCAGGCGCGTGGACAGCAGGATCTGCTGATGGCGGAACTCGACCATAGGGTCAAGAACACAATCGCCATGATCCAGGCTCTCGTGAGGTTTTCCGCTTCGGGCGCCCCGAGCCTGGAGTCCTTCACGCGGAGCATCCAGGAGCGCCTGCACTCGATGGCCAGCGCCCATGGCATGCTGACCGAGAGCCGCTGGAAGGGGCTGGACGTTAAGAAAATGATCGAGCAGCAATTCGCGCCCTTCGGCGGCGCCGATCGCGTGAAGATTTCTGGATCGAAGCTCATGCTAAGACCGAAGGCAGCGCTCAGCGTCTCTCTCGCTCTCCACGAGCTGACAACGAATGCCGCCAAATACGGGGCGCTTTCAATTCCGGAGGGCCGCGTTGAGGTCAGCTGGGCGGAGCAGACCCGCGAAGGAAAGCCCTGGCTCGCGCTGCGCTGGACCGAACATGGCGGTCCCACGGTTGCGCCGCCGGTCCGGAGCGGTTTTGGCCGTATGTTGCTGGAGCGAAGTCTCGCTTACGATGTCGATGGCCATGTCGATCTCGATTTCAGGCCGGAGGGGTTAGCCTGCACCGCCTTGATTCCCTTCGAACAGATCATTGAAGGCGAGGAATAGAGCGCGCCCGCCGGCGCCGATCCATGGTCCGAGCCGGCGAAGTGAACAGTGCGCTGCGCGGCTGGTCGAATTAAGCGTTTAAACCGCGACGCTCAGAAAGCGGAGCCGGGCGTGCTTTCGCCGTCTCCTCGCTTGCGTTCCTTTTGGTGCGCGCCCCCCAGCCGGTCCGAGATGGCGAGCAGAAGCATCGCTACTGCAAAGGCGAGCAATATGCCCACCACCCAGGCGAGCTTAGCGTTGTCCGCGCTTCTGTCGATGTCGAGGAACCATTCAAGCACGCTGACGGCTGCGATTGCCAAAATCGAGCCGAGCAGCTTATGTTTCAGCCCGGAGAAGCCAATTCCAGTCAGCCCCGCGGGCAAGTCTTCATTTGTCTCGGGGCCGATCCGTCCCACGAAGTTTTCGTAACCCGAGAAAATCACGATCAGAAGCAAGTTCGCAGTCAGTGAAAGATCGACGAGCTTCAAAACTCCTACGATGACTTCCTCCTCCGTGCCGCTCTTAACGAGCGCGAGGAATGCCGTCAGCTTGATGCCGAAAGTATAAAGCAACGCCCCAAGTCCGACGATGATGCCGAGCAGGAATGGCGCCGCGAGCCACCGGCTTTGCACGACTGCGGTTTGGATCGCGCGTTCGATGCTATTCATGGGCGTCTCCCCGGCTGTTCCTTGGCCGCTGGGCCGGAAGCGACCCGGAACCATTATCTCGCCGGAACCTTGGCTAGCGCTTGGCGTCGACGTTGCAGAGCCCGACTGTGTGGTTACAAGATTAACGGCTTCTTATCATGAAGCTATGAACCGTCCTTAATGGTAACTCATCGTTATTTATATATTGTCAAAGACGCGTGGCCGTTAATCTCCCTCAATTTCCAATAAAGTTTGCAGGAATCATAGACATGATCCTTATTAAAGGAGAGCTTTTATTCAGGCATTCATTGCCTCTGTCGGAGAAATCAGGCAAGAAAGACAAAAACCATTGTAAAACAGTCAAGGTCTCCCTACGTCACGCATATTGTTTTGACGCCACGGCAGACTTTAATTCAACAGCAAAGAAAAGCTATTTAGCGTTTGGCGTTATCGTATGTGTGATCGCCAGGGGTTAAAGCTAGAGCGGAGGCATTGTCGCGAATTTATTTCCGGTTTAACGCTGCAAGACCGCCTCACCGCGGAGTAATCGCCTAAGTTAGGAGTATGGAACATGCCAAACCTGTATGAAATTCTGGACGGCGCGCATGAAGGCGAAGCGATAGCCTTGCTGGGGCGTGAGTTCGGCCTGACGCCGGAGCAAACCAAGTCGGCGGTCGAGGCGCTGCTTCCGGCCATATCCACGGGTCTGAAGCAATCGACGTCAACCGTCGACGGCCTTGGGAGCTTTTTTGCGGCCATGGGACAGCAGAGAACTCTCTACGCTCTTTATGACGATCCGGAAACGACGCTTGAACCTCAGGGGCTTGCCGCCGGGAATTACGCCCTCTCCGCGATCTTCGGCTCCCCCGATGTGAGCCAGGCGGTGGTGGATCAGGCGCAAAAGTTCTCTGGAGTAAACTCCGGTATTCTGAAGAAGATGTTGCCCGTGCTCGCGGGGATCGTCATCTCCGGATTGATGCGCAGCGGATCTTCCGCAAAAGCGGCTCCGGGGGCGCCCGTGCCGGCGCCGGGCGCGCCATCGGGAGAATTGGGCGGCCTCGGCGACATTCTTGGACAGATTTTCGGACAGGGGACGGCGGGAGGCGCGGCTCAACAGGCGCCCGGGGCGCCGGTTCCTGCCCCCGGCACGGCGCCGCAGACGGCCCCCGGCGGCGATCTGCTCGGCACAATCGTGCGCGAGCTTGCGAAGGGAATTCAGAACGGCAGCATCAAGCCGGTCGTTATCGGCGGCGGGCCGGTCCAGATCCCTATGCCGGGCGGACAGTCGCCTTCCGGCTCTATTCCGGGCGGCGACGTCTTCGGTAAAATTTTGCGCGATGTTCTTGGTGGAGCTCTCGGGACCGGCGGCGCCCAGGCGCCGCAGGGCGGAGGACAACCGTCCGCACCGCCGATGAAGGACCTGTCGGATTTGACCAAGCAGCTCGGCTTAATGGGCGATGGCGCGGGCGCTGCCGTTTTCGGAGAGCGGTTCGAGCACGGGCTGGATGTCGAACCGAGCCATCTCGCTAATATCCAGAGCGTCCTTGATCGCTCCCAAGGCAGCGAACGGCGCTGAACCATCAACAGCAGGGCGGCGTCGAGCGTCGCCCCGCTCCCCGAATAAGTCATAACTTCCAACCGGACAAGACAAATGCGCTGGGGCGATTTCCGTAGAAGCGAAAATGTTGACGACCGCCGTGGCCAGATAGCCCGCGCGGGCGGACTCGGCATCGGGGCGATGATCGTCCTCGGATTCATTGCCTGGGCGACGGGCATAAATCCCAGCGTCCTTATCGGCGGCGCGGAGATGGTTTCACGGCATCTGCCGCAATCGTCGAGCGAGCAGGGCAAGCAGGGCGCTGCGAACGACGAAACAGGCCAGTTTGTCGCCGCTGTCCTTGGCGACACGGAAGACAGATGGTCGGAGATATTCAAATCTGTCGGAAAGACCTATCAGCCGCCCAAGCTCGTGATGTTTTCGGGCGCGACACGCTCCGCCTGCGGCACCGCTCAATCGGCCGTCGGACCATTCTATTGCCCGAACGATCGCACCGTCTATCTCGATACCTCCTTCTTCAAGCAGATCGAGACGAAGCTTCGCGGTTGCGAATCTGGCAGCAAAGCCTGTCAGTTCTCACAGGCTTACGTGATTTCGCATGAGATCGGCCATCACGTGCAGAACCTGCTCGGCATCCTGCCGCAGGTCCAGGCTCTGCAGGCGCGCTCAGGCAAGACCGAAGCAAATCAGGTGCAGGTTCGGGTGGAGCTGCAGGCCGATTGCCTGGCAGGGGTCTGGGCCAACCACTCACAAAATAAATGGAAGTTTCTTGAGCCTGGCGATATCGAGGCGGCGCTTCAAACGGCGACGGCCATCGGCGACGACACGCTGCAGCGGCGCAGCCAAGGGTATGTGGCGCCGGATTCGTTTACGCATGGCTCCTCGGAACAGCGCAAGCGCTGGTTCGTGGCGGGGCTGAAAACCGGCGACGTCGCGAGCTGCGATACGTTCAGGAGCGCTTCGCTCTAGCGGCGGTTGCGGCGCCGCTCAGCCCATCAGCCGCTTCACGACGTCCTCGACGCCGAACAGGAAGATGCCGGCGCCGCCGATCATGAAATGGGACGCCGCCGCGGCGAGCAGCGAGTTCGTGCGCGCGAAGATCCAGCCCCAGAACAGCCCCGGAATGAAGGCCGTCATCGCAAACGCGAAGCTGATATGCGAGTGCGCCGCCGCGAAAACGAGGTTCGACACCAGGATCGACCACAGCTTGCGCGAGAAATCCGGGCCGTCGAGGAACGCGTAAAGCGGCGCCTGCAGGCAACTCCGCGCCACGAACTCCTGGATCGGCGTCAAGAGGAGGTAGAGCCCCACCGCGACCCAATAGAGCGGCGACATCATCGCGTCGTGCATGTTCACCTTCACGTCGGCGACGCCGAACAGCGAAAGGCCGGCGAAGGTCGCTGTCGTCTGGATCAGGATCCACTTGAGAGCCGCGCCGGCCGCGATGAAGGCGAGCGAAACGGCGATGGAGAAGGCGAGGGCGCTTTTCCAATTGGCGAGTTGCATCCCGAAAAAGGACGGCGGGAAGCCGCTCCTGAGGATCACGGGTCCCATGAATGCGGCGAACATCACGATGACAAAGGGGCTGATCGCGAAGTTCACCGTCAGCGCCAGCATGAACTGAGGCAGAAGGCCGAGCAGGAGCGTGTAGACCGAAAGCAGCGATAAGGTCGTCACCACGATGCGCCCGACCGCGTGCTTGTAGCGCGAGAATTCGGCCTCTTGCTCCAGGCTGCCCAGCCGTTCGGAAACCGACGCCCTCGCGTCCATGGTGAGCTTGCGCCTCAGCTCCGCCACGAGGGCCGCGCGCAGTTTCCTGGCGTCGGGAGAAGCGACGCCGGTGAGATCAAGCGCGGCGATCGTCAGCGGCGTCCTGGCGTAGGCGCTGCTCGAAAAGACGCCGCCGTCGAGAAAGGACACGGCGCCAAGCACATCGTCCTTGCCGCGCAGCGCGATCTCGTAATCCGCCATTGTCTGCGTGGAGAGGCCCTTGCCGCGGTTGCAGATCGAGACCTCGCCTTCGATCACGACGTAGAGGCGGCCCGGGTTCGCCTCGCCTTCGGCGAAAACGCGCTCGCCCGCGGCGAAGCGGCGAAGGCCGATATGCTGTCTCAAAACCTCGCGGCGGCTTTCCGAAAGCCGCGCGAACAGAGCGATGTTCTCGGCGGCGAAGCTTTCGTTGACGGCGGCATCCATTGGGAGATCCCTTTTCGTTTCAGGCTCCCAACGAACGCGGCGGGCTGCAAGCCACGGCCGTCTTTGTGGTTGCATCCGAGTTCACAACGGCAATCAATCGCTTTGTTGTTCCGCCACGATGCACGCCAGACCAGCCCCGTCAGGCTAGCGCGACGGAATCGACCATGCCATAGTCAAAGGCATGAGCGTGGATAAGAGATCGTCGGAACAAAAGGATAACTTGCTTAGAACGCAACGTTGGCGCGTTTTCTTGTTCGCCGTAATAGGCATCGGCGGGACGGCTTTCGCGCTGGGAATTAACCTATGCCTCTCTCTCGATGAAGGGCGTGGTTGGTGGAGGGTAGGCGCGGGCGTCTTCGCCTTTCTGTGTCTGACGTTTGTCTTATGGACGTTGCTTCGTCAGATCTCGTCAGGAGCGAACTCAAGTGACGCCTGAAAGATCAAAGATAAGGACGCGCCCCCCGGATAAGCGCCACGGGCGCTTTCCGGGGTGACGAAACGACTGCATACCAATGACGAAGCTATAACGCCGCGGCGGCCTTCTGCTCGGCGGCGCCAGCCTTGTCGCGCCGCAAGCGCTCCGCCACGAGAAACGCCAGCTCCAGCGCCTGATCGGCGTTCAGCCGCGGGTCGCAATAGGTGTGATAGCGGTCCGACAGGTCCGCGTCCGAGATGGACTGTGCGCCGCCCGTGCATTCGGTGACGTTCTTGCCCGTCATCTCCACGTGAAGGCCGCCCGGATAGACCCCTTCCGCCTGGCAGACGTCGAAGAAGTTCTCGACCTCGCGCAGGATCGCGTTGAAGGGCCGTGTCTTGAAGCCGCTGGCGGCCTTGATAGTGTTGCCGTGCATCGGATCGCACGACCAGATCACGGATTTGCCCTCGCGCTTCACCGCCTCGATGAGGGCTGGCATGTGCGCGCCGACCTTGTTCGCGCCGAACCGGCAGATCAGCGTCAGGCGGCCCGGCTCGTTCGACGGGTTGAGCACATCGATCAGTTCGATCAATTCGTCCGGCGTAATGCCCGGTCCGCATTTCACGCCGATGGGGTTCCTGATCCCTCGCAGGAACTCGATGTGCGCCTTGTCCCGCTGGCGCGTCCGGTCGCCGACCCAGAGGAAATGGCCGGAGGTGGCGTACCAATGGCCGCTGGTGGAATCGGTGCGCACGAACGCCTCCTCGTAGCCGAGCAGCAGCGCCTCGTGGCTTGTGTAGATGTCGGTGGAACGAAGCCTCTCGGAGTTATCGGAGGTCACGCCGCAGGCGCGCATGAAGTTGAGCGTCTCCGAAATGCGGCTCGCCAATTCCTCGTAGCGGGCGCCGGCGGGGCTGTCCTTCACGAAGCCGAGCGTCCACTGGTGAACGCGCTCGAGATCGGCGTAGCCCCCTTGGGCAAAAGCCCGAAGGAGATTGAGCGTGGCCGCCGATTGCCGGTAAGCCTTGAGCAGGCGTTGCGGATCGGGCGTGCGCGACGCCGGCGTGAACGCGATGTCGTTGATGATGTCGCCGCGGTAGCTCTCCAGCTCAAGGCCGTTCTGCCTTTCGGTCGGCGACGAGCGCGGCTTGGCGAACTGACCCGCGATGCGGCCGATCTTCACGACGGGCCGGCTCGCGGCGAACGTCAGGACCACCGCCATCTGCAGGAAGACGCGGAAGAAGTCGCGAATGGAGTCCGCGCCGTGCTCGGAGAAGCTTTCCGCGCAGTCTCCGCCTTGCAGCACGAAAGCCTCGCCCTTCGCCACCGCGGCCAGTCCTTTCGTCAGGCCCCGCGCCTCGCCAGCGAAGACGAGGGGCGGAAAGCTCGCGAGTTCCTTCTCCACGGCGGCAAGCGCCGCTTCATCGGGATACGCCGGGACTTGCTCGACAGGTTTTTGCCTCCAGCTGTCCGGCGTCCAACGCGATGACATATCCTGCTCCTTCGCGCGCAACGAGCGCGCCCTTCTGCCCAGTTCCCGGCCCGGTTATACGCGATACAGCCTCTCGTTGCCAGTTCGTAAACGGGGGGAGAGGCGAAGGCGCGCTCGCGTTCGGGCGCAGCAGCCCCTTTTTAGGGGCTTCATTTCAGGCGATAGCCGACGCCGGTTTCGGTGATGATATGCTCGGGACGCTCGGGGCTTTTCTCGATCTTGGCGCGGAGCTGGCGGACATAAATTCGCAGATATTGGACATCCGCGCTTGCGCCCCACACCTCCGACATAAGGAAGCGATGGGTCAGCACCTTGCCCGCATGCAGCGCAAGAAGACGCAAAATATCGTACTCCTTGGGGGAAAGCTTCACCTCCCTCCCCGCGACCGTGACGGCGCGATGGACGACATCGACGCGCAGGTCGCCGCTTTCGAAAACAGGCTCGGCGCCCCCCGCCTGAACACGGTGGCGCAGCGACGCGTGAAGACGCGCGATCAGCTCCGCGATGCCGAAGGGCTTCGTGACGAAGTCGTCGGCGCCGGAATTGAGTGCGTCAACCTTCGTGGCTTCCCCGCCTCTGCTTGAGAGGACGACGATGGGGGTCTTGTCGCCGGCCTCGCGCAGCGCCCGGATGATGGATAGGCCGTCCATGTCGGGCAGGCCGAGATCGAGAATGATGACTTCCGGCTTCTCGCTCGCGATCGTGGCCATTGCCTCGCGTCCGCTCGCTGCTTCCAGCACCGTGAAGCGATTTGCGCCAAGGCTCGTGCGCAGAAGCCGCCGGATTTGAGGCTCGTCCTCGACGACAAGAACGGTTGTCTGATCTGTGAGCGTCATGCCGCTGCCGTGGATTCGAGAATTCTGGCTGCCGGCGCGACGGGCATGTCGATGGCGAAGATCGCGCCCGGTCGATCCGTCCGGTTCGCCGCCACGATCGTCCCGCCCATGGCTTCGATGAAGCCGCGGCAGATGGCCAGACCGAGGCCCGTGCCGGCGCGGTGCCGGTCGCCGCTTGTCGCGCGATGAAATTTCTCGAAGATGAGCGACAGGCGGTCCTCAGGGATGCCGGGGCCCTCGTCGATGATCTCAAGGCGCATCCTGCCGCCCTCCTGCCGGGCGCGGATGGTTATCGCGGACGGCGGCGAAGCGTATTTCGAGGCGTTGTCGAGCAAATTCACCAGCGCCTGCTCCATGAGCACCTCGTCGAGATTCAGGAGAGGAAGGTTCGGCTCGATGTCGAAGTTGATCTTGAAGCCCGTGAGAAGGGCCGCCGTCCGCCGCACGGCGGCGCCGATGACCTCGGAAATGTCGACAGGCCCGCGCTTCAGCTCGATGGCCCCCGCCTCCAGCCTCGTCATATCGAGGAGATTGGCGATAAAGCGCCCCATGCGCTGGGCCTCCTCCTCTATGGTTTCGCAGAGTTCGGCTCTGGCCTCGGGCTCGAAAAGCTCGCCATACTCGCGAAGCGAATTCGCGGCGCCGAGGATGGAGGCGAGCGGCGTCCGCAGATCGTGCGATAGCGATGTGAGCAGCGCGCCGCGCAGCTTCTCGGCCTCGGCGGCGACGCGCGCGTCGTCCATCTCGCGGGCGAGGCGGACGCGCTCGATGGCGACGGCGGCCTGATCCATAAGCGCGTCCAGGAGACGGCGCTCGTCGGGCGTCAGGATTATGTCGGACCGATAGCCGGCGCCGAGGCCCACGACGCCGATCACTCCCCGGCCGGTCCGCAGCGGCAGGAACAGGCGTTTCGCTCCCGGCAGCGTATCCGATCCGCGGCCCGCCGGGCGGCATTTATCGAAGCACCATATGGCGGCCCCGATATCGGCGTCGTCCACCATGTCGCCGGGCGGAAAAGCGGCGGCGACGTTCAAACGGCTGCCTGCCTCGGGCAAAAGGATCACGGCGCTGGCCTCCAGAGACGACGCAATCTGGGAAACGGACGCCCAAAGAAGGTCGTCGAGGCTCGCGTTGCTGGCGAGGTTTCGGGAAAAGGCGTAGAGCGCGCTTGTGATTGCGGCCCTGTTGCGCGCCATTTCCGCCTGGCGGCGCACACGCGCCGTCAAATTACTGACGATCAAGGCCGTAAACAGAAAGAAGAACAGGGCGGCGATGTTGACGGGATCGGCAATTGTGAAGGAATAGAGCGGGGGCAGGAAAAAGAAGTTGTAGCACGCCATGCTCAGAAACGCGGCGATGACGGAGGGCCCAAGCCCGAACAAATAGGCGACGCCAATCACGCTCATGAGGAAGATCAGCGGCACGGTGTCGGCGCCGAAATGTGGCAACGCGAATTCGGCTGCTCCCAAGCCGGCGGCCGTGGCTGCGATGGCCGAAATGTATCCGGCAATTTTGAACCCGCCCGGACGAGCGGTCCTGACCGTCTTGCAGGGGATCGCCTCCTCGTTCAGGGCGTCGCCCGCAATCACATGCACGCTGATATTGCCGGAGCGGCGGACGAGATCGTGGACGATCGACCCATTCCAGCGCTCGAACCACCAGGAACGCTCGGACTTTCCCAGCACGATCTGGGTGATGTTGTTCGCGCGCGCGAACTCCAAAATGTCGTCGGCGATGCGCCCGCCCTGACCAGGCAAGACGACGGCGGCGCCGCCGAGCCTCTCGGCAAGGCGCAGCGTGTCGGCGATCCGGTCTCGCGCCGGGACCGGCAGGTCCCGGCTGCGCAGCGTCTCGATGTGGAGCGCGGTCCAGGGCGCGCGCAGCCTGTCCGAAATTCGCTTGGCGAAGCGCACAAGACCGGCCGAGCGCGGGTCTTCGCTGATGCAGACGAGAACGCGTTCGCCCGCAGGCCACGGCCCCTGGATCGCGTGCGCGCGCATATGGGTCAGAAGTTGCTCGTCGACGCGCTGGGCGGTGCGCCGGAGCGCAAGCTCGCGAAGCGCCGTAAGATTGCCGGGCGAGAAGTAATGGTCGAGCGCGCGTTTCGCCTGATCGGGCACGTAGACTTTGCCCTCGCGAAGCCGCTGCATTAACTCGTCCGGCGTGAGGTCGATCACCTCGATGTCGTCGGCTGCGTCGAGCACGGAATCGGGGACCGTCTCCCGCACGCGGATGCGGGTGATCTGCGCGATAACGTCATTCAGGCTTTCGACATGCTGGATGTTGAGCGTGGCGTAAACGTCGATGCCCGCGGCAAGGAGCTCTTCCACATCGAGATAGCGCTTGGGATGGCGGCCGCCCGGCGCGTTCGTGTGCGCGAGCTCGTCCACGAGCGCGAGCTTAGGCCTGCGTGCGAGGATGGCGTCGAGGTCCATCTCGTCCATCGCGCGGCCCTTGTACTCGACGAGCCGCCTCGGAACGATTTCCAGGCCCGCGAGGAGGGCCTCGGTCTCGGGGCGGCCATGCGTCTCCACCACGCCGACCACCACATCGGCGCCATCCGCCCGGCGCGCGCGCGCCGACTGAAGCATCTCATAGGTTTTGCCGACGCCTGGGGCGGCGCCGAGGAAAATTTTCAACCGCCCCCTGCCCGGGCGCTCCTGTCGAGCAAGAGCGAGGAGAGCTTCAGGAGTCGGACGATGGCTCTCGATTGGCTTTGGCATTGCTCAATTCGGTCAAAGGCCGCCGTTTTTTGGGCGCGAGGTAGACGGAAATGGCGGCTTGCGCAAAAATGGTTCGCCGGTTAAAGAGTTCGTAGGATCTAATCGGAAACGCATATAGGTTCGATGGTAAGGGCTGGCGTGCATATAGGAATCTCATATATATATCGCGCCAGCGTGTGAAAAAGCCTCTTGCGGGAATCGCGGGAGGATGGAACAAATGGGCCGCCGGAACTGGCTTTCAGCAGTATCGAAGCATATGGACGTCGCGCTGGGATAAACGAACAGGAAATACATCGGTCTCGAAGTTCGTTTTAGCTGTGTTCCTTCAACGGCGATGAAGCTCTCCCCATGCATCCTTTACGACTGCCTGTTAAAGCTGCTCAGCTGTGGGCAGCTTTCATTCCGGGCTCGATCATGAGCGTCTCCCGTCATTCGACATTCTCTCCTCAAGGCGTCGCCGCCCATCCCAAGGGAAGCTTCGGCATGCTGGCGCTCGGGGCGTTGGGAGTGGTGTACGGCGACATCGGCACGAGCCCGCTTTATACGCTGAAAGTGGTGCTCGGCGCGACCGGCGCCCAGGTCGCCGACCGCGCCATGGTTCTGGGCAGCCTCTCGCTCATTTTCTGGACTCTGATCATCGTGACGACCGTCAAATATGTGGGCGTCGCCATGCGGGTCGACAATTTCGGCGAGGGCGGCATTATGGCGCTGATGGCGCTCCTCACCGGGCGGAAGGGCCTCGGCAAGGGCCGCACGAGGAAGCGGGCGCTGATTGTGGCGGTCGGCCTCTTCGGCGCCGCGCTGATCTATGGCGACGGGGTCATAACGCCCGCCATCTCGGTTCTATCCGCTCTCGAAGGGCTCTCGATCATAACCAGCAGCCTCGACAATTACGTCGTTCCGACGACTGTCGGCGTCCTCATCCTGCTCTTCCTGATCCAGCCGCGCGGGACGGCCGTCATCGGCACCATGTTTGGCCCGATCACGGCGGTTTGGTTCCTGGCGATCGGCGCGCTGGGCCTGCGGGGCGTCATTCAGAACCCATCGGTGATTTGGGCGCTGAACCCCGCTTATGGCCTTCACTATCTCGCGTCGGGCGGAGCGACCTCATTTCTCGTTCTTGGCGCGGTTTTCCTGTGTGTCACGGGCGCCGAGGCCCTTTATGCGGACATGGGGCATTTCGGCCGCCGCCCAATCCAGGTCGCATGGATCGCCATCGTGTTTCCCTGCCTTCTCCTGAATTATGCGGGGCAATCGGCGCTGGTCTTAAACGGCGGCCCCATCCCCGAAAACACTTTCTATGCGCTCTGCCCGAGACCGCTGCTTGTTCCTTTTGTGATTCTTGCGACCGCGGCCACGATCATAGCAAGCCAGG
Organism: uncultured Alphaproteobacteria bacterium; assembly: GCA_963748525.1. Classification (GTDB taxonomy): domain Bacteria; phylum Pseudomonadota; class Alphaproteobacteria; order Rhizobiales; family Rhodomicrobiaceae; genus Rhodomicrobium. Next base: position 91,017 of record CAVVJJ010000017.1, read on the forward strand.
CGGTCATTACGGGCGCCTTCTCGATGACGCGCCAGGCAATCCAGCTTGGCTGGCTGCCGCGGCTTCGGATCAAGCAAACCTCGGCGCTTGGCTATGGCCAAATCTATATCGGCGTCGTGAACTGGATCATGATGGTCATCACCATCGCCATCACGCTCTATTTCCGCAAGTCGGACAACCTTGCCGCGGCCTATGGCATCGCTGTCTCCGCCACGATGCTGATGACCTCGGTGCTGCTTTTCATAGCCATGACCGCGAAGCTCCATTGGAGCCTGCCCGCAAGCGTCGCCATAGCCGGAAGCTTCATTATCGTGGACAGCGCGTTCCTGATCGCCAACTGCGCCAAGATCGAGGACGGCGGCTATATTCCGGTCGCGCTCGCTTCGCTGATTTTCGGCCTCATGTGGATTTGGCATAGCGGGCGGGACGCCATCTTGCAGGCGCTTCGGTCCAAGTTCGTACGCACCGATGTCTTGCTCAGAGAACTCGCGGACAAGGGCATCCCGCGCGTGCCGGGCACCGCCGTATTCCTGACGCGATCGAGAGAGGGCGTGCCGCCCGTCATGGCCTGGCACTTGAAGCACAACCGCTCCCTGCACGAGAAGGTCATTGTGATCAATGTCTCGATCGAGCCCGTGCCCATCGTGCGCCAGGAGGATCGCCTCCGCTTCTTCCCCGAAGGCCCGGATTTCTGGCGGGCGACGGTCCATTATGGCTTCATGGAGCGCCCGGAAATCCCGCCGATCCTCGAAGAGGCGAAGGCCAAGGGCTGCGGCATCGATCTTGACGATGTGACCTACTATGTCGGCCGCGAAACAGTCATCTCGCGCGCCGATGGAAAGGGCCTTCCGAAATGGGAGGAGATCATCTTCGCCGCCATGGAGCGCAACTCTTCGCAGGTCACTGATTTTTTCCGCCTCCCCGTCGATCAAGTGGTCGAAATCGGACGCCAGGTCGCGATCTAGCGGTCCGGCTCCGGCATTGGCGCCGCTCGCTGTTCAACCGGCAGGAGACTTCTTGCTCGCGCAAAGCGCACGCTGTAACAGTCCGCTTATGGCTGTTTGCGAGGGACCGTTTCATGACAATGCGCTTGCCGTCCGTTTCCGTTCTCCTACTTGGCTTGTTTAGCGTGTTTTCAAGCGGCGCCGTCGCGCAAACCACGACCGCGCCCAATCCCTTCGGGACGCCTGCGCAAACGACGCCGCCCGCCGTCAAGAAGACGCGCGCCCCCAGCGAGCCCAAAGCCGGGCAATTTGCGAGCGAGACGGACGCCAAGGCAAGCTGCCCCGGCGACACGGTGGTCTGGGTAAACACCGGCACCAAGGTTTATCACCATGCCGGCGCCGCGACCTACGGGAAGACGAAGCGCGGCGCCTATATGTGCGAGAAAGACACCGCCGCCGCCGGATTCCGCGCCGCCAAGAACGAAAAGCGCTAATTAATCGGACGCGGTCGCCCCTTGGGTCGTCCCGCCAAGGCGGGGACCCAGTAAACAAGGGCTGCTGTCTTGGAACGGCTGTGCAGGACTGTATCCGGGATCGTGACGAAAACAATGGAGCGCCGCCGGCTTTTGGGCCTTGCGAGTTTCCTGACCCCGGCGCTGGCGTCGGTTTGCAATTCGACGCCCAGCTCGTCATAGCGCTCCCGTGCATCGTGTCCGCCATCGGCATCGCAAAGCACGGTGAGAAAAGCCGATAGCGCGCCGGGAACGAAGCTCACGCCGGAACATTGGGAAAACTGACGGCACAATCGACCGAGGCAAGCCATCCATAACCCAGTTCCCAGTGCATTCGCTTCCGGCTGGAGGCATGAGTTGAACGCCCTCCTGGGCCTGGCCGAAGGCGTGCGCGCGACAGGCTATCGCTTCACGACAATCACGCCGTCGAGCCATGCGCTCGTGAACGCGAGGCCCTGGAACTGCGAGGCGCGCGACCTCGAAGGCGCGCTCGGCTGGAGCCGTCCCTTTCACAGAGAAGCGATGCCGCCTCATGTGTTCGAGCTCATGGCCGAAGCCAGGGTACTTCAGCCCGAGGGCGCACTCTGGCGCAGCACAGTGCGCTTCTCGACGTTGAACGGCGATCTGTTCATGCATTCGGCCTTCCCGACAACGGCGCAGGATGCCGTGTTCTTTGGGCCGGACACCTACAAGTTTGTCGAATCAATCAATTCGTGGCTGGCCGGGCGCGCGGCGCAAATACGGCGCGCCGCCGATGTTTGCGCAGGCGCCGGTCCCGGCGGGATCGCGATTGCGAAGCAATTTCCGGGCGCCGAAGTCTTGATGCTCGACCTCAATCCGAAGGCCGTGGACTTCGCCGCCATCAACGCAGCCTCGGCCGGGCTGGCGAATGCGCGCGCCGCGGCAAGCAATTTGTTCTCAAACGCCGCCGGCCGCTTTGACCTGATCGTCGCGCACCCTCCCTACCTGATCGACGCGAGCGAAAGGGTCTACAGGCATGGCGGCGGGCCGCTCGGCGCGGGGCTCGCCATGAGCATCATCGCGGCAGCCATTGAGCGGCTTTCCCCCGGCGGAACGCTGCTTTTGTTCACGGGCGTCGGGATTGTCAAAGGGCGCGATCCGTTCCTGGCGGCGGCGGCGGAAGCGCTCGACGCCGCCGGTCTCGATTGGGCCTATCGGGAAGTCGATCCCGATGTGTTCGGAGAGGAGCTGGCGCGCGAGCCCTATCGGATCGCCGACCGCATCGCCCTCGTGGTCGTGACTGCTACAAGGGTCGCATCCGCATGACCGGCGCATCTGCTCACGAGAGGCGGCCGGCGCAGGCCGAGAGCGGGACCCGGGAGTTCCTGCGCGACGCCTTCGAAGGGCTTTCGCGAGATCGAAAATCGCTTCCCGGCAAATATCTTTGGGATGAAAGAGGGTCTTCGATCTTCGACGCCATCTGCAAGTCGGAAGGATATTACGTCGCCGCGCTTGAGACGGCGCTTCTTCATGATTGCGCGGGCGAGGTTGCGGAGATGGTCGGCCGCGACGCGTGCATCGTCGAATTCGGCAGCGGCGTCAGCCGGAAGGTGCGCGTGCTGCTCGACGCCATGGACCGTCCGGCGAGCTATATCGCCATCGACATCTCGCGCGCTTTCATGGAAGCGGCGGCGGAGCGGCTGCGCAACGATTTCCCAGCGCTCGACGTGTCGAGCGTCTGCGCCGACTATACGAGGCCGCTTCCCGCTCTGCCTGTTGGCCGCGCAGGCGCGGTTCTTGGCTTCTTTCCTGGCTCGGCCCTCGGCAACATGGCGCCCGGCCCCGCCGTCCGGCTCCTGAGACAGATCGGAGAAGCGCTTGCGCCGGGCTGGCTCCTTGTCGGCCAGGATCACACTGGAGAGGCGCAACGCCTCAAGGCCGCGTATGGCGGGCCACTCATGGCGGCTTTTCATAGAAATGTTCTTGCCCGCATGACCCGCGAGCTGAACGCTCGCATCGAGCTTGACGCGTTCGGGCACGAGGCGCGCATCCTTCCCGATCCTGTCAGGGTTGAAGCTCATCTCGCGGCGGGGAGGGCGACGGTCATCGAAATAGGATCCCGCAGATTCCGGTTTGGTCGAGGCGACAGCATATGCACGGACGTGTCGTGGAAATATTCGCCCTCCGAGTTTCGCGAACTGGCCGCCGCTGCGGGTCTCAGTCCCATGGAAAGCTGGACGTGCTCCACTTGCGCGCTCCATCTCCTTCGCTGAAACCGGCGCCGAGCGGGTCGCCTTGAGAGATACGCCCTCGAAACCCCCTCTCGAACTCACACTTCGCGGCATGGTCCTTGGCGCCGCGATCACTGTGGTGTTCCTGGCCGCCAACGTTTATCTCGGCTTGCGGACCGGCATGACGTTCTCCTCGTCCATCCCCGCGGCGATCATCTCGATGAGCGCGCTTCGGGCGCTTGGCTCGGGCGGCATCCTCGAAAACAACATCGTCCAGACACAGGCGTCGGCGGCGGGGACGCTGTGCAACGTCATCCTCGTGCTTCCCGGCCTCATCCTGATCGGTTTCTGGCACAGCTTCCCGCTTTGGCAGACAATGGCGGTGTGCCTTGTTGGCGGCGTCCTCGGCGTGGCCTATTCCGTGCCGCTGCGCCGGGTCATGGTGGTGGGCAGCAGGCTGCCTTTTCCGGAGGGCGTGGCTGCGGCGGAGGTTCTTCGAGCCGGCCACAACGAGGAAGCAGGCGCGGAGGAGAACGGCGAAAGCGGCCTCAAGGAGTTAGCGCTGAGCGCCGCGGCCGCAGCGGCGTTGAACCTCCTGACGAATGGCTTCAAGCTTCTTCCCGGCAAGATTTCGGGATCGCTCGCATACGGCGGCGCGGTCTTTCAAATGGGCGGCAGTCTATCGCTTGCATTGATCGGGGTTGGCTATCTCGTCCGCATCGGCGCCTGCCTCGCCCTTTTCCTTGGGCTGTTTATCGCCTGGGGCATCGCCGTTCCAATTCTGACGGCGATGACGCCCGCGCCGCCCGGCGGCCCAGTGCAGGCGGCCGGCGCGGTCTGGTCAGAAAAGGTAAGGTTGATCGGCGCGGGCATCATCGCAAGCGGCGGGCTTTGGACCGTCCTCACCTTGATCAAGCCGCTGATCGACGCCGTGCGGCTGGCGCTGAAGGCATCCCGGAAACGGCACGGCGTCAGCGCGCCGCGGGAGGAGCGCGACATCCCCATCGCCTGGGTTGGCGGCGCCGTTGCGATCTTGAGCGTTCTGACCGCTGGCTTGTTTGCCTGGTTTGCTTCGGGCGTTCACCTCCCCGTGAATCTTGTCTGGTTCGTGCCCGCCGTTACGATCCTGACCGTCGCGCTCAGTCTCCTGATGGCGTCGGCCTGCGGCTACATGGCGGCGCTGCTCGGCTCGTCCTGCAGCCCGATCTCGGGCATCGGCATCCTGAGCACCATCCTGATCGCGGCCGGTTTTGCCTATTATTCGTAACCGTGTCTTCGATCGCAAACGACAACCTCCAGGACCTCAAGACCGGAAACATGGTCGGCGCCATTCCCTGGAAGCAGCAGGCGGCGCTTGTTATCGGCGTTGTCGCGGGCGCTGTCACCTTCGCGCCCGTGATTGAGGTTCTGTATTCCAACTACGGGTTCGCTGGCGCTTTGCCGCGCCCTGGCATGCAGGCGGATAACGCCATGCGGGCCCCCCAGGCCGCTCTCATGACGCAAATCGCGACCGGCATCATTCGCCATCAGCTTGCCTGGGGCATGGTCGCCATCGGCGCCGTGCTTGGAGCGGCGCTGGTCGTTCTTGAGGGCTGGCTTCGGCGCACGCGCGGGTTCTCGCTTCCGGCCTTGACGGTCGGGATCGGCATCTATCTGCCCTATGAAGTATCGCTGACGATCGCCATTGGCGGCGTGATCGGATGGTTCGCCGAGCGGGCTGTGGCGAGGAGCGGGAACGCCAAGGGCGCGGAAGGGCGGGCCGACGCCGAGGCGCGGGCGCGTCGCCGTGGAGTGCTCCTCGCCTCCGGCTTTCTGGTGGGGGAGAGCATAACCGGCGTCTTGCTCGCCGCGGCCGACGCCATCGGCGGACACGGCGGCTCTCTCGCCGTTCAAGGTTTGGGCGGTGGCCACATATCGACGGTTCTGGCGGCGCTGATCTTCGCGTGCGCCCTTGCGGGCTTCTACCGCTTCGCCTCGCGGCCCGTCTAAGCCCGGTTCAATCGCATTTTGGCTTGTTAGAGCAGACTCTCGGTTGGAACAAGTCTGCGCTTTTGGCATTGGAAATAATAAAGTGATAAACTTTGTTTCCCTGTCCAGCTAAGGAGCCGATGACGCAGCATTCTCTCAATCAAAGCCGTATCCATTACTTCATCCGCATGATCACATTCCCTTGTGTCGCCGCAAAAAGCGCCAGCATTCGCGGCGGCATCAAGGAACTTGTCTACGGTGACTTGAACGAGGCGACGAAAGACGCCGCAATCCTTGACGACATCGATCAGTTCATTGCCGCCGAGCGCGACGCAAGCTTGCGCAGTTTCGTGGCGGCTTTCGAAGGGCCGCGAGACCTGACCGAACCTGAATTCGAAAAGGCGATGTGGCGCCGCCTCCAAGCCCTGCACGACCTTGACGCGTTAACCTGCGACTGGGACCATCGCGTCTCGCGCGACCCGGCATCGCCGGACTTCAGCTTCAGTCTGAGAGGCAAAGCTTTCTTCGTCATTGGCATGCACCCGAACGCAAGCCGCGCATCGCGGCGTTATTTTCGTCCCGCTCTGGCGTTCAACCTGCATGAGCAGTTCGAGACGCTTCGGCGGCAGGGCCGTTACGACCGGATGCGCGACGTCATCAGAAAACGAGACGCGGCGCTGTGCGGATCGATAAACCCTGTTCTGCGCAATTTCGGCGAAGGTCCGAGGCGCGCCAATACAGCGGCCGCGCCGCGCCGGACGACTGGCGCTGCCCTTTCCGGCCGCGATCCAAACGGCGGCTGCCATGATCGAGGAGATACCGCCGCGATCGGGGCGCGCCTTCAGGCTCGTCAAAGGAATGCGACTGAAGGTGATAGACCCCAAAGGGCAGCAGGTGGCCGACCTGTTGGCGGCCTTCGCCGGCGACACCGCTGAAATCATGTCTTCGGGGCGTACATTCGACTACCTTGAAAAGATCTATCTGAGCGCGGGCGATACGATCTATTCCAACCGCAGCCGGCCCATGCTTACGATTCTCGAAGACACGGTGGGCCGCCACGACTTCCTGCTCACGCCTTGCAGCGCCGACACGTTTCGTATCCTCTATGGCGACCGCGACCCGCACCACGGATGCTTCGGCAATCTGGCGAAAGCGCTTGCTCCCTACGGCATTGGGGCGGACGAGATCCCTGCCTGCTTCAACATCTTCATGAACGTCGAACTGGACGGAGCCACCGGCAGGATCGCGGTGAAGCCGCCTCTCAGCAAGGCGAATGACTACATCGTGTTCCGTGCGGATCTCGATCTCATCATCGGGCTAACGGCGTGCTCGGCGCCGCAATCGAACAACTACAGTTTCAAGCCCATCGAATTTGAGATACTGCCTTGAGCACAGAAGACTCTCGGTTCCTGCTCGGCCGCCTTATGCCGCCGGCACGCCACGCATATGCTCGATATTTGCGTGCTCGCACTTGCCTGCATCGCCGAGACGTCGCCCCCGAACTCGCTCGCTCGCGCAACTTAAATTCCCACTTGCGCTCTGGAACAATATCAATAGAGTTCGGATCGCTTGATGGCTCGAAGAAGTTGAATAGTAAGGATTCTCAATGGCGCCCTCGAAGACGACATCGGCGGCGTGGCGGCAACGCTCTCTTGCTGTCGCGGCGGTGCTGGCGGTGTGCATTTTGGTTGGAGTTCTTTATCTTCGGCGTGGCTCAACCGAAATCGCGTCCGAGCATCCGGTAGCTCAGAGCGATGCCGCATCGCCTGCGCAAACGCCTGAAAACCAGGTCGCCCAGGCTGAGGCTTACCTTCAGAGCCATCCCGAGGATGGCCGCGCATGGGAGGACCTGGCGCCGATCTATATGCAGCTCAAGCGTTATTCAAAATCCGTGGCCGCCTGGCGCAACAGCTTGAAGTATCTCGGCGAGGGCGGCGAGCGCGAAGCCAATTTAGGGGAGGCGCTCACGGCCGAGGCGAATGGCGTCGTAACTGCCGATGCCAAGGACGCTTTCGTTCGAGCCGTGACGCTCGACGACACTGTCGTCAGCGCACGCTACTATTTGGGGCTTGCCGCCATGCAAAAGGGCGAGCGCGACCTGGCCGCAAAGACTTGGCGCAAACTCATTGCCGACGCACCGGAAGGCGCGTTCTGGGTCAGCGATGTGCGCAACGCACTCGCCCGATTGGAGGGCCAATCAAACCCGCCGGTCCAGCCCAGCGCCGCGGTCATTGCGGATGCCGCCAACCTGCCGCCCGCACAACAGGCGGCTATGATCCGCACCATGGTTGACCGCCTGGCCGCGCGGCTCAAGCAAGACGGGAACGACGCCGAGGGGTGGGTGCGCCTCATCCGCTCTTACAAAATCCTTGGCGAATCCGAAAAGGCAAGCGCGGCAGCTATCGACGCACGGGGGGCGCTTGCCGGCGACCCCGCAAAGCTTCAAAAGTTCAATGAGGGGCTCAATGAACTCGACGGCGTTAACGCCGCAGCTTCTGTGAAGATAACGACGGCGGCTCCTCCGCCGGACCACGAGCACGGCGCGGCCATGAAAGAAAAGGTTGAGCGTCTCGCCGAGCGCCTGAAGACAGCCGGATCGGATCCCGAAGATTGGCTGACGCTCGTACGCACCTACGCGGCCCTTGGCGAAAAGGCGAAAATCACCGCAACCGTCAATGACGCTCGTCAGGCCCTCGCCAGCAATCCCGATAAAGTCGAACTATTCAACAAGGCGCTTGCAACCATCAATGTTGGCCAATAGCCGAGCCTGACGGGGCGAGCCTGATCTCGGCGCCCCTTGATTGAGCGACCGCACCAAGGCTGCTTGGCTTCCGACAAAGTTACGCGCCCGACCTCCGAGATAATTGTCGAGCGCTTTGCGCATGTTGTCAGGAAGGGTGCGCCTCGGCCTCGGCGGCACATCGCTGGTCTTCCTGCATGATGAACGCCGAAAGCGCCCTGCCGATCATACGCGCGGCGTGAGCAGGAAGGCCGGCGCCCGATCGGGCTGCGTTGTGACGACAGGCTTTGGCATCACCTCCCGATCGCCGGCGAGAGCGATTCGAAACGATTGAACCAAGGCGGCAAGGACCAGCGTCGCCTCAGCCATCGCAAACTGCGCCCCGACGCAGATGCGGGGGCCGGCGCCGAACGGGAGGTAGGCAAAACGCGGCGGGGGCGGGGCGCCGGGAAGAAAGCGCGAGGGGTCGAAGGCGTCGGGGTCCCGCCAGAGGAGGCGGTGGCGGTGCAATACCCAGGGCGCAATCATCAGCACCGCGCCGCGCGGGATTTCGAGATCGCCGGCGCGGTCGGGACCGAGCGCAATTCGGATCATCGTAAAGGCAGGCGGATACAGCCGCAGCGATTCGCTGACGACAGCTCGAGTTTGAACAAGCGAGGGCAGCGCGTCCGGGCCGCTCGCGGGCCCGAGGTTAAAGCCAGCGGTCTCGGCGGCGATTGCATCCTGCCACTCTGGCGCGAGGGCGAGCAGATAAAGCGACCAGAACAGCGTCAGCGCAGTGGTCTCGTGCCCGGCGACGATCATTGTCGCGACCTGATCGCGCAATTGCTTGCGGGTAAATGCGGCGCCTGTCTCGGGATCCCGCGCGGCGCGGAGCAGATCGAAAAGATCTTGCGGCGCGTTATCCTCCTTTAACGCCAGACGCGCGTCGATGATGCGGTCTATCAGCGCCATCCAGCGCCGCTTGAAGCGCCAGCGTGCGAAATCGCGCGGGGAGGGGATCGCCACCGGCAGCAGCATATCGAGCAGATGCGGTTGGGCGAGCCGGGCGCCATAGTCGGTCAGCATATCGCGCATCTCAGGGCCAAAGGCGCCCATCTCAAGCGAGAACATCGAACGCCCGGCGATCTCCAAGGCGACGAACTGCATCTCCTGCAAAAGGTCGAGCGGAGCATGGCTGCGTCGCCGCAGCGACGAAACGGTCTCCTCGGCGACGGCGGCGATATGGCGGGCCAGCACCGGGATCAGGCGCGGCGTCATCGCGGGCGCGATCGTGCGCCGCTGAAGCCGCCAGCTGTCGCCCTCGCTAAGCAGCACCCCGTCGCCGGCAATCGGCCGGAGAATTCGAATTGAGAGCGGCGTGCGGCGATAATTGCCCGCGTTCTCGACCAGCACCCGGTGGATTGCCTCCGGCCTGTTGATCAACATCTGCGTGCGCCCGAGCCCGCGCCTGATGGAGACGTCGTTCTCATAAGCTGCATCGGGCCAAATCAAGAGAGCGTTGGTCCGCGCCGCGCGTAAAAATTGGCGCAGGCTCGGCTGTTGCGCCGGATATGCCGGGCGTGGCGGCGTGTAGGCTTGAAGGGTCGTTGTGATCATTCGGGGCGCGCCGGTGCTTCGGATTACTTGGCAACACGATACTTGCTGTCAGAACCGTCTTTGCACAATGGCCACCGCCAAGACCTACCTTCAAGATTTCGTTGCGGCGGCTTGTCTGCGCTGCTTATGGGGGAGCGCTCCGCCCGGCCACACCGCGCCAAGCCCAGGCTGGGCGTGAAGCGGTCGCTTCAAGAACTCCTGGATTTATGTTCGTTCGCGGAAAGGCGCCGCCGGCGGAAAACTCAAGGAGCCGGCGTGAAATTCAACGCGACGCCGTTGATGCAATACCGCAAGTTGGTCGGCGGAGGGCCGTCATCGAAAACATGGCCGAGATGGCTGCCGCAATTGGCGCAATGAACTTCCGTGCGCACCATGCCATAGCTGTGGTCCGGGGAGGCTTCGACGGCGCCTTCGATTGGATCGTTGAAGCTGGGCCAACCCGTTCCGCTCTCGAACTTCACTTTGGATTTAAAGAGAGGCTGACCGCAACCGGCGCAGGAAAAGGCGCCGGGGCGTTTTTCGAGGAGAAGCGCGCAACTGCCGGGAGCTTCCGTCCCGTGGGCGCGCATCACTTCATATTGTTCGGGCATCAGAATTTTACGCCATTCCGCTTCGGTGCGGGTGAAGGGAAACGTCTTGCCGGTCATGTTGGCTCGTTCCTTCCTGAACGATTAAGTTCTCGCGGCTGTTCGGGCGCGGCGCCTGACGATGCAAGATCCCTGCCGGCTTGTGGGAAATCCCTCACGGCCCCGGGGATCAAAGGCGCGAGGGCGTTTCGGTTCTGCGCACAAGGCCGATCAGGAAGAGCAACAGCACCGCACCCAAAGTTGCGCTGATAATCTGCCCGAACAAGTCTCCGCCTGTAAACAGGCCCAGCCGCGGCAATATCGCTCCTCCCAAGAGTGCGCCAAGGATCCCAACGACGATATTTCCAACGGTTCCGAAGCCATAGCCCGTAACGATAAGGCCGGCCAAGAATCCGGCGATTGCCCCGATGACCAGCCACACAATCAGCGACTCGATTGCCACGCGCTTCCTCCAACATTTGCGCCGCTGCACGACTTCACAGCGTACAGGGAAGGCCTGGGCAAAACCTTCGTTCCGTGACCTGTCATGAATTGTGTGATCGCCGTCGCCGGCCTTGCCATGCGGGGATCGGCGCCGCCGCTGCCTTGCCAGAGCGCCCCGTTTCCACACTCATCCCGTTGACGTCATCTGACCGTAGCAATTGAAAACTAGGCTGCCAGGTTACGACTTATTTTGTGGGGGGGCAGATGGCGACCGGGCCGGCGAATACGCTGGATGAAATGCTTGTGGCCGGAGCAAATCCGGCCAGTCCCGTGGCTCCGCCTGAGGCTCCTGCGCACAAGCCCGCAGGCTGGTTGCGAAAAAGCGGTTTGTTTGAGCCTTTTGCCGCGGCCGCCGGCGGACTTCTCATTTTCGTCTATTGCGTCTCCTATGGCGCCCTGATCTTTCAGGGGGAACTCTTCGAAGGCGCGCCGTTCGCCGTCTGGGGGCTCATGATCTCCGCCGCGTTCGCAGGCGTTATCGCCGGCAGCTTCACAAAACTCGCGCCTTCCGGATTCGCGCCCAACTCCGCCGCCGTCGCCCTGCTTGCCTCTCTTGTGGTCAGCATCGACGAGAGCGTCAAGGCGGCGGGCGCCACGCCGGGAGAGCGTGTTGCAAATGCAATGGCCGCTCTATGGCTTGCAGGGCTCGCAAGCTATGTCTTCATGTGGGCGCTGGGCTACTGCCGGGCCGCGCGATTTTTCCGCTTCGTTCCCTATAGCGTGGTGGCGGGATTTCTCGGCGCGACCGGCGTTCTTTTGATTGCCGCAGGCTTTTCGCTTTCGGCTGGGCACACCTTTACCGGAGCGATCCAGGGGGAGGACCTCACGCAGGAGAGCCTTGAGAAGCTTGCAGCGAGCCTGACGCTTGCTGCTCTGATTTTGCTGGTCCAGACGAGCCCAGGCAAGCGCTTGCTCATACCCTTGGGCGCGCTCCTCGCTGGCGCACTCGCGGTGCTGCTCGCCAGGCTCTCCGCCGCTCCGGCCGCGCAGTTGTTCTTGCAAAGCGCCCTCGATCTCAAGCCATGGCTGCCCTTCGACGCCATAGGCGCTGACGCCATCCGCTGGCCAACGCTTGCTGCTCATTTGCCCCAAATCGCAGCGGTGGCGATCGTCGTGCAGATTTCCAACGTGGTGAAGATTTCGGGTGTGGAAGTCGCACGCCGCCAAGCGGCCGATCTCGATTCTGAATTCCGGTATACTGGCGCCGGAGCGCTTGCCGCCGCGGCTTTGGGCGGAATCGGCGCCAGCTTGTCGTCTGCGGTTACAGGCGCCCTCACAAAAATGGGGAGCCGCACGCGCTTGAGCGGCATCTTGGCCGCCTGCATTGCCGGAGCGCTCCTTCTTCTTAAAATCGATATTTTCAAAGCCGTGCCCGTTCCTGTGCTGGGAGGACTCGTGCTTTATGTCGGCATCTCCCTCGTGATCGATTCGTTCCGGCTGCCCCTGCTCCAAAGGGCGTGGCTCGACCTGATTCCCGCGCTGGGCATCATGGCCGTTTGCCTTCGCTACGGACACATCGCCGGCGTGGTGGCCGGCATCATCCTGGCCTGCGTGATGTTCTCTTACAGCTACGCGAAGCTCGGCCCGGTCAAGCGCCATGTGACGGGCGCGGCGCTCACCAGCAATGTGGTCCGCGCTGGAGAGCATGCCGCCATCCTGAAGCGCGAGGGAGACGCCATTCATATCTATTGGGTTTCCGGCTATTTGTTCTTTGGCTCATCCGACCGCCTCTTCGAGGAAATCCGGAGGGGCATCGAAAAGCAGCACAGTCCCGCCGTCAGCTATGTCATCTTGGATCTGACCGAGGCTACGGGCGCCGACGCCTCGGCCGTGATGAGCCTCTTGAAACTAAAGAATTTCTGCGCCGAGCGGGCCGTCCAGCTCGTTTCGTGCGGTCTGAAGGACGCGCTTAGGGCCAAGCTCGCCGCTGGCGGCGCTTCCGCGGAATGGGCGCGGCGCTTGGTGTTCGCGGACCGCAACGACGCGCTCGCATGGTGCGAGACGGACCTTCTCGAGAGACGGGAGGCGTGCCCTGCCTCATTGGGAGGGACGCTCGACGCGTGGCTCGGCGGCGAGCTCGGGCCGGAGGCGGCGGAGGCGATCCTGCCCTATTTTGAGCGCAAGCTCCTGAAGGCAGGCGATGTGCTTTACCAGCAGGGCGATGCGGCTCAGACAATCGACCTCGTTGCCGAAGGAAGCGTCGCCATCGTCATCAGGCGCGACGGCGCGCCTGACTATCGCTTGCGGCTTATGAAGACGCACACGGTGGTGGGCGAAATGGGTTTTTTTAGACATGCGCTGCGGGCGGCTTCGGTTATCAGCGCAGAGGATAGCGCCGTCTATGCGCTGACGCGGGACGCCTTCGCGCGGCTCGAACTGGAAAAGCCCGCAGTTGCAAATCGCTTCCTGGAATTCATCATCCGGATCTTGGCCAACCGGATCGACTTCGCCAACCGCGAGACGGCCGCGCTGCTTTAGCTCAACGCGGTCGTACCTACGCCTTTGTGGTCCGATTCCGGCATTTGCCTCCGTTTACGGCACGCAGTACGCCTGAGAGCAAATGCCGGTATCAAATAAACCACTAGCAACTTTTTGAATCGAGTGGAGGTTTGGAATTGGACATTTGATCGCGAACTCGCGGCAGGCACGACTCAAATGTCAAATGCGCTCCACTAGTGGATTTCGATCCAGCGCCCTTCGCGCCAATAACCGCGGCCTTCATGCTCGCGCCAGCGATATTTATCATGGTCGCGATCAGCCCATCTCCAATTGTCGGGATGAATGATAACTCCGTGCTCGGGCCGGAAGAAATTAGACTCCTTCACGTGCCAACATTCGCCTTCGGCGTTGCAGGCGATCTCGGCCGACGCGGCAGTCGCATTTAACGCTAAAACACCCCCGAAGATGGCTGCTGCGGTTATTCCCTTCATAATCCTCTCCTTTGCATAAAGTTGGAATTATCTTTAACACCCCACACACCGATTAGTTCGTTGTTCAGGTATGCTTCGGAGGGCAAGATCCATGGCGGAGATTCAAGTCGAAGGCGGGCAAGTTTCCATTCACCTCAGCTTTGCCGAGAAAATTGGAGCGCTCCACGGCGATCTCCGCTTTCCCGTTTCGGCGGTGCGGGCGGTCCGGGTCGTCGATAAGCCGTTTAGCGAGATTGAAGGCATCCGCGCTCCAGGGACGGGCGTTCCGGGTCTGATCGCCCTGGGAACCTACCGCACGCACGGGGGGCGGGACTTCGTGGCCGTCTATCGCGGCGAGCGCGGCATCGTCCTTGAGATCGACGCAGACAACACGAAATACCGGCGGCTGATCCTCTCGGCCAAAGACCCCGACCGCGTCCTCACTAGGCTCGCAGCGGCCCGATGAGCGGCAACGCTTCGGGAGGATGAGCGGAAGTTCGTTCGACCGACCGCTTTTTGCGCCCCGAAGCCACCCTTAGGCAGCGGGCCGCATCGCAGGCGGCTCTCGATTACCCGCTATTCCGCCGCAGCCCTTAAGGGTTGAGGGCTTAGCCTTCGGCGGACGATGTCGATGTGGCCTCGCAAGTCATACAGCCGGTCCGAGAAATAGAGCGGGACCCGGATCTTGCTCACAGCGCGGTCGATGAGATCGAGTTCACCCCGCTTTGCTAAAAGATGGTCCGGACTTGGCGCATCCCCGATCGTGTCTTCCAGCGCTTTGAGCTTCCGGTACCAATAAAGCAGGCGGCGGCGGACACTCCAATTATAGATCGCGGGGAGCAGGCGTATCAACGGGACAAGGATGCTGAGAAGAGGGATGAGAAGCAGGATGGACGCCCCAGCGTTCTCGCTGACAGCGGCAGAAAGCCAGAAGGGTAAATGAAGACGCTTGTTGAGAGGGGCAAGCAGGCGCAAGAGGATCGGCGGCTCGCCATTCTGGTATACCAAGCGAGCCTCGGGACTAAGTTCGAACTCGGGATCGTTGCCGCTCGGAAATTCGCCAGCCCTGTAGAACAGGATCGGCTCGCCGGAGCTGTCGAAACCGGATTTAGGATTTTTGATGACGGCATAGGCAAGCAGGCTGGCCAAGGAGGGATTGAGATCGGCTCTCGTCACCAGAGCGGCTGACGTTGAGAGGAGCGTTATATCCGAGGCGGGGATGTCTGGATTAAACTCTACCGCGCCCTGCCTCAACACGAGTTTGGAAAGGGCGGGAAACCTGTTGGTGTAGGCATCCGCCTCGGCGGTGAAGTCCATGAGCCGGATTTGTGGATTGCGAAGCAGAGCCTGAACTTTGCCAGACTCGGGCGGAAGGATCATGAGAGCAGCGTCAACGTCTCCCCTGATCAGCGGAGCGGCGTCGTCTGCAAGGTCTTCGTCAATGAAGGTGGCGTCCTTGTCGCTAATGCCATTCGCTTTGAGAAGATGCAAAACGACCCGCCGCGCGCCGCTGATCTTTGTGCCGACATAGAGCCTTTTGCCTTTCAACTCCTTGAGACTTTTGGCCGGCTGTCCGCTTTTTAGAAACACCCATAAAGGCTCGTAAAACAACCGGCCCGCCGACCTGATGTGCTCAGTCTGGCGCTGGTGCCACACCTGTTGTCTTTCCGTAGAGAGGCGCCCCCTCAAGCTCGCTGAAAAACCGCCCTTCATGAAGCCCGCTTGAATGTCGGCGTACTTGTCATTGTATGATTTGTAGTCCGACTTGAATTGCGAAAGCAGGCCCTTGAGAGTGTCGATGCCCTCAACCTCGGGCCGCAGTTCGACCTCGACTCCAAATCGCTCCAGCTCCCTTTTGTAGGCGAGAGCCATTTCATGATACAGGCCATTCGCCCCGCCGCTGGCCAGGATGATTTTGCCTTGCGGGCCAGGCTTCGCCGCCCCAACGACGAACCAGGCTGCGACGCCAAGAATTGCGAAAAAAAGGAGGGTCTGGATCGCCAGTTTACGCACTTTACGCCTCAATCAAAAAGAACCGGTCTCGCTGACGCAGGTCTCTCGGAGTTGTCATCGGAAATGGATTGGACGCTCAAGGTTTGAAGGCACGTTGATGTCATTACTGTGACAGCCCTCCAGGGGGGTGCAGACGCGCGAGTTCCTGTCGTGATTGTGGTCTCTGCCGGTCACGCCTGAGCGCGCTAAGTAAATGTCTAAATAATCGCAAGGCGAGCCGGTGCGCGCTGCTCCAGGCCAGACCTATGCGTTCGCATTCCCGCCGCAGTTCAGGCGCCGATTATAGGCGCCAATTCAAATTGAAGGAGAGCGAAATGAGTCGGGCGGATATCGTGTTGCCGCGCTGCTTGCCGCGGTTTTCGCAGGTGGAGGCGCTACGTTGACTGCGGGCGGCGCCAATACGCTGCACCAAGCCTTTAAGGGCGATGTTAGCGGCGATAATATCCAGAAGGTCGGATTTCGAGCCATGATCCAGAAGGAGGCGATCATGTACAATCTCGCAGGTTCGGCCCGCAACAATCCGGACGGAACCGTCACGGTGACCCTGCAAGGCGACAAGGACCGGATCGATCAAACGCTTGCCGCCATTCGCGCCGGCAGCAAGAAATCCTCAACGAACAATATCATCACCCCGATTGCCGCGGCGTTCGATCCAAATCTGAAGTCGTTCACAGTCTTCGCCTGGACATCGACGAGCCGGAATATCACGAACCCCTATGACTTGGTATTTTCACTGCGACCCAGCGACGATCAAATCTCTCGTCATGAAGCGAAGACGATTTGGAACGAGATCGCGAAAAGCACACTCAAGGGCGACGATCTCGCCAAGTTCTTGAAGCATATAAATAATGTCGACGAATGAGACTTGACCTCCGGCGCGTCATTCCTGGACCCGAAACCGCGATGCCCAGGTCAGCACGGCATGAGCGATGTCGCCGGGCTGCTCCGGAAACAGCGCGTGGGACGCGTCCTGAATGACGACGGTCGTCACCCTTTCGCCGAACTGGCTGCGCAGTTCGCCCCAATGCGACTGTGAAGGCGCAGCAAGCCGCCAGGGACAATGCCGCCATCAACTGGGGGTGGACCAGGATCACGGCTCCCGAAACTGGATCAATCAGCGGCCCGATCCGCGGCCGATAAATTGCCTTGGGTCGATCCCGGCTCTCTTGTGCGGCGGCCCCATAAGCAGCGGCTGAAACAGCGAAAATAATCCCCAATGACAGCACCAGCCAAGAGTTTCGCGCGCTGAACATAACAACGCCAGATAAAGCAGCGCGAAGCGGGTCCTGTGCCATGGTATGGTCGTTCATGGAGGGTCTTTTATTGCCTCAAAAGCGCCATCGCGCTTGAACGCAGAAGCGTCCGTTCCCCTTTCGTGTTCCGCCGACTACGACAACGCTAATTACTCACCCCCATTAGAGAAACGCCGAAAGCCTTCGCCATCGCAAGATGTTTAGCGCGGGGTTGGCGAGCGCCAAGGGCTGCGATGAAGCCGACATGGCATCGCGTAATCGTCTCCGATTGCCGGCATCGAAACCTGAAAGTAAAAGACGCTTCAGCAATTGCGGTTCCAAACAAGCGCCAGTCCTCGGTTGCGCCGATGGTTGCGCTAAGGCGAGCTGGGCCATTGCGCGAATGCCCGGACCGGCGGCATGGGAGATGAGCCAGGGGACGACATTGTTGTCTCTTCAAAGCCAGCGCTGCGAGAGGAGCTTGCAAATATTAGTTCAGGCGCCTGCCGTTGCTTTCCAGGAAGATTTCCTCGCGCACCTGTGCATAGCTGAGCAACGAAAAAAGAATGGTTCCGCCAAAGACGTTTCCAGCAAGCGTAGGCAAGAAATAGGCAAACGAACGTGTCGAATGAGATTTGGTATTTGAACCAGCCATACAAAGCTTCGGCCGTATCGGCAACGATGTGCCGAAACCCCAGAATGGCGACGAAATAAGTAAGCAAAGTGATTATAAGGAAATCGCCGCCCTCGGCGGCCGCCAAAATCCAAACAAGAGCGGCGATGAGCCAGCCGCCGCCAATGCCTTTGGCGAAGGTCTGGAGGGGTGAGGCGGCGGCTAATTCATGCACGAGCCGCGTCATTTGAACGTCAATGGCCCCACTTGTGAAAGGAAGATGAGCGAAAGCGTAAGCAAAAATCAGGCAACCCACCATGTTCGCAGTTAGCACGATTGTCCAAAGACGAAGCATGCTCAGAAGCCAGGACAATTTGCGGCGGCTTATGACCGGCAGGACGGCGGTCAACACATTCTCTGTAAACAGTTGCTGTCGACCAAGGATGACGATTAAGAAACCCAGAGCATAGCCGAAACTGGCCACGAAAGGTCTCCAGACCGCGTCAGGCAAATAAGCGGACATCCCCGCTTGTCCAACGAAGGAGAACCCAATTGATATTCCTGCCGCAACTCCAGACCACCACAAGGATGACAATGGCCGGTTGAGTTCATTCTCGCCTTCCGTTCGAATTATTTCGTAGATCACCGCCGCGCGCGGGCGCTGGGCATCGGCCACTCGCGACCGCTCATCCTCGCTCAGGCCGTGTCCGCTGACCGGGCTTTCCCTGTCTTCGAAACCTCGCAGGTCCTTCGAGATTTGATTCATCAGCGCAATAACGCCTCGTACTCAAGAATGTTCACGCCCGGGCATGCCTGAGCTTGGGTTCACCGGGCCGTGCCAGACCGCCTTGGCCAGCGCTCGATTTCGAGGCGCACGCAATATCAAACGTCCATTGACGGGTGCGCCATTACCCAGGCGCGGGTGCGATGGTCGCCGCGTGGAGGTTGCCCGGAGCTTTGAGCGCGCCCCCGAGCCTGTCGCGCAGATCGAGGCTGGCGGCTATCTTCGCGGCGGGCGTCGTCCCATAAGATTCAAGCGCATCGCGGCTTCGATCTGGCGCTTGGGCGCGACATCATCCCTTCCGTTGGCGCCCGGCGCCCGTACAAAACCTTGTTGACGCGACCATGAAACGCACCAAATTTGGAAGTAGAAGTGTCCCGTCCTGTATCGCCGCGCTCAGGCCAATCTGTTGAATATGTATTCGGAGGATCATGAGATCATCTTTCCTTGAATTCTGGACTATCGTTCGTCCCTATTGGTCTTCGCCCGAGCGCCGCTTCTCCGGCCTACTTCTTGCATCCGTCATCGCTCTCAATCTCGGCGCCGTTTATATCATGGTGCTGATCAATGAATGGAATGCATTATTCTATAATGCACTGCAGAACTATGACCTTTCGGCATTCACCTATCAGATCGGACGTTTCGGCGTTCTGGCGGCAATCTACATCGTCGCCGCTGTCTACCGGGTCTATCTACGCCAAATGCTCCAGATTCGGTGGAGGAATTGGCTCACCGAGCGCTATGTGGCGCGCTGGCTCAGAAACGACGCCTATTACCACCTGCAGCTTGGTGATAACCGCGCGGCGGACAACCCCGATCAGCGCATTGCGGAAGACGTCAATGGCTTCGTCAGTCAGACCTTGATCCTTGGGCTGGGGCTCTTGGAGTCGATTGTCACTCTCGGCTCTTTTTCCATTATCCTGTGGGATTTGTCTGGCTCGCTCAGCATTGGCGGGTTCAATATTCCCGGCTACATGCTCTGGGCGGCGATCCTTTATGCGATCCTTGGAAGCTGGCTGACCCATGTTATTGGCCGCCCGCTCGTCTCGCTCAACTATCAGCAACAGCAGTTTGAAGCAAATTTGCGGTTCGCGCTCGTCCGCGTTCGCGAAAATGCCGAGCAAATTGCGCTTTATCGCGGCGAGGAAGCAGAAAAGGGCGGCATTGGAGCGGCCTTTTCTGACGTCGTCTCCAATTGGTGGGGGATCATGCGCAGGCAAAAGCTGCTAACGTGGTTCTCGTCCGGCTACAGCCAGATCGCGATCATTTTTCCCTTTGTGGTCGCCGCTCCGCGGTATTTCGACCGCGCCATACAGCTCGGCGGCCTGATGCAGGTCGCGCAGGCCTTCGACCAGGTTCAGACGGCTCTGTCTTGGTTTGTCACAAACTACACAAGCTTCGCGGAATGGCGCGCCACGCTCAGCCGCTTGAGCGGTTTTGAAACCGCGTTGGCTGAAAATGGCGGGAGGGGCGGAGAAGGCTTCGCGATTGAGAGCCCAAGCGCAAGGGCTATCACGGTTTCGCACCTGAATATCTACCTGCCCGACGGGCGGGCGTTGCTGAAGAACCTGTCTTTGACGCTTCCGCCGGCGGCGCGCGTTCTGATCTCAGGACCGTCTGGCAGCGGCAAGAGCACCTTCCTGCGCACCCTATGCGGCGTCTGGCCTTATTGCGAAGGGCGGCTCGTGGTGCCGGTGGGACAGAGGCTTCTGTTCTGTCCGCAAAAGCCCTATTTGCCTCTCGGCTCTTTGCGCGAGGCGGTTCAATATCCGGAAATCGGCGGCGCCTACAGCGATGCGGATATAAAAGACGCGCTAAGCCTGTGCGGCCTCGAAGAGCTTCGCCGGCGTCTGGACGATAGCGAAAACTGGGCAATGAAGCTTTCGCCGGGAGAGCAGCAGCGTCTCGCTTTCGCTCGCGCTCTCCTCATACGGCCACAGTGGCTGTTTTTCGACGAGGCGACATCGGCGCTCGATGAGGAATCCGAGCTGCGGCTCTATGGCCTCGTCGGCGCTATGTCCCAATGCGCTGTGATAAGCGTCGCCCATCGGAAAACGTTAAGCGCCTTCCATGATCGATCGATCGTTTTTACCAAGGCCGTCGCGTCCCAGAGGCAGGATCAACCCGTCGCATTTGTAACGGGCCTCGCTTCCGAGGGTCAAATTGCGGCAGGCGAGTAACATGTTCGGCGATGGGGCGGCCACGATTTGCCGCCTGCAAATCGTCAAGCTTTCGAAGGCGCAAAAGGATGCGAGAAGGCACTGACGAAACGCTGGCGAAAATATCGGAAGCTCTCTGATTGCGACCTAAGGCATTGATTTGCTGGTGCCGGCTGAGGGATTTGAACCCCCGACCTTCGGTTTACAAAACCGCTGCACTACCACTGTGCTAAGCCGGCGGCTAGCCCTTCGGGCGCTGCGCCGCAGGGTGCTTCGAGCGTGATAACAAATCCGGCGCCCCAAAGCAACACGCGCGCGGCCCGTCTTTGGAACGTCCGCGCCCCGCATTGCAGGATAGCCCGCCAGCGCCTAGCTTTATCACGGCCATCCGTCGAGGCAGCTTAAGGAGGCGATCGCAGTATGAGACAGGCTTTGCGCATCGCGTGCGCTCAGTTGAACCCCGTTGTTGGAGATTTGAGCGGCAATGCGGCGCTGGCGAGGTCGGCCAGGGACGAGGCGCGGGCCGCGAACTCAGACCTCGTCGTCTTTCCCGAATTGTTCATTTCCGGCTATCAACCGGAGGATCTCGTCCTCAAGCCGGCTTTCGTGCGTGCCTGCATGGATGCGGCGCGCGATCTCGCGCGCATAACCGACGATGGCGGCCCGGCCTTGCTGGTTGGCGTCCCATGGGGCGAGGACGGAAAAGTGTACAACGCCGTTGCGTTGCTTTCGGGCGGCAAGATCGAAGCGCTTCGTTACAAGGTCGATTTACCGAATTACGGCGTGTTCGATGAAAAGCGCGTCTTCGCCGCCGGCCCGACGCCGAAGCCGATAAATTTCAATGGCGTCTGGATCGGAGTTCCGATCTGCGAAGACATCTGGAAAAACGCCATCGCTGAATTCCTTACCGAAAGCGGCGCGGAGATCCTCGTTGTGCCCAATGGTTCGCCGTTTACGCTCAAGAAACGCAAGGAGCGCGAGGCTGTGGCGACCGCCCGCGTGGCCGAAACTGGCTTGCCGCTTCTCTATGTCAACCAGGTCGGCGGCCAGGACGAGCTTGTGTTCGACGGCGCCTCTTTCGCGCTCAATCGCGGCGGCACGCTTGCCGTGCAGCTGCCGGCGTGGGAGACGGCGGTCGCGGTTACGGAATGGCGGCGCGGCGCCGAGGGTTGGAGATGCGTGGAAGGGCCGCGCGCCGCCGTCGAGGAGGGCGCCGAGGCCGCGTACCTGGCCTGCGTCACCGGCCTGCGCGATTATGTGGATAAAAACCGGTTTCCGGGCGTCGTCCTCGGCCTGTCGGGCGGCGTGGACTCCGCGCTCTGCGCCGCCATGGCGGTGGATGCGCTGGGCGCCTCGCGCGTGCATTGCGTGATGCTGCCCTATCGCTTCACCTCCAACGCGTCCCTGTCCGATGCGGCTGCTTGCGCGGAGGCTCTCGGCGCGCGCTACGATATCGTGCCCATTCACAGCGCCGTCGAAGGTTTCGACACAACGCTGGCGCCGCTTTTCGCCGGCACGGAACGCGGCGTCGCCGAGGAGAATTTGCAGTCGCGCATTCGCGGCACGGCGCTGATGGCGATCTCAAACAAGTTCGGCGGCATGGTCGTAACCACCGGCAATAAATCCGAGGTGTCGGCGGGCTACGCCACGCTCTACGGCGACATGAACGGCGGTTTCAATCCGATCAAGGATTTGTACAAGACGCAGGTCTATTCGCTGTCGCGGTTCCGTAACTCGGCGCGGCCGAAAGGCTGCCTCGGGCCGGGCGGCGCCGTCATCCCGGAAAACATCATAACCAAGGCGCCCACCGCGGAGCTGCGCGAGAACCAGACCGACCAGGATTCGCTGCCGCCCTACGACGAACTGGACGACATCCTCGAAGGGCTTGTCGACCGCGAGGAGCCGCTTTCGGTCATCGTGGCGCGCGGGCATGCGCCGGAAACCGTTAAAAAAGTTGAAAAGCTCCTTTACCTGGCCGAATACAAGCGGCGTCAGGCAGCGCCGGGCGTAAAGATCACCGAGAGAAATTTCGGCCGGGACCGGCGCTATCCGATCGTCAACCGCTTCCGCGAGCCGCTACCCAATGAGTGATTCCGTCATCGCGGAAAGGCGCTCAATGCGCCTTATCCGCGATCTTGAAAAACACCGGCTCTTCCATTCGGAACGATCCCGGATAAGCGCCAGAGCGTTTTCCGCGATGATGCCCTTGCCCAGGAGAATCGCATGCCAGTGAAGGTCCGCTTCGCGCCGAGCCCGACAGGCCGGCTCCATATTGGCAATATCCGCCCGGCCGTGTTCAACTGGCTGTTCGCGAAGCGCGAGGGCGGCGTGTTCGCTCTGCGCTTCGACGACACCGATCTCGAGCGCTCCAAAGAGATCTATATCGAGGGCATCCGCGAGGATCTGAGCTGGCTGGGCCTGACGTGGGACGAGGAGTTCCGGCAGTCGGCGCGCTTGCCTTTCTATGCGGAGACGGCGGAGACGCTGAAGAAGGCCGGCCGCCTCTACCCTTGCTACGAGACCGCCGACGAGCTGGAGCGGCGGCGCAAGCGGCAAATGGCGCGCGGCCAGCCTCCGGTATACGACCGTGCCGCGCTGAAGCTTTCGGCCGGCGAGAAGCGCGAGCTTGAGGCGGAGGGCCGCACGCCGCATTGGCGCTTCCTCCTGGAGCGCCGGCATACGGGCTGGGACGATCTCATTCGCGGGCCGCAGGAGATCGACGCGGCGTCGGTCTCCGATCCCGTGCTCATCCGCGAGGACGGCACGCCGCTCTACACGTTCACGAGCGTGGCGGACGACGCCGACACCGGCGTAACGCACATCATTCGCGGCGAGGACCACGTCACCAACACGGCTGTGCAAATCCAGATCTTCGAAGCGCTGGGCGCCAGGCCGCCCGCGTTCGCGCATCACAACCTGCTCATCGGCGCGCAGGGCGAAGCGCTGTCGAAACGGCTCGGCTCGCTATCCATTGCGGGCCTGCGCGAGGATGGCTTCGAGCCGCTGGCGGTGATGACGCATGCCTCGCTGATCGGCACCTCGGAGCCGCTGCACCCTCAGGAAAGCCTTGACGCGCTAGCCGGGCTTTTCGATTTCGCGAAAGTTTCCCGCGCGCCCGCCCGCTTCGACCCGGAAGAGCTGAAGGGCTTGAACGCGAAGCTCTTGCACGGCATGACTTTCGCTCAAGTTGCGGATCGCCTTGCGGGGCGGGGCGTCGATGGCGGCGAACCCTTCTGGCTTGCGGTGCGAGCGAACCTCGAAATCTTTCCCGACGTTGACCGCTGGTGGCGTGTGGTGCGCGGGCCGGTCGAGCCTGTCGTCGAGGACGCCGGCCTCTGCGGCAAGGCGCTGGCGCTTCTGCCGCCGGAGCCGTGGGACCAGAGCACTTGGCCGAAATGGACCGAGGCCGTGAAGCAGGCTACCGGCGCGAAAGGGCGCGCTCTTTTCCATCCGCTGCGGCTGGCTCTCACGGGGCTGGAGCGCGGCCCCGAACTCAAGGACCTGCTTCCGCTGATTGGCCGTGAGAGAGCGGCAGCGAGGCTCAATGGCAGGGCCGCTTAGCGAGCATGCGCGGCGATGCCGCTGACATGACCTCCTACGCGCCTTTCCCCGCGCCGAGACGCGCCAGAGCCAGCCCGGACAGAGCGTCCAGCATGCGGTCGATGTCGGCCGGCGTCGTCCGATGATTGACGATGGCGCAGCGAATGACGCATTCCCCGTGCACGGTTGTCCATGATGGCGCGGCGATGCCGGTTTCATGCAGGTCGAGCACAAGCTCGCGGTTGATCCGCCCGTTGCCCCCGCCGCGCGCGCCGAAGCAGACGATGTTGAGCGCGACGGGCGCCTTCAGCTCGAACAGCGCGCTTTCACTGACCTTCCGGGCGAGGCGCTGCGCGAGTTCGCAATTGGCGGCCATCGCGTCGCCCATGCGGTCGGCGCCCAACGTTTCGATCGTCATCCATGTCTTCAAGGCGCGAAAGCCGCGCGACAGGTCAGGGCCGAGATCGCAGGGCCATGTCTCGCCGGCGGCAAGGCCGCGATCCGACCTCTCAAGATAGGCTGCGGGCATGGCGAACGCTTGCCGGTGGGCCTCTGCGTCGCGAACCAGGAGGAATCCTGCATCGTAAGGGACGTGTCCCCATTTGTGAAAGTCGAGCGCGACCGATTGCGATTTTTCGATCCCCGCAAGGAGCGGGCGAAGCCTCGGCGAGAATGCCGCGAGCGCGCCGATAGCGCCATCGACATGGAACCATAGCCCTTTCCGCGAAGCGATTTCGGCAATGCCCTCCAGGGGGTCGATCGCGCCTGTGTTCACCGTTCCCGCCGTCGCGACGATCAGGAACGGCGCAACGCCGCGCGCGCGGTCTTCCGCGATGGCCGCCTCAAGCGCCCCGGTCTCCATCCTTCCAGACGGGTCGACCGCAATCTTGCGCAGGTTTTTGGAGCCGATGCCCGAAAGCTCCATGGCGCGGGCCACGCATTTGTGCGCTTCCGCCGACGCATAGGCGACAAGAGGCGGCTCAAGCCCCCCAAGGCCCTGCTGTCGGGTCGCGGCGCCGAGCGCGTGGACTTTCGCCACGATCAGCGCGGCAAAATTCGCAAGCGATGAGCCGGTCACGAACACTCCCGACGCGGTCGCCGGATAGCCCAGCGCCTCGGCCATCCACAGCGCGATCTGCTTCTCAACCTCGATGCCGATGTGATCGCGCCCGCCGCAATTCATGTTCAAGCCTGCGGCGACCATCTCGGCGAGCATGCCCACGGGCGCGCCCGCGCCGTGCACCCAGCCCATGAAGCGCGGATGAAGATTGCCGGTCGCGTAGGGCATGATGTGGTTGCGAACCTCGTCGAGCGCGTCCGCGAGGCTGCCTTCGGCGCGCGGCAAAGGCTTGGCGAACCGCTCGCGCAACTCCACCGGCGCCGCCCGCCAGACGGGCTGTTCCCGGATGGTTTCAATGTGCGAGATGACGTCGTCCAAAAGCGCGTGCGCCATCGCCCGGAATTCGCTCCAATCGCGGGGGTCGAGATCGCGGAGCGCGTCTTGGCGGGGCTCCGCGTCCGCCTGGGACGCATCGCTGGCGGCTTTAGCTTTGTTCACTCGCGCGGACATCCGAACTTCTGGGGCTGCCGTTCAATGATGGACCATTTTTCGAAGAGCCGGTCCAGATCCCTCGCCACGGGCTGGAAAGCTCGCTCAAAGCCATAGCCGCCATTCAGGCGGGCGGCCACCCCTGCCATGGTGTAAGCCGACGCCGCGACGCGAAGAACCGTCCGGGCGCCGAGCCGCACCGCCTGTCCGACGTGGCATACCGGGCCCGATCGCCCTTCTCTCAATGCGGCTTGGGTCAGTCGCGCTTCCGCGAGAGAGGCGAATGCGCCAGCCCGATTGAGCAGAGTGAGCGGCACAATCGTGCGCGGCCCGCTTGCAAGGGCGGCGTCATCGCCATGAAACAGAGCGAGGCGCAGCGTTTTTGCGCGAGCGACGACATCCTTCGCAAAGCGATCCGCAATGCGGACCTGCAAATCGTCGCCGACGGCCGCCATGGAAGCGATTCCATCGAGGGCAGCGGCCCACCGGAGACCGAGACCGATATTCATCCGCTGCATCGTCGATCCGTCCAAGCTGTTGCGCAGCGTTTCGGGCCAGTCCAGCAGGGCGCTGTAGGCGGCTAGGCCGTTGGCAAGAGCCGCATCGGCTGAGAATTTATCCGCAAGGGCGCCGGGCAGGAGCACGACCCCGCAAAATGGCGGACCGCCGGCGAATTTCGAGCCGGTTGCGATGACCATGAATCCATCTTCGAGATCGCGCTTGATCTGGCCCAAGCTGCAGCGAAGCTGGCAGGCGTCCACCACGGCGATGACCTGCTCCGGCGCCTGGGCCGCAAGCGACCGCACCGCCACGCGGGTCGGGCCGGAAAGGCCGGTTTTCGAGGAATCGAGAACATGCAGGAACGCCAGCCGGCCGCGCTTGATCGCCCGCTTAACGGCTTCAGCCGCGCCGGCGTCGATTGTGGCGGCGTCACAAGGGGCGCCGTTCCCATCGCGGACTGGGACGAATTCCGTCTCAATTGAATACGGGGAAAGCCCCTCGATGACACTCGCGGGCGTCACCATGGCGCCAAGAGCGGTGCGGTCGGCGAAATGGCGCCCGGAGGCGGCGAGCGGCGCGCCGCTGCCCGTCTCGTCGGGGCCGATGAGAATGTTGGTCAGCGGCCTTTTGGCAAGGTTGGCCGCGAGCCCGGCAGCAAGGATCTCCGCGTCCGTGCCGGAAGCGGCAAGGATCGCTTGCGCGCCGGCGACGCCGAGGAAACCGAGGATGCGGGCCCGTATCTCGTCGAACCACTCGCGAGGGTCCAGCCGGGCCGCGGGATCGGGCGCGGTCAGCCGCTCAAGCGCGAGCGCCGCCGCCGCGAAGCCCGGCGCCGAGACGGTGTTGGCGGTTGTGGACGCAAATGAGATTTCTTCGGGCGCGGGCGCCGTAGCCATGCCGTAGCGATTGCGGCGCGTCGCGGGGTCCGGCCAGATGCGCGGGTCGCCTCCCGTGGCGAGCAAGAGCCAGAGAAAGTCGCCGATGTTTCCGGCGGTGGCCAGCGACGCAGCGCGAAGCCGGGCGGCCGGCGCGCGCAGAAGTTCCACGCCGGTCATGGCTGCGCGGACGCCGGAGGAAAGGCGGACGCAGCCGCCTCCCTCCCCTCGGGCGCGAGGCAGCGCCGTTTCAACGCGGCCTGAAAGGCGGCAAACAGCTTTTGCATCGCAGGCCGCTTGTAGGGGAAAATCTCGACCGGATCCATGGCGTGCAAGATCATGGCGACATGCGCCTCGAACAAGAGCAGGCGCCCGTCGCGGGTCTCCGCGCAATCGATCACAAAGTAATCGAGGCCGATCTTGCGGGCGAGCGCCTCGAAGGCCGCAGCGTGGCGCACGGCGTAATCGCTGTCGAAGTTTTGCATCCAAGCTGCTTCCTCGGCGCGCCACGCCTCATTTTCGAGCATGCCCGAGTTGAGATAGTGCACCATCCAATGGCGGGACACGGCCCAATGCCCCGGATAGGCGCGGCCGTCGATGATAGCGATGCGTTGCTTGCGGTACAGGCCATCGGACCCTGAGTAATCGATGAAGGGCGCGAGATAGAAGCGCTGTTCGGCGCGGCGCCCTAGATAGGTGTCCAGATCTTCGTGGCCGTCGATCTTTTCCAGGCCTTCGCCCGCATGCGTACCGAACGGGCGCACGATGGCCGGAAAGCCTGCATCGGGCAGGAACGCCGCCAAGGCGATGTCCCCACGCGCCAGCTTTTCGAGTTCAGCCCTGCTTGCGCGAACCGTGGCAGGGGCAGCGATCGAAGCTTCATCAGCAAACATGGCGGCGACGCGGTCGCGCGTGAGAGCGAGGATGCGACAGGGGGCGCCGTTCATGATCGGTCCGCGCCAGCCTTGCAACAAACGGTCGAGGTTTTCGAGCGCCGGCATGGTCGCGTCGGACTCGCCGATTGCGACGAAGGCGACGTCATGCTCCGGCAGGCCTTGCAGATCGCGGGTTTCGCCGTCCACATAGACCATCGACAGCGTTGCCTCGGAGCCTTCCGCCAGAAAATCGACCGGCGTGTTGGCCATGAAATCGCCTTCCGCCATGAAGACGAGCACCTTGAGGCCGTTTCCCCGGCCATGCACACGCCTGAAGCACCGGGTTAGCCCCAGAGCCTTCCGTTGCATTTCGAGGCCCTTGTCCCGGTGGCCGGTCGTCTGCAGGATCACCGACATATCCATAAGGGCGGCGGCGTCGCGCGGATTCTCGGCGTACCGCTCCAGGAGCGAGTTCCACACGCGGGCGATGTCCCCCTGCCGATAGGCGAGCCCGACAAGAGCGCCCATTCCGATCAGGCCGGAGGGGTCGCGCGGCGGTCCGTCGGCGAGCATTGCGGATGTCACTGTTCAAACTCCCCCCTCGCTGCCGGCGCAAATGCGAGCGCTGGCCCGGATTGTGCGCCTGCGTGAAGCGCTATTGCGCTGTGAAATATTTCTCTTCGACGATTGCGGACCCGAAAAGAACGTTGATCTCGCGCTTGATCGCGGCGCGCCTGTCGTTTTCCGTGTAGACGCGGCGGGCGAGTTCGATGAAGCCCGTGCCGAAATCGCCCGCCCGCTCGCATCGCCGGATGGAGTCTTCCGTATCCCAAAGGGAGGCGTTTACGGTCTTGAGTTCCGCGGCCAGTGCATCGAGACGAGAGCCGCAAATGTCGTGGCTAACCCTCAGGTCGCGCAAAAGGGAAAACTCGCGCTTCACATTGGCGAGCTTGCCCGGATCGGGGATGCGCTCAGCCTTGATTTCCAGGATCGCGAGCTTGTCGATCAGCTCTCCGACCGCTGCGGGAATGAAAAGAGAGGCCCCGGCAGGATCGGCGTCTTTGCTCGCGAGATCGGCTTTCAATTCGGCGGCCATTCTTGAGAAGAGCTCCCCCCAACCGCCGCTGGCGCTCCGCCTGAACAATCGCATCGTTGGATACCAGGGCGAATCTTCGCGGCCGAGCATCCAGCGCCATTCGGGAACATGCTTCAAGGCGACCCAAACGGGGCGGCCCAGCGCGCCGGCGAGATGCGCGATGGAGGTGTCCACGGAAACGACAAGGTCGAGATTGGCCATAACGGCCGCGCAATCCAGGAAGGCGCCGGCGCCGGCGTCGAAATCGTCGCCGAGCGTTTCGACCGGAACCCCGGCGGCGGCGATCTGCTCGGTCCCGAAGCCTTTTTGCAGGCTGATGAGACGCACGCCTTCAACCTCCGAGAGAGGGAAGAACGACGCGAGCGGCGCCGAGCGCGCTATATCGATCTTGGGATCGGGATTTCCTTGCCAGGCGATCCCGATCTTGAAGCCGCTGCGCCCGATGCGCCCGGCCCATTTCGCCGTCAGCGCCGCGTCGGCTTTCAGATAGGCGACGGGCGACGGGACGCTATCGAGCCGGGTCTTGAAAGCGCGCGGCAGGCTGAAAAGGTGAACCTGAAAGTCGTACCGCTCGGCTGGATCGATCTCCGTGACAAGTCGCACGCCGCGAAGCTGGCTCAAGAGCGGCAGCATGCGAGGAAGGCATTCCACAGTGGCGTCGGCGCCAAGCGCGGCGATCATCGGCAAATACCGGGCGAGCATGATGGCGTCGCCGTGAGCCGCCTCTTGGAGAACGAGCAGCGTCTTTCCGGCTATGTCCTCGCCGTTCCAGACGGGCCACCGCGTCGTCGCCTCGGCCTTTGCGCGCTCGCCTGCGATCCTGCGATATTCATAGCCTTCCCAGCCCTGTTCGAAATCGCCAAGGAGAAGCTGCAGCGCGCCGAGGTTCGAGCGTCCTTCCATGAGATCCGGGTTCATGGCGAGCGCTTGCTCGAAATCCCTTTTGGCCTCCTCGAATCGACCGAGATGCTGCCGCGCCAGGCCTCTCCCGCAAAACGCCTTCGCCGCCGATGGATCGGCAAGGAGCGCGCGCTCGAACCAGCCCAGCGATTGTTCAATCCTGTCGCTTTTGAAATCGACGATGCCGCGCCCGAGCAGCGCCTCGACGCAAGCCGCGTTCTCCGCGAGGGCCCGGTCGAACATCGCGCCGGCCTCATCGAGGCGCGCCATTTCCCGAAGCGCCGCTCCCCTGTTGCAGAGGACGCCGAGGTTCTTCGGATTTTGGGCCAGCGCTTCGTCGAAGACGCCAAGCGCCTCGACGAAGCGGCCCGCGTCATAAAGAATGTTGCCGCGAAGGAACAAGGCCTCGAAATCGAATGGCGCCTGGCTCGAGAGCCTATCGCAAACCGCCAGGGCTTCATCCAGGCGGCCGAGCTTATGCAGCGCCGTGGCCGCGCCGTAAAGAGCCTTGCCGTAGGCGGGGCCGAGCGCCAAGGACCTGGCGAAGCACTCGTAAGCCTGAGCCTGACGGCCTGAGGATGCATGGATCACGCCGCAGTTGTACCACGCGGCCGGGTTCGCCGGGTCGGCCGCGACGAGATCCTGAAACTTGGACAGCGCTTCCTCGACCTTTCCTTCGTCGAACAAGAGGATCGCCTTGGCGGCGAGCGCCGGGAAATGCTTTGGCGCGGCGTCCAGGGCGCGGTCGTAACATTCGAGAGCTTCGCGCTTGAGATCGATGGCTTCATAGGCGGCGCCAAGGTGGCAGAGGCCGATGGCGTCGGCGGGCCGAATGCGGAAAACTGCGTCGTAGTCCGCTATCGCCTGCTTGAAGCGGCCGGAGCGCTGCATGATGCGGGCGCGGGCCTCCAAGGCGTCGGCATAGTGAGGATTGAGAGCCAAGGCGCGGTCGTAGAAGCGAAGCGCCGCCGCGTCGTCTCCTTTGTTCGCGTATATCAGCCCGGCGAGATAGCACGCGAAACTGTCGCGGAGCGTCGCCTCGGGATGAGCCATGAGGCAGGCAAGCGCGCGGTCGGTTTCATCGGCGCGAAGGCAGGAGAGCGCTTCTTGCAGGACGTCCTGGATGCCGGGCTTGGGGCGCCCGCCACGCCCGGAGAGTTCGAGAGCGGCGCGATTCATCGGTCCTCCAGCTTGTGCTTCGCTGCAATAAATGATGCGAAGCTTCCCCGAACCTGATGGCGCGGGGCGGGTCACGGAGAGAACGATGCAGTCTTGAGCGTCCGGCGCTCAGACGCCGGCTTGAGGCTTGACTGGCATGGGGCGCCAGAGCGGGCGGCGCCCCAGGTGGGAAAAGAGCTTCAGGAGGTCGGCCGTCGCGATGGTGGTGGTCATCGTATTGACGAGCGGGTGAGCGCTGATCGTCTTCGAGAGCCTGAGCCGCTCGTCAAGCACGAGGCGCACGCTTCCCTCGCGATCGTTGAAGCACCGCGAAGGGGGTTACGGCGCCCGGCGTCACCCCGAGAGAAGCGGCAAGGATTTCCGGCTTCGCGAACGAGAAACGTCCCGCCGCGCCCACGATCCGCGCCAGTTCCTTCAGATCGAGCGGCGGAGTGAGCAAGTGCATGGCGACAAGGTAGAGGCGCTTGTCCTTGTCTTCGAGCAGGATGTTCTTGACCGGGAATTCCCATTGCGCCGCGCGCTGGCTCGCCAAGGCGTCGGCGGTATAGACGGCTTCGTGCTCGACGGTTTGCGACGGGATGCCGAGTTCGTCGAGCAATTGAAAAAAGGCGCTGACGTTGTTCATGCCCTACCCTACGAGGTTTCGCATCGTGGCGCCACGCGCCGCGCTGTCCTTGTTGGCCGCCAAATCAGGCCTGCGCGCTACCCCCCGGGCTTCCGTGCGGTGATGATGTCAAGCGCCGCATACGCGTCGAAGAGGCACGACCTCGGGCCTTCAACCTTCAGCCCGGCGGCCTCGAAGGCGCGCGCGTAATCCTTGACGTTCGCGCTATCCGCCACCACCGCGACGCCATGAGGCTTGAGAACCCGCGCGATCTCGCAGCAAGCCTTGACCCGGTCGCTCGCCTGTTCGAAGCGGTGCAAGAAGAGAAGCGACAGAACCACGTCGAAGGAGTTGTCGACAAAAGCGATGTCCCGAGGATCGTCGCTCCTCAGCTCGACGCGGTCGTGGACGCGAGCAAGTTCGATATTGCGCTGAGTCTTATCGAGTCTGAAGCGAGCGGCGCCGCCGGTCTCCCAATTGTCAATCGCGACGACCGTGCCATAACGCAGCCGTTTCGCTGCGCCGACCGCCAAAAGCCCAAGTCCCGCGCCAATGTCGAGGACTGTCTCGCCGCCGCGCCAGTCGACCGTCCCCAGGATGCGCTTGCGGAGATTGAACTTGCCGCGAAGCGAATAGGCCAGCATCGACGCGCAAAGCCCAAGGCTGAGGCAACCGAGCGCAAGCAAGGTCGGGCCAATAAGAGTGAAACTGAAGTCGCCGACATAAAAGGGCGGCAGCGCCACGCCCGCCAAAAGAGCGGCGGCGCCCAAAAAAAACAGGCTCGCTATCTTTCGAGGGGAGTCTATTCCATAATCCGGCTTAGGCCGCGCCCGTATTCGAATAGGCCGCTTCATTCACATCCTTGCTGCACCCTCTGAATGTCCAACAGATAGCTGCTAGGCAGAGATTCAGAAGATCAAATCCTCGTGGACGGATGCGCTTGCCGTTGCGCGGGTTACGATCCTCACTCCACGGGACCGCACCAGCCGGGAAGATAGTCCGCGTCGGGCGTTTTGGCGAGTTCGAAGGCGGCGTCGAGCGCTTTTTCGAAGTCTTGCACGACATCCGCGCGCTTGAAGCGGCGCCTCAGGAAATCGGCCCATAGGAATTCGCTGAACGGCGTCGTGTCCTTGGCGTATCCCCCTTTCCGGCGAAGGGCGCCGGCGAGGCTGCGGTACGGATCGTCTGTCATGTCCTTGATCGCTTTCGGGATGTCCGAATACGCCCGGCGGGCGCCTTTCTCGTCGAAAGGATGGACCAAGCCCCTGTTGTCCATGAAAAACCAGAAGGCGTCGATGTCGAGCCGCTGCAGATCCAGCACGATCGTCGCCCCCACCTTGTCCTTGCCGGCGAGCAGAAGAGCGCGGCACAGATGATGATGGTCGATGACGTAAAGGCGCTCCTTCGGCCCCCTCACGACCGGAATGATATGCTTGCGATCAGCCTTGCCGGAATTCTCAGGCGCCGGCTTCTTGAGCCTCCACACCCTGTTCTCGACCTCTCTCAGCCCCACGGTTATCTGGGTCGGCCGGAGATCGTCGATCGCTATGGGATGCGAGACCGGGGCTCGCACGGTTTGTAACATCATATCGCCGCTCCTCGCTGCTTAACGCTCGTTCCTGCGAGCCGTGTTCATCCAGACATCATTCTAAACTGAAGACGGAGTCCGTCGCAGGCCTTGCCTCGCTCTTTGAGAAACTCGCGATTGACGCGCCAGCCGGGAAACCCCAAACAGGCGCAAGCGACAGTGCGATGCGGGAGGCGGCGTTGGCGAGGGGATACGTTCGAGGATGGTACAATCCACTGGCGCTCGTTCAGTCGATCGCGATCCGCCCGAGGTTTTACGCCGCCGCCGCGGTCGGCGGGCTGGCCCTTGCGCTCCTGCCGCATGGCTGGCCGAACATGGTTCGAGCCGCCATGGCCTGGGATCTCGGAGGGCTGACCTATCTCCTGTTCGCGTTCCGGCTCGTCCTGACCTGCGGCGCCGACCGGATCAAGGCGAGGGCCGCGCGCCGCGACGACAGCCGCCTTGTGATCCTGACCATTATTCTGCTCGCCAATGCCGCGAGCTTCGCGGCCATCGCAGGCCTGATCGGAGAGGCGAAGGCGCCGGCGACTGAGCCGCCGGAGAAGTTTTTGCTTGGAGCGCTGGCCATTGTTACGATCATGATTTCTTGGATCGTGACTCAGGTTGCCTTCGCGCTCCACTATGCCCACGATTATTACCGCCCCGACGAGGGCAGCGATACAGGCGGCGGACTGATTTTCCCGGAATGCGAACTGCCCGACTACTGGGATTTCCTCTATTTCGCGACCTCGATCGGGGCGACTTCGCAAACCTCCGACGTCTCGATAAAGTCGCGCGCTTTGCGGCGTCTGGTCACCTTGCACGCCGGCGTCTCTTTCTTCTTCAACACCGCGGTTCTCGCTTTGACGGTGAATATAGCGGCGAGCCTGGCAGGATAGATGGATAAGAAGTTCATATCGGCGAGCGCCGAGGGCAAAGGCCAGCGCGCCTTGCGCATCGCGCTCATCTACGCGGGTCTTTTCGCGCTCGTGGCGCTGAGCTATGTCTTTCTCGACCGGCAGCTGGCCTCGGTCCTGCGCCCCTATACGCATGACGTGCCGGCCTTTAAGCGGATCACCGAGATCGTGCGCCTCCTTCTCCCGCTTGTGTCGATAGCCGCCGCGGCCCTCGCGGCGCGGGCGTTCGCACGCGGCTCGCTCACGCCGGCGGAATCGACGCTCCTCAGGATTTGCTGCGCCCTTCTGATCGCCTTCGTGATCAAGGAGGGGTTGAAGATCCTGTTCGGGCGGACCTGGCCTGAAACCTGGGTCAACCACAACCCTTCCTTCTTCGGCGATGGAACCTACGGCTTCTTTCCGTTTCATGGGGGGGCAGGGTACATGTCCTTCCCGTCGGGCCACACGACGATGATGGCGACCTTGGCGGGGGCGCTTTGGGTGCTCGTCCCGCAGCTGCGCTGGCTCGGCGTTGCGCTTGTGATCGCGGTCG
The DNA here is from genome assembly GCA_963748525.1 of uncultured Alphaproteobacteria bacterium. Taxonomy (GTDB): domain Bacteria; phylum Pseudomonadota; class Alphaproteobacteria; order Rhizobiales; family Rhodomicrobiaceae; genus Rhodomicrobium. The sequence continues at coordinate 125,884 of CAVVJJ010000017.1, forward strand.
CTGTCGGCCTGCTGGGCGCAGACTACCATTGGTTGAGCGACATCCTGGCTGGCGGGGTCCTTGGCGTGACCACGGGCCTTGTGGCGGCCAAGATCGGCCGGCGCAGCGACTCAGCTTGAGCTTTTTTTGGGGCGAAGAAAAAAAGCAAGGCATAAGCGAGCGCGAGCAGCGCGGTGCTTGCGGCAAGGATGATGAGAACCCGGCGGCCCCTTTCCCCCTGCCGGGCCTCGACGGGGCTTTTTTCAATGGACGCCCGGCCGCGACGTCTCGCGCCGGCCTGCCGATCCCCGTTGGGTCGCATCGCGTTCGCCATCGTTCGACCTCCGTTTCAGGGAGGTGCAACGCGGCTGGCGAAGCCCGGTTCCGCCGCTTTTTGGCCTTACCGCCGGAGGAGGTCGCTTTTCCGTCCCGCCCCATTTTGCCAAAAGCGAGCTTCTTCTCGACTGCAACATCAAATCAACATTGTTCAAACTGCCGAAAATAAGACAAATTTGAGCTTGACGGGCCAAGCCCGGACCCCTATTTTGCGCAAACTCTGGGGGCAGGTCGTAAGCTGATTTGCACGCGCTGAAGTGCGTTGTTCGCTTAAACACTGCCGCGAAGACACCGGAAACATTATATATGCCGAGGTGAGAGGCAAAGTCCTCAAGCACCTCATTCGTCTTCATCGGACCGGAAAACGGGTTCCTCCCGCCGGTCCATCCGCCGTTTTGATTTGGAAGCGTTGATGCCAACGATACAGCAACTGATCCGCAAGCCGCGCGTGGCGCCGGTCAAGCGAAACAAAGTGCCGGCGATGACGGAATGTCCGCAAAAGCGCGGCGTCTGCACGCGCGTCTACACCACAACGCCGAAAAAGCCGAATTCGGCTTTGCGGAAGGTCGCCCGCGTCCGGCTCACCAATGGTTTCGAGGTCACGAGCTACATTCCGGGCGAGGGCCACAACCTTCAGGAGCACTCCGTTGTTCTCATCCGCGGCGGCCGCGTGAAGGATCTTCCGGGCGTCCGCTATCACATCATCCGCGGCGTGCTCGATACGCAAGGCGTGGCGAAGCGCAAGCAGCGCCGCTCGAAGTACGGCGCCAAGCGGCCGAAATAAGGATCGAAAAGCATGTCACGGCGGCACAGAGCTGAGAAACGCGAAATTATACCGGACCCGAAATACGGCGATGTGGTTGTTACGAAGTTTATGAACAGCCTGATGTTCGAAGGCAAGAAGTCGGCGGCCGAGACCATTGTTTACGGCGCGCTCGAACGGATCGAGCAGAAAGCGAAGCGCGACGGCATCGAGCTTTTCCATGAAGCTTTGAACAATGTGAAGCCTGCCATCGAGGTGCGTTCGCGGCGCGTCGGCGGCGCCACCTACCAGGTGCCGGTCGAAGTGCGCAACGACCGCCGTCAGGCGCTCGCTATCCGCTGGATCATTACGGCGGCGCGCGGGCGGAACGAGAATACGATGGAAGAGCGGCTGTCGGGCGAGTTGCTGGACGCCGCCAATAACCGCGGAACCGCGGTCAAAAAACGCGAAGACACGCACAAGATGGCGGAAGCCAATCGCGCGTTCTCGCATTACCGATGGTAAGACTTTAGGCGAGGGCCCAGTCATGGCGCGTCAGACACCAATCGAAGACTATCGTAATATCGGCATCATGGCTCACATCGATGCGGGTAAGACGACGACGACTGAGCGCATCCTCTATTACACGGGCAAGAGCCATAAGATCGGCGAGGTGCACGACGGCGCCGCGACGATGGACTGGATGGAGCAGGAGCAGGAGCGCGGCATTACGATCACGTCCGCCGCGACGACCGCTTACTGGAAGGGCAAGCGCGTCAACATTATCGACACGCCGGGCCATGTGGACTTCACCATCGAGGTGGAGCGCTCATTGCGCGTGCTCGACGGCGCGGTCGCCCTCCTGGACGCCAACCAGGGCGTGGAGCCGCAAACCGAGACCGTCTGGCGCCAGGGCGATAAGTACAACGTCCCGCGCATGATCTTCGTCAACAAGATGGATAAGATCGGCGCCGACTTCTACGCCTGCGTGAAATCCGTCATCGACCGCCTCGGCGCCAAGCCGCTTGTCTTGCAGCTTCCTATTGGCGTCGAGAGCGACTTCAAGGGCATCGTCGACCTCGTCCGCATGAAGGGCGTGATCTGGGACGAGGATACGCTTGGCGCGAATTTCCGCGACATCGACATCCCGGCTGATCTCCTCGACCAGGCCAAGGACTATCACAACAGGCTGGTTGAAACGGCCGTCGAACTCGACGATGACGTGCTCCACGCGTACCTTGAGGGGGAGCACCCCGACGAGGCGACCCTGAAGCGGCTTATCCGCAAGGGCACGATCAGCAGCCTCTTCTATCCGGTGTTCTGCGGCTCGGCCTTCAAGAACAAGGGCGTGCAGCCTCTGCTTGACGGCGTGCTCGATTATCTGCCTTCGCCGCTCGACATCCCGCCCATCAAGGCCATCGACGTCAAGACGGGCGAAGAGACGGTGCGCAGGCCGTCCGACGAGGAGCCGCTCTCCCTGCTCGCGTTCAAGATCATGAACGACCCGTTCGTCGGATCGCTCACCTTCTGCCGGATCTACTCCGGCAAGGTCGAGACGGGCATGCAGCTCATCAACACCGTGAAGGACAAGAGAGAACGCATCGGCCGCATGCTCCTCATGCACGCGAATAGCCGCGAGGACATCAAGGAAGCCTACGCCGGGGATATTGTCGCCATTGCGTCGCTGAAGGACGTCATTACGGGCGACACGCTGAGCGACCCGAACAAACAGGTGATCCTGGAGCGCATGGAGTTCCCGAACCCCGTTATCGAGGTGGCGGTCGAACCCAAGACCAAGGCGGACCAGGAAAAGATGGGCATGGCGCTCAACCGGCTTGCCCAGGAGGATCCGTCCTTCCGCGTCTCCACCGATCCGGAAAGCGGTCAGACGATCATCAAGGGCATGGGCGAGCTTCACCTCGAAATCATCGTGGACCGCATGAAGCGCGAGTTCAAGGTGGAGGCGAATGTCGGCGCGCCGCAGGTGGCCTATCGCGAGACGATCACCCGCCGCCAGGAAGTCGATTACACCCACAAGAAGCAGACGGGCGGCTCGGGCCAGTTCGCTCGCGTGAAGATCGTTCTGGAGCCGCAGGAGCAGGGCGCGGGCTTCGAGTTCGAGTCGAAGATCATCGGCGGCACGGTTCCGAAGGAATATATTCCTGGCGTCGAAAAAGGCGTTCGCAGCGTGCTGGACAATGGCGTGCTGGCGGGCTTTCCGATGCTCGATCTCAAGGTTTCGCTTATCGACGGCGCCTATCACGAGGTGGACTCGAGCGCGCTCGCCTTCGAAATCGCCTCTCGCGCCGCATTCCGCGAAGGCGCCCAGAAGGCCGGCCCGAAGCTGCTTGAGCCGATCATGAAGGTGGAAGTGGTGTCGCCGGAGGACTACGTGGGCGGCGTCATCGGAGACCTGACGAGCCGCCGCGGACAAATCCTCGGACAGGAAATGCGCGGCAATGCGACCGTTATCAACGCCATGGTGCCGCTCGCGAACATGTTCGGCTACGTGAACACGCTACGGTCCATGAGCCAAGGCCGCGCGCAGTTTACCATGCAGTTCGACCACTATGCGCAAGTGCCGCAGAACGTGGCAGAAGAAGTTCAAGCGAAATTCGCTTGAAGTAGAAGTCAAACGAAGTAGCAGGAGCTTTTTTCCGGCGCTAGCACTAGACCCGGCATGAAGAGGAAGAACGGAGAGCCAAATGGCCAAGGCAAAATTCGCGCGCACCAAGCCCCATTTAAACATTGGGACCATCGGTCACGTAGACCATGGCAAAACGTCGCTAACGGCTGCGATCACGAAAGTGCTGGCTGAATCCGGCGGCGCAACCTTTACGGCCTACGATCAGATCGACAAGGCGCCGGAAGAAAAAGCGCGCGGCATCACGATCTCGACCTCGCATGTGGAATATGAGACAGCCAATCGGCACTATGCGCATGTCGATTGCCCCGGCCACGCCGACTACGTGAAAAACATGATCACCGGCGCGGCGCAGATGGACGGCGCGATCCTGGTCGTGTCCGCCGCCGACGGCCCGATGCCGCAGACCCGCGAGCACATTCTTCTCGCCCGTCAGGTGGGCGTGCCTGCGCTCGTCGTCTACATGAACAAAGTCGACCTCCTGGACGATCCGGAACTGCTTGAACTCGTTGAACTCGAAATCCGCGAGTTGCTGTCGAAGTACGAGTTTCCTGGCGACGATATCCCGATCGTTAAGGGATCGGCGAAGCTGTCGCTGGACGACGACAAGGGCGAACTTGGCCGGGAATCCATCCTTAAGCTCATGGAAGCCGTGGACGCCTACATTCCGCTGCCGGAGCGTCCCCGCGACCAGCCCTTCCTGATGCCGATCGAAGATGTGTTCTCGATCTCCGGACGCGGCACCGTGGTGACGGGCCGCATCGAGCGTGGCGTGATCAAGGTCGGCGAGGAAGTTGAGATCGTCGGCATCAAGCCAACCGTGAAATCCGTCGTAACGGGCGTCGAAATGTTCCGCAAGCTGCTCGACCAGGGCGAGGCGGGCGACAACGTAGGCTGCCTCCTTCGCGGCATCGACCGCGAAGCCGTGGAGCGCGGCCAGGTTCTCTGCAAGCCGGGCACGGTGACGCCGCACACCCGGTTCAAGGCGGAAGCCTATATTCTGACGAAGGAAGAAGGCGGCCGTCATACGCCCTTCTTTGGAAACTACCGCCCGCAGTTCTACTTCCGCACGACGGACGTGACCGGCGTGGTTCATCTGCCGGAAGGCACCGAGATGGTGATGCCGGGCGATAACGTGTCCATGGAAGTTGAGCTCATCGTGCCGATCGCCATGGAAGAGAAGCTTCGTTTCGCGATCCGCGAAGGCGGCCGCACCGTCGGCGCCGGCGTCGTCGCAAGCATCATTAAGTAGCTACGGGATTTGGGAGCTGGCGTCTCCTTGCGAGGCGCCTCTTCCATTGGGAGTGACAGATGGCAGGCCAAACGATTCGCATCCGGCTGAAGGCGTTCGATCATCGTGTGCTCGACACCTCCACCAAGGAGATTGTCAACACCGCGAAGCGAACGGGCGCCGATGTGCGCGGCCCGATCCCGCTCCCGACCCGTATAGAGCGCTACACCGTGAACCGTTCGCCGCACATCGACAAGAAGAGCCGCGAGCAGTTTGAGATGCGCACCCATAAGCGGCTGATCGACATCGTCGATCCGACGCCGCAAACAGTGGATGCGCTGATGAAGCTCGATCTGGCGGCCGGCGTGGACGTCGAGATCAAACTTTAAGACTTACGGCGCCCGGGCGCGGCCTGGGCGCCAAGAAAAGTGAACGATAGGCTCTGGTCTCGCCGGGAAGGCAGAGAGACGCGGGGCAAAGACGGGAACTGAGGCACACCGATGCGATCGGGATTGTTGGCACAGAAGGTTGGCATGACGCGAATCTTCACTGACGCGGGCGAGCACGTGCCCGTGACGGTGTTGAAGCTCGATCAGTGCCAGGTGGTTTCGCACCGGACGCTGGAGGCGAACGGTTACACGGCGCTGCAACTCGGCTCGGGCAGCCGCAAGGTGAAGAACGTGACGCGCGCCCAGCGCGGCCACTTCGCCAAGGCGCAGGTTGAGCCCAAGGCCAAGCTCGTCGAGTTTCGTGTTTCACCCGACAACGTCATCGAGGTCGGCGCGGAGCTGACCGCCGATCATTTCATCCCGGGCCAGTTCGTGGATGTGACCGGGACCAGCATCGGCAAGGGCTTCGCGGGCGCCATGAAGCGCTGGAACTTTGGGGGCCTGCGCGCGACGCACGGCGTGTCGATCTCGCATCGCAGCCATGGTTCGACCGGCAACCGCCAGGATCCCGGCAAGACCTTCAAGGGCAAGAAGATGGCCGGGCATTACGGCGTCGAGCGCGTCACCACGCAGAACCTTGAGGTTGTGCGCACGGATGCCGAGCGCGGGCTGATCCTCATTCGCGGCGCGGTTCCGGGCGCGAAGGGCGGCTGGGTGACGCTGAAGGACGCGGTGAGGAAGCCCCTCCCGAAAGATGCGCCGAAGCCGGGCGCGTTCCGCAAACCAAACACGGGCGCCGAGGCCGGCGCGGAAGCGGGGACGAAATGAAGGCTGATGTAGTTTCCCTCGATGCCGCCTCCGTCGGCAGCATCGAGCTTCGTGACGATGTTTTCGCACTAGAGCCGCGGGTGGACATCCTGCAGCGCATGGTGCGCTACCAGCTGTCGAAGAGGCAGGCTGGCACGCACAAGGCGAAGCAGCGCAGCGAAGTGAACGGGCCGAATAAGAAGATTTACAAGCAGAAGGGCACGGGTCAGGCCCGGCACGGCAACGATAAGCCGCCTCAGTTCCGCGGCGGCGGCCGGGCGTTCGGACCGGTCCCACGGAGCCATGCGCATGACCTTCCAAAAAAGGTTCGCGCGCTTGCGTTGAAGCATGCGCTGTCCTCCAAGGCCAAGTCGAACGCCATCGTCGTGCTCGATAAAGCGGAACTTGGCGAGCCCAAGACCGCGCAGCTCCTCGGCAAGTTCGCAGGGTTGGGGCTGACCAATGCGCTCATCATCGATGGCGCAGCTCTGCAGGATAATTTCGTCCTCGCGGCGCGCAACATCCCGAATGTGGATGTACTGCCGGCGCAGGGCATCAACGTTTACGACATTCTGCGCCGGGACAAGCTGGTTCTGACGCGGGCCGCGCTCGAAGCGCTGGAGGAGCGGTTCAAATGAGGGAAGAAGAACTCTACGACGTGATCCGCGCTCCGCTCGTGACCGAGAAAGCGACCCTCGTTTCCGAACACAACCAGGTCGTGTTCAAGGTCGCGATTAACGCATCGAAGCCGGAAATCAAGGAAGCCGTCGAGCGGCTTTTCAATGTGAAGGTACTCGCTGTCAACACGCTGGTCCGCAAGGGCAAGGTCAAGCGGTTCCGGGGCGTGAAGGGACAGCAGGGAGACTTCAAAAAAGCGATCATCACCCTTCAGGCAGGGCAGACGATCGACATTACGACGCGGCTGTAAGGCAGGATCGGTAAGGGCGCATTCGCCATGGCATTGAGAACGTACAACCCCATAACGCCGAGCCTCCGCCAGCTGGTGCTGGTCGACCGCTCGCAGCTGTGGAAGGGCAAGCCGGTGAAGGCGCTGACGGAAGGGCGCTCGGAAGCGGCCGGCCGCAACGCGCATGGCCACATCACCGCAAGGCGTCGCGGCGGCGGCCACAAGCGCGCCTACCGCATCGTCGATTTCAAGCGGCGGAAGTTCGACGTGCCGGCAACCGTGGAGCGGCTGGAGTACGATCCCAATCGCACGGCCTTCATTGCTCTGATCAAGTATGAGGACGGCGAGCTGTCCTATATCCTGGCGCCCCAGCGGCTCAACGTCGGCGACAAGGTCGTGTCGGGGACGAAAGTGGACGTGAAGCCGGGCAACGCGATGCCCATGGCGAACATGCCGGTCGGCACGATCATTCACAATGTGGAGGCGAAGCTCGGCAAGGGCGGCCAGATCGCGCGATCGGCCGGGTGCTACGCTCAGCTTGTCGGCCGCGACCAGGGCATGGCCATCCTGCGTTTGAATTCAGGCGAGATGCGCATGGTGATGGCCGAATGCATGGCCACCGTGGGCGCCGTTTCGAACCCCGACAATTCCAACCAGAACCTCGGCAAGGCCGGGCGAAATCGCTGGCTTGGCAAGCGGCCCAGCGTTCGCGGCGTCGCCATGAACCCGATCGACCATCCGCATGGCGGCGGCGAAGGCCGCACCTCGGGCGGGCGTCATCCTGTAACCCCGTGGGGCAAGGGCACCAAAGGCACTCGCACCCGCAAGAACGTGCGCACGGATAAATACATTGTCCGCTCCCGCCACGTGAAGAAGAAGTAGAGGCAGCGATGTCACGCTCAGTTTGGAAAGGGCCGTTCGTAGACGGCTATGTGATCGCGAAGGCTGACGCGGCCCGCGATAAGAAGTCGAACGCGCCGATCAAGATCTGGAGCCGGCGCTCCACGATCCTGCCGCAGTTCGTGGGCCTGACCTTCGCCGTGCACAACGGCCAAAAGCACATCCCGGTGCTCGTGTCGGAAGACATGGTCGGACACAAGTTCGGCGAGTTCGCGCCGACGCGCACCTATTTTGGCCACGCCGCGGACAAGAAGGCGAAGAGGAAGTAGCCATGTCGAAACCGAAATTCGAGCGGCGGCTTAAGGACAACGAGGCTCTCGCGGTCGCGCGCCAGCTGCGCGTGAGCCCGCAGAAGCTAAACCTCGTGGCTCAGCTGATTCGCGGCAAAAAGGTCGACAAGGCTCTCGCGGAGCTGACCTTTTCCCGCAAGCGCATCGCGAAAGACGTGAAGAAGACGCTGCAATCGGCGATCGCGAATGCTGAGAACAACCACAGCCTCGACGTCGATCAACTCGTCGTCGCGGAGGCCTACGTCGGCAAGAACTTGGTTATGAAGCGCTTCCACACCCGCGCGCGCGGACGGATGGGGAAAATCCTCAAGCCGTTTTCGCAGCTGACCGTGGTCGTCAGAGAAGTTCAGGAGCAGGCCTAATGGGGCAGAAAGTCAACCCGATCGGGCTGCGGCTCGGCATCAATCGGACGTGGGACAGCCGCTGGTACGCCGACAAGGGCGAATACGGCAAGCTCCTCCACGAAGATTTCCGGATTCGGGAGTTTATCCTGAAGCAGCGGCGCCAGGCGGGCATCTCCAAGGTTGTAATTGAGCGCCCGCACAAAAAGTGCCGCGTGACTGTGCATACCGCGCGGCCGGGCATCCTGATCGGCAAGAAGGGCGCGGACATCGAGAAACTGCGCGCCCAACTGGCAAAATTCACGTCCTCGGAAGTGTATCTGAACATCGTCGAGGTGCGGAAACCCGAGCTTGACGCGACGCTGGCCGCCGAAGGCATCGCGCAACAGCTCGAGCGCCGGGTGGCTTTCCGCCGCGCCATGAAACGGGCGACGCAATCGGCGCTTAGGCTCGGCGCCCAGGGCGTTCGCATCTATGTGTCCGGCCGGCTTGGCGGGGCAGAGATCGCGCGCATGGAATGGTATCTCGATGGGCGCGTCCCGCTGCACACGCTTCGCGCCAACATCGATTATGGCACGGCGGTCGCTGAGACGGCTTACGGCGTGATCGGCGTGAAGGTCTGGGTTTTCAAAGGCGAGATCCTCGAGAACGATCCTATGGCGCAGGAGAGGCTGTCCCTGGAGAACCAGGAAGGCGGCGGCGGGGGCCGCCCGGATTTCGCGTCCGCCGCGGCGCGACCGCGATAGAGATCGGGACCGTGGCGAACGCGGCGGCCGTGATCGCGACCGCGAGAGGGAAAAGGCTTAGCTGCTTGGCCTGAAAGGCGCGGCTTGGAACAGGTGTGAGCGATGCTGCAACCGAAAAAGACAAAGTTCAGGAAGGCCTTCAAAGGCCGAATGAATGGCAATGCCAAGGGCGGCACAACGCTTAACTTTGGCAGCTACGGATTGAAGGCTTTGGAGCCGGAGCGGGTGACCGCGCGTCAGATCGAGGCGGCCCGTCGCGCCATCACGCGCCAGATGAAGCGCGCCGGCCGCGTCTGGATTCGTATATTCCCCGATCTGCCGGTCTCGAAGAAGCCCACCGAAGTGCGCATGGGCAAGGGCAAGGGCGCGCCGGAATTCTGGGCGGCCCGCGTCAAGCCGGGCAGGATCATGTTCGAGATCGACGGCGTCGGCGAGGAAACCGCGCGCGAGGCGCTGCGCCTTGGCGCCGCCAAGCTGCCGATCCGCACGCGCGTCGTGGCGCGCCTCGGTGAAATCGCTGCGGTTAAGGAATAAGCGGGGCGGCCATGAAGATCGAAGAGATTCGCAACTACACGCTGGACCAGCTTGAGGACGAACTGATCAAGCTCAAGCGCGAGCAATTCAATTTGCGGTTCCAGAAGGCGACCGCGCAGCTAACGAATACGGCGCGCGTTCGCGACGTCCGGCGCACCATCGCGCGCATCAAGACGGTCGAGCGCGAGAAGCGCGTCGCCGAAGCGCAAAGTTAAGGAGACGAAGTATGCCAAAACGCGTTTTACAGGGCGTCGTTGTCTCCGACAAGAACGACAAAACCGTTGTGGTTCAGGTCGAGCGGCGACTGACTCACCCGGTTCTGAAGAAAACGGTGCGTTTGACCAAGAAATATCACGCGCATGATGAGGCGAACGCCTTCCGCGAGGGCGACGTGGTTCGCATTCAGGAGTGCCCTCCGATTTCGAAGAATAAGCGCTGGGTTGTTTTGGAGCCGGCATCCTCGCAAGCATCGTCCGACTAGTTGAACGCGGGGTGGGCTCGAGCTCCTTCGCCTGAAAGGTGAACTCATATGATACAGATGCAAACTAATCTGGATGTCGCCGATAATTCCGGCGCCCGCCGGGTCATGTGCATCAAGGTGCTTGGGGGCTCCATGCGCCGCACCGCCACGATCGGCGACGTGATCGTCGTCAGCGTGAAGGAGGCCATCCCGAAGGGCCGCGTGAAAAAGGGGCAGGTGATGAAGGCGGTCATCGTCCGCACTTCGTTCCCCGTGCGTCGGCCCGATGGCAGCGTGATCCGCTTCGACAGCAATGCGGCTGTGCTGATCAACAACCAGCGGGAGCCGATCGGCACCCGCATCTTTGGGCCGGTTCCGCGCGAACTGCGCGCGAAGCAGCACATGAAGATCATCTCTCTCGCGCCCGAGGTGCTCTGATGACCCAGGCGAAGCTCAAGATCAAAAAGGGCGACCGTGTCGTGGTCACGACCGGCCGCGACAAGGGAAAGCGCGGCGAAGTCCTGCAGGTTATTCCCTCAGAAAACCGTGCCGTGGTGCAGGGCGTCAACATCGTTCGCCGCCATCAGAAGCAGTCGGCGCAGCAGGATGGCGGCATCGTCGCGAAGGAGGCGCCGATTCACATCTCGAACGTCGCGGTGGAGGATCCCCAGGACGGTTCGCCGTCTCGGGTCGGATATAAATTTTTGGATGATGGGCGCAAGGTTCGGTACGCCAAGCGCTCTGGCGAGACGATCGATGACTAAGACAGCGCAAAGCTCGAACGGCTACACGCCCCGCCTCAAGACGCAGTATTTTGAGGTTGTGCGGCCCGCGATGCTGAAGGAATTCAAGTACGACAACCCGATGCGGGTTCCTAACATTGAGAAGGTCGTACTCAACATGGGCATTGGCGAAGCGACCGCGGATCGCAAGAAGGTGGAGCAGGCCGCGCGCGACATGACGCTGATCGCTGGCCAGAAGCCGGTGATGACGAAATCGCGGATGTCTATCGCTGGCTTCAAGCTTCGCGAAAACATGGCTATCGGCTGCAAGGTCACGCTGCGCAAGGCGCGCATGTATGAGTTTCTCGACCGCCTTGTAACCATCGCGCTTCCGCGGGTGAAAGACTTTCGGGGCCTCAACCCGAAGAGCTTCGATGGCCGCGGCAATTATGCGCTCGGCATCAAGGAGCACATCATCTTTCCGGAGATCGACTACGACAAGGTCGAGCAGATTTGGGGCATGGACATCGTTGTCTGCACATCGGCCAAAACAGATGACGAAGCCAGGGCGCTTTTGAAACAATTCAACTTCCCCTTCCGGCAGTAGGGCGAGGCGGAGGAGAGACCAATGGCCAAGACAGGCATGATCGAGCGGAACGACAAGCGGCGGCGGATGAGCGCCAGGGACGCTGAAAAGCGGGCTGCGCTAAAGGCAATCGCGAATGATAAAGGGCTTCCGATGGAAGAGCGATTTGCGGCCCGGCTGAAGCTTGCGCAGCTTCCGCGCAACGGCTCGCCCACGCGCATTCGCAACCGCTGCGAGGTGACGGGGCGTCCGCGCGGCTTCTACCGCAAGGTGAAGATGTCGCGCATCGCGCTTCGCGAACTGGGAAATCAGGGGCTCATCCCCGGTTTGGTGAAATCGAGCTGGTAGGGATCACAGATCATGACGGTGTCCGATCCACTGGGCGACATGCTGACACGGATCCGCAATGCGCAGATGCGCAACCGGCCGAAGGTTTCAACGCCGGCCTCGAAGTTGCGTGCGCGCGTCCTCGATGTCTTGAGGGAAGAAGGCTATATTCGCGGCTATGCCGAGATCGAATATGGCGGCGGCAAGACCGAGTTTGAAATCGAGCTCAAATATTACGACGGCGCGCCCGTCATTCGCGAGATCCGGCGGGTCTCGACGCCTGGGCGGCGCGTTTATTCGAGCGTTCAGGAGCTGCCGACCATCGCCAACGGCCTTGGCGTGGCAATTCTCTCTACGCCGAAGGGCGTGATGTCGGATACTCGCGCGCGGGCTGAGAATGTCGGCGGCGAGATCCTGTGCAGCGTGTTCTAGCCAGGATAGAGCCGAGGAAGCTGGTATTTCCGATGGCGCCGCGGCCCCATCGCTAGATGAAGAAGAAGGTTTTGGACGATGTCCCGGATTGGCAAGAAACCGATAGCAGTCCCGAAAAACGTGACCGCGAAGGTTGACGGACAGACAGTGACGGTGAAGGGGCCGAAGGGGCAGCTTTCGCTCACGCTTATCGACGACGTCGAGGCGAAGCTTGAGGACGGCGCGATCGCCGTGAAGCCGCGCTCCGACACCAAGCGCGCGCGCTCCATGTGGGGCATGTCTCGCTCGCTCGTCGATAATCTCGTGAGGGGAACGACGAACGGGTTTTCGCGCACGCTGGAAATCACCGGCGTCGGCTACCGCGCGGCCATGGATGGGAAGTCGCTGAAGCTGCAACTCGGCTATAGCCACGATATTTTCTATGCAGTGCCGGAGGGGATCTCCATCGTGGTGCCGAAGCCGACCGAGATCACCATTTCCGGCATCGAAAAGGATAAGGTCGGTCAGGTCGCCGCCGAGATTCGCGGGTTCCGCGGGCCGGAGCCCTATAAGGGCAAGGGCATTCGCTACCAGGGCGAATACATTCAGCGCAAAGAAGGCAAGAAGAAGTAGGAACGCACGATGGCCTCCACGCTCTCCAGTTTCGATCGCCGCAAGGCGCGTGTGCGCCGCAACCTGCGCCGCGCGCAGGGCGATCGTCCGCGCTTGTCCGTTTTTCGCTCGTCGAAGCACATCTACGCGCAAATCATCGACGACGCCAATGGGCGCACCCTCGCAGCCGCTTCGAGCATCGACAGCGAGCTGAAGGGCAGCCTTGAGAAGGGCGCCGATGTCGCCGCCGCCGCCGTTGTCGGAAAGGTCGTCGCCGAGCGCGCCTTGAAGGCGGGGATCAAGGATGTCGTCTTCGATCGCGGCGGATATATCTATCACGGGCGCATCAAGGCTCTGGCCGAGGCAGCGCGCGAAGCAGGTTTGAATTTCTAAGAGATGGCTCAGGCTCGCGCCTGAGAAGAAGGAAAGGGTAGTTCGTGGCTCGTGAACCACATAGCAGAGGCAGGGAGCGGGACCGCGAGGAGCGCGACAGCGAATTCGTGGACAAGCTCGTTCACATCAACCGCGTCGCCAAGGTGGTGAAAGGCGGCCGCCGGTTCGGATTTGCGGCTCTCGTCGTCGTCGGCGATCAGAAGGGCCGCGTCGGGTTCGGCCATGGCAAGGCCCGCGAGGTTCCGGACGCGATCAAGAAGGCGACGGACTCGGCGAAGCGCAATCTTATTCGCGTTCCGCTGCGCGAGGGGCGTACGCTTCATCACGACGTGCACGGCCATCATGGCGCCGGCCGCGTGTTCCTTCGCGCCGCGCCTCCCGGAACGGGCATCATCGCCGGCGGCCCCATGCGCGCCGTTTTCGAGACGCTCGGCGTTCAGGACGTCGTGGCGAAGTCCATCGGGACATCGAACCCCTACAACATGGTTCGGGCCACGTTCGATGCGCTGAAGCACGAGGATAGCCCCCGCGGCGTAGCTGCGCGGCGGGGCAAGAAAGTGAGCGAGATCGTCACCCGCAGGCGCGATGGCGCCGAGGGCGCAGCCTCTGCTCAGCCTGCTGAAGCGTAAGGGAGCCGGCCATGCCAAAAACAGCGACAAAGAAGACGCTCACCATTGAGCAGGTTGGCAGCCCGATCCGCAGGCCCCACGACCAGCGCGAAACGCTGATCGGGCTTGGCCTGAACAAAATGCACCGCCGCAAGGTCGTCGCCGACAACCCGGCCATTCGCGGCATGATCAACAAGATTTCGCATCTTGTCCGCATCGTCGAGGAAAACGGCGTTCCGGTGGATGCGAAGAAGCGATAGCGGAAGCGCTCCGCGCCGTCCGGGGACGAGACCATGAAGCTGAATGAGTTAAGAGATAATCCTGGCGCGACGAAGGATCGGATTCGCGTTGGTCGCGGTATCGGATGCGGCAAGGGCAAGACCGGCGGTCGCGGCGTGAAGGGTCAGAAAGCGCGCTCCGGCGTCGCTATCAAAGGCTTCGAAGGCGGCCAGATGCCGATCCATATGCGGCTGCCGAAGCGCGGCTTCAACAATCCGTTTCGGCTTGAGTTTGCGCACATCAATCTCGATCGCGTTCAGAAGGCGATCGACGAAGGCAAGCTCGACGCGAAGTCCGTCATCGACGCGAAGGCTCTGGTAGCCTCGGGAGCGTTGCGGCGCGAGCGGGACGGCGTGCGGCTGCTGGCGCGCGGCTCTTTGAAGTCGAAGCTGTCTTTCAAGGTGGCGAAGGCTTCCGAGGCGGCGGTGAAGGCGGTTCAGGCGGCCGGCGGCGCCGTCGAAATCCTGATGCCGCGGGAAGACCGGCTTGCCGGCAATGGAAAGCGCGCGGTCCGGCGCCGCGCCGCTCAGGCCAAGCGGGAAAGCCGCGAACCGAAAGTCGAATGATCGAGCCGCAGCCGCGCTTGCAGAGCAACCGGCCGTTGGTGACGGTAGACTGCCATGCTAGAACTATTTACGAGGCCACACTCGCCAAGACGCTGCCGCCGCCCGCCGGGCCGGAATAGCGCCGCAGACCACCGGAGTCGCAGTCATGGTTTCCGCAGCGGAACAGCTTGCCGCTAACCTCAAATTCTCGACCTTCGCAAAGGCCGATGAGCTGAAGCAGCGCCTTCTGTTCACGCTCGGCGCGTTGCTGATCTACCGTCTCGGCACCTTCATTCCAATCCCGGGCATCGATACGGCGCAGCTTGCGAAGCTGTTCGAAGGCAACCCGAACACCGTGTTCGGGATGCTGAACGTATTCTCGGGCGGCGCCCTCTCACGGTCAGCGATTTTCCTGTTGAACATCATGCCGTACATCACGGCGTCGATCATCATCCAGCTTCTGACGTCCGTCGTGCCGACGCTCGAAAACCTCCGAAAAGAGGGCAAATCCGGCCGCAAGCAGCTCAATCAATACACGCGGTATCTTACAGTTTTCATCGCCACGATCCAGTCGACCTTGACGGCGCAAGGGTTGAACAGCTCCGCGCTCGAACCGGGCTGGTTCTTCATTCTCACAACTGTCGTTACGCTCGTCGGCGGCACGATGTTCCTCGTGTGGCTCGGCGAGCAGATCACAGCGCGAGGCATCGGCAACGGCTCATCGCTGATCATATTCGCCGGCATTGTCGCGGAAATGCCGACCGCGCTCTACCGCATTCTCGAGCAAGGGCGGAGCGGCGTGCTCTCTCCGGCGGTGATCCTCGGTCTGTTCCTGATGATGGTCGCCGTCATTACCGCCGTGGTCTTCTTCGAGCGCGCGCAGCGCCGGCTTACGATCCAATATCCAAAACGCCAAATCGGAAACCGGATGTTTCAGGGCGACAGCTCGCACCTGCCGCTGAAGCTGAATCCCTCCGGCGTGATCCCGCCCATTTTCGCCTCGACGCTTCTGTATCTTCCAGCCACGATCGAGCAATTCGTCGGAAGAAGCAACGATGTCCTGACACGCGTGCTGGCGCTCCTCGGCCCAGGGCAGCCTCTGCACATCCTGCTGTACATCGTCCTGATCGTCTTCTTTTGCTTCTTTTATACCCCGATCGTGATCAATCCGCAGGAAACGGCGGATAACCTCAAGAAATACGGCGGCTTCATACCGGGCATTCGGCCTGGCCCGCGGACCGCGGAATATATCGACTATGTCCTGAACAGGATTACGCTGATCGGAGCGGCCTACGTCTCGCTCGTTTGTATCCTGCCGGAAGTCCTATCGTACCAGATGCAAGCGCCCTTCTACTTCGGCGGCACTTCTCTTCTGATTGTCGTGAGCGTCACCATGGACACGGTCGCCCAGGTCCAAAGCCATCTGCTTGCGCATCAGTATGAAGGGCTGATCAAGAAGGCGAAGCTGCGGGGGGCCAAGCGCCGATGAACGTCATTCTCCTCGGGCCTCCCGGCGCCGGAAAAGGAACGCAGTCGAAGTATCTGGAGGATAGCTTCCAGCTCAAGCAGCTGTCTTCGGGGGATATGTTGCGTCGCGCAGTGGCGATCGGCAGCGAAGTCGGCCTCGTGGCAAAATCCTACATGGACGGCGGCAAGCTCGTGCCCGATGACGTGGTCATGGGCGTCGTTTTTGAAACGATCGATGGTCTGCCGCCTGAGACGCCGGGCGTCATCCTTGACGGCTTTCCGCGGACAATTCAGCAGGCCGAGGAACTCGATGGCGTGCTCAAGGGCCATGGCAAAACTATTGACGCGGTCATCGTTGTCGATGTGAGCGACGATCAACTCGTCAAGCGCATTGCGGGGCGCTTCACATGCCTGAACTGCGGCGAGGTCTACAACGATCATTTCAGACAGCCGAAAACTGCCGGGGTGTGCGACCGCTGCGGAGGAACGGCGTTCAAGCGCCGCTCGGACGACAACACCGAGACTGTGCGTGAGCGCCTCGCCGTGTATCACACGGAGACGAAGCCCCTGATCGATTACTATCGAGGCAAGGGCAAGCTTCACGTCGTCAATGGCGAGGCGCCCATCGACGAGGTGAACCGCCGAATCAACGAAATCCTGGAGGGCAAATGAAGCCTGCGGCTTTCAGGCGCCATCCCCAAGCTGTGTTGCGCGTTTGCGCACAACGCGGCTGGACATATTTGCAAAGGGTGACTATATTGCGCCCTTAGCTCATGATCTGCGGCGGTCTGGAGGGGATGCCTTCCGGACGCCTTTGTCTTATTCCGGTGTGAGCGGGCACTCGCTCCCAACTAGCCTAACACGAACGAGGACAACGTGGCACGTATCGCGGGTGTGAACATCCCTTCAAACAAGCGCGTTGAGATTGGCCTTCGCTATATCCACGGGATCGGCCCGCGTTTTGCGAAAGAAATCTGCGACAAAGTCAATATTCCAGTACAGCGGCGCGTCAATGAGCTGTCAGATGCCGAGGTGCTTCAGATTCGCGAGGTGATCGACCGCGATTACGTGGTGGAAGGCGATCTTCGCCGCGAAGTTGCAATGAACATCAAACGGCTGATGGATCTGGGCTGCTATCGCGGGCTGAGACACCGCCGCGGCCTCCCGGTTCGCGGCCAGCGAACGCACACCAACGCGCGGACGCGCAAAGGCCCGGCCAAGCCTATCGCCGGCAAGAAGAAATAGGGCGCAGCTCTTAGCGTACATTTAGGACTTGGACGATGGCGAAGGAAAAGGCGCGCGTTAAGCGCCGCGAGAAGAAGAATATTGCATCTGGCGTTGCGCATGTGAATGCGAGCTTCAACAACACCATGATCACCATTACGGACGCCCAGGGCAACGCGATCTCCTGGTCGTCCTCCGGCGCAATGGGCTTCAAGGGCTCCCGCAAATCGACGCCCTACGCCGCGCAAGTCGCGGCCGAAGATGCGGGCCGGAAGGCTCAGGAGCATGGGATGCGCACCATAGAAATCGAGGTGAGCGGTCCAGGCTCGGGGCGTGAATCCGCGCTGCGCGCGTTGCAAGCGTGCGGGTTCCAGGTGACCTCGATTCGCGACGTTACTCCAATCCCGCATAATGGCTGCCGCCCGCGGAAGCGGCGCCGCGTCTAGGAGACTCAGGGCAAGTCTCGCATCCAAAGCGATCGCGGCGCGCGCGGGTCAAGCCGCCGCTCATAGGGAAACAAAAGTGCTCAATAAGAATTGGCAGGATCTGATTAAGCCGGCAAAGATAAACGTTATCGCCGGCGCAAACGCAAAATACTCGGCGTCTATCGTGGCCGAGCCGCTGGAGCGCGGTTTTGGACTGACGCTCGGCAATGCGCTCCGCCGCGTCCTGTTGTCTTCGCTTCAAGGCGGCGCGGTGACGAGCGTGCATATCGACGGCGTGCTCCACGAGTTCTCCTCGATCCCTGGCGTGCGCGAGGACGTGACCGATATCGTTCTCAACATAAAAGACATCGCTCTGCGCATTCACTCGGATGGCGTCAAGCGCATGGTGCTTCGGAAAGAAGGTCCCGGCGTCGCGCGCGCGCGCGATATCGAAGCCGGCTCCGATATCGATATTCTGAACCCCGACCTCGTAATCTGCACGCTGGACGAGGGCGCGGCCGTGCGCATGGAATTGACTGCGACGATCGGCAAGGGTTACGTGCCCGCGGAGCGCAACCGGCCCGACGACGCTCCGATCGGCCTCATTCCTGTCGATAGCCTTTACAGCCCGGTCAAGAAGGTCTCCTACAAGATCGCCAACACCCGCGAGGGGCAGATCCTCGACTATGATAAGCTCACGCTCGAGGTCGAAACGAATGGCGCGGTCTCTCCCGAGGACGCCGTCGCTCTCGCGGCGCGCATCATCCAGGATCAGCTTTCGATCTTCGTGAATTTCGAAGAGCCGCGCAAAGAGGTCGCCGAAGAGCGGATTCCGCAGCTTGAGTTCAACGCCGCCTTGCTGAAAAAGGTGGACGAACTTGAGCTTTCTGTTCGCTCCGCCAACTGCCTCAAGAACGACAATATCGTCTATATCGGCGATCTCATTCAGAAGACCGAGGCGGAGATGCTGCGCACGCCGAACTTCGGCCGCAAGTCGCTGAACGAGATCAAAGAGGTGCTAGCCGGCATGGGCCTGCATCTTGGCATGGAAGTCCCGAACTGGCCGCCGGAGAACATCGAAGAATTGGCGAAGCGCTTCGAGGATCATTATTGATTGGGATTGGCTAAGTTCCGCGGCGCGGGGAGCGCACTGCGGACTTTGAGGGCGAGACAATGCGTCACCGTAAATCCGGCCGGAAATTCAACCGCACGGCAGAACATCGCAAGGCGATGTTCGCAAATATGGCGGCGGCACTCATCAAGCATGAGCAGATCGTGACAACGCTTCCCAAGGCGAAAGACCTGCGAAGCGTTGTCGAAGCCCTGATCACGCTCGCCAAGCGCGGCGACTTGCATGCCCGTCGCGTCGCCGCATCGCGCCTTAAGGATGAGGCGATGACAGGGAAGCTGTTCGGGACGCTCGGCCCGCGTTATCAGGATCGTCCCGGCGGCTACACCCGCGTTCTCAAGGCAGGCTTCCGCTTCGGCGACAACGCCCCGCTCGCTGTCATCGAGCTGGTCGATCGCGACGAGACAGCAAAGGGGCAGGATTCCGGCCCCGTCGCAGACCAGGAAGAGAGCGCGGCGGCCTAGCCGCGAGGCGCTGAAGCTTCGCCGCTGCCTGCGATTTGCGTGCAGGCGCAACTGCTCTCGGCCATAGACGCCATCGGGCTAGGCGTCCGCGGGGGCGACGTACCGCAGATTCCGTATTACCCAGCCCCCGCCATCCTGACTTAGCTCCGTTCGGTTTGCGATCTCTGAAAGTGGTCGGCTTGGCGGAAGCTTCGCTCGGCACGTGTAGCATTTGCCGATCACGCGAGCGGGCAGGTGCGAAGTCCGAGGGGCGCCGGCAAAAAATCATGCAAGGGTAGCATCGGCGGCGGCTGGGGCAGCTATAGCTGCGTCCATCGCCTCACAAAGGAGGCGTAGTCTTCTCAGGCGAAAGGGCGCTTTCGGCAACGCTAGACGCCTCGTCGCTTGGTCCGGTCAGGGTCGGAATATTCAGATAACGCATAGCGCGCAGGGATCCCGCTTCGCTCAAGTGATTGCTGTCAGCCATCAAGAGCACGTCTCCCTCGCGCGCGCGGCACAGTTCTTTGTCGCAAAAAGCTTCCACTGGAGTGGCGACCGTAAAGCGATACTTCTTTTTGAGATGGTCGAAATAGTCCTCGAGATGGCGGTGCTCAGAGAGATAGCGCGCATAGGGTTGAACGACACAAGGCTCGCTATCGCGCCCATAAAACGCGGCCCTGACCACGCAAAGGCTGACGTCTTTAGCAAAATAAGGCGCTTGATCCAGAACCGAAGCCTCAATTCCTCGGCTGTTCAGATAAGCTAAAGTCTTTGCGAGGCCGCCCGAACTCTCATCGGAGCCGGCTTGCACCATGTACCGGCGGATATGCTTGCGATGGGTGGTCCACCGGCCGGCCAGGATCGCGAGCTTGACGGACTGCTGCACCGCGAACCGCGCCACGGCGGCGTTAAATTCGCGGCACTTCCTCGCAGTGTGCGGATCGTCGAGGAAAGGGTGGCACCCCGGCATGGTGAAAAGCACGCCAGCTTGTTTCCGGGCCTTCGCGAGCGTGGCGATCGCCGGGACATAATGGCCCGCATGAGAATCGCCCCACAAAATCAGATCGTAGGCGCCGCCTCGATCTTCGCCGAACTCGCAGGCCATGCCGCGGCCCGTGACGCCCGGCACGGCAATGGCTCGGCAATATTTCCCCATGTCGATCGGCGCTGGCGCCATGCGGAAGATTTCCTTGTCGACGCGCGACGGAAAGCCCTCGCTCACAGTAAAAGCGGCGCCGGCGACGCAAAGGCAGGCCATCGCTGCAGTCGCAGCCCCGAATACGGCGAAACGCGGCAACGAGGCCGCGCGGAACGGCTTCTCGATAAAGCGCCACGACAGATAGGACAGGAGAAAACTCAAGAGCACGATGCCGAGACTTACGGCGGACGATAGCTCCTCGCTGAGATAGAGATGGGCGAAGCTGAAGAGGGGCCAGTGGATCAGGTAAAGCGAGTAGGAGATGAGGCCGACGCCGCGGAGGAAGCCCAAGGACAGAAGACGGGATGCGGGAGACGCGACGCTTCCCGAAGCTATGAGGAGCGCGGCGCCGCCGCAGGGCAGGAGCGCGGCAATCCCTGGAAAACGCGTCGTCGTGTCGTAGAGGATGACAGGCAGGACGATCCCGACAAGTCCGGCCGCTCCCAGCACGGCCGCAAGCCGCCGCCGCCCTTTCAAAGAAACCGAGGACACCGCCAGCGCCGCGCCCAGTAGCAACTCCCAGCCCCGGCACCAGGGCAGGTAGAAGGCGTCCTTCTGATAGTCGGGCAACCGCGCTTCCGCCAGGATCAGCGAAACGACGGCGAGCGCCGCGATGATCTGGGGGATCCTGCGCGGGCCGACCGTTCGGCTCAGCAACAGGAGAACCAAGGGCCAAAGCGCGTAAAACTGCTCCTCGACCGACAGCGACCAGGTATGAAGCAAGGGCTTCTCGACCGCGGGCCCGTCGAAATAGTTCGCCAGCTTGAGAAAATGGAAATTGGAGTAGAAGAAGACCGCGCCGTTGACCGACTTGCCGTAATCCGCCAGATCCCTCGGAATGAGCAGAAAGACGGCCGCGATCGAGGTGAAGGCCAGCACTACGAAAAGCGCGGGAAAAATGCGCTTGACGCGGCGAACATAAAAACCTTGCAGCGAAAAGTTCTTCTCCTCGATCTCGGACCAGACGATCCCCGTGATGAGGAAGCCCGAGATCACAAAGAAGACGTCCACGCCGACGAAGCCGCCTGAAAAGCCGGGCAAGCCCGCATGGTAGAAGACGACGGCAAGGACGGCGATGGCTCTCAGCCCATCGATGTCCGGACGGTAGTTCGGATGGTCGTGGGTGGAGTGGAATGCCATAAGCCGCCGAGCAATCCTTCTGATTCGAATAACGCCGCTACCCTTGCTCGTGTAGCGCCCCGCCTGCACGCGCGCAAGCCCGTCCGCGCTTCGGCGCGACGAAAGGCGGTTGAAAAAGGTTCGTGACGAGAAGAATCCGACGGCGCCTTTTCACGATGCAGGGACAAGGCTACAGTTGCTTTTCAACAAGCAAATACAGGGGAGGAAGAAGTCATGACCGATAATTCATTCGAAATCCCGCAATCCGTGCGAAATCTGGCCGAACACAACATAAGGCAGACGCACGCCGCCTATGAGCAACTCACGGATTTCATGACCAAGGCGATGGGCGCATGGGTCGGCGCAATGCCCTCGAATCCCGCAGCAATGGGCTTCAAGGATATTCAAACCCGGGCCATGGAAATGGCGACGGAGAACGCCGAGTTGGCTTTTGCCTTCGCCGGCAAGATCAGCAACGCGAAGAGCGTGCAGGAAGTTTTGGCGCTTCAGACGCAGTTCACGCAAGACCGGATGCAGGCCTATGTCACGCACACGCGCGAAATCTATGGGCTGATCGAAGACGTTCTTCGGGGAATGCAACGGGGCTGACACGCAAGTCCCGGCCGGCAGCGGATATTATACGAATCGTCATAAGTCGCGACCGGTCTGGTGTGGTATTATGATACCGCGAAAACACACATTTTTGCGAAACGAACCCAATAGCGTTAATCGCTGGTGTACGCTCGCACGCCTGCGTCCGATAAGCGCCGAGGGCCCTGGCGATTGGCGTGAGGCAACAAATCCAGCAGTTGGCATGATTATGAGCGCATCGACGCTCGCGGCTCGATATCGGCGCCGCGAGCGTCGAGTATCACAATAGCCACAGAGGTCGTCAGCCCGACTTGCGCCACGCCCCGCTTTCGTCCTGCCGCCAGTAGCTCACCTCGAACCCGCGGGCCTTGGCGACCTTCCATTCCGCTCTCCCCAGCGCCTTCGCCTCTTCGTCCGCGCCGTCGAACAGGCGAATGACGCGCGCGAAGGCTGCGGGCTCGCTTTCCTCGGCCGTCTCAAGAAGGAACAGCGCTTCGGCGCGGTTAGGGTTCGCGCTGTCCAGCGTCAGGAACACAGGCTGGCGCTCGGCATTGCCATCGCGGGCCGCGCCGTGCGGCAGGAAGGATTCGTCGCGATAGGTCCAAAGGGCGGCGTCGATGGCGTCGAGCCGCTCGGCCGTCGAAAAGCGCAACAGCGCGCGCCAGCCGCGGGCAAGCGTCTTCTCCAGCAGAACCGGCAGCACGGCTTGCATCGGCTGGTGTTCGAGATGGTAGAACCAGA
The DNA here is from genome assembly GCA_963748525.1 of uncultured Alphaproteobacteria bacterium. Taxonomy (GTDB): domain Bacteria; phylum Pseudomonadota; class Alphaproteobacteria; order Rhizobiales; family Rhodomicrobiaceae; genus Rhodomicrobium. The sequence goes on from CAVVJJ010000017.1 coordinate 149,010, forward strand.
ACTCCGGCGCGCTCATCGCCTGCCCGGCTCCTCATCCCCGCCGGCGTAGGGGTTCTTGGTCTTGCGCACGTGAAGGCGCACGGGAGAAGGGCCGAGGCCAAACGCCTTCTTCAGGTCGTTGACGAGATAGCGCAGATAGGACTCGGGCAGCGCCTCGGGGCGAGACGAGAATATGATGAACGTCGGCGGGCGCGCATTCGCTTGCGTGATGTAGCGCAGCTTGATTCGGCGCCCAGAAACCGCGGGCGGCTGATGCTTGTCGAGCGCCGCGGCAAACCAGCGGTTCAACTCCGCGGTTGGGATGCGTTTATTCCAGGCTTCGTAAACCTTGAAAGCGGCCTGCATCACTTTGTCGAGGCCGCGGCCCGAGAGCGCGCTGACCGGAACGAGGGGCGCGCCTGCAAGCTGCGGCAGCGTGCGCTCGGCCGCCTTCTTCAACTCCGCCAGGCGACTTTGCGGCTCCGCCACGAGATCCCACTTGTTCACCGCGAAGACGAGGCCGCGGCCCTCGCGCTCGACGAGGTCGGCGATGGTGAGGTCCTGCTTTTCGAGGGGCGCCTCGGCGTCGAGGAGAAGCACGACCACCTCGGCGAAGCGGATGGCTCGAAGCGCATCGCCTACCGCCAGCGTTTCGGGCCGCGCGGTGATGCGCGCCTTGCGCCTGAGCCCGGCCGTGTCAAAAAGGCGGACCTTCCGGCCCTTCCAGTCGAATTCGGCGGCGATGGCGTCGCGCGTGAGTCCGGCTTCCGGGCCAGTGATCATGCGCTCCTCGCCGAGAAGGCTGTTTGCGAGCGTCGATTTCCCGGCGTTGGGCCTTCCTGCGATGGCGAGCTTCAGCGGGCGGACGCCGCCCTCGGGTTCTGCTTCGCTTTCTTCTTCGCGGTCGCCGGCTTCTTCGCTCAACGCGTCGAGGCGCCCGGCGACGTCGGAAAACAGATCGGAAAAGCCGAGATTATGCTCCGCAGATATCGCCAGCGGCTCGCCAAGGCCAAGCTCGAAGGCGCCGTAATAGCCTTCATCCGCCGCCCGCCCCTCGCACTTATTGGCGACGAGGAGATAAGGCTTCCCGGACGTGCGCAGGAGGGTCGCGATGCCTCTGTCAGCGGCGGTCAGCTCGGCACGGGCGTCGAGTACGAAGATGACGAGATCGGACTCGGCGATGGCCTGTTCGGATTGCTCGCGCATGCGGGCCGCGATGCTGCCGGGCTCGGCGTCTTCCAGCCCGGCCGTGTCGGTGAGGATGACGTCGTGCTTGCCGATCCGAATGCGCGTTTCCTTGCGATCGCGCGTGAGGCCCGGCATGTCGTCGACAAGCGCCAGCTTCTTGCCCGCGAAGCGGTTGAACAGCGTGGATTTGCCGACATTGGGGCGGCCGATGATGGCGACTGTATAGGCCATGAGCTTTCGGGGCGCCATGAAGCGACGCCACTCATGGTTCGACAGGCTCACCATGAGGTTCAACTCGTTGCAAATGCTCCGCCTCATCCTGAGCGTGTCGAAGGATGAGGCCAAGATCTTAAGCTTTTCAGCGGCCTGTTAGAGCATCGCTTTGCAGAGGCGCGCAGCCCGGATCAATTCATGGCGATAAGTTTGGCATCGTCTGTCAAAACGTAAAGCCTGCTGTCGGCGACGATGGGCGTGATCATCACCGGCGAACCGAGATCGTTTTGCACGGAGACGCTTCCCGATGCGGCGTCCACGCCCACGAACAGACCCTTGGAGGATGCCAGCCAAAGCCGGTTGCCAGCGAGCACCGGGCCGCTCCAACGGCCTTCGCCGGGCATTGGCGTAACCCAACGCACTTTGCCATCCTTGCGGTTGAGCGCGATCAGCTTGCCGTTGCTATCGACAACAAAGACCGTGTCTCCGGCGACCCAAGGGGTTTGCGAGCCGCCGATTTCGCGGGTCCACATCCGCTCGCCCTTTTCCTTCGACGTGGCGATCAACTGGCCCCCTCGGCTCATTGCAAAGACCGTGGCGCCGTCCACCACGGGTCGCGCCGCCTCTCCAACAGCGGCCGTCGCCGAGTTGTTGATATCGCCCTTCGCGAGAGCCTCCGTCCATTTTGGCTCGCCGCTCTTGACGTCGATTGCGGTGATTTCGCCCGAAGGATACGGCACATAGACAAGGTTGCCTGAAACGGCAGGGCTCGCGCTTGTCAGCACGGCCGCATTCTCGGGCAGCCCTTTTTGCGTCCAGAGCGTCGATCCGTCGGCGGCGTTCAGGCAAAAGGTTTCGCTTTCCGAATTGACGACAAAAACCCGTCCCTCGGCTGCGGTCGGCGCTTCGCGGATCGGGATATCGAGTTTCTTGGTCCAAACCGGATCGCCGGTCTTTTCGTCGAGCGCGAGCACCGTGCCATAGCCCGTCGCCACGAAGATCTTGCCGCCGTCCGCCGCGAGGCCGCCGCCAAAACCGGCGCGCGACATGTTGTTCGAGTTGAAGGGATGCAGGTAGTCGAAGCCCGATTTGCCGTCGGGCATGCTGGAGACCCGCCACACCGTGGCGCCGTCCGCCGCCGAGATGGCGCGGATCGCGCCCTCGGCGTCCATCGTGAAAATCTTATTGTCGTAGACGATCGGGATCGCCGTCAGCCGCATGCGTTTCGACGAGCCTTCGCCGGCGTTCGTCGTCCATATGGTGTGCAGGGCCTCTCCAACCGCGAGATGGCCCGGCGCGTTGGTCGGCGTCCCTCCCGGCTGGCTCCAGGCCACGTTCACCACCGCCGGCGGCAGAATTACGGGTCCAGCGCTCTCTGGTCCCGAGATTGCGCTTTTGTCTTCGGCCTTGAGGACGGAAATCCTTCGGCCGGGAATCTTCTCCTGCTTCTTGTCGAAAAGCGACGTGAAGGACGAAACGCCCGGCACGCTCGGTTCGCTGAGCCCGAGGGACTCGCATCCGCCGAGCGCCAAAGCCATCACTGCAACACATTGAACGGATCGAAACAGCAAAAACGAATGGCTCGCGCCATGGTCACTGCGTTTTCGCTTCATTTGCCCCGTCCTTTGTCCCGGTTGGTTCAGCTTGCGCCGCCTTCGACTGTTCGAGAAGCAACGCCAGCATCACCTGCGCGCGCTGCCTCATTCCGGGAGGCGCCGATCCGTCGCTTATGATCTCACGATAGAGACGCTCCGCTTCCAGCTTCTTGCCTTCCTTATAGGCGGCGAGGCCTAGAATCTCTTTCGCCGAGAAGCGCCACTCGCTTGTTCCGGCGCGGAGCGGTTCGAGGCTTTTCGCAAGCGCGTCATAGGTCTCCTTGTCAACCGACAGCGCGGCGACCTGAATTTGTACGAAATCCCGGAGCGCCGCGGGCGCAGAGGCGTCGCTCGCTACGCCGCGATAGTCTTGAAGCGCGGATTCGAATTGCCCTCTTGCGACCGATCCGGCGGCGGCGTGCAATCGAGCCAGGATGCGATAGGAGGCGGACCCGGTTCCCGCCAGCGTGGCGAGCGCCCGTTCCGCATCGTCGGCGTTGCCGGCCTCGATCAGGCTCAGCGCATTGGTGAGCGCGTCGCCGCCGGCTGCCGCTTCCTTGGCGCGGCGCGCCTGATCGTATTTGTAGCCGCCCACGATCGCGAACACGACGAAGGCGGCGACGATGAGATAGATGGCGTAGGTCTTGAAGAAATTGGCGGTCTGCTCGCGGCGATACTCTTCGTCAACCTCGCGGATGAAACTTTCTTCACTAGCCATGGCGCTTCTGCCTTAAGTCGTTGTCACTCTGACGCAACAGATGGGCAGCGCCCGAAACAAAGGAAGACAATCGAATCCGATTTCGACGCCCTTGCGGCGAAGCCTGGCGACAGGCTTAATCCGCAGCGTCGACTTTCCCAATGAGACATATGCTCACCTGGGCTTCGTTTTGGACATTTTCGTGACTCGCGGCGTCTCCGCTGCAGGTTTTGCCATCGCGTAAACATGTTCTTTCGCCGGGAATTGCCGCCCGCGGACTTCCGCAGCGTAATCCTTCACCGCATTTTCGATCGCCGCGCCAAGCTCCGCAAACTTCTTCACGAATTTCGGCACGGAGGGCGAAAGGCCCAGCATATCCTCCAGGACCAGAATTTGCCCGTCGCATTCAGCGGAGGCGCCGATGCCGATGGTCGGGATCGGGATGGCGCGCGTGATCTTCGCGGCGAGAAGTTCGGCCATGCCTTCCAGCACGACGGCGAACGCTCCCGCTTCCGCAACGGCGGCGGCGTCGGCTTCGATGGCCGCCCATTCTTCCTGGCGGCGTCCTTGCGTCTTGAAGCCGCCCATCACATTCACCGACTGCGGCGTCAGCCCGATATGGGCCATGACGGGAATGCCGCGCTCGACGAGATAAGAGATCGTCCCGGCCATGCGCCTGCCGCCTTCGAGCTTGACCGCGCCGCAGCCCGTCTCCTTCATGACGCGCGCTGCGTTGCGGAATGCGACTGGCGGGGATTCTTCGTAGGTTCCGAATGGCATGTCCACGACGACGAGCGCCCGCTTCGATCCGCGCACAACCGCCGCGCCATGCATGATCATGAGGTCGAGCGGAACCGGAATCGTCGTCTCATGCCCGTGCATCACCATGCCGAGCGAATCGCCGACGAGCAGGAAATCGACATGGGGATCGATAAGGCGCGCGGTATGGGCGTGATACGCCGTCAGCGACACGATCTTCTGACCGCCCTTGCGGGCGTTGATCTCGGGCGCCGTGATGCGCCGTGTTTCGGAATGGAGTGACATGGGATCGTCCTTGCATGGCCTCTCGCGTCAATAGCGAAGTTAGCGTCGGCTGGAAATACGCATCTCGGCGGACGTTCGCCAAAGCTCGCGCTGTGAAGCCAGAATTAACCGAGATTGCATAACCCTCTGCCCCGATAGTTCAAAGTTTAGAAAATTTCACCTAGTGTCTGTGCCGGTAAAGGCCGGAGGCTGGTTGATGAAAAAGCGGCTCTTTCTCGCGCTTGCATTTTGCGCCGTCGCCCTGGGCGTGGGCGCGGCCGCGACCTCTTTGTTTGCGGCGCCTCTCTCCAAGGCGGCATTTTCGCTTTCCTTTGCGGGATCGTCTTCCGTTACAAAGGCGCAATATGGCTGCGGCTGGGATTATGCTTGCCCGCCCCGTCCCTGGTTCGGGCGGCGCCCCCACGCGACGCCTCAGGTTTATATCGAGAACAACTACGGGACCGTCAATATCTATCCGGGCTCGCGGCGGTATTATCATAGGCCGCGCGAACGCGACTACCAGGAATGGCGCAGCTACAGGCGCTGCGACGGCGACTCCTGCGGGCAAAGCTGCGGGATCTTGTGCTGGTATCGCCGCGTCAGGAGGGGCTATTGCGGCCACGGGTGCGAGGCCTATCGCGAGCAGGCGCGCGACGAACGCTATTCCGGCGAGTATGATTATCCGAGGCCATACGGGTATTCGCCGCATGCGCGCTCCGAAGACGGTCCTCCCGCACGCTTCGAACGCCCAAGCGAGGACGAGCGCGTGCCGCTGCGCCGCTTCTACGGGCCGACATACCCGTGAGCTTCGCGGACGGCGCTGGCGTCAGTCGTTGGCCCGCAGGATGAGCACGCCCGGAATCGTCGCGCCCTCGCCGGGCACTTTCGCCTGCAGCTTCAGCGCCCACAGGCCCGACAAGCTCAAGTCCGCCTTGAACCGGTAAACGGCCGGGTCGGTGGACTTGTCCGGCGCAACCTTGCCCTTAACGTCCGCCATATTCTCGGGCGACATGTCGATCTGCGTCTTAAGGAAAACCACGCCCTGCACCGGCTTCTTGGTCCGCTTGTCGACGAGCTTGATCGCAAGCGCCCTGCCCTTGCCGACCTTGATCTCGCCTGAAACGGACTGCACCTCGTAATCGTCCGGCCCGGCAAAGGCCTGGGTTGCGACCGCTGTCAGCGCGATAACAAATGCGCCGGCTCGAAGATAGGTCAATGTCATGGCGCCAATCCCGTCGTGAGAGGGCCAGCAAATGCGCATAGCTTCGCGTGCCTGTTCCGCGGCAGGGACTAATGCAGCGCGGCAGAAGCGTCAAGCCGCAAAAGTCTCGGCGGAGAATTGTCCAAGCGCCAATGGGCGCGCGCCTCGGCGCGGAGGTTGAAATAGGTCACGCGGCCGATGGCCACCGTCTGCCAGAGACAGCGCCCTGCAGGAACGCGCTGGAGCGTGCAGCGTGACGGGCGTCTTGACGCGTTAATCGCCCTTCTTGTAGGGCAGCGCGCCGCTCAGGATTTCCTTCTCCCGTTCGATGACCGCCCTCTCCTGGCGCAGATAATGTGCTACGGCCGATGCGAGTCCGGGGTCGGCGAAATAGTGCAGGCTGTAGGTTGTCTCGGGCGCATAGCCGCGCGCGAGCTTATGCTCTCCTTGCGCGCCCGCCTCCACATGCGCAAGCTTGTTCGCGATGGCGTAGTCGATGGCCTGGTAATAGCACGCTTCGAAATGCAGGAAGCTGTGCGTTTCGAGACAGCCCCAGTAGCGGCCATAGAGCGTGTCGCCGCCGATGAAGTTCAGCGCTCCCGCGACGTAGGCGCCGTTCCGTTTTCCCATCACGAGCAGGATGCGGTCCGCCATGCGCTCGCCCACGAGGCTGAAGAACTTGCGCGTGAGATAGGGATTGCCCCATTTGCGGTTGCCGGTGTCCACGTAGAATTTGAAGAAGGCGTCCCAGTGCGCTTCCTTGATGTCGGAGCCCGTGAGCCATTCGAGGGCGACGCCGGAGGCGCGAGCCTGTTCGCGCTCCTTGCGCACCACCTTTCGCTTTCGCGAGGCGAGCGCCGTCAGAAAGTCGTCGAAGGCTTCATAGCCGCGGTTGTGCCAATGATATTGGGTGTCGGTCCGCTGCAGAAAGCCCATTCCGCCCAGCGCCTCCCACTCCGCTTTCGTTGCGAAGGTTGCATGCCAGGACGAGGCCCGGTTCTGCTTTGCGAGTTCGACTGCGGCGGCGGTGAGAAGCGCCCGCGCCTCGTCCTCTGGCACGCCGGGCCGGATCAGCATGCGTCGCCCCGCGACCGGCGTGAACGGAACCGAAGTTTGCAGCTTTGGATAATAGCGGCCGCCCGCGCGATCATAGGCGTCCGCCCAGGCGCGGTCGAAGACATATTCTCCAAAGGAATGGGATTTGAGATAACACGGCAGGATTGCCCCCGCCTTGTCGCCGTCCTTCAGAACGAGGTGGCACGGCGCCCAGCCCGTTTTGGACGACGCCGAGCCGCTCTCCTCCAAGGCCAGCCAGAAGTCATGAGCAAGAAACGGATTGTAGGGCTGGTCCGGGGGATTTGCGCAAGCGTCCCAATCCTCCCGGCTGATGGCGCGCGCACCCGCCAACACGCTCACGCGCCAAGCGGCGCTTTTCTCCTGCAAGGTCGGCTCCCGGCTGATGGCCCCCGCAGAAAATGGGCCGCGGCGGCGCGATTTCAACGGTTGGGCTTTCGCCCGCAGGAGCCGGCGCAATCTGAATTGGGGGGATGAAGCCCGCGATCCAGCGGGCTTGTCCCTACAGCGAGCGCGTCTCGATATGGGTGCGGAAGCACTCGATGACGTCGCCTTGCTTCATGTCATGGTAATTCTCGAAGCCCATCCCGCATTCCTGGCCAGCCACAACTTCACGGACTTCGTCCTTGAAGCGCTTCAGCGTGGAAAGCTTGCCCTCGTGGATCACCACATTGTCGCGGATGAGACGCACGTTCGCGCCGCGCTCCACTTTGCCCTCGGTGACGCGGCAGCCCGCGACCTTGCCAACTTTCGAGATGTTGAACACTTCGAGGATCTCGGCATTTCCGAGGAATTCTTCGCGCACGACCGGAGCGAGAAGCCCCGACATGGCCTTCTTCACATCGTCCACGAGGTCATAGATGATGGCGTAGTAGCGAATTTCGATGCCATCGCGCTCGGCCTGCTGCTTGGCCTGCGCATCGGCGCGGACATTGAACGCGATGATGACGGCGCCCGAAGCCTCAGCCAGCGCAACGTCGGAGGACGTGATCCCGCCGACGCCCCAGTGGATGATCCGCGCCTCGACTTCGTCCGTGCCCAGCTTTTCGAGAGCGGCGTTGATCGCCTCGACCGAACCCTGAACGTCGCCCTTGATGATAAGGAGGAACTCCTTCTTGCCGCCCTTGGCGGCCTGCTTCATCATCTGCTCGAGCGAGCTGCGGGCGCCGGCGCCGACCGCCCTGACGTCGCGGAGCTTGCGCACGCGGTGCTCGGTAAGCTCCCGGGCGCGGGCTTCGCTTTCGACTACGGCGAGTTGATCTCCAGCTTCCGGAGCGCTGTCGAAGCCCAGAACCTCGACCGGGGTCGAAGGCCCTGCAACGACCACGTTCTCGCCCTTGTCGTCGATGAGGGCGCGCACGCGGCCCCAGGCGCGGCCCGCCACGATGAGTTGCCCAACCTTGAGCATTCCGCGCTGAACGAGCACAGTGCCCACTGGACCGCGGCCGCGTTCCAGCTTGGCCTCGATCACGATGCCTTCCGCCGGGCGGTCGGGGTTGGCGCTCAGCTCAAGCACCTCGGCCTGCAGGTGGATCGCGGAGAGAAGCTTGTCGAGATTGGTCCTCTGCTTGGCGGACACTTCGACTTCGAGCGTGTCGCCGCCCATGCTCTCGACCACAACATCGTGCGACAAGAGATCGGTGCGCACGCGCAGGGGATCGGCGTCTGGCTTGTCGATCTTGTTGATCGCGACGATGATCGGCACGCCGGCCGCTTTCGCGTGATTGATGGCTTCAACCGTCTGAGGCATGACGCCGTCGTCGGCCGCAACCACCAGCACCACGATATCCGTCACCTTGGCGCCGCGAGCGCGCATGGCGGTGAACGCCGCGTGGCCCGGCGTATCGATAAAGGTGATCGGGTCGCCGTCCGCGGTTCTGACCTGATAGGCGCCGATATGCTGCGTGATGCCGCCTGCTTCGCCCGCGACAACATTCGCTTCCCGGATGGCGTCGAGCAGCGACGTTTTGCCGTGATCGACGTGGCCCATGATGGTGACGACGGGGGCGCGCGGCTTCAAAGCCTCCTCTAAGTCCAGTTCGCCGATGAAGCCTTCCTCGACGTCCTCCTCCGAAACGCGCTTTACCGTATGCCCGAACTCCGCCGCGACAAGCTCCGCGGTGTCGGCGTCGATCACGTCGTTGATCTTCAACATCTGCCCCTGTTTCATCAGGAACTTGATGATGTCGACCGCGCGCTCGGCCATGCGGTTTGCCAGCTCTTGGATTGTGATCGCTTCCGGCAATTGAACTGTGCGTTAAATCTTGACGCGCTCCTGCCGGGCCCCGCCCAGCGCTTGAAGTTTCTGACGTTCGCGCTGGCGCCGGAGCGAGGCAAGGCTGCGTTCGCGCTGCTGCTCATCGAGGGCATTGGAAAGAGTGAGACGCTGACGGCCAAGGCGTTCGACAGTCCCCTTCTTTACGGGAGCGGCCGGCGCCTTGCCGGGAACCCCGCCACGCTTGGCGCGGCGCTCATCCTCGTCCGCGTCGGCAGCGCGGGCACGAAGGGCAAGATCGCCATCGGGCCGCGAGCGCTCGGGGCGTCCGCCGATCTCCAACACTGGCGCTGGGGCGGGCCTGCCGCCGCCCGGAGCGGGACGTGCGCCAAAAGCTGGGCGGCTTCCGGCCGCCGCGGCTCCGCCGGGTCGGGGCGTTTCCGCGCGGGCGCCGCTATCTCGGCCCTGTGGCCGAGCGCCATCGCGCGGTCCGCTCGCGCCGGGACGCTGTCCGCCTTCTGTCGTGCGCGTGCCTGCGCCCTGCTGCCTGCGATCATCAAGAGGACGAGCGGGACTGCGCGAGTCCGGGCCGGTCCGGCGGGCCGGGGGCGCTTCGGCGCGGGGAGCTGCGTCTTCGGTTTTCGGCGCAATTGCGGCCTCGGTTACGCGCTCCCGTTCCGCTTCCACTTCGGCTATCCGGGCGGCGGCTTCGTCCTCGGCCTTCCGCTTTTGCTCCTCGGCGGCCCGCTGCATCTCTTCCTCGCGCAGGCGCGCCTCTTCAACCTCTCGCTCGCGCTTTTCGACGTCCTCACGCTTGCGCGCCTCGATCAGCGCGCGCGCCCGAGCGTCGACTTCGCCGACCGAAAGCTGGCGCAGCACCTTTTGGGGGCGCTTGTCCGCGGGCGCCTGCTCGGGCGCCGGCTTCTGAAAGGCGCGGTGCTCCGGTTTGTGCGGCGCAGGCTTCTGCTGCGGCTCCTCGGGCAACGGGCTCGAACCAACGCCTCGCTTGCGCTTCGTCTCGACCAGAACGGATTTCGAGCGCCCATGGCTGAAGTTCTGGCGGATGTGGCCTTGCTCGACCGTCCGCTTTACATTCAGCGACATCGTCTTCCGGCCGCCCGCCGTTTTGTGATCCGTTTCTTTCGTTTCGCTCATTCTCTATCCTGGCGCGGCGAGTCAGCCAAGGCTTCCCCTGCGCAATAGGCCTTTAAAAGATCGAGAGCTTCCAAGAAGGCGCGGGTCGCCCCGCCTTCCCTTAGTCCCGCATGTATTACACCCGTGCTTCCCGCCGCCAAACTGATTTCAGCGGATGTGAAGCGATTTTCTGGCGGGGTATGTCCTGTTCCTGAAGATGAGGCTTGAAACTTCCTATCGAGCTTCGCCCTGCCATCCGCCGCCGCGGAATCGGCATGAAGGAGCGCAACAATCTCGCATCGCCTTAGCGCTTCTTCGACTTTCGAAAACCCGGCAACCAAAAGCCCAGCCTTATTACAAATCGATAACCGTTCTAACGCAGATCGCTTAAAAAGCTGTTCCACTTCTAAAGGAAGGCTATCGCTGACAGCAACCGGCTTTCTGAACGCTCTTTGAAAGGCGCGCCGCTTCACGGCCTCCGCCACGCTCTGTCTCCTGGCTGTCACCCAAACGCCACGGCCAGGAAGAGTCCCTTTGAGGTCGGGAACCACCTCCGCCTGCGGGGAAAGCACGAACCGGAGCAGGAACGGCTTTTCCTTCCTCGCTCGCTCCACAATGCAGGTTCTAACCGGGATGATGTAAGCGCTGTCGCCTTCTTCGCCCTCACTAACATGTGCGGCCGCTTCCTGAAAGTCCAGTATGGGCTCGGGGTCAGAGCGCTTTTTCTTCGCGATCTGCATCGCGGCCCCCTTCGCCATCGCCCTGATGGCCGGCGCTTTCGTCCTCGCCCGCTCCGGTTTCCCACTCTTCCGCGGGCGGGGGCGGCTCGATCCATCCGGCCTTGACGCGCGCGCTCAGGATCAGCGCCTCGATGTCGGATTTGCTCAATTCGAAACTCTGAAGGATTCCCGGGTGCTGCTTGGTCTGCCCGTGAGCGCGCTCTTGCCAACCGGCGAGTTCGTCCGTCGCGCAGTCAGCGAGATCCTCGACCGACTTGATCCCATTCTCGCCGAGCGTGACGAGCATCGCGGCGGTAAGCCCTTCGACTTCCGCAAGCTCGTCCTCGACGCCAAGCGCGCGGCGCTTCTCGGTCAGCTCAGCTTCCTGGCGCTCCAGGAATTCCCGCGCGCGCTCCTGGATCTCCTGAGCAGTGTTCTCGTCGAAGCCCTCGATGCTCGCGACCTCCTGCAATTCCACAAATGCAAGCTCCTCCACCGAGGTGAAACCTTCCGAAACGAGAAGCTGAGCGATCATCTCGTCCACGTCGAGGGCGGCTACGAATGCGGCCGTACGCTCCGCAAATTCCTTCTGGCGGCGCTCCAATTCCTCGGCTTCGGTCAGGATGTCGATGTCCCAGCCCGTAAGCTGCGAGGCGAGGCGGACATTCTGGCCCTTGCGGCCGATGGCGAGGCTCAATTGCTCGTCCGGCACCACCACCTCGATGCGCTCGGATTCCTCGTCGAGCACGACCTTGGCCACTTCGGCGGGCGCCAGCGCGTTCACGATGAAGGTGGCGGCGTCGGGCGACCATTGAATAATGTCGATCTTCTCGCCCTGAAGCTCATTCACCACGGCCTGCACGCGGCTGCCGCGCATGCCGACGCAGGCGCCGACGGGATCGACGGAGCTGTCCTTTGAAACAACTGCGATTTTCGCGCGGCTGCCAGGATCGCGCGCCACAGACTTGATCTCGACGATGCCGTCGTAGATTTCCGGCACCTCCTGCGCGAACAGCTTCGCCATGAATTCGGGGCGCGTGCGCGACAGGAAGATCTGCGGGCCGCGATTCTCCCGCCGCACGTCGTAGACGTAGGCGCGAACTCGGTCGCCGAGCTTATGGTTCTCGCGAGGCAGGGTCTCGTCGCGTCGGACGATCGCTTCGGCCCGCCCAAGGTCGATCATGACGTTGCCATACTCGGCGCGCTTCACGATGCCGCTGACTATCTCGCCCACGCGATCCCTATACTCTTCAAACTGGCGCTCCCGCTCGGCCTCGCGAACTTTCTGCACGATGACCTGCTTGGCGTTTTGCGCCGCAACGCGGCCAAAGTCGAGAGGCGGCAACGGCTCTGCGATGAAATCACCCACCTCCGCTTCCGGATTGCGCTTTTTCGCGTCCTTCAGGCTGATTTCGGTCGCGTCCAGCGTCACGCGCTCGACCACTTCGAGAAGCCGCGACAGCTTGATCTCACCGGTGCGCGGATCGATCTCGGCCCTGATCTCGTTCTCGCTGCCATAGCGCGATTTCGCGGCCTTCTGGATCGCGTCCTCCATCGCGGACAACACGAGCGTGCGGTCGATCGACTTTTCGCGCGCGACCGCATCGGCGATTTGCAAAAGTTCCAGGCGGTTTGCGCTAATTCCGATCTGCGCCATCATTCAACTCCGCATCTTTTTTTATGTCGTGATCTTCTTTTATGTCGTGCTCTTCAATTTCGCCGCCTTCGGACCATTTGCCGGCGGTCTTGGCTTTTGTAAGCGATGCCCGGATGAGTTCGTCCGTCAGCACGAGCTTCGCATCTTGTATGAGTGCGACCGGAAGCCCGATCGTTTGCGGCTCGCCCTCCTCGTCGAGCTGAACCTGCAGCAGCATTTCGCCGTTCTCGTAGCCTTCGAGGACGCCGCGAAAACGCTTGCGCCCGTCGATCAGCTCCTTCAGCTCCACCTTCGTCTCGAAGCCCGCCCAGTCCTCGAAATCGGACGGGCGGACCAGGATGCGGTCGATGCCCGGAGACGACACTTCAAGGAAATAGCGCCCCTCGACAGGGTCGTGCGCATCGAGCAGCGGCGACAGGCGGCGGCTGATCTTTGCGCAGTCGTCGACATTGATGGCGCCGCCCGCCTTGTCGGCCATGATCTGGATCGTGCCGCCGTCGCGTTTCGACATAGCGACGCGCACGAGGCGAAATCCCATGTCCTCGAGCACGGGCTCCACAAGCGCGGCAAGCTCCGCTGCGGAGCCAGTCTCCCGAACGAAACGCTCGGCCGGCGCCGCGAGGGCCGTTCCTTCCGTATTCGCCGATGCCGTGTCCTTTTCCATGCGCTCCAGGGCCCGGCGCTTCTTACGCCGGATAAACAAAAAGAGCGGACCGGCAGGCCCACTCTTTGTCAGAGATGATGTTGAGCTAGCGGGAAAATAGGCGAAACGGCGTCCGCGCGCAAGGGCCTTGACGGGACAATCCGCAATCGCGGCGCGCATGGTGAACGAGGGGCGTCGCCGTCCGGAGCCCGCTAGTAGACTTCGCGCTTCGGCGCCAAATAGCAAACGTGACCGCCGTGCCCGTATTGCTCGCTGCCGCTAACCACCGGCTTAGATAGATCGCAAAGGTGTGCAACAGCGACGACGTCCGCCACGGTGATGATGTCGCCAACTTGGCATTTCTTTCGAACTTCGGCTTCATATTCGTCGTAAGGCTGATTTTTGGAACCGAAAGAGCCGTCAGTCCTCCAAAACGCAGCACAATACCTCGCGTTTGGCGAAGCTTCGCCGGCGGCGGCGGCGCCAGCGCCGAGCGCGAGAAACAGGCCCAGGATCAGTATTCGCATGGCAATCCTCCCGAAAAATGCGTGTGAGCTGCGGAGGCTATGCCGCTCGAATTCGCAGAGCAAGCCGTCGCCTGCAAATTCGGCGCTCCGGCCTATTCATCGCCCCGAGCCTCGACGCGGTCGGAAGAGGGCCAGGCAGGCGGCGAGGCAGCGTCTTGCCGCCAGGGTGTCGACATAGGTTTCGGAAGGTATTTTCTGCGAACAGAGTTTTAAGGACGCGCCCGCGCTGGCGCTTGCCCTGGGTGTCAAAATCGAAGGCTTAATCTTAAGGTAGAGTTCGCTGAACTTGACGACGCCATTCCTTTTGGCTTCGACCGCTGCGCGAACCTTGGCAATCGCATTCGCGCCGTCAGGATGCCCGGCGCGCGGCGAAATACCGCCAGACCGCCCAGAAGGGGATACCGGCGCCCCTAAGGTCTGGGGCGGGATCATAGCCGCTCGTGCCCCAGGGATGGCAGCGCGCGAAGCGCCCGAGCGCAATCCAGCCGCCGGTCCAAACGCCGTTCAGATCGATGGCGTCGAGCGCATATTGCGAGCATGTCGGCAGATGACGGCAGCGTGGGCCGATGAGCGGCGAAATCGCATAGCGGTAGACGTAGATCGGAGATTTCGCGGCCGACTTGAGAAGTTCGGTCAAATCTGGAGGCTGGCTATTCTGCATCGAGGGGAAGCGCGGCGAAACGGAGGCCTCCAACGCGATCCTGAACGGTCAGGAGCACCTCGCTGCGTCCCAAGCGGCGAAGCTCCGACACTCGCTCTTCAAGATCGTCCAGGCTGCGTATGGGGCGATGCGCGGCTTCGACGACCAAATCTCCCGGTTGCAGCCGCTCGTCCGAGGCGGCCTGAGACGGCGCCGCGGCGACCAGTGCGCCCTCGGCGTCCGAAGCAAGCTCAAAGAGTTGGCGGTTTTCATCGGAGAGAGGCTCGAAGCTCATTTTGCCAAACTTCTGACGCCTGGCTTTCGGATGAGGCAATTGCGCCTGCGCAGAGCCATCGGTTTCGTCGAGCCTGCCAACCTTGATCTTGACCGTCTTGCGCTCCCCCCGCCGGAGGATGATGACGTCGGCGTCCTCGCCGACGGTCGATTGAGCGACGTAGCGAGGCAACTGCCGCGCGTGGCGTATCTCAGTTCCCGCGAAGGAAAGCACGAGATCGCCTTCAACAATGCCGGCCTCGTCGGCAGGACCGCCCTTGTCGACCCTGGCGATGAGCGCGCCCTCCGCGCTCGCGAGATGGAGTCCCGCCGCGAGATCATCGCTTGGGGTCTGCAGGCGCACGCCGATCCAGCCCCAGCGCGTCTGGCCGTACCGCTGAAGCTGATCTACAATTCGTCGCGCTGTGTTCGAGGGGATGGCGAAGCCAAGTCCTATGCTTCCGCCCGAGGGCGAGAAGATCGCGGTATTGATGCCGATGACCTCGCCCACGGCGTTGAAGAGGGGACCGCCCGAATTTCCGCGATTGATCGCGGCGTCGGTTTGCAGGAAATCGTCGTAGGGTCCGGCATTGATATCCCGCCCGCGCCCGGAGATAATCCCGGCGGTGACGGTGCCATTCAGACCAAAGGGGTTGCCGATTGCAATGACCCAATCGCCGACGCGCATCTGTCCCGAGTCGCCAAAAGGAGTCGCCTGAAGCGGCTTCGACGGCTTGGGCGTAACCTTGAGCAGAGAAATATCCGTTTTTGGGTCGCGACCCAAGACCTTGTCGACTTTGAGCTCTGTGCCGTCGGATAAGATGACGTAAATGGCGTTCCCGCCCTCGATCACGTGATTGTTCGTGACGATCAATCCGCTTGGGTCAATGATGAAGCCCGAGCCGATGGAGGTGAATTGGCGGGCGGGCTCGTGCGAACCTCGCCTCGGGCGGTCTGGGCCGAAGTCTTCGAAAGATCGCGATCCGTCGGCGCCGCGATCCCGGTTCCTTGCAATCCGATGCCTTTCCTCGGCCGCTTGCTTATTGTCGACGATCGCTGAAGCTACAGTGACCACCGAATTCCGAACGCGGCTCGCGACATCGGCAAATGTGAGATCGGACCGCGCATCCGTGGCGAATGACCGCGAGGCTCCCGCGAGGCACGTCACGGCTAGGAGGGCCGCGCCTACGAAGAGCCGGGAACGATGATGGATCGTCATTGGGGCCTCAGCAAAAGCACAAAAAAACGACGCCGCGAACCGCCCACCAGGCACGCGCCCCCGCCATATAAAGTGGATCATAAACGCGCCGAACGCAACGTCCCTAATGCGCCAGGCGGCGCAAAACGGCTGTTAACTATCCTCTCAGGCAAAGCTCGTCCCTCACCGAACGGGCGCGGTCAAAACCGAGGCGCTTGAGCCGGGCTGCGGCCCCGGCTGCTGCGGCTTGGCTCCCTCGCCCGCCTTCGACTGTGGGTCGTTGAAGTACCGGAAGAACTCGGACGTGGGCGAAACGACGATGCGCGTGTGCGAGCCTTTAAGAGCCTCCTCATAGGCTTGCATGGATCGGTAGAACGCGAAGAAATCGGGGTTCTTGTTGAAGGATTCGGCATAGATGCGGTTGCGCTCCGCGTCGCCGTCGCCGCGCATCCGCTCCGAGTCGCGGGTGGCGTTGGCAAGAAGCACCGTAACATCCTTATCGGCGGAGGCCTTGATGCGTTGCGACTGCTCGCTGCCTTGGGCGCGCAGTTCAGCCGCTTCGCGCTGCCGCTCGGTTTGCATGCGCCGGTAGATTGCCTGACTGTTCGCCTCGGGCAGGTCGGCGCGCCGGATGCGCACGTCGACGATCTCCACGCCAAGCGTCTTCACGTCGTCGTTCACCTGCTTGATCGTCTGCTTCATCAAGTCTTCGCGTTTGTTGCGGACGAGATCGATAAAGGTGGCGCGGCCTAGCACGCTGCGGATCGTAGAATCGACGATGGCCGTGAGCCGCTGCCGCGCGCCGACCTCGCTGCGGAAGGCGCGGTAGAATTGCAGGGGGTCGGTAAGCCGGTAGCGGGCGAAAGCATCGACGATCAGGCGCTTCTGGTCGGAGGCGATGACTTCCTGCTCGTCGGTCTGCAGATCGAGGATGCGGCGGTCGAATTGCTCCACCGTTTGAATGAAGGGGGTGCGCCAATAGAGGCCCGGCTCGTCAATCGCCCGGACGGGCTCGCCGAACTGCAAGACGAGAGCGCGGTGGGTCTGACTGACGATGAAGGCGGAAAACCCGATGGCGATCGCGATGCTTGCGAAAAGCAGCAGGAAAAACCCGATGAATGCCGTTCTCATCGCTGGCCTCCGCCCTGTCCGGCTTTTTGAAGCTCGCCAAGCGGCAGATACGGGACCACGCCGTTCGCGTTGGCCTTCTCGTCGATGATCAGCTTATCCATGCCGCCCAGCACCCGCTCGAGTGTCTCGATGTACATCCGGCGCCGCGTCGCCTCTGGCGCCTTCTGGTATTCGTCATACACCTTCAGGAAACGGTCGGTCCGGCCCTTAGCCTCGGCAACGGACTGCTCTCGGTAGCCCTGCGCGGCCTGCAAGATGCGCTGCGCCTCGCCGCGCGCCTCTGGGATCACGCGATTGGCGTAGGCTTCGGCCTCGTTGCGAGCGCGTTCCTGATCGGCGCGCGCCGCCTGCACGTCGCGAAACGCCGCAATGACCTCCGCGGGCGGGTCCACTTTTTGCAGGACGACCTGCGTGATGCTGATCCCGGCCTTGTAGCTATCGAGCGTGCGTTGCAGCAGAACCTTCACCAACTCTTCGATTTCCTGGCGACTTTTCGTCAGGATGGGCTGGATCTCGTTCTGGCCGATGACCTCGCGCATTGCGCTTTCCGCAACCGCCTTCACGTTCGAATTAGCGTCGAGGCTGTCGCCCTGGTTTCGCACGTTGAAGAGGAAGGCGGGGGCGTCCTTCACGTTCCAGAACACGCTGAAGTTAACATCGACGATGTTTTCGTCGCCGGTCAGCATCAGGCTTTCCTCGGAGCGATTGGGCGAGCGAATTGGCCCGAAGGGCCCGGCGGCGCCGGAGCTGAAGCCGATTTCGATCCGGTTCTGACGCGTATAGGGAATGACGGTGACTTCCTCGACCGGGTAGGGCCAGCGGAAGTTAATGCCGTTGTAAAGCTCGCGGTCGAACTTGCCGAAGCGCTGAACGACGCCGCGCTCGTCCGGATTGATCCGCACCGTGAAGCCGAAATAGCCGATGGCGGCTGCGGCGACCAGTACGATCAGGGCCGAGCCGAAAAAACCGATGCCGCCGGGCATCGCTTGCCGAAGCTTGTCCTGGCTGCGCTTCAGGAGTTCTTCGAGATCGGGAGGCGTGCCGCCGCCAGCAGGCCCTTGGCCCCACGGCCCGCCTGGACCGCCCTTCCAGCCGCCGCCGCTGTTCTGATTCCACGGCATTTGATTTCCTTTGCAAACCGGCGGGATCGCCGAATTCGGCCCGGCCGTTATTCATCAGGTCTGTAACTGGATGTCAATGACGTCAGGACTGGCGCGCCGTCATCCGCTACGAGGCATAGGCCGTTATTCTTAACTGATTGTTATGAACCCGCTCCGTCCGCATATGGAAGCACGCAAGGGAAGGTTCAAGCTCCTTTAACGGCGTTCGAGGATCGCGTCGGTGACGGGAAAATCGTCACGATCGCTCGCCGGGCGGTCCCGCGTCAAGACCTCTCGCCAATCCGCGCCGAGCGTCGCCGGCCAGCGAACGTCCCCCTCGGGCGACGCATGCACGCGCGTCAGGTAAATGCGCGAGGCGAACGGCAGAGCCGAGGCGAATATTTCCGCGCCGCCAATCACGAAGGCTTCGCTGACGCCCCTCTCACTCGCTCGCTCGCGCGAGAGCGCCAAGGCCGCTTCAAGCGAGGAAACAAAGAATACGCCATCTTTTCCGGCGGCTCTAAGCGGCGCGGCGCGTGTGACGACGATGGAGTCCCGGCCGTCGAGCGGCTTGCCGATCAATTCAAATGTCTTGCGCCCCATGATGAGCGGATGGCCCATGGTCAGCTTGCGGAAACGGCGCAGATCGCTCGAGAGCCGCCAGGGCAGGCCGCCTTGCCGCCCGATCACGCCATTATCGGCGACTGCCACGATAAGAGACAGGGTGAAGCGCGCGCCTTCGGTCACACCGCGACAGGCGCCTTGATCGCCGGCTGCGGGCGGTATCCTTCGAGCGTGAAGTCGCCATAGGCGAAATCGAAGATGGAGCGCACATCGGGGTTCAGCGTCATCGTGGGCAGCGGCCCAGGGCGTCGCTTGAGCTGCTCCTCCGCCTGTTCGATGTGGTTCAGATAGAGATGCACGTCGCCGAACGTATGAATGAACTCGCCCGGCTCAAGGCCCGTAGCCTGCGCCATCATCATGGTGAGAAGCGCATAAGAGGCGATGTTGAAGGGAACGCCAAGGAAGACGTCCGCCGACCGCTGGTAAAGCTGGCAGGAAAGCCGCCCCTCCGCGACATAGAACTGAAAGAGGCAATGGCAGGGCGCGAGCGCCATGCGCGGCAGGTCGGCGGGGTTCCAGGCCGTGACGATGTGGCGGCGGGAATTGGGATCGGCGTGCAGCGCCCGCTCAACCTCGGCGATCTGATCGATGGCGCCGCCGTCGCGGGCGGGCCAGGAACGCCACTGCGCGCCGTAAACGGGGCCGAGATCGCCGTTTTCGTCCGCCCATTCGTTCCAGATGGAAACGCCGTGCTCCCTGAGATAGGCGATGTTCGTATCGCCCTTAAGAAACCAGAGCAGCTCATGGACGATGGATTTCACATGCAGCTTCTTGGTGGTCAGAAGCGGAAAGCCGCGTGAGAGATCGAACCGCATCTGATGGCCGAACAGGCTCAGCGTGCCGGTCCCCGTGCGGTCGCCGCGCTTGACGCCGCGTTCCCGCACCATGCGCAAGAGGTCAAGATAAGCCTGCATGACGGCAGGATATGCAATTCGAGGTCATTCTCGCGCCCAGCCTTATTTCCACTCCTCGATGTCGAGATAGGGCTGCTCCGAAAGCGGCTGGATCGTGATTCCGGCAGGAACTGGCGCCTCCTTGCGCTCCTCTTCCGTGCGCTTTGCGGCCTTCTTGACCTCGGCGTCGAGGTCGATTTGCGAGCAGAGCCCGAGCGCAACCGGATCTTGCGGCTGCAAATTGGCCGAGTTCCAATGCGTGCGTTCGCGTATGGATTCGATCGTCGATTTCGTCGTGCCGACAAGCCGCATAATCTGGGAGTCGCGCAGCTCGGCGTGATGCCGGAGAAGCCACAGAATGGCGTTCGGCCGGTCGTGACGGCGCGACACCGGGGTGTATTTCGGCGCGCGCTTTGCCTTGATCTCGGGGATGAACACTTTCGACTTGGCGAGCTTCAACCGGTAGGCGGGGCTTTTCTGGGCGCTCGCAATTTCCTCGCGGCTGAGCTGGCCCGACGTGATGGGGTCCAAGCCGCGAATGCCGTGCGCCACGTCGCCGTCGGCGATGCCCTTCACCTCGAGCACATGCAAGCCGCAAAAATCGGCGATCTGTTCAAAAGTCAGCGAAGTGTTCTCGACGAGCCAGACGGCGGTCGCCTTCGGCATCAGGGGTATTTCGCTCATAAATTTCCTCCGGTCCTGGAAGCGTCCCTCTCGGCTTCCTGGGCGTCTTGGTCGATTGTGTTGGGGGAAACGGCAATCGAAGGGTTCAGATCAATATAATAGGCAGTTTGCATTTGTGCAAATCCTGGATTCGACGAGCAAGCCCGCCCGGCTCGATAGCGCCCGCACGTAAGCTTCAGGTCTGCTTAAACATTTTTTTTTTGAGCGTAAGCTTGAGGTTGGCTCTGTTCCGTTCAGGCCTTTGAATGGCGCGGAGCCCTAGACGCGCTCGCCGCCGCCACGCGCTGACGCGCTGCCGATTGCCGGATCGGCCGGCGCCAGGCTCAAGCCCGAGCGGCGGCCGAGTCCGCTAAACCTCCAGCACGATCTTTCCCATATGCGCGTTCAATTCCATATACCGGTGCGCTTCCGCGGCTTGCGCGAGCGGAAAAACCTTGTCGATCACGATCTTGACTTGGCCGCTTTCCAGGAGCGGCCAAACCTTCTCCTCCAGCTCGCGGGCAAGCCTTGCCTTGAAATCGGGCTTCCTCGGCCTTAACGTGGAGCCCGTCAGCGTCAGGCGCTTCAGCATCAGGGGCATGAGATCAAGCTCAACACGCGCGCCCTTGAGGAACGCGATCTGGACGATGCGGCCGTCCTCGGCGGCGCAGGCGATATCGTCGCGCACATAGGCGCCGGCCACCATGTCGAGAATGACATCGACGCCGCGGCCAGCCGTCAGCTCCTTGATTTCCTTCGCGAAGCCATTCGTCTTGTAATTGATGGCCCGCTCCGCGCCGAGGCTCTCGCAATACGCGCATTTCTCGTCGCTGCCCGCGGTGGCGAACACGCGCGCCCCGAAATGCCGGGCGAGCTGGATCGCGGTCGAGCCGATGCCGCTTGAGCCGCCATGGACAAGAAAACATTCGCCCGCCTTAAGCGCGCCCCGCTCGAAGACGTTGTGCCACACGGTCATGAAGGTCTCCGGAATGCAGGCCGCCTCAGCCATGCCGAGGCCGTTCGGCGCTCGCATGCAGGCGCCCTCGTGGGCCACCGCGTATTCCGCGTATCCCCCGCCGGCGGTCAGCGCCGTTACCCTATCCCCCACACGCCATCGAGCGACGCCTTCGCCCAGCGCGGCAATTTCGCCTGCAACCTCAAGGCCAGGAATGTTCGAGGCGCCGGGAGGCGGCGGATATAGACCCATGCGCTGCAGGACGTCGGGCCGGTTCACGCCCGCCGCCGCGACCTTGATTAAGACTTCTTCCGGGCGCGGCGTTGGCGCTGGAAGTTCCGTGAGAGCAAGAACATCCGGTCCACCCGGTTCGCGGATGACGATCGTCTTCATGGTTTCTCCTCGGCTTGTCCGGCAAAGGCCAGCGCAAACTAGGCTTTACCGCGCGTTAAGAGGTTTCTGCTAATCTTCTTGATCGTAAGCTGGGTCGACCCGGAAGCACCTCCACAAACTTTTTCGAGCCGCGTCTTGATGCGGCTTTTTTTTTGGCTTAGCTCCAGCAAAGCGAGCGCTTCCGCTTTCATCATTCGAAAGGAAGTTGCTGCTACGCTTTAGCGTAATCCCGGCGGCGACCGGCTGTTTGTAATGCGTATGGCGGAATGATATGAACAACCCCCGCGTCTCTCAAGAACTTCCAAGCTTTGCCCTGTTGTCCTTCGGCGATCGCTTCACGACCTCGCCGCAATTCACGAAACTTTTTCGAGAGGGCATGGACCTCGTCGAGGAGACCGCCGAGTACCTCGATGGGGCGGGAAGGGCGGATTCAAAGCATCTCACGCCGCCTGCAAGCCAGGCTTACACCTCTGAAAGCATCAGGCTGACGACCCGTCTGACGCAGCTTGCCTCATGGCTGCTCGTGCGCCGGGCGATTGCGGCAGGCGAAATCACCGCCGCGGAAGCGCACAATCACCGGCATCGCGTCACGCTTTCCCGCCAGAGCGCGTTGACGCCGGAGGGTTACGAGGCGCTGCCGGAAACCTTCAGGAGATTGATCCAGGAGAGCCATCGTCTTCACGACCGCATTTTGCGCCTGGAGCGTATTTTTCAGGACAGCTTGCCCCCTGCGAATGAAGGCGCGTCGCCGGTCGACGGCCAAATCGCCCGCATAAGGCTGGCGTTTCCCGCCGCCTGAGCCGCGCTCCCTATTTCTTGAAGAATGCGCTAGCCGCGTCCTTGTGCGCATCCTTGTGCTTGACTGCCGCCTCCGCGCGGGCGATTTCGGCTTTCAGCAGATCAATGTAGGCCTGCAATTCCGCGACGGAAAATGCTGACAGGTCTTTTGGCTTTGCGGGTTGTTTGCGCGGCTCAAGGTCGTCTATGTCCATATCTTTCGCCCTCATGTTGAGAACGCATTCTTCTTACCGGGGAGCGGGGTCCGTCTGCGCCGGGACTACGGCGGCCGTCTGCCCGCCCGCCGCCTCGATTAATACTTCGGATTGTGAAGCATCGGAGGCCGCCTCCGGTTGCACCGCCGCATTTGTTGGATAGCCTCCGCCTGTGAACTGAAGCCGGACGACCTTATTTGCGCCCGACTTCACGATGAGATCGCGCCAGCCCGCATTCGAGCCGGGGCCTACGGCGACCGGAGGCTTCACGCCGACGATTTGCGATATCGGGCGATAGCCGACGTCGCTTGGCTCGAAGATGACGAGCGTGCAGCCTTGGGGCGAGCACCAGTCCTGCCCGGTGAAAAGCACGAGCGCCTTTGCGCGTCCGTCGCTGTTGAGGTCGGCGCCTGCCTGATCGTAGGGGCTTTCCTTCTTTTTCTTGGTCATCCTGAGCCGCTCCGCCGCCTTGGCGACTTCGTCCTGGTTGACGGACATCACGACTGTTTGCGGCGAGGTTTTTCTTGGCGCAAGGGCGACGGGCGCGCTATCCGGCGCGCCGGGAGTCACGGCGCTAGCGGGCTTTTCGCCCGACCCGCCGCAGGCGGCAAGCGTGGCCGCTAAAGCAGCGCAACCGCACAGCCGCATAAGGCGGATAATCTTCCCCGGCGCTTTCATCATGGAAGGCCACATGCGCTGAAATAACGCCGCTCAGAAGGCTAAACTGTGGCTTCGCCAAGATTGCCGGCGGCAGGAGCGCAGCCGCCTAAATCTCTTGCGCAGCCACGGCCGGAACACGCGCTGGCGCCGGCGCGGGCTGAGGCGTTTCGGAAACGATCTCGATCTTTTCGTAGGCTGGCAAAAGCGCGGGCGCGGGAAGCCGGCCTTCGCCGATCTCAATCTCTTCAAATTCCGGCCCTGTCAAAGCCTTCCTAGCCTTGACGCTCCAGTTCCATAGCGCCTCCGCAGGGATGGGGAGCACGAGGAACCAATGCTCGATAATCCCCAAAGCGAGGATGACGATATAGAATGTATAGGACAACAGTTCGAAGCGATCGTGCTGTATATCCATGGCCTTATGCCAGAGCACGGCGATTGCGACCGTGGATACGGTGATGGATACCGGAAAGAGCAAGTTCATCGACCGCTTCTTGAGGAAGCTCGACAGATAGCGCAGATGCTCGGGGAAAAAGTGAACGTTCAAATTCCTGACGCCGAGCACGGCGTTAATCTTCGCGCTCGAATGCATGAGCCAAATGATCGTATAGGTCCAAGAGCCGACGTGGTTCTTGCCAGTCATGGTCGTGAAGCAGATTACGACGCCGAGGAGCGCGGCGCTGATCTCATGGTACATGCTGGTCTCGACCGCATGCCAGAAGTGGCGGGGCCCCTTGCATGACGCTGGACAGGCCTTCGTCCGCGGGCCAGTAATCAATCCTGTGTAGAAAGTGAACTGAGTCCAAGCCCAGGCCAGGAGCCCGAAGGTGAAGCTCAGATAGGCGGACGCGACCGTATCGCTATGGCTCGTCTCATAGAGCCCGTAAATGGAGCCTCCCAGCACGAACGTGACTGCGAGAAAGCTCCATCTGTAGGTATATTGGGGAAGGTTGTTGAGATAGATGACGGCTCCCGTGCTGAACCACCATACGAAGAGAACGAATATTGCAGGGAGCCCGAATTCTATCACCTCATCCTCACTACCATGCTGGAGCCAGCCGCACCCTGTCCGGCAGCTCATTGCGCGCGGCAGGCAGCACATAGAGCCGCGCAAATGTTACAGCCGCCGCAGCGGAATAGCCTATATTTTTCAGGAGTCCAACAATTCCGCCTTCAGCCTTCGCCGCCTCCCGCTTTACGGACAAACGGAAAAGCCGATCGAACCCGCGGTGAAACGCCGGATTGTCGAGATCGAGCTTGACGGGGAACACCTGCTGCGAAATCTGGCTCGTGATACGGAAGACCGTGAAGTCGTAGTCGGTCGGATCCATCCCCACCGCCTTGTAGAAGGCTGGGCGCGAATGATCGCGAACATACATCGTCGCGTAAACGGCGAGCACAAAAAATCGCACCCAGAGCTTGTTGACGCCGCTTAAAAGGTGCGGATTGGCGCGCATCAGAAGCGCGAACGCCTCGCCATGGCGGAACTCGTCGTTGCACCAGTCCTTGAACCATTTGAAGATGGGATGGAACCTCAACTCCGGGTGTTTCTCGAACTGGCGGTAAATGGTGATGTAGCGCGCGTAGCCGATCTTCTCGGAAAGATAGGTGGCGTAATAGATGAATTTGGGCTGGAAGAAAGTGTACTTCTTGGCCTTCGTCAGGAAGCCTAGATCGACGCCGATGCCAAAGTCCTTCAGGGTTTCATTGATGAACCCGGCGTGCCGCGCCTCGTCGCGCGCCATGAGCCCAAACAACTCCTTCATATCCGGATTTTTTGCCCGCTTTTTCATTTCCGCGTAGAGCACACACCCTGAGAATTCGGCCGTAACCGAACTAATCAGAAAATCCTCGAACTCTTTTCTTAGTTCCTCGGGTAACGAAGACGTGTCGATGTCGAATTCTTCGTTCCGGATAAAGTGACCGCGGTTCGGATCGCTTTTCATCTCGGCGATCAGACCATCCCATTCCTCCCGCACAGACGTCACGTCGACGCTGTCGATTTCGTCGAAATTGGTGGTATAGAAACGCGGCGTAAGTAGGGTGTCCTTCTGAGCTAGGCGGGTTGAGTCGTTCATCTCCTCGCCCTGCTTTGGTGTCTCGATCATAGTTTCCTCCTGGGGGTAAAGCTCACCTCGTAGAGTTCGGTCAATTCGAACCCGGCGTGAATGCGCGTAGTCATGCGGCCGAACCAGTTTGCGCGTATTACCGTCGCCTTGCGCCGCTCCACGATCTTTTCTCCGAAGGCAGGCTGAATCGGAGCTCCGTGGACGATGATTTCGTCCCCCGGCCCGATTTCGATGTCCCCGTCGAGTTCCACATAGGCGTGCAGGCTATCCGCGGTGTGCTCGACCTCCACGGTGCATGGCGCTTCGAAGGATTCGCGTCCCCCCAGCCAATCGCTTAACGAGCGTGTCATTGGGATTTGCCTGCAGCTGGCAAGAGTTGGACGAAGGTTGCGGCGTTTGTCTTTCCGAATGCCGCCAGTTCGAGATAGTCCCCTGTCGCCGGATCGGTAAGAGAAAGCTGGCCGTCGCTCCACATTGTGAGGATAAAGGGCGCTTCCGCCCCGACCTTGGACTTAAGTTCCCGTCTTACCCCTAGAAGGCGAATTGCCGAGGCCATGAAGGTATTTCCGGTCCGCGGCAGCACGATGAAGGGCTGATCGGCGCCTTGATCGTAAACGGCGATGGAGCCGTTAGGACCATCGCGAAAAAGGATCGCGCGTGTCAAAGTAGCAGTCCGCTGCGGCGTGAGAGTGCGCGTCCCGGCGAAGTTCATGGCGATTACAAGCGAGAGTACCGCAACAGCAGCTGCGGCTCCGAAAAGCGCTGGCTTGGTCACAGCTTTTACCATCTTTGGGGCGTTTTGTGCACCTAGGCGGCTTCGGCAGCCGGCTGACCCACGTCAGACTTGTTCTTTTCTCCCGCCGGAGGAAAGGCGCCAGCGGTTTCTTGGTTGGTTGATTCAGCTTGGCTTGAGCCGTGCGCAAGAAACGGCGCGAGAGCGGCGCGAAGAACTTCCACCGCCTTTTGCGGCTCCGGCAAAGCGCGCAGCATAGGCTCCGGCGAGGTGAAGCGCCAAGGCCGTGCGTGCGGCCAGAGAATGAGATACGCAATGCGCTCCGGACCGAAAAGCTGAAGAGCGATGTCGCCGGTGCCATTGCCGTGCACCCTCAATCCCGCCGACTTCACTAGGCGCAGGGGCACATTGACCGCTTTCGTGAAAGCTATGCCGTATCGCAGGATCACGCGGCGCGTGGTAATGGTGTAGATTGTCGTCCTGGCGCAGAGAACCGCGAAGGTCAGGGCGATGCTCATGACGATGCCCAGAAGGACGGCAAGCCACGCATCGATCTCGTAAGCCTCCTGAAGCGGCGTGCCGTCGGAGACCGCCACAATGATCCGCCACATCATCAAGCTCACGAAATAGAGCGTAATGGGGCGCACGTGGCAGAGATGAACTGCAAGGGACCGCCAATTCGGCGATCCCTGCCACAAGATTTTCTCGTCTTCGGGAAGACGGTACGGGATACCCCGTGCCGTCTCGAAGTCGTACTCATGGGTCATATAATAGGCTCCTGACGGGATGGCTCTGCATAGAGAATTCCGCCACCGTAGTACGCCACGATCTTATCTTCCTCAAGACGTGTGACGCGGTCAGGATTGGCGAGCGTCGGCGCCTGGGCGAACTGCTTGCCGAGGATGGACTCGACCTTAATGGTGCCCTTGCCCTGATTGATCTTCGAGAACGTGATCGGGAGAAGCACGCGCTTGCCGCCCTTAATCTCGACTTCGAGATAGCGAACCGTGACTTCCGAACGGTCGACCCAGACGTCGCGGACGGTGCCGGCAAACTCGCCATCGGCGCCGAAGACCTTGAAGCCGCGCGGATCGCGATCATGCTCGTCGATGGTGTGATCGTTGGCTACGCGCAGCGGAGCAATTCGCGTCAAACCTTCAACGGTCAGGTCCGGCGTGTTGGAGCGCTGCACCCAGGAAGCGGGTCCGACGCCGTCCAGCATGGGGTTGCCCGTCGGAATAAGGGGAGATCCGCCGAAATGGCTCGCGGGGACGGCCTTAATCGGACGTTCTTTTTCCTCAAGGGTAACGGATTGCGGGGACGTGACTTCGCCGCCGTGATACAGGCGGAAGACCTTCTTGTCCGGGAGTGCGAACCAGCCCGGCGTCTCTCTGCCGCCGCGTGGCTCGGAAACCAGCGGATAACCTTCGCGCCGGTCTTCGCGCCGCAGATAGAGAACCAGGATCGCGAAGAATATCCAGAACGCGTACAGCACAACCTGGGCGACGTCTACGTGGGAAGTTATGGTGCCAATTGGCATTGTTTATACCTCCAAAGTTTTATTAACCTGGAAAATCGGCAAGGCCGAGGTGGGCTGGCGGTTGCCTGGATGCATTACCCGCCATACGCACCAGGGGGCCAATGGCCGCGAGCGTGGCGAACAGCAGGGCAATTTCGAGATGATAGACAATGAGGTAGCTGGTGTCTGCTCCAACAAGCGCCGGACCGAGCCTTCCGCTGGCGGCAAGGTCTGCCATAACGTCGCGGAGGGCCCCTCCAAGCGCGATGCCGCCGCCCGTGGCGGACGCGCCGACAGCGCCCCACGCGCCGAGCGCGAGCCCGGCCTGCGAATGCTTAGCGAGTTCCATCGCCGCCGTTAAAGTGCCCGCGGCGAAAAATCCACTTCCGCAGCCAAGCGCGACAACGCCGAATTCGAATAGCAACGGCTCGCCCAACGGCGCCGAGAAGATAAAAGCGGTAAGGGCTGCGAGCCCGATCAGCACGCCATAGGCCGCGAGCCGGTATGGGTCTGCGCCGCCATCGAGGCGGCGCGCCGCCACCGCGAGCGCAATCAGCGCCCCGAGTGCAAAGAAAGCGCTCAGAGCAGTCGTCTGCGCGACCGTCATCTGCAGCACTTGTCCGCCATAGGGCTCGATGAGGATGTCCTGCATGCTGAAGCCGACAGTGCCTAAGCCGAGGACCACGAAAATCCTACGCCAAGGCCCCCCGGCCATGAAGGCGCGCCAGGAGGTTGAGAAATCCGGCTGCGGCTCGGCATTGAGCGTGCGCCTTGGCCGGCGCGGCTCCTGCTTCCACAGTGCGATCAGGTTCAGCGCCATGGTCGCAAGCGCGGCGCCCTGGATCACCTCGATAAGCCGCACCTGGCTGAAATTCACAAGAAGGCGCCCAAGCAGCACGGCGCTGACCGTCATGCCGACGAGAAGCATGACGTAGAGGAAGGCGACAATGCGCGGCCGCTTGTCTTCCGGAGCGAGATCCGTCGCCAGCGCCAAGCCAGCCGTTTGCGTGGTGTGAAGGCCGGCGCCCACAAGCAGGAACGCCAGCGCCGCTGCCGCTTTGCCGAGGATCGGCGGACCCTGCGAGTCGCCGGAGAGAAGGATCAACGCGAACGGCATGATGGCGAGGCCGCCAAACTGCAGAAGCGTACCGAACCAGATATAGGGCACGCGCTTCCAGCCGAGCAGCGAGCGATGCGTGTCGGATTTGAAGCCGAGAAGGGCACGGAACGGCGCAAAAACGAGCGGCAGTGCGATCATCAGGGCGACAAGCCATGCGGGCACCGCGAGATCGAGAATCATGATGCGGTTCAAGGTGCCGTTGACGAGCACGAGCGCCATGCCGACCGTCACCTGGAACAGCGAAAGCCTGAGCAGGCGAGACATCGGCAGTTGTGGCGTGGCCGCGTCGGCAAAGGGCAGAAAGCGCGGGCCGAGCTTTTCGAGCACCGCGCGGAACGGCGAGACCGCCGGCGTCACGGCAGGGGCGGGACAGTCCGCCGGCGCCAAAGGCGCCTTTATCTCCCCAGCTTCCTCTTGGGAGGGCATGGGTGCAGCGCCGGCCTGTCTCGCCTCGGCGGGAGCGTCGAGAGCACCAAGTTTGCCCGACTCCGTATGGTCCCAGAGTTCCGTCACGAAGCGATCAGTTCCTTCGCATGCGAGGTGTAGAAGCCGTTCACGATGCGCAGCGACCGGCCCTCCCGCCAGCGCGCCAGCCGGTCCTCCTCGGAGATCAGGCGCGTCAGCTTCAACTCACTGATGGGCTCAATCGCCGGCGAGCGATCGGACCTCGGAAACAGCTTGCCGGCCGTGTGCATCATGCTGAGAGCCAGCGTCTTCGGCGCAAAAGTGAACGCCACCTTCGACGTCGTCCTTTCCGCCAGCCCCGCAAGTACGTTGACCAAGTCCTTGGCAGCGTAATGAATGAGTGAATCCATCGCAACGCAAAAGTCGAACGTTCCATGGCGGCCGTCGAGCATGTCGCCCGCGTGGAACTCGATGTTTTCCGCGACGTCTTCGGGCATTCGCTTCTGCGCAACCCCAATCAGCGTCGGGGAAAGATCGACGGCGACGACATGCGCGCCGCGCCGCGCGGCCTCGATGGAGAGGAGCCCCGTCCCGCAGCCTGCATCAAGAAGCCGCGCCCCGTGCAGGTCTTCGGGAAGCCAGCTCATGAGGGTGGCGCGCATCCGGTCGCGGCCGGCGCGCACGGTGGCGCGAATGCCGCTGACGGGCTCGTCGGTCGTCAGCTTCGCCCAGTTATCCGCGGCCGTCCTATCGAAATAGGTTTCAAGGTCGTCGCGGCGGGCGAGGTAGCTGGAGTCTGGCATCAATTGTATCCCAGGAAATCGAAAATATCGCGGTCTTTCATCGGCGTGCACTTGATCTCAGGCTCCGCGCCATCCCACAGCCCTTTTGCGAGGCGCAAATATTCCTGTTGGACTGCCTCGATCTCTTCGGTCGGCTCCATCTCGAAAAGCGTCTGCTTCTTCAGGCGGCTCTTGCGGATGGCGTCGAGATCCTGGAAGTGCGCGAGGCGGTTCAGCCCGGTGACGCCGTTGAAGCGGTCGATTTCGTCGGTGTCCCGGCTGCGATTGGCAATGACGCCGCCGATCCGCACGCGATAATTCTTCGACTTGGCGATGATCGCCGCCGCGATCCGGTTCATCGCAAAAATCGAATCGAAATCGTTCGCGGTCACGATCAGCGCGCGCTCCGCATGCTGGAGGGGCGCCGCGAAGCCGCCGCACACGACGTCGCCCAGCACATCGAAGATCACCACGTCGGTGTCGTCGAGAAGGTGATGCTCCTTCAGGAGCTTCACCGTCTGGCCGACGACGTAGCCGCCGCAGCCCGTGCCTGCCGGCGGGCCGCCCGCCTCTACGCATTTTACGCCGTTATAGCCTTCGAACACGAAGTCTTCCTGGCGCAATTCCTCGGAATGGAAGTTTACCGATTCGAGGATGTCGATCACGGTCGGCACCATGCACTTCGTCAGCGTGAAGGTGCTGTCGTGCTTCGGATCGCACCCAATCTGGAGCACGCGCTTGCCGAGCTTTGAAAACGCCACCGACAGGTTGGACGAAGTCGTGCTCTTGCCGATGCCGCCCTTGCCGTAGACCGCGAAAACCTTCGCCGTCCCGATGGTTACCTTGGGGTCGAGATGGACCTGCACGCTGCCATCGCCATCGCCATCGCTCTCAGGGCCTGCGCCCCTCACGCGATATTGTGGGATGGGTTGCGACGGGATTCGCTGGTGAATAGTCATGCGGCTTCCTCCATGCCAACCCCTTCGATTTGGTCTTCCAATTCCTCCGACGCCCTGCGAAGAGCTTCGAGCGTCTCCTCGTCGGGCTGCCAGTAGTTTCGTTCGTGAGCCTCGTTCAGGCGGTTCACCATGCGAGCGGTCGCCGTGGGGTTGAGCGCGGCGAGTCGTTTGCGCATGGCTTCGTCGAGCACGTAAGTTTGCGTAAGGCGCTGATAGACCCAAGGATCGACCTGCCCTGTCGTAGCCGACCACCCCATGGTGTTGGTGACGGTCGCTTCGATCTGACGGACGCCCTCATAGCCGTGCTCCAGCATCCCCTCGTACCATTTCGGGTTCAGCGCGCGCGTGCGGGTTTCCAGCGAAACCTGCTCGTTCAGCGTCCGCACCTTGCCTTCGCCGCGGGTCTGATCGCTGATATAGACAGGCAGTTCCTCGCCGCCCTTGGCGCGGCGGACCGATCGCGTGATGCCGCCGAGCGTGTCGAAATACTGGTCGATGGTGGTGACGCCGAGGTCGATCGAGTCGAGGCATTGATAGGCGAGATCGACGTCGGCGAGCATCGTTTTCAGCAGCGCCGGCTGGGCCATCGGCGCGCCCTGGCGGCCATAGGCGAAGGACTTGCGCCGGCTGTACGTTTCGGCCAGTTCATCCTCGTCCTGCCAGGCGCCGCTGTCGACGAGAAGATTGACGTTGGCGCCGTAAGCGCCGTCGCCGTTCGAGAACACGCGCAGCGCCGCCGTCTCCATGTCGCATTTATGCGCGGCCTGATAGGCGAGCGCGTGCTTGCGGACGAAGTTCTGCTCGGCAGGCTCGTCGGCGGTGGCCGCTTCGTAAGCCGCTTCGGCAAGAAGCTTCATCTGCAGGGGAAGCAGGTCGCGGAAAATGCCGGACATGGTCATGACCACGTCGATGCGCGGGCGGCCGAGAGCGGCGAGCGGCACAAGCGTCGCGCCGCACAGCCTGCCGTAGCTGTCGAAACGCGGCCTTGCGCCCATCAGCGCCAGCGCCTGGGCGATGGGTTCGCCTTCCGTCTTGAGGTTGTCCGTTCCCCACAGCACGAAGGCGACCAACTCCGGCAGCGGGTTGCCTTCGTCCATGTGCCGGTTCAAGAGGCGCGCAGCCTGCTTCTCGCCTTCCTTCATCGCGAAGATGCTCGGGATGCGGAAGGGATCGAAGCCGTGGATATTGCGGCCCGTAGGCAGGATTTCCGGATTGCGGATGATGTCGCCGCCCGGCACGGGCTTGATATAACGGGCGTCGAGCGCGGTGATGATGGCAGGCAGTTCCGCGTCCTCGCCGAGATGACCGTACATTTCGGCGAGCTTGCTGAGCTTCTCGACGTTTTTGGGCGTGCGCGGGTGACCGGCCTTGCGCAGCGCATCCTCAGGAGAGACACCTCCGGAAACCGCTTTTATGGTGGCGTGCTCAGGCGTTTCGCCGTCGAGCGCTTCGCCCGCAAAGGTCAGGAGGTCGGCGCGCTCGTCGTCAGACGCAGGCTTGCCGACGACATGCAAGCCGTGCGGGATCAGCGTCTCCTCAAGCTCAAGGATCTTGTTCGTAAGCACTAAGATGCGGCCCTCCGCCTCCTCGACCGGCCAGGCGGTTTCGGCAGTTGCAAGATCCACCGCGGAGGCCTGCGCCTGGATGAGCGAGGCGAGCGCGGCCCGCTCCTCCTGCGCGACGTCCGGGGCAAATTCGCGCCAGCGCTGCACCGAACCCTTAAGGTCGAGCAAGCCGCGATAAAGGCCGGCCTGCGTGACAGGCGGCGTCAAGTAGCTGACGATCGTGGCTGCGCCGCGCCGCTTGGCGAGCGTGCCTTCCGAAGGATTGTTCGCGGCGTAAAGATAGAAGTTCGGCAGATCGCGGATGAGCCTGTCGGGCCAGCAATCTTCGGAAAGGCCCGTCTGCTTGCCGGGCATGAACTCGAGCGCGCCATGCGTGCCGAAATGCAGAAGCGCATGCGCCTTGAACTCATCGCGCAAGTAACGGTAGAACGCGCAGAACGCGTGCGTTGGCGCGAAACCGCGCTCGAACAGAAGCCGCATCGGGTCGCCTTCGTAGCCGAAGGCGGGCTGCACGCCGACGAAGACGTTGCCGAACCCCGCGCCCAGCACGAACACCGTCGCGCCGTCGCTTTGCGCCCTGCCGGGCGCCGGACCCCATTGCTTCTCGACCTGCTTCAGCCAGCGCTCGCTGCGGATATAGTCGTTCACCGGAATGCGCACATGCACATTGGCCGCGGTGCCATAGCGGCTCGAATTGCCCCCGAGGATGCGTTCGCGCATCTCGTCCACGGACGCCGGAACCTCGACCGTGTAGCCCTCCTCCTTCAGCTTCACCAGCACATTATAGAGCGAGGGAAAGACCGCGAGCGAGGCGGCGGTGCCGACGTTTCCGGCGTTCGGCGGGAAGTTGAAAAGCACCACGCCGATCTTGCGCTTGGCGCGCTCCGTGCGGCGAAGCTCGATGAGTTTTTCGATGCGTGAGCACAGCGTCTCCGCGCGCTCAAGGCAGGAGTGCATGTCGCGGGCGCGCGAGGTCGGAAAAGTGCAGTTCCGCTCGCAGCCGGTGCAAGGCGCTTCCGTGCCGTCGGAGCGGCCGCCGAACACCGCCGGCCCCGTCGCGCCGTCGAGTTCCGGGATCGCGACCATGATGGTGCTTTCGACCGGCATCAGCCCGCGCTGGTCGGCGCCCCATTGCTGCAGCGTCTGGAATTCAACCGGATGGGCCGCGATGTAGGGCACGTCGAGCCGTGCGAGAATTTCCTGGGCGCCCTTGGCGTCATTATAGGCCGGGCCGCCGACGAGCGAAAAGCCGGTGAGCGAGACGAGCGCGTCAATGGTCGCGCGGCCATCCGCCATGAAATAGCGCTCGATCGCCTCGCGCGCGTCGAGCCCGCTTGCAAACACGGGGATGACGTTCAGCCCGCGTTTCTCAAGCGTTTCGATCATGCCGTCATAATGCAGCGAGTTGCCCGCGAGCACATAGGAGCGCATGACGAGCACGCCCACCGTGCCGCCGGGGCGGCCGTTCGCGTGCGGCAGTTCGGCGATGCTTGTTCCCACGCGATTCTTCAGCGCCGGGTGATAGACGCCGACTTCGGGATAATCGATCGGCTCGGCGGCGGAGAGCTTGCCCCGCAGGGCCTGGCGCGGCCCGCTCGCATAGCGGTTCACGAGGAAGCGCACCATGTGAGCCATGTTGTCGTCGGAGCCGGCAAGCCAGTATTGCAGCGTCAGAAAATAGGCGCGCACATCCTGCGCGGAGCCCGGAATGAATTTCAGGATTTTCGGCAGCCGGCGCAGCATCGCCATCTGGCTCGCGCCGCCGGCTTGGGGCGCCTCGCCCTCTTTCCTCTTCGGCTTCAGGCGCTTCAACAGCGACAGCACGCCCGTGTCGCTGCCGTCCATATTGAAGCCGCCCATCTTCGTGACTTTGGCGACGTCGCCGGCGGACATGCAGGCGATCATGGCGTCGCACTTGTCGCGCCGGGCCAACAGCGAGGGCAGCACGGCCTGGATGTGCTCCTCGATGAAGAGCATGGTGACAAGCACGATGTCGCCGGTCTCGATGTCGTCGAGGCACTCCGCCAGGAGTTCGGGGTTCTGTCCCCACTCCGACGCGGCGTGGAGCGTGATGCGCAGCCCCGGCAATTCGTTGGCCAGCACCTCGTTCGCGCGCGCAACCGCGCTCGCCAGATGGCTATCCAGCGTCACAATAACGAAGCGCACGGGAGCGCTGCTAGCGACTGAAGTGCGCTTTTGCATCATACAGTGTCTCTACCGTGATGTTGAAAATGCCCTGCTCGGTTGCGAAGCGTTCTGTGTTCCGTTTGGCCTTGCCCCGGACGAAGAATGGGATCTTGCGAAGCTCCGCCTCCGCCTCGGCCGCCCAGACGAGCGGACCGGCTTGCGAAACGGGCTTGGCGGGTGGAGCAGGCTTCTCCTCGGGGACGTGCGGAGGCTTGCTTGCGCCATTCGTCGCCTCTCCCGCGGCTGCGAGGGCGGCTGGCGGCGGCGCGGACGAAGCTGAAGCCAGATGCGAAGGCGCGGCTTCGGCATGGAACTCGAAGTCTTCGCGGAACATGCCGAGAAGATGCTCCTCGAGGCCCATCATGAGCGGGTGGACCCACGTATCGAACAGCACGTTCGCGCCTTCGAACCCCATTTGCGGCGAATAGCGCGCCGGGAAATCCTGCACGTGAATGGGCGCGGAGATGACGGCGCACGGGACGCCGAGGCGCTTGGCGATGTGGCGCTCCATCTGCGTGCCGAGCACGAGTTCCGGGTGCGCCTCGCGGACGGCGGCTTCAACTTCAAGATAATCGTCGGTGATAAGCGGCTCGACCCCATAGAGCTTGGCCGCCTCGCGCACTTCGCGGGCGAATTCGCGCGAGTAAGCGCCGAGACCGACCACGGTGAAGCCCAGCTCCTTCGAGGCCACGCGGGCCGCCGCGATCGCGTGCGTGGCGTCGCCGAAGATGAAGACGCGCTTGCCCGTGAGGTAGGTCGAGTTGACCGAGCGCGAGTACCAGGGCAGCCGGGAGGTCTTGGTCGATTCCGCGGAGAGGCCCGTGATGCCGGCGACTTCCTCGATGAACGCTTTCGTGGCGATGACGCCGATCGGAATGGTTTTGGTGTACGGCTGCTTGAATGTGCGCTCAAGATATTGCGCGGCCGAAAGCGCGATTTCGGGGTAGAGCACCACGTTGAAATCGGCGTCGGGCAGCCGCCCGATGTCGGCGGGGGAGGCGCCGAGAGGGGCGACGACATTCACGTCGACGCCCATGCTTTCCAACAGGCGCGTAATCTCAGTCAGGTCGTCGCGATGCCGGAACCCGAGCGCGGTGGGACCGAGAATATTGCAAAGCGGGCGCTCGCGCTTCGGCGCGGGCCGCGACACGGCGCAGGTCCGGACGACGCGATAGAACGTCTCAGCAGCGCCCCAGTTTTCCTTTTTCTGATACGCCGGCAGTTCGAGCGGGATCACGGGAATGGGGAGGTGCAGCGCTTGCGCGAGGCCGCCGGGGTCGTCCTGGATCAGCTCGGCGGTGCAGGACGAGCCGACGAGCATCGCCTGCGGCTTGAAGCGCTCATAGGCGTCGCGCGCCGCGCCTTGGAAGAGTTCAGCCGTGTCCTTGCCGAGATCCCGGGCCTGGAAGGTGGTGTAAGTGACCGGCGGACGCTTGTCGCGGCGCTCGATCATGGTGAAGAGGAGATCGGCGTAGGTGTCGCCCTGCGGGGCGTGCAGGACGTAATGCACGCCCTCCATGGCGGTGGCGATCCGCATCGCGCCGATATGCGGCGGCCCTTCATAGGTCCAAACGGTGAGCTGCATTCCGTCAAACCTCCAAGCGGGTGCGGCGATTGAGCGGCCTGGCGAAAAGCTCGGCAAGATCGCCAGCCTGGTCGTAGCCCTGAATGGGGGTAAAGAGAAGTTCAATCGACCACTTGGTTGTCAAACCCTCGGCTTCGAGCGGATTGGCCAAGCCAAGACCGCATACCGTAAGATCGGGCCGAGCCTCCCTGCAGCGGTCGAGCTGACGCTCTACGTCCTGCCCTTCGCTGAGCACGATGTCCTTCTCAAGAAGGTCGAGTTCCGAAGCGAGGTGCTGGCGATGCATGTAGGGCGTGCCAACCTCGGTCAGCTTCATGTCGAGTTCGCGGCTCACGAAGCGGGCGAGCGGAACTTCGAGCTGCGAGTCGGGAAAGAAAAAGATCGATTTTCCCTGAAGCTTCTCTTTGTGAGCGGCCAGCGCCTTTCGCGCGCGCTCCCTGGGAGCGCCAACGACCGCGTTGAAGCGGGCCTGATCCACGCCGAACTGGCGCGCGGCGGCCTGGAGCCAGAGCGTGGTCCCTTCCTCGCCAAGCGGGAAATGCGCGGGGATATGTTTGGCGCCGCGATTTTGCAGACAGCGCGCCGTATCCGCCAGGAATGGCTGCGCGAGGAGGAAGTGCGTGTTGGCGCCGACAGGGGGAAGCTCCGTGCTTCTGCGCGGCGGGAAGAAATGCACGTTCTCAAGGCCGAGTTCCTTGAAGATGCGCG
This sequence comes from uncultured Alphaproteobacteria bacterium, assembly GCA_963748525.1. GTDB lineage: Bacteria > Pseudomonadota > Alphaproteobacteria > Rhizobiales > Rhodomicrobiaceae > Rhodomicrobium. Next base: position 186,026 of record CAVVJJ010000017.1, read on the forward strand.
CGAACTGATCCTCCACGACGTCCGCGAGCGCACCTACCACCATGAGCGAGGGGCGCGCGCCTTCCTGCTCCGGCGGCAGCACGGGCGCGAGGGAGGCAAGACAGGCGTCCTCGCCTTGAGTGAAGGTGGTTTCGATGCCGCTGCCCGAGTAATTGTAGATCCGCACCTTGCCCGCGAAATCTAGCGACAGGCGCTCCGCCGCGCGGTGCAGGTCGAGCTTGATCACCTCCGACGGGCAGGAGCCCACGAGGAACAGCATCTTGATGTCAGGGCGGCGCTCCAGCAGGCGGGTGACCACGCGGTCAAGTTCGTCGTTGAGATCGGCAAGGCCCGCGAGATCGCGTTCGTCGATGATGGCGGTTGCAAAGCGCGGCTCCGCGAAAATCATCACGCCCGCCGCGGACTGGATCAAATGCGCGCATGTCCTGGAGCCGACCACGAGGAAGAAGGCGTCCTGGATCTTGCGATGAAGCCATACGATGCCGGTAAGCCCGCAAAAGACTTCGCGCTGGCCGCGCTCCCGCAGGACGGGGCGCTCGCAAGCCTCGACAGTGGGGAGGGCTCCGTCGGCGCTCATGAGGCCATCTCCGGCTCAAGCTTCGCACTCGGCGCCGCCAATTCGCGCTGGCGCGCTTCGTCCAGACGCGCGGCGCGCAGCTTCAGCAGGAACTGCGCGGCGTTCATCACGTAAGCCGCATAGGCGGCGAGCGCGACGTACATTTGCTGTTTGGTGTCGAGGAAGCCGTAAATGAGCGCCGCCAGATAGAGGGTGTGGAGCGCGATGACGAGAAAACTCATCACGTCTTCCCAGAAGAACGCCGGGGCGAAGAGATATTGGCCGAAGACCTTCTTCTCCCAGATCGCGCCGGTGATCATGATGGTGTAGAGCACGAGCGTCTTGACGAGGATCGACACGGTAGCCGAGTATGCGCCGCTGCCCGTCGCCAAGTAGTGCAAAACGAGCGCCAGGCTGACGAGGAAGACTGCGAACTGCACGGGCGCGAGCACGCCCTGTACGATTGTCCAGGGAGAGTTATCGCGGCGGATACGTTCTTCGGGCGAATAAAGCGGGCGTCTCGGTTTGCTGCCCTGCTTTCGTTCCATGCGCGCTCCCCACTCAGTGACACCGCATATTTAGAACCGACGCGGTAGGACTGTCAACATAACTTGACGTAAACCCCAATTTACAATTACTTTGGCTGAGGCTGTTCAGCAGCGTGAAGAAAGGAGCGGCGTCAGCCCCGGTGCAGTGATTGGATGGGGTCTCCCCACTATCGCTTAAGTCCCGTTCCACGCGGAGCGGGGCATCGTAGCGTTGCCACTGGAGGATCCCAAAGTATGTCGGCTTCAAGGAAACCGGTCAGCCCGAGCCAGTGCGCCGATGAGAGTGCGGGGCCAAAATCGTCCCAAGACTACCAGGAGCAAAGGCCAGCCGATATCGCGAAGCTGGCGAAAACGATAGAAGGTGAGATTATTCCGCGGCTTCTTCTCGCTCATCAGGCCGATCTTTCTTCGGAGCGCAGCGTCGCTGCGGCGGGTGAACTTACCCCTGATGACGTGCAAGAGTTCGGCGCTCTCGTGCTGGCGCTCGATCATACGCGAGCCTACGCCTTCATCGAGGAAAAACGCGCCCAGGGGCGTCCCCTCGAGAGCGTCATCATGGATCTCCTGGCGCCAACGGCATCCTATCTGGGCGAGCTTTGGAAAGCGGACCGCTGCAGTTTCACCGAGGTGACCGTTGGCCTTTCGCGCCTGAGGCAAATGCTCCGCGACCTGAGCCCAGATTTCGAAAGCGAAGCTCCGGGCTGGCGTCATGGCCGGCGGGCGCTCTTGCTGGCCACGCCCGGCGAGCAGCACACCTTTGGCCTTTTCGTGGTCGAGGCTTTTTTCCGGCGGGAGGGGTGGGACGTGTCGGGCCACCAGATTGACTCCCCGGACGAAGTTGCCCACTTAGTTGATAGGCAGTGGTTCGCAATCGCCGGTTTCTCGCTCAGCTCGGATCGTTTCATCGATCGGCTGGCGTCTCTGATCAGGGTCGTCCGGCGGCATTCCTGCAATCGCGAAATTGGAATCCTGGTTGGCGGCCCTGTTTTCCTAGAACAGCCGGATCTCGCGGAGCGATTGGGAGCCGACGCCTGCGCGGCTGACGGGCGCATGGCCGTCATGGTCGCGCGGACGCTACTCGCCCGCAAGGCCCAGCGAACTTAACCAGGAGCGCAAAGGACTTTAAACGCAACAATGGAGATTCTGGTCTCTCGCACCGTGACCCCGTTTCATTCACCGAAGAAGTCGCTTGGCACATTGAACGCCAACGTCGTTGCGAGGCTGATTTCCTCGGCGGCGGATGTGGCGCTTGTGGTGGACAAGAACGGCGTGATCAGGGACGTCGCCATCGGCAGCGAGGATCTCTCCAGCGCTGGTCTTGGGGAATGGGTTGGCGCGCCCTGGGTCGATACCGTGACCTCCGACAGCCGCCACAAAGTGGAAGAGCTGATGCGCGAGGCTGCGCTCAAGATGCCGACGCGCTGGCGCGAGGTCAATCATAAGGCGCCGGGCGGCGAGCACGTGCCGGTTCGCTATTCGGCGATCCAGGTGAGAGAGGACGGAAGGATCGTGGCTTTCGGGCGCGATCTGCGAGCGCTTGCAAGCCTGCAGCAGCAGCTTGTCGATGCGCAGATGTCGATAGAGCGGGATTACGCCCGCCTTCGCCAGACGGAGTTGCGCTATCGCCTTCTCTTCCAGATCGCTTCCGAAGCGATCATCATCGCGGACGCGGCCACGGCCCGTATAACGGAGGTCAACCCGGCCGCTCTCGCGCTCATCGGCGAGCCATCGAAAAAGCTTTCCGGCCAAACGCTCCTTGAACTGATAGATCCTGAAGACGCCCCGGCGCTTCAGGACCTGCTCGGCACGGTGCGCTCCACGGGCGCCGGCGAAAGCATCCCGGTCCGCCTGGCCGGACTCGATCGCAAGTTCATTTTCTCTGCGTCTTTTTTCCGGCAGGGCAGCAACGCCTTCATCCTCGCCCGGCTTTCGCCGGCTGAAACGCAAGCGCCGGAAGCCGCGCAGAAAGCCGCGGGCTCACTCGTCAAGATCATGGAAGGCCTGCCCGACGGGTTCGTGGTCACCGATCTCGAAGGGCGCATCCTCACGGCTAACACGGCGTTCCTCGATCTTTCGCAGCTTTCGAACCAGGAACAGGCGCGCGGCCAGATGCTGGAGAAATGGCTCGGCCGTTCCGGCGTGGACATCAACGTGCTGATGGCAAATTTGCGCGAGCATGGCTCGGTCCGCAATTTCTCGACCATCGTGCACGGCGCCTACGGCTCCTTAGAGGAGGTCGAGGTTTCGGCGGTGGCGGCGCCCGGCGGCGAGCAGCCCTGCTTCGGCTTCGTCGTGCGCTCGTCTGCAACCCGCGGCGCCGCCAAGCTCCGCCCGGCGAACCTGGCCCGCTCCGTCGAGCAGCTAACCGAGCTGGTTGGCCGCGTTTCCCTGAAGGATCTCGTGCGGGAGTTGAGCGATCTGATCGAGAAGCTTTGCATTGAGGCGGCGCTCGAACTGACCGGCGACAATCGCGCCTCGGCCGCCGAGATGCTCGGGCTGTCCCGCCAAAGCCTTTATGTCAAGCTCCGCCGCTACGGGCTCGGCGACCTGACGCCTGAGCCCGGCGGATAACCATTACAGCCTAATCTTGCAGGAAGCTGTAAACCAAAATTGACAGGCGAATTCCTAAAATTTAGTGTTCGGCCATGACAGCACCAGCCCAGACGCCCCCCGTCCTGACGCGCCCGGATTTCGCATCAGTTCTAGAATATATGCATCCGATCACTTGGTTCGCGCCCATGTGGGCGTTCGGATGCGGGATTGTGTCCTCGGGCGCGTCCTTGAGCGCCAACTGGCAGGTCGTGGTTGCAGGAGTTCTGCTCGCGGGGCCGATGGTCTGCGGGACGAGCCAAGCCGTCAACGACTGGTATGATCGCCATGTCGACGCCATCAACGAGCCGAACAGGCCGATCCCATCGGGGCGCATCCCCGGCGCCTGGGGCTTCTACATCGCCCTGATCTGGACGGGCCTGTCTTTCCTGCTTGCGACGACGCTCGGGGCTTGGGGATTCGGCGCCGCGACCTTCGGGCTTGCCCTCGCCTGGGCCTACAGCGCGCCGCCCTTCCGGCTCAAGCAGAATGGGTGGCTCGGCAATCTCGCCTGCGGCGTCTGTTACGAGGGCGTGCCGTGGTTCACGGCCGCCGCTATCGTATCGGGCGGCTTCCCGAATTGGCGCATCGTTCTGTTCGCCGCGCTTTACAGCCTTGGCGCGCACGGCATCATGACGCTGAATGACTTCAAGTCGGTCGAGGGCGACATCAAGACGGGCGTGCGCTCGCTGCCGGTTCAGCTCGGCGTCAACAATGCCGCAAGGCTTGCCTGTGTGGTCATGGCGCTGCCGCAGGTGATCGTCATCGGCTGTCTTTTGGCATGGGACCGGCCTTGGCACGCGGACGTCGTGGGCGCGCTGCTCGGCATTCAATTCTTCCTCATGAACCGGCTCCTCAACAATCCGAAGGACCAGGCGATCTTCTACAACGCCACCGGCACAACCCTTTACGTGCTCGGCATGCTCGTCTCAGCCTTTGCGTTGCGTCCGATCATCCAAGGGGCGATGTGATGCCGAATACCCTGGGCTGGTTCGGGATTGTGAGGCTTGGCCTTGTGCAGATGTCGCTCGGCGGCATTGTCGTGCTCGCCACGACCTCGTTCAATGGCGTCATGGTCAAGGAGCTTAAGCTTGCGGCGTCGCTGCCGGGGCTTTTGTTCGGCATCCATTATGCGGCCGAGATGCTTCGCCCGCGCTGGGGTCATGGCTCCGACAAAGGCGGCAGCAGAACGCCCTGGATCGTTGGCGGATTGGCTGTTCTTGGCCTGTCTTGCGCCGCCGCCGCCGGCTCGATCGCCCTTATGTCGACAAATCTCACAGCCGGAATTCCGTGCGCGGTCCTTTCCTACATGGGAATAGGCTTCGGAGCGGGCGCAGCCGGCACGTCTCTTTTGGTTTTGCTTGCCAAACTCGCGCCGAAAGAGCGCAAGCCGACAGCCGCGGCCATCGTCTGGACCATGATGATCGCCGGAACGGCGATAAGCGCCATTATTGCGGGGAAAGTGCTCGATCCATTTTCATCGACCCGGCTTCTTGCCGTCAGCAGCGGCATATCGGCATTTTGGTTTTGCTTGGCCGTTCTTGCGATTTGGGGGATAGAGCGTCGATACTCGGCGAACACAGAGGCCAATTCGGCCCGCTCGAATCACTCTTTTTTTCAGGCGATGCGCGATGTCTGGTCCGAGCCCGATGTCCGGCGCATGACATATTTCATATCGATTTCAATGTTCGCTTTCAGCGCGCAGGAGTTCTTGCTGGATCCCTTCGCCGCGACCGTCTTCGACTGGACCGTAGGCCAAAGATCCACGATGACCGGCTATCATCGCGGTTTCGCCGTCCTCGGTATGGTCGCGGGCGCAATCATCGGCAGCTTGACCAGGAAGAACCCGGCAGGCGCGCGCTTTTGGGTGGCAGGAGGCTGCTTCGCCTCTGCAACGGGGCTCTTCGCCCTTGCCTTGATCGGGATTAGCGGCGCAGGCAATTTCCTGCTGGCTGCCGCCTGCGCTCTCGGATTCGCAAATGGAATTTATGCCGTCGCCGCAATAGGAACCATGATCTCGCTTGCGAGCTACGGCAAGAGCGGCCGCGAGGGCGTGCGCATGGGGCTTTGGGGAGCGGGGCAAGCGATCGCCTATGGACTTGGCGGCGCTCTGGGCGGCATGGCCATCGATGTGGCGCGCTATGCCCTCGGCACACACGCGGCAGCCTATTCGCTTCTTTTCGCCATTCAAGGCTGCCTCTTCGCGTTGGCCACCGGGCTTGCCGTCAGGCTGACCGCGACCGCAGCACTCGCCGCAGCGCAAGCGGAAGACAATTCCGAGGTTTCTTTCAACGCACCAGCCCAGGCCGTGGGCGAAGCCGGAGCACAAATGACATGAGCGATCTCGACAGCTTTGACGTTATCGTCGTGGGCGGTGGCCCATCGGGCGCAACCGCCGCGGACGATCTCGCGCGCCTGGGACATCACGTTCTGCTTCTCGACAAGGCTGGCCGCATCAAGCCGTGCGGCGGCGCCGTCCCTCCCCGCCTGATCAAGGACTTCGAAATCCCGGCCGACATCATCGTCGCGCGCATCAACTCCGCCCGCATGATCGCGCCATCCGGCAAGGAAGTCGACATGCCGATCGACGGCGGCTATGTCGGCATGGTCGACCGCGAAGTGTTCGACGAATTCCTGCGCAACCGCGCCGCCGATAACGGGGCCGAGCGCCGCACCGGAACCTTTGAAACATTCTCTCGCGACGCCAAGGGCCGCGCGGTCGTGACCTACAAGACGAAGGAAGGCAAGACGACGAGCGTCACGGCGAAGATCGTCATCGGCGCGGACGGCGCCAATTCCGAGGTGCACCGGCAGGCGCTGCCCGAGGTTCCGCGGGTGCCCTTCGTGTTCGCCTATCACGAAATTGTCAAGTCGCCCGCCGACGGCCACAGCAAATACGACGCCACGCGCTGCGACGTCTACTACCAGGGCAAGCTCTCGCCCGATTTCTACGGCTGGATCTTCCCGCACGGTCTCCACGCCAGCATCGGCACCGGCAGCATGCATAAGGGCTTCTCCCTGCGCGGCGCAGTCGCCGACCTGCGCAAGGACGCCGGCCTCGACGACGTTGAAACTTGCCGCAAGGAAGGCGCGCCGATCCCACTCAAGCCATTGAAACGTTGGGACAATGGCCGCGACGTGATCCTGTCCGGCGACGCGGCGGGCGTCGTCGCGCCGGCTTCCGGCGAAGGCATCTATTACGCCATGCATTGCGGCCGCATCGTCGCCGAATCCGTCTCCAAGGCCCTGAAAACAGGCGACCTGAAAGCGCTGGCTGAAGCCCGCAAACGCTTCATGAAAGCGCACGGCCAAGTGTTCTGGGTGCTGGGCATCATGCAGCACTTCTGGTACCGCAACGACAATCGGCGCGAGCGCTTCGTCAACATCTGCCGCGATCCCGATGTCCAGCGCCTCACATGGCAATCCTACATGCATAAGGAACTAGTTCGCTCCAGCCCTGTTGCACAAGCCAGGATCTTCTTCAAAGACATGGCTCATCTTCTAGGACTGGTTAGACCGTGACACTGGCGCATACGAACACCGCATCTGAAACAGCATTCGAGAGACCGCAGACAAGTTTTTGGAAACCATTCCTCATAGCGTTCGTCGCCGCCCAGGCGGTCGGCGGCCTCGGCGCTCTGACGACAGACCTCGGGACGTGGTACCGGGCCCTCAATAAGCCCTGGTGGCAGCCGCCGGACTGGCTGTTCGGCCCGGCGTGGACGACCATCTTCGCGCTTGCCGCTCTGTCGGCCGTCTACGCGTGGCGAAGCGCGCCCACGAGGACGAGCCGCGAAACGATCCTCGTCCTGTTCATGTCGAACGCGTTTTTCAATCTGCTATGGAGCGCGCTGTTTTTCCGCTTCCAGCGGCCGGATTGGGCGCTCATCGAAGTGGGGGCGCTTTGGGCGTCTGTTCTGATCCCCATCCTCGTGCTGTCACGCTACTCGAAAGCGGCGGCGTGGCTGCTGGTCCCCTACATTTCGTGGGTGACGTTTGCGGGCATGCTGAATTATAAAATCGTTCAGCTCAACCCGCTCTCCTGACGGCGGCCCACCGGCGTATGACAATTCTCCTCCTCGACTTCATCCTTGCGTTCGTGTCGGTCGAGGCGGCCTTCATCGTCTGGCGCCGCTACAGCAGGGGGCAGGCCAGCGCACTTCCCGGGGACCTCTTGAACCTAGGCTCGGGCTTCTGCCTCGTGCTCGCCGTGCGCTTGGCCTGGACGAACGTTTCGGGCATTCTCGTGATCGGCCTCGTCACGCTGGCGGGCCTCGCGCATGCTTTCGAAATGGCCCGCCGCCTCAAGACCGGCGGGCCCGCGAAAGAAAATGCGCCCCGGTTCGAGGCGCCTGTTGCGGCATCGGAAGTGAAGCCGCCCTACTGAGCGGGCTGCGTTTTCAGATAAGCGATGACGTCCTGCCGGTCTTTCTCGTTCTTCAGGCCGGGGAACGCCATCTTCGTGCCCGGCACCATGGCCTTCGGGTCGGTCAGATATTTGTCGAGCGTCTCTTCGTCCCAGACGATCCCCTTCTCGCCCGCCTCCTTCATAGCCGCGGAGTAATTGTAGCCGGGCCGAGAGCCGGCCTTGGAGCCCACGACGCCATTTTGCGCCGGCCCGACGCTTGCCTTGGCGCCTGGGCCAATCGTATGGCAGACCTTGCATTGCTTGAAGACTTGCTCGCCATGAGCCACGTCTCCGTCGGCGTATGCGGCGGACGCAGACCAAACCAGGGCCGCGCTCAGCACACTGATCTTGATAAAGGCCGTCATGCTTTTCTCCTCACCCTTTCGAAGGCTGCCGATAAGAGGCAGGCGGATGTTTCAATCAGAATATGTGGCCAAACTCAATTGGCTTAAACGCTATGTCCATAGAAAAGTGCCACGAACACGTCTGCCTCACAGCCAAGACTTTGGAATACCCAACCAATACGTGAAGCGGGGCGCGCTGGATCCGTGTGGTCGAATCGAGTCGGCGCTTCCAATCGGTCAAAATACGATGGCGCAAGTGTGCCGATCCTGGTCTTTCCACGACGGCGCGGCGGCAAATGATTCTCAAGACCAGATGAGGCAGGCCCGCACTTGGGTCAAGTCTTGCCCGCTTCGCGGCGCGGCAACCGTTTAACGAGGACGGCAAGGCGAGGGTCGGCGCCCGCAATTGTCACGCGTTCGAATCCGCAGGACTGGTAGAAATCGACCGCGCGCGACTGTGCGCCGGTCACGACGTGAATGCCGGGAGAGCCTGCGGCGGCGCAGGCCTCGAACAGCCGCTCAACCAGGCGCCGGCCAACACCTTGTCCCTGATGGCCGGGCTTCACGTTGATATGGAAGTGGGTTGGATAGGAAGCGAGCGCAGCGCGAACGGACTGCGCATAATAGCCCGCGTCGTCAGCCAGGGGGCGGGCGGCGGCGGAGAAGGTTTGAAGGCAACCCGCGAGATAGCCGATCGCGTCGCCGTCGGCATCCAGAGCAAGGAAGAACAATTCGGGCTGCGCTTCCAGGTAACGCCCGAACCACCGCATATAAAAGGTTCGGCCTTCGAGGGGCGAATCGAAATTGGGCGAGCCCGCAGTGACCCAGAAGATCGCCGTCGCCTCCTCGATCAAGCGGGCGCGCTCGTCTGGATCGATTTGCGGCAGTGAAAGAATATGCGCTGCGGCCATGTCGGACTATAGCAGAGACGACGCAACTCGTGCAGAGGCGCGGTCATCATCCAGGAAGCCGCTTTGCTATCCGGGATCGCCAAAACCGCCACCCTGCTGCTTAACGGCCCGAATAAGCGCTAGCGCACCGCACTTTTCCGGGGTGATGGCGAGCGATACTCGCCAAGGCGGCCAAAGCCCGTTGACGTTCCGGCGCTATTCCGCCGCGCGCCGCTCCCGTTCAAGCGAAAGCGCTTCCCCATTTTCATTGAGCGACTCGATGCGCGGCATCGCCACGACGTTGTAGCCCGAATCCACATAATGGATTTCGCCGGTCACGGCCGTGGACAAATCGGAGAGCAGATAGAGCGCCGCGCCGCCGACCTCATCGAGGGATGGGGTGCGAGCAAGCGGCGAATGCGCCTTCTGATAGTTGAACAACACGCGCGCGTCGGAGATACCGGCGCCGGCGAGCGTGCGCATCGGTCCCGGCGACAGGCCGTTGACGCGGATGTTCTGCTGGCCAAAGTCCACGGCGAGATAGCGCACCGACGCTTCGAGCGCCGCTTTCGCCACGCCCATGACGTTATAGCGGGGAACGACGCGCATCGACCCGCCATAGGTCAGCGTGATCATCGAGCCGCCGTTCTTCATCAGCGCGGCCGCGCGCTTGGCGATCTCGGTAAAGGAGAAGCACGAAATCACCATCGTGTTGATGAAGTTCTCGCGCGTTGTGTCGGCATACCGCCCCTTCAGCTCGTTGCGGTCGGAGAAGGCGAGCGCATGGACGATAAAGTCGAGCGATCCCCATTTCTCGGCAATCTGAGAGAAAACCGCGTCGACCGAGGCGAGGTCGAGGACATCGCACGGGGCTATGATCGTCCCGCCCAGGCCTTGCGCCAAAGGAACCGCCCGGCGGCCAAAGGCATCGCCTTGATACGTGAACGCGAGTTCCGCCCCGTGGCCCTTTAGCACGCGGGCGATGCCGTAGGCGATGGACCTGTCGTTGGCCACACCCATGACAAGTCCGCGTTTTCCTGCCATCAAAGGCGCCGGCTTTGCAATATCCACCCCAGTCATCGATCGAGGCCTTTCTATAACTCGGCTATAAGCACGTTATCAGGCGTCGTAGCGCTTGAAGATCAAAGTTGCGTTAGTGCCGCCGAAGCCGAAACTGTTAGACATGACGCAGTTGATTTCGACATTATCAAGACGTTCACGCACTATGGGCATATCCTCAAACGCGGGGTCAAGCTGCTCGATATTTGCAGATTCACACACAAATCCGTTATTCATCATCAACAGCGAGTAGATTGCCTCCTGGACGCCCGCGGCGCCTAGAGAATGGCCAGTGAGCGACTTGGTTGCAGAGAGAAGCGGCGCCTTCGATCCGAATACTTCGCGGACGGCCTCGATCTCTCTCAGGTCGCCGATCGGCGTTGCTGTCGCATGGGGATTGATGTAATCCACCTTTCGGTCGAGCCCCTTCATGGCGAGCCTCATGCAGCGCGCCGCGCCTTCGCCAGACGGAGCGACCATGTCGAACCCGTCGGAATTCGCGGCATAGCCGCCAAGCTCGGCATAAATCTTCGCTCCTCGCGCCTTGGCGCGCTCCAGCTCCTCCAACACCACCACGCCCGCTCCGCCGGCTATCACGAAGCCGTCGCGGTTGATGTCATAGGCCCGGCTTGCTTTTTTAGGAGTATTGTTAAAGTTTGATGACATCGCGCCCATTGCGTCAAAAAGCACCGAGAGCGTCCAGTCCAACTCCTCGCCTCCGCCGGCGAACATGACGTCCTGCTTCCCCCACTGAATCATCTCGGCCGCATTCCCGATGCAATGCGCCGAGGTCGAGCACGCAGACGAAATCGAGTAGTTGATTCCCTTGATCTGAAACGGCGTCGCGAGCGTCGCCGAGTTCGTGCTCGACATGGCCTTGGGAACTTCAAAGGGGCCGACCTTTCGCGGTCCTTTTTCGCGGGTGGTGTCCGCGGCCGCGACGATTGCGCGGGTGGATGGGCCGCCTGACCCCATTATCAGCCCCGTGCGCTCGTGGCTGACTTCCTTCTCCTCAAGCCCGGAGTCGAGGATCGCCTGCTTCATGGCGATATAGTTCCACGCGGCCCCAGCCCCCATGAAGCGGCGCACCTTGCGATCGATAAGCGGCTCCCATTCGATCGTCGGCTCGCCATGAACCTGGCACCTGAAGCCCCGTTCCGCGTAATCCCTCGCCTTGACGATGCCAGACTTGGCCTCCCGCAGCGAAGCAAGCACTTCCTGGGTGTTGTTCCCGATGGATGAGACGATGCCCATTCCCGTGACAGCAACACGTCTCATGTTCTACCCCACCTTGTCGCACTAGGTTTTCTCAAGGCCCGAGGCTTAGCCCGGGCTCGCTCAGCCGGCAGCCTGCATGCCCATATTTGCATCGGTAAACAATCCGACGCGCAGGTCTTTGGCGGAATAGATCAGTGCGCCATCCGCCTTGAGAAAGCCGTCGCCGACGCCAAGCGTAAGTTTTCGCCGGATGACCCGCTTAAGGTCCACAACGTATTCAAGGCGCTTTACGCTCGGCACAACCATGCCGGTGAACTTAACTTCGCCGGCGCCAAACGCCCGGCCCCTGCCGGGGGCGCCGAGCCATCCGAGAAAGAAGCCAAGCATCTGCCAAAGCGCATCGATCCCCAGGCATCCAGGCATGACCGGATCGCCTTTGAAATGGCAGGCAAAAAACCACAAGTCGGGACGTACGTCCATCTCTGCGACGACCTGGCCGCGCCCATGCTCTCCGGCGGTCTCGGAAATGCTCGTGATACGGTCGAACATCAGCATCGGCGGAAGCGGCAACTGGGCATTCCCCGGCCCAAAGAGTTCCCCGCGCCCGCAAGCAAGCAAATCTTCGTAGTCGTAGCTGTGGCGACGCTCAGACATCATTCCTCTTTATAATCTCATTACGCCCGCCGTCCCGCAAGGCGTTCCCTTAACTATCACACCTCGCCGCCCCCGCAACCCGGTCTCCCGAATTGTTGAGAGAGCCTGTAGCCCGGCCGCGCTTGCGAGTTAGGACTCCGCTTCTTATAGTACAAGGTTGAGGAGGAGGGAATGCCAAGAGAAAGGGCTGTGAACGCTCCCCAATTGCCAAGTGAGCGGCTTCGCAGCACAGGTCTGCGCCCGACGCGGCAACGGGTCGCGCTCGCAGAGCTTCTGTTTGGCGGCGGAGACAGGCATTTCACAGCGGAGATGGTGCACGCGGAGGCTGTTCAGAAGGGCGTCCCTGTGTCGCTCGCCACCGTCTACAACACCCTTCATCAATTCGTCGAAGCCGGGCTCCTTCGCGAAGTCGCAATCGAAAGCTCGAAGACCTATTTCGACACGAAAACATCCAACCATTTTCACTTTTTCTTCGAAAGGGAGGGCGTGCTCGTCGACATCGAGCCGGCGAACATCAGCGTGGAGAACTTGCCGAAGCCGCCGGAGGGCATGGAGATCACGCGCATCGATGTTCTGGTGAGGCTCGCGCCCAGACGCTAGCGTCCCCTCTCTGAATTTCCGCCCAGGTTCTTCGCATGGCGTTGTGTCTCGCAATTCGCTATGAGAGCTTGGCAAGAGGTGTAGGCCGGGAGACGGCATGCTGGCAGGAGCGACTGACGTGAGGGATATGCTAGAAAACGAGGAGGCGCCCCAGAAGAATGTGTTCGGGGAACCGTTGGCGATGTGCTCGAACTCCCCACTCACGGGCTATTTTCGCGATGGCTGCTGCAACACCAGTCCCGACGATTACGGCTCTCACACCGTCTGCGTGGTGGTGACCGACGATTTCCTGGCCTTTTCGAAGGCGGCGGGAAACGACCTCTCGACGCCACACCCTGAATACGACTTTCCAGGCCTCCAGGCCGGCGACCGATGGTGCCTTTGCGCCGCGCGCTGGCGTCAAGCCTTCGAAGCAGGAATGGCGCCGAGGGTCGTGCTGGCCGCGACCCATGAGCGGGCGCTTGAGATTGTCGCGCTTCAAGACCTGAAGCGTTTCGCAATCGATCTTTCCTAGAGCAGCCCGCGATCCATTAGGACGCGGGCCTCTTCGATGCCAGCGGCGCCAAGCCAGTGGTCTAGCGTTTGACCTTGACGATGTTCGAGCGACCCGAAAGCTTCGCCAAGCGCGGCTCCTTGCCAACGAAGTGCCGGCAGCGCGGATATTTCAGCGGGCATTCGACGCTCTTTGTATAGACTGTTGGGGAGGTGCGGCAGCGCGGATATTTCGTAGGGCAAATGGTGTCGCTGTTCACAGCCACGCGCAGCATGCGGCACTGAGGCAGGCTCGTATCGCACGACTTGGCGACCTCATCGACCAATTCTTTTGTATTTTCCTCAAGGGGCGGGGTGGCGGCGGCTACGAGCGCCTTGCTGTCCTCAATCGAATAGTTCGCGAGCGACCTGTTCCTCTCGGTGGATGACTCGAACACGGACTTGGCCTTCTCCTCGAAATTCTCCGCCTCCTGGGGGGTGATCGGTTTATCGAGAAGCTTGCAGCCCGGCATGTGGACGGCATGACGGTGGGTATCGCCGCGACGATCCGCGAAGAAGTAACGGCCATCGCAAACATAGGCGACGGGGGGCAGCCGGTCGCGGTCGAAAAGGAGGTCCGCGCGGCGCAAATCCGACCAGAAATCGTTCATGTTCATAGTATCTTCGACCGTCGGCGCGTATTTCGCGAAACGAAATGGCAGCGCGAGAACGGGAATGTTCGACTGGCCGTTATGCAAAGCGGCGCGCACAGCGTCGTACACTTCCTCGACATTGGCGTCCTGGATCGCAAAGCATCCGACCGAGCCGCATTTGCCGTGGATGAGGATGCCGGAGCCGCCCCTGCCGTTCACGACGTCGAATTGGTTCGGGTAGTTGATGTTCATGGCGCGATGCCAGCGCGGGTTTACGATCAGGTCCTCTGACGAGATGTGGTAGAGGCCTTCCGGCGATTGCCTGTCGCCTTCGTACATCTTCGGGCCGAGACCGCCCGCCCAGCGGCAAATCCCATAGGTCTTGAACAGGACGTAACGCGCACCCTGCTGAACCCAGAGCTCCATTTTCGAGTTTTGCTTGTAGATCCGAATGAAAACCGGCGAGCCGAGCTTCAAGCCCTTCGCTGCAAATTCTGCGGCGAGAAGTCCTTCTCTTGCTGCGACGATCGAAGCCGAGGACCGCTCGATGCGGCGCGCCGCAGTAGCGTCCTGGAAGCCCGCCATGCAGAAGGCTAGCGCGCCCAGTAAAACGCAGACTATACGAAACTGCATCTTCACTCCTTGTAAACCACGTCGTTTTATTCGTAACTATTTGGGCTCTCCAACTTATTCCCGGTTTCCTGGAAAAGTAGTGTCCCCGCCTTAAATCCAAAGTTTCAAATGTGATATTAATATGACATTAGGCTGACAGGTTGTCGCAACTTTGATGCGATTTTTTGCAAAAAATTATACTGTAATTCGATATATCTTAGCGGATACCGTTATTCATTTGACAATACCGTTGCCCCAATTTTGGACCTTCGTCAACATTCCAGCAAAACATGCGACGCCTCCTAAAGGTAAATCCCGCCGAAACATCCTCTGATAATTCCAAAATACATAGCATTAGCGCATGTTCCGGAGGCGTTAACCGCGTGCGCTAAATTTTGCGAGGCGGGAGAGCGACGGAAACTTGAGCTTGTCTAATGGGCGGTGCGAAGGATTTCGAAATGAGCGACAGGGGCTACCGCCGTCAGGAAGATCGCACCTTCCGGGGCGTCGCTCGCGAACGTCTTGAACCCGCTGGCGTCGAGGTCGTGCAGATCTCCCCGCTCGAATCGCTCGCCGTCGTGGCGGTAGGCCCCCCACAAGAGGAGCGCGAGTTGTCCGCCATGCCTCTCCGATTGGAGAATAGCGCCCGGTTCGATCTGCACGACGCGTGCGCGGACGGGACCAAGGGCAAACTCAAGCAGCTCGAAATTTTTCACTCCAGGCGAGAGGTCTTGCCACGGGATAGTCTCGCGCCTGAGGCCGGTAGCCCGCGCAAGCGGCGCCGGCATGAGCGCCTCGTTCCCGGGATCGAGCGGCGCATTGTGGTTGAGGCTGCTCAAGGTCTGTGCAAATTCTTGTGAGAGGCGGCTCTGCACGCGCAAGGAAAAGGCTTCGTCTTTGTCCGCGATCATGCCTTCGAGGAGAAGCCCGCCAACATCTTCGAGCTCTCGCAAAGCGCGACGGCACCTTGGGCAAAACTGGAGATGGCAGTTGAGAACAAGCGCGAAGGCGGGGTCCAGCGCGCCCGCCGCGAAGCTAATGAGGGTCTCTCCATGCGGATGGCGGCGAGGATCGGTCATGGCTCCTCCCCCACCGCATCCCGGATCTTCTCATAGGCAAGGCGCATCCTGGATTTCACTGTTCCCAAGGGCGCGCCGAGCGCTCCTGCGATCTCATTATGCGAAAGGCCTTCGATGAAAGACAAGCGCACGACTTCGCATTGCTCCGGCGGTAAGGTCTCCAGCACTTTCCGGATACGTTCGCGTTGCTGGTCCCGGTTCAGTGTCTCGTCAGGCAAATCGTCATCGCTCGGAATTTCTACGAGTTCGGCGGGTATCCCCTGAGTAGGAAGCTGGCGTCTCAACCGATCGATCCGAAGATTTCTCGCAATGGTGTAGATCCAGGTTGCGACGCTTCCCTTGTTTGCGGCGAAAAGATGGGCCTTGCGCCACACCGTGAGGAGGGTTTCCTGGGCTATATCCTCCGCGGCGGCGGCATCCGCGCCTTGCCTCATCATCATTGCCCTGATGCGAGGCCCATAAAGCTCGAACAGCTCTCGGAAAGCTTGGCTGTCGCGATCCCGGGCTATTCTCTGAAGAACGTCGTCCATAGGCATTAAATGACAAATGCGCCATGCCAAGACAAATAACTTGTCAGCGATGGCGGGAAGCTCGCTCAGAATGCCGGCGATTGGCGCAGAACTTGCTTCGACCTGAACGCGCCTAAGCGCCCCCGGAAACGGGGTCGCTCGACGTGACCCAAAGTTGGAACGGGAAACTACGCCGGAGCCTCTCAGGTTGCTAGCGCGCCTCGGGCGCCGGCTTTTTTTTCTGAAATCCGTAAGACATTGGAGATTTTATGAACAGCGGCCACAGTCTTTCCGCTTTTCCATCAGCAAAGTCCTCTGTATGCTTAGTTAACGATATGCGGCTCGCATTTTCGCGGCGTCGCGCAGCTTGTGGCAAGAAACACGTTTAGGGACGCCACCAATAATGAAAGACAACCTCGCTTTAGCGGAGCTCAAAGACTTACGGCGCTACGCGTACTGCATCCTTGGAAACCGAAGCCTCAGCGACATGGCGGTCGAGGCGGCTCTCAATGCCCTGGCTTCCGAAATGAACGCGCTGGGCTGTGGAGCGCTTACGAGGCTCGACCTCTATAAAAAGGTCAACGAGGCCGCCAATGACAGCCCCGCCATTGTCAGCGCCGCGGCGGCGGGCGGGATATTCGCCGATTTTCAGCGCCTTTCAAGGCAGCAGCGGCAAATCGCTGCGCTCCGGGCGATCGTCGGGCTTTCCTATGGCGAAATCGCCACGATCATGGACCTGGGCAAAAATGCCGTCCGGCGCGTCTACTGCGAAGCCCTGGCGGAAATGCGCGATAAGCCGGCCGCGGTCCTAATCATAGAGGACGAAGTATTTATCGCTCTCGACATCCAGCAGATCGTCCGCAACCTCGGCCTCTCGGTGGCCGGGATCGCCAAAAACCGCGCGGAGGCTTTGCGGATGGCCGATCTTTCGAGGCCTAAGCTGATCCTTGCCGACTATAAGCTCAGGGACGATTCCGGGGTGGACGTGGTGAAGGCGATCCGCGAGCAGATGGATGCGAATGTGATCTATGTCACATCGCACCCCGAAGTGGTGGCCGCGGCCCGAGATTGCGACGACGATCTCGTCATCTCGAAGCCGTTCAATCCGCGCGCGCTGGCCGCGGCGGTGCAGACCCGGCTGGCGGCCTGATCCGCGCCGGTTCGCTTATCTGCGAAGAACGCGGCCCGCGACCGCATCGAGTTTTGCGATCAGCTCCGGATCCCACGCTTCGCGCGCCGTGATGATGGCGTGCTCGAGAGCGCGATCGGAACCGATCGGGCATGGCTCGTGCTCCTTCGGAAAGGCTTGGGCCAGCGTTGCTATGAGACGCCCCGCCTTCTCGGAATTGCTTCTCAGCACCTTGAGGATTTCCGCAACGTCGACGTCGGCATGGTCGTCGTGCCAGCAGTCGAAGTCCGTCACCATGGCGATGGTTGCGTAGCAAAGCTCCGCCTCCCGGGCAAGTTTCGCCTCCGGCATATTCGTCATGCCGATGACGCTGCAGCCCCACGACTTGTAGAGGAAGGACTCGGCGCGGGTGGAGAATTGCGGCCCTTCCATCACGATGTAGGTTCCGCCCCGCGCGTGAGCCAGGCCCTCTGCCTTGGCGGCGGCCTCAATCTTGTCGACAAGTCCCGGGCTGACCGGGTCGGCCATCGGGACGTGAGCGACGCAACCGGGGCCGAAGAACGACTTTTCCCGCGCGAAAGTGCGGTCGATGAACTGGTCCACGAGGACAAACGTGCCGGGCGGCAGCTCCTCGCGTAATGAGCCGCAAGCCGAAACCGAAACAAGGTCGGTGACGCCCACCCGCTTCAGCGCGTCGATGTTGGCCCGGTAGTTGATCGAACTCGGCGACTGTTTGTGCCCCGGCCCATGACGTGGAATGAAGGCGATCGGCAAGCCTGCGATTTCGCCCATGTGCACGTCGGAAGACGGCTGGCCCCATGGCGATCGCACAGCCTCTTTCCGCTTGTTTTCGAGGCCGGGCAGATCGTAGACGCCCGATCCGCCGATGATTCCCAAAACCGATTTCGCCATGACCTTCTCCAGCCGCGCTTAGCCTGTGGTTCCGGCATGTCTCGAACCTGCGTCCTGGATTGTCAAGGCATGAGCTCGATGTAATAAACGGAGAAGACCCATCGCGCCTCCTCCTCGTCGCTCCTCTTCTGGCCGGGGGGCAAAGGACGCACGGCATAGAGCGGGCCGAAATCTCCGATCCCGAACGCGTTGCCATCCGCCTCGACGGCGAGGACCCAACGCTCGTCCTTCGCGGTCGCAAGCGCCATCTCCGTGGCATAGCCGTCAAGCGCAGAAAGCCGCGCCGTTTTCGCTTGGTCGAGAGGCTTCGCCGCCGCGAGCGCTTCGTGCAGCAGCGGTCCTTTGTAGACGGTCTGGCCGGCATCCTCGTTAAGTGTGACGGTCTCCTGTGAAAGAGCGAGCAGATCCGGGAACGTAAAAGCGCGCGCGTCGCGGAACTCGATATTGTTGTGAAAAAAGAAGTGGTCGCGCGCTGGATTGAAAGGCTGGCGGTTCGGCGCGCCGACAAGACCGCCGACGGTCAGGACCACGAGGCCGCATTCGGCGGGGGCGGCGGCGCGCGAGGGCCCTGCAAAGGGAAGCGCGGCGCCGCTGGCGGCAAGGCCGAGCAGGCTTTCGCGGCGGGTTACAGTTCTCGAAACCATCGTTGCTCTCCTTAGCGCATTTGGCTTGCTCTGCGCGATTGCCGCTTAACGCTTTCCTGCTTACGAAAGCGGGGGCATTGAGGTGAATACTTACGTCGCGGCGTCGATCCTAGGCTCATCGAGGGCCTGACCGAGTTTTTACCGGTTTTCCTCAACAGACATGTGATCGTCTTCGCGGATCTCATGGGCCTTGAGCGCCTCCCGGCAAGACGTCATGAAGCCGTTCTTCCGTGGGCAGCCGCATCGGCGTTGCGCCCGTCGCCTATTACCGTGTCCGATCGCTGAGTGAGTGGAACCCTTTTCCCCTATGTCCAAAATCTTGGGGAACGCACGGTTCTTGAACTGCTCTCTTCGGGGACGCGGCATTTTGCCGTGCTTACGCTACCAAATTTTGCTAGCGTTCGGTCGCTGGGTCGTCAGCCCCTTCACCGGGGCCCGAAAATCTCAGGAAAACCGCGCGCCGGACCCCGCTAGGGCGCGCTTTTCGATGGAAAGAGAACATGATACGCATCCTCGTATTCGCGGCGGCAACTTTCGCGCTTTCCGCAACCGCCTGGGCCGCCCCGCCGGGATTTTGCGAGCGCTACGCCCGCGACGCCGTGCATGAATTCCGCGCCGACACTCATATCCCCCTGTGCTTCCATGGCGAAAACGCCCGCTGGCACGACAATTACGATGTGCATTTCAACTGGTGCCTCCACGTCTCGATTGAACAGGCCGAATCCGAGCGCGACTACCGCCGCGCCCGTCTGCACGAATGTCGCGCGCGGCTTCATTATTAGATCTGCCGATCCGGCGCGCAGCCTTGTTGAGGCCGCTCCTGAAAGCTTGGTGACCATCTATTCTGATGGCCTAAGCGGCAGTTAGCGGCTTCAAGACAGACTGAGGCGGTTGTTCCAGGCGGCTGGCTCCATAATCGGCGCTATGCCGCCTGTTTTCGGAAAGCCCGCTTAGCGCTGGCGTTGCGCGCCAAACCGTGACACCCTGGCGCTGCCTTCAAAAAGAAGGCTCTGGCGCCCATCTCATGCTTTCGCATGAAGCGCTGAGTTCACGGTCCGTCCGGCCGATCTGCTCCCAAATGACGAAGGCTTGATCTCATCTTCGCAGGATTTGGCCCGCTCCTTGCGCAAGCAGCGCTAGCATGAAGAGGCGATGGGAAGCGATATGCCCTTAGAGACCTTCGGCGACGCCCGGCAGATCGCCGTTGAGCGCACGCTCGCCGAATTTCGCGCGGGCCGGCCTGCGGCTATCCGCTCGGCCGGCAAGGTCGTGCTCGCTTTTCCGGTCGACGGCCTGGACTCGAGGCAAATGTCCTCCCTTGCAGCGGCCGGTCATCATCCGCGCCTCGTCGTTCCCGGCGAGAAAATCAATGTAGCGGGCGAATGGGTGAGGCCCGCGGCGGTCGTCCGCCTAAGCCCCTTCACGTTGGAATCCCTGGAAGCGTTCTTCGCGCGCCACGAAAAAAGCGGCGCCGGTTTTGCCGCCGCGGACAGGGCCGAGAGCGCGGCGCTTGCGCTCGCTCATCTGGCGCTGCTTCTTCCGGCAGTCGCCGTGGCGGACGTGGGCGCGAGCGCGCTTCTTCTGTCGGTGCTCGCGGTGGACGCAGAGGACATCTTCGCCTTTCGCGACCGGGAGGCGCAGTCGCTGAAGATTGTGTCGCGCGCCTTCGTGCCGCTTGAGGGCGCGGGCGAATGCGAGTTCGTCGTCTTCCGCGGCGGCGACGGCTTCCGCGATCAGGTCGCGGTCATCGTCTCCAATCCTTCGGCCTCGCGCCCCGTGCTGGCGCGCATCCATTCCGCCTGCCTGACGGGCGATCTCTTTGGCAGCCTCAAATGCGACTGCGGCGAGCAGTTGCGCGGAACCGTCAAGGCGATGTCCGAACAGGGGGGCGGCGTGGTGCTCTATCTTGACCAGGAAGGGCGCGGCAACGGCATCGCCAACAAGATCCGCGCCTACCGCCTACAGGATCAGGGCTTAGACACCTACGATGCCGACGAGCTGCTCGGCTTCGGACAGGATCAGCGCCGCTTCGACTTCGCCGCGGAGATGCTCAAGCAGCTCGGGTTTCACTCGGTGCGGCTCATGACCAACAATCCGCGCAAAATCGAGGCGCTCCGCGAGGCGGGGCTGGAGGTGGTCTCGACCCATCGCGTGCTGGCGCGGCCCACGGCGCACAACGAGAAATACCTGGCCGCCAAGCGCGACAAGGGCGGCCATCTTCTCGGCGATCCGGCGCTGGAAGGCGTCGATATCGGCGACGTTCTGGAGCCCGCATCCCAGTCCTAGCGCAAAGGGCGGCCGCGAACGCCGGTGATGACAAAAATACGCTTCGCACGAATAGAACGTTAATGATTGCGCTAATCGGCGGCGGCTATCGCCACAAAGTTGTGCAGAGATGTCACGAAGCCCGTGATCAAAGCCACAGTCTATGGTTAAACCTCAGCATGTGCGGCGCTGGCGGAATCGCTGGCGTTGAAGTGCAATCAGCCCGGTATCGCTGTTTCGGTTCATGACAGTAAGAAAATTGCTCCTTCTGCCCGGCGACGGCATCGGCCCCGAGGTCATGGCCGAGGTCAAGCGCGTGATCGCGTGGCTCTCGCAGACGGGCCGAGCTCACTTCGAAACGGACGAGGATTTGGTTGGCGGCTGCGCCTACGATGCGCATGGCGAGGCCATTTCCGACGCCGCCATGGCGAAGGCAAAGGCGGCGGACGCGGTGCTTCTCGGCGCAGTGGGCGGCCCGAAATGGGACAAGGTTCCCTACGCCCAGCGGCCGGAGGCGGGCCTGCTCCGGCTTCGCAAGGATCTGCAGCTTTTCGCAAACCTGAGGCCGGCGATCTGCTACCCGGCGCTCACCGAAGCCTCAAGCCTCAAGCGCGAGGTGGTGGAAGGTCTCGATCTCATGATCGTCCGCGAACTTACCGGCGGCGTTTATTTCGGCGAGCCGAAGGAGATCGTGACGCTTGAGAACGGCGAGAAGCGCGCCGTCGATACGCAGGTCTATACCGAGCACGAGATCGAGCGGATCGCTCGTGTCGCGTTCGATCTGGCTCGCCAGCGCAATAAGCGCGTCGCCTCCGCCGAGAAGCGCAATGTCATGAAGACGGGCGTGCTCTGGAACCAGGTGGTGAGCCGGGTTCACGCGGCTGACTATAAGGATGTGGAGCTGACGCATATCCTGGCCGACAACTGCGCCATGCAGCTCGTGCGCTGGCCGAAGCAATTCGACGTCATCGTCACCGACAATCTGTTCGGCGACATCCTGTCGGATCAGGCCGCCATGGCGACGGGCTCGCTCGGCATGTTGCCGTCGGCCTCGCTTGGCGCCAAGGATGCGACAGGCAGGCGGCCCGCGCTTTACGAGCCGGTGCACGGCAGCGCGCCGGACATCGCCGGCCACGGCGTGGCCAACCCGATTGCGACCGTCGCCAGCTTCGGCATGGCGCTGCGCTACTCGTTCGGCATGAGCGCCGAGGCCGATCTCCTCGACGCGGCCATCGCGAACGTCCTGGCCAAGGGGCTTCGCACGCAAGACATCATGCAGGAAGGCATGACGAAGGTTTCGACCACCGGAATGGGCGAGGCCGTCGTCAATGAACTAGACCGGCTCGCGAAAGCCGGAACTTAAACTAAACCGCGGGGGCGCGGGGAAGGAGCATGCGGGGTGGCGATGGCGGATCACTTCAGTGTCATCGGATACAAGGCGAATTCGGCTGAAGCGCTTTCAGCGCTGGTGTCCGGCCTTCTCGAAAAGGGCGGCGAAAAAGAGCCTTGCGCGGCGGGGTATTACCACCGGCTGCGGTCCGCGGTGGGACCGGAGCTCTGGGTGCATATGCAGAAAGCCGCGGCGGATGAGCCGGAAACCGATCCTTATGTCGCCGTCGGCGTCACGCCGTTCTTCGCGGGCGAGGGGCGCGCGCCGATCCGCGTCCGCGCCATGCGCCAGCGTCCTTACGACAACCGCTTCGAGGGCGCGTTCTATGTTGAGCTGGGTCCGACCATCGCGCTGATCGACGTCGTGGACTTCGCTCGCTTTGCAGAGAAGCGCGTGCCCTTCATGGCGATTGCGCAAGTCGTGGCCTTTCCGCATTCGTTGGGCGTATTCGACGACGAGGCGTCATTCAAGGCCGCGCAGGACGGCAAGAACGTGAAATTTACGCCGCGCTCCTTCCTCGCCAGCGGGCTTTTCGTTGGCGGCGGCGGCGAAGGCGACGTTGTGTTTCTCGATCCTGAAGCAGAGGATTTCCGTGCGCCGGCCCGCGCCTTCCTCACGGGCGAGGTGCAGAAGACGGAGCGGCGGCGCAATCCCGAGACGGGGCAAGAATTCACCTGGGCCTTGATCGGAACCGCGGGCGGCACGTTCGACCTTGTCGCGGATGACGCTGTGCTGCCGAACGCCCTTAGGCCTGGAATGATTGTCGAGGGCGAGTTCTGGCTTTGCGGCCGCCTCGTGGAGATTTTCGGCGCCGCCTGACTTCGCAGCGCTTTCTTTGTGTGTGCGGGTGCGCTCGATGCGGCCGTGGCGCCCCTTTTGAGCGATAGCGTGGGCGCGACGGGATTTTTCTTGAATCTCGACGCATTGCTCACCAAGGTCTTGCCGGGCTAACGTTGGACGCTCAGGACGCCACATCATGACCGGTACAGGCCAGCAATTCATCATCGTCGGCGAGCGGACCAACGTCACAGGCTCGGCGAAATTCCGCAAACTCATCGAGGCAGGCGATTACGACGCCGCGCTCGCCGTGGCGCGCGACCAGGTCGCGAGCGGCGCCAACGTCCTCGACGTCAACATGGATGAGGGCCTCCTCGATTCCGAAAAGGCGATGACCACGTTCCTCAACCTCATCGCCTCCGAGCCCGACATTTCGCGCGTGCCGGTGATGATCGACTCCTCGAAATGGGCGGTGATCGAGGCAGGCCTGAAATGCGTGCAGGGCAAGGCGATCGTCAATTCCATCAGCATGAAGGAGGGAGAGGAGCTTTTCCTGGCCCACGCCCGGAAAATCCAGCGCTACGGCGCCGCCGTCGTGGTTATGGCTTTCGACGAAGCGGGGCAGGCCGAGACGGCGGAGCGGAAGTTCGCGATCTGCCAGCGCGCCTACCGGCTTCTCATAGAGCGCGCCGGCTTTGCGCCCGAGGACATCATCTTCGACCCCAACGTGTTTGCGGTCGCAACCGGCATCGACGAGCACAACAACTACGCCGTCGACTTCATCGAGGCCGCGCGCCGCATCCGGGCCGAGCTGCCCCACGCGCATGTCTCGGGCGGAGTCTCCAACCTCTCCTTTGCCTTCCGCGGCAACGAGCCGGTGCGGCAGGCGATGCACACGGTGTTTCTCTACCACGCCATCCAGGCCGGCATGGACATGGGCATCGTGAACGCGGGCCAGCTCGGCGTTTACGACGACCTGGCGCCGGATCTTCGCGAGCTGTGCGAGGATGTGGTGCTGAACCGCAGGCCGGACGCCACCGACCGGCTGCTCGAAGCGGCGGACCGCTTCAAGGGCGGCGGCGCGAAGAAACAGGCGCCCGACCTATCCTGGCGCGAGCGGCCCGTGGCCGAGCGTCTGACGCACGCCCTCGTTCACGGCATAACGGACTACATCGACGCCGACACCGAGGAAGCGCGCGCGGCCTTCGCGAGGCCGCTGCACGTGATCGAAGGCCCGCTGATGAACGGCATGAACGTCGTCGGCGACCTGTTCGGCGCGGGAAAAATGTTCCTGCCGCAGGTCGTGAAGTCGGCGCGCGTCATGAAGAAGGCCGTGGCCTATCTGATGCCCTTCATGGAGGCGGATAAGCGCGAGCTTGGGCTTGAAAACGCCTCATCCGCCGGGCGCATCGTGCTCGCCACCGTGAAAGGCGACGTGCACGACATCGGCAAGAACATCGTCGGCGTCGTGCTCCAGTGCAACAATTATGAGGTTATCGATCTCGGCGTCATGGTTCCGGCGCAGCGCATTCTCGATAGCGCGCGCGAGCTTAAGGCCGACATTATCGGGCTGTCGGGGCTGATTACGCCGAGCCTCGATGAGATGGTGTTCGTCGCCTCCGAGATGGAGCGCCAGGGTTTCGAGGCGCCGCTTCTGATAGGCGGCGCCACCACGAGCCAGGTGCACACCGCGGTGAAGATCGGCCCCAACTACAAGCGCGGCCAAGCCGTCTATGTCACGGATGCAAGCCGCGCGGTGGGCGTGGTCTCAAGCCTCCTCGGCGATGGCCGCGACGATTATGTCCGCACGGTCCGCGAGACTTACGTCGCGGTCGCGAGCGCGCATGAGCGGGGGCGCGCCCAGAAAGCGCGCGTGCCGCTCGCGGAGGCGAGGCGCAACAAGTTCGCGATCGATTGGAAGAAAGACGCCCCGCCGCGACCAACCTTTATCGGCGCGAAGGCGTTCACGAAGTACGACCTTGCGGCGCTCGTCCCCTTTATCGACTGGACGCCATTCTTCTCCGCCTGGGAGATAAAGGGAACGTATCCCGCAATTCTGTCCGACAGCCGCTATGGCGAGGCGGCGTCCGCGCTCCACGCCGACGCGGAGGCCGTGCTTAAGAAAATCGTCGCCGAGGGATGGCTCGTCGCGAACGGCGTTGTGGGCTTCTGGCCGGCGAACGCCGTGAATGACGACGACATCGCCATTTACACAGGCGAGGACCGCATCTCGCGCGCGGCGACGCTTCACACGCTTCGCCAGCAGATCGTCCGGGACGGCGCGCGCGCGAACGCCGCGCTCGCCGATTTCGTCGCGCCGGAGGGAAGCGGCGTCGCCGACTATATAGGCGGCTTCGCGGTGACTGCTGGGATTGGCGAGGAAGCTGTGGCCGAGCGTTTCGCGCGCGCCAATGACGACTACTCCAAAATCATGGTCAAGGCGCTTGCCGACCGGCTTGCCGAAGCCTTCGCGGAGCACCTGCATGCGCGCGTCCGCCGCGAATTCTGGGGCTACGCCAAGGGCGAAGCGCTTTCGCCGGCCGAGCTTTTTGCCGAGACCTATCAGGGCATCCGCCCGGCGCCCGGCTATCCCGCCCAGCCGGACCATACGGAAAAGGGGACGCTGTTCCGCCTTCTCGGCGCCGAGCTCGCCACCGGCATAAAGCTGACCGAGAACTACGCCATGGCGCCCGCGGCCTCGATCTCCGGCCTCTATTTCTGGCGCCCGGAAAGCCACTATTTCGGCGTCGGCAAGATCGATCGCGACCAGGCCGAGGATTACGCGCGACGCAAAGGCTGGCCGCTCGCCGAGGCCGAACGATGGCTCGCGCCCATTCTCAATTATGAGCGGCGCGCGGAGCGGGAAAGCGAAGCCGCCTAGTAGGGAACGGAAATATACTCCACGTTGAATGTGCGGTCGCCGGCGGTCAGCCCCGCGGCGGGCGTCGGCAGTCGCGCCTGCCTCACGGACATCAGCACGCCGGTATCAAGCCAGTTATCGCCGCTGCTCTTGATCAGCCTCAGGTCCTCAAGGCGGCCGGTCTCCGAGACGACGAACGTCACCACGGCGGAGCCCCATTTGCCGTTGCCCATCGGCTTCGTCGCGCCAAGCGCCCAAATCACCTGGCGCTCGAATTCATCGGATTTTCCGCTATGGGTGGCGCCCGGGCGCATCACCCTCACATTGCCGGCCGACCGCGCGACGCGCTTGGGCTGTTCGGGCCGGCTTTGGCCGTTGAACGCCTGCCCGACTTGAGCGCTGAAATTTTGCGCCGTCTTCGCGATAAAGCCGGAGGGATCGTAGGTCGCCGGCTTCTCGTCGAACAAAGGCTCCGAAGGAGGCGCCGCATTCGCTTCTTTCACAGGCCGCTGCTGCGGCTCGGGAGCTTCCGGCGCCGGCTGCTGCGGTTCCTCGGGAGCCACGGTGTCTGGCGCGTTGGCAGGGAACGGCGAAGGGCGCGCGTCCTGCAAGAAGGAATCAGAGCTGAGGCGCATCAGATCCGCAGCGCTGACAACCGAGACATTCAAGTTCTCGGGCAGGCCCTCCTCCATTCCGAGTTCGCGCAGGGAGGCCGCCGGGCGGAATGCGAACGGCGCCAGGAACGAGAGGTGAATGGCGAGCGCGAGCGCCAGCGCTGCGTAAAAGATGCGCCTCGACCAGGCGTCGGCCGGCGTGACGGCTTTCTCGCCGGCGACAAGGGCATACCCGCGAGGCGAGGGGCCTGTCGGGACCGCGGCGCGGGCGGAAAGATGGTATTTCGCCTTCGCCTCGCCCGTCGGCGAGGCGCGGTCGGCAAACAAGGCAAAGTCTCGCAGCATGGCGCCGGATAGCCCCGGGTCCGCGCGATCTTCGTCCGCAAGGGATATGAAATGGCCGTAAACGTTGCTCGTCAAGGAGGCCTCCCACGGGGGGAATGTAGCCGGTTCTTTTGCCGCTTGACTACTTCTTCTGAAAGTTCGCCGTCATTTTGACGTGAGTAATTGGCCCAACCTGTGAGGAGCGAATGGGCGGCGGTCAAGATTCGACTTGCTTCGCTTTGTGGAGGCGCAACGCGGCTCCTCCCGAGCGCGCGGGCTCGGAGCTGCGGCAACGCGAAAAACAAAGCTGCTGGGTGTGGTGCGTCTTTCCTCAGATGCGCGGACTCGGCGGACGGGGCTCAAATGTCAAATGCTCCAAGAGCTTCGGCCGCCCCGCCAAAGGTGGTCTCAGAACGCGTGCCTTGTGCGGGCGCGCGGCGTGAGGTAGAGACGCACATTCCTTTGGCCGGCGCAAAGTCACTCATGAAAATTTGGGGTCCCTACAGCTTTACCGGCGCCGCGTTCGCCGCCGCGACGGTCCTTTGCGATCAACTCCACAAGGCGTGGATGATCGCGATCTTCGACGGTTCAGCGAAGCAGAAAATTGCGGTCACGCCCTTCTTTGACCTTGTGCTTGTCTGGAATCCCGGCATCTCCTATGGGCTCCTGAAGCAGGATAGCGACGCGGGCCGCTGGGCGCTGATCGGCTTTGCCGCCGCAGCCGCGCTCGCACTGACCTATTGGCTGGCGAGCCTCCAGACGCGCCTTGCCGCCGCAAGCGTTGGGCTCATCATCGGGGGCGCCCTCGGCAACGCCATCGACCGTCTGCATTATGGCGCGGTCGCGGACTTCTTCTCCTTTCACGTGTCCGGATTTAATTGGTATGTCTTCAACTTGGCGGATATCGCCATCGTGGCCGGAGTGGCCGGTCTGCTTTACAACTCACTCAAGCCGGGTCATAAAAGCGCCGGAAACTCAGCGTAGCGGCGCGTAGGTTGAAAAAGAATCGGGGCGGTTGGCCATGTTCACAACGCGAAAGTGTTTCGTGAGCGTAACGGGGGCGGTGGTGCTAGGATTGCTTTGCGCGGCTTGCAGCGCATTCTCCTCCGACACCGATGCCGGAAAAAGTGCGCCTGCCCTCACCTCGACGGGCTCAAGCATCAAGGAAACGCTCTTTGGCAAGCCCGCGCCGGAGCCGAACCTGCGGGAGAATGCTCCCCTCGTGATGCCGCCGGCCAACGCGGCCTTGCCGGTGCCCGGTCAACCCCAGGCGGCGGCGCTTCAGAATCCCCAGTGGCCCGCGGATCCGGATGAAACCAAGAATAGGCAGCAGCCGCAGTAGCGTTATCGCGGGCGCGTTGCGAAAGGCCCGACATTCCGGCCTTTTTTATCTAATTTAAGTAGTCAAAAACGGGCGCCACAAATGCGAATGCGTGAGGCAGTTCCGCGACGCAGGTTTCTCATTTTTTCTGGTACAAGTTCGATATTATTAATCCGCAGCCATATGATGGCGCGCTTAGCTCCGCGGCTAGCCCGCTTCCCCTGTCCACGGCAAGGCATGCCAGGTCACGTTATGCAACATCTCTTCAAAGCGTCGCTTGTGGCTCTCTCAGCGCTTATCCTTGCTTCGTGCGGGGAGAAGCAGCAGGCGCAGGCGCCCAGCCCTCCCCCCCTCCCTCCGTGTCGGTGGCAAACCCCATCGAGAAAAAGGTGGTCGAGTGGGACGAATATACGGGCCGTTTCGAATCGGTGGACACGGTGGAGGTTCGCGCGCGCATTTCGGGCGTGCTGACCGAGGTGAAATTCACGGACGGCGCCATCGTGAAGAAGGGCGACCTGCTCCTCGTCATTGATCCGCGTCCGTTCCAGCGCGTGCTCGACCGCGACCGCGCCGCTTTGCAAGGGGCGAGGGTGCAACTCGACTTCGCGCAAAGGGATTTGGAGCGCGCCAGGCCGCTCATGGCGAACAACACCATTTCGCAGCAGGGCTTCGACCAGCGCAATCAGGCGGTGAAAGTCGCCGAAGCGAACGTGCTTTCGGCCGAGGCGAACGTGCGCTCGGCTGAGCTGGATGTTGAATTCACGCAAATCCGGGCGCCGATTACGGGCAGGATCAGCCGCAAACTTATCAGCGAGGGAAATTTCATCAGCGGCGGCTCGGGGAGCGGCACGCTTCTCACGACAATCGTCTCCATCGATCCAATCTATTTCTATTTCGATATCAGCGAAGCTGATTTCCTGAAATATAAACGCCTCGTGGAGAAAGGCTTGCGGCAAAGCTCAAGGGAAACCGCCAATCCGATCGAGGTAGGTCTCCAGGGCGATGCCAGTTTCCCTATCAAGGGGCAAATAAATTTCGTAGACAACCGTATCAACTCCGCTACCGGCTCTTTGAGAGAGCGGGCCACTTTTCAGAACCCGAATGGCAATTTACTGCCTGGGCTTTTTGCGCGCGCGCGCGTGATTGGAAGCGCGGAATATACGGCGATGCTTTTGCCCGACGCGGCCGTCGCGACCGATCAGTCCAACCGCTTTGTTTTTGTTGTTGCCGATGACGGCGCCGTTAGCGCCAAACCCGTAACGCTCGGACCGATCATCGATGGCCTGCGCGTGATCCGGACCGGCGTCACGCCCACCGACTGGGTGATCGTGAACGGAGTGCAGCGCGCCCGCAAAGGGATCAAGGTCAAGGCTGAAAAGACCGTGATCGAACAGGCGCAAAAAGCGGCGTCGCTGCCATGAAGTTCAGCCATATCTTCATCCGCCGGCCGATCTTCGCGGCGGTGCTCGCGATTTTTATCGTGATCGTGGGCGCGCTCGCCTATTTGCGGCTGCCCGTTGCGCAGTTTCCCGAAGTCGCTCCGCCGACCGTCACGGTCACCGCCTCCTATCCCGGAGCAAACGCTCAGATTGTCGCCGACACGGTTGCGACCCCCATCGAGCAGGAAATCAACGGCGTCGAGAACATGCTCTACATGTCGTCGCAGTCCACCGCCGACGGCAATATTTCGATCACCGTGACCTTCGAGCTTGGCACCAATCTCGATCTGGCGCAGGTCCTCGTCCAAAACCGCGTGGCGGTTGCGGAGCCGCGCCTTCCTGCGGAGGTGCGCCAGACGGGCGTGGTCGTAAAGAAGAACACGCCCGACATCTTGATGGTCGTGCACATGTTGTCCCCGGACAACAGCTACGATCAGCTTTACATCTCGAATTACGCGCT
Source organism: uncultured Alphaproteobacteria bacterium (assembly GCA_963748525.1). Taxonomy (GTDB): domain Bacteria; phylum Pseudomonadota; class Alphaproteobacteria; order Rhizobiales; family Rhodomicrobiaceae; genus Rhodomicrobium. Next base: position 216,351 of record CAVVJJ010000017.1, read on the forward strand.
GCTTCAGGTGCGCGACGTGGTTGCGCGCGTCAAAGGCGTCGGCGACGTGCGCTTGTTCGGCATTCGGGAGTATTCGATGCGCGCCTGGCTCGATCCCGACAAGATCGCTTCGCTTGGCATGACGGCGAGCGAAGTCGTGAGCGCTCTCCAGGCGCAGAACATCCAGGTAGCGGGCGGCGCGCTCGGCCAGCCGCCGATGCCTACGAACCAGGCGTTTCAGACGAGTTTGCAACTGCGCGGGCGTCTCGTCAAACCCGAGGAGTTCGGGGAGATCGTGGTCAAGACCGGCGAGGGCGGGCGAATTACCCGGCTGCGAGATGTGGCGCGCGTGGAGCTGGGCGGGCTCGATTACACCACGAACGGCTATCTGGACGGTAAGCCTGCCGTCGTCCTCCTTGTATCGCAGACGCCCGGAGCCAACGCCCTCGATGTCGCCAATTCGGTCAAGGAGACGATGGCGGAAATCGCAAAGGGTTTCCCGAAGGGCATCGAGCATCGCATCGTCTATAACCCCACGGAGTTCATCCAGCGATCTGTCGACGAGCTGATCAAGACCATTTACGAAGCCGTCGCGCTCGTGGTGATCGTGGTGCTCGTCTTCCTGCAGACCTGGCGGGCGACCATTATTCCTGTCGTGGCGATTCCGGTGTCGCTGATCGGCACCTTCTTCGCGATGGCGGCGCTCGGCTTCTCGATCAACAATTTGACGCTGTTCGGGCTTGTGCTTGCGGTCGGCATCGTCGTCGACGACGCCATTGTCGTGGTGGAGAACGTCGAGCGCAAGATCGAGGAAGGCTTAAGCCCGAAGGACGCCGCCTTCGCGACCATGAACGAGGTCGGGGTAGCGCTGATTTCTATCGCGCTTGTGCTTTGCGCGGTCTTCATCCCAACAGCCTTTCTGCAAGGCATCGTCGGCCAGTTTTATCGCCAGTTCGCGCTGACGATCGCTGTGGCTACGGTCCTTTCGGCCTTCAATTCGCTCACGCTAAGCCCGGCGCTGTGCGCGCTCGTGCTTCGCTCGCGCGAGGACAGGGAGCGGCCGCATCGCTTCGACCTGTCATTCCTCACGAACTGGTTTTTCGACGGCTTCAACCGGGTTTTCGGCGCGCTTGAGCATGCCTATTCGCGCTTCGTGGCGGCGGCGCTGCGCGTTACGCCGCTTATGCTCGCCATTTATGCAGTTCTCATCGGGACGGCGGCCTATCTTTTTATAACCATCCCGAAAGGCTTCATACCGCAGCAGGATCAGGGCTATCTCGTCGTGTCCTTCAGCCTGCCATCTGGCTCGTCGCTGTCAAGAACCAGCGATGTGATTCTGAGGGCTCAAAAGGAAATCCTTGCGACGCCCGGCCTCGCTCATACGCCCGCTTTCGCCGGCCTGTCGGGAGCGACCCGAACTAACGCCCCCGACGTCGGCGCGATCTTCGCCGTCGAATTGCCTTTCGAGGAGCGTGCGAAGCAGGGTCTGACCTCAACCAAGCTTGTGAACGATCTCCGCGCCAAGTTCGGCCAGATCAAGGAGGCCAACGTCTTCGTGATCGCTCCGCCGTCGATCCGCGGCATCGGAACCGGCGGCGGCTTCTCGATGTACATCGAGGATCGGCGCGGGCGCGGGCTGCAAACGCTGACCGAGGCGACCTACGAATTAATGGCCGCGGCCAACAAAACCCATGGGCTGCAGGCAGTGTTCACCACGTTTACGGCAAACACCCCGCAGGTGTTCGTGGATGTCGATCGCGTACGCGCCCAAATGCTGGACGTGCCGCTGGAAAATGTATTCGATACGCTCAAGATCTATCTCGGCTCGGCCTACGTCAACGACTTCAACGCCTTCGGACGCACGTATCGCGTGACCGCGCAGGCGGACGCGCCTTACCGCATCGACCAGGCGCGGATAGCACAACTCAAGGTTCGAAGCGCGAGAGGCGCGATGGTCCCTCTCGGCTCGCTCGTCACCTTCCGCGAGATCGCAGGCCCGCAGCGCGTGCCGCGCTATAACCTTTACCCGGCCATCGAACTGCAAGGGACCACCGCTCCCGGCGTCAGCTCCGGCGAGGGCATCAAGATCATGAGCGACCTCGCAGCGCGGACGCTCCCGGACGGCATCAGCTACGAATGGACAGACCTCTCGTACCAGGAGACGCACCAGGGGACGCCGGCGATCGTCATCTTCGCGCTCGCCGTCCTGTTCGTTTACTTGGCGCTCGCCGCGCAGTATGAGAGCTGGAGCCTGCCGCTCGCGATCATTCTCATTGTGCCGATGTGCCTGTTGTCGGCCATATTGGGCGTTTGGTCGCACGGCGCCGACGTGAATGTCCTGACGCAGATCGGCTTTGTCGTGCTTGTCGGCCTTGCGGCGAAAAACGCGATCCTGATCGTCGAGTTCGCGGCGCAGCTTGAGGCGAACGGGAAAGACCGCATCGAGGCCGCGGTCGAGGCATGCCGGCTGCGGCTGCGCCCGATCCTGATGACGTCCTTCGCTTTCACGCTTGGCGTCGTGCCCTTATATATCGCCACGGGCGCGGGCTCGGAGATGAGGGTCGCGCTCGGCACGGCGGTTTTCTATGGAATGCTGGGCGTAACTTTTTTCGGGCTGATTTTCACGCCGGTGTTTTATGTAGCGATCCGTAAGATTTTCGGCGGCGAGCTTCAGGGGCATGGCGCTCCGACGTCCTCCCCCGCGCCGGCGGAATAATTAGCGTTTGCGAGCGCCCTTTGACGAAGACTGTGCTGGCGCCGATAGCGGCTCTGCCGCTTGGCGCCGCTGCCTACAAGGAGAACGTGATCCCCGACCTTGCCGCGTGGCGCCGCAACGGCGAGCGATGCGCGCTCGTTACCCTTGTCGGCGTGAACGGCGCCGCTCCCCGTGCGCTCGGCGCGCAGATGGCCGTTTCGGAGACCGGGCGGTGGGCGGGCTACATCTCGGGCGGCTGCCTCGAACATGCCATCGCGCTTGAGGCGGCAGACGCGATCAAGACCGGTAAGCCGAAGACTTTGCGCTACGGCAAGGGGTCGCCCTATTTCGACATTCGCCTCCCCTGCGGCAGCGGGCTCGATGTGTTCATCCAGCCGATGCCTGACGCCGCGCCGATCGAAGAGATGGAAACCCGGCTTGCACAGAGGCGCCCCTTCGCGCTCTGGATCGACCTTGCGTCAGGCGCCGCGAAGCTTGGCGAGGCGTCACAAAGCCTGCTGCAGTCTCATCGCGAGGGGGACCGTTTCGTGCGGGTCTACGGCCCAGTCCTTCGCTGCCTTGTGATCGGATCAAGCCCCATAGCGCTGGCGCTGTCGGAGCTTGCCGCCTGCGCCGGCTTCGATGCCCAATTCCATGCGCCCGATCCGGACAAGCTGCCCGCGCTGCCGGACGCCGTGAGCCTCCATCGTCTTGCGCCGCGCCCCGAGCTGCCGGCCGACCCTTGGACCGCGGCTCTCCTCGCCTTCCATGACCACGATCAGGAATTGCCGATTTTTTCGGAGCTGCTGCGGAGCCCCTGCTTCTTCATCGGCGCGATCGGCAGCATGAAGGCGCACGCGGCCCGCAGGCTCGCATTGGCAGGGTTAGGGTTTTCCGAGGCTGAAATCTCGCGCATTGCGAGCCCGGCGGGATTGGTCGTGGGCCTTAAGACTGCGCCATTCGTGGCCCTGTCGGTTCTGGCGCAAATTGTGGCGGCGGCGCGCGAATTGCGCCTCGTGGCGTGAGCGCATGGCGGGCGCGCTCCCACGGTTCGGCGTCATCTTGCTGGCGGCGGGGCTGTCGCGGCGGATGGCCGGCCCGAACAAGCTCTTGCAGCCCTATCGCGGAGAGCCGCTTCTGGCGCATGCGCTGAGGGGCGCGGCGGAGGGCGGCCTGGCTGACCTTGTAGCCGTCACTGGGCGAGATCGCGCCGAAGTCTGCGCCATTGCCGCCTCTTTCGGCTTTCGCTGCGTGCATCATGCGCGCTTTGCCGATGGGCTAGGCGCCTCCATTGCCGCCGGCGCCCGCAACGTGGTCCCCAGTCTCGCCGGCGTCTTCATTGCATTGGGGGACATGCCTGAAATCCGAGCGGGAGACTATCGCCTGCTGGCTTCACGCTTCGAGTACCGCGCTATCGCCGCGCCGGTTCACCGCGGCGCTCGCGGCCATCCGGTGCTGTTCTGCGCCTCATATCTGGCAGAGCTTTCGGCATTGGCCGGCGACGAGGGCGCGCGCTCGATCCTGAAGCGGCACTGGACACGCGCCATCGATGTCGAAAGCGAAAATCGCGGCGTCCTCCGCGACATCGACACTCCCGAAGACTTCAAGAAATTCTGAGTTCTGCCGGGTTGCGAAAAGCAATTATTTTATTCAGTATTGAAGGTAAAAGCTTGAACGCTGCGATAATTGCCGGGCAACGAAGGGAGATCGCCATGCCTGATACGCCCAGTTTCGCCGAACTACCCGATTCCATCCGTAGCCTCGTGAAGTCGAGCATCGAGCAGGCGCGTAAGTCGTTCGATGCGTTGGCCGCCTCCAGCGAGAAGATGATCCACGGCGTCGACACGTCTTCAGTTCCGGCCGCCGAGGCTTTGAAGCAGCTGAATGAGAAGATCGCGGCGTTCACCCGTCAGAATGCGGAATCGAATTTCAACCTGGCCATCCAGCTAACCGACGCGCGCCACCTGAGCGAGATCGTCGAGCTTCAGAATGCGCATTTGCGCAGCCAGATGGAAACTTTCAGCCGCCAGCTTGAAGAGCTTCGCGAGTTGACGACGAATGCCGTCAAGGATGGAGCGAAGGTTGCTGGCGCCTCGGTGAAAAGCGCGGCCAGCGCTATCCCGCCCAATCCTTTGCTCGGCTGAGTCAAGGGGCTCTGCAAGGCGATCGCCCTGAATTCGGCGACGGCGTCTTCTTTCGCCGCGGCGCGCTCACAGAACCGTCGGCGACGGCGCCTATTTTTGACGCGGAATCGGCACAATCCTTGCTTATTTATTGGTCTGCAGGGCCGGGCGTGAGCTGCGTGGCCGGGTGATGGCTGAGTAAGAGGAAGCAGGCTATGAAAAAACAATCGAAGCGGCGCGAACCGGCGGTCATTCGAGCCTGGGCGGAGGAGGACGACAAGAAGATCACGATTCAAATCGAAGACAGCGATGGCGAAACGCTAGCCTTTATCCAGCTCACTCCCGACAAAGCGTCTGAATTTTCGGATTGCCTCGCCATTTATGCGGCCAAGGTGAGGATGGCGGCGCGTGAAAAAAGCGCCCCGCGCAGCACCGCGATGGGGCGGCCCACGCTTCTTTGCTAAAAGGGGAGTGGCCCACTCTTTTCGCTCTAATGCTTGCGGTTCGGCGGCGCCGCGGGTATACAGGGCGCCACATGGTTTCGGAGTGTAGCGCAGCCTGGTAGCGCACCTCGTTCGGGACGAGGGGGTCGAGTGTTCGAATCACTCCACTCCGACCATACAATCGCCGCCTCCGTCGTTGCTTCCAGGCCAAGACCCATCCAACATCTTCGCCGGGCGCCGAATTTTGCAACCCCTAGCTTCCGACCTTCTTGGCGATATTAGTTAGGCGTGTCGAGCCGCCAGGCTGATGGGGTTGCTGAAAATTTGAAGCATATTGGAACGTTTTTTTGAGTCCTTTGTTCCCAACGGCAGAAAAGCAGCTGAAAGAGATTTTGCTGCTATCGCCATGCGCAGGAAGGGGGACAAGTGATGCGTATGCTAGGAGGGTCGACACAAGAGCTGACATCGACAAAATCGACAATTGTGGGAGGAGAGATGAGCGCGGAAACCGTAGACCTCCCGGAGCAGGGCGTGCCGCAAGGCTCTAAATTGAGAACATCGATTGAAAAGAAGGTCGAAAATATCTGGCTTGAATCTGAAGAGCTGGGCTGGAGTTTCAATGACTTCGTCACCCATCTTCTTGAAGTTCTGGTTGTCTTGAATTACCGCGGGTCGAAGCTCGGCACAAAAGGTCCCGACCTCAAGTAGAGCGCGCACTTCATACGTATCAGGGAAAAGCGCCAGGCCTCACTGCTTATAGCGTGAAGGCTTGGCGCTTTTGGCGATTGCCTTCCCAGCCCACGTTCGGTCGCTACTTCGCCTCAGCACGCAATCGCTGCAAAATGTCCTTGATGGGATGAGTCGCCCAAGCCTTCGTAACGAAGTCGCGATGCTCTGTTTCCGGCGCCGTCGAGATGAAGGTCACGCTTCCGCCGCGAAGCGGGCCTTTCAGCTTCGTGCTTACGGTAACGTCGTGGCCGCTCTTCAGCATCTCCGCGAGTTCCGTATTTCTGGCTCTCGTCGAATTGGCGTAGGCGCTCAGAAAGAAAGCCTTGTCGCGCGATGAAATCCAGTTCGCGAAGGTGTCCATTTCGCCATAAAGGGCGTCGAGAAGCACAATGCCGCGCACACGGGAGCCGGCCCCGCCATTGCGAATGCAGGAGGCTGCGGTGGCGTAGCCTCCGCTATAGGCTACGATCACGATCGGCATCTTGTCGAAAACCGAGGCCGAGCGCGGGTCGCCGTGGAGCTTCGTGAGTTCATCGCGCACTTCCTCAAGGAAACGCTGAAAGCCGCCGTCTTCCCACAGCTTGCCGGCGCTCGAGTCTGCGGCGTTCGAGGCGAGTTGCGGAGCGACCAGCACCGCGTTCACGCCTGCCTCGGATACCTGCTCCGGCACGCGCTGGCGCTCGATCACGTCGCGCTCCAAAGTGGCGCCATGACCATGCAGGAAGACGACCATGAGCGAAGGCCGCCTCAAATCGAACCCTTTCGGAATATGCAAAAGCGTGCGGCTGTCGCTGTAGGTCTTGTCTTCCCAATAGACATCGCCGCTCGCGGTTCGGTGACCCCGCCTGCCGCCATCGCTGACGTCGAGAAATGCGCGGCCAGAGTTGGGAAACACCCCGTGATAGGGGAACGGCGCATTTTCCAAGGCGACGAGCTTGGTCCTTGTGTGTTTCAGAGGCAAAAGGGGCGGCTCTGTTTTTATCGGAGACGCCTTTTTCACCAGCTTCACAGGGATGACCATCGAACTCGATTACGACCGGGGCCTGCTTCGCGCTCGGTTTCAGAAACGCCTGCTTGGCCATCCGGTTCGGCCGGTCCTCCTCGGAGGCGGGAGCTGCGGCGCTAACTTTCTGAACGACAGGCGGGTCTTCACGAACGAACTCTACGGACTCGGCTTCGTTCCGACAGCCGCACACAAGCCCCGCGAGGATTGCCGCCATGGCATAACCCAGCTTGGCGGAAACTCTTCTGAACGAAGACCGGCGCTGTTTCACGTGTGCACGCACGTTTCGATCCACTCTGAGATGCACTTTTTTCCGAGTGCGGTCTTCCACATAAACCCAAATCATGACCATATCGTGAGCCCGAGGCTTCGGCTCTTCCGCGAAGGACTTTCTAAAGTCTTTGTGGCTAGAGTTGTTTGGACCCAGCCTAAGCCTAAGTTGCCATACGGCAACTACCGAGACATTAACGTATACGCGGATTGTTGAAGCGCGCGTCACTTGATAAGAGCAGCACATGAGCGACGTAACAGCGGCCATGCAGGAAACGCCTAGAGGCGCCGAGAGCGTGGGATCGCGCTTATTCGAAAGCCCAAAAGTCTCGGTGCTCACTGCGACGGCGATTGCCGTGGCCGATATGATCGGGACCGGCGTCTTCACCAGCCTTGGTTTTCAGGTTCGCGATATCCATTCCCCTTTTTCCCTCTTGATGCTTTGGATCGTCGGCGGACTTGTCGCCTTGTGCGGCGCGCTTTCCTACTCTGAGTTGGCGGCCGCGTTCCCGCGATCCGGGGGCGAATATAATTTCCTGTCACGCGCTTTCCGGCCCGCCGTGGGCTTCATGGCCGGATGGATATCGGCGACCGTCGGCTTTGCGGCGCCCGCTGCATTGGCCGCGATGGCGTTCGGCCAGTACTTTGCAGGGGTCGTGCCTGGAGCGCCGGCGCTGGCTCTCGGCATTGGCGTTACCTGGCTCGTGACGTTTGTGCATCTTTACGGCGTCCATAGCGGAAGCCTGCTGCAAAACGTGTCCACCTTTATAAAGCTCGGGCTCATCGTGGGCTTGATCGTCGCGGGGTTTCTCTGGGGCGACGCGCAGCCGATTTCATTCGCGCCCTCGGCGGTCGATATAGGCTACATCTCCGGGGCGCCATTCGCACTGAGCCTCGTTTTCGTCCTCTACGCCTATTCCGGATGGAACGCCGCCACCTACATCGCCGGCGAGATCCGCGAACCTCAAAAGAACCTTCCACGCTCGATCCTGGCCGCCGTTGTGGTGGTGACCGTGCTCTATGTGGCGCTCAACGCGGTATTCATTCGATCCACGCCGTTCAACGAACTCGCTGGCCAGATCGATGTCGGGCTTATTGCGGGCCGCCACATCTTTGGCGAGGCCGGAGGGCGTCTGGTCGCCGCCTTGATTTGCATTGGGCTCGTATCCTCGATCAGCGCCATGATGTGGGTCGGCCCGCGCGTGACGATGGTCATGGGCGAGGACAGCGCCCTGCTTCGGATTTTTTCCAGGACCGCAAAGAACGGGGTGCCTGCGAACGCAATGCTGCTCCAGCTTGTCGTTGTGACCGCGCTCTTGCTGACGCAAAGCTTCGAGGCGGTGCTCGACTTCATTCAGTTCAGCTTGACCCTATGTTCGTTTCTCACCGTGTTGGGCCTGATCGTCTTGCGTTTCCGGCAGCCCAACCTGCCGAGGCCTTACCGCGCCTGGGGATACCCCGTCACGCCATTCGTCTTTCTTGCGGTAACTGGCTTTGTGCTGGTGTATCTTATCATGGACCGGCCGCTTCAATCCTTGGCGAGCCTCTTAACAATGATGGCCGGCTTCATAATCTATGCGTTGTCGGTAAGGCACGCGCGCAGCTCTCAATAAGGACTTAAGATTCATGAAGAAGATCAACTCGCTTCTGCGGTTTGTCTTTTTTTGCGCTCTCTTGCTCGTCGCTGGGCCGACGATGCTTCGCGCCGCGGACGGCCAGGCGGCCGACGACATCGCTCATTTCCTGGCGGGGCTGCCGCCTTCAGCCAACTCGCCGCTTTCTGCGTTGACAAACGATCCGGCGTGGAAGAAGCACGCGGAAACCCTCCAGGCCGATTGGAGGGCGCTGGAGGAGCGTCAGCTTGACAAAGTCCGCGCATGGTCGGCGGCCAACATAAAGCAAACGCAATCGACGCTGTTCTATATGTTCAGCGGCCCCGACTACCTTTACGCGAACGCCTTCTTCCCACGCGCGAAGACGATCATCATGAGCGGGCTGGAGCAGAGCGGCGCGATACCGGAGCTGAGCGACTTCTCTTTGCGGACGGTCGCCGTCGAGACCGGCGGCGTCCGGGCGGCGCTTGGAAATCTTCTGAAGCACAGCTACTTCATCACGAGCGAGATGAGTTCGCACCTGTCTCGCAGTGGCACGCTTCCGATCCTCTATGTCTTCATCGCGCGCTCGGGAAAGACCATTCGCGAGGTAAGCCTCGTTGCGCTTGATAAGGACGGCAAGCTTCATTCGCAGGGTGAAACCGGCTTCGAACCGACCGCCAAGGGCGCGAAGATCGTCGCCGCGGGCAGCGATGGCGAGGAGCAGACGATTTACTATTTCCGCACCGACCTCTCGAATAAAGGCGTACCGAGCAGCGGATTTCTGAAATTCTGCGACAGCTTCGCGCCGGGCGACAGCTTCGTGAAAAGCGCCTCCTATCTTCTGCATGGCCAGGGTTTTTCCGAAGTTCGCGATTTTCTTCTGAAGAATACCGTTTCGCTCGTCCAGGACGACACCGGCATTCCGGTCAAGTATCTAAGCTCCGAAGAGTGGCGGCTCCATCCTTTCGGCAGCTATCTGGCGCCGATCCGGCAGTTCAGCTACGCGCAGCAGCCGAAGCTTGTGGAGCTCTTCAAGAAGAGCAGCGAAGGACCGCTTACGTTCACCGTCGGCTACCATTGGGGCAAGCCGTCGAACCTTCTTCTAGCGGTAAAAGCGGCGCCTCCGGCTCAGTAGTCTAAGCGTTTCTTGGCGAGGCTTATGGTTCGCCATTGGCGTTACGCGCTGTCTCGACTTACATTGGGCTTCGATGCGGAATTATAGAGCACCGAAGCCCTAATGACGCGCACCTCTTTTCAGAAAATCCTTATCGCCAACCGCGGCGAGATCGCATGCCGGATCGCTCGAACCGCAAGAGCGATCGGATACCGGACCGTCGCCGTTTTTTCCGATGCCGACGCCGCAGCCTTGCATGTGAAGAGCGCGGACGAAGCTGTTCGGATCGGCCCGCCCCCGCCCCAACAAAGCTATCTCAATATCGGCGCGATCCTTGCAGCCGCCCGGCAAGCCGGCGCCGGCGCAGTTCATCCGGGCTACGGTTTTCTCGCCGAGAACGCCGACTTCGCGGAAGCTTGCGAGCGCGAGGGGCTCACGTTTATAGGGCCGCCCTCGGCAGTCATACGCCAGATGGGAGACAAGGCCGCGGCGAAAGCCATGATGCACGCCGCAGGCGTGCCTTGCGTTCCCGGCTATTTAGGAGAGGATCAGTCCGACAAGCGGCTTGCGCAGGAAGCCGGCAAGCTGGGCTTTCCGCTGCTCATCAAGGCCGTTGGCGGCGGCGGCGGCCGGGGCATACGCGCGGTCCAGGACGCATCGCAGTTGTCAGGCGAGCTTGCTGCAGCGCGGCGCGAGGCCAAATCCGCGTTCAGCGACGACCGCTTGATGCTGGAGCGGCTTATCGAGCATCCGCGCCATCTCGAAGTGCAGGTTTTCGGCGACGCTGAGGGCAATCTCGTACACCTCTTCGAGCGCGATTGCACCACGCAGCGCCGCCGGCAGAAAATCATCGAGGAAGCGCCGAGCCCGGTCCTTTCCTCCGCCATGCGCGAAAAATTGACCGGCTACGCAGTCGAGGCCGCGCGCGCCGTCGGCTACCGCAATGCGGGAACGGTGGAATTCATCGCGGATCGCGATCTGAATATATACTTCCTGGAGATGAACACGCGCCTCCAGGTCGAGCATCCGGTGACGGAGCTTGTGACGGGCCTGGACCTGGTGGAGTGGCAGTTGCGCGTGGCGGCGGGGGAATCGCTTCCCTTGAAGCAGGATGAGATTTCGCTTCATGGCTGCGCCATTGAGGCGCGGCTTTGCGCAGAAGACCCCTACGATGGGTTCAAACCGCAGACCGGACGGGTTCTGCGTTCCCTGCAATCGCGGGGCGGGGTGCGCGTGGACGCGGGGGTCGAGGAGGGAAGCGAGGTTTCCTCGCATTACGATTCCATGATCGCCAAGGTCATCGCTCACGGCCGTAATCGGGAAGAGGCTACGCGCCGCCTCGCATTGGCGTTGGAAGACGAGCCGCTCTTGGGGCTGACCACAAACCAGGGTTTTCTCGCGTCGCTTCTGCGCAGCGACGCGTTCCGCGAGGCGGCGCTCGCAACAAATTCGCTGGACGCCTGGGCTGGAGAGAACGCCGCTCTCTTTGAGCGGCCAGCGCCTGTCGTCGAAATCTGGGCTCTCGCGGCGGCGCTTTACGCCGAACGGGGAAGCGCGGGCGACTGGTTCTGGTCGGGAAACGCTTTCGATTTCTCGCTCGACCTTGCCTGCCGGGAGCGCCGCAAGCACTTGCGCTATAGCCGCAAGCGCGACGGCTCGGCCGCCGTATCCTTCGACGGAGGGACGGCCGCTGTGACCCTCATCCGCGCCGAGCCGCCCGAGATCGTCTTCGAGGCCTCAGGCGTGAGGCGGCGCGCCGTCGCGCTATGGAGCGGCGCAACCCTGCATTTGAGCGTCGGCGGCAACGCTTTCGCATTCGAGGAAGCGAAAAGCCATGGCGCCGAAGACGATGCTTCCGCTGGCGGCGCGATAACGGCGCCGGTCGCCGGGCTCTTGATCAAGGTGCTGGCTGAGGCGGGACAAAAAGTTGAGGCAGGGCAAACCTTAGCGCTCATCGAAGCGATGAAGATGGAGACGCGCGTCGCCGCCGCCTGCGCAGGCCGCATTATTGCAGTACACGCCGAGGCTGGCGCGCAGGTCCCGAACGCCGCGCTTCTCTTCGAGATCGAAAAGCTGGAGGCGTCCGCCGATGTCTAAGGCTATACTCACGTGCGCGCTCAACGGCGTCCTCACCGATCCGCGCCAACATCCGATGGTGCCGGTTTCGCCGCAGCAGATGGCGCAATCGGCGCACGAGGCTTTCGACGCCGGCGCTGCGATCATGCACGTGCATTTTCGGTCGCAAGCGCCGGGTATGGGGCATATGCCGAGTTGGGAGCCGGATCTCGCCGCGCAAGCGGTGGAGGCGATCCGCGCCAGCTGTCCCGGCGTCATCATCAACCAGACTACCGGCGTGATTGGCGCCGACATATCCGGCCCTGTCGGCTGCATCAAGCGAACGCGGCCTGAAATCGCGGCCTGCAACGCGGGAAGCCTGAATTACCTCAAGCTCAGGGCGGACGGGCAGTGGGCATGGCCGCCTCTTTTGTTTGACAACCCCGTCTCGAAAGTGAAGTCGTTCCTCGACGCAATGGCAGAAAGCGGCGCGCTGCCCGAATTCGAATGCTTCGACGTGGGCATCGTCCGCTCGGTCGGCCTTTACGTCGAAAACGGCATGGCCAAGACGGCTCAATACAATTTCGTGATGGGCGTCGCCTCGGGTATGCCGGTCGATGCCGCTCTGCTTGAGCTGCTCTTGAAATACAAGCGGCCCGGCGCTCCTTGGCAGACGACACTCATCGGCCGGACCGAGACCTGGCCTACGCACCAGCGCGCCGCCGAGCTTGGCGGGATGTTGCGGACGGGGCTCGAAGATACATTCTATTTGCCGAACGGCGAAAAAGCCGAAAGCAACGGCGCGCTCATCGAGGCTCTGGCCGCGTGCGCTCGACGGTCGGGGCGCGAAATTGCGTCGCCCGAAGAAGCAAGAACGATGCTGAAACTGGGAGGATTGGCGCATGGGGATGGAGGCGCAGCCATCGCAAACTGACGGCTTGAGGCCGTTCATATCCGCTCCCCAGCGTTTTCTGCAGACGGCGGCGCGAAGACGGGACGCGCCGGCTTATTATGTACGCAACGCGGAGGGCTGGAGGCCGGCTTCCTGGAGCGAGTTTTGCGATGAAGCGCGGCAAGCGGCGCGCGCTCTCGTGGCTCTTGGCGTGAAGCCCGGCGACGCCGTGGCGGTCTTTGGCTACAACAGGCCCGAATGGGTCATCATGGATGTGGCCGCGATGATGATCGGGGCCTCGGTCGCCGGCATCTATTTCACGTCGTCGGCCCAGGACGCCGCCTATATCATCAATCACTCGCAATGCGAGTTCGTGCTGGCGGAGACGGAGGAGCATTTCGGGAAGATCGCGTCCGAGCGGGCGAGGCTGAACATCCTTCGCCATGTGATCATGATGAAGGGCGCAGGCGCGAGCGATCCCTTGCAATTGACTTGGGATGCTTTCCTTTCCCGCGGAGACAAGAGCTTCGAATCCGAGGTCGAGCGGCGCTTGCAAGCCATCCAGCCTTCGAGCATCGGCTGTCTTATCTACACATCCGGAACGACGGGGCCGCCGAAGGCGGTGCAAATCAGTCACGGAGCGCTAACCGAGACAGCAGGCCTCATCCATCGGCTTTGGGATGTCTCCGAGAATGATTGCCTCATTTCCTACCTGCCCTTGGCGCATATCGCCGAGCGCATGATCTCGGTGCATTTTCTGCTTACCGTCGGCAACGCCGTCTACTTCGCGCCCGACATTCAAAAGCTCGGCGAATCTCTCAAGGAAGTTCGGCCGCATCTGTTTTTCGGGGTGCCGCGCGTGTTCGAAAAAATCGCCGCGGCGGCGCAGTCGCAGATCGCCCATGCGACGGGCATGAAGGGGTGGATCGCGCGGTGGGCCGTCCGGACCGGCCAGGCGTGGCACGTCAAGGCGGCGGCCGGCCGGCGCATCGGCGTGAAGACCGCGTTGGCCAAGGCCGTCGCTTCGAGCCTCGTCCATAAGAAGGCGAAGCGCGCCATGGGTCTCGACCGCGTTCGCTACGTTGCATGCGGCGCCGCGCCAATCTCCGAGGAGACATTGCGCTTCCTGACGGGGCTCGACATTCCGATCCGCGAGCTGTGGGGGATGTCCGAGACCTGCGGGGCGGGGACGACAAACATGCCGGGCGCGACCAAAATCGGTTCGGTGGGGCGGCCTCATCCGGGACTAGACCTGAAGATCGGCGCAGACGGCGAGATCCTAGTCAGGGGGCCGTACATCTTTTCGGGCTACGCCAGGGACGCGGAAGCCACGGAGAGAGCGCTGGAGGGCGGCTGGCTTCACACTGGCGATCTCGGCCGTCTCGACGAAGACGGCTACCTGTACATCACGGGACGTAAGAAGGACATTATCATCACCTCTGGCGGGAAAAACATCGCTCCCGCAAATCTGGAGCTGGACCTTGCGGCGCTGCCGCTTGTCGAGCATGCAATCGTGTGCGGGGACCGCCGGCCGTACTTAAGCGCGCTGATCACGCTTAACGCCGGAGCCGTGGAGCAATTCGCGGCCGAGAGAAGGCTCGGCGCGAGCGATCCGCAGCTCGATGCGGCGATCCGGCAGGAGTTGCAGGAGGGGATCGATGCTATCAATGCGCGGCATGCGCGAGCTGAAAATATCCGTCGCTTCGCCATCCTGCCTTGGCCGTTGTCCATCGAAAGCGGCGACCTGACGCCGACCATGAAAGTGAAGCGAGCGGCGGTGATCGAGAGGCTTGAGTTGACGATCGCGGAGATTTACGAGGAAGGCGGCGGCCTCAAATGAGCGTAGGGCGGACTATGAGAGCTCGCCGCTTCGGCTGCATTTTTAGCTGGCTGGGCTTGCCTTGACGAGGGGTCGCGAATGCGGCCTTCAAGCTTGCGCGCCGGCAATGCACCCCATGTGCGGGCGCCGGCCATCGCGCTCGGCCATTGGGCGCTCGGCCCCTTTTCGAGCGCGTTGGCCGGCGCGGACTTGATCTTCTTCCGCGCGACGATCTGCTTTTACAGAAGCGTCATGCGTCTGGTCCGCGGTCCGCTTCCTCTGCTGTCGTGCCCGAAGGATAGGCATGGCGAACGCGCGCCGCGAACTCGGCGAAGGCGCCTTCGCGGATCGATTGCCGGATAGCCGCCATCAAATCCTGATAGAAATGCACATTCGCCCAGGTCAGGATCATGGGGGCAAGATACTCGCCGGCGCGCAGCAGGTGATGGATGTAGGCGCGGGAGTAGTCGCGCGCGGCCGGGCAGGCGCTTGCCTCGTCGAGGGGGCGCAGATCCTCGATATGGGCCGCGTTGCGCATGTTGAGCTTGCCCGCCCAGGTGAAGGCCTGGCCGTGACGGCCCGAGCGCGTCGGCATCACGCAATCGAACATGTCGATCCCACGCTCGACCGCGCCGACGATGTCGGAAGGGGTGCCCACGCCCATGAGATAGCGCGGCTTCAGGGGGGGGAGGAGCGGCGTTGTGCAGGAGAGCGTCTCGAACATAAGCTTCTGGCCCTCGCCGACGGCGAGGCCGCCGACGGAATAGCCCTGGAAGTCCATGGAGACGAGCGCATCGGCCGACTGCGCGCGAAGCTCGGGGTGAACGCCCCCTTGCACAATGCCAAACAAGGCGCGTCCCTGCTCGCCGTTGCGCTGGAAGGCCTCAAGAGACCGCTCGGCCCAGCGAAGCGAGAGCTGCATCGAGCGCTCGGCCTCCTCCCGCGCGGCTGGGAAGGGCGTGCACTCGTCGAATTGCATCTGAATGTCGGCGCCGAGCAGGTTTTGCACCTCGATGGATCGCTCGGGCGTCAGCTCGTGAAGTGCGCCATCGATATGCGAACGGAAGCTGACGCCGCGTTCCGAAATGGTGCGCAGCTGGGCAAGCGACATAACCTGGTACCCGCCCGAATCGGTCAGGATCGGGCCGTCCCAGCGCATAAAGCGATGGAGGCCGCCAAGGCGCGCGATGCGCTCGGCGCCGGGACGCAGCATGAGATGATAGGTATTGCCGAGGATGACGTCCGCGCCCGAGGCTTTCACATCGTCCAGGAACATGGCCTTGACCGTCGCCGCGGTTCCGACCGGCATGAAGGATGGCGTTCGGATCACGCCGCGCGGCGTCGAAATCTCGCCGAGCCGCGCTTCGCCATCCTTCGCGAGGAGCTTGAAGGAAAAAGCCGTGGTCATGGAAACGGCGCCTGGGCGCGGCTGAGCAGGCACGCGTCGCCGTAGGAATAGAAGCGGAAGCCCGAGGCAATTGCATGTGCATAGGCTTTTTTCATGAGCGCCGTCCCGGAGAACGCGCAGACAAGCACGAAAAGCGTGGATTTCGGCAGATGGAAATTCGTCAGAAGGAGGTCGGCGCTGCGAAAGCGATGGCCGGGCCGGATAAAAAGCTTTGTTGAGCCTTTAGACGGTTTCATGGAGCCATCATCCTCAGACGCAGTTTCGAGGACGCGAAGCGAGGTCGTGCCAATCGCGACAACGCGCCCGCCTTCAGCGCGGCAGCGGTTGACAATTTCCGCCGCCTGTGGAGGGACCTCATATCGCTCGGCGTGAAGCGGATGATCGTCGACCTTTTCGGTTTTGACCGGCAGGAACGTCCCGGCCCCGACATGAAGGGTGACGAAAGCGCTGCGGACGCCTCTGGCGGACAGTCGCTCTAGGAGTTCGGGCGTGAAGTGGAGCCCGGCGGTCGGCGCGGCCACTGCGCCCCTAGCCCTTGCGTACACCGTTTGATAATCCGCGCGGTCGCGGTCGTCCGCCGGCCTAATGCGAGCGATGTAAGGGGGTAGCGGCATGGCGCCATGCCGCTCCATGATGGCTTCGACAGCGCCGCCGTCCACGGCCGCAACCACGATTTCCCCGCTCTCGCTTTTCGCCGCGACGGTAAGAACCGAGATGGCCCCTTCTCGCTCGAAGACGATAGCGTCTCCTTCCCGCAACCGTCGCCCCGGCCGGGCGAACGCCTTCCAGGCTCCGTCCGACAGCCGCTCGATCAGCGTGAGCCCGACTTCCACCGCAGGCTCTCCCGGCTCGCGCGAGGGCCGTCTACCGCAGAGCTCCGCGTTAAGAACCTTCGTGTCGTTGAAAACAGCTACGTCGCCCGGGCGCAAGATTGATGGCAAATCTTGCACCAGCGTCTCCGAAAGGGGCGCGCGGGCGCAGGGATTGACGCACAGAAGCCGAGCGGAATCCCTCGGCAAGGCAGGCCTGAGCGCAATCGACGATTTTGGCAGCTCGAAGTCGAATTCTTTTAAGAGCACGGTCGCGAGCCGCCCAATTCAAAACGCGTGGAAACGCCTGTCTAGGCGTCGTCCCCAACGCGCATTGTGATGATCTTATCCGGGTTCTTGACGGGTTCGCCGCGCTTGATTTTGTCGACGTTATCCATGCCCTCGATGACCTTCCCCCAAACGGTGTATTTGTTGTCGAGGAAGGTGGCGTCGTCGAAGCAGATGAAAAACTGGCTATCCGCGCTATCGGGGTGGTTCGCTCGGGCCATGGACACGACGCCGCGCACATGCGGCTCCTTGCTGAACTCCGCCTTGAGGTTCTTCCCCGAGCCGCCCCTGCCAGTGCCCGTCGGGTCGCCTGTCTGAGCCATGAAGCCTTCAATGACACGGTGGAAGACTACGCCATCATAGAATTTCAGCCTCGCCAGCTCCTTGATGCGGGCGACATGGTTCGGCGCGAGATCGGGGAGGAGCTCGATCACAACGCGGCCATGGGTAGTTTCCAGGACTAATGTATTCTCTTTATCTGGGGATGCCATGTTTTTACTCTTTCTAGCGCCATCTAAACAGGAGGGGCTGCACCCAAATCCGGCGCATTGTATGCTATTCTGACCAAGAATGTGGTGATCAACGGGCGTCCGACGCAAGCTGCATTTTGACGATCTTGTCGGGATCTAAGACACGGCCGCCCGCAAGCGTTCCCTTCTTGATCCGATCGACGAACTCCATGCCTTCGATTACCTGCCCCCAGATGGTGTAGTTGCGGTTCAGGTGCGAAGCGTCTTCAAAGCAAATGAAGAATTGGCTGTTGGCGGAGTTCGGGTTGTTGCCCAGCCGCGCCGCGCCAATCGTTCCGCGCTTGAACGGCTCCGAGCTGAACTCCGCGGGCAGGTCGGGATATTTCGATCCGCCTGTTCCGTCGCCATTTGGATCGCCGGTCTGGGCCATAAAGCCTGTTATCACGCGGTGAAAAGCGAGACCATTGTAAAAGCCTTCCGCGACGAGCGCCTTGACGCGCTGGACGTGCTTCGGCGCGAGGTCTGGGCGCAGTTCAATGACCACGCGGCCATCTTTGAGATCCAAATAGAGGGTGTTTTCGGGGCTGGCCGCACGAGCCGCGATTGAAACCAGACTGAGCGCGCAAGCTGCGAGCAGCGTCGCAAGAAAGCTGGAGCGAACCATCATGACCTTTGCGCCCTATTGTTTATTTTGGCGATTGAGCGGCTAGCCCGGCATAAGGGCGGGATTGGGGCCACATTCAAAGGCGGTCGACTTTGTCGTTAATTTTCTGCAAGACGGAGGGCGAAACGAACGGCGATATGTCCCCGCGAAGGCTGGCAATTTGCCGAACAAGCGTTGCAGTGATGTGGGCCGTTCCAGGCGACGCTGCGAGAAACACCGTCTCGATGTTTGGCGCCATGGCCTTGTTCATGCCGAAAAGCTGCAGCTCATAGCTAAGATCGGCGGCGTCGCGCAGCCCCCTCAGCACAGCCTGCGCTCCGTGCGTTCGGGCGGCTTCGACCGTGAGCCCCTGAAATAGTATGACCTCGCCGCGAGCCCCGGCGCCGAGGCTTTCGAGTTCATCTTTTAACATGGCCACACGCTCGGCTTCCCTGAACATGGGCGCCTTTGAGGGATGCACGCCAATTCCGACGACAAGGCGGTCGAAGAGGACAAGGCCGCGGCTCATGATGTCGCGATGGCCGAGCGTAGGGGGATCGAAGCTTCCGGGGTAAAAACCGCAACGCATTCGCCGCCTCAAGTCTGCCTGCTATTCCAAGGGTTCTTCGAAGCCTGCATCACTGTCGCCGTCGCTGGGGTCGCCGCCGTTCGCGCCGCCGTTGCCATTGCCATCGTCATTAACAAGCTCGGCGGAAACGACGCGCTCATCTTGGTCTGTTCTGAAAATGGTGACGCCTTGAGCCGAGCGCCCAGTGGTGGAAATGCCTTCCACAGGGCAGCGAATCAGCTTGCCGCCATTGGTGACCAGCATGATCTGATCCGTATCTTCCACGGGGAATGACGCAATGAGCCGGCCGTTTCGCTCGTTCACAGCCATGGCAATGATGCCCTTGCCGCCTCGGCCGGACGTCCGGTATTCGTACGACGAAGTTCGCTTTCCGAAACCCCTCTCCGAGACCGTCAAGACATGCTGTTCAGCCGCGCCCATCTCCGCATAGCGAGAGGGCGTCAAATCGGCGATGTCTGAACTCTCAATGGGCTCGCTGTCATCGAGGCCGGCGCTTTCGGCCGGTTCCTGGTCCGCGACCTCTAGCGAGGCGCGCTCACCCGCGGCAGCCCGGCGCATGGCGTTCGCCTGCTTAAGATACGCGGCCCGCTCTGCCGGCGTGGCTTCCATATGGCGAAGGATGGCAAGGGAGATAACGCGATCCCCCTCCTCCAGCTTTACGCCCCGCACGCCGGTCAATTCGCGGCCCTTGAAGATGCGGACGTCGGTTACCGGAAAGCGGATCGCTTGGCCGTCGGCGGTTGTCAGCAAAATGTCGTCCGTTTCGCGGCACAGTTGCGCGCCTGCAATTTCGTCGCCCGGGTCGAGCTTCATGGCGATCTTGCCGTTCTGGCGCACCTCGGCGAAATCGGCGAGTTCGTTGCGCCGGACATTTCCAGACCGGGTCGCGAAGAGAATAAACACGGCGTTGTCACTGCGATCCTCTTCCGGCAGCGGCAGGATCGATGTGATCGTTTCATCTTGTTGCAAGGGAAGCAGGTTGATCAGCGCTTTCCCCCGCGCTTGCGGGGCGGACAGCGGAAGCCGCCAGACCTTCATCTTATAGGCCATGCCCCGCGATGAGAGGAAAAGCACAGGCGTGTGCGTATTTGCTACGAAAAGCCGAGTTACAAAGTCCTCGTCGCGCGTCGTCATGCCGGCGCGGCCCTTGCCACCGCGGCGTTGCGCGCGATAGGTCGACAGCGGCACGCGCTTGATGTAGCCCCGGTGACTGACGGTGACGACCATATCCTCTTTCTGGATCAGGTCTTCGTCCTCCACCTCGCCCTCGATATCGAGAATTTCGGTGCGCCGCGGAGTTGCAAATTCTTCCTTAATAGCGATCAGCTCATCGCGCACAATGCCGATCACGCGCTCCCGCGAACTTAAAATATCAAGGTAATCTCGGATCTTATCGGCCAAGCCTTTCAGCTCGTCGCCAATTTCATCGCGCCCGAGGGCCGTTAGGCGCTGCAGGCGCAAGTCGAGGATGGCTCGGGCTTGGTCGATCGAAAGGCGATACACATTGCCGTCAAGGATTTTGGAGCGGGGATCGTCAATCAGCGCTAGAAGCGGCGCCACGTCCTCCGCCGGCCAGTCTCGCGCCATGAGCTGCTCCCGGGCCGTCGCCGGATCGGGCGCGGTTCGGATGAGCTTGATGACTTCGTCGATATTCGCGACCGCCGTAGCAAGGCCGACCAGGAGGTGCGCCCGGTCGCGCGCTTTGGCAAGCAGGAACTTGGTCCGGCGCGTGACGACAGTTTCGCGGAACTGGGTGAATGCCTGGATGAAATCGAGAAGCGTGTGCTGCTCAGGCCGTCCGCTGTTCAGCGCCACCATGTTGGCGGCGAAAACGGTTTGCAGCGTGGTGAATCGGTAGAGCTGATTGAGCACGACATCCGGCATCGCGTCGCGCTTCAGCTCGATGACGACGCGGTAGCCGTCGCGGTCGGACTCGTCGCGCACGTCCGCGATGCCTTCGACGCGCTTTTCGCGCACGAGGTCTGCGATGCGCTCCTGCAACACCGCTTTGTTGATCTGATAGGGGATTTCCGTGACGATCAGCGCGTCGCGATCCTTCCGGATCGTCTCGACGTGGATCTTGCCGCGAACCATGATCGAGCCGCGCCCTCGAAGGTAGGCGGCGCGAATGCCGGCGCGCCCCATGATCACGCCACCCGTCGGAAAATCCGGGCCGGGGATGTGCTCTATGAGCTGTTCCACGGTTATGTTGGGCGTCTCGAGATACGCCAGGCAAGCGTTTATAACCTCGCCCAGATTATGGGGGGGGATGTTAGTCGCCATGCCTACGGCTATGCCGCCGGCGCCATTGATCAGCAGGTTTGGAAAACGCGCCGGAAGGACCTTCGGCTCACGCTCGGAATTGTCGTAGTTGTCTTGGAAATCGACTGTGTCGTTTTCCAAATCCTGCAAAAGGGTTTCCGAGATTTTTTCGAGTCGGACCTCGGTGTAACGCATGGCAGCGGGTGGATCGCCGTCGACGGAGCCGAAGTTGCCCTGACCGTCGATGAGGGGAACCCGCATCGAGAAGTCCTGAACCATGCGGACGAGAGCGTCGTAAACCGATTGATCGCCGTGGGGATGATATTTACCGATGACGTCGCCCACGATGCGAGCGGATTTTCGGTAAGGCTTATTCCACTGGTAACCGTTCTCATGCATCGAGTAGAGAATGCGGCGGTGGACCGGCTTGAGGCCGTCGCGAACGTCAGGAAGTGCGCGCGAAACGATGACGCTCATCGCATAATCGAGATACGAGCGTCTCATTTCGTCGGTGATAAGGATCGGCCGGATCTCACCCGCGCCGCGATCGCCTTGATTGCTGTCGGATTTGCCTGCCAAACTTATACCCTTGGCTTCGAGAAAGAACGTTCACTCGGAGCCCGTTTGAACTTAACCGAGCCTATATGTAAGAAGCATCAAAGGAGAGGGGTAGCGTTTGACCTTCTTTGCCGCTGGTAAAATCAGAACGGGATCTCGTCATCAAGATCCTTTTCAAAAGCTTTAGGCGCAGCATCGCGGCTCTTGCCGCCGCCCTTACCTCCGCCACGGCCGCTGTCGCCTCCGTCGAAATCAGCATGTGCGCTATCACTGAAACCTGAAGCGGCCCCACGGCCTTCAAGCATCGTGAGCTGCCCATTGTAGTTCTGTAAGACAACCTCGGTGGTGTACCTATCGTTTCCGGAGTTGTCTTGCCATTTCCGGGTCTGGAGCTGCCCCTCGATGTATACCTTCGAGCCCTTCTTTAAATACTGCTGGGCGATTTTCCCGAGCTGTTCGTTAAAAATGACGACGCTATGCCATTCCGTCTTTTCCCGACGCTCGCCAGACTGCTTATCACGCCAACTATCGGTGGTCGCCAGCCTCAAATTGCAAATCGAGCGACCGTCTTGAGTGTGGCGCACTTCCGGATCGGCGCCGAGATTCCCAATCAGGATGACTTTGTTCACTGAGCCCGCCATGGGAGCTCCCTTCCAAAAACGATGAGTCGCCCGACTTTACACGAAGCATGGAACGCATATTACACGTTCCCATGCGTTATCCACACTCGATACGGCTATCTGTTCGTCATATGTTCTAGTAACAGCACGCGCCTGTGTCAAGCCGCTAGCCCCTGTTTAGTTGGGAGCGTTCTTGAAAAGGGGCGGTCTAGAAAACCGCGCCGGCGCTGCGAATTTGCAAAATTAGGGGCACAAAAACCACACCGTACCAGAAATTCGGCGCAGACGCGGCTCAGTGCTCCCCATATGTGTGAAAGGTTATTGACGCGCGGCAACGCTCGGTTCGAAGGTTCAGCCAGTCAACAGGCGATTTTGGGCTGATTCTGTTGGCGTAAACGCAGGTGATGCTCTTGACCGGATTGGCTGAAGGTACAACATCCCGCATGGATTAAGGCAGGGCGAATTGTGCGAAAGCCATCGTATGAAGAGCGCCGGATTCTCCCAAGACATAAATCAAGAGGAACTAGGATGACGAAAACGCAAGCGGCGGCGGCGCCTAAGACGGCTGCGAAACCTGTGAAGGCCGACATTGTCACACTTCGCCATCTCGCGACAGAAGTCGCCGAAACGCATGGCATATCTCAGAAGCAGGCTAATGAGGTGCTGGCCGAGGCGGTGACCAGCATCGGCAAGCATTTGAAGAAGGGAGCGCGGATTCGCATCGCCGGGCTAGGAACGCTCGAAGTTCGCAAGCGCGCCGCCCGCATGGGCCGCAATCCTGCGACAGGGGAGGCGATCAAAATCAAAGCGAGCAAAAAGGTCGCTTTCCGCGCTGCGAAGGACTTGAGCGAAGCGATATAAGCTCAGCGCGGGCTTGGGGTCGGGGAGGCCGGCCCGAGCCCGGCCCTTTATTTTGGACGCGCGGGGCACGCAGGCGGCGTTGCTGCCCGCTCGGCAAGGATGTCCTTGATGGCTGTAACTTCTTTCTCGATGGCAGTGAGCCGCTTTTCGGTTTCGGTTTTGTCTCGGGCAATCCCAGACATTACCCCGCCTACGGTGTAGCCCCCCACGACAAGAAATATGCCAAAGGTTATCACCATCGCGAACGGCAAGTAGACGCGGGTCAGGAAGATTTCGCGGGAGTCTGGGCTAGCCTTCGGACACGGCGGCGGCTGCGATTCCTGATTCGCGGTCGCCGTCATCGGCTACGCCTTTCTATCTTCCTTGCGGGGCACGGCTTATGGAGGACCGCAATTTTAGCTCTCTCGATCGCCTTGCCTTCTTGGATGTAGTGGAAACGCAGGTATAGAAAGCCCACCAGGGCCATTATCAGGCAGAGGGCGACACGCCCCTCGGCGCTCCTCGACAAGGCCGCCAGGATTTCTCCGACAGCTGTCACTACTGCGCCCGTGAATTGCACGACGCCGCTCACAATCGGCGCAAGGGGACTGAGAAACGCGAGCGCCGCCGGAAGGCCTATTTTGACGCCGATGGCTGCAATATGCGCCCACAGCGAGCTAACAAGCGCTAACAAAGTGCTCATGATACAATCTCCGTCTGAAGGTTAGGCGCTCGGCTTTTAGCCGGGCCCTGGTAATCGAAGTTGCGATAGGCTTGGACGTGCTCGCTGCGCAGGAGCCGGATCAGGGCTATCGCTCCGACGAAAATGGCGCATAGCAGAAGCCAGCGATTGGCTGTGGCCCACTGTAAAATGTCTTGCAATGGCTCGAAAACAGAGCGTGCGCCGTTAACGCTATCGAGCACGTTGTCGCTTCCGAATGTCTCGGCGGCTGCGGCCCCGCCGAAAAGCCATGCGAAGATGCGTTGCAGGAGATTCATGCGCTGAAGCGGCTTGTCGCCGGCTTCCTCAAGGTCCCGGTACGTCGCGGACTGGCGGCGCGGCAGCATCGGCTCAGCTTCGGAAAGCACGCTATTGTACTCGGACTGCCAGATACCGGGTTCGCCGGTAAGGTCGTGGTCCTGCTGGAAGAGTACGACGGCGCGGTGGGTCTGCTCGCCGAAAATGCCGTCGGCAGTCCCCGCTGGATAACCGAGGCCCCGCAACTTCTCTTGGAGGTTGAGAACACTGGATCCCTTCATGCCGGCATGCAGAGTTTCATCGCTTGGAATTTGCGCCTCGACATGCCCCGACATGGCGCGAGCCTCGGCGCATATGGACTGCACGCGACGCCGCCAGCCCGCTCCGAACACGCGCCAAAGCCTGCCAAGGCGCTGAAGGAATTCGAGACGGGCTTTGCAGTAAGCCTCGATGTCCTGACCATTTCCGGCATTCAGCCATTGACGCGCCCGGCCGACTCCGGAATTAACCGCCGCGTCGAAGACGCAAAGGTCGAAGCCCGCGGGCAGTTCGTCGCATCCCATCGCGTCCCAGTATTCGTCGCGGTAGATGGCCTGCAATTCGCTCTCTTCAATTTGCCTGACCGGGCGCGGGCGTCTTCCGTTCTTTTTGCGCCAAGCGTCGTATTCGCGTTGGATAATGCCCCGCATGGTCGGGCCGCCCGGATCGTCGGGATGATTGGAGTAACCGCCTTCCCATTTGAGCGTAATGGAAAGGCAACGGTCGAAATTATCGGTAGCCATCGGCTCCCCCTTGATTGTTGAAGACGTTTTGAAGTGTGGAAATATTGGAGCAGGAGGAGACGTTTATCGGCGCGATTGCACGATGTTCCTCAGATCGGGTGAAAAGCTGCGACGCCTGGGTGGACGCGAATTGGAGACGACGAGCTGTCTTTGCTACAAAAGAACTAGAAGATATTCATACTATGAAGGGGAAGCGATCACGCCTTATTCATATATATTGTAAAATCTGTTACTTCCTGCTGCTGCGGATGGAAGAGAACAGGGGACTAGCTAGCCGGATCTAAGATCAAGATGGCAATCCCGGCCGCCCGATCTTGACGCTTGAATGAGCTGAACTCCTTCCCAGTTAGTACTTGGAAGCAGCCGCCAGGAGATCGCATCTTTGTTATGTTCGGATACACAGCGCCTCGCCTTTGTCGCATTCCATAAGCCCGCCTTTGAGGCCGATGAGATCAGGCATGGCCTGTTGTTGAGCATGGTCGACCGTTTGCGCGATGTTGGAGATAGCCGAGGCGGCATCAGAGCGTGGACATTCGGCAAGCCGGGAGAGTGCGCCATGCAAACGCCGGGCTATCCGATCGTTCTGGGGAATCTGTCAACGGGCCAGTGCCGCACTTTCGCTGAAGCAATGAATGGCGATAACTATCCCGGCGCGGTTGGCCTAGGCGAGAGCGCCCTCCGCTTCGCCGAAAAAGCGGAAGAGTTGGGGGCGAACTTCGCGGAGAAAAAACACCAGCAGATTCTGGCATTGACTGAGGCGCCTCAGGTCCCGAGCGTGCCGGGAGCGCCGCGGCAGCTGTCTCCGGCGGACTTCAAGCTTTTTCGCGCTTGGCTTACCTCCTTTATCCAGGAAGCGATCCCCTCGGACCCGATTCCGAACGACGAGGATCTTCGGGCCTCCCTGGGGTCGCGTCGTCACTGGATTTGGGTCTATGCGGACAAGCCTGTAGCGATGGCCGCCATAACGCGCCGCACTCGCAAATCCGCGTCCATCAATTCGGTTTTCACGCCGCACCCATACCGAAATCAAGGCTTTGGCGCTGCAATCACGGCCTATGTTGCACGCCGGATTTTTCTCGAAGGGCGCTCCGCCGCCTGCCTCTACGTGGAAGTGGGCAACAAGGCGTCTATGCGATGCTACGCCAAGCTTCGGTTCAAACCTGTTTGCGACAGTTGGCTTATCGTTCGCCGAACGGGTCCACTTTACTAATGCCAAGCTTACGGATTGGCCGAGACCGGCTCGCCTGAGTTCAATCCTTTTGTCGCCGTCGCGCTAAGCGGCGCCGCGACAGGCTTGTCTGCAAACCGGAATATGTAGCGCATCGCGTCGTCTATTGTCGCTTCCCAAACCTTCCAGCTGTGATCGCCGCCGACGATGCGCAATTCCAGACCGTCCGGTTGACGCTCGCTCATCTTTTTGAACAGGAGCGCGGTTTCGAACGCCAAGCCGAATTTGTCGGCGTCTCCCGAGACCAGATAAAGCGGAACACGAAAGGATTGAGAAAAATAGCGATCAAGAAGCGCGGGATAATTCCGTGCGTCCCAGGCCGCCTGATCGAAACGTCCGTCAGGAGCGAGGAAGGGAGGTTGGGCGCGGGCCGCCGACATAAGAGGCACCGACTGGGCGTAGACCGCTGGACTTAAGGCTGCGGCCGCGGCGATGCGATCGGGGTGCCGCAGCGCAAATCGGACTGCGCCATAGCCTCCGGCCGACAGGCCCGCAACAAGCCGGCCTCCTCGCGTCTCAATGGTGCGGTAACGCTTATCGATCATTGGGATGAGATCAGACCAGAATGCTGTTTCCGCCTTGTCTTTGGCGCCGTCCACCCACCAGCAGGCCGGACACCCCGGCATTACGATCACAGCAGGCGGTATCGCACCGCTGGCGATGAGCTCGTCCGCCTTCTCCTTTATTTGGCCGCGCTCCAACCAGGAGCGTTCATTTCCGCCCGCGCCGTGCAGGAGGTACAGCACGGGGTAATGCTTGCGTCCGCTTTGATAGCCGTCCGGAAGATATACCGCGTATGGCATGTCGCGCCCAAGCGTCTTCGAAGGGAAGGCATCGGTTACAATTTCGCTGGCGTAAGCGATGGAAATCTGCCACGCAAAAAACGCAATAAAGGCCCACCCTATTCTGGTCATCAAGAAATTCATCGCAATCGATTGAAATCGCCCCTTCGGCCAAGCTTGCACGAGAGCCCCTCCCTTTCGCGGTGCAAGGATAGGCATAGCCTCGCCGGATTTGGCCGCAACTCCAAAACTAACACGAGCTGATCAAAAAAGCAGCTCTGCCCGCGCAATCCTTAGGGGAAACATGCGAGACCTTCAATCATCAGATTAACAAATGCGAACTATCCAAAAAAACGCCCATCGTTCTATTGACAGCTCTGCTTTGACGTCCTTAGCTGTTGGAGCAAGCAATCAAACCCTCCTGCAAATAGACCATGGCTATTTTGCCCTCATTGCGCGACGTCGGCGCCTACTGTTTCTTTTTCGATTTCGATGGCACTCTAACCGAGATTGCCGCGACGCCCGGCGCGGTAATCGTCGAAGAGCGGGCGCGGCAAGCGTTGGAAATGCTTTTCAAGATTGCCTCCGGCGCGGTCGCAATCGTCACGGGCAGGGAGATCGATTCCATCGATAATTTTCTGGCTCCGCTGAAGCTTCCAATCGCAGGGGTGCATGGGTATGAGCGGCGGAATGGCGACACCATAGTCTCGGCGCCAGGCGCTGGGGAAAGCGCCGCGCGCGCCATCGAGAAGGTCCTCTCATCCTTCGCAAGCCACAACCCCGGCCTCCTGCTGGAGAAAAAACGCGCCGCCCTCGCCCTGCATTACCGCCTTCGTCCCGAGACTGAGTCGCTCTGCCTTTCGCTCGTCGAAGATTTAGTCAGCGGCCTGCCCGATGTCGTGGTGACCCGTGGAAAGATGGTCGTGGAGATGCGGCTGCATAAAGCGACAAAAGGCGACGCGATCCAGGACTTCCTTCAGGAAGCGCCCTTCAAGGGCAGGCTTCCTGTTTTTGCCGGCGACGACGTGACCGATGAGGATGCATTCGCCGCCGTCAACGCGCTGGGCGGAATTACGGTCAAGGTTGGCCCCGGAGAAACAGCGGCGCGGGCGCGCGCAAGCAACGTCGACGAATTCCTGACCTGGCTTCTCGCCACCGCTCAAACGCTCAAAGGAATTGATGGTTATGGGTAATCTCGATCTTGGGCTGATCGGAAACTGCAGCATCAGCGCCCTCGTCGACAAAGAGGCCCGGATCGTCTGGTGCTGTCTTCCCAGGTTCGACGGAGATCCGGTGTTTCATCAGCTTCTCGGAAGCGTCAGCCGGGACCCGAATGACGGCGCCATGACCGTCGAATTGGAGGGCTTTAAGACCTCAGAGCAGGTCTACGTTCCCAATACCGCCATCCTAAAGACCCTCCTTCATGGCGAAACCGGATCAATCGAAGTCACAGATTTCGTTCCTCGCTTTTATACGCGGAACCGGCCATTCCGGCCGCAGACCCTAATTCGAAGAATTGAGGTCAAGGACGGTCGGCCGCGAATCCGCATCAAGATAAGGCCGCGTTTCAGATACGGAGAAATCGGTCCATCGATAATGTCCGGCTCCAATCATATCCGGTATTGCGGGCCCGACATGACGCTGCGCGTCACAACCGACGCTCCGGTCGACTACGTCCTCAAGGAAACCGCATTTAACCTTGGCGACCCGATCAACATCGTCCTCGGGCCGGATGAAACCCTGACCAATAGCCCCCTTGGCATCGCCCGGGAATTCGAGGAGCAAACCCTTCTTTATTGGCTCAATTGGAGCCATCGGCTTGC
The DNA here is from genome assembly GCA_963748525.1 of uncultured Alphaproteobacteria bacterium. Classification (GTDB taxonomy): domain Bacteria; phylum Pseudomonadota; class Alphaproteobacteria; order Rhizobiales; family Rhodomicrobiaceae; genus Rhodomicrobium. Next base: position 245,149 of record CAVVJJ010000017.1, read on the forward strand.
GCTGCAGCCGGAGTGGCAGGAGGCGGTCATAAGGGCGGCGATCACGCTCAAGCTTTGTTCCTATGAGCCGACCGGCGCAATCGTCGCCGCGATGACGACGAGCATACCGGAAGCGCCGGGCACCGGCCGGAACTGGGACTATCGATATTGCTGGGTCCGCGACGCCCACTTCGTCATTCGCGCGCTGACGAGCCTCGCCGCGGGACGGACCCTGGAAAACTATTACCGCTGGATCATGAATGTCGTCGCGGGGTCGAACGGCCATATTCAGCCCGTTTACGGAATTGCGCTTGAGGAGGCGCTACTGGAGAGCACAGCCGATTGCTTGCCCGGCTTTCAGAGCGCGGGTCCCTTCGACAACAAGCCGGTTCGAATAGGCAACCAAGCCTATGAGCACTTCCAGCACGACACGTACGGCAATCTCATTCTCGGCTCGGCGCAAGCCTTCATCGACAAGCGGCTCTCCATAAGGGCTGGCCCCGACGATTTTCTGAAACTCGAACTCGTCGGCGAGCAGGCTTTCAAGCTGCACAATGAGCCTGACGCAGGGATTTGGGAGCTTCGATCGCGCGCAAGGGTTCATACCTCATCGAGTGTGATGTGCTGGGCCGCCTGCGATCGCCTCGGCAAAATCGCGTCCTATGTTGGAAATACGGAGCGGGCGGCGTTCTGGAGACAAAGAGCAGAATTGATCAAAGAGAAGATTCTGGCTTTGGCTTGGTCCGACAAGCGCAAAGCCTTCGTTGAAAGCTTCGGAGGCGAGCACCTCGACGCAAGCGTGCTCTTGATGAGCGAGATTGGCTTCCTGGACGGCCAGGACCCGCGGTTTCTTTCGACGGTCACTCAATTGGAGAAAGTCCTGGGGCGTGGGCCTTTCATGATGCGGTACGAAGCGGCGGACGATTTCGGCGTGCCCGAGACTGCGTTCAACATCTGCGCCTTCTGGCGCCTGGACGCGCTCGCTCGCGCGGGAAAAAAAGAGCAAGCGCGGGAAATATTTCAGTCTCTTTTGAACGCTCGTAACCACTTGGGACTTATGTCTGAGGACACCGATCCGGTCTCGGGCGCGGCTTGGGGCAACTTCCCTCAAACCTACTCGATGGTCGGCATCATAAACGGGGCAACCAGGCTGTCGAAACCTTGGGAGGCATTCGTTTGAGCCGCCTTGTGATCGTATCGAACCGCGTCGCCGACCTCGACAATCAAATCCAATCGGGCGGGCTGGCGGTCGCGCTCGGCGATGCGCTTCGGTCCATCGGCGGCATCTGGTTTGGGTGGGATGGAAACATCGCGGACGAAGGAACGCCGATCGAGGTTAACAGGACGGTCCAGAACGATGTAACCATCGCGACAATCCCAATGACGCAAACGGACTATGAGGAATATTATCTAGGCTTCGCGAATAAGGTTCTCTGGCCGGTTTGTCATTACCGGCTCGATCTCGTAAACTTCGAGCCCGCTTATCTGGAGGGTTACAAGCGCGTCAACAAAGCTTTTGCGACTGCGCTCGCGCCTCTGCTTAAGCCTGATGACCTTGTCTGGTGCCACGACTACCATCTTATGTCCCTGGGAGCGGAGTTGCGCGCGCTTGGCGCGAAGCAGCGCCTCGGCTTTTTTCTGCACATTCCATTCCCGCCGCCAGAGTTGCTTCAGGCCGTGCCCGCCCATAATTGGCTCATCGAGTCCCTTTTCCATTTCGACGTTATCGGGTTCCAGACCTCGAACGACGTCGGGAACTTCCGGCGATTCGTAGTCGAGCACGTCGGCGGAAAAGTGTTCGATAATGGCCGCCTCTCCGCCTTCGGCCGCACCATCGTCGCTGATGTATTTCCCATAGGCATCGACGTGGACGAATTCGCCGCGGCGGCGCAAACCCAGGAAGCGGCGTCGCAGATTGAAAGGCTCAACCGACGCACCGTTGTCAGATCGCACATAATCGGCGTGGACCGCCTCGACTACACGAAAGGTCTACCGGAGCGCTTCAAGGCTTTCCGGAAATTTCTCGAAATGCATCCCGAACGATGGAAAACCGTGACGCTGATGCAAATCGCCCCGCCGACACGGATCGAAGTTGAGGCGTACGTCAATATCCGGACCGAATTGGAGGAGCTCTCAGGGGCAATCAATGGTGAATTCGGCGACTTCGACTGGACGCCGCTCCGATATATCCATAGGGCCATGCCGCGCGATACGCTCGCCGCGCTGTTCAGAGGCAGCGAGGTTGGTCTTGTGACGCCCCTGCGGGACGGCATGAATCTCGTGGCGAAAGAATATGTCGCGGCTCAGAGTGAGGAAGATCCGGGCGTTCTGATTCTTTCCAAATTTGCCGGCGCCGCGGAGGAACTCGACGAGGCGCTGATTGTGAATCCTTACAACATCGACGATATGGCGAACGCAATGCAGACCGCGCTTAGCATGCCGCTAGAAGAGAGGAAAGAGAGGCGCGCCGCTCTTCTTTCCCGTCTCAAGGCCCACGACGTTCGCTACTGGCGCAACAGCTTTTTGGACGTCCTGAGGGATTGCGTCCCCGAGACTGTCCAATGACCTGCTGGCGCCTCATTTCCGACGTGGGCGGCACCAATGTCAGGTTTGCCCGTGTCTTTAGCGAAGACAACGTGGTCGAGCGCTGCTCCTATCCTGTCGCCCAATTCGACAGCTTCTTGGACGCGTTGAGGTTTTACGCCGACGAAACCGGAGGACTTGGCGGCTGCTCAGGCGCGGCCATCGGCGCAGCAGGGCCGGTCGCATCGGGCTCCGCCAAGCTTACAAACATCTCGTGGATCATTCATGAAGCCGAGGTCGCCGCTGAACTGGGCGCCCCTTGCGCCTTGATAAACGACGTTGAGGCCACTGCGCATTGCCTGCCAGGGTTATCGAGCAGCGAATGCTTCATGCTTTCCGGGCCTCTGCCCAATCTTGAGACGGCGCATAGGCTTTTGGCCGCCAATATCGGTACCGGCTTCGGGGCCGCCAGCCTGGTCAAGACCGCCACAGGCTGGATGTCGTCTCCAAGCGAAGCGGGACATATGACCATTCCTCTGCCGGAGGGACATGAGGCAAGGCTGCGGCCCAAATTCAAGTCCGTGGAGGACGCTTTGTCGGGGCGAGGTCTCTCAAACTTGCACGCCGCGCTTGTCGAGGATGCATTGCAATACACAGCGGCGGAAATCACCCGATCCGCTTCGGACCCGAAATTTGCGGCTACGCTTAGGCTGTTCACGCAGATCGTGGGCGACGTTTTGGGAAATCTCGCCTTGGCGATGGCCGCGTGGGATGGCGTCTTTCTCGTAGGCAGCGTCGCCAAGGGCTACGCTCACGCCGCCGACCGGGCCGCATTGCGGGAAGCGTTTGAAAACAAGGGCCCCATGAAGGAGTGGATGAAGCGAATTCCCTTGGCGCTGATAGAGAAGGAAGACGCCGCGCTCTATGGACTCGCGGCGCTGTCTCTCCAGGGTAGGCCGTAACCCGCGGACGGTCCGGGCTCAGGCGGCCTTCGGCGCTGTCTGTTTTTCTCCTGCCACGAGTCTTACAAGCGCAGCGGCGATGGCGGCGGCTGCCTTGTCGAGCAATGAGAGCGCCGGCTTAAGAAGCTGCAGCGCCAAGAGATGCGCGGCGATTACGCCCAACGCCAGCCCCACATAGAGCGCCGGCGTGAGGTGCGGCCAGCGTATCTGCTGGATGTATGGAGGAAGAAACGTCGCCACGAACCCGTTGATGATAAAAAGGTTGAGACTCTGCCTCCCGGCATAGGCGAACAGCTCCGATGCGCGAAACCGGGCTAGCCCGGAGCTCAAACTCACCACCATGATGGAGCCCAGCAGCGAGGACAGGAAGAACAGCGGCAGGAACCCATAGCTGCCTCCGAACATCCTGATGCCGAACGGCTTGGTGCCGTACAATTCACAGGGGCCGCTGAAGGAGAACGAGCAGCCGCTGTTCAATGGCGCGAGGAAAATAACCGCGCCGAGCAGCGGAATGCAAAGCCAGAAGGGCCAGCGCACGTTCCATTGCGAGAAGAGATAGCCGAGGGCAAAGAAGCAAAGGCCCGGCATCCATGTCCTGAACAGGAAGTAGTTTGGAGCATCGAAGTAGACTACCGCCGCCGTGCCCGCGATGGCGGCGACCGCCACAAGCAGCGCGGGGAGATAGCGCAGGGAGACGTAGGCCAGGAGCTGCGCGAAACAAAGCGACGTGAGAAACCAAAGCACGCCGACGGACCAGCAATAGCCCTCCAGAATCGGAGTGATGACGTACGCCGCTGCATTCCAGGCTGAGCGTGTCGCCTCCTCGGGCGCATAGCCCGCCGCCATGGCGAAGATCGCGCCGATGATGTGCACCACCCACGCCAGCGCCAATAGCCGCAGCGAGCCGCGCAAAACGTCCGGCCATGCCTTCTTCGGCAGATTACGGTTCACGGCGCCCGATACCAGGTAGAACAGCATCATGTGGAAGGAATAAATAACCTGCCATTGCACGGCCGCGGATTCGATGATCCCCCGTCCCTGCGCCGGATTGGCCGGATACAGGGGTTCGAGCAGATGGCCATAGATAACGAGCATCATTCCGATGCCCCTCGCTATGTCCCATGTTGCGTCGCGCGCGGGTTTTTGCGGCTGAGCCATTGCCTTGCCCTTCGTCAGTTCGCCTCCGGTCACACTAGAAGCAATGTGCAACGCCATCAATTCGGCTGAAGTCGCGTCATCTTCCTTTCCACCGAGGCTTTCGTTTCTCAAGGAAAGCGGCCATGCCCTCGCGGAAGTCCTCGCTCATGTAGCACATCAGGATGAGGTCTTGGTCCCGCCCTTGCTCCTGGCGCGAGCGCGCCAAAATCCGGCGGAAGCCTTCCTTCGTCGAGCGAAGCGTTAGCGGCGCAAAGCTGGCAATCTCCTCCGAGAGTTCGCCGACGCGGCTGTGGAGCGCCGTACTATCTTCGACAATTTCAGTGAGAAGGCCGATTTGCAGCGCTTCCTTCGCCTCTACCAGCCGCGCTGTGAAAATCATATCCTTCACGCGCCCCGGGCCGATCAGCGCCGAAAGCCGCGCGAGATTCGTAACCGACAGGCAATTGCCCAAGGTCCGGGCAATGGGAAAGCCAAGCTTCGCGTCCGCCGTGGCCACGCGCAAGTCGCAGCAGGCCGCAATAGCCGCGCCGCCGCCGGTGCACGCGCCCGATATCGCCGCAATCGTCGGAACGCGGCACCCTTCAAGCGCGTCGAGCACGCGATCCATGAAGCGCTCGTAGCCAAGCGCATCGTCCGCCGTCTTGAAGTCGCGAAAAAGCGCGATGTCCGTGCCCGCGGAGAATGCTTTGCCGCCGGTGCCCGTGACGATCAGAGCCTTGATCGCATCGTCCGCGTTAACGGCCTCGCAGCAGCGGGCCAGCTCTTCATACATCTCGAAGGTGAAAGCATTCCGCGCTTCAGGCCGGTCGATGGTGATGCGGGCGACACTGCCGCTCACTTCGAAAAGAAGGTTCTCAGGCGGGCATTCGATCGGCATGCAAGTCTCGCGTCAAAGCATCGTGCGGCGCACCCCCGCTCCGAGCACCCTGAAGGATTGGCCCTGAAATGTCACGGCCGGATAAGCTGCCTGCACGAAAGGCGACCCTTGCAATCCGTACCGATAAGACGCGTCCTTTCTCGTGAGGGGAGCGCAAACAATTCCCATTGACGCTTTTGGAACGCCGCGCTCAACTAAGGACAAGCCAGAGCTGAAGCTAGCCCCCTGGGCGGCGCTCGCGGAATCGACCGAGTGAAAGAATGATAATACTTCCCGCCCTTCTGCTCGTGACCGTCGCCGTGGCTTTCGGCATCTATCTCGGACTCCTCTATCTACGCCGCGTCCGGCCGAGGAAGATCCTGCTCGGCGCTCATATCCTTCTTGGCATGGGGGGCCTTGAACAGGTCGCGCTTCTCATTCATGGCGCGCCAAGCGGCGTGATTTTAAAGGCAGGCGCTTTCGGGACGGCGGCATTAGGACTGTTCGCGCTCGCGATGTTCTCCGGCCTTACGGCGCCGCTTCTCGGTCAGAAGTCTCGTCGCAATGGCGAGTTCATGCTCGCCACGCACGCGTTTGTCGGACTTGCCGGCTTTGTTCTTCTCCTCGTCTGGATCTCTAACTTTTGATCAGCCGCCCGAGGTAAGATGGCGCGCGTCGGTCGCGGCCAGTTTCATTGTGGGTTCGAAATCTTGCGCGCCGTCGTCCGCAGGCGCGACGCCCGAAGCGGCGATTGCGAGCGGGCGGCCAGTGTCGAAGTCATCGTAGCCCGACGGATCGACGCCGTGCTGCTTGAGAAGCGCGATGGTCGCCGCCCATTTCTCGGGCGTATCCGATAAGACCGCGGCGTGTCCGATGGCGCTCCTCAGAAGGTGAGCCTGAGCCGCCGGCGGCAGCTGCCTGGGCGCTCGATGCGCTGGCGAATGGCTCCGCACCCTTCCCAGAAGAGCATTGTTCGGACGAGCGCTTGGTTGGGCTGTGGTATTAGAAGCATTTGCGGGCAAAGTCATGCTCGAATCCTCTCTACAGAGCGCCATAGTAATAATTTGCGTAGTTGTTCGACGCGCCGCCGAGCGCGTTAACTGTGTTTGTAAGGCCAGTTCCCTGATACACGCCCGACAAAAGATTGTAGTTTCCCTGAGCAGCGCCGCTTGATGTGGCTGCAGAGGTCAGCGAATTCGCTGAGTTTGCGCCGAGCTGGGCGCCCTGTAACAAGTCATTCAGGCGCGTCTGATATTCCTGCGACAGGGCATTTTGCGAATAGTTCTGAAGCGCGGCGAGCGTGTTTCCGGACAGTTCCATCCCTTGCGCTGCGTTGCTTGCCTGCACCTGCTGAAGGCCGTAGTTGACGCTCGCCTGAAAACCGGGATCGTTCTGGAAGTTCTGGTAATACGCCTGCTCGGCTCCGGCGCCGTTCACGCCAATTGCATTGTTATACTGGTTCAGTGAATTCTGGCCGGATTGGATGAAGGGCTGCTGATACGTCGTGGCCTGATTGTAGCGCTGCTGTTCGAGATTTGCGGATTGCTTGGCCGCGTTTGCCTCGGTCTCTGCGCCAAGATAGGTTCCGAGCCCCGAGACTGCGCCGCCTAAGAGGACGGGAAGAGCTGCTTCTGCCATGGGAGATCCTTTGAATAGACGGTTTCGAGAGGCTGATAATGAAGCCGTTCGAGAAGGGTCAGCGTGCGATCGCGCCGTCCCGCCACGATAAGGCGGCGGGCGCCTTTCTCTTTCGCCCAGGCTTCGAAGGCGCGAAGCAGCCGGGCGCCGTGTCCCCTCGCGCCGGGGATGGCATACCAGGCGGTTTTGAATGCGGTCGGATCCCCGGCGAGGTAATGCGGCGCGATCATTCCAGCGAGGCAGGCCACGATGGGCTCGCCCGATACCAGGAAGACCCGATCCGCCGCGCCGATATGGGAGATCGCGAAACGCCCCAGCGCATTTGGGCAAGCCGTGCGGCCCCCCTCCTCGCCGTAGAACCGAAGGCCCAGCTCAACCAGCCGCGCGACGTCTTCGAACGTCGCGCGCCGTACAAGTTCGCGCCTGCTCATGTCGCGAGCCGGTTCTGCGAGCGAAGCACAGCGAGAAGCGAGTTGATCGCGTTGGCTGCCTCTGTGGGCGTTGGCTCCAGGGAGACGCTCGCGATCGGTTTGCCCTGTACAAATTCGATCCCTTGGAAGAAATCGCGGTATTGCGCGTCAAGCTTGCCCGTCGCGGAATCGATGATGTACGGGCTCAAGGGGGCATATGTTGTTGCGACTGCCATGCTGTCGAGCTCCTGAGGAAGAGCATAAGTGGAAAGTTTGCCGCCTATCCACTGGCCGAAGATCCAGTTGGGACCGTCGCTCCAGACCGAGGCGTAGAGCGGAAAATAGGGGTAGGGCCTTGCGTCCCAGGTGTAGATCATCACGCGGGTGAGATCGACCATGCGCCCAGCGTAGACCGAGCTTTGCGGATTTTGTTCCTCGGTGAATTGGGGGTCGCTGGGCGTGAAGAAGCGCAGCATCGAGTCGAGATAGCGCCTCTGAATGAGATAATCGCAAGTGCCATCCGAAAAATAGGGGAAGGCGCTTTCGGAGGATTTCGGATCGTAGAAGACGTTTGGCTCGTTCGATCCCTTGTCGACGGAAGGGCACCCGAGTTCAGTGAACCAGAAGGGTTTCGATTGCGGAATCCATGGCGTTGGCGACGTACTTTCGACGCCGCTCGGCCTGTTGAAATGCTGGTTCGACCACCAGTTCCAGATGTCTTTGTACCGGTAAATCCAGGGCTTGTTATACGCGCCGTCCGTAATTGGCGTGCGGGTTTGCGAGGTCCGGTCAGCCTGGCTCGCATAATACCAGGCGTAACCTTCACCGCCCTGGACGTTGCCCATCAGGTAAGCGTAGTCGGTGATTGCGGTCAGCGTTCCGTCCGGATTTACAACCTCGTCGATGTTTGGGGCTGTGTCGCGCCAGTCGGAAAGCGGCCAGTAATTGTCGAAGGCGACCGCGGCGATGTTTGCGTCCGACCAAAGCGGATCAAGGTGAAAAAATACGTCGCCCGAGCCATCCGGCGGCTGATGCCCGAACCATTCCGACCAGTCGGCCCCGTAGGTCAGTTGCGCGTCGGGCAATATGGCCTTTACGTCGCTGGCGAGTTGCACCAGCGCAGAGACGAAAGGATAGCTGCCTTCGGCGTCGCGAAGCCAGGTCAGGCCGCGAAGCTCGGCGCCGAGCAGAAATACATCCACGCCGCCCGCGGACGCGCATAAATCGGCGTAATGCAGAACGAACGGGCGGTATTGAGCCACGAAGGCTGCGACTTCGCTCGCCACAGCGCTTGTCTTGTCGGCCGTCGCGTATTGCTTCGTGATGCGCCCGCGCCAGGGATAGACCGCCTGCCCCGCGCCGCCGCTGTACGGATCGGGCAACGTGTTTCCGGCGGGAATATCCATCAAAATGAAGGGCGTGAAGCAAACTTGCAGGCCTCTCCCCTTCAGGTCCCTGATCGCAGCGACCACCGACTGATCATCCGGAGTTCCGCCGAACGCGGCGGCGCCGTTGACGGTCGACACCAGATGAGCCTGGCTGCGGTTCAAGCCGTTGCATGCCCACTCGTGCGGCGATTCGCCAAAGTCGGAGCGCGTAACGCCCGGCATCAGCGCGCAGGAACCGGCACGGAGATCGTTTCCGTACCAGGCCACATAGAGATTGACGAGGCTGAGGCTCGTCAGCTGATTTTGAAGACTATTGAGCGAAGTCGCCCAATCGCACGCCGCGCCGCCAATTCGCCCGGCGCTCGCCGCCGCGCTATACTGGATTATCCATTGCGAGGGGTCGTACACGCTGTATGCGTTTTCCGTCGCCACAAACTCGACGCCCGTTGTGATTTGATCGCGAAGCACCTCATAGGGCGCGTAACCCCACTCGGTCGCGGCCGGGATCATTGTCACAGCCTGGATCGCGTTGGCGAAAGAGGTTTCATCGGCGTCGAAGCCTTTTTGGACCCAGCCTTGCGCGACAAATTCCTGGATGAGCCCGTTGGTCGTCGCCGCGATCTGAGCCCAGGACGCATCCGTCGGAAGATCGGGAATGGCGGGGCCTACGCGGCCCTTGAACTTCGAAAAAAAGCCGCGCGTGTAATTGTCGATCTTGCCATCCGGGCCGACCTGAAACCCGAAGCGGCTGAAGAGATTGGCTTGCCCGGTCATGCGAGTATGGGCCTTACCCGCGCATCGGCGTTGAGGATGCCGCGCATGACCGACGAGGACGACGAAAGCCGGAATGTCCGGCCAGCCCTGAGAGTGGCGCCGAGCTGGTGGAAGCTCGCGACGGCAAAACGCTGGCCAACCTGGCCAAGAGACGCGATGCGCCCGCCAGACCAGGTGGCGCCGCCATCGTCCGACCAGTCGAGCATCAATGTGGGGTTTGCTGCGTCCGCGCCGGCTCCCGTTATTCCAACGCCGGGGATGATGTCGACATCGAGTTGATCGATGATCAAACCCTTTGGAAAAGCGTGCACGGGCGCCGACTGCGCCAGAAACAAATAAGGATTTCCGCTTTCGGTTTGCGAGCTGTCGTCGAGGACGTGGAGGCTTGCATCCTGGCTGGACCCGATCACGACCTTGCCATTGAACGACTCGAAGCCTTGCGCAAACCAGTTTGACAGTCCGCCGCTGGCGCGCTCGTGCCAAAGTCCGGTGGCGAGGTCTAATTCCCATGTCCAATAGGGGCTTGTGACGGCATAGAAATCGTGACCGTTGAAATGTGTATAAACGCCGCGAAGCGCGCGGCGCTCGTCCCATGTCAGATTCGAGATGGCTCTCTCCAGCGCATGGGTCGAAATGCGAACCGGCTCGGAAGCGGTGAGCTGCCGAACCATGCCGTTTTGATCGACCCAAAGCAGCGACCCGGCAACCGACGCCACCGTTTGTTCTGCGACACAGCCGATATCGATGTCTGCGCGTATGGGCGCGAAGGCGAATGGCGTCGTCCCTGCGTCCTCCCAGATTTCAAGGCTCGACTCGCCAAGGGCAATGAGCGCGCCGCGATGGGTAACGATGCGCCGCAGTCCGTCGGGCCGGCTCGAGGCCGTGGCGAAGGCCAGGGCGTTGACCGTCAGCGCGTCGTTAAGGTTGGTTTGGAAAATGCGGCCGTCCGGGATCGAGAAGACGAGGTAGCCGTCCAGGAACGTGACGCTATTCGGGGTGGGGAGCGTTGAAATGTTGGGCTGGGTGACGGCGTTCGTGGACGTGTCGAGGACGGAGTAGACGCCTTCGGTAACGGAGACAATTCCGATTTTCGGCGGCGTTTGCTGATTGGCCGCCATGATGACCATGGAGGCGCCGGGAATCGAGCCCGTCACCGCCGTGGCGTCGCCATTATCGTCGAACAGCGCCGCCGAATTTCCGGCAACCACGTAAAGACCCTTGCCGTACACATAAAGCATGCCGCGGCAAGGACCGGTAAGACCTGAAACGCCCTTATCGAAACGCGATGTCCCCGGCGTTGCGTAGACCGGGAGCGGCGATTTCGCTGTCTGGCCCAGCGCCTCCGCATATCCGTTCAAAAGACGCTGCCTGCTTGCGAACCCGCTTTTGTCGGGGTCCGACGTATGCCCGAATTCGATTGCGACCATGGCGAAGCCCTTAAGCGCGCGCCTCCGCCCAGCCCTCTCCCGGGGGGGAGAGGGAGCGCGCGAGAGGAAGCCGCCTTTATGGTTTGATCAACGGAAGCTGTATCGCCGAAGGCTCGGCATCCAGGTGAGACCCGTGTCCTGCCCGGCCCTGGGCGCGATCACGTAAAAGGCGAGCAGCGCCGCGTAGGCCTTCTGCGCGCGCCTTTGGATCGATGGCTGCGCTTCGATGCCGCTTTGCGGCGCCAACTCGACGGCGAGCATCGCCTTTGTTCCCTCCACGAACTGAGCTGCAAACGGGAACGGATCGTCGAGCCCCAGGGAGAGTTCCGTATTCTTGGGCGGAGTCGAGGCGTCGCTGGGGCCGTAGGGAGGGTATGCTCCAGCAGTGTCTGGGGCGTCCCCGTTTACGAAGTCACAAATCAGGTAGATGCCGTCGGTTTCTTGGATCGGCGGGTTCGGACCGCCAGGGAAAACGCCATCCGCCGCCCATGCGTTGAGCATGTCGTTGTAAGCGGCGAGCCCGGCCGCCGCGCGATAGGGATCGAGATCTGCCCCGAGCGGCAACAAGCCGAGGCGCCGATAGGCCCCGGCGACGATCTCACGCGTGATTGTCATGCAAGACCTCGACGATTGCTTGTTTCAGTTGAGCTTTGGTCCACCCATTCTCGAAACGAACGCCCCAATCCGCCGCGACCTTCTTGAGACGCTGGCGGGACATGCGGTCGAGCTTCTCTTCCTGGGAAAGCTCGTCGCCTTGCCCGGAAGCGGACGTGACCGCGGATGGCGCGCCGGCGCCATCGCCGGCCTCGCCGCTTTCCAACGGAAACCGCCGCCAGTCCTCGTCCTTAGGCACTTGATCGGGATGCTCGAAAAGGCGGCCCTCGCCTTTTCTGTACATCCAAAGGCGCGTGTCGCGGCTCATCACGAGCCATTCATGAGGCCAAGGCCGACAAGGGTCGCCCGGATCTCGTTAAGCAGCGTGATGACGGCTTGCGCCTGCGCCTGCGTGAAGCCGTAGGGAGAGGCATTCGTGGGCGCCGCCGTTGGAACGGCTGCCTGCGCGGCGCCGGAGCGCTGAGAGACTGGCGTTACGTTGTAGAAGGAGATGTGATCGCTTGGGCTTTGTCCAAGCACAGTGCCGTCGGGATTGCCGTCGGAAAGCTGTCTTACAGGCATGAGAGGACTCCTAGGTAAAGATGGTGGCGTCATCCCGGACGCGCCGCGGGCGTGGTCCGGGATCGTTCGGAACTGAGGTTTTCAATGTGCGATGATCCCGGATAACCGCGCTGCGCTTTCCGGGATGACGAACTTGCTAGGCCGCCGAGCCGGAAATGCGCGTGGCGAGGTCGGGATAGATGGGCTTCACGCCATAGAGGATGTCGAGACGCCACATATTGATGTCGTTCACGATGTCGTAGTCGCAGATCACCCGGATCGAGAGGCCCTTGTAGCTCTGGCGCGCCTTCTTGATCGCGCCTTCAGGAAGCTCCATCGGGACCATGCACAGCGCGAACGCGTTTTCATGGAAAACAAGGTTCTGCGGGTAGGATGCGCCGGCGGTTCCCATGAAGGTCAGCGCCGCGTTCTGCGCGGGCGCCGCGCTCACGGTCTGATACTGGCTTGAGATGATGATGGCCGGCGCGATCGTGACAGCGTCCGCCGCGCCAGTTGCGGTGACGGGCGCGCTTACAACGAATTGCTGCAGATAAGGCAGGGGTTGTTTCGTTACCGGGTTCACGGCGTAGACGCCCGCGATGGTGAAGACATCGCCTTGATTCAGCGTCGCGCCCGATGTCAAGCCATCGACAAGGATCGTGGTCTGGTTCGTGTTCATCGACGCAAGATAGGTGGTGACGCCCGTGTTCGTCACGCCGTTTGAGGAAGCGGTCGCGGAGATGACCGGCGTGCCGGCATAGGAGCCGACCGTGTAGCTCACGACGTTCTGTGACGAGTAGCAGTCGGTATTGCCAACCATAGGCAGCTTCGATTTTTCGAGCGCCCTCTTGGCGACATCCTGCACATAAAGGCCGGTGAAGCTCGACGCCATGCCATAGAAATCGGAAGGCGAAAGGCAGGCCGTCCGAGGCGCAGGCACGGCCATCTCATCGAGGCGTTGCGGCCCCTTAATGAAGGACTTGTAGCTGGAGAGCGTCTGGCCGGGCGTCCCGACCCAGTTCCACACGGATTTGTACATGGACAGGATATCGAGATCGACCTGGTTCGCGAGCGCGATCATGGGGTGCTTCAGATAGCGCTCGGCGAAGCGATCGATGGTGAGCGTCAGATCCTTCGTGGGAAAGCGCAGGTCGACGCCGCGTTGCGTATCGATCGTGATCTGAACCTTGCCTTCGGTCGCGTCCTGCATCTGGGCCACGGGGCCTGTGCGCAAGGCGTATTTGACCGGCCTGCGAATGGTGAGCGTATCGCCGATCTTCAACTCGCCGAATTCCGACTCGTAGGCGCGGTAGACCATGTTCGCGGCGACAAGATTATTGTCGAGCTGCATCAGGCCTTCCTTGGCGATGATGCTCGGGGTCAGCAGGGTTGATGCCATGAAGCGCAATCTCCTTTGAAAATTAAATGATCAGGTATGCTTTTCGGGATTTCCCGATCCGGGCGGGGAAGCGTTAAAGAGGGGCGAAATGTTGGGGGCGATCAATGTCCGCGGGCGCGGCGATACTCCTCGAAGCTCATGTCTTCCAGCTTCTTCCCGCCGCTGCCCGCGCGTCCGGACAGCGTGCCCACCGGCTGGGGCGCCTTCGTGATGGAGGCTTGCGGCTCAGCGATCCGCGCTTCGAGGCGGGCGATGGCGGTAGCCTGCGAGACGGGCGGCAATCCTGCGATGCGAGCGGCTTCCTCGGGGTTTCTGCCGAGATAATAGGCGATCTCGGGGCCGCGGCTCAATTCGCGAATGGCGTCGGCCATGGTCGGCGTAATGGCGAGATTCGGGTTGTGAGCGATCTCCTCGAAATCCGGCGCCTTCGCACGGAAAGCCGTGGTTGCCTCAATCCAGGCCTCGTGAGCGGCCCGCGCCGCGATTTCCCGCGCCTGAGCCGCTTGCCGCGCCAGGATTTCGGCACCCACCTCGCGCGCTGCCTTCTCGGCGACCGCGCGGGTGAAGTCCTCGGAAGACCGATAGTCTTGTGGGCGCGCCGGGGTCTGCGCCTGCTCGCGAAGCGCCGCCGAGTGGGCCGCGCTGCTTGCCGCAAGCGCGTCCGCCGTTTGCTTGTCGCGGATGAGCCGGTGAAGGCGGCCATTGCCGGCGTTCGGGTGGGGCGGCGCAGCGGGAGCGCCCCCATCCCCGCCTTCGTCTTCGCTGGACCCTGATTGCGCTGCGGCCGCCAAGGCGTCTTCATTCCGGGCGGGGTTTTCGTCCTGTTCTGTCATGGCTTGTCCTGTGGCTTGTGGAGGTCGTCTTGGAGACGGCGCAGCGTGGAAGGATGCGCCGCCGGCAATTTTGGGGCGTCGGGTCCGAGAGGCCGAGCCCGCTGTCAGACGCGCTTCGCTTCGTTTCCAAAAATGGCGCTGTGCAACTCAGCCTCGGTCTTGGCGCCGTTCGCCAGGCGATCGCGCAAAGTCGCCTCTTGCAGCGCGTTCTTCAACCGGCCCTCGGGCGTGAGCGGCGAGGCATACAGCATGCCGGCCGCTTCCGACGCAGCGCGCGCGGCTGCGTCTTCCGCATCGGCTTGCGCCCGAACCGCGTCAGCCTCGGATTTTACGGCAAGGCCGCGCTCGCGTGTAAGTCGAGCTTGCGCCAGCGCCTCCAGGTAAGCCTGCTGGCGGGCTTGCGCGACCTGCTCATCCGGGGACGCATCGCCTGTGATCTGCGGCGGCAGCGTGCGCTTGAGCCGGTTTGCGATCTCTTCGGCGCCGGGCCAATCCATGTTCCTGGCCACCAGGTCTCCGGCGATGCCGGCCGCTTGCGGCACGGCCTGCATGAACTGCAGCATGGCGTCGGCGGCCTCCGCGCGGCGGGTCGGATAGGCAGGCCCGATTTTCACGCGCACGTCGTAGGTCCCCTGGCCGAGGTCGTTGAGCAGCATCGGCTTGCCGTCCACGCCCATGACTTGCGCGTTGATGCGCACCGGCTCGTGGCTGTCGTCCTCGCGCATGATGCGGACGCTGCGCTCGCTGTCGTAGATCTTCGGCACGAGGTCGATCAGCGCGTTGCCCAGATGATGCAGCGTCGCCATCAGATTGTCCTGATAATGGAGCGCCGAATTGCCGCCCTGGTCTTCGCGGGCGCGGATTGCCACGCCGGAAATCTCGTTCGAGCGCGCGCCGAGGGACGCATCGTAAATACCGGTGGTGGCCTTCATCTCGTCCGAGGCGATTGCGGCCTCCTGCACGAGGGCGGCCGGGATATCCGGCGGCGGCTCGCGCATCGGCCGAGCTCCTGGCGCGTCCGGGTCCGGTTCATAGAGCAGATAGGGCCGCGATACGGTGTTCTGCGTGTCCCACTGGCCTTTGAATTTGGCGATCATCGCCGGGGTTGCGAGGAAGGGCGCGCGCGGCGCGAGCGCAATGGCTTCGGCGGCGGCCGAACGCCAAAAATTGTAGAGCTGCTGCGGGTCGCGGCTGAAGCGGATCAGACCGCTGCGGATCGTCTCCGTTTCAAGCGCGGTCTCCGAGCCGATCACCGGGAAGATCGGGATGTGCCGCCCCGGCCATTTGTTCGGCCCCTCAAGCACGTCCTCGCCGCTCAAGAGATAATGCTCGACCTTGTGCGACCTCACCTTGCGCTCGGCGACGATGTCGAGGCGCTCAAGCTCCTTGGCCGCGACCTCGCCGATGTCGATGGTCTCGCCGGTGGCAAGGCGCGCGATGGTGCGCTCGACGGGCCGCTTCACCCAGTATTCGCACACGCGCACGGCGTCGCGGCTCGCCCAGAACAGGCCGCTCTCGGCGTCAAGATCGGATGGCGCCATGAAATCGGACATGGCCGCGTCTGGGAAGCGCTTCTGGAAATCCTTGCGGCCGATCATCTCGGAGACGAGGCAGTATTCGGCGTCCGACCGGCTCGGCTCGACCGCGGCCGGGTCCCAGAACACCGACAGCGGATGCTGAATGCGCTTGATAAGGATTTCCTGCTCGAACGCGTCGTCGTCCACGTATTGGGTCACGAGACGGAAATGCCCGATGCCGCAGGCTACGGCGTAATAGACCGCGTTCGCGAACACATGCGTTGCGTTCGAACGGTATTGGATCCGCCGCAACAGGCCCGTGTAGATCTCGGCAAGTTCCTGCGTGGCCTCGCCGCCCGCCGGGATCGCCTTGATGGCGGGCGGGTTCATGCGCACGCCGTTCGCCACCTGGTTCACGAATTGCGGCAGCCGGTTTATGGTGAGGCAGGGGCGGTTCTGCGCCTCGCGCTGCAGCCGGATCGTGTTCGGCCATTGGTCGCCGGCCAGGAACTTCAGGTCGGTGAAGGCATCCTCGCGGTTCTCGCGATCTTGCAGCCACGCGGCTTCGAGGCGCTCTTGCGCCTCTTGGACGATATCGATTTTGGGCAAGGGAACCTCATTGGCGCTCTGCGGGCGCTTTGTTCAAGGCTTGTGTGGACGAGGAGTCCGGTTTGGCCTATGCTCAGGCCTATGCCAAAGGAGTTACGCATGGGAATGGAACGGCACGTAAAACTCTTCAAAAATGGAAGAAATCAAGCCGTCCGAATCCCGCGCGAATTCGAGCTGCCGGGCGAGGACGCCATTATGAGAAAGGAAGGAGACAAGCTAATCATTGAACCGGCGCCGAAACAGTCGCTGCTGGAATATTTGGCGACACTCGAGCCTCTCGATGAGGATTTTCCGGAGATCGAGGATTTGCCTCCAGAGCCTTTCGATCTGTGATGGAGTATTTGCTCGACGCGAACATCTTGTCGGATCTTGTCCGCCATCCGAACGGCATTGTTGCGAAACACATTGAGAGGGTTGGCAGTGCAGAGGTTTGCACCAGCATAGTCGTGGCAGCAGAGCTCCGTTACGGAGCCGCCAAGAAAGCTTCCCAGAAATTGACGGCGCGAGTGGAGGGGGTGCTGATGCGCGTTCGTGTCGAACCGTTCGAGGCGCCGGCTGATGCTGCCTATGGAGTTCTCCGTTGCCACCTTGAAAAGAAGGGACGCCTCATCGGCGCCAACGATCTCTTCATTGCCGCGCATGCGATCGCCCTGCGCTGCACGCTGGTAACCGCCAACGAACGTGAGTTCGTCCGCATCGACGGTTTGATCTGCGAAAACTGGTTGAAGTGACGCTCCTTCGGTATTCCCGCGCCTCCTCGACGATGTGGAGTTTGGGCAAGGGAACCTCTTGGCGCTAACATGGTGCTTCGGGTGGCCTTAATTCACTTGACAAAAAACATAACAACATGCCCGAGTAACGCGAGTGGCCGGCTTTGCGATCGGGCTCATATCTGCGAGCATGGTCGTAGAATCCGCTTTTTGGCTAACTGATTATATGGAAGCACGGGTCAGGCAATACCAAGCAGCGCCTTGACCTAACAATCCTAAGAAACGGGGCTGACAACAAATTCTAGCTGCTCAGTTGCAACGCTCCTGATGCTACTACAGCAGCCAGCCTCCGCCGCCGCCGCTTATATCTTCGTCCCACGCAACATCGGCCTGCGGCTTCACGATGCGAGGAAACAGATCGGACAGCGCCCAGACAAGCGCGTCCACCCTATCCGCCGCGCCGCCGCCCTCGATGCCGAAGGGCGTAAACATCACCATCTGGTCCTCCAGCGCCGGGAAGGCGCCGGCGTGGCGCACGCGGCCCTGCTCGTAAAGCGCCGCGATCGGCTCGGCGCGCACGGTCTTGCCCCGGCTCGCGCGAACCTGCCGCAGCGGCAGGCCCGCACGCTCCGCGCGGAGTACGGCCTCCACCATGGCGCCGCCTTGGTTTATCTCGACCACCAGGGCGTCCGCCTCGTAGCGGTCGTAGGCTGCGATGGCTTTACAGGCCCATCCTCGGGGCGACAAACGGCACGATAGATCATCAAGGATGTATCCCCGCCCATCTTCACCCAATCCGGCAACGACAATTCCGGTTTCGGACGTTCGATCGCCTTCGGCGCTGGCTTTTGCCGCTGGGTCGACGCCCACAACAACGCGTCGCATGTTGGGAAGCGAATTTCCGCCCGCAACGCGCCATCGATCGAGGAGAGCGCGCGTCCAAAGAGCGCCGTCAATGTCGTCCACGAGTTCTGCATTGAGTTCCTGCCTTCCAAGGCGCGTGCCTTCATAGTGTTTGACGATGGTCTCGAAGAAAGTCTGGGCGAGGTTGGCGCGGTTTTCGTAGGTCGTGCCGCGCGTCAGGGCCACGCCCCTGCCTTCGCGCGCTAGAAGCTCGCGGATGATCGGGATCGGGCGGGGCGTCGTGGTGACGACCTGGCGCGGCGCATCGCCGAGACGCAGGCCGAATTGCAGCATGTCCCATGTTTCGCGGGCGTAGCGCCATTTGGCGAGCTCGTCGCACCAGGCCGCGTCATGCTGGGGGCCGCGCAGCTGGTCCGGCTCCGTCGCGTTGTAGAGGGTTGCAACCGCACCGTTCGGCCAGGTCAGCCGGCGCTTCGAAGGCTCGAATTTGGGCCTGAACGCGGGCGGGTGGATGGCGAGGAGGCCGCTCGTCCCCTCCACGATCACGTCGCGCGCATCCGCCGCCGTCTCGGCGACGAGCGCTATCTGCCTGCAGCGGCCGGCGCCCAACGGCGTCGTCCCGTTGACGCGCGCGCGCACCCATTCGGCGCCGGTGCGCGTCTTGCCCGCGCCGCGTCCGGCGAGGATCAGCCAGGTGTCCCAATTGCTCGAAGGCTCGCGCTGCTCCGGCCTCGCCCAGAACCCCCAATCATAATTCAGGCTTTCCAGCTCCTTCGGCGTCAGGCTTGCGAGAAAGGCTTTCCTCTGCGCTTGCGTCAACGATGCGAGAAAGCTTGCGCTCCATTCCTGCGCGGAGCCTTTCGGCATTCAGAGACTCCTTCTGCTTTTCTTTCGCGGGCTTTTTGGCGCCGTCGGAAAAGCGTTCCGCGAAGCGGTTCCGCATTTGAAGCGTCCAGCTCGCCGCGTTCCAGTTTTTGTCGAATTGCTTGGTCCTGCCGATCGCAAGCCACCAGGCGTATTCAAGCTCTTTTGCGTGAGCCATTGCGTCCCGGAAGTCGGCGTGCGCCTTGATCCAGGCGTTCAGCGTCATTCTGTTGACCTGGAGAGCGGCGGCGATCTCGGATTTGCCGCAGCCCTCCGCGGCAAGTTCGAGAACGCGATCGCAGTAGGCGGACCGGTAACGGGTAGGGCGCCCGCGCCCTCGCGCCGGCAAGACTTCGAGATCGGCGCTCATAAGACCTCGCAAGACGTGACGGGAATGTTTGGGAAAGAGCGCAGCTTTTTGAGTTCATTCGCGAGAGGGCCTTCGATGCGGCGTCTCTGCAAGCTTTCTGCGACTGTAGTAATTTATAGGGCAAGTCACCGTCGCGCCTCAAGGGCGCTCAATGCGCGGCCTGGCGCAAACGCGTGATTTGGATAAAGATTTATTAAAAGTATGACGGGCGGTTTTCACCGCCCGTCGCAACAGCTTTGTATTTAGGATGTCCAGCGATTAAAAAATGTGACTGAAAAGCCAGAACAGGCTGCCGGACAGCAGGATGGCCACTGGCAGAGTCAGCACCCAGGCCATCAGCAGATTTCGAAGCGTAGACAGCTGCAAGCCGGATTTGTTTGCGGTCATGGCGCCCGCAACGCCGGACGACAACACATGAGTGGTGGAAACCGGCAAGCCGAGGCCGTCGGCGACGCCGATGGTGGCCGCGGCCACGATTTCGGCGGAAGCGCCTTGCGCGTAGGTGAGGTGCGTTTTGCCGATTTTCTCGCCTACTGTGACCACGATGCGTTTCCAGCCGATCATGGTGCCGAGGCCAAGAGCGATGGCCACGGCCACCTTCACCCACAACGGAATGAAGCGCGTCGCTTCGTCGAGGGAGGTTTTGTAAGCCTTCATGGTCTTCTGCTGATCGGCCGTCAGTTCGTACTTGTTGTCCTTCTGCATGAAGCGGATGGCTTCCGAAGCCAAGTACATGTCGTTACGGATGTTGGCGACCGTTTCCACCGGAAGCTTGGCCACCGACTTGTGGCCTTCCACTTGCTTAACAATAAGCTTCACCAACTCGCCCACCGCGGGGAGGGTGTTGTTATCCACTTCGTGATTGGCGATCGCGGCGCCGACCAAAGGACGCGGGTCGCCAGGCATCAAGCGGCGATTGGTCTTTTCGTCGATGATTTGCACGACGGCGGCCGAATTCGTGAGGAAGGCCGCCATATGCGCGTCGGACGGCGTTTTATTCAGGGAATAAGACATGGGCACCGTGCCGATGAGGATCAGCATGATGAGACCCATACCCTTTTGACCGTCGTTGGAGCCATGGAAGAAAGACACGCCGGTGCAGGTCAGGATCAGAATGCCGCGGATCCACCACGGAGGGGGCTGCTTGCCCTTGGGCTCTTCATAAAGAGCGGGGTTGCGGATCACGAACTTCAATATGAGCAGCAGCAGCGCGGCGAAAACGAAGCCGAACACCGGAGACAGCAAGAGCGAGTATCCGATTTCCGTGGCCTTGCCCCAGTCGACGCCGGAGGTGCCGTCGCGCCCGCGGAGCAGGGCATTTGTGACGCCGACGCCGATGATCGAGCCGATGAGCGTATGGGATGAGGAAGCCGGCAAGCCCAGCCACCAGGTGCCGAGGTTCCAGATGATGGCCGCGAAAAGCAACGCGAACACCATCGCAAAGCCGGCTTCCGAACCGACCTGCATTATCAACTCAACCGGCAAGAGCGAAATGATGCCGAAGGCGACGGCTCCCGACGACGTGGCAACTCCAAGAAAGTTCCAGAAGCCCGACCAAACCACAGCGGTGTTCGCCGGCAGCGAATGGGTATAGATCACCGTGGCGACGGCGTTGGCGGTGTCGTGAAAGCCGTTCACGAACTCGAAGCCGAGCGCGATCAAAAGAGCCACGCCCAAGAGCAAGAAAGGAAGATAGGTCGTAACCGGCTGTCCGGTTTCCGAAATGTCGCTGTAGATACCATAGACCGTGAACAGCAGCCCGCCCGCCAGCAGCAAGATAAATATAATTGCGTTCGCGGGGCCAGTTTTGGCCTCGAGACTAGGCCGCGACGACGCCTGCCCGGGCATCGTCTGCGCAACATCGGTCATCACTCTCTCCCACCAAAATTAGTGATGGCAAGTCATGTCCGACGCGGATGACACTTTGATGAAGGTCAAAAATTCGTTAAGCGCAAAACTCAAATATCGACGTTTGTGCGCCCTGCTTCCCAAGAAACTGCCGTCACGAATGGCTCGAGGCTCAGCCGGCCAATAATGGTTTCGAGCGCGGCGTCCTTGCGCGGCCCGAGCGGCGTGTCCGCCGTCACGCGAACCTTGCCGCTCTCGGTCAAATCCTCGCTCTCTATTCGCCGCAGACCGAGCCCCCCTTGCGAAAGGGCGTGCAGCAGAAGCGATCGGACATGCGCCTCCTCAGGGCTGCGGCACGTCACTGCGATCGTATACTGCGTTTCTTCGTCGGCGGCGGCGGTCGCCTGATGGCGGCGCGCGATGCCCACGATCGCCGGCCGCATCGCGATATTGGTGACGACAACAAGGGCTGCCGCCCCGAGGCTGAGCAGGTAATAGCCGCCGCCGGCGAACGTGCCCGCCATGGCCGAGCACCAAAGCGTTGCGGCCGTATTCAAGCCGCGCACATTGATGCCCTCGCGCAAGATCACGCCGGCGCCGAGGAAGCCGATCCCCGAAACGACCTGGGCTGCGATGCGCGTCGGATCGCCCTGACCGACGACGCTGGAAAAGGCTACGAAACCGGCGGAGCCCAGCGCGACCAGCGCGTTGGTGCGGAGACCCGCCATTTTCTGGTTCCATTGCCGCTCGAAGCCGATGGCGGCGCCCGCGGCCAGCGCAACGGCGAGGCGCGCTAAAACTTCGCCGAGCATAAGAAGTTCGCTCATCACGAAATCCGCTTTTCTGATTTTGAGGGGTAAATGAGAGATGCTCCTGGCGCTTCGGTCTGGCAAGTTTATTAATCCGGAAAGCCTGCATGCGCCTTGTCCGGCGGCTTTCGAATAGAGTGGGCAGCGGGCGCTTGGCCCTTGCCAAACCGGGCGCAGCTTGCAACTTGTGACGCTCAGGCACGGTTAGAGATTCGTGAAGACCATGGGCGGGTTCCGGTCAGAGGGCGATGGATGAGCAAGCAAAGCACGGCGGCGACACGCGATCTCTTCGGCGGCGATGAGCCTCAAAGTCCGAAGACGAGCGCAGCGCGCGCGCCCGCTCAGCGCCCAGGCGAGAGCTACACCGCAGCCGATATCGAGGTGCTGGAAGGCCTGGAGCCGGTTCGCCGCCGCCCCGGCATGTATATCGGAGGCACGGACGAGAAGGCGATGCATCACCTTTTTGCCGAGGTGATCGACAACTCCATGGACGAAGCGGTCGCGGGTCATGCGAGCTTCATCGAGGTGTCGCTTGAGGCCGATGGAACGTTGTCCGTCGCTGACAATGGCCGCGGCGTCCCCGTCGATCCGCATCCGAAGTACCCTGGCAAGTCCGCGCTCGAAGTTATCATGACCACTCTTCACTCGGGCGGCAAGTTCAACTCGAACGTCTATTCAACGAGCGGCGGCTTGCACGGCGTCGGCGTTTCAGTGGTGAACGCGCTTTCGGAGTATCTCGAAGTCGAGGTGGCGAGAGGCGGCAAGCTTTACCGCCAAACTTTTGCGCGCGGCGCGCCCTTGACGGGTCTTGAAGACCTGGGCGCGATCCGCAATCGCCGCGGCACCGCTGTGCGATTCAGGCCCGATCCGGAGATTTTCAAGGAACGCGCGCATTTCAAGCCGCTTCGAATCTTCAAGATGGCGCGCGCCAAAGCCTACCTCTTCGGCGGCGTCGAAATCCGCTGGGCTTGCGCGCCAGAGCTTCTGCAAGGCGATGCGGACGTGCCCGAGAAGGCGGTTTTTCATTTCCCCGGCGGCCTTCGAGACTTCCTCGCCACGCGCATCGCGGGGTTCACGCCGGTGACTAAGGATGTCTTCGCGGGGCGCGTCCAAAAAGAAGGCGGACACGGTAGCGTCGAGTGGGCGGTCGCGTGGCTCGCCGACGAGGACGGCTTCATGCAGTCCTACTGCAACACGGTGCCGACGCCGGATGGCGGCACGCACGAGCAGGGCCTGCGCTCCGCGATCTCAAAATCGCTGCGGGCCTATGGGGAACTCACGAACAACAAGCGCGCGTCGCAGATCACGCCGGACGATATCTTCGTTTCGGCCGGCGCGATGCTGTCGGTCTTCATCCGCGAGCCGGAGTTCCAGGGCCAGACGAAAGACAAGCTTTCCTCCGCCGAGGCCGCGCGCGTCGTCGATGGCACGGTGAAGGATGCCTTCGACCATTGGCTCGCCGCTTCGCCGCAGCAGGCGAACGGGCTTCTCGAATTCGTCATCGAGCGCGCCGAGGAGCGCCTTCGCCGCAAGCGCGAGAAGGAAACAGCCCGCAAGAGCGCAACCCGCAAGCTGCGCCTTCCCGGCAAGCTCGCCGACTGCTCCAAGAACGCCAAGGACGACACGGAAATTTTCATCGTAGAGGGCGACTCGGCCGGCGGCTCGGCCAAGCAGGCCCGCGACCGCGCCACGCAAGCCGTGCTGCCTTTGCGCGGCAAGATCCTGAATGTCGCCAGCGCCTCGCGCGACAAGCTCGCGCAAAACCAGCTGCTCGCCGACCTCACGCTCGCGCTCGGCTGCGGAACCGCCAAGCATTACAACGACGCCGAACTTCGCTACGACCGCGTCATCATCATGACCGACGCCGACGTGGACGGCGCTCATATTGCCTCGCTGCTCATCACCTTCTTCTACCGGCAGACGCCCGAGCTGATCCGCAACGGGCATCTTTTCCTGGCGGTGCCGCCGCTCTATCGTTTGAGCCAGGGCGGCAAGACGGCCTACGCGCGCAACGACGCCCATCTGGCCGAGCTTAAGGCGACGGTCTTCAACGGGCGTGGCAAGCTGGAAGTGAGCCGCTTCAAAGGCTTGGGCGAGATGATGCCCGCCCAGCTTAAGGAAACGACGATGGCCCCTGGCAAGCGCACGTTGCTGCGCGTGGAGATCGCGGGGCGCGGCGGTGATTTGAATGGCCTCGACGTCGAAGCGGACGAGGCCGCCGCTGCGGACATCGTCGAGCAGCTCATGGGCAACAAGCCCGAAGCGCGCTTCCGATTTATCCAGGAGCGCGCGGCTTTTGCCAAGCCAGACGCGCTGGATATCTAGCGGCTTTCGAAGGCGCTATCGGTCTGCTGCAAACCGCGATTTTTCTTGGTTCAATCCTTCGACAAGCCCAGGATGAGGCGGAGCGTCATCAAAGCGTGGCGCCTCATGGTGAGCCTGTCGAACTCGATCTGAAGCGGCGCGCATCCATTCGGACACGATCCAATATTCCAGCATTCCGCCTGTGCTCGTTTCCGATCAAAGCCGGGCTGATCTAGTGCCGCAGGGTCAGGCTGGCGGACCCTGATTGGCTTCTAAGGCTCACGCTTTGCGTGTTGCCATGAACCGTCACGTGGATGCTGCCGGAGGTATTGAACTCGCTGTTGAAGAAGCTTCCGGCATAGGAGTTTGCGCCGACGCGGCGCAGGTTGGCGCTCTGCGAAACGTTGCCCGAAGGCGTGGCGCAAGTGGCGCTGACGGATACGACGTTGCCGTCGCCGGAGTAATGCGCATTGCATCTCGCCCGCTCGCGCTGACCGGACGCATAGGTCACGATTCCGCCGCCGCTCCAAGAGCCTGCCAGCCCTTCGGCTCTTGCTTCGGGTATTGCGGTCAAGCTTACGGCGAAGGTTGCAGCCAACGCCAGTCCGGCGCAGGAACTCAAAACTTTGAATGTTTTCACGGTCGCCTCCTCACTTTCACTGTTATATTTGCCTCTGAGTACGAACAAAAAGTAACTAAAGTAAAGCTTTACAATACGTGTTCGATCTCGGAGCCCGGCGCGGGCTCCCGGCGGCGACGTTGCAAGCGCAGCAAAAACATGATGGTCGGCCTCAGGATGAGAAGGTCCGCTACGAGCGCCGCGATCATCGCGAAAGCGGAAAGCCAGCCGAACAACCTCAAGGAGGGCAAGTCCGAAAAGACCGTGACCGCGAGCCCGCAGGCCAGCACAACGGTCGTCAAGATCAGGGCTGGCCCGACAAGCACGGTGGCGCGCGCGACGCCAACGCCCGGCGACTGATCCGGCCTGTCCTCCAGCCTCAGACGGTTGAGGAAATGGATCGTGGCGCTAAGCCCGAGCCCGAACGAAACGGTCAGCGCGACGATGCTGGCGAACTGCAGGCCCATTCCGATGAGCCAGAGCAGCACGCCGGACGCCAGGATCGGGAAGATCGCAGGCAGGATCGCGGACAGCATCACCACGAGCGACCGGAAGGCGAGGCCAATAAAGGCGGCGACGAAAACGATCTCGATGGTGAGAGCGCTATTCAGCCGCTCGATCATGGCGGAGCTGTTGCGCGCCGCGATCGCCGACAGCCCGGTCACGGCGATCCGGAATCCGGGGTGGCTTGCCCGAACCGTATTCAGTGATTTGTCGAGCGTTTCGACGAGCGGCAGGAGCCGGTTCGCGTCCTCGTCCGGGATGAGGCCCGAAACGACCGCGGCATCCTGGTTCGCGGAAAGAAAGCGATGCACGAGATGAGCGGGAAGGTAGCCCACATATTGCTTGAGCGTCTCCACGTCCGATTTCCCGGCCTTCTCGGCCAGCCAGCGCCGCAGCGTCTCCAGCGACCAGACATTGCCAACGCCGGCTTGTTTCTCAAGAATGGCGTGCACCTCGGAGAGCGCGGCGAGCGCTTGAGGATCGTAGATCGATGTCCCGCTCGGCAGCTCGATAAGCACGTCGATGGGGTTCGACCCCGTCAGCTTCGCGTCCAGTCGGTGACTTGCGGCGACGGCCTGCTGCTTGTCCGGAACCTGGTCCGCGAGGCGGTAGCGCGCGTCGAGGTTCGAATAGACGAGCGCCAGCCCGCCCACGAATGCGAGGCTGATCAGGCTGTAGACGCCCGGCCGGGCCACGACGCGAGCCGCGATCCAGGAGCAGAAGCCGCGCAGCACATCGATGGCCGCGTCGGCGCCCTTGAGCTTCGCCGAGAATGACGCTTCCCGCCTGACGAGCAGCACTCCGAGCAGGGGGAGAACCGTAATGACGGTGAAAAGCGCAATCACGGTGGAGATGATTCCGGCCTCGCCGAAATTCCTGATCATTTCCGAGGAGGAGAACAGAAGCGCCACGAACGAGAAAGCGGCGGTCGCATGCGTAAGGACGCATGCCGGCCCGACAATCAGAATGGCGTTGCGGAAGGCGTCGAACTTGCCTTCGCCCTGGATGAGCCGGTCGCGCGCGGCGAACGTCAGCTGCATGCTGTCCGAGAAGCTGATGACCATGATCAGCGGGGTCATCACATTGAGGAACGTGTTCAGCTTGAAATCGAGCCAGCCGAGCGCCCCTTGCGCGAGGAGAATCGCCATGAGCGGCGGCGCCGCCGCGATGACCATGAAGGAAAGCCGCCGGAAGAAGATGATCGCGATGAGGCAGCCGGCGGCGAAGCCAATGCCATTGTAGAGGAGTTGATCGCGCTCGACGGCGTTTCGGATTTCCAGCCGCATCACGGGAACGCCGGAAAGCTCCGCCTTGAGGCCAGCGCCTTCCACGGCCTCCGCGGCAGACTTGCGGATCGCGCCGACGGTCTTGCCGACATCGTCGCTGTCGGCCACGGCGGGGTCGAGAGCGATGACGATGAGAGCAAGCTTGCCGTCATCCGACAGGAGCTTGCCACGGATGATGTCGTTCGAGAGAACCTTGCCGATCAGCGCGTTGTATTCGTCGCCTTCCGGCAATTCGGCAGGAAACAGCGGGCCGGGGAGATGGCCCTGCTGCGGCGCCTCGCGGGCGGAGAACAGCGAAAGCACGCCCCTCGTGCCTTCGATGAGTTGGAGGTCGGTGACGAGATCGCGCAGCCGATCGATGTTGCCGCGTTCAAGGAGGCCGTCGCCCTCGACGACCATCAGCACATCGTACTCGTGCGAGGGAAAGCGGCGCGTGAGATCCTCAAACTGCCGGAACTCGGGCGTGTTGGACCGGAACAGCGAGCTCAGCGAGTCGTCGACCTTGAGCTTTGCGACGCCGAAGGCGGCGATAAGGCAGAGAGCCGCTACGATGAGGGCGGAAAGCAGCGGCGTCCGAAGCGCGATCAGCCCCGTGCGCTCGAAGCCGAGCACGAGGCGATCCGGCCCGGCAGGTTTATGCGCTTCGCGTCTTCCGGCGGGTTGATTATGCCGATCGATGCCGGTCATGGCGGTTTGCCTATCTCAATATGAGCGCCACAGCTAACCCAAATTTTCAACCGGATAAAGACCGAGAGTGAACACAGCGGCAGCGAGAGCGCCTAAATTTTTGTATTTACTCTAAACTAAAACTGTCGCGGCTCTGAAAAACCCTTGCCGCCTGACTAGCCGCTTGCCGCGCGGCGGCGCATTTTCTATGAAGCGAACCCAATGACGCCCTTCGAAATCATTGCCGCCGTTGTCACGCTTAGCGCGATCGGCGCTTATATCAACGACAGATTTTTGAAATTCCCCCAAACTATTGGCGTGATGGCGTTCGCTATCGCCGTATCGTTGTGCGTGATTGTTCTGACGCGGTCCGGGATCGCCAACGCCGGCGCCGTCGCTCGCTTTGTCGCCGGCATCGATTTTTCCGAAGTGCTGCTTCACGGCATGTTGTCGTTCTTGCTGTTTGCCGGCGCGTTGCACATCAGCATCGACGACCTGAAAAGCGTGCGCTGGGCCGTCGCGGTGCTGGCGACCATAGGCGTCTTTGCGGCGACGCTCATAACGGGCGCGCTCGTATGGCAGGCCTCGCGTCTTGTTGGGCTGGAGCTTCCGTTCTTAAGCGCGTTGCTGTTCGGCGCGCTTATCTCGCCGACAGACCCGATCGCCGTGCTGGCGATCCTGAAGGGCTCAGGGATTTCAAAGCTGGCCTACGCCAAGATCGGCGCTGAAAGCCTTTTCAACGATGGCGTCGGCGTCGTGGTTTTCCTCACGGTGCTTGAATTGACGAGCGCCGGAGAGCTGAAACTCGCCCAGGCCGCCGGCCTCTTTCTGCGGGAGGCTATTGGCGGCGCGGCGTTCGGCGTCGCCTGCGGCTGGGCCGCCTACCTGCTGCTTCGATCCATCGACGACTACAAGATCGAGGTTCTCATCACGCTGGCGCTCGCCACGGGCGGATACGCGCTGGCCGAGCAGCTGCATGTCTCGGCGCCCATTTTCATGGTCAGCGCAGGGCTGATCGTCGGCCATCACGGCCGAAACTTCGGCATGTCCGATTTGGCGCGAGAAAGGCTCGACGTATTCTGGGAGCTGATCGACGAGGTTCTCAACGCCATCCTCTCCATCCTGATCGGGCTAGAGATCGTCGTCATCAGCATCGCCGCTTCGCACGTCATTCTTGGCCTGATCGCGATCCTTGCCGTGCTGATCGGGCGCGCCTTGAGCGTCGGCGTGCCGAGCGTTCTCATGGGACTGCGCGGACCTTATGAACGGGGAACAATTGCGCTTCTGACCTGGGGCGGCTTGCGCGGCGGGTTGTCCATCGCGATGGCGCTTTCGCTTCCCGCCGGGCAGCAGAAGGACATCATCTTGCCGGTCACGTATATCGTCGTGCTGTTTTCGATCCTCGTTCAGGGGCTGACCTTCAAATCCGCGCTGCCGTTTCTGCTCCGGCTTCCCTAGGCGACGCTCGATCGGCAACGCGGCAGCTACCCCCTCATCCTGAGGAGGCGCGTGAGCGCCGTCTCG
The DNA here is from genome assembly GCA_963748525.1 of uncultured Alphaproteobacteria bacterium. Classification (GTDB taxonomy): domain Bacteria; phylum Pseudomonadota; class Alphaproteobacteria; order Rhizobiales; family Rhodomicrobiaceae; genus Rhodomicrobium. The sequence continues at coordinate 274,145 of CAVVJJ010000017.1, forward strand.
AGAGGGCTACGCTAGACTAGCACTCGAGAATCAATCAGCTTTTACGCCTTAATCGGTTCCGGTTAATGCTGGGTCGATCTAGCGAAGGGCGGCCCTGTGCGCGACTCCGGGCTGGCTCTCCGTATCTTTCTTGGCCTCGGAAAGTTCGCGCCTCCTGAATGGGTTCCGCGTGGGGAGGTTCGCAAGCCCGATAGCCTCGCCCGCCTTCCTGACCAGCTCTGCATCGATTTCCGTCCCAGGCAGCGGCTTCGGCATCAGCCCCTCATGCGCCTTCAGCATCAGCTCTTTCCAGATTTCGGCTGGAAGGGAGCCGCCCGTCACGCTGCGCATGGGGCTCGCGTTATCGTTGCCCATCCACACGCCGCCAACCCACTGCGCCGTGAAGCCGATGAACCACGCATCCTTGAAGCTTTGGGTCGTGCCGGTCTTGCCAGCGGCGGGATAGAAATCGAGCGACGCGCTACGCGCAGTCCCGCCGGCGACCACCGAGTTCATCATGTCGTTCATGGCGCTGACCGCGCGCGCGCTGACGATCCGCGGCGGCGTCTCCTTGGAGCGTTCGAACAGGACGCGGCCCTGGTCGTCGCGGATGCGCTCGACGATATCGGGCGCGACGGCGAAGCCGCCATTGGCGAAAACTGCAAACGCCGATGTCATTTCGAGGAGCGTCGTCTCCGATGTGCCGAGCGCCAGCGTGGGACCGACATTCCTCGCGGAGAGAACGCCAAGCCGCTTCGCGACGTCCACGATGCGCTCGGTCCCCACCGCCTGCATCAACCGAACCGCGGCCATGTTGCTGGAATGAGTGAGCGCTGCGCGTAATGTGATCTTGCCGCGATACTCTCCGCCGAAATTCGTGGGCTTCCACCCTTCGATTTCGACGGGGCTATCGTCGATCTGCGCATCGGGCGTAAAGCCGCTTTCGATGGCGGCGAGATAGATGAAGGGCTTGAACGCGGAGCCGGGCTGCCGCATCGCGCGCACGGCGCGATTGAACTGGCTTTCGGCGTGATTGCGCCCCCCGATCATCACCCGGATGGCGCCGTCGGGAGCGAGCAGCAACACCGCGGCTTCGGAAGCGTGCGCCGTCCGTCCCTTGGTGCGCATCACATTCTCTATGGCCGTCCGCGCCGCGATCTGAAGACCCGGATCGATGGTGGTTTCGACGACAAGATTGTGGTCGGTCTCGCCCGTCAGCATGGGCGCGACCTCGGCGACCCAGTCGGCCACGAAGCCGAAGCCCGGCTTCGAAGGAGACGATTCAAGCTGCGCCGGATGGGCGAGCGCCTCTGCGTATTGGTTGATGTCGATTTCGTCCGTCTCCGCCAGAATGCGCAAGATTTCCTTGGCGCGCGCGCCGGCGCGCTCCATGCTGGCGTTCGGCGAGAAATAGGACGGCGCCTTGATGAGGCCGGCGAGTAGCGCGGATTCGGCCAGGGTGATGTCCTTCGGCTCCTTGCGAAAATAGGAGTGCGCCGCCGCGCCGATCCCATAATTGCCGCCGCCGAAATAGACCCGGTTGAGGTAGAGCTCCAGGATTTCTTGCTTCGTGAAGCGGCTTTCGAGCCAAAGCGCGAGCACGAACTCCTCGGCCTTTCGCCCCAAGGTCCGCTTCGGCTGGAGAAACAGGTTTTTCGCGAGCTGCTGCGTGATCGTGGAGCCGCCTTGCACGACCTCGTTCGAGCGCCAGTTCGACCGGGCCGCGCGCGCAAGCCCCACCGGGTCGAGGCCGAAATGATAGAAAAAGCGGCGATCCTCGGTCGCCAGCACTGCCTTGATCAGAAGGGGAGGAATATCCTTGTAGGGAACGTAGGCGCGACGCATGCCGCGTTCGGCGATGAACTCGCCGTCGCGCGTGAGGATCGTCAGGTTTGGCGGCAGCCGCAGAACCATCGCCTTGCGCGGATCGGGCAGGATGGCGGCGTAATAGGCGGCGACGCTGGCGATCAGGATCGCGACCCAGCCGAAAGCGACGATAACCCACGGGATGAGAAGCAGAAGCGGGCGATGCGCGCTGCGCCGCGGCTCGGCGAGCGGCGATTTCGTCACGACCCATATGACGATCCCGCGGATGAGGCGCCAAAGCGCGCGCGCCGCGCTTCGGATGATACCGATGAGAAGCCGCCTCGCGCACACGGCAAGGAAAGCCGCGTGGCCGGCCACGGCCGCTCCGAAGCGGGCGAGCCCTTCCCCCTGCGTCCCGCGCAACTCGATCAACTCAACGCCTCGCAAACGCCCATGCCGCCGCGCCTGCCCGCGCGGTTAAGCTTTTACGAGATTTAAGTCCTTTCGTTTAAGGGGGAGTTAAGGGGTGATTGGCGCTGTTCCTGCCTTCGCCCCAGAAGCCGTCGGGAGGAGACCCCGAAACCGGAAAACCCCGTTCACGTTGCAAACCGTTTTGGCGACGCCTATCTTCATGGATCGGCGCGCGATTCAAGTCGCCCGTTAAGCTATCGTCTTCGGCTTGAAGGGGCGCTCTTTCGAAAATCGGACGGCATTTCTTTTTTCACAAAGCCGCGAACAAGGCTCGCGAATATAAGTTGCGGTCAAGTTTCCCTAAAAAAACGCTTCGGACTTATTCGCGGCGAAACAAAGCGTAACGGGAATGAGCCACACGGACAATTACGGCCATTGGCCTTCTCCAATTTCAGCGAGCAGCGCGGCCGGCGGCGCGCTCCGTTTCGGCCGCGTCCAGATCGCCGATGGCGCCATCTTCTGGAGCGAGGCGCGCCCGGCCGAGAAGGGGCGTTCGCCCATCATGCGCTGGACGGCGGAGAGCGGCGCCGTTGAGCTTCTTCTTGCCCCTTATTCAGCGCGCTCGCGCGTGCATGAATATGGCGGGGGCGAGTTCCTGGTCGCCGCCTCGACGCTCTACTTCGTGAACGATGCGGACCAGCAGGTTTACGCGGCGCCTCTCTCGGGCGGCGGCGGCGCTTCGATCCGGCGCATCGCCAATGTCTCCAACACGCGTTTTGCGGACTTCGCCTGGGATGAGCGGCGCAACAGGCTCATTGCCGTCGGCGAAACACACGGCGCTGATGCCCTTCCGCAGAATGCGTTGTGGGTCGTTCCCACCGACAAGGCAGCGGCTCCGGCGGCGTTGCTCGAAGGCCGCGACTTCTACGCGAGCCCTCGGGTCAGCCCGTGCGGCGGCTTTCTCGCCTTCCTCGCCTGGGATTTGCCGCACATGCCCTGGGACGCCGCCCGGCTGTTTGTGTCGGAGATCGCGAAAGACGGCGCGCTTGCGCCGTCCGTTGAAATCGCGGGCGGGGCCGAAAGCGCCTGCTTCCAGCCCGAATGGGGCGCAGACGGCGCCCTCGCTTTCGTTTGGGACGCGGGCGGCGCCGGCGCCCTCTATCTCTGGAGGCCGGGCGGCGAACCGCGGCAGGTCGCCCTTCTCGACGGCGATCTTTCCATGCCGCTGTGGAGCCTGAACGCCGCAAGCTACGCGCTTCTTGACGGCGGCAAGGCCTATTTGACCTTCGTGAACAAGGGCGAGGCGCGCTCGGCGATCCTCGATCTGTCGACCGGCGCCGTCGCCGCTCATGAAAACGGTCTTACGGGGGGCGTCAGCGTGTCAGGCGCCGGCGATGTCGCGGCGCTTGTCGGGATGACGGACGAGGAGGGGCTTTGCATCGTCTCGGATGCGCTCCCCGCCGCCGCCAGGGGAGCACCGGCCGTCATTCGCCGAAGCAGCGCCGCCGCCGTGGACGGCGCCTATGTCTCGAAGCCCCGCCGTCTCGCCATTCCGGGCGCGCAGGGCGATGTCTACGGGCTTCTCTATCCGCCGGAAAATCCTGCCGCCAAAGAGCCGGCTGGCTCGCCGCCGCCGTTGATCGTCAGCCTGCACGGCGGTCCAACGAGCGCCGCCTTGCGCGGGCTCAAGCCGAAGACCCTGTTCTTCACGTCTCGCGGCTTTTCCTGGCTCGATCTCGATTACTCGGGGAGCGTGGGCTACGGGCGAGCCTATCGCAACCGCCTCAGGGGCAATTGGGGCGTCGCCGACGTGAGGGACGCCATCGATGCGGCCCGATTCGCGGTGTCCGAGGGGTTTGCGGATGCGAATGCGATCTTCCTCACGGGCGGGAGCGCGGGCGGCTATACCGTGCTCATGACCATCGCGACGACAGGCCTGTTCCGGGGCGCGGCCAGCTATTATGGGATTTGCGATCTTGTGGCCCTCCAGCACACGACTCACAAATTCGAGCAAGGCTATCAAGCCGCGCTTCTAGGCGGGCCGCTGGAGGAAAAGGAGGCTATTTACCGCGAGCGGTCGGCGATTGCGCATATCGATGCGATCAAGACGCCGCTGATCCTGTTCCAGGGCGCCGACGATCGCGTCGTTCCCAAAGAGCAGTCGAAACGGATTGCGGACGCCCTCCGCTCCACCGGCGTGCCGGTCGAATATCATGAGTTTCAGGGCGAGGGACATGGCTTCCGCAGGGCGGAAACCATTGAGTTCTGTCTTGAGCGCGAGTTGGATTTCTATCGGCGGTTGTTAAGCGAGGCGCCTCAGAGCACCTTCTGAACCACGATGTCGGGCTCCACGCCCTTGTCCTCCATCTCGGCCCTGTAAATCCACCGGCCCCAGGCGAAAGAAACCACATTCGCCGTGGACGCCTCGGTAACGCTCATGAGGCGCCGGTTGTCTGGTATCACGCGATCGAGAATGGGCTCGCGGCTGAGAATGAGAAGCGAGATGCGATGACGCTCTTTCGTGAGAAACTCGTTATAGAAGCCCGCCTTCAAAGCGATGAAAGGCGCCTCGTCGAGAACGCGCTGAGCGTCGCTCGCGGTGAAAACCGGCGCCGCGTCATCCTTGTCGGGGCGGCGCTGGGCGCTGACGCCTTTGAGCCGCGCTATGGATGTGCGTCCGCGGAGAAGCCAGGGCCTGTTGCCGCTTTCGCCGGTTAGCTCCTGAGCGGCGCTCGCCATCTGCGTTGCGAGAAACCCCGGCTCCGCCACCCTCGCCGGCCGCGTCATTTCGAAAAACAGCACGAGCCCGCACAGTGGCAGCGCCATGAGCACGCTGCAAAACATGGCGCGTCCCGCTCCCGCCGCAGCGGCCAACGTCTTGTCGATGGTGATGCTCGTCACTTTGTTCATGGGCATATGAATATCAAAAAGCGTCGCCTCCGTCTACGCACGCAAGGGTGGTTTCCGATCAAGGCAGATTGATGAACGCGCCAAGAATATACATGCCCTCAAGTAAAAAAAATGTGAGAAGTATACTTAAGAAAAGGTGACAGAAATCGCCTGACGTACGCAAAACCTATCGTCAGGCGTTCTGTTCCCAACCATCGTGGCATTTGAGTCCACGTGGTCTGGAAACTCGTGCAGGGCTACGCTGCTTGACTGTATGAAACTCCATTTCCTTCGGAATGTCACCTGAAAAAGGGGCCGTCCCCTACCCCTGTGCGTATCCTGTGGGCGAACTTTGACATGATTAACGGGCGCGACCAGGCGCCGCGGTTCACTCTTCGCGCGAGCCCTCGAATAGCGGAAGCTGCGGGCTCGCCGCGGCCTGCGGCGCGGTCAGCCCGAGGTGACGGAACGCCTTGAGCGTCAGCATCCGGCCGCGTGGCGTGCGGCTGATAAAGCCTTGCTGCAGAAGATACGGCTCGATCACCTCCTCGATGGCGTCCTTGCCCTCGCTGAGAGCCGCGGCGATGGTCTCGATGCCGACGGGGCCGCCGCCATAATTTACGGCGATGCAGCGCAGATAGCGATGATCCATGGAGTCGAGGCCGAGGGCGTCGACTTCAAGCTGACCCAGCGCCGCGTCCGCCACCACGCGGTCCACTTCCCCGTCGCCGGCCACGGAGGCGAAATCGCGCACGCGGCGCAACAGCCGGCCGGCCACGCGAGGCGTTCCCCGGCTGCGGCGCGCCACTTCGCGCGCGCCGTCGGTTGTCATGCGCATCGCAAGCACGCGCGCGCCGCGCTTCACGATCTCTTCCAGTTCGTCCTCGGTGTAGAAGTTCAGCCGGATCGGGATGCCGAAGCGGTCTCTGAGCGGCGTCGTGAGGAGGCCCGTGCGCGTCGTGGCGCCGACAAGCGTGAACTTCGCGAGGTCGATGCGCACCGAGCGCGCCGCCGGCCCCTCGCCGATAATGAGATCGAGCTGAAAATCCTCCATCGCGGGATAGAGGATTTCCTCCACGGCCGGGTTGAGCCGGTGGATCTCATCGATGAACAGCACGTCGCGGTCTTCGAGATTGGTGAGCAGAGCCGCGAGGTCGCCCGCCTTCGCGATCACGGGGCCGGACGTCATCTTGAAGTTGACGCCAAGCTCTCGGGCGACGATCTGCGCCAGCGTCGTCTTTCCAAGGCCCGGCGGCCCCGCGAACAGGACGTGATCGAGTGCGTCGCCACGCCCGCGCGCCGCGTCGATGAACACCTTGAGGTTCGCCCGCGCCTGGGCCTGCCCTATGAACTCGGCCAGCCGCAAAGGGCGAAGCGAGAGTTCGCTTGCGTCCTCGTCCTGCCGCTCACGGTCCATCAAACGTCCGCTCATGACGTCACGCTAAACAGGTTTCGGCGGTTCGGGCAATAGGCCGGCTTCCGGCTGCGCTACGACATGCAAGCGCCGCGCCGTCGCTAACGACGCCAGAGCGGCTTTGGCCGAAACCGTTCTCGCGGCAGGCCGCCGCCTCGCTGGCTGTATTCTATTCTGAACTTACGGCATTAGCCAATTAGCGTCTGTAGAAAAAAGAGTTATTTTACATAAAACTTGAATAAAATAAGCAACATTTCTCAAATCAACAAGAATAGCACCGATATTCTTGACAGATAGACTTTCTATTAACCATACGAGCGTAAGCGTAGCTAGCCCGCACCACCGCTAACAAGGTCTGCTTCCATGGCGCTAGCTAAAAGAAATGGCGTTTCTCACTCGCCGGTCCATCCCCCGATGGCCATCAAGATCCCGGACAAGCAAGACGAAGTCTCGATCGGCGGCCGCAAGCTGTTGGCTGAGGCTCAAAAAAGAAAAGCGAAAACCTTCGCCCGCCAGCAGAAAGCCGCCGAAAGAGTTGCCGCGGCCACGAGCCAGCTCGCGAGCGGCATCGCCGAAGCCGCATCCGCGGCCGAGGAATTGCGCAAGGCCGTCGAGCAGATCGGCGTCGGCGCAGAAGAGTCTTCGGGCGCTTCGCAACAATCGCTGAAGGCGATCAATCACGGCGCGGCCATCATCCTGAAAGCCAAGGAGAACGCCGAAGTCTCCGCCTCCAAGACGCTGGTCCTGCAGACCCAAATAGCGGAAGTTACCGGCCAAATCTCGAACTCCATCCTCGCCATCAGCAAGGCTGCCGAGCGCCAGGAAGGCTCCGTCAAGATGGTGGCCGAACTCGAAACGCAAGCCGCCGCCATCGGCGAAGTCGTAAAGGCCGTGGCGCGCATCGCCGACCAGACTAACCTGCTCGCGCTGAACGCGGCTATCGAGGCCGCCCGCGCCGGCCAGCACGGCAAGGGATTCGCCGTCGTCGCCGACGAGGTGCGCACGCTCGCCGAAACCTCAGAGAAGTCCGCGCGCGACATCCAGGACCTGATCGTGCAAATCCAGTCGGACGTTAAAGTCATTTCCGAGGGGATCAACGAGTTGGCCCAGACAGCGAAACGCGAGGTGGAGAAGGGCCGGGAGACCACAGAGGCTCTCACCCAGGTCCGCGCCGACATGCAGGTGATCCTCGAAGGCTCCGCCGACATCACGCGCGCCAACGATGAATTGAACAGGGCCGCCATCGAAGTCCAGAAAGGCGCGGAGATCATCGCGGCGGCCTCGGAAGAGCAAAGCTCGGCTTGCCAGGAGTTGCTGAAGACCATCGATCAGCAAACGGTCGCGCTCAATCAGTGCGAGCAGGCCGCGCAGGAACTCTCCGAACTCGCCGACGAGCTGAAGAACAGCACCAATATCGGCAAGAGCGCCGAGGAAGTGGCGTCCGCTGCTGAGGAAATGTCGAGCGCCGTCGAGGAGATCAACCGCGCTTCAGCCGAAATCATGACAGCGCTCGAACAGATTACAAGGGGCGCGCAGCAGCAGGGCGCGGCGACACAGCAATCGGCGGCGGCCATCGCTCAAATCGAACGAGGCGCGATTGCGTCACAGAAGCAGGCCGAAGCCGCCTTCGATAAATGCCAGGCCATCTCCCAGCTTCTTGGAGCGACCAAGTCCACTGTCGAGGCTTTGGTGGAAGGCGTTCTGGACTCCGTCACCGCGGGCCAGAAGAGTGCGGAGCAAATGTCGGCCCTGGAACAGGTCAGCCGCCGCATCGACAAGATCGTCGACGCGATCACGACCGTTTCGATCCAGACCAACATGCTGGCCGTGAACGGTTCGGTCGAGGCTGCCCGCGCCGGCGAGTTCGGCAAGGGTTTCGCCGTCGTTTCGACCGACATCCGCAACCTCGCGCGCGATTCCGCCGAGAACGCCGAACGCATCAAGGATACCGTCAAGGCCATCCAGGATCAGATCGTGAGAGTTCGCGGGGATCTCGCGACCATCGCCGACGCCGCGGCGCTCGAAGGCGAAAAGAACAAGATCATCGCCGCGAACCTTGTCGCCATCGCCAGCGATATGAACGTCGTGCTCTCCGGCAACAAGGAAATCCTCGCCGGCTCCGACGAGATCGTGCGCGTCGTGAAGGAGGTCCAGACAGGCGTGGAGCGCATCTCGGCTGCGGCTCAGGAAGCCACCCGCGCGTCGAGCGAAGCCTCGGGCGCCGCGCGCGAACAGTCCAAGGGCGCCGAGCAGCTTGCGGCCGCCATCGAGGAGATCGCTTCGCTCGCTGACGAACTGCAGGCCTCGAATTAACCGCCGCAACCGGGGAGGCAGCCATGTCTGTCGCTAGCTATGAGGAGGTTGCACCAGCAGCCTCCGGCACTATCGCCGCCATTTCCGGCGGGCCGAAAAGTTTCGAGTCGGATGTCGTTTTGCGTCAGTTCGTAATTTTCCACGTCGGCAAGGAAGTCTTTGCTGTCCGGCTCTCCGCCGTGCAGGAAATCATCCGCATGCCGAACGTGGTCAAGGTTCCCATGAGCCCGCCCGCGCTCGAGGGGCTCGCCAATTTGAGGGGCTCGGTGCTCCCGATCTTGAACTTGCGCGAGATCTTCCACTTTCCGCCAGCGCTTCACGACGATTCGACGCGCGTCGTGGTCCTCGATCACGGGCGCCCGGTGGGGCTTGTGGTCGACCGCATGGCCAATGTGGTTACGGTCGATCCCGACCGCATCGAGGCGGCATCCAATATCGGGGCCGCCATCGACACGGGTCTCTTGACCGGCATGATCAAGAGCGAGAATGGCGGGTCCATGGTGATGATCCTGGACACGGCCAAGACCGTCGAACGTGAATTCCGAGGCGCCATGAAGAACGCGGCGGAGCGTCTGGCCCAGGGCGTGCGGGAAGTCCAGGACGAGGGCAAGGCGTCGCAAGCATCGGTTCTGGACGAGGACCATCTGGTCAGCTTCGAGGTGGCCGATCAGGAATATGCGTTCCCGATCGAGCGCGTCGAGGAAATCATTCAGCTTCCGAGCCAGATCACCCAGCTTCCGAACAGCCACGGGCATGTTTTGGGAGTTATCACGCTCCGCAACCGGCTGCTGCCCTTGGTAAGCCTTCGCAACATGTTCGGCCTGCCGCAGGTCGAGATGTCCGAGGCCAACAAGGTGGTGGTCATTTCGCTGGGCGAGGGCGTATCGGTCGGCGTCGTTATGGATGGCGTCAAGGAAGTACTGCGTGTCGCGCGCAACATTGTCGATCCCATGCCCGCCCTTTTGTCGCAAGGGCAGGCCATGAACGACATTCAGGCCATTTGCCGGCTCCAGGACGGGCGGCGTCTGGTCTCGGTGCTCTCGGCCGAACGCATGTTCAGGGCCGAGGACTTGCGCAAGGCCGTTGGCGACGCCGACAAGGTCGAGACGATGGCGATTTCGGAAACGCGGAATTCGGGCGCCGAAAGCGAGCAGGAGGAGCAGTTCGTCGTGTTCCGCCTGATGGAGGAAGAATACGGCGTTCCCATCGAGGCGGTGCAAGAGATCGTCCGCGTGCCGGACGAACTGACGCGCATTCCGAAGACGCCGCAATTCATCGAAGGCGTCGTGAACCTGCGCGGCGTGGTTCTGCCGGTGCTCGACCAGCGAAGCCGCTTCGGCCTTCCGGGCGCGGCGCGCAACGACAGGCAGCGCATCATGGTGTTCACGATCAACGGCGTGCGCACCGGCTTCATCGTGGACTCCGTCTCCGAAGTGATGCGCATCCGCCTGAAGCATGTCGGACCGGCGCCAGCGCTCTCTGCGCGGCAGCAGCGTCTTATCAATCGCGTCGCCAACCTCGAAGAACAGAAGCGCATGATCCTGCTCCTGGAGGTGGCCCAGTTGTTGAATTTCGATGAGTTGGATGAACTGAAATTAGTTGCGTGATTTTGCGGGAGGGCGCGCGCCCTCCTGCGTTCCAATTCAAAACCTAAGCAAGATGCCATGATTAAAGTGCTGATCGTCGATGATTCCGCGCTGATGCGGAAACACTTGGTCACACTCCTCGAAAGCGAAGGAGGGTTTCAGGTCCGCGTCGCCAGGAACGGCGTGGAGGCCCTCTCGCTGCTCGGCAGCTTCGACCCGGATGTCATAACGCTCGACATTAACATGCCCGAGATGGACGGGATCACTTGCCTGTCCCGCATCATGCTGGAGAAGCCGAAGCCGGTCCTGATGGTTTCGTCGCTGACCGAAAAAGGGGCCGAGGTCACACTTCAGGCGTTGAGCCTCGGCGCCGTCGATTACGTCCATAAGCCGGACGGCACCATCTCGCTCTCGATCGAGCGCGTTCAGCGCGAACTGCTCGCCAAGATCTCGGCGGCGGCGACGGCGAAGGTGCGGCGCGCCGTGGGCTTGCGCGATCGCTTGATTCAGGATCGGAGCCGTGCGCAAAGGCCCGACCACCGGTTTTCCGGCGCGGCGCCGGGGGCCTTCGGTCTCGTGCTCATAGGCGTCTCGACAGGAGGCCCCGGCGTGTTGGAAGAAATCCTTCCCGCTTTGCCCGCCGACTTTCCCTGGGCGGTTCTGGTGGCGCAGCACATGCCCGGCAGCTTCACCAACGTCTTCGCCAAGCGCATGGGCAACATTTGCGCCATGCCGGTTCAGGAAGCTTCGCATCAAATGCCGATAGAGCCGGGAAAAGTCTATATCGCCAAGGGCGACGCCGATCTCGTCATTTCGGCCCGCGGCGGGGCCTGGCTTGCAACGCCTGTACCTTCCAGCCAACAGCATTTGTGGCATCCGAGCGTCGCCCGCATGGTTGCAAGCGCCATCGAGGCGGTCCCCGCCGGCAGGCTTATCGGCGTCCTGCTAACCGGGATGGGCGACGATGGCGCCGCGGCCATGGCCGAGCTGAAGCGCCGGGGCGGACGCACCATCGCGCAGGATGAGTCCACCTCCGTCGTCTTCGGCATGCCTTGCGAGTTGATCCGGCTCGGCGGCGCGGGCGTCGTTCTTCCAAGCAACCGGATTGCCCGTCAGCTCGCCGCCTGGGCGTCCCCCCTCAACTCATCGAACATGAGCCGTGCCAATGGCGCTTGTTAAGGCAACAAAAAGGGTCGAGAGCGTTGAAGCCGAGGCCGGGCGCGCCTCAAACGCCTCAACGGCGGAGCTTGCGGCGGAGTTGCTGTCGGGTGAGGCGGCGCGCCGGCGGCAAGCCGCGCGCATGCTCTCCCGCTTCCCCGAAGGCATTCCCATCCTGTGCGATCACCTGGAGCGCGAACCGGCCGTCAGCGTTCGCAGCGTGATCATGACCGCCCTCATCCAAAGCCGCTCGCGTGCGGCGGTAGAGTGTCTCATCCGCTTCCTGCGCAGCGAACATACCGCGCTTCGAAACGAAGCGGTCGAGGCGCTGCAGGAGATGCCCGATGAAATTGCGCCTTATATGGAGACGCTGCTTAGCGACCCCGAAAGCGACGTGCGCATTTTTGCCGTCAACATCCTTTCCGTGCTTCCCAATCCGCGCGCGCCGGAATGGCTTCATAATGTCATCCTCGAAGATGGACACGTGAATGTCTGCGCCGCCGCCGTCGATTGTCTCGCCGAAGTCGGGACGCCTGGCTCGATCCCAGCGCTGAAAAAGCTGCGGCTCCGTTTCGGCGATCAGCCGTTCATGACCTTCGCCATCGACGCGGCCCTCAAACGGATCGGCGGGGCGCAATGAAATCGGCAAGCCCATCGGCGGTATCGAAGGAAGACCCCGCCATAACCCCGCAGGAATTCGCCAAATTCTGTGAATTCTTCTACCGCAAGACGGGCATCATCTTCGCCGAAAGCAAGAGATACTTCGTTGAAAGGCGCGTCCTCGACAGGATGGAGGCGACGCAGTGCCCGACCTTCCGCGAATATTTCGCAATGGTCCGGTTCGAGACCGGCGGACAGGAAATGCAGCATCTCGTTAACGCGATGACCGTGAACGAGACTTACTTTTTTCGTGAGGAATATCAATTCGAAGCGCTTGTCGGCGGCATCCTGCCCGAGGTTTCCGCGCATAAGAAGCCTAAAGATACGATCAAGATATGGTCGCTCCCGTGCTCGACGGGCGAGGAGCCATACTCCATCGCGATCTATATTCTGGAGGGATGGGATAGAGCCGACGACTTCAACATCGAGATCCTTGCCTCCGATATAGACTCCCGCGTGTTGAGGGAAGCGCATGGCGGCGTCTATGGCGAGCGCTCCCTGTCCCGGGTTCCGCAGAATCTTCGGAAAAAATACTTTTCCCCCCTCGCGGGCGATCACTTTCAGATTTCGGAGGCGCTGCGCGAGTCCATCGACTTCTCGACGGTCAATATCGTCGACGCCGCGCAGATGCGCAGCTACTCCAATATCGACGTGATCTTTTGCAGAAACCTCCTGATTTATTTTGACGATCTGGCGCGGCGCCAAGCCATGGAAACCCTCTATGAGTGCCTGGCGCCCGGCGGCTTCATCTGTCTCGGCCATTCGGAGAGTATGAGCCGCATGTCCTCGCTCTACCGGCCGTGCAGGTTTTCCGACGCCATCGTCTACCAGAAACCGTAAGGACGAAGGCAATGCTTATGAACGCAGAGGGAGCCAGAGCGGCGGTTAAGAAAAAGGTGCTCATCATCGACGATGGGATCACCATGCGGATGTTCTACCGCGACGTGCTCGAAAAGGCCGGCTTCGCCGTCGAGGAAGCGGCCAACGGCGTTGAAGGCCTTGAAAGAATGCTGGGCGGCCGCTTCGATCTGATCGTCGTCGACATCAACATGCCCAAGATGGACGGCTACGAATTCGTCGCCCAGCTGCGCAAGGATCCGGCTTGCCTCGCGATCCCGGTCATGACCGTCAGCACGGAGGACCAGGAGCACGACAAGGTCAGGGCCTACGAAGCCGGCGCGAATTTCTACATGGTGAAGCCGGTTCGCCCCGACGACTTCGCGAACGCCGCCATTCTCTTTACGGGGCGGGCGTCATGAACCCGCTGCTCGCCCGGTTCATTTCCGAAGCTCAGGAGCTGATTCAGCAATCGGCGGCCGGCATCCTGCGACTTGAGAAAGACCCCGACAACGAGGCCGCCATCAACGAAGTTTTTCGCGCGATCCATACGCTGAAAGGCTCCTCCGGTCTGTTCGACGCCCAGCCTCTGACGAACCTTGTGCATGCCGGCGAGGATGTGCTTTCGGCGGTGCGCTCGGGCGCGCTTCGGCTGAGCCCCGACATAACCGACCATACTCTCGACATGCTGGATCAGGTTGGCGTCTGGCTCGGCGACCTTGAGGGGAATGAGGAATTGCCCTCCGGCGCGGCCGAAGTCTCTCAAAGGTTCGCGCATGCCTTGCGGGACTTCCTGCCCAAGGCGAACGAGAGCGCCGGCGGCGGCGAAAGGCAGCCGGCAAACCAGGCCGGAGGACTCGATTGGCTGGCGGAGATGCGCAGCGCACCCGGTTACGACGCCTTTGCCGATGCCGCGGCGGCTTCTGCGCGGGCCGTCGTCGCGGTCGAATATCGCCCCCACGAAGCCTGCTTCTATAGCGGCGAAGATCCCGCGAATTTGGTGCGCCAGACGCCTGAGCTTGGCGTCCTGACAGCGTCGCTGCGCGCACCCTGGCCATCCCTCGACGAACTCGACCCCTATCGCTGCAATGTCACTTTCCGCGCGTTGACGCTCGCGCCGCGCGACGAAGTCGCACATCTGTTCCGCTATGTGCTGGATCAGGTCTCGATCGTGGCGCTTCCGCCCGGCTCTCTTCCTCGCGAAGGCGCGCCGGCTCCTTCCTCCGGCGTCTCGGAAAACTCCATGCCGGAGCTCGCGCTTTGCATCGCGCGGACGCAGATGAAAGTCCTGGCGCTGACCGGCGGCGAGGAAGAGCAGAAACGGCGTCTCGCTTCCGTCAAGTCCACCTTGTCAAATGTTCTTGCGGTTATCGGCGACGCGAGCCTCGCGCGGAACTTCTCCGCCGCTGTGGAAGAGAATACTGCTGCCTCGCTCGCCGCCTTCATTCAGAACTGGGCAAGGCAAGCTGAAAGGGCGCCGGCTCGCGAAGACAGCCGCGCCGCCGTTCCCGCGTTTGACGACGCTGCTCCGGAGGGAGCGCGCATGAATGGCGCGGCCCACAAGCCGCAGCAAAAGGTCCTGAAAGTCGATCAGGCCAAGCTCGATACGCTGATGAACCTCATTGGCGAACTCGTCGTCTCGAAAAACAGCCTCCCATTCCTGGCCCGGCGCGCCGAGGAAACCTACGGCTCGCGCGAAATGGCGCGCGAAATCAAGGATCAGTACGGCGTGATCGACCGGCTCGCGCAGGAGATGCAATCCGCGATCATGGCCGTGCGCATGCAACCCGTTTCGGAGGCTTTCGACCGTTTCCCCAGGCTCGTGCGCGACCTTGCCCGGAAACTCGACAAGAAGATCGAGCTGACGATGGAGGGCGAGGACACGGCAGCCGACAAGGCGATCATCGCGGCGCTTGGCGAGCCGCTTCTCCACATCGTACGCAACAGCATCGATCATGGCATCGAAATGCCCGGGGAGCGCGCCGGCGCCGGCAAGCCGAGCCACGCGTCGATCGTGCTCAGGGCCTTTCAGGAATCCGATCAGATTGTGATCGAGGTGGAGGACGACGGCCGCGGCATCGATCCGAAGAGGATCAAGGACAGCGCGCTCGAAAAAGGCGTGATCGCGGAGGATGAAGCGGCGCGGCTATCGGACCAGGAGGCGATCAACCTGATCTTTCAGCCCGGCTTCTCGACGGCCTCGCAAGTGTCCGACCTGTCAGGCCGCGGCGTCGGCATGGACGTCGTGCGCAGCAACATCGAGAAGCTCGGCGGTCATGCAGCCGTGTCGTCCGAGACTGGCAAGGGAGCGACGGTGCGCCTGTCGCTGCCTCTTTCGATGGCGGTGACCCGCGTCATGATGGTCGAGGTTGCGGGCAGCCTCGTGGGCATTCCCATGGACGTGATCGTCGAGACGGTCCGGCTTTCGCAGAACCAGATTTACTCGATCAAGCAATCGGAGACCTTCGTCCTGCGCGACATGATCGTTCCCCTCGTGCGCACCAGCCGGCTGCTCGGCATTTCCGATGGCTCCGGCAGGCAAAGCGAGCTTGGCCTTGCGGTCCTCGTCGTTCGAGTGAAAGGCGCGCTGGTCGGCCTTGCCGTGGATCAACTGAGGGAAAGCATCGACGTGATTTTGAAACCTTTCGACGGCTTTCTGTCCGGGCTTCGAGGCTACGCCGGCACCGCGCTTCTGGGCGACGGGCGAGTTTTGCTGGTCCTTAATTTGAAGGAAATTCTTTGATGCCAATTCGCTATGACGCTTCAACTATTTTTTTCGAGGCGGAGTGTATGGTCGAGGAAGCTCTACCTTTGCTGGAGTTCCTGCGCGCCAACGACGGGGCCATGATCGACATGACGGACTGCGACTACGTTCATACGGCGGTCCTTCAGGTTCTCGCGGCAGCGGCGCCGAAGACCCTTAGTCTCCCTACCTCGCCCGCGATGGCGGGCTTAATCGGCGCTGTCATTCGGGCGGCGCCCCGTGCAAACTGTAGCGCATTAACGAGTTAGCTCCGCGATGCGCATGAGTTGGAGGTGCGAGCATGGCCAAGACAATCATGATTGTGGACGATTCGCCGACCATGCTGATGAGCATGGAAGGCATGTTGTCGAAAGCGGGCCTTGGCGTCTCCAAAGCCACCAACGCGGAGGAAGCACTTGTCATTCTTAAGGGCGGCGGCAAGCCAGACATGATCATCACGGACCTCAACATGGCGGCCATGAACGGCATTCAACTGATCCGCGAAGTGCGCCGGCTTCCCGGCTTCGCGTTCATGCCCATCGTGATGCTGACGACGGAATCCCAGCAGCAAAAGCGGGAAGAAGCCAAGTCGGCCGGGGCTACGGGTTGGATGGTCAAGCCGGTGCAGCCTCAAGCCATGTTGCAGATCGTCAGGCAACTCGTTCCCGGAGCATGAGCGATGCAGCCGCGGCGAGAATATGCTGCCATCGCAGCTTTCGCGGCCGTGGCGGCGGCTCTGACCACGCTTAGCGACTATGCGGCGGGGTTCGGCGCCCCAAGCATTCGCGCGGCCGCGGCCTTCCTCATCGCAGCCTTCGTTCTAGCGGGGCAGCGCCTTCTGGGCGCGTCTCATATAGCCGAACGCGATGCGCGGACGGGAGAAGATGAGGAGCAGGCGATTGCTCCCGCGGGCAGCGAGGCCGGCGCGGCCCCGAACCCGCAGGTTCTAAAACGTCTCGGCGAGGAAATATCGGCCTGCGGTCCGATCATCCAAACATTGTGCGATCATGTGCAGAACGTGGTCACGAGCACCGAAGATGTCGCGATGAACATCATGACCCAGCTTAACAGGGTCGATGAGACGATAACGGCGCTCCTGAGCTTTTTGCGGGTGAGTTCGCGCGACAAGATCCTTCCGATCGTCGAGCAGACGGAGAACCGTCTCCATATCAACAACCGAATCCTGGCTGAATTCTTAACCAATAGAGCGGCCGACATGCAGGGCAGCCGAAGCCACCTGTCCTGCATTACGGAATTGACTTGCCATCTGGATACTATCGTGCAGAGCGTCCGCAAGGTTGCGCGCCAAACCAACATGCTTGCGCTCAACGCCACCATCGAAGCGGCGAGGGCAGGAATTCCCGGCCGCAGCTTCGCCGTGGTCGCTGGCGAGGTCAAGGCGCTGTCGCGGCAGACCGATCGGGCGGCGAAGGACATCGGCGAGGGCCTGCAAACCCTGAAGGGCGCCATTGCCGAAAGCGCTGAGACCTTGATGGCGCAGCAGGACCGCGAAAAGCAGGAACTCGACGCCATAGCTTCGGCGATTGGCGAACTTGAGCGGAATATGGGCGCTCTTATCGAGCAACAGCGCGAAACGCTTGAGATCATGCGCGGGGAGAGCGAGAAAATCGCGCAACTCGTCATCGATCTGATCGGCTCCATTCAATTTCAGGACATTGCGCGCCAGAAACTCCATGGCGTGACGGGCGTCCTCCATCAGATCGTCGATCATTCCGCAAGTTTGCGGACCGTTTTTCAGTCAGAGAAACTTGACGAGCGGAGCATCGACATCGTGCTGGCCGGTATCAAGACCAACCGTCAGGAAACCATAGAGAAAAGCAAAATGTTGCATATAGATGCCGGCGAAGGCAGATCCGTCGAGCTATTTTAGCGGCGCGCGTGGAGACAAGCGTACCGGCCGTCGACCGAGGTTCTCTTCTCGGCTCCGCTCAAGCCCAAGATCCGCTCCTTGTTCTGATGCATCGCGGGCGTCGAGCCGGGTTTGACGCCAGCGCGCGCGCAGGGCGCAACGCTACAGTCGCCCGAGCGCCTGTTCAATGTCGCCGATCAGGTCCGAAGCGTCCTCGATGCCGACAGAGAGCCGCACGAGCCCCCAGCCGATGCCAAGGCTGTCCCGGCGTTCCGGCGGGAGGGAGCCGTGGCTCATGGTGAAGGGGTGCCCCGCGAGGCTTTCCACGCCGCCAAGGCTTTCCGCCAGCGTGAATATCTTGAGCGCCTCGAGCGCGCGCCGGATTCCCTTTTCGTCCGCGTCGATCTCGATGGTCGCGATGCCGCCGAACCCTTTCATCTGCCGCGCGGCCAGCGCATGCTGCGGATGGCTATCGAGGCCGGGATAGATAACGCGCTTGAGCTTCGGATGGCCCTCGAAATGTTGCGCAAGGGCGAGCGCGTTGGAGGAATGGCGCTCCATGCGCAACGCGAGCGTCTTGATGCCGCGCAAGGCAAGGAACGCCGGATAGGGGTCGAGAACCGCGCCCGTCGCATTTTGCAGAAACCGGATGCGATCCGCCAAGCCGTGGTCGTGCACAGCGAGCACGCCCGCAACGATGTCGGAATGGCCGCCGAGATATTTCGTCGCCGAATGCAGCACGACGTCGAAGCCAAGCGCCAGCGGGCGCTGGATCATGGGCGAGGCGAAGGTCGAAATCCGCAACCGTGAGCGCGCCGGCCGCCTTGCCAAGCGCGGCTATGGCGGCGAGGTCGGCGACCTTGAGCAGCGGATTGGTCGGAGACTCGATCCAGATCATCCGGGTGTTCGGGGTGATCGCCGCCGTCAGCGCGTCAAGATCGGTCGGATCGACATAGGTGACCGAGAGCCCGGCGGAGCGCTTGCGCACCCGCTCGAACAGCCGCCAGGTGCCGCCGTAAAGGTCGTCGCTGGCGACGATGTGGCTTCCCTGGTCGAGAAGCTCCAGCAGGGTCGCCTCCGCAGCCATGCCCGAGGCGAACGCAAAGCCCGCAACGCCGCCCTCCAGCTCCGTCACCGCTTTCTCGAAGGCGGCGCGCGTAGGGTTGCCCGTACGCGCATATTCGTAGCCGGTGTGAACGCCGGGCGAGGACTGGGCGAACGTGGATGACGCGTAGATGGGCGTCATCACGGCGCCGGTCTTGGGGTCCGGCTCGACGCCGGCATGGACCGCCAGCGTGGCGGGCTTTGCCTTGGGGAAGCGCTTCGTCAAGGTCAGGCTATCTTTCTGCGCAGGTGGTTGAGAAGGTCGATGCGAGTAATAAGGCCGAGGAAGCGTTCGCCATCGACGACGATTGCGACGAGCCCTCGGTCGAAAAGCGGAAGCAAACTCTCGGGCGGGGTGCCTGGCGCGACGGTCTCGACCTTATCGGTCATCGCCTGGGCGACCGGCAGATTGAAATCGAGCGTCCCTTGAGTGAGCGCGACGAGGAGGTCGGACTCGTCCAATAGGCCGACGCACCGGTGGCCGTCGAGCACCGGCACCTGCGACACATCGTAGAGCTTCATCCGGCTGTAGGCCGTATGCAGCGTGTCGCCAGCGCCCACCGTCACGACGGCGCCCTCGTCGAAGCGCCGCACGATGAGATCGCGCAGGTCGCCGTGGCCCGGCCGTTGCAGCAGGCCCTGCTCGACCATCCAGCGGTCGTCGTACATTTTCGAGAGGTATTTGGCTCCGGTATCGCAGACGAAGGTTACGATGCGCTTCGGCTCCGTTTGTTCGAGCGCATAGCGCTGGGCGGCGGAAAGGAGCGTTCCCGACGACGAGCCGACGAGCAAGCCTTCCTTCCGCAAGATGGCGCGCGCCGCCGCGAAGCTTTCGCTATCTGTGACCGTGTAGGCTTTCGTGACGCGGGAGAGATCGCTTACCGGCGGAATGAAATCTTCGCCGATGCCTTCGACGAGCCAGCTCCCTGCTTCTCCGACAATTCCGGTCCGCACATACTCAGCGAGGATTGAGCCCTTCGGATCGGCGAGCACGAGCTCCGTCCGAGGCGAAACACGCGCGAAGAACCGCGACAGCCCCGTGATGGTTCCGCCGGAGCCGACGCCAGCCACAACCGCGTCGACATCGCCTTCCATCTGCGCCCAAATCTCAGGCCCCGTGCTCCTCTCGTGAGCGGCCGGGTTGTTCGGGTTGTTGAACTGGTCGGCGTAAAAGGCGCCTGTCTCGCTTGCGATGCGCTGGGCGACGTCCTGGTAGTAATCCGGGTGGCCCTTCGGGACGTCCGAGCGGGTCAGCACGACCTCGGCGCCCATGGCGCGCACATGCGCAATCTTTTCGCGGCTCATCTTGTCGGGAATGACAAGCGTCAAGCCGTAACCGCGCCGCGTTGCCACAAGCGCGAGCGCCAGGCCCGTATTGCCCGCCGTGGCTTCGACGATGCGGCCGCCGGGCTTCAAGGCGCCGGCTCGCTCGGCGGCATCGACCATGGACACTGCGATGCGATCCTTGATCGAGCCCGTCGGGTTCTGGTTTTCAAGCTTGGCGAAGACCCGGCAGAGGCCGAAGTCGAGGCCGGTCAGCTCGATGATGGGCGTATCGCCAATGAGCGCCAGAGGGTCCGCGGCGTGCGGCATAGAAATCAACCCGTGTTGCAGCCTGCCCAGCGCCCCGCCCTTATCCTGCGGGCGCACCATACTGGCAAAGGACGCGCGGAAAAGTCAAAGGCTTTTGGCGATTCATTTACCCGGCGGCGCTAGCTTTGCCGTGACCTTTAAGAAACTTTTTCTCAACCGCAGCGCATCTTAAGCAATATGTTTCCACGTCTCGTTCCTCGGCCACAGGAATAAACTGGAAAGATGTTGCAAGGTCGCGTTGTTTACCTTCGCAAGGCCGGGCTTCGTCGGCGACGTTAAATGTTGATAAGTGGACCTGGAAAAAAGAGCAGGCATTTTTAACAGACAGAACAAACGATCCGTTTCTGAGCGCGATTGCGGCTTTTCGCGCAAAACATGCGCCGTTTTTCACGTTTTTCAACAATTTCATACGCATGCATCGCTTTGACAGACGGCGGCGAAAGAAACAAAATATAGCGTTGCGCTGGCTTTAGCCGGCATACGGGGGTGGAGCTTGCATAACACAGCCAAAATCCTTTCGCTGGACGAATACCGGCAGAAGCGCCGGGCGACTTTTCCAAAGTTGGACCGTCCCGCTCAACCGATGTTTGCAGGCTTCGTCTGGTTACCACTTGTTTGGACGCCGGTAGTAATCTGGCCCCTTGTTCGGACAAGCGAACCGCGGCCCTAGCCGCCAGCGCTTTCATCCCAGCGGGCAGTAAGTGAGTGCTTTCCTCTTAATGCCGGGGCACGCCCCCAAGAACGACCACGCGGACACACTCCTGGAGGGGCTTGGTCGCAATCTTCGGCGGCTGCGGGTTTCGCGCGGATATTCGCTTGAGCGATTTTCCAAACTTTCGGGCGTGAGCCGGGGCATGCTCGGGCAAGTCGAGAATGGCAAGAGCATGCCGACCATCGGCGTACTCTGGAAGATCGCGACCGCGCTCAACGTCCCCTTCGCGCAGTTGCTCGATGGCGAGGGCGCCAAGGGCACGCATGTCATGCGCCGGGAAGACATGGGCGTGCTCGTTTCGGATAATGGCGGGTTTAAATCGCGGGCCCTTTTCCCGCTCGATCTCAAAAGCCCTTATGAATTCTACGAGCTGCGCCTCGCCCCCTTGCACATCCACTCCTCGGAGGCGCATGCGCAAGGGACGTGCGAAAACCTCGCCGTCATTTCTGGATTTGTCGAAATAACGGTAGGCGACGCCGCCCCGGTCTCGCTCTCTCGCGGCGAGGCCATTTTCTTCGAGGCCGATGTCCCCCACAGCTACCGGAATTTGGAGGATATTGAGGCTGTGCTTCACCTTATCCTGAGTTACGAACCCAGCCTCGCAAATCCAAACAGCGGGGCGTAGAGGGCGAGATCTACGCCGCCTCTCCTCCCTACATGGTGCAGCACATGGTCATGCCGCCGCACATCATCATCATGGGCATGCCATTGCCCATCATGGTCATCATCTGCTTGCAGCACTGCATCATCATGTCTTTCATGGCCGGGTCCATCGGCGTCATCTCGCACTTCATGCCGTCGGCCGTCATGGTGCAGTTCATCTTGCACATCATCATGGGCATCATCATCATGCCGCCCATCGGCATCCCGCCCATCATGGGCATCCCACCCATCATTGGCATCATTCCGGACATCATGGGGTTCATCATCGCGTTCGTCATCGGCATTGGCATCATCGCCGGCATCGCCATCGGTGTCATGACACTCTCCTTTTTCAGGCTCTTTTCAGAAAATCTTTCTTTCGGACGCGAATTTAAACGTCGCGATGGCGCCCGGCAAAAGCAAACCGCCGCACTGGCGCGCTTTCCTCCAAGCTGATGGAAACGCGGCCGAGATCTTGGACGCCGGCCGTCCTTGGGCCTGAACACGCCTTACCAACTCGCGCAATGAGTTGCTAAACTCCCGCTCGCGTGCTGCTGCGAAAACACATCTTCGAACTCAAACGAGCGTCGTGGCGAAAGCCGCGCGCGGCCCGTTGGGGACGCTCCCGAGGCGCGCGCTGAAGCTTGGCATCTAGAAGGTGGACAAGCCAACTTTGCCCGAGATAGATCGATAAACGAAACACCTTGGGGGGTATGGCGATGGACGACCTTGCTGGTTCGGCAGCGGGAAACCGGCAGTCGGCAGGAATGCCCTGGCTCGTGCGCGGGGACATCGACGGCTTCTTCGGGCTCGCGATCGACAATCTCGTCCAACTCCTGGTGATCGTCGCGCTGTGCCGAGGGGTGCTCGGCTTCTCCGAAAAGCTTATCCTGGGCACGATCCTGCCGGGCGTGGCCGTCTCGCTCGTGGTTGGCAACGTGTTCTACGCCTGGCAGGCAAAGGAGCTGTCGCGACGCACCGGCCGCAGCGACATCTGCGCGCTGCCCTATGGCATCAATACCGTATCGCTTTTCGCTTTCATTTTCCTCGTGATGCAGCCGGCGCTGCTGGCGGCCAAGGCGCGCGGGCTTGGCGATGAGGAAGCCACGCTGGCGGCTTGGCGCATGGGTCTTGTCGCCTGTTTCAGCGCCGGCCTGATCGAAGTCCTGGCGGCGCCAGTGGCCGAGCGGCTGCGTCGCGCCACGCCGCGAGCGGCTCTGCTGTCGACGCTTGGCGGCATCGCGCTCGGCTTCATATCGTTCTCGTTCCTGTTCCGGACCTATGCGAACCCGGTTGTCGGGTTCACGACGCTTGGCGTCATCCTGCTGGTCTATTTCGGCAAGGTCCGTTTCAAGGGCGGCTTGCCGGGCGGGTTCGTCGCCGTAATGCTGGGCGTTGCGCTGTCATTCGCGATGGGGCTTATTCCGTCCAGCCCGCCGGCTTCACAGCCGCTGGGGCTGCATTTTCCCGCGCCGGTGCTGGGCGACTTCCTCGCCGCTCTCAGCTGGCAAGATGTCCTGACCTACCTCTCCGTGATCGTGCCGATGGGCATCTTCAACGTGCTGGGCTCGCTGCAAAACATCGAGTCCGCCGCTGCCGCCGGCGATCCGTTCCCGACGGCGACATCGCTGGCCATGAACGGCGTCGGCACCATAGCCGCGGCGCTGTTCGGATCGTGCTTTCCCACCACGCTCTACATCGGTCATCCTGGCTGGAAGGCGCTTGGCGCGCGCGCCGGCTATTCCATCTTGAACGCCGCGCTGTTTACAGTGCTGTGCCTGACGGGCTCGCTCGCCTTCGTCGCGTGGCTGGTTCCGATCGAGGCTGGAATGGCGATTGTGCTGTGGATCGGCATCATGATGGCCGCTCAATCATTTGAGGCGACGCCGCGTCATCACGCCCCGGCCGTCGTCATGGGCCTGCTGCCGGGTCTTGGCGCGTGGGGCGTGCTGATGGCCAAGGATGGGCTTCGCGCGGGCCACGCGACGTTCTCGCCGGAACTCGTGACGAAGATGACCGAGAGCGGCAACTCCATCGGCGGCGGCTTCGCCCTTGAGCAGGGCTTCATCTTTACGGCCATGATCCTGTCGGCCGTCACGGTGCATCTGATTGAGAAGCGGTTCGCAAGCGCCGCTCTGTGGTGCCTTGCCGCCGCGGCGCTGTCTGGAGTGGGTCTGATGCACAGTTATGTCTTCACTCCGGCTGACACGATCGGCAGTTTCGGCGTTCCTGCCTGGCAATATGCGGCCGGGTACACGGCAATGGCGGCGGTTTTTCTCGGAGCCCGGTGGCTCGTCATTAAAGTTCCGGGATAAAAGGCGCGATCCAATTTAGTGACCAATTGCAGGTCGGAGCGGGGCGCTCGCCCGTGCGATGTGTGCGTCGCCGCGCCTTTGCGAGGAGCAAATACACCCCCGGTCCGCGGCTCGGCTCGCCGCGAAGGACCAGCGGTATTTCCCACAGCCCATCGCAGGACGTTTTTCTAACCGCTCCAGCATTCTTGCAAGCTTATTGCAGTGATGAACGTCGAATAAGTGCGAGCAGCCGAATACAACGCTGTGCAAAGAATATCCCACTCCTGTAAGCGCTTATTGCTGGACGCTCAGAGATCCAAAAATTTGCTCCGCAGAGGCTTCATAAGAGAATAATTGACATGAGAAAGCCGCTCCAATTCACGGGTGTGTTCGGGGAGTGACTGTAACGCCGAAACCGGTTCTTATTTTTCTTTATGTTGATAACTTCTATGGAAAAGCTAACATTAAGCTGCTTTACTTCCATCCGGCCTTGAGTGTGCGTGCAGCCCGGCGAGCTTTCGCAAACGCATCGCTCAAGGCGACTTGGGCATTGGGCTGGCCAGCCTCCGCGCGGCCAGGAGCGTTAAAGAAATTCGGGGGTTGGGGGTTGCCATGACACAGTTCTATTTTGCAGGACCTTTTTACCGACGCCGGCCAGCGCCCGCGCTTTCGGTATGCGCCCTTTCTCTTTGCATCGCGCTCGGCGCTGCGGATCGCGCGTCCGCGACCGACGGGTATTATTTGACCGGCTACGGCACACAGGCTGAAGGCGTCGCCGGCGCCGCGGTGGCTTATCCGCAGGATTCGCTTGCGATTGCGAGCAATCCGGCGGCCGCGCTGTTTCTTGGCGGGCGCTTTGACGCCGGCGCCGAATGGTTTCGGCCGGACCGGAGCGCGACCATCACCGGCAGCCCGGCGGGCCTCGACGGGAGCTATGACGGCAATGCGCGCAGCGATTACCTCATTCCGAGCCTCGGCTGGGTGAGGCAGCTCAGCCCAAACCTTGCCATCGGCATCGCGGCCTACGGCAACGGCCTCGGCTCAAGCTATAACATCAACCCCTATCAAAAACTCGTGCCTCCGGGGGGACCCTATATCGGCACGGCGGGGTTCAGCTTCGAGCAGTTCTTCCTGTCGCCGACGGCCGCCTATCAGATCGCGCCCGGGCATTCCATCGGCGTGTCCGTCAACCTCGCCTATCAGCGCTTCAGCGCCAATGGACTCGGCGCCTTTACCGCGTTCTCGACAGACCCTGCCTCCGTCACGAGCAAGGGCGTGGACGAGGCCTTCGGCATCGGCGCCCGCATCGGCTATCTCGGCCACATCACGCCCCAGCTGTCGATCGGCGCCGCTTATACGACCGAGACTTTCTTCCAGAATTTCAACGCCTATCGAGGCTTGCTTGCCGATCAGGGCTCATTTGACGCGCCCCAGAACTTCACGGTCGGCGCGGCCTACAAGCTCACGCCCCGGCTCGACCTGACCGCCGAGTATCAGTTCATCAACTACAGCAGCATCCCGGCTCTTAGCGATCCTGGGCTCGCGAGTATCTTGGGGGCTGGTGAAAAGCTCGGCAGCAGCAACGGCCCAGGTTTCAACTGGCAGGATTCAAACGTCTTCCGGATCGGCGCCGTCTATCAGCTCACGCCCGAGCTGAAAGTGCGCGGGGGCTACGCCTATTCCACCGAGGTGATCCGCAACGACGAGACCTTCCTCAATATTCTTGCGCCGGCCACCGTCCAGAGCCAATTCACTGCCGGCTTCACCTGGGAATCGCCCTCGAGGCGCTGGGAATATAGCGGCTACGTGCTTTATGCGCCGGAGACGCAGGTTAACGGACAGAATTCGCTTGCCTATTTCGGCGGCGGCGAGGCAAACATCAGGTTGAGCGAGTTCTCGGTCGGCTTTTCGGTCGGCTATAAGTTCGATCAACGCGAAAGCTTTAAGGATTAGCGCGATGGCGGCCTGGGCCAATGCCGTGGCTGGCGGCGCCCTGATCGGCGCCGCGTCCGCGGGCCTGCTTCTCGTCAATGGGCGCGTTGCGGGGATAAGCGGCATTCTCGGAGGCGCCATAAAGGCTCGTCCGGGGCTTTGGCGCTGGACATTTCTCGCCGGGCTCATTGCAGCGGGTTTCCTAGCCCGGTCGTTCAATCTGGCGCAGGTTGGGAGTTCCACGGGGGGATCCCGGCGAGCATCGTCACGCTGGTCATAGCGGGCGTGCTCGTCGGCTTCGGAACCGCCGTCGGCCGAGGTTGCACAAGCGGCCACGGCGTCTCAGGGATTTCCAACTTCTCGCCGCGCTCGCTCGTCGCGACCCTCGTTTTCATGGCTGTCGCCGCCGCGACGGTTTACGCGGTCAGGCATCTTGGCGTTTTGGAACGCCTGGGGAACTAGCATGGGCGCGATTACATCATTGATCTTCGGCCTGGTTTTCGGCGCCGGGCTCGTAATCTCCGGGATGACCGATCCCAATCGCATCCTCGCCTTTCTCGATGTAGCGGGAAATTGGGACCCTACGCTCGCATTCGTGATGGCGGGGGCCATCGCGGTCGCCCTGCCGGCCTTCGCGATCGCGCGCCGGGCCAAAGCGTCCGCGCTCGGAGAGCCAATCGACCTGCCGGACCGGCGCAAGCCCATCACGGTCTCGCTCGTCGCGGGCGCGGCCATCTTCGGCGCCGGATGGGGCTTGAGCGGGTTGTGCCCAGGACCGGCCATCGTGCTCCTGAGCACGGCGCAACTCAAAGCCTTCGCCTTCTTCGCGGCGGTTGCCGCGGGGATTTGGGCGGCTGCTCCGCTTATCGACGGAGGGGGAAAACGCGAAGCCGCAAGGCTTCCGGAGGACGCGCCAAAACCGCAATCGAATCAACCTGTTTTGGAGGATGAAGACATGGCAGCAAAGAGCCGTCACCCTGAAACGCTCGCCCTGCATGGCGGTTGGCGGGCGGACCCTGCGACGAACGCGGTCGCGGTGCCGATCTATCAGACGACGTCGTACCAGTTTCGCGATACGGAGCACGCCTCCAACCTGTTCGCGCTGAAAGAGCTGGGCAACATCTACACGCGCATCATGAATCCGACGAACGACATCCTCGAAAAGCGCATCGCGGAGATCGAGGGCGGCGTGGGCGCGCTCGCGCTATCGTCGGGACAGGCGGCTTCGGCCTTCGCCATCCAGAACCTCGCGCGGGCGGGCGACAACGTCGTCAGCTCCACGGACCTTTACGGCGGCACCTGGAACCTGTTCGCGAACACGCTGAAGGACCAGGGCATCGAGGTCCGCTTTGTCGACCCGGCCGACCCGGAGAACTTCCGCCGCGCCACCGATGTGCGCACCCGCGCCTATTACGCGGAGACGCTGCCGAACCCGAAGCTGACCGTGTTCCCCATCGCCGAAGTGGCCGCCATCGGCCGGCCGCTCGGCATTCCGCTGATCGTGGACAACACCGCCGCGCCGCTTTTGACGCGCCCCTTCGACCATGGCGCGGCCATCATCGTCTACTCGACCACGAAATATCTTGGCGGCCACGGCACCTCCATCGGCGGGCTTCTCGTGGACGGCGGCAATTTCGACTGGGCGGCGCATCCCGAGCGCCAGCCGGCCTTGAACACGCCCGACCCGTCCTATCATGGCGCGGTCTGGACCGAGGCCGTGAAGCCGCTCGGCCCCATCGCCTACATCATCAAGGCGCGCGTGACGCTGTTGCGCGACCTCGGCTCGGCGCTGTCGCCTTTCAACGCGTTTCTCATTATCCAGGGCATCGAGACGCTGCCGCTTCGCATCCAGCGCCATTCGGAGAACGCGCAAGCGGTGGCGAATTATCTGCTCAGGCGGCCGGAGGTGACGCGCGTCATTCATCCTTCGGTGCAGACGGGCGTGTTCCGCGAACGCGCCGACAAATATCTGCAGGGCGGCTATAGCGGGCTGGTGGGCTTTGAGCTTGCGGGCGGCAAGGAGGCGGGCCGGCGCTTTATCGACGCGCTGGAGCTGTTTTACCACGTGGCCAATATCGGCGACGCCAGAAGCCTCGCCATCCATCCCGCGACGACGACGCATTCGCAGCTCTCCCCCGCCGAGCAGGGCGCCACCGGCGTCTCCGAAGGCTATGTGCGGCTCTCGGTCGGGCTTGAGCACATCGACGACATCGTCGCCGACCTCGAACGAGGGTTCGCGGCCGCCGGCGGCGCCATCGCCCGCGCGGCTTAATAAGATTGGGCGAAATGGAACGCCCGGCGGGTTCTGCGCCCAGCCGGGCTCTTCTGTTAACGAGCGACGCAGGAAAAGCCGATGGCGCCGCGCCACTCGGATGCGTCGCCGGGCCCCTTGGATTTGCATCGCGAGATGCCATCAAACAAATCGTTTTTGTGGACATACTGGCCAAATAATTTCCGTATATGCTACGGTTCCTGTAAATCGGCGCCTCATACCGCCTGTCGGATGGAACCTCTATGCTCACGAACAAAGGAAAATACGGCCTGAAGGCGATGCTGCATCTTGCGGGGCTTCGCGAGAATCAAATTGCGCAGGTGGCGGCGATCGCCGAGGCCAACAACATTCCAAAAAAGTTCCTGGATCAGATTTTCGCCGATCTCCGCCGCGCCGGACTTGTGCACTCCAAGAAAGGCAAGGCGGGCGGCTATGCGCTGGCGAAGTCAGCCGGCGAGATCAAGGCCGGCGAGATCATTCGCGCCATCGATGGCCCGATCGCTCCCTTTCTTTGCGCCAGCATGACCGCCTATCGCCCCTGCGGAGACTGCGACGAAGACGTTTGCGCGGTTCGGCTCCTGATGCTCAATTCGAGGAATGCGTTGGCAAGCGTGCTAGATAACCGCACGCTTGCCGATATGCGGGCGCGAAGCGGCGTGAAAGAGGCGGCTTGAGCGCCCTTCACACGCGAAGCGCGATTATCCTGGGCGCTTCCATCTCCGATATTAGAATAATATTCTAGCTGCCAGCGCTAACGATAGGTGATTTGGAATATATTTGCTTTTTTTAACGCCTGTCCCGCGCTTGCTCCCCTTTTTGGCAGGTTCCAGGCATTCGAAGCTTTCCGCCGTGTCCTTTTAGGAAATATTCAGCCTCCGCCACGTACGCCGCCAATGTTTCGGCTTTAAAAAGTTGACGAAGTTAGTCATATTTAGCGGACGAGGTTGGAGATTGAAATGAAACAGTCTCATGGCGATACCCGGTTGTGTTGCGAGCATAGGCGCGCGGCATCCGCGATGTGTAGACGCTGCAATTAGAAACACCATCCGAACACCATCGACGAATGCAACAACGCCATGAATTGCGAGGGTAAACTCATGTCTGACGCCTATGTCATCGAATTGCAGGGGAACGCAGTCGGCATCATTGTGCGGAAGCACAGAAATGAAAACAACTATAAGTTCCTGTCGGCGCTTCACGCGTTCAACAGCCTGGAAGGGCAGGAGTTCGAGGGGCCGCTTCAGGCAGAAATTGCGGCGAAGAGAGTCCTGAAGGAAAGCCCGTACGCATTTTCTCGCAGAAATGCCAGGGACAGGTTCTGATAAGCTTCACGCTTATCGCGATGATCAATTTCCCGTCTGGCTGCTGATCTCACTGCGGGATTATCTGAGCCGCGCTCATATCCGGGCCATGATTTGAACGCGGCGGCTTCGGGCCAAGCCCCCCTCCCGGGCTTGGCCCGTCTGCGTTCCAGCCCCTTTTTCCCCGCCCGCTTTGCGCTTCAGTAGGCCGGCGCCTCCGCCGCGAAGCGAGACCGAATCCCGGTTCCTGCTCAGGACGCTGAAGGCGCGCCCGGCGCTTGCTTGGGCCTCATCCCAGCATCGTTTCGGAAGGCTCGCGTCCTCTTGGACGCACTGTCGCTACGAAGACACACCCCGCGCCGAAAACCACCAAAGGTTCGCCCGCCCCTTGATGCTCACAAGGAAATGAACGACGCGCGCGTCGCAAGCTGAAGCAATGCCATTCCCGGAAGCTCCCGGAAGCCGCCAGTTTATGGCGCCGATTTTTAAAAAAAGAGGCGGCAGAGCCGTGAGCGGCGTTCGCTCCACACGCTACGAATTCAATTGATTGAGAGATATTGTAGATTAAATTGATAATCTCAATAGACATTTAGAAGGGGAAGACGGTGGGTAACATGAGAGCACTCAAAACAGGGATGACCGCAGTCGCAATCAGTACCCTTGCGTTCGCTTCCGGCGGAGCAATCGCTGGTTCGCTCGAGCCGCCCGGCTGGACGGCCGGTCTTGCGCTTGGCGGCGCGCTTCCAGAAGGCGCGTATTTCATCGATACGGCCACGGACGGCGGCTGGCGCGGCATCGACGCCAACAAATCCTCGCTCGCCATCAACGTCCCCGTGCTCGCCTGGTCGACGCCCTGGACGATCGCGGGCGGACGCGTCGAGTTTCTCGGGACAGCTCCTGAGATCAGCGGCGGCGTTCCCGCTCTTGGGACGCCCTGGTCAGGGCGGGATTACACCGAACTCTACAATCCGGCGGCCTTTATTGGCGCGGCGTGGGATCTCGGCCATGGTTTCGGCTTCAGCGCGTTCATCGGCGGCTGGGCGCCGGCGGACAATCAGCTGAGGATTTTCGGTTTCGACAGCTGGGCGTTGAGCGAGCGCGCCAATCTGAGCTATGTCGCCAACGGCTGGAAGCTCGCGGCAAATTTGAGCTTCGGCCAGCCCGCAGGTTCAGGCACGACTACGGTCTGGAATAGTCCGTTGGGCTATAAGGGCGACCAGATCCTGCCCGGCTGGTTCAATTATGACCTCACAGCCACCAAGACGGTCGGCAAGTGGGAGATCGGCGTGGTCGGCTTTGGCTCGACCGACACCAGTCAGGGGGCGTGGAACAATTGGGGCAATCTCGCCAATCATTTGCCAAATAACGTCGAGCAATCCCAGTTCGCGCTGGGTGGACTTGTCGGCTACAGCTTCACCGGCATCACGCTGCAGTCGTATTTGACGCGCGACGTCGTCAGCAACGCCTACTACAACTTGTCGGACGGCTCTAAGTCCTTCGAGACGAGGTTTTGGACGCGCGCTATCATTCCGCTGTGGAACCCGCCGGCGCTCGAGTCCTACAAGTAGAATGCATCATTGCCCAGGCTTGTCTCCCGGCTAGGCCCCAAGCTTAGCCGGGAGGGAAGCTGTTCTTCGCCGTCTCGGCTGCCCGCGCAGAATCTGAAAACAGGCAGTGTCGAAGCAAAATGAGATCGGCCCCAGCTCTTTCGAATTCGTTGCGCTCTCTGAGGCCGAGAGTATGCGTCAGAACTAAAGGCGCTCGATCAACGCCGCGAAGCTTGCCGGGCCGGACCGCCTTAGCGGAAAATAGCTTTTGCCCAATTGCTTGCAGATTTTCTTTACCGCCGTCGCAGCGCTGTGGCTGATGCAGTCAACCGGAAACAGGACGGCATCCGCGCGCACCGCCAGCCGGATAAGGCTGCTGCTGCTTTCCGCGAGCCCGCCGTCGTGGTGAAGGAGCCCGGCGCCGCGCTTCTCCGCAAGCTTTCTCAGCTTCGGGACCTGATTGGTGCGCCCTCCGACGTAGAGTAGGGTTTTGCCGCTCAGATCGCCCCGTGCGCCTGAGGCGCCCAGGGGTGCGCTTAAGAAGAAGTCGCCGCCCGTTCGTGTCGCGAGGACCTGCCCTGTCATCGTCACACTCCATTAAGTCATAGGATGACCATCGAGCGCGATGCACACTGCGCCCAGGTAAATTTGAACATATCGTAGAATGAATTTCTACTAGAGATCATATCGCAAGCGAAAATAAGAAATAAAATCCTCCATACAGCGCGCACATAATGTATCGCGTTGCTAAGTGTCTCGCGTATCACAAGCCTTTCCCATTTTTCGCGCACACTAGGAAATTCTGCCCCTTTATTTTCGCATCGATTTACAAGCCGCTGCTATTATGGGCGCCCGGCGCGAAGAAGTGGCCGGCATCAAATGGAGCGAGTTGGACCCTGACGGCGGCGTATGGAACCTGCCCGGTTCGCGTACGAAGAACCATCGCGATCACCGCATTCCGCATTGCGCCGCAAGCTGCCGCCATTCTCGACAGGCTTGGCGTTGCGGCGATCAAGCTGGGACATGGTTACAAGGACGGCGACATGGTGTTTTCCACGACAGGCCATAGCTCGCCCTCTGGCTTTTCCAAGGCGAAGAAATCACTTGACGCACGCATGCAGGCGTTGCTGGGGCCAAAGTTTAAACCCTGGCGCACGCATGATTTGCGCCGCACCTGCGCAACCGGCATGGAAAAGCCGGGCGCCGGTTTAGCGGCGCCGCCACAAGATTAAAACTGCCAGTGAAACCGTCCGGCAAAAAGATTGACCGGCCCGCGATCGGTATTGTAGGCGGGGTTATCGATGAACTGATAATCGAAGCTGAGTTTCGTCGAGGCGGACAAGGCGTAGCTGTAATAGGCTTCGATGGTCCTCTCCGTCTCGGGATGCGGCAGACTCCCCGGCAGCCCCTGAAACGTATCGCCGATCAGGATGCCGAGGCCTCCCGCGTTCAGCCAGCGGGCATAGGAGCCGGAAATGCCGTTGATCACGCCATCGATGCCAAACGTATCGTCGGGCCGGCCCCATTTTGTGCCTTTGATGGACACGCCCAACTGTCCCGAATAGTCGACGTCGGTGTTGTTCCACAGCTCGTAACTGCCGTCGCACCAGCCGGCGCGGGCAAAGATGCCGATCGTGTCCGTCACCCCCTGCTCCATGTTGAAATTCACGCCGGGGGAACTCCTGTAGCTCCTTGTTGCCGCCAGCCAATAGTCGGCGGCGGTGTCGGCGGTGGGAGGGTTTGGGTTTTTGGCGAGCAGCGCGAGGGCTTCGTCGTAATCTCCCATCCGCCCGTCAATGACATAACCGGTCAGTTTGAGCTTGCCGGGCTGGCCCCACAGTTCATGCCGCTCCTCGATTTCCCCGAGAAGCTCGACCTGGCTTAAGGACGGGTCCAAGCCATAGCCGGGGGCGCCGTAGAACCCGGTGGACGCCGGGGTCTGCGTCATGTCGAAAATGCCGCCGCGCAGCGTAAAGCGTCCCTTGTACCATTCGGCGACGGCGCCATAGGAAAAAGCCCAGGCATCGCCGGCATAGTCGAACGAGCCGGTGTTGACCGACGTCCAATTCAGGAAGTCGTTTTTCGAACTGTTCGCATATTTGTTGGTGTCGAAGATGTCGACCACCTGGAACTTGCCCACCGTTATCACGAGCCGGTCCGCGGTCGTTGAGCCTTCGAACACATTCTGGTCGGCCTCTACCTTCTGGGTCTCGCCGCCGAGGTCGATGGTCTCCCGGATGAAATAGCGGTTCACCCGCGCATAGGGATAGTCCCAGCCGAGCTTGTAGGATTCCGCGCTCGGGAAGCCTGCGAGACCATGGGCGTTGCCCACGCCGAAGCCTTGGTCGAGCTCGGGGTTGGTCCAGAACTCGGCCCCCTCCCACAGCTTCACGCCCGCAAAGAGCGTGAGGTCCGTGGTCTCGCGGCCCATCCCGCCCTTGAACAGGCTGTTGATGCCATCGGGATAAAGGGAGGAGAATGCCGGATAGGCTTGCTCCAAGGCTGTAAACTGACCGTGCAGGCTGATGCTGTCCAGGATGGGCGCCGTTGGAGCCTTGGGGTCGCCGTCCGGCGACGGAGAATCGCCGAGCTGATAGTTCAGCCCTATGCGCACTTCCTGCAGCGACAAGTCCGAATCGATCCGCTGCCCCAGGATTGGAGAGCTTCGGCTGCTATCGCCGTAATCGGAGTAGAGATATTCGACTTTGCCCGTCCAGTGCCCGGTTATGGGAAACTCGGCGCCAACTCCGGCCGCCCAGCCCGAGCGTCCCATATATTTTTGCACGGAGGCGCCGGCCGACGCTTGCGAGAGCGTGACCTGATCGAAGGTCCAGGCGTACCCGCCGGTGGCATAGAACAGCCAGTTCCCGGGCGCATAACCGATGCGCGCCCTCACCGTGCCGGACTCGACGAGCGTATCGCCATAGCCGCCGGCGCCAAACGACGGCGATGAAAAATGGGTGAGGCTGCCGATGGAGATGCCTTGGAGATTTTGATAGGCTGGAAAGCTGGCGTCGGCCTCCAGGCCGAGAACGACGCGGTTCGCCAGCATGGCGTTGTAGCCGAGCTGAAGCCCTTCGAACCAGCTTCCCGCCTCGTTGAAGCTATTGAATCCTTGCGAAAAGTTGAGCGAGCCGGAGGCGTCTCCGGCAGGCCCCGTCGTCGGGACGATCGTCCAATTCGAGGTTCCCCAGGCATACCCTATATGGCCGCCAACGTAGAAACCGTTCCAGTTGTAGGAAGAGGGCTCGGCATACGAAATCGCCGCGGTCTTATCCGGCTCGATATCGGCAGCCGCGGCGCCAGAGGCGGACATCATCGCGGTCGCGGCCGCCGCAAGCCAGTACTTCACCGATGCGCGCGATCCAGGTAGCGCCGTGCCGCGTCTCTCTAATCCCCCGGCGCCGCCGCTATCGCAATGGCTCGCCCGCTCGGCAGACGCCTCTATAGCGGCGTTGTATTCCGATTTCTTACCGAAATTGGCCAATGGATCGCGCCAAAATCCACAAGGAAGGCTTGGGGCCGAAATTATGAGTCCATCATTGCCGAAGGGATGCTTCCCCCCGCTCACGGAGTGCGCATGGAAAAGATGTTTGGTGAATAGCAACATTGGGCCTCTGCGGTTGACGCCGAATGTCATTGCAGGCGCGGCATGGTCCAAGAGGAACGCCGCCACATTGAAGCGCCCCGCCCAATGCGACTGCTTTGACGTCTGTGATGGCAGGTCTCCTGGCTCGCAATTCTACGCGCAACGCCGCCTTCCCGGTTGCCCAGTGGCTTTGTGACGCTACGCTCATCGCTTACAGTTGCGGGGGCAGCCACGGCCTTACACCGCGTTCCCTATTATTCCTCAGTATGAAGAACCATCACAAAAAGCTTAACTGCTGCGTGACCTGCCAGCAAGTTGCGAGCGATGAGGCGGCGGCCTAATCATGAATTTTCAGAACTGGTGAGACCGTGAAGCCACAAATGCCTTCGCGCCCTAACCGGCCTGACGTTAGGCAACCTCTGATTTTGCCTTAAATATCCGGGCATGAGCGAGCCATTAGGCACGACAATCCTTCAGTCGAAGCGCGAAGAGATTTTCCTTTCGATCCAACTCTATAGCGCGAGCAGCGCAAAATGCTCGGCGAAGATTCGTAAGCCGCGGGCCACCGACATGCGCCGCGCGCTCACGGCTTCATGCCTGCATCCGTCAATGTATTGAGAAATGCGACAAGGGCATCCACCTCGCGGTCATCGAGGCGGGGCTTCTCGCCGAGCTTGCGATCGTAGGGAACCTCCTCAATATTCACGTTGGCCTTGTGGGCTTCCGGCAGATCGTCGAACTTGTTGACCGCGCCATCTGTTTTCTTGGGATACCAGCGGCCCGGATCGGTATCGCGCGTCGCATAGAATTGCACGGCGTCGCGCAGGGACGCAAAACTGCCGTTATGGAAGTAGGGGGCTGTCACAGCGATATTGCGTAAGGTTGGCACCTTGAATGCTCCGCAGAGAGACGAAAGCGCGACGCCCTCTGGGAGTCTAGTCGCAAGGCCCGGCTGCTCGCATAGTCCAAGATCGTATGAGCCTGGGGTGGCGTTGCTCGGAATAGAGGCGTTGCGCGGCGCGCCCAGTGCGTCGTAGGTGAAGTCGGTAAAAATCCAATCGCCTGGATCGTTGGAGTCCTCCTTGCCGGCGTGGCATGCCATGCAGTTGCCTTTAGTCTTGCTCTTGAAGAGCTCGAACCCGGCCATTTCCTGCTCCGTCAATTTAGCCTTGCCGCGCAAAAAGTCATCGAATTTGGACGAGAATGGCGCAAAAACCGGGGTGCTTTCGTAAGCGGCGATGGCGCCGGAAAGCTTGGCCATTGCGGTCTTCGGGCTCGTAAAGATGTCAGAGCCGTAGAGCTTTCTCACAAGATCGGCGTATGGACCGGCCTGAACCTTTGCAACGACGGCTTCGATGGAGGGGTTATTCATCTCCAGTGGATTGAGCAACGGCCCAGTGGGCTGAGCGTCGAGTGTGTCTGCCCGGCCATCCCAGAACTGACCGCCTTTCGCGGTGATCTTAAGCTTGCCGTCTTCGTCTTCCTTGTAGAAGCCGAATGGCGGGCTGTACGCCGTATACATGATCGTTGGGGTGTTGCGTTTGCCGAAAGTCTCCGGACGGCTGCCGAGTGCGAGAGCCGGGATGCGCGAGCCATTGTTGCCCTGAAAAGCATGTTCCGGCGCGTGGCAGGACACGCACGCCTGCCCTAGAGGCTCCGAGAGCGTAGGGTCCTTGAACAGGAGCTCGCCAAGGCGTTGTTCTTCGGCGATGCGCGTAACCTCGCTAGCCTGGGCGGTCGAACCCCGAAGCATGCCGCCGAGCGGCGCACGGGGCAACGCCACGCCCCGCGGGTCTCGCAGTTCAAATTCCGTACAGGCCAGCGCAACCAACGCAAGGACGCACATCGTCAGTTTCTTTGACATTTTCCCGCTCCTTGATTCCGGGCAACGAACAAGACTGCATGCCCCAGATGCGACATTGAAAGACAGCCGCTCACCGGCCTGAAAGAGTATCTGGCTTGAGATCCTGCGACATACTCCCAGCCTGCTGTTTGGAGTCGCTAATTGGGGTTTGAGTGCGGTCCCAATTGAGGCGGCGCGTATGCCAAGCGATATTCGCTCCTATTCAACGATCAGCACGCCTTGCGCGGTGTTCGCATGATATTCGCCCTGGAAGGGGTAGCGGCCGGCGGCGAGCGGTTTGAGCCTGATCGTAACCGTTCCGCCTCTCGCGACAACCTTTTCCGTGCGGAGCGAATCGCTGTCGAACTCTTCGGCGGCCTCGTCTTCATTTTTTAGCGTGATCGCAATGGCCTTGCCCGAGGGGGCCTTGATCTCGGTCGGTTGGAACTTGTGATCCTTCAGGATAAGGTCGATCGAGACAGCGTCCTCCGCGAACGCCGCCGCTGGCAGCGCGACTAACGCCGCAAGGAGCAAGGATGCCAGAACCCGCTTGATGCCCATGTTGTCTTACTCCCCAAGACTCGTTTTGCCGCTTTGCCTCGAACAAGCGAAAAGGCTATAGTGGCTAATTTTGAATTATCATAAGTCTATCAGCCGCGAACGCAGCATAGAACAGCGCGGCTGTGCTTCTAGTTATTGTTACAGGATTCAAAATGCAACCTTTGTCTTTTATAATTAGAGTAATTCCAAGGAAATAGGATAGAAGCTCCGGAGAGAAGCCTGATCGGGGTCGCTGCCTGGCCAAACTAGACCTCGGACTGCTGCTCGGGTTAAAGCAGCCTGCCCTGCGCCATCGAGTTCGCGACGCGGTTTTGATGCTGAGATCGGCCCATTCAATTAAAGAGTTGTTTGACGAGCGTTCGCGGCCGACGTTCGGTTTCGTCTCGGGAAGGGCAAAAGCTACACTCTGGCTTGCGCGAACACGCGCATGGCGGCGGCCATGCTCACGAACTCCTCGCACGATCACGTCCATGAAGAGACGAACTCTTCGGAGCTGCAAGGCGGCTAGCGCAGCTACTCCCGCGGATGCGCGTGGAGATGGCCGCCGGCCCAGGCTTCGTCGCCGTGGCGATGCGCTTCTGTTTCCAATGTAACAGGGATGAAGCTGATTTGACCGTGCTTAACGCCGCGCTGCGCGACAACGCCCTTGGCAAATTCCCCCACGGCCTCCGCCTTTCCGCGCAGCACGGCCACCTCTAGACAGTTCTCGTGATCGAGATGCACATGCATGGTCGCCACATGCAGGTGATGATGAACGTGCTGGGCATCGACAAGGCGCTTCGATAATTCCCTCGTGTGGTGATTGAAAACATACGAAAGCGTGGCGAAGCACTCGCCCACTTTGCTGCTGTTCAGACGCGCGTGCTGCAGGCCAAGTCGAGCGAGGTCGCGCAAGGCTTCCGAGCGGTTGCCATAGCCTCCGCTGTCCATAAAGGCGTTGAGTTCGGCGGCAAATTCGTCGGACATGCTTATTGTGACACGCTCCATTGCTGCGCTCCCTTTCTGCCGGCATCGTGTGAAGGCAAGGCAACTTCGCTCATTTGTCAAGGCGGCGCTGCAACCAAGCATCGGACCTTTGACGGCCGCCTGCGACGGCCTTCGGTTCGTTCCTCATGGCGTCGGCAAATTTCCGCATCAGGCGCACCTGACGGTGGTGTAGTCGGTCCTGCGCGGCCAGCCAGTTCCACCACGCCAATCGGTCCAAACCGCTCGATTCCAACGAGTAGCGGGAACAGCGCCCGGTCGAGCGGAATCTCCGGCCTCCTTGACAAGCGCCTCGTCACGCGCCGGCCGGTTCTTCGCGCTTACGATGTCGAGAAGCGCCCTGTGAAGCCCGCGGAGTTGGCCGCCACAATCGCTATGACTTTCATGAACGGCCCTGTTCTGTGCGCTGCCCGCGCCGTCGCCCCCTGGGCCGCAGGTCGACGCTATTGGCTATGCCGTCAGGACGAGCACTTTCGTCTTGATCGGCGTTTGAGAATAGAGGTGGATCATGTCCTGAGTAAGAAGGCCGGTACAGCCGCTCGTAACGCCGGTCCCGATCGAGGCGGCGTCTCTGGTGCTGTAGATCGTGCAGAGCGTGTAGCGCCCGTGCTGATAGAGATAGAGCACGCGAGCGCCGAGCGGATTCTCCAGTCCTCCCGGCATGCCACTGGCATATTTACGCACCTCAGGCTGGCGCGCCATCATCTCCTCGGGCGGCGTCCAGATGGGCCATTCGGCCTTGCGCCCGACATAAGCTTCGCCGCTCCACAGGAACCCGGGACGGGCGACATTGGCGCCATAACGGGTAGCGGTTCCGTCGCCTTCGATGCGGTAAACATAGTAATTGCCGGGATCGATGATAATCGTACCGGGCGCCTCTTTGGTGTCGTAGCGCACGGTCTGGCGATAATATTTCGGATCGATCTTGCTGATGTCGACCGCCGGGATCGGGAATTTCTCATCGGGCGCCGGCCCGTAAATCTTCGCCAACTCTGGGCTTATGCCGTCGGCGCAACCGGCGAGCGCCAGCGCGCCGAGAGCGGCGGCGGAGCCGGACAGAAACGACCGGCGATTGAGACCCCCAGACCGAAGCCCAAGCGGAGTTGCATCGTTTCTTTCGCCGGCATCGGCGAGCCCATCATCCATGATCATGATTTTGAAGTCTCCCATGTCAAGTTGCCCCACCAGTAAATCTGCGGTGATTCCAATGGCGAGACAAACCGCGCCGTCCAGCCGTGGACGATGACGACGTAGCAATCGAGCTGGAAATATTGAGACGCCTACTTCCGGAGCATATTTATCAAGAAGTCGCGTTCAGGCTGACAGGGCGCGAGCGCTATCCCGATGCGACGCTGGGCATAGGGGCGGTTTCTGAAGTCTGGTAAGCCGGTCGCAGCACAAACATTCGCAGCCGGCCATAACAAACTTGTTGAAACGTGCGAGCCGCGTTCCGAGCGAAGTGAGGCGCCAGCTTGGAAAGGCAGTTAATCCCCCAACAGCAGGCACACTCCCCCATCGGCTCCGGCCTTCTTCGGAGATCCAGCCCAGAAATTAAATAGAGTTATAACCAGGTTCGGCCCTGGGGGCCCGCCATTCGGTCGAGACGGGTCGAGAACTGAGCTTCAATGTTCTCGAACGATTTTCTGCTCCTCCTTCGGCAAGGGACCCGCCACAAATTTTTGTCTTTGCCCTGGTCGCCCCGAGGGACGCGCGCCTCATCGGCAGGCGCGCAAAATGCGTGGAACGCCAAGCGTGAGGATTGACGCCACGGCGAAGGCCCCTGCGATTGGAATCATCACCGCGGGCCAATCGCCGGGCCGCGCGACGCCGCAATAAACGATCACCGAGAACAAAGGAATATCGAGGAAGTGCGCGAACTGCCCCAGGAACGAGCGTACGCCTTCGCGCCGCTCCTCGGTCAGGGGCTGGTCCTGCGGCAGCGCCTTGGACAACCGCAGGGTGCGCTGGAATTGAATACGCGTGATCGTATTGCCTTCGATAAATTCGAAAACAAACAAACCCCACATCCCAACGATCCACGGCGCCGAAAAGTATCCGACGCCCAATTGATCGATCAGCAGGGGCCCGCTGATCAAGATCATAATGGCCCCCGGCATCACGAGGCCGTCGTAGAAAACCGCCGTGTATTGGGCCGCTTCCGCAAAGCCCTTTGTTTCAGAGGCGCGATAAGCTCTCAATTCCGAAACGAACACCGCCAGCAAGCCGCCGCCAAGAAAGATAAAACCGGCGAAATGAAGCAGACGCGACAGGAGATAAAGATCCACGCCCGCCTCCCCTACGCTTTGCCGAGACGAGGCTTCGCAACCCCAATCGCGACTGCAAGAAGGATCAGCACGATATTCCCGCCGCCCCAGATGTGCTCGGGCAGCGCCACGGCTGTAAACGCATCGATGGGTTTGCCTCGAGCCGCAATCGCCACAGCGGTGGCGAGGATCTCGCGCCCCACCGGGATCATGACGATGAAGGTGACGGCGACGACGACGGCCGCGAGCGCCATATGCGCGAGTTGCCAACGGCGCTTCAAGGCGCCGGCGGGGCCAAGCAGCGCCATGAGAAGTCCGCTTGCAATCGTCAGCCCCAAGCCCGGCACGGTCACGTACCGCGTCGCGAGGTCGATCGCTTGGCGGGCGAACACCATCGCGGTGGGCTCCGTCTCGGCGCCGGGAACGCGTCCCGCCGCGATGTGCGCGAAGATGCTGCCCAAAAACAGCGCCATGCCGACGATATGCAGGGTCTTGAATGCTTTGTACATTACGCCTCTCCTTCGTTGCGATGCCTGTCCGTCAGTCGCTTGCGAAGCATTTCGCAAAGCGCTACGGCGGTTGAAAGCGTTGTGGGGTCGATGTCTGCCGCGATGCCGTTGGCCCAAACGATCTGGCGCTTGGTCACCTCATCCAGAGCCGCACGGCCTTTTGCCGTGAGGCCCGCCAATTTGGCGCGACGATGGTGGGGATTTTCGCTGAACGCGATGAAGCCCTCGCGTTCGAGCTCGTCGGCGACGCGCTGAACCGCTTGGCGCGTAAGGCCCATGTTGCGCGCGATATGCGCCACGGGCAGCTGATCTTCGTCGATTGCGCCCAGGACCTGCCATCTGGCGCTGCTCAGTCCGAGATCGGCGCAAAGGTCGTCGCCCGCGTCGAGCAAGTGGCCATTCAACCGGAATGTTTCGATCACGAATTTTGTAAAGGCTTCGCCTTCGGGCGAATGAGCGGGGACATCGTCGTCGTGTTTCATATGACAATCTATAAACACAAGGACAACACGCTGTCAACAGTATTTGACAGCGTATTGTCGTATCGCGTTTCGGCGGGAACGTTACTTACGCTCTTGGTTTTGCGCAGCCGAATTGAACACCCCAGCTTGCTATCTCGCGGCCCAGCGTGAGCTAGCAAGCTGGGGAGTTTGGGTCGAAACGGGAAAGTCTCATTGTGAGCATTTCTAGGCTGCCGCACCCTCGGAACCGGACTCACTTCCAAGGGCATTACAGCGGCAGCCCTACATGGCCCCTGGATCCCGGTATTCGCAGACGATCCAATTCATGGATTCAAGAGCAATGATTGCAGTCCAAAGGAGGGCCGGGAGCCAAGGGCGAAGCGCCAATGTGACTTGTTGCACGGTGCGATGTTCCAGATATCGAGCCAAAATGCGGTGCCCGTGGTGACGATGCGATCGTTCACGGTCTCACGACCGCGCCTACGGCGTCACGCTGCGAACTTCCTCTCGCCCGCCACCCATGTCTCGCTGATCTTGATGCCGGCGATTTCATCCGGGCTCACTTTGTACGGATCGCTTTCCAGAATCGTGAAATCCGCTTCCTTGCCCTTTTCAAGCGAGCCGAGGCGGTCGCCCTGCCCGAGTTGACGGGCAGCGTTGATCGTGACGGCGCGGATCGCATCGTCAAGCGAAATGGCCTGGTCGGGGCCGACCACGGACTTGTCGATAATGCAGCGACGCGTCACCGCGGTGCTGATGAGCGCTAGCGCCCCCGGGGGCGAGCAGGGTCCGTCGGTATGCAGCGTGAAGGGCAACCCGGCTTTCAGGCAGGCCCCAGCGGGGTCCATGAAGGCGGCGCGCTCGGGGCCGAAGATCTGGTCGCGATAGGCGG
The DNA here is from genome assembly GCA_963748525.1 of uncultured Alphaproteobacteria bacterium. Classification (GTDB taxonomy): domain Bacteria; phylum Pseudomonadota; class Alphaproteobacteria; order Rhizobiales; family Rhodomicrobiaceae; genus Rhodomicrobium. Next base: position 316,311 of record CAVVJJ010000017.1, read on the forward strand.
CGCCGTAGAAGCGCACATGGTTCATCAGGAAGCTCGGCTGCACGTTGAGCTTCTTCATGCGCAAAATCTGGTCGGGGCGCGCCATCGTCGAGTGCTCGATGCGGTTGACGCCATAACCAGTTGAGCCTGCGTAGGCCGCCTCAATCGCGTCGAGCGCAATGTCGATTGCGTAATCGCCGTTGCAGTGGATCTGCACCGGCAGGCCGAAGGCCTTCACTTCCGCGACCATCTGTTTCATTTGGGCAGCGTCGAAGTTCGGCGAACCCTTGGAGGTCGAGTTCAAATAGGGCTTTGTCTGCGCCCCGGTCTCGGTCTGGTTAGAGCCGTCGCCGACGATCTTTACGCCATAGAGCGAGAACAGGGAATTGGCGACGGTCGCGCCTTTCGGTCCAAGGCCGAGGCTGCGCCAGGGTGTTAGACCCTTCATATCGTCGAACATCACGCTTGCGCTTGTGCGGCAGGCAAGCGTGTTCGAGAGCTTTGCAAATGGCTCGATCCAGCCGGAGCGGATCGTGCCGGGCTCGTGCAGCATCGTGTTGCCGACGGAAGCCATATGCCGGCAGAAATCCGTGATCGCCTTAGCCGCCAGTTCGGGCGTGATTTTTGCGAGGAAGTGGACCGCGAATTTGAGCATCGCGCTTTCCTCGTAGACCATTCCGTTGAGCTTGCCATCTGCGCGCCGGCCGAAATGACCGCCGCCCGGCAGGTCGCCGACATCCTCGGGTATTCCCGCGACCTTCAGCGCCTCGCTGTTGACGCAGGCGTCGTGTCCGTTGGTGTACCAAACGAAAATCGGATGGTCGGTTGAAATCGCATCCAGTTCCGTCCGCGTGAAATCCCCGCCCTGCAGGAGATTGTCGAAATTGGAGCCGACGATCCATTGCCCTTTCGGCGTGTCAGCCGCTTCCTGCTTCAGACGCGCGACAAGTTTTTCGCGGGTTGCATATTTGGCGTAGCCGACGTCATCGAGGAGTTCGAAGATCAACGAAGCGAGGATCGTGTGGCAATGAGGGTCGATCAGGCCAGGCAGCAGTGTGCGGCCGGTGAGATCGACGACCCTGGTGTTGCTTGTTTTAAGTCCCAGCAGCACGCTCTCGTCGCCGACCGCAAGCACTTTGCCGCCCTTGATGGCAAGCGCGGAGGCGACAGGCGCGCCCGGCAGCGGACGGATCGTCCCGCCTCGCAGAATGAGGTCGGGGCCCACGTCCTCTGCCCAGGCCGGAATTGACCCGCCTATGCCAAGGGCGGCAACTGCCGCCACTGAATGCGCTATGAATGCGCGTCGCGTCGGCAGCCTTGCCGCGTTGTCGAGAACACGAGAGACGCCGCTCTGGTGCAAATCGTCATGCAAAATGAGCCGGCTGAAGCACCCTTGACACATGGACGACCCTCCAACTCACCGCCGCGCATGCCGCCAACCACGATATGCTGGCCGCAGCGCGCATCTTGCTCAAAGCGTCATGGCCATGGCGCAGACGCCTGTTGCACAAGATACTAAGACGCGCAGGAAAAAAACTTCTTAACCACCGGTTGTGTGAATTACCGTCTCTTTTGCGCGGGAAGGCATGTTTCCTAAAGCCCCATAGCAAGCCCAAAGAAGCCCCGGAAACGGGCATCCGGCCCCCCGCGCCGTGCGGCTTCACTTCCGCTCGTTCCCAAAGTGCTGACGATGCAAGTCCAGCCGGGAATGTCCGCACGCGGCTTTTAGGTAGCCTCGGCTCGCGTCGACGCGAGCGGTATTGCTGCACCGGTCCACCCCCGCAAACGCCGAGGCCGCCGAGCGAACAAATGGATCAGCGAAACCGATCCCGGCTGCGGTATCGCGACATTGAAGCGGCGGCCAAATTCACACGCTGTGGAAGATCGGCACAAGCGCCAGCCGTTAAATCGCGAGCCCCTTTGCTTTTCCAGCGTCGCGCATCAACATGGGCTGAAATGCAGCATAAAAATTTTCGCTGGAAAAACAGAGACCTATGTAACGCCGTGGCGGAGTGGGAGGGATTCGAACCCTCGGTACGGCTTTTCAACCGTACAACGGTTTAGCAAACCGCCGCCTTCAGCCTCTCGGCCACCACTCCAAAAGAAGCGGAATGTTCCGACGCCGCCTCGTCCAGGGAAGCTTGCCTTTATACAGGATTGCCGCTTGTGTCTATCACTTCGTGTGGGCCGATGCAATGCGCGCCGCGAATGCGCTTTGTCAGGCGGGGGCGCCCGTTTTTGCTGCTGACGCGGGAGCCGCGGCGCAGTTATGCTTGCGCCTGCGATTCGATCGTTGTCCGGGTCGCGCTCAAGAAGGTGGGCTTGAGGTCTTGCCGATGCGGATCTGGCTGAAGGCTTTCGGAATCTTCGCTTTGATGGTGGCGACGCCGTTTGTGATCGAGCGTCTTCTCGGCCGCCATCCGCAATTTCCCGGCGCGCGCCAAGTCGGGGGATGGCCGTGGGGCGATTACTTGACTTACGGCGCGTATGGCGTCGTCTCTCTTACTGTACTCGCCGCCATCGTTGGCTCGTTCATTTTTTATTACCAGACCGACGAGATCTCCGAACAGCTCACCCTGGCGGAACGGGAAATGACCGGCCAATTGCGCGGCTGGGGCGGCGGCCTTTCGGCTGAGTTGCGGCAAGGCTGGGCCAAGGAGCGCGGCGAATGGCTCCAAATGGTCAAGGAAGACAAGGCCGCGATATCGAAGTCCTTCTTCGAACAGAATCAGAAGGATCTAGAGGGAGGTCCCCAGGCCGCGAGCATGGCGAAGGCTCGCTTGACAGCTTTCCTGCTTCGCGAACTTTACGAAGGCAAGGTGGAAACCGCGCAGGCAAAGGTTTTTAACGAGATCAAGAATGGCAACAAGCCTTTCATCGTCGCCGGTCTAAGGCAGCTCCTGGGCTTCGACAAATTCGACGAAAACGCAGGATTTCCCCACGGATCGGGCGTCAATCGCTATCTGCTATGGATGGCCGTGAAGCTTCATGGACATCCCCGCCACATCATGATGGTGAAAACCGATTCCGAAAAGAAGAAGTTCGAGGTCTGTAATTGGGATGTCATCAACGAGCTGAACCGGCAGACGCTCTGACACGCCGCTCTCTCGTCAGCCCGATGGGAGCGGGCGGCAAGGACGTCAGCTTTTTGCGGGAGGTCTTCGGGGCGAACGCGTTCATACAGCGTTATTTCAACATCCACACGCCGATGACGCCGCCGCAGAACCCCAGGATGAGAGCGAAGAAAATGATAAACACCACAACGTTCTCGAGAGGGCTTTCTTTAATCGCTTCGTTTTTCATAACTGTTTCTCCTCAAAACCCCTGACGCGATCGAAATCGCGAACAACGATCCGAAGCGCAGCCTTCTAGCATGGCGCCGGTTTCTCGAGGCTTACATTTCAGCAACGTATTCAACAAAATCAGCGAGCCATCGCCGGCGGGCGCGGCCCGCGCTCTGTAGGCGCCGGAGGTGACGAGGTTATGAACGCGCGGCGAGCGCCTTCCCGATTTTGTCCGCGACGAGCGAGCACAGGATGGCGGTTTTCGCGCCCTGACTTGCGGCTTTCGAGGCCACGAGGTTCGCTTCCGACGCGAGGATCAGCCCATCGCTCAGGATGCGCAATCCATTCGCCTTCAGCGTCGCTCCCGTGGTGGTGATGTCGACGATGGCTTCGGCCACGCCCGCCGCCGGAGCGCCTTCCGTCGCTCCGAGGCTTTCGACGGTGCGATAGTGCACAACGCCCCGCTCCGCGAAGAAGCGGCGCGTCAGCATGGGATATTTCGTGGCGACCCTGAGCCGCCGGCTGTGCTCCAGGGCGAACTGCGCCCCCGCTTCCTCCAGATCCGCCATCGTTTCGACGTCCAGCCAGCAATCGGGAACGGCGACAATGACGTTGGCGTGGCCGAAGCCGAGTTTCAGGAGGAAGGCCACACGCTCGTCGGCGTCGGGGATTTGCTCCCGGACGAGATCCTCGCCGGTCACGCCAAGGTGGATGCGCCCCGATTGCAAATGGCGCGCAATCTCGCCGGCCGACAGAAACTCCACCGCGATCTCCGGCATGTCCTCTATTGCCCCGCGGTAGCCGCGCGCATCGCCGGTCTTCTCGATTGCGAGGCCCGCCGCCCGGAAGATTTCGAGCGTGTCCTCCATGAGGCGCCCCTTGGATGGCACGCCGACGATGAGTTTATCCATGGATTACCCCTGCGCCGCCGCGAGCAGGCGTTCGGTGTGAAGCGCCGCGCCCACGGCCGGAACATCGCGCTCGCCTCGCGAAAGGGCGGCGATCAATCCGTCGTAGCGCCCGCCGCCCGCGATATGCCCCGCGACGCCCGCGCCCTCGATCTCGATCTGGAAGACCATGCCGGTGTAATACTCGAAGTGCCGCCCAAAATCGGCGTCGAATATCACGGGGGCCGGCGCGGCGAGCGATTTCAGCGCGTCGAACAGCGCCCGTGCCTCCGCGAGAGCGCCGCCGAGGCTTACCCCCGCCTTTTGCGCCAGCGAGCCGATGGCGTCGAGCGCCGTGGCCGCTTCCCCATGCACATGCAGATAGTCGTCGATCAGACGGACGGTTTGGGGCGGGATCGGCGGCTCGCTGGCGTCGGCCGCCTTCTCCTGCAGGCGCTGCGCGATTTCGGCCGGCCGCCTCAGCCCGATCAGCGGAATCCCGCCGGCTTCCAGGCGATCGAGAAGCGCGCTTTCGTCGAGCGCGGTGGGCGGCAAGGCCGGCAGCCCCGTCGTCTTGGCGCGGGATAGCGTCGCCAGCTCACGCGCAAACGCGGCGTGCCGCCAGAAGGCGCGGCGCAGCCTGTCGCGCCAGCGCGTCGGAATGCTCAAGCTGTCAAGAAGCGCGTTGAAGAGTCCAAGATGCCCGGTTCTGACCGTGAAGGATTGGACGCCGCTCTGGCGCACCGCCTCAATTGTCAGCGCCAGCACCTCAAGGTCGGCGCTCGGCCCGTTCCAGCCGAAATATTCGATGCCGGCCTGGCGGAATTCGCGCGGCCGCAAGCGGTCGGGCTTTCCTTCCTGAACGCGAAACGCCGGGCCGTTGTAGCAGAATTTGGCCGGGCCTTCGGAGCCGCCGCGCTCCAGGAACACGCGGGCCACCGGAATGGTAAGGTCAGGGCGCAGGCACAGCTCATCGCCGTTCGGATCCGTGAAGACATAGGTGCGCGCCCGCAGCGCTTCGCCGATGCGGTCGAGAAAGAGGCTGGCGGGCTGGATGAAGGAGGGCGCCACGCGCTCATAGCCCTTGGACGTGAACAGCGTCATAAAGCTCGCGGCCTGAGCCTCCAGAGCCTCGAATTCCTTCGCGCCTTCAGCCGTCATTCTTCCTCTGCCGGTCGAGGAGGGCCTGCACTTCCCTCACCATGTCGCCCTCGGGGACGGAAAACTGCGCCGGGCGCCCTTCGCGCCATGCGGCATGATCGGCGATCTCGCCGGAAAGGCGCGCGCCTTCCCACAGATCCTTGATCGTCACCTCGCCGCGCGCGCGCTCGTCCTCACCCTGAATGATAACACAGGGGCTGCCGCGCCTATCGGCGTATTTCATCTGCGCCTTCATGCCGGCGTCGCCGACATACATTTCTGCTCGCAGCCCGGCGTTGCGCAGATCGCGCGTCATTCTTTGGTAGTCGCCCGCGCGGGCCTTATCCATGACGAGGACCACGACGGGCGCGTGCGAGGCGGCGCCGGTCTTGAGCTTGCCGAGATGAGCCAGCGCCGCGTAGAGCCGCGAGACGCCGATGGAAAAGCCGGTCGCGGGCACGGGCTGCGAGCGGAAGCGCGACACGAGGCCATCGTAGCGCCCGCCGCCGCCGACGGAGCCGAAGCGCACCTCTTGCCCATTATCTGATTTTGTTGGAAATGTGAGTTCCGCCTCAAACACTGGACCCGTATAATATTCTAACCCGCGAACAACCGTGGGATCGAAACGTATTCGATCCTGCTCATAACCAGCTTCGCGCACGAGATTGACAAGTGACTCGACGGCTGCGTCTGCAGGCGTCCCCCCTCCCGAAAGGAGCGCGAGCACCGCGCTCGCCTGCTGCGCGGTGAGTTCGGCGCCGGGAGTGAAATCGCCGCTTTCATCCTTGCGGCCCTTGCCCAGAAGCTCAGCCACGCCTTGAACGCCGAGCCGGTCGAACTTGTCCACGGCGCGTAGCACCACGAGCCTTTGCCGCGCCACGGCGATCTCTGCTCGATCGAGAACCGCGTCGAGTAGAGTCCGGCTGCTAAGTTTTATTTGATAGCCGCCGCGCGGCACGCCAAGCGCCTCCAGCGTATCGGCGGCGAGCATGCACATCTCGGCGTCGGCGGCGGGGTTCGCCGTACCGACGGTGTCGGCGTCGAATTGCATGAACTGGCGGAACCGGCCCGGCCCCGGCTTCTCGTTGCGATAGACATAGCCCGATTGATAGCGGCGGAACGGCTTCGGCAGAGCGTCGAAATTCTGCGCGACGTAGCGGGCGAGCGGCGCGGTCAAATCGTAGCGCAGCGAAACCCACTGCTCGTCCTCGTCCTGGAACGAGAACACGCCCTCGTTCGGCCGGTCGGTGTCGGGAAGAAACTTGCCGAGCGCGTCGGTATACTCGAAGGCGGGCGTATCGAGCGGCTCGAACCCGTACCGCTCGTAAACCTCGCTGATTTTGCCCAGCATGCGCTGGAGGGCGCGGATTTCATGGGCTTCGACATCGCGCAGGCCCTTGGGCAGGCGCGGCTTTACCTGTGTGCGGCTCGTTTTCTCGCTCATGCGAGAAGAAATGAAGGGGTCCGCGCTCCAGCGCAACTGAATTATTGAAGCACGATGCGCTGACTGGACGGCTGCGGGCTTAACCAACTTGCGTCGAGGCCCATGCGAGCCGCCGTCAGATTCGTTCGGAAGGGGTGGAGTGGCTTACGCCACCTTTTGTGCGCCTTTTAGCTTTTCGATCTTCTCTTTAAGACGTAACTTCTTGCGCTTGAGTTCCGTGAGTTTGAGGCTGTCGACGAGAGGATGGTTCATCTCCTCTTCAATCTGCCGCTGCAATGTCTGATGCTTCTCTGCCAGTTCCTCAAGATGCGCAAAAAGGCTCATATTCACGCCTCCACTTGTTATTAACACCCTATCGCACGACTATAATACGGCAGAAAGATGACATGTTTAAGCCCTAATTGCGTCGAAGGTTGTAGGAATAATCGCAGCAACCGGCATTGTCTGGAAAAATCGCTTCATGAATTAATAAATTTTTGATAACTCTGAAAAAAGTCATGAGATTCAGCCGCGTTCATGGTAAGGCTTAGGCTTGGAGATTGCCTTTTTCGAAATTTCAGGGGTCGTGCTAAGATGAAATACGTCAGCGATTTTTCGGGGCCATATAAACTTGGCGTCCTCCCCGGGGGTTTGATGAACGCTTCGGACGACACGAAACTGCGCCAAAAACTCGCTCAACTCCGTCAGGAGCACAGGGATCTGGACGACGCGATCATTGCGCTCGAAACTGCGCCCGATCGCGATCAACTCCGCCTGAACTCGTATGAAAAAGCGTAAGCTCAGCCTGAAGGATAAGATCGCCCGCCTCGAAGATCAGCTTCTCCCGGACATTATCGCCTGATCGTTTGGGAGTTTTTCCGAGGAAATCGTGGGCAAATTCGCCCATGGCTCTGTCGCTGCTTCCTGCGGGCGCGTTTTCATGATTGTAATCGGTCATGACATCACTCTCGCCGCCTGTCGCCATTATCATGGGCAGCCAATCGGATTGGCCGGTCATGCGCGCCGCCGCTGCGGTGCTGGACGAGCTTGGCGTCGGCTATGAGGCTCGCGTTATCTCCGCTCACCGCACGCCACACCGGCTCTATGCCTTCGCGAAATCCGCTCGCGAATCCGGGGTTAAGGTCATCGTCGCTGGCGCGGGCGGCGCTGCTCACCTTCCCGGCATGACAGCGGCCTTGACGACTGTTCCCGTGCTGGGCGTGCCCATCTCAACCACCGCGCTCAAAGGGCAGGACGCGCTCTATTCCATCGTGCAAATGCCGGCGGGGGTGCCGGTCGGCACGCTCGCCATTGGCGAGCCGGGCGCGGTGAATGCGGGTCTGCTCGCCGCCAAGATCCTTGCGCTCGGAGACGACGCTCTCGCGGCCCGCGTTGAGGCGTGGCGCGCGGACCGGACGGCGAAAGTCGCGGAGCGTCCCGCCGATGCGCCTTGAGCCGCTCGACCCGGGCTCCACAATCGGCATCTTCGGCGGCGGTCAGCTCGGCCGCTTCCTCGCCGTCGCCGCCGCGAAGCTCGGCTTCAAGACGGCGATCTATTGCCCCGACGAGGATAGCCCAGCGTTCCAGGTCGCATCGCGTTTCTGGCAATGCTCCTATGACGACACGCCGGCGCTGACGGAATTCGCCAAAGCCTGCGATGTCATAACCTTCGAGTTCGAGAACGTCCCGGCCGCCGCGCTTGCGCTCGCTCAGACGTTGGCGCCCGTTCGCCCGAGCCCGCGCGCGGCGGAAATCACGCAGGACAGGATCTTGGAGAAGCGCTTCCTCACCGGTATCGGCCTGCCGACGGCGCCACACGCGGTCATCGACGATGAAGGCGATCTCCCCGCCGCCGCCGCGTTTCTCGCCGAAGCCGGCGCCGGCATCCTGAAGCGCGCTCGCGAAGGCTACGACGGGAAGGGCCAGGCGCGGATAGGCTCGGAGGCGGATCTTAGAACCGCCTATGCGACCTTCGCCGCGCCCTGCGTCCTCGAAGGCATCGCTGATTTCTCGGCGGAAATCTCGGTGGTCGCCGTCCGCTCGGCCGAAGGCCGGCTCTCCTGCTACGACGCGCCGGAGAACAGCCATGGGGGCGGCATCCTGCGCACAAGCTCCGTTCCCGCGGCCTGCGCCGCAGCTCATCAGGCGCTCGCGCAAGACATGACGGCCCGAACCGCCGCAGCGCTCGATTATTGCGGCGTGCTTGCCGTCGAATTCTTCGTCATGCCGGACGGCGCGCCGGCGCCTCTCCTTGTGAACGAGATCGCCCCGCGCGTGCACAACTCCGGCCATTGGACGCTGGAGGCCTGCGCGATCAGCCAGTTCGAGAATCACATCCGCGCCATCGCCGGCTGGCCGATCGGCTCGGTTGAGCGTCACTCCGACGCGGTCATGACGAATCTCATCGGCGAGGACGCGCTCGGCTGGCGCGGCATTCTTGAGAGAGACCCCGCCGCCTCACTCTATCTCTATGGAAAGAATGGGATAAGACACGGGCGCAAGCTCGGGCATGTGACTCGAATATCACCCCGAAAATTGAAGTAGGATAATTCACTGCCTCGCGGCATGCGAATAGACAGACGCGAAGGAGGCTGCTATAGTCCGCTTGCAATAGCCTGCATTCGTGCGGGCTTTTTTATTCATCCACAACCGGAGCAAGGAGCCAGCGTGCAAGTTCACGTTCGAGACAACAATGTCGACCAGGCGCTAAAAGCGCTCAAAAAGAAAATGCAGCGCGAAGGGATCTTTCGCGAGATGAAGCTTCGCAACTATTACGAGAAGCCCTCCGAAAAGAGAGCGCGCGAAAAGGCCGAGGCCGTTCGCCGCGCCCGCAAGCTCGCGCGGAAGAAAGCGCAGAGAGAAGGCGTCGTCGCTCCAGGCCGTGCGGTCGCCCGCTAGGCATTCACGCCTGTTTTAACTGGCTTGGGATGGGTTTGGGTTAGCATCTGATTCTGGCCGTATTCTAGGTCCAGTTTGGTGTGCGTAAGAAAACTTTACGCCAGGGTGGAGCCCGCATCTTGATAACGCGGCAGACGATAAGACAAGCGCTCGCAACAGGCGCGCTATGCGCCGCCGCGATTGCGGTCTCCGCTTGTGAGACGTCCGCGACCAAGGAGCAGATGGCCGAGCGGCTGAACAACCCCACGGCTGACGCGAAGAACAATATTGCATCGATCTCCGCCGTGCTGGCGAAAAATCCTCGCGACGCAAACGCGCTCAACCTGCGAGGCACCGCCTACGGCGAGGCAGGCGATTACGAGAAGGCCGTCGGCGACTTCTCGGCCGCAATCCAGATCAATCCGCAATTCTACCAGGCTTATAACAATCGCGCCCTTATCTATCTGCGGCTTGGGCGGCTCCCCGCAGCCATGAGCGATTATAGTCAGGCTCTGTCCATCAAGCCAGATTACGCCGCCGCCTATGTGGGCCGCGGCAATGTCTACAAAGCGGAAAAGAATTATCAGGCCGCCCTGGCCGATTTCGGAAAGGCGATCGAGCTGAAGCCTGACGACCCGGCGCCCTATTACGGCCGGGGCCTTATTTATCAGGCCATGGACGATCATCGCGCCGCTCTCAACGACCTGAACATCGCCGTCAATTACCGGCCCGACGCCCCCGATCCGCATTATGCGCGCGGCGTCAGCTACATGGCGGTCCAGGAATACAAGAAGGCTCTCGAAGACTTCCAGACCGCCGGGACCAATAAGGTCAATAACTTCGATGCCTGGGCTTATGCCGGTCGGGCCGCCGAATCGCTCGGCGACCGGGCGCAAGCGGCGCAAGCCTACCGAAGGGCGCTGCAGATCGATTCAACGAGCCACATCGCCTATGAAGGGTTGAGGCGCACGGGCGGCGACGCCTAGCCTCGCTTTCATTGCAGCTTCGCCGTCATTCTCCTGTAAATGTTTATCGCCTATATCGGCGCGCCGCTGGACGGGCGCTGTGTCCGGCCCACCCTGGAGATCGCAATGACCGGGATCTATTTGGAGCCAATTGGATTGCTTTACGGCGATGTCGCGCGTGAAGCCATCTCGCTTGGCGCGGCGCTTCCCCTCGCGGGCGGCGCCATAGCATTCGGGGCGGTCCGGCTATGGGAAGGCGAACCGGGCAGGATGAAGCACGCCATCGTCCGCACGACCACGATTCAAGCCATCGAGGAGAACCGCGTCAAGGAGCTGCTTGAGCGCATCGCCGCGCCGCGCGCGCCCATCGCTGGCGTCTCCATGGACGGGCCGCGGATCATGGGCATTGTGAACGTCACGCCGGACAGCTTTTCGGATGGCGGCGATTATAGTGAGCCCTCCGCCGCTATCGACCGCGCCAACGCGCTTTCCATGCAAGGCGCGGATTTTGTCGATATCGGCGGCGAATCCACGAGGCCGGGCGCGGAGCCGGTTTCAGCGGAGGAGGAGGCCCGTCGCATTCTTCCTGTGCTGACCGGCCTGGCCGCACTGCAGGCGCCGATTTCCATCGATACACGCAAGCCTGAGATCATGCGGGAGGCCGCCAAGGCGCGCGCCGACATCATCAACGACATTTCCGCCCTGACCTATGCGCCCGATAGCCTGCAAACTGCGGCCGAGCTTAAGAAGCCCGTTGTCCTTATGCATGCGAAGGGCGATCCGAAAACGATGCAGGAGAACCCCTCATACGGCGACGTTGTCGTGGAAGTTTACGATTTCCTGGAGGCAAGGATCGAGGCTGCGGTCGCGGCAGGCGTCGCCCGCGAGAGCCTGATCGCAGATCCCGGCATCGGATTCGGGAAGACCTCCGCTCACAACGCTTTCCTTCTTCGGCACGTCAGCATCTTTCACGGTCTTGGCGTTCCGCTTCTCCTGGGCGCGTCGCGCAAACGGTCGCTTCAGGAGGCGACGGGCGCGAGTGAATCGGAGGGCCGTCTGGCGGCGAGCGTCGCCGCCGCAATCGACGCCGCGTCTCAAGGCGTCCAAATTTTGCGGGCGCATGACGTGGAGCCGACCCGGCAAGCGCTTGCTGTGTGGAGCTGGCTTCGCGGCGCCGCGGACTCCCCGCAAAACAATGGGGCTCTCTGATGCGCCGCAGGCAAGAAAGAGCGGACGTGAGCCGCGCAACCGAAATATCGCAATCGTACGGCCTTAGAACTTGTATGCAATAGTGTTTTCACAATATTCACGAAAATTGACGCGAAGAATGTGTGTGCTAATCTTCTTAGTTTGAAATATAATGAGTGGATTTTGATTGCCGTTGTGTCGCGGCATTCTCATCGAGAATACCAGTTTTAGTGCTCCGCCCAAAGGAGATCAGGATCATGGCGCCAAAACTCTTCGGAACGGACGGCATTCGCGGCCAGGCGAACATCTATCCCATGACCGCCGATATAGCCCTCAAGGTGGGCATGGCGGCGGGCCACATGTTCACCAACGGCCATCGCCGCCACCGCGTCGTGATCGGCAAGGACACGCGGTTGTCCGGCTACGTCATCGAATCTGCGCTCGTCTCCGGCTTTACGTCGGTGGGCATGGATGTGGTTCAGCTTGGGCCAGTCCCGACGCCCGCCGTCGCCATGCTGGTCCGGTCGCTCCGGGCGGATCTCGGCGTCATGATCTCCGCCTCGCATAACGCCTATCAGGATAACGGGATCAAACTCTTCGGCCCGGACGGCTACAAGCTGTCGGACGACGTGGAGGCAGTGATCGAGGCGGAGGTTTACGGCGACATCGGGCGGCTTCTCGCCGAACCGGATCGTATCGGCCAGGCCAAACGCATCGACGGCGTCAACGACCGCTATGTCGAGTTCGCCAAGCGCACGCTGGAGCGCACGGTCAGCCTCAACGGCCTCAAGGTGGTGGTGGATTGCGCAAATGGGGCGGCCTATCGAGTCGCGCCCGCGGCGCTGTGGGAGCTTGGCGCCGATGTCGTCGCGCTCAGCGTCGCCCCCGACGGCCGCAATATCAACCGGGAATGCGGCTCCACCGTGCCGGAAACGGTTTGCCGCAAGGTTCGCGAATCCGGCGCCAACATCGGCATCGCGCTCGATGGCGACGCCGACCGGGTCGTCATCGCGGACGAGAACGGGAAGGTCGTGGACGGCGATCAAATTCTCGCGGTCATCGCCGGAAGCTGGCGCGAATCCGGCCGGCTCCGCGGGAATGGCGTCGTCGCAACCGTCATGTCAAATCTCGGCCTGGAGCGCCATTTCGAGGGGCTCGGCCTCACGCTCGTCCGCACCAAGGTGGGCGACCGCTATGTGGTCGAGGAAATGCGCCGGGGCGGCTACAATGTCGGCGGAGAACAGTCCGGCCATGTCGTGCTTTCGGACTTCACAACCACGGGCGATGGGCTTGTGACGGCGCTGCAGGTGCTGAGCGTCGTCGTGCAAAGCGGGAGGCCCGTCAGCGAAGTTTGCCGCAGGTTCGAGCCAGTCCCGCAGATCCTCAAGAGCATCCATTATAAGGGCGCCAGTCCGCTTGAAGACGGGACGGTGAAAGCCGCCATCGAGGCCGGACAGTCGCGCCTCGGCAGGGGCGCGCGCCTTCTCATCCGCCCTTCGGGGACGGAGCCGGTGATACGGGTTATGGCCCAGGGCGACGACAACGCCTTGATTGCAAGCGTTGTGACCGAGATCGTGGCCGAAATCGACCGCTACGCGGCATCGGCGGACGCGGCGCGGATTGCTGAAGCGCACGCCTGACGCCGATGGCGGGGCGCTTGCGCGTCCGGCGACTGCCTCGCTCCCGCTTTTACGAATACTCAATACTACTTTGACGTTAAGTAACGTTAAGAAGCGATCGCCCCATTTTTGAGTACTTTTCTCGCATTCTCAAGTCTTATTTAACCTTGGGGGTTTACCAAGGAGGAGCGAGCAGGACGCGCCGCCTCTTGCACAACCCCCCGGATGCATGCCATGAGCTTCACTTCTGATTTTGACTCTTTGCCCTCCGTTACGCCCCTTCAGGCAACAAGCCGCTTCGATTCTTTCTTCGACGTTTACGGTCTCAGCCTAAAGCACGAATTCGATCCCCGGCAAAGGTCGATCACGCTGATCGCCCGGTCGCCCGCATCGCCGCCGGCAAGAGCGCTTGCGATAAACCTGTCGCGCTTCCAGCCTCTCTCGGTCGAGGCGACCATCATCTTCGCGCAGATTGCCCCTACCGACGCCCTGGAATCCATGGTTCGGGCGCTTGGTTCTGCCTGCCGCAATGGCCCCGAACTCATCATTCGCTGGGCGAGGAACCGAGCCCTTCTCGATGCGCATGAAAGGCTCACTCTTGGCCGCACGCTCTGCTGGACCGGCGATTCGATGCGCCGTTCCGAGGACGCCCGAGGCGGCATCGACCGTGTGGAGGATTGCACGCCTGCCATGCTCGCGGAGGCCCACGCAAGCTTCGCGTCCCTTTGGCGCGCTTCGAAGCCTCTGCCGAAGACGCTCTTCTCCCGGCAAGGCGGTCTCGCCATGGAGCGCATCGCGCCAGAGTCGCCCTTCGACCCGAGCTTTGCCGTCAAGGCCAATATCGTCCGCCTCGACGACTATTTGCGTCTGCGCCGCCACTGACGGGCGCCAGACCGTCACGGCATCCTATTGCGTAAAGATCCAGTCAGGCGGCCCGGCGCTACCGCATCGATTGCGGCATCCGGTCAGGTTCATGACGGCGTCGCCTCAGGGCGCCGTCTACTTGCTTATTTCTCTGTCAGCTTGAGTTCGATTCGGCGGTTTCGGCGCAAATCGGCTTCCGTTCCACCCGATGAGAAGGGCTGAAACTCGCCAAACCCCGCCGCCACCAGTCTGTTTGGCGGCACGCCTTTCGAAATCAGGTACTTCACGACCGAAATCGCACGCGCCGAGGACAGCTCCCAGTTCGACTTGAAGGTCGCCGTCGCGATGGGCCTGACGTCGGTGTGGCCGTCGATGCGCAGAACCCAGTTCAGCTCCTTCGGAATGCGCCCCTCCAGCTCCTTGAGCGCAGCCGCAAGCTTTTCGAGTTCCACGAACCCTTCAGCCGTCAGATCCGCCGCGCCGCTCTCGAAGAAAATCTCCGATTGGAAGACGAAACGGTCGCCCACAACCTGAATATCGTCCCGGTCGCCCAGCGATTTCTTCAGCTCCCCGAAAAAGGTTGAGCGGTATTGCGAAAGCTCCTGCACCCGTTTCGCCAGCGCTACGTTTAGGCGCTGACCGAGATCGGCGATTTGCGCCTGAGACTGCTTGTCTCGCTTGTCGGAGTCGCCAAGCGAGGCCTGTAGCGCGGCAATCTGCTTCGACAGGGCCAAGATCTGCTGTTTGAGAAGTTCGACGACGGCCTGCTCTTGCTCCGTCAAGGTTTTCTGGTCGTCGAGCTGTTTCGTCAGTGCCGCCACGCGCCCTTCGGTGGACGCGCCAGAGCTCAGGAGACCGTTAAGACGCTTGTTCTCGGTCTCCGAGGAGGCGAGCGTCGCTCTGAGCGCGGAACTCTCCTCAAGCGCGGTCTTTTTCTGCGAGCGCTCCAAGGAAAGCATGTCGGCGAGCTGCGCGAGTTGCTTTTGCAGGCGCGCCAGCGCGGAGTCCTTGCCCGAGGCCTCCTGCGCCGCGAAATACTGGGCCACCATGAACAGCACCATCAAGAAGGTGACGACCAGGAGCAGGGTGGAAAGAGCGTCAACGAAGCCCGGCCAATAGTCGATTCCTCCGGGACGGCGGCGCGATCTCGATAGCATCGGCGTGACCTTTCCTGTCAGCGGTCGATCGGATCGCGGCGCGGCGCACGGGCCGCGATCTCGCGGAGCGCCCCGGCCAGCTTATTCTGCTCCTTCAGCACCGCCGCGAGCTCGCTCTGGTTATGCGACTGCTCGTCAACCCACTCCCGCAACACCTTTTGCTCGGCCCGCATCTGCTGGACGAGCTTCTCGATGCCGTCGGAGAGCCGGTCCAGTCCCTCGTTGTTCGGTTGCCCGCCGCGGATGACGCCTTGCTCGATCTTGTCCGCAAGGTCGGTGATGCTGCGCTGCATGTCGAGGAGCGCGAACCTGAGCTGCGCCTGGCTGCCGGGCGTCTCGCCGGGGGAATCGGGTCGAAGCTCAGTGATCGTCGAAAGCCACTCCTCAAGCTCGTTATAGAAACGCGCCTGGGCCTGGCCCGCCTGAAGGTCGAGAAAGCCGAGGATGAGAGAGCCGGCGAGGCCGAAGAGCGACGCCGAGAAAGCCGTGCCCATGCCGCGAAGCGGCGCTTCGAGGCCGGTTTTCAATTCCTGGAAGACTTGCGCCGTCTCCTTGCCTTCGGTGTTCAGCGCCGAGATCGTATCGCCAACAGAACCGGTGGTCAGCAAGAGCCCCCAAAAGGTTCCAAGAAGGCCGAGGAAAATCAGCAGCCCGACGAGGTAGCGCGTGGTTTCCCGGCTTTCGTCGAGCCGGGATGCGATGGAATCGAGAATGGAGCGCATCGCTATGGTGGAAATGACGGCGTGCCCCTGCCTCCGCCGCAGCATCATCGCCATCGGCGCAAGCATGACAGGCACACGATCGTCGCCGATGCCCGGATCGGAAATGCGGAAATTGTTGACCCACCGGATCTCCGGGTAGAGCCTGAGAACCTGCTGGAACGTGTAGAGGATGCCGAAAATCAGGACGCCGATGATGAGCGAGTTCAGCGGCCTGTTGTGATCGAAGTTCGTCAGGATCTGCTTGTTGATGATGGCGCCGAAGAGGCCGGTCAGGATCAGGAAGAGAAGCATGCGTCCCACGAAGGTCTGCGGGCCTGACATGGTCTTGTAATAGGGCGGTTTGCTCATCGCGGATGTCTCGCAGGCGCCTAGATCGCAGAACTCTGGTTTCGGGCCTTCTGATACAACATTTAAGCGGTTCGCAACACTAACTTCCCCGTTAGTCTCGAAGGCTTACGCCTGGACTGCGACCCGCTTGAGAAGGGCGGTGTGAATGGCCTCGTTGCCGCAAACAATATCGCCTGTCTTCAGCATATTTTGGCCGCCTTGCGTGTCGCTCACGTAGCCGCCCGCTTCGCGCAAAAGCACGATGCCGGCCGCGATGTCCCAAGCCTGGATATGGCGCTCCCAGTAGCCGTCGAAGCGCCCCTGGGCGACCCAGGCGCAATCGATGGAAGCCACGCCTGTCCGGCGGATGCCGGCCGCATCGCGCATGACGGCATGGATCTCACGAAGGTTTTGTTCCTGCCCCGGCTTGCCGCAATGTGAGATGCCGGTGGTTATCACCGCCGTGCTGAGGTCCGGCCTAGCGGCCACGCGCAGGCGGCGGGTGTCGTTCAGGAACGCGCCTTTTCCGCGCTCCGCCGTGTACATGTCGCCGGTCGCGGGGTTGTAGACGAGGCCCGCCACAAGCTCGCCCTCGCGTTCGAGCGCGACCGAGATGGCGAACATCGGAATCCCATGCAGAAAATTCGTGGTGCCGTCCAGCGGATCGATGATCCAGGTATGCGACTTGTCGGGGCCTTCGACGAGCCCGCGCTCCTCCATCAGGAAGCAATAGCCTTGCCGGGCTTTGCTCAGCTCCTCGAACAGGATCGTCTCGGCGCGGTGATCGGCGGCGGACACGAAATTTGCCGGCCCCTTAACGCTGACCTGGAGATGCTCCACTTCGCCAAAGTCCCGCGCGAGACTGCGGCCCGCTTTCCGGGCGGCGTTCATCATGATCGTCATAAGCGCCGAAGCGGGCATGGCAAACTCCTGTGATTCCGGGCAGGTTCCTCCACCCTATACTAGGCCGCAGCCACTATCGCCGGCGTCCATTCTTCCAGCGGGAGAAGGACAGGATGAGGGATGCGCCTGTAGTAGACATCTCTTCCGACAACGCGCGAGGCTATTCCGCGCGCCTCACATAGGCCATCTCGTTGGTGTCGACGATCACCTTCTCGCCCGCTGTGACGAAGGGCGGGACCAGGATACGCACGCCGTTATCCAGGATTGCGGGCTTGTATGACGACGCGGCGGTCTGCCCCTTCACGACCGGATCGGCCTCCGCGATGGTCAGCGTCACCTGATCCGGCAGGCTGATGCCGATGGGCCGGCCTTCATGCATTTCCACCACGACCTTCATGCCGTCCTGAAGAAAGGCCGAGCGCTCGCCGACAAACTCCTGAGCAAGCTCCATCTGCTCATAGGTGTCGGTGTCCATGAACACCAGCATGTCGCCCTGCGTGAAGAGGAACTGAAAGTCTTTCTGCTCGAGCCGCACCTTTTCGACCGTCTCGGACGACCGGAAGCGCTCGTTCAGTTTCGAGCCGTTGATAAGGTTCTTAAGCTCGACCTGATTATAGGCCGGCCCTTTGCCGGGCTTCACCGCCTGGGTCTTGACCGCGACCCAGAGGCTGTTGTTGTGCTCGATGACGTTGCCCGGCCGGATTTCATTGCCGTTGATTTTCATAATTTGCGCTCATGCGTGGGAATTCGTTGCGGGAAGGTGTGGCGGATGCGGCGGGGCGCTGTCAAGCCATGAGACGAAGCGCTCGCGGCCGCGCACAGGCAAATCCTCTGTAACGCCTGAGCCACAGATCGGCTTTTTCTCTCTTTGGCATAGACCTATCGCTTTCTTAGCCGCGAGAGGACATGCTAGGATAAATATTCAGCATCAAGACGTTAGGGCCGGCTGAAAAGCCGATATTCGGATCATGACCATGAAGAAGCTTCTCATCGCCGCGTTCGGTATTCTCGCCGCGTCTTTCGTCTCGACGAATTCGTTTGCGTTCCCGTCCGGCGCAGCCAACGGCGTCCATGCCGCCTCCAGCGCCGTTGCGGTTCATTATCGCCATTGCCCCTATAACAGGTGTGGCCGCCGCCTCACGCTGTCCCATTACGGGCTGTGCCACTACCCGAATCCGACTTGGGCGACCTTCCGCTGCTATACTTTCTGGCCGTTCTAATTTTCCGATTGCTTTAGAATAGGCGACGTCGGCGCTGCTACGCCGTAATGCGGGGCGGCCGATGGGTGCTGGCGCTATGCGACAGGTATTCCGGCGAGCGCATCTCGATAATGCGGGAGACTGCGCGCTCGAAGTGCTCCGTCCCGTCCCCGGCGTTGCATAACAGCGCGGGCTCCTTGGCGGCCGAGGCCACGAAGCCGGTGCGGTGATCGTAAAGCGTGTCGATGAAGGTGATGAAGCGCAGCGCCGGGTTCTGGTCATTCCGGCCCATGACAGGAATGTCATAGACAAAGATCGTGTGATAGTTGCGGACGAGGGCGAGATAGTCCTGCGGGCCGAGCGGCTTTTCGAAGAGGTCGCGAAACGCGAAGCGCGCCACCCCGAGGCAGGCGCACGGCACATCCAGCTTATGGCCAAGCACCATGAGCGTGTCGCTCATGCAGGGCTCGCCAAATGTCAGCTTGTGCCAGAGGTTGTCCATCGAGGCCCGCGCCTCTTCGTCGTTGGGCGTGAAATAGAGCATGCTCTGCGAGAGGTGCTCAAGCCGGTAGTCGCAGGCGGATTCAAGCTGGAACAGCTCGAGCTTGTGCTCCACAAGTTCGACGAAAGGCAGGAACTGATCGCGGTTGCGTCCGCCCTTGTAGAGGCTGCTGGGCTGGACGTTGGACGTCACCACCACGACCGTTCCGGCCTCGAAGAGCGTGCCGAAAAGACGGTGGAGAATGGTCGCGTCCGCGATGTCGGTGACGAACAGCTCGTCGAGGCAGAGAAGCCTCGCCTCCTCGGCGATGCTCATGCCCACGGCGACGATGGGGTCGTCCTTGGCCTCGCGGCGGGCGACCGCAAGCCGGGCATGAACTTCCGCCATGAACTCGTGGAAATGGGCGCGGAGCTTCGGCAACACCGGCGCTTCCTGGAAGAAAAGATCCATCAGCATGGTCTTCCCGCGGCCCACGGGTCCGAAAATGTAAAGGCCCTTCGGAACTTCGCCGCGCTTGCGGGTAAAGAAGGAGAAAAAGTCGGTGCGCGCCGGCGGCGTATAGTAAGCGAGGCGGTTCGTCAGCATTTGCAGCTTCTCGACCGCAAGCGCCTGGGCGCTATCCGGCGCAATCCTTCCATCCGCCAGCAAGCGGCGGTATCTCTGGAGCAGCGTTTGGGTCATGCGCGGCTAGCGGATGTTACGAAGTTCGAGTTCGACCGATGTAACGGTGGGGCTCGGCGACAACAATTCAATATCGAAATCTGCCCGCTCATTGGACCTTATTTTCGAGCGATCGAGCTTCAGGTTGGCCGAATATTCGCGATCAAGCGCCGGATCCTGATCCTTGATGGTTATGTAAAGCTGCGGAACCCTGACCTTACGTTGCGCCTTATTATGGACAATTCCACTTATCACAAGAACCGGCTTGTTTTCCGCAATCTTCCAGGTGTATTGCACCTCGTCTATAACCAGCGGCTGTAGCGTGATGGGGACGCCCAAAGCGCGATAGAGCGGCGCCAGGCCAGGCGCGGCGTCTGCGATGATGTCGCGGAAGGCAAGGAACCCCCCGGCAAGACCGGCCGCCACGCAAATGAAAAGTCCCCACGCCGCTGCAATGGCCAAGCCTCCACGGCCGCCTCTCCTTGCCTCGCCCGACTTTTCCTGCGTTTCTTCGATTTCGCGAAAAAGCCGCGGATCGAAAACGGCGTCGTAGTCTTTGCTCTCAGGGGTCTCTTCGACGATGGCCGGCTGCTCGGCCACTTCCTCGTCGATGTCGGCGGCGGATTTTCTCCAAAGGCCGGCGATGCTTTTTTGGGGCGCAGGCTCCGCCGCGTCCGGGGTCGTGGATCGAAGATGCGTTTCAAGCCGGTTGGCGAGATCGTTGCCGGGCAGCGAAGCTTTCTCGGAGGACGGAAAGTGCGACCACATCGCCTCGCGAAGAGCGGCGTCGGGGTCCGATTTCTCGTCGTCGCCGAAAGGGTCTCGCTTGGCCGGCGCCCAAGCGCGTTCACTTCCGGCCGGAGGCTCGCTCCTGCCGTTCGGCCCGCGCCAGCCTTCAGCCTCAGCCCGGTCAACGGAGGCGTTCGGCTCTGTTACATTGGCCGAGACGCTCATCCAGAGCCCTTCGGCCGCATCGTCCCTGGCGGACGCGGCGCCGGTCCAGGCGTTCTCCACGTCCGGTTCGGAAGGGGACTCGGCCGTTTGCTCCCGGTCTACTTCCGCCGCCAGCGGACTGGCTGCCAATATGGCCCGGGAGGACGCGCGCCCCTCGCTCAAGCTTGAGAAGACGTTCCGAACCGCCTGCCGCGCATCCTCCAGCGTCCGCAGGTCTTCCTCCGGCGCCGCCGGGGCCTCTTCCGCGAGATGCGGCCGAGGGAAAGGAATCGTCTCTCCGCTCGCTTGCACGGGAGCCGCGACTGCTAAAGTCTCTTCGGACACGTCCTTGTCCTTCGACTTCTTTTTGCGCCTGAAGCTGCTGAACCAACTTACCTTGCCGGCGGCCTCGTCTTTATCGCGATCGTCATTCTGCTCCGGCTGAGGCTGCTCTTCGCCGATGTCGCTCGCTTGGACACGAGCGCTTGCTTGGTTCTCGCTGCTTTCCTCGTGTGATGCGTGCGCGCTTTCATGGCCGGCAGCCCATTGGTCGCCGTGAGCATCTTCGGCGGCGTCGCGGCGCTCTTCCTCGCCCGCGTCCCATCCGGTCATTGCCTTCCTGGCCTCGGTCGCGGCCCAGGCCGTTTCGGCGGCTTCCGGGGCCTCCTGCGGCTCGGGCATAGCGCGCCAGACGGTCCCGCATTTCGCGCATCGCACGGTCCGCCCTTCGAGCGGCAACTCCGTCTTGATGTCGTAACGTGTCGTGCAAGCCGGGCATTCAATGATCATCGATCAACTCTATTTTGTAGTTTTCCGCTAACGCCGTCTCGCCTTTGTCTAAATCGATTGCTAGATCGCACTCGCTTTATCATAAAGCGGACAAGAGCGAACAGCAGGGTCAAGGTTGTGGTATCGGGTCATGCTCTTATTCGATTCGAGAATGTCGGTCTCCGCTATGGAGTCGGGCAAGAGGTTTTGCGCGATATCAACTTCCATCTTCAGCCTGGATCGTTTCATTTCCTGACGGGGCCTTCCGGCGCCGGCAAAACAACTCTTCTCAGGCTCTTGAACATGTCGCTACGTCCCACGCGGGGTCTCCTCTACCTTTTCGGACGAAATATTGCCAAGAATACGACCGGGCAGCGCGCCGACCTCAGGCGGCGCATCGGGATCGTTTTCCAGGATTTCAGGCTTCTCGATCACCTAACCACCTGGGAGAATGTTGCGCTTCCGCTTCGCGTCATGGGGCGCAAGCCAAGCGACTATCAAGAGGACGTTACCGAGCTTCTGAAATGGGTGGGGCTTGGCGACCGGATGCACGCGTTTCCCGCAATCCTTTCGGGCGGGGAAAAGCAGAGGGCCGCGATAGCTCGCGCCGTGATCGCGAAGCCGGAGCTACTTCTCGCCGACGAGCCGACCGGCAACGTCGACCCGCAGATGGCGCGCCGCCTCCTTAGGCTCTTCATCGAGCTGAACCGGCTTGGCACCTCCATAATCATCGCCACCCATGATTATCAGCTCATGTCTCAATTCTCGGCCGCGCGCATGCAGCTGGAGAATGGGCGTCTCGAACTTCACGAATAAGGCGCCAGCATGAGCACCGCCGACACCTCGCAAACGCTTCCCGTCCCCATCAAGACGCTCGCGCAATCGGCCGCCAAATTCGCGCGGCCGAACGCTCCAATCGTGCCTCCAGGCTCGGTCACCGGCCGCTCCCTCATTCTCGTGATCGCGATCATGGGCTTCCTCGCGTCGATCACAGCCTGCGGCGTCTACCTGGTTTTCAACGCCGCGAACGTCTGGACAAACAAGATCTCGGCCGAGATCACCGTTCAGATCCAGCAGCGCGCGGGAGAAATGAGCGAGGAGAAGGTTGCCGAGATCGCAAAATTCCTCTCGGATCAGAACGGCGTCAAGCGGGTCACGCCGTTTACGCGCGAGCAGTCGCTGAAGCTTGTCGAACCATGGATCGGCAAGTCCGACGTCCTTCGTACTTTCGCAATACCCCGGCTGATTGCGGTGGAGATCGACCGCGACAATCCCCCCGATGTCTCGACGCTCAAGATGGTCCTTGAGGCGAAGCATCCGGGCGCGATGCTGGACGACCATGGACACTGGCGCAATGAAATCCGCCGCTTGACGAGGCTTCTCGAACTCGCGGGCATTGGCATGCTCATCCTCATGGCGACGGCCACAGCCGCGGTGATCGTCGCGGCGGCGACAAGCGCGCTGGCGTCCAACCGCGAGATCGTGTCGGTGCTGAACTTTATCGGAGCGGAGGAAAGGTTCATCGCCCAGCAGTTCGAGGCGCATTTCCTGAAAGTCGGGATCAGGGCCGGAATTGCAGGCGCCGCCCTGGCCGCCCTCGTCTTTTTCTGCGTGCCCTACGTCACCGAGGGCGTAAGCAGCTCCGTCACATCGCAGGTGGAAATCCGGCGCCTTGTCGGCGCGGGGACGCTCGACCTTGGCGGGTATATCGTGCTCCTGATCGTCGTCGTCGCGATAGCCGCCATCTGCAAGATGACGTCCCGTTACGGGGTTCGGCGCATTTTAAATCAACAAAACGCCTGAGTCCGCGTCGGGCATTCCGCCGCTGCAAAAAAGGATATGCAAATGCGGAGCCTTAGCGATATAATTAGTTCGGGATGAGCACCGCCTTTGAAAAGAAGCCGCCTCGATATCCATTCAGCGCAGCCGCGATCATTCTGCACGCTGCACGTGTAATAGCCGTTTTCTTCATCGCCATAGCCGCGGGATTTTTCATTTTCGCCTACTCCGTCAGCGTAACGACCGCGACAATTCCGCAGCGGGCGGACGAAATCGTGGCCCTGACCGGGGATGAGGACAGGATCTCGGAGGCGTTGCGGCTGCTTGCCGAGGGAAAAGCGCGGCGCCTGCTCATTTCCGGAGTCAACAAGAGCACGCGCGCTCTGGAAATAATCCGCTCAAACAGGGCCGATAGCGACGCCGGTCTGTTCGATTGCTGCGTCGACCTGGACAAGCGAGCGCTCAACACCGAGGACAACGCCTTCGAAACGACAGCCTGGGTGCGGAGCCAAGGCTACCGCTCGCTCATCGTCGTGACGTCGACCTATCACATGCCCCGCACGCTGATCGAACTGCGCCAGGCGATGCCCGACGTTGAGTTTTTCCCCTACCCCGTGAAAGCGCCGAGGCTGGAAGAGCAGTGGTGGAGCGATCCCCGCACGGCCTGGGTTCTCGCCAAGGAATATCTCAAGTTCATCACGGCTTTCGCGCGATATGGCGCGAATTCCGTCCTGGGCGGCGGCCTTAAGGCCGAACATCAAAACCCGGTGATCAATGCGCGCGTTAACTAAAATCGCGCTCTATGCCAGATCGCTGCTGTTCTATCCCATCCTCTACGTGACGTGGGCCGTTTTTCTCATACTCGGCAGCTGGCTGCTTCTCTGCCCCCGCCGCTGGGCCATGGCCGGTCTTGCGGCACACGGCGACACAACCGTCTTTCTTCTGCGCGCGATTTGCGGAACGAGGATGGAGGTTCGCGGCCGGGAAAAGCTCCTGCAGGGTCCTGTCATCGTGGCGGCCAAGCATCAATCGGCGTGGGATACCTTCGCGCTCATCTCGCTGATGCGCGATCCCGCGCTCGTGATGAAAGCCGAGCTTCTGTCTGTGCCGCTTTACGGCAGGTTCTGCCGGAAGTTCGAGCTGATCCCGGTTCAGCGGGATCTTGGCCCAGCCGCCTTGCGCCAGATGTCGCGAGAGGCGAGAAGCCGCGCCGCTGAAGGTCGCGAAATCCTCATTTTCCCTGAAGGCACAAGGAAAAATCCAGGCGACGCGCCAGACTACAAGCCGGGGGTCGCCCTCTTGTATCAGGACCTCAATGTGCCGGTCTGTCCGGTCGCGCTCAATTCCGGCATGTGCTGGCCGCGGCGCTCCTTCCTTCGCTATCCCGGCACGATCGTGGCCAAGTTCCTGGACCCGATCCCGCCCGGACTGCCCCGCCAGGAGTTCATGGAGCGGCTTCAGTCCGTGATCGAGGTGGCCTCGAACCGTCTTTGCCTCGAAGCCCGACGGGAGCTTGAGAGCCTCGGGTTCGACCCACCCGTGCGTTTTGAAAGTCCGGCGCGAGCGGCTGCCGAGCGGGAAAGCCTGTAGCGGCGCGCCGGCCGCCTATCGCGCCGGCCTTCATGCATCATATCTAAGGAGAGCGAGGGAAAGTTATCCACAGCCCGCCCCTTGACTGCGCGTACAAAAGGTGAACATTTGATGTCTGAAATAGGAATATGCCCGTGCGAGTTCTGGATAAGCCGCCAACTTTGATCCCGCTTTCTCAACAAATCTGGGACGCCAAATACAGGTTTACAGGGCCAGGGGGAAGCGCGGACCAATCCATAGAGGACACCTGGGCGCGGGTCGCCCGAGCCGCTGCTTCAGCGGAGCCGGAGCAATCGCGCAAGGTCTGGGAGCGACGTTTTCTCGACGCCATGGCGGGTTTCGCGTTCATTCCCGCGGGACGCATCCTCGCGGGCGCCGGCACGGGGCGCGGCGTCACGCTTTTCAACTGCTTCGTGATGGGCCGGATCGCGGACGACATGGGCTCGATCTTCGCTCACGTCAGGGAAGCCGCGCTCACGCTCCAGCAGGGAGGCGGCATCGGCCACGATTTCTCGACGCTGAGGCCTAAAGGCGCCCATGTGCGCGGCGTCGGCGCGGACGCCTCGGGTCCCGTAAGCTTCATGGACGTCTGGGACGCCATGTGCAAGACGATCATGTCCGCGGGCGCAAGGCGCGGCGCCATGATGGGAACCTTGCGCTGCGATCATCCCGACATCGAGGCTTTTATCGAGGCGAAGTCGGATCCGGCGCGCTTGCGCAATTTCAATCTGTCGGTGCTCGCGACCGGCGCCTTCATGGACGCGGTCGAGGCCGACGGCGCGTGGCCGCTTGTCTTCGGCGGAGAGGTTTTCCGCACCGTGAGCTCGCGCGGACTCTGGCGGAAGATCATGCGCAGCGCCTACGACTATGCGGAGCCCGGCGTCATCTTCATCGACCGCGTAAACGCACTGAACAACCTCGGTTACTGCGAGGAGATCAGCGCCACCAACCCGTGCGGCGAACAGCCCCTGCCGCCACACGGCGCATGCCTGCTCGGCTCGATCAATCTGGCGGCGCTTGTGGAAAAGCCGTTCACCGGGGCGGCGAGGCTCGACGAGCGCAGGCTCGAACGCCTGACGCGGGTTGCGGTGCGGCTGCTCGACAATATCATCGACGTATCCCGTTATCCGCTCCCGCAGCAGGAGCAGGAGGCCAAGGCCAAGCGGCGCATTGGGCTGGGGGTGACGGGGCTCGCCGACGCCCTCATCCTGTGCGGCGCCGATTACGGCTCGGAAGAAGGGCGCGGCATCGCCGGTTCATGGATGGCCCAAATCAGCCGCGCCGCCTATGCCGCCAGCGCGGACTTGGCGAGCGAGAAGGGGGCGTTTCCGCTTTTCGACGCCGACAGGTTCTTGCAGCGCCCGTTTCCGGCATCGCTTCCGCCGTCCCTGCAGGAGACAATCCGCAAGAACGGCCTGCGCAACGGCGTGCTGACGTCGATCGCCCCCACGGGCACAGTCTCCCTTCTCGCCGGCAACGTTTCGAGCGGAATCGAGCCCGTCTTCGATTTCGAATATCGCCGCCGCCTGCTTTCGCCGGACGGCTCCGAGCGGCATGAAACCGTTCAGGATTACGCCGTGCGTCTTTTCCGCGCAAGCCATGGCGACGCTTCCCTGCCCGCCGCCTTCGTATCGGCGCAAAGCCTCGCGCCGCAGCAGCATCTGCTCATGCAGGCTGCGCTTCAGCGCCATGTCGACGCCTCGATATCGAAGACGGTCAACTGCCCTGAAACAATCGCTTTCGAGGATTTCGAGATGCTGTACCTCGACGCCTACCGGCTTGGCCTGAAAGGGTGCTCGGCCTATCGCCCGAATACGATCACGGGCGCGGTGCTGTCCTCGGCCCCCTCCGCGCCTGCGGCGCCGGGGGCGCAGTCCGCCCTGCCACTTGCGCCTGCGATCCCGCAGGAGAGCCAGCCGGCTCACGCGCCGCCGCGCGCCCGCGATACGGTGCTCTCGGGATTCACTTACAAGCTCAAGTGGCCTGAGTCGGATCACGCAATGTATGTCACGATCAACGACGCGTTCGAGCAGGGGCGGCGGCGGCCTTTCGAAATCTTCATCAATTCCAAGAACCTTGAGCATTACGCCTGGACGGTGGCGCTAACCCGCATGATCAGCGCGATCTTCCGCCGGGGCGGCGATGTCCGCTTCGTCGTCGAGGAATTGAAGGCGGTTTTCGACCCGCGCGGCGGAGCGTGGACGAATGGCAAATACGTGCCGAGCCTGCTGGCTGCGATCGGGGAGGTCATCGAGCAACATTTTCTCCATATCGGTTTTCAAACCGAAGGCGCGCCTGGACCGGAAAACCCAGCGCAAACGCCGCCGGACAGCGAAGACGGCGTGGAGTTTGTCGCGGACGCCCGCGCGCTTGAGGTCGCCGATTTTTGTCCGCGGTGCGGATCGCCAAGCATGATCTATCAAGAGGGATGCCGCGTCTGCCGGAACTGCGGCCATTCCAAATGCAGCTGACCGCCAAAACTTAAAAACTCCTGTTCGACCTTCGCGCAACTTGCTCAAAACCCGAGCACTCAACATAATGGCGCGAAAAGCGCACATCGAGGAGGACGTTGATGACGGTCAAGACCTATCCGGTTCCGGGAAACTGGAGCTCTTCAGCCTGGATTAACGAGGAAAAATACCGCGCGCTTTACGACTGGAGCATCAACGATCCCGATGGGTTCTGGCGCGATCAGGCCGCCCGCGTCGACTGGATCAAGCCGTTCACCAAGGTCAAGCACACCTCCTACGATCCGCACAACGTTTCGATCAAATGGTTCGAGGACGGATCGCTGAACGTATGCGCGAACTGCGTGGACAGGCACCTCGAAACGCGCGGGGACCAGGTGGCGATCCTTTGGGAGGGCGATGAGCCCGATATGGACCTCAAGATCACCTATCGTCAGCTTCACGAGCGCGTCAGCCGCTTCGCCAATGTTTTGAAGAAGCACGGCGTCAAGAAGGGCGATCGCGTCACGATCTACCTGCCGATGGTCCCGGAAGCCGCCTACGCCATGCTGGCGTGCGCCCGCGTTGGCGCGATCCACTCGGTGGTGTTCGGCGGCTTCTCGCCCGACAGCTTGGCGAGCCGCATCCTCGACTGCGATTCGACCGTACTGATCACCGCCGACGAAGGCGTCCGCGGCGGCCGCAAGGTTCCGCTCAAGGCGAACGCCGACAAGGCGCTGGAGAAATGCCCGACCGTCGAGCGCGTCCTCGTGGTCAAGCGGACCAACAGCCCAGTCGCATGGACCTCGGGGCGCGATTTCTGGCTCGGCGACGAGATGCAGAGCGTTTCCGCGGACTGCCCGCCGGAGGAGATGAACGCCGAGGACCCGCTTTTCATCCTCTATACGTCGGGCTCGACGGGACAGCCCAAGGGCGTTCTCCACACATCGGGCGGCTACCTCGTCTATGCGTCGCTGACGCACCAATATGTGTTCGACTACAAGGATGGCGACATTTATTGGTGCACGGCCGACGTCGGCTGGGTCACAGGGCACAGCTATATTCTTTACGGCCCCCTCGCCAACGGGGCGACCACGCTCATGTTCGAAGGCGTGCCCAATTATCCGAGCGCCTCACGCTTCTGGGATGTCGTCGATAAGCACCAGGTGAACACGTTCTACACCGCGCCGACCGCCATCCGCGCGCTGATGGGCGCCGGCGAAAACCACGTCAAGAAGACAAGCCGCAAGTCGCTCAAGCTGCTCGGCAGCGTGGGCGAGCCGATCAACCCCGAAGCCTGGGAATGGTACTATCACATCGTGGGCGACGAGCGCTGCCCGATCGTCGACACCTGGTGGCAGACGGAAACGGGAGGGATTCTCATTACGCCGCTGCCCGGCGCGATAGCAACGAAGCCTGGCTCGGCGACGCTGCCCTTCTTTGGCATCAAGCCCGCCCTCGTCGCGCCCGATGGCCAGACGGTCGAAGGCGCCGGCGAAGGAAACCTTGTGATCGCGGATTCATGGCCGGGCCAGATGCGCACGGTCTACCGCGATCACGATCGCTTCGTGCAAACCTATTTCTCGGCTTATCCCGGCACATATTTCACGGGCGACGGATGCCGCCGCGATGCCGATGGCTACTACTGGATCACCGGCCGCGTCGACGACGTGATCAACGTCGCCGGCCACCGCATGGGCACGGCCGAGGTCGAGTCGGCGCTCGTCGCCCATCCAAAGGTGGCCGAGGCGGCGTGCGTGGGGTATCCGCACAGCCTGAAAGGTCAGGGCATCTACGTCTATGTAAGCCTGATGGCGGGCGTGGAGCCGAGCGAAGCGCTGCGGACGGAGCTTCGCAACTGGGTCCGCCAGGAGATCGGCCCGATCGCGACGCCCGACTTGATCCAGTTCGCGCCGGCTCTGCCGAAGACCCGCTCGGGCAAGATCATGAGGCGCATCCTGCGCAAAATCGCGGAAGACGACTTCTCGAATCTCGGCGATACGTCCACGCTTGCAGAGCCGGGCGTGGTGACGGAATTGATCGAGAACCGCATGAACAGGGCCGCGGCCGCCTAAATAAAGCGCCCGGCCCGGGTGCTTTCTCCCCCAACGCCCGCCAAGGGCGCTTTCGAAACCGGGACAGTCTAATTTTTCCACAGGCTGTTCCGGGGTTGTTCACCAAAGGCTCTGCATAAGCTCGGTCCGCGTGACCTTCTGTTGCAGCTGGGTCACGCTCGGCATGCACAATTGCCTCACCGAGCCCCAAAGCACGCCCTTCTCTTCCGAATTGGGGTAAGAAGAGAAAAGGTTGTCGTGCAATTTAGGAATTAGCCATGGTTGAGCAGAGCAGCCAAGAGAGCGTTCGATATAAGACGGGGTACGCCGCGCGCTCGCCGCTTTTGATGCCCGTTATGGAAGGCAACATGCTGCGCAGGGACGACGTGGCCGTTTTTCTTAAAAGCCGCTTGTCCCTTTTTGGGAATAAAGCCTCTTCCTCCTCTACGGCGAGACTGAGTTGAAGCCTTTGGCGACTTCCACAGATTAGGGGGAGTCGCCGCATCGCGCGGTCTTCGCGTCGCTGCTGCGGCATCGAGGTCGGCGAAACCTGGAGAGATCGAGTTTAAAGCCGTTGATCGGGGGCGCCCGCTGGCCTAGTGTTCCCGCCACTCAAGGCTTTGCCACCCATGTCACTCAATCATGGACTGATCCCATGCGCCCCTCGAAACGGCAGGCGGGCGATTTGCGCCCCGTGAGTTTTCAGCGCGCCTTTTCGCTCCATGCGGAAGGGTCGTGCCTCATCAAATTCGGCAACACGCATGTTCTCTGCACGGCGAGCCTTGAGGAGCGTGTGCCGCCCTGGCTGAAAGGCCAGGGCCGGGGCTGGATTACAGCCGAATACGGCATGCTGCCGCGCGCGACCTCCGAGCGCACGCGCCGCGAGTTCGACATCGGGGCGCCAATCAGGGCGCAGCCAGGAAATCCAGCGGCTTATCGGTCGCGCGCTCCGCGCTGTTGTGGATTTGCAAGCGTTGGGCGAGAAGCAAATCACAGTGGACTGCGACGTGCTTCAGGCCGACGGCGGGACGCGCACCGCGGCCATAACCGGGTCTTGGGTCGCGCTGCACGATTGTTTCCAATGGATGCGCGCACGCGACATGATCCGGGATGGCGTGTTGAAGGACCAGGTGGCCGCTGTCTCAAGCGGCATCTATAAGGGCGAGCCTGTGCTCGATCTCGATTACGCCGAAGATTCCGAGGCGGAGGCTGACGCAAATTTCGTGTTCACCGGCAAGGGCATGATCGTGGAGATTCAGGCAAGCGCCGAGAAAGCCGTCTTCTCCGAGGAGCGGATGGCGGAGCTTACGGGCCTCGCGAAAAAAGGGGTCGCCGAACTCGTCAATCTGCAAAAGCTGACGGTGCTCTAAGAGGACTTCAAAAGCATGGGCGCAGGGTTCCGCCTCAAGAAAGGCGATGCCTTGGTTATCGCGACGCACAATCCGGGCAAGCTGAGGGAGTTCCGCGACCTGTTCGATCCCCTGGGCGTCGCCGTCTTGTCGTCGAGCGAGCTTGGCGTTGCGGAGCCAGAGGAAACCGGCGACACGTTCGAAGAAAATGCGCAGCTCAAGGCGGCAGACTACCGCGGTAGCGACGGGGCGGCTTGCGCTCGCCGACGATTCCGGCCTCGCAGTCGCGGCGCTTGGCGGGGCGCCCGGCGTCCACTCAGCGCGGTGGGCGGGCGAGCCGCGCGATTTCCATCGCGCCATGGCGAAAGTCGAGGACGAGTTGAAAGCGCGGGGCGCGACCGCGCAAAAGGATCGCGCCGCCGAATTCATCTGCGTGCTTTGTCTTGCAAATCCGTCCGGCGCCGTCCAGTTCTTCAAGGGCGCCGCGCCGGGCCATCTGATCTGGCCGCCGCGAGGAACCAAGGGCTTCGGCTACGATCCCATTTTCGTCCCCGAAGGCTACGATGTGACGTTTGGGGAGATGGACCCCGCCAGGAAGCATGCAATCTCCCACCGCGCCGAAGCCTTCGCAGCCTTCCGAGCCGCAGCCCTCGCCGGCGACAGCGGAGAATGAGCCAGCGACCGTTGACGGTCGCGGCGAGCTGGCGATCTACCTCCATTGGCCTTTCTGTCAGTCGAAATGCCCCTATTGCGACTTCAATTCCTATGCCCGCCGAAGCATAAGCGACGAGCAATATCTCGCCGCCGCTATCGCCGAGTTGCGGCATTATCGTGAGGAAACGCCGGGGCGGTCGATTTCGAGCATCTTCTTCGGAGGGGGCACGCCCTCGCTTATGGCGCCGGAAACCGTCGCGGCGCTCATCGATGAAATCGCGGCATTGTGGTCCGCAGCGCCAGATTGCGAAATCACGCTCGAGGCAAACCCGTCGAGCGCGGAAGCAACGAGATTTAGCGGGTATCGACTCGCGGGGGTCAATCGCGTCTCCATCGGCGTGCAATCGCTCTCCGACGACCAGCTTCGCTTCCTCGGGCGTCTTCACACATCCGCGGAGGCCCGGCGTGCGCTGGCCATGGCGGAGAAGAATTTCGAGCGCATGAGCTTCGACCTGATCTACGCGCGGCCGGGGCAGACCGAAGCCGGATGGCGCGCCGAGCTTGATGAGGCGCTGGCCCTCGCGCGGGGTCATCTATCGCTGTATCAACTCACCATAGAGCCCGAGACCGCGTTCTTCGCCCTGCATGGCGCCGGCAAGATTAAGATTCCCGGGCCAGAATTATCGGCGGATCTCTATAGCGTGACGCAGGAGGCATGCGAGGCGGCCGGGCTTCCGGCTTACGAAATCTCGAACCACGCCGCGCCAGGGCAGGAAAGCCGCCACAACCTCGCCTATTGGCGCTACGGCGATTACTTCGGCATCGGTCCCGGCGCCCACGGGCGCATCGCCGCGAATGGCCGGCGATACGCCATGGAGGCCATCTCTTCGCCTTCGGAGTGGGCGGCGCAGGTTGGCTCATGCGGGCATGGCCGCGAGGAGCGCGTCGAGCTTTCCGCGCGCCAGCAAGCCGAGGAGGCGCTGCTTATGGGGCTGCGCTTGCGCGAGGGGCTGGATCTGAGAAGGCTCGCGGCGCAAACGGGCTTCAGCCCCGCGCTTGAAGACATCGCGGCGTTTGAGGGACAAGGTCTGCTCCAGCGCGGCGGCGACTGGCTGAAAGCGACGCCCCAAGGCGCGCTCGTCCTGAACGCGCTGATCGCGGCCATCGCATCAGGACTTCACGCGGGCGGCGGACAGCGGCCTCAGTACTGAGCGACGGCCGTCCCGAAAGAGGACGGGGCAGGATCGATCGGCTGGCTGCCGTATTTCTGCACTTCCATGACCGCGAAGCCGCGCTCGGCAGTTCCATCGGGCCGAAGCCGGAAGAGCCCGTCCACGCCGTTGAACCCGCTCGGCCGCGTCAACTCGGAGACGGAAAAGCGCCGCTCCGGCGGATTTGCGGACAACGAAATCGCAAGGCTCACCGCATCGTAGGAGAGGCTCGCCAGACGCGGCGGCGCGTCGCCATAAGTCTCGACGTAGCGCCGCGTAAAATCCTGCCAGCCCTTGGGATCGGGCGCGACGAACCAGCCGCCAAGCAGGGCCGGCTCCTTGCCGGCGCCAGTATAGTCCCAGCCCGAAAGGCCCATCAGCTTCACAGCCTGCGTGTCGACCTCGTAATAGGGGAACAGCGGCGCAAGGGAGGGCAGCGTGTCGCCGCCGGCCGGGATGAAGATGGCGTCGATCTGCGGGGCCGCGCCCTTCTTGGCGAGCGCCGACATCTCCTTTACGGGCGGGAGCATGCCGTTCGCCTCGGGCGGAAACGTCTTCGTCATGACCACTTGCGCCCGGTTCTCTTGCACGGCGCGATTGAACGCCTGCTCGACAATCCGGCCATAATCGTTTTGCGGAAAGAGGGCGGCGAAGCGGGTTTTCCCTTTGCTGACCGCAAAGGCGATCATGCGCGGCACGTCGCTGCCCGCAACGAAGCTCATGAGGTAGACGCCGTTGCCCGCAACATTGCGGTCGCTGGAGAAAGCGAGAACGGGGATGTGCGCCGCCTGCGCCACCGGCGCCACGGCGGAGACCTCATTGGCGAACAGCGGTCCGATCAGGAGTTCGGCGCCGTCCTTCACCGCATCCTGAGCGGCCTGACGCGCGCCATCGGGGGTTCCATGCGTGTCTTTGGGGATAAGCTTCACATTCGGCTTGTCGAATTCGAAAAGCGCAAGCTCGCCCGCCTGCTTCATGGCCTTGGCCACTTGCTGGGCGTTGACGTTTCCGGTGAGCGGCAGGAGCAGCGCGACCTTCACGACGCCGCCGGCCGGCGCGCCTTGCGAAGCGGGGACGTTGGAGACGTTCGAACTGTTATTCGAGCCTAGACCGCCGACGGAGCAAGCGCTTACTCCAAGGCACACAAGCAGGAACGCGACGCCTGACATGAGGCGAGCGCAAGCGTGTTCAGCCATGAGTTTCATCGGGCGTGTTTCAGCTTTTCGTTGACCTGTGCCGGCTATGAAGGCAAGCAAACCCAAACTGCTTGCGAGTCGCGCGCATCTTGCAGGCGCTTTTCTTCATGAGCAACCTGTTTTGCAACTATGGCTGATTGGTGATGGGGAAGCGGCGGGCGGCAAAAATTTCAGGCTCGGCGCATGGCGAATTTATGGCTACCGTCGCACAGCTTCCCGAGACGCTGAAAACAGAGCTGGCTGCGGCGGTTGAACGCCAAATCGAGAAGCTCGGCGCCGCCGCC
Organism: uncultured Alphaproteobacteria bacterium; assembly: GCA_963748525.1. Taxonomy (GTDB): domain Bacteria; phylum Pseudomonadota; class Alphaproteobacteria; order Rhizobiales; family Rhodomicrobiaceae; genus Rhodomicrobium. Next base: position 350,272 of record CAVVJJ010000017.1, read on the forward strand.
TTGGCGCCCGGCCTTTATCTCGTTTCGACGCCCATAGGCAATCTGTCCGACATCTCCATTCGAGCGCTGTTCACGCTTGCGGCCGCGGACATCGCGCTGTGCGAGGACACACGCCACAGCCGCAAGCTTTTTTCGGCTTACGGGATCGGCCGGAAGCTCGACGCATACCACGACTTCAGCGGCGAAAAGGAGCGCGAGCGCATTCTTGCGGCGCTTCGGGAAGGCAAATCCGTTGCGCTGATCTCCGACGCCGGGACGCCCCTTGTGGCCGATCCGGGCTTCAAGCTCGCCCGCGCCGCTTTGGCGGAGGGGCACAGCGTGTTTCCGGTTCCAGGGGCCTCCGCGATTATGGCGGCGCTGGTGGCGAGCGGGCTTTCCTCCGATTGCTTTTTCTTTGGCGGATTTCTGCCGCAAAAGGAGAAGGCGAGGCGCGTCGCTTTGGAGGCGCTGCGGGACGCACCCGGAACGCTGATCTTCTACGAAACGGCTTCCAGGATCGAAGCCGCGCTGAAGGCGATCGCCGGCGTTTTCCCCGACCGGCCCGTCGCGCTCGCCCGCGAGCTCACAAAAATCCATGAAGCCTTCGTTCGCGGAACGCCGGAGCAACTGCTTGCCGCCGTGGAGCGAAATCCCCCCAAGGGCGAACTCGTCTTGCTTATTGGCCCGGGCGATGCGCCCGAAACGGACGACGCGAACCTCGAAGATGCGCTGCGCAAAGCGATGAAAGGGGGAAGCTTGAAAGAAGCTGTCGAAGAAGTTGCAACGGGACTTGGCGCGGGAAAAAAGAGGGTCTACAACTTGGCATTGAAGCTGAGGGATGAGCAACCATGACGTTTCCTCGCAGGCCAGCATCGCCTACTCAGAGTTCTTACGCCCTTGGCGTGGCGGCGGAAAGCTGGGCGCGCCAGCTCCTCGAAAACAAGAGCTACCAGATTGTGGCGCAGCGCTACAAAACGAAGGCGGGCGAAATTGATATTGTTGCGAAGCGGGGCGACCACCTCGCTTTCGTGGAAGTGAAACGGCGCAAAACCCACGAGGAAGCGGCCTGGTCCGTGGCGCCCCGCCAGCAGGCCCGCATAGCGCTTGCCGCCGAAGTTTTTCTCGGGGAGCATGAAGGCCTTTCTCAATGCTCCACAAGCTTCGATGTCGTCCTTGTCAGCCCCAGCCAAGGCTGCGCCCATATCGAGCAGGCCTTCCTTGCGTAAATCAGTCCTCGCCTTTAAGTCTGCTCAGACACATCGAATGCGAGGAGCCGATGCGGCTGAAAACCGGGGTACAGATGGACCCCATCGAGCGGATAAACATTCACGGCGATTTGACGTTTGCGCTCCTGCTTGAGGCGCAACGACGCCAGCACAGCGTCTTTTACTACACGCCCGCAGAGCTTTTCATGAAAAACGGGCGCGTCTTCGCCCAAGGCTGCGAGCTGCGCGTCGACGACGTTCGCGGCGCTCATTACGAACTGGCGGCAAAGCAAACGCTGGCTTTGGAGGAGCTGGATGTGGTCCTGTTGCGCCAGGACCCCCCTTTCGACATGGCCTATGTGACGACGACGCACATTCTCGATCACATCCATCCCAGGACGCTCGTCGTAAACGACCCCGCCAGCGTGCGCAACGCGCCGGAAAAGCTGTTCGTGACCGAATTTCCAGACTTCATGCCGCCGACGCTCATCACGCGTTCTCTCGACGCCGTCAATGCTTTCCGGGCCGAGCACAAGGACATCATCGTGAAGCCGCTCTACGGGAATGGCGGCGCGGCCGTTTTTAGGATTCGCCCCGACGACACGAACACGGGATCGCTTGTGGAGCTGTTCCAGACCGTGTTCCGCGAGCCTTTCGTTGTCCAGCGCTACCTGCCCGAAGTGCGCCAGGGCGACAAGCGCATCATCCTTGTCGAAGGAAAGCCGGCCGGCGCGATCAATCGCGTTCCAGCCGAAAACGAGACGCGGTCGAACATGCATGTCGGCGGCCGGCCAGAGGCGACGGAGCTCACGCCACGCGAGCAGGAAATCTGCGACGCCATAGGCCCGGAGCTGAAGCGGCGCGGCCTCGTCTTCGTCGGCATCGACGTGATCGGAGACTATCTCACGGAGATCAACGTCACCTCGCCTACCGGCATCCGCGAAGTGAAACGCTTCGGCGGCGCCGACATCGCGGCCCTGATCTGGGATGCGGTGGAAGAAAGGGTTGAGGCGCAAAAGGTTCGCTAATTGTTCTTGATTTTATAAAATTCGAAGAATAGCATCCCTCAAAATGTAAAGAGTTTTGCGGGGTGTTCATGTTCGCGCAGGTGTCCACGGTCACGTTTGAGGGCATCGACGCAAAGCAGGTGGACGTTCAAGTTCTCATCGCGCCCGGGCTGCCGGCCTTCTCCATCGTAGGTCTCCCCGACAAATCGGTCGGCGAAAGCCGCGAGCGCGTGCGCGCGGCGCTGACCGCAATCGGCCTTGGTCTTCCGGCGAAGCGGATCACCGTCAACCTCGCCCCCGCCGATATGCCGAAGGAGGGCACGCACTACGATCTTCCGATCGCGCTTGGCGTCATGGCGGCGGCGGGCGCAATTCCGGCCGACGCGCTGAACGACTTTATCATCATCGGCGAGCTTGGCCTCGATGGCGGGCTCGGCCCCATTGCGGGGGCGCTGCCGGCGGCCCTCGGAGCGGGGGCGCTCGACAAAGGACTTATCTGCCCGGCAGCTTGTGGCCCGGAGGCGGCCTGGGCGTCAGCCGCCATGGCCATCGTGGCGCCGCCCCATCTTCTTGCGCTCGTCAATCACCTGAAGGGGACGTCGCATTTGCCGCAGCCTCAGCCGCATCTCGACCAAAGCCGGGAATCCGCCCCCGATCTAAAGGACGTGCGCGGCCAGGAAAGCGCCAAGCGCGCCCTGGAGGTCGCGGCCGCCGGCGGCCACCACATGCTGATGATCGGGCCGCCGGGCGCTGGCAAATCCATGCTTGCCCAGCGGCTTCCGAGCATCCTGCCGCCGCTGGAGCCGAGGGAACTACTCGAAGTGGCCATGATCCAAAGCATCGCTGGAACGATCCTGAATGGGTCGCTGAGCGCGAACCGCCCGTTCCGAGCGCCCCACCATTCCGCAAGCATGGCGGCGCTTGTCGGCGGTGGCGCGCGGCCCAAGCCGGGCGAGGTCGCGCTCGCGCACCACGGCGTGCTGTTTCTTGATGAATTCGCGGAATTCCCCCCGCACGTGCTCGATGCGCTGCGCCAGCCCATCGAGAGCGGGGAAACGGTTATCGCGCGCGTGCACCATCGCATTCGCTATCCCTCGCTGTTTCAACTGGTCGCGGCTATGAACCCTTGCCGATGCGGCCAAGCCTGGACCCCCGGCGTGACGTGCAGGCTGGGGCCCAGATGCGAAGAAAGCTACAGGGCGAGGATTTCCGGTCCGCTTTGGGATCGCCTCGACATCCAGATCGCGGTTGCGCCGGTGAAGGCGACCGACCTCGCTCTTCCGCCCGCGCGGGAGACGAGCGCCGATGTCGCGAAACGCGTCGCGGCCGCCCGCTCGATCCAGGCGCGCCGCTATTCGATCATCGGAAACGAGGCCGTGACGACGAACGCCCGCTGTCCAGCCCCGCTTCTTGAGGAATTCTGCGCGCTGAACAGGGAGGGCATGCGCATTCTGGAGCAGGCCGCGGAAGCGAACGGGCTATCGGCTCGCGGCTATCATCGCGCGCTGCGCCTTGCCAGAACTCTCGCCGATCTTGACGCAAGCGACGGCATTCAGGCCGTTCACGTCGCCGAGGCGCTCAGTCTTCGGGGCGACGGCTTCGCCAGGAAGCGAGCGGCTTGATGTTTCGGCTTGCGCAACGGAGCGAGCGCGGCGTTGCGCCCTCGCAACATTGCTTGAGCGTTGGGCCTATCTCGGTTAAATAATCTTATCACTCCCTTGAATAGCGCCTGAAGAAGCGGCGCAGGCGCCAGCGGCAAATCGCGGATTGCCCTCGGGAACAAGAACAGCGAAGATACCATCGATAGACGTGAGCTGATCCATGCCCAGCTTTACACCAGCCCGCCTGATCTACGACCTCACGATCAATCTTCTTGAGACAAATCTGCGCCTTGCCGAGAATTTCGCCTCCCTTATGAAGGGAACCAGCGTCACCGGAGGGGCGACCAAAGGCGCCGAAGCGCGCGCGAATGCCGCTGACGGCGAAGCTAAAACCGCGACCGAAAGGAGGGGGCACATGACAGAGGCGCGAAAATGGGTTTATCGCTTTGGGGCCGGGGAGGCTGACGGATCGGCGGGGATGCGCGATCTGCTCGGCGGCAAGGGCGCCAATCTCGCCGAGATGGCGAACCTTGGCCTGCCCGTTCCTCCAGGGTTCACCATTACGACAGAGGTCTGCAACGCCTATTACGCGGCCGGCCGGAAATTTCCGGAAGGGCTCAAAGCGCAGGTGGAGGACTCCATGTCCACCATCGGCAAGACGGTCGGCGCCAGCTTCGGCGACCCGGAGAACCCCCTTCTCGTTTCGGTGCGCTCCGGAAGCCGCGCTTCCATGCCGGGCATGATGGACACGATCCTCAATCTCGGCCTGAATGACAAAACCGTCGAAGGTCTCGCAGCTCGATCGGGCGACCGGCGTTTCGCCTATGACAGCTATCGCCGCTTCATCCAGATGTACTCCAACGTGGTCCTCGACGTGAAGCATCACACCTTCGAGGAGCTTTTGGAGCACTATAAGAACCAGAACGGCTACGACCTCGACACCGACCTTGCCGCCGACGACTGGCAGACCGTAATCGCCCAATACAAGGACGCCGTCCAAAGCAAGCTCGGCCGGCCCTTCCCGCAGGACATGAACGAACAGCTCTGGGGCGCGATCGGCGCTGTCTTCGACAGCTGGAACAACGCCCGCGCGATCAAGTACCGCCAGTTGAACAATCTTCCGGAGAGCTGGGGCACCGCCGTCAACGTGCAGGCTATGGTCTTCGGCAATCGCGGCGACACCAGCGCGACCGGCGTCGCCTTCACGCGCAATCCCTCGACCGGCGACGCGCGGCTCTATGGCGAATTCCTGGTCAACGCGCAAGGCGAAGATGTCGTGGCCGGCATCCGCACGCCTCAGCCGATCACCGAAGCGGCGCGCATCGAAGGCGGCGGCGACAAGCCGTCGCTTGAGGCGCTCATGCCTAAAGCCTTCGCCGAGTTCAAAACGATCTGCGAAACGCTTGAGCGGCACTACCGCGACATGCAGGACATCGAGTTCACGATCCAGGAAGGCAAGCTGTGGATGCTGCAATGCCGCAATGGCAAACGCACCACGCTCGCCGCACTGAAAATCGCGGTGGACTTCGCCAGGGAAGGGCTCATCACCAAGGAAGAAGCGGTTTGCCGCATCGAGGCGACGCAGCTCGATCAGCTTCTTCACCCGACCATCGATCCATCAGCGCAGCGCAAAGTGCTGACCACCGGCCTGCCGGCATCGCCGGGAGCGGCCTGCGGCGAGATCGTCTTTTCGCCCGACGACGCCGAAAAGCTTAAGGCGCAAGGCAAGAGCGTGATCCTCGTGCGCAATGAGACGAGCCCGGAGGATATCCACGGAATGCACGCCGCGGCGGGTATCCTGACTGCGCGCGGCGGCATGACGAGCCACGCCGCGGTGGTGGCGCGCGGCATGGGCCGTCCCTGCATTTCCGGCGCAAGCGCGCTGCGCATCAACGCCGAGCTGCGCACGCTATCGGCTTCGGGCGTCACGCTGAAGGAGGGGGACCTTATCACCATCGACGGATCCACGGGCCAAGTCATCCAAGGCGCCGTCGCGATGCGCCAGCCGGAACTGACGGGCGATTTCGCCGTCCTCATGGAGTGGGCCGACAAACTGCGGCGCATGAAGGTGCGCACGAACGCCGATACGCCGAATGACGCAGCCCAAGCGCGCAAATTCGGCGCGGAGGGCATCGGCCTCTGTCGCACCGAGCACATGTTCTTCGACGCGGACCGCATCATGGCAGTGCGCGAGATGATTGTAGCGACCGATGAGCACGGCAGGCGGGCCGCTTTGGCCAAGATTCTGCCGATGCAGCGGCAGGATTTCATCGAGCTTTTCCGCATCATGGCGGGACTGCCCGTCACCATCCGGCTTCTCGATCCGCCGCTTCATGAATTCCTGCCGCATTATGACGAGGAGATCAACGAACTCGCTGCATCGCTCGGCATCGAGCCTTCGGCGCTGCGCGCCCGCCTGAATCAGCTCAGCGAGCAGAATCCGATGCTCGGCCATCGCGGCTGCCGTCTTGCCATTTCCTACCCCGAGATTGCGGAAATGCAGGCTCGCGCCATCTTCGAGGCTGCGGTTGAGGCCGGCCGCCTGACGGGCTCTCCAATCGTGCCAGAGGTCATGGTGCCGCTGATCGCGACGAAGGCCGAGCTCGACATCATCAAGGCAATCATCGTGAAGGTTGCGAAGGACGTGGAGGCGAAAAGCGGGACCTCGATCTCCTATCAAGTTGGCACGATGATCGAATTGCCGCGCGCCGCGCTGCGGGCCGGCGATATCGCCCAGACGGCCGAATTCTTCTCCTTCGGCACGAACGACCTTACGCAGACGACCTACGGCCTCAGTCGCGACGATTCCGGCTCCTTCCTTGGCGATTATCTTGCCCAGGGCATTTTTGAGACCGATCCTTTCGTTTCGCTCGACCCGGACGGCGTCGGCGAACTCGTTCAGATCGCCGCCGATCGCGGGCGGAAGGCGCGGCCTGGGCTCAAGCTCGGCATCTGCGGCGAGCACGGCGGCGATCCGGCGTCCATCGCGATTTGCGAGAAAGTCGGCCTCGATTACGTGTCGTGCTCGCCGTTCCGCGTCCCCGTGGCGCGGCTCGCGGCGGCGCAGGCGGCCGTGCGGCTCAAGGGTCTCGGCGGAGGTTCGTCCACGGCGTAGAGCAACCCGGCCTCATCTCGGGCTGGCGGCGCAAGGCGAGCGCCGCAGCCGGGCGCGGACGAGGCGCCTCCGCCTTGGAATTTAAGGGCAAAGGCCGTGACTGCACCCCCGCAACCGAACCTTTCGGCGCTCAAAGGCAAAGCGCAGATCGCGGCGGCGCTGTCGGCCGTGGAGGCTCGCCATGCCTCTGTGGCGGCCCTGCTCGACGAGGCCTTCGAGACGCCCAAGGGCTTCGTCATCGGCATAACCGGCCCGCCAGGCGCGGGCAAATCTACGCTTATAAACGCCTTGATCGCGGAATGGCGCAGGCTTTCGAATACGGTCGCCGTGCTCGCTGTCGATCCCTCGTCGCGGGTAAGCGGCGGCGCGCTCCTCGGCGACCGCGTGCGCATGCGCACCGATCCCAGCGACGACGGCGTTTTCATCCGCTCCATCGCAGCGAGAGGCCGGCTCGGCGGTCTTGCGGATATCGCCTACCCCGCAGCGACGCTGCTTCGCGCGCTCTACGACAGGGTCATCGTGGAAAGCGTCGGCGTCGGGCAATCCGAAACCGATATCGCGACGGTATCCGACACCATTGTGCTTTGCATTCAGCCGGCATCGGGCGACTCGCTCCAATTCATGAAAGCGGGCATCGCCGAGATCCCCGACATCGCTGTCGTCACCAAGGCTGACATGGGCGCCGCCGTCCGCGCGCTCGCGGATTTGGAAGGCGCCTTGAGCCTGTCCCATCGCGAAAAGGGCGCGTGGCAGCCCGAGTGTCTTAGCCTTTCGTTAACCACCGGCGCCGGCCAGCTTGGCCAGCTTTTCGCCGCTTTTGAACGGCACGAGGCGTGGCTTGCCGCCGAAAACCGCCTTGCCGCGGCGCGTTCGACGAAAGCCCAAACGTGGGTGCAGGCTGAGGTTTTGTCCGAATTCGGCCGCAGAGGCTTAGACGCTGTGCCGCATGGCTTTTTTCAATCTTCGGGCGGCAAACCCTTCGCCTCGCTGAGGCGGCTTTTCGACGAAATGGCCGTCGTCCGCGCTCCAGGCCCAGCCGCCTGACACGCAAAATCCTCCCACGCATCCCAATTTTGACAACAAACAAGCTATAGCTAATGAAATGAAATCGTTCTGCCTTTTCTAACTATCCGTTAACCGCTTTTGAGCTATGTCTCTGGTTGCGTAGGAAGTGTCGATGAGAAGTAGCCGTTCGATGACCGGGTTAGAGGGTCGAAGCAGAGCTTTAGTTGCGCAGGGTGGCGCAAGAAGAGCCTTGGTCATTCGCAATTCCGACCTGGCCGTCGTTCCTCCGCGCTCGGTCCCTCTCGCGTTCAAAGCACGGCGATCTTTCGCGAAGCTTATCTGGTACACAATCCTGGCGTTGATTTTCGCCGTGGTGGGCTACGGCTATCGCGATCCGGACATCCGCCGAGCATTCGACTATCGACTGACGATGCTGATTACCCCTGGCGTCTCCAGCATTGCGCCGAGCTATTACGATCGCATCAGCGTTCCCGAGCCGCTCCCCGTGCACGCGAATTATCTGTTCGCGGAAAGCCAGAAGGGGCCACGCGCTGACAAGTTCGCTTACGCGCTCAAGACCGCGGGCAATGACGCCATCGCACGGCGCATGAAAACGGACCCGCTTCATTTGAAGACTAGCGGCGCTGAGCCTCCTGTCGTGCAAACGGCGGCGCTCGCAGGCGCGTCGCTTTTCCTGACCGCGTTCAGCCCTCGCGATACCGCTCCAAGCGAGGCCGAAGCCGATGTTCCGCCCGCCGGGAAATCAGGCAGCCAATGGGCGGGGCTTCTCAAAAACGCCAGTCTCTCTCCAGAGCAGCCCGAAAACAAAACGCTTTTCGGCGGCCTGACCGAGGACGAGTTCCGCGCCCGCGAAATGCGCTGCATGGCGACCGCGATCTATTTCGAGGCCCGCGACGAGCCCAATTTGGGCCAGCTCGCCGTCGGACAAGTGATCATGAACCGCATTCGCAGCCCCTTCTATCCGAAGACGATCTGCGGCGTCGTCTATCAGGGCGAGCGCCTCCGCACCGGCTGCCAGTTTTCCTTTACCTGCACCGGCAAGCACAACGCCGTGAAGGAAAGGGAGGAATGGGCCACCGCCGTGAAGCTCGCGAAGCAGGTCATCGCGGGCGAGGTGTGGGTCAAGGAAGTCGGCTACGCGACGCATTATCACGCCACCTACGTCCATCCGTCTTGGCGGCATGAACTTGACAAGGTGGCGCAGATCGGCGGTCACATCTTCTACAAGATGAAGCCCGGAACCGTGCAGGTTGCGCTGCTGTCCGAGGGGCTCTGATCGCGCCAAGCGTTGCATTCTATACAAACGGGCGCCCGCGAGCGCCCCGTAATTGCATTCCCAGCCGGAACTGCGCGGCTTAAGCCGCTTTCGACGCATGCTCGGCCGTGACCTGTTCGGCGAGCTTGCCCGTGAGTTCGACAAGATGATCGAACTTCGCCTCGAAGCTTCCCGCGCCCGAGGTCACGGACCGCAGTTCGATGATGAGGTCGTGGATTTCGGCCTCGGGGATGTGGGCCTCGATCACGTCCCAACCGCTCCAGCCCGGGCGCGCATCGAAGCCCAGGATTTGCCCGCGCCGCGAGGAAATAATGCCGTTGATCTTCGCCGTCGCCTCGGACGGCACGGCAATTTTCACGGCGCTGATCGGCTCAAGCAGAACCGGCGAGCATTTCGGCATGCCTTCGGACATCGCGATGCGGCCCGCCATGCGGAACGCTTGCTCCGACGAGTCGACCGTATGATAGGAGCCGTCCTTCAGGCATACCGCAACGTCCACCACCGGAAAGCCGAGCGGCCCGCTCGTGAGATAATCGCGCGCTCCAGCCTCGACCGCTGGGAAGTAATTGCGCGGAATGGCGCCGCCGGTAATCATCTCTGAAAAGGCGAAGCCTTCGCCGCGCGGCTGCGGCTTGATCTCGACCACCACATCGCCGAACTGGCCGTGGCCGCCGCTCTGCTTCTTATGCCGGCCGCGGATTTCGACGCTCTTGCGGATCGTCTCCTTGTAGGGAATTTCGCGCTTCTTCGTCTCCGCCTTGATGCCGAAGCGGCGGTTGAGGCGCTCCAGCGAGACGCGCAAATGCATCTCGCCCTGGCCCCAGAGAACCATCTGGTTCGTTTCCCGATCCAGGGTGAGCTGGAGCGAGGGGTCCTCGTCGATCAGTTTGTTGAGCGCGGAGGTGAGCTTGATCTCGTCCTTGCGCTCTCCGACCGCGATGGCGAGCCCATAGACAGGCTGCGGCGGAACCGAAGCCTTGATGGAAAGCGCCCCGCCTTTCTCGCCCGTCAGCGTGGTTCCCGTGGAGAGGCTTTCGAGCCGCCCGAAGGCGACCGTTTCGCCGATTGTGCCGGGGCCGCGCTTCTTAACGTCCGTTCCCGTGACCGAAAAGACGCCGGAAATCTTCTCTTCGCCTGCGGGGGCGTAGACGGCGGCGCCGTCGGCGAACTGCCCGGCCAGCACCCGCGCGAGCGAAAGCTTGCCCGCGTGAGACGTATGATGCGTCTTCATGACATAGGCCGCCGATTTCGCCGCCCCAAGCCCCAAGCGCCTCGCCGTCTCCTGAGCGAAAGGCGTCTCGTGGCGAAGCGCTTTCAGGAGCCGGCCGATACCGTGGCCCTCCTCCGCCGAGCCGAAAAACACCGGAACGATCTGGCACTGCTTGAATTCAGAAACGAGGTCGTCGAACACCTTGTCGCGAGTTGGCGTCACATCGCTCAGAAGCTGCTCCATGAGTTCGTCATCGTAATCGGCGAGCTTCTCCAGCATGGAAAAGCGCTGCTCGGACTCGAACTTGGCGAGGTCTGACGGGATGGCGACCACCTCGCTCGCCGCATGCTCGCGATAGATGAAGGCGCGCTCGAGGGCGAGGTCCAAAAAGCCGCTCACCGCCCCCTCTTCCCAGATGGGGACCTGCCGAAGCACAAGGGGAATGCGGCTTGCCGTCTGCATCATGGTCAAGACTTCGCCGATGGCGGCGCCGGCCTTGTCCATGCCAACCTTGTCGATCTTATTAATAAACAGGAGATGAGGGACGCCCGCCGTCTCAAGGCTCTTCAACACGATCTGAAGCGCGTGCAGCTTCTTCTCGTCGGCTTCGCAAACCACAATAGCCGCGTCGCAAGCCGCGATGGCGCCCATGCCGTCGTACTGAAACTCGACGGAGCCGGGACAATCGAGCAGGGCAAACTTGTCGCCAAGAAAATCAAGGCTGGCGACGTTGATCTCCACGCTCATGCCATGGCTTTTCGCTTCGGGAGACGCATCGCCGACAGTTTTGCGGATGTCCGCTCCCTCATGTCCGGTCACGCCCGTCCGCGCGAGTATGGCTTCAAAAAGCGTTGTTTTTCCCGAAGCTTGGGGACCTACCAATGCGACGCAGCGGGGACTTCTGCCCTCCGCATTTCCATTCCCGCCCATGTTGCTGTTCCTTACGCGGAAGAATTTAGGGGCGCGTGCTGCCAGAGAGCCGCGAATGGGTCATCGTCGCAAGAGGCGCCGTTCTTGGCAAGTGCAATGATGGATTCCGGCGCCGTCCGACGCGCGCTTATTGCCGCCTTGAAGTTGGATCGGGAATGCGCATCGGAGCCGCCGGCGTCATGCCGGCCGCTGGATGTGTCGCCTCAGGCCGATGGCGGGGCCTTCGCCGCATACCGGACGCAGGCGCGCGGCCATACACCGTCGATTAACTCTATTGGGTTCGTTTCGCAAAAATGTGTATTTTTGCGGTATTATAATACCACACAGGTCCGGCTTGCGAAAAGGTCGCGACTTGTGACGATTGATAGAACCGCCGCAATCCAGGCTCGCCGCCTTGCAATTACAGCATCTTTAATCGGACGCGGTCGCCCTTTCGCGGCAATGACGCCGGGAGCGGCGGCCAATTCCGATTTCATGGACGCCGCGCTAAGCCAGCAGTTTCTGCGCGAGTTCCAGAAGGCGCGCGGCGCTCAAAGGCTTGGCCGCGAAGGGGGCGTCGCGCAACGCGGCGGGAAGCCTGTCCCAGCTGTACCCTGTCACCACCGCGAAAGGCACCCCCCTCGCCCTTAGCGTCAAGGCGACGCCCGTCGCCGGTTCTCCATTGAGATTGCAGTCGAGGAACGCCGCCTTGAACTTCGCGCTGTCGATGAGCGCCAGCGCTTCCGCCACGGAGCGCGCGGGACCCAGCGTCTGATAGCCAGCGTCCGACAGGATTGAATTCATTTCAAGGGCAAGCAGGAACTCGTCCTCCACGATAAGGATCGTCATGAAGGCCCCGGCGCCCCCTTTGTGGGTTTGATCGGCAGCCGTATGTCGCATTTGAGACCGCTTGGCGGGTATCGAATCTCGGCCAGGCCGTCGAGGCTGCTCAGGCTCTGCTCGATGATGAACGCGCCGAAACCGCGGCGGCTTGGTTCGGCGATCGTTGGGCCGTTTTTCTCCTGCCAGAGCAGCTTCAAGACCTTTCCGTTCTCTTCCCGCTGCCAGCTCAGATCGACGTGGCCGCCAGGGACCGACAAGGCGCCGTATTTATTTGCGTTCGTGCCAAGTTCATGCAGCACGAGCGATAGCCCGACGGCAGTCTGCGGATCGAGCCTGATCGCGGGGCCGGCGCATTTGTAGCGGCCCTCGCTGACATCGCCCAAAATCAACTGGTCCCTGACGAGCGAGCGGAGGTCGGCGCCATGCCACGAGGATGCGGTCAGCACGTCGTGCGCGCCCGCCAGCGCCTGAATGCGCCCGGTGAAACTCGCGGCGAAATCCTCGGGGCTCTTGGCTTGCCGAAGCGTCAGCCGCGCGATCGACTGGACCATGGCGAGCGTGTTCTTGACCCTGTGGTTCAATTCGTCGAGCAGAAGCTGCCTCGTTTTTTCCTGCGCCTTCCGCTCGGTTATGTCGTGGGCGATGGCGGCGTAGCCGGTAAGCTTGCCGTCGGCGCCGCGCAAGGGGGCGAGGCAGAAAATCACCTGAACGGTGGAGCCGTCTTTGCGGCGCCGCCTCGCATCGTGCGCGCGCGCTTCGCCGCTGGCCTCGACCCCTTTGGCAAGAGCCGCGAGGGCTGCGCACTCGTCCGGCGGGCAGAGATCGCTCTCGGGGCGGCCTATCATCTCGGGCGCGGCGTAGCCATAGAGCTTTTCCGCGCCGGGGTTCCAGCTTTCGATCACGAGATTGGGCGACAGCGAATAGACGGGCTGCCCAATCGCCTCCATGATCGTCTCGTAGCGGAGGCGAAGCTTGTGGCCCGTGAGATCGGTGACCACGACCGAGATGACCGGCTGCCCCCCGACCTCCAGCGGAACCGAGGACGCCGTCACGGCGGCGCTCCCGCCCGCGATTCTCTTGACTGTCATCTCGCAGCCGCGGCAGCCTCCCTCCTCCGCGAGGTGGCTGAAATCGCCTTCGTTAATGTGGTCGAGGACGGACGAGCCGACGATCCGGAACGCGGGTTCGCCGACAAGTTCCGCGAACGCCTCGTTGCAATAGAGAATGTCGCCCTGTCGAGAAAGGGTGAGTGCGCCCTCGCGCATCTGCTCCACGAGAAGGCGGTAGGGCTCGGCGGCGCTTTTCAGCGTGAAAACTTGCGGGCCGCCGTCGCCCTCGATGACGAGCGCGTCCACCTCGCCGCTGTGCAGCGCGCGCAGCGTATCCTCAGCCTCCTTGAGCCGGGCCTTAAGATCATCAAGCTCGGTATCGACGATCGCCGTGAGCATGCTCAAACGACCTTGATCGCCGCCTTGAGCCTTTCCCGGTCGGCCATGTCTCCGATGACACGGCGAACGGGGCCGGGCTGGTCGCGAAGGAGCGTGGGCGCGGCTATGATCTGAGCGGATTTGGCGCGTTCCGGCGCGCGGTAGAGATCCACGACCTCCAGATCGTAGTTTCCCGCGAGTTCCTCCTCGCAGAAAGCGCGCACGCGCGAGACGGCCTGCAGCGCAAGATGCGATGCGCCGGTGACGTACAAGGTCATGGCGTAGCGCGGGACGACGGCCAATACGGCTTGAGCTATCATAGCAGCCCCCTTTGCGGCCGCAGGTCGAGGCCGATGAGCACGCGCTCCTCGCTCGAAAGGTCGCCGATGATTTTCTTGATTGGCTCCGGCAATCGCCGGACGAGCGTCGGAACCGCCAGAATCTGGTCGCCGGCGGCAAGCTGGGGACGCTGAACGAGATCGACCACCTCGATCGAATAGCGGCCTTCGAGGTGCTCCTTGCAGATGCGCATCAGGTTGTTGATGGCGCGGATGGACTTGTCGGTCTGGCCCGCGACGTAAAGGCGAAGCTCCCAATACTCCTCCTCCGTCGAAAGAGGCGCGCGTTGCGCTTGAGTCATTTGGCTTCCTTTCGTTCGGAGACCTGAATGCCTTGGCTCCCGATGCTGAGCCTTCGGACATCGGCGGAATGCGCCATGCCGCGCGACTTGACAATAAACAGCCGGCGTTCGAGGCCATCCTCCTTCTGCGTGTTCCTGACTATAATCCAAGTATCCATCAGGGAGGAAATATTAAGATTGGTCTTTTCGTCGCCGTCATTGACGCTGAGATAAAGCGCGGTCGCGCCCGCGGATTTCAGATAATCGATGAGCCGCAGCACCATTGTGCATGCCTGCGCCGTGTTGCCGCCGCCTTCGAGCGCGGAGAGCGGATCGACGACAATCACGTCCGGCTTGAGTTCATTAACGCTATGCATGATGCGCGTCAGATGCGTCTCAAGGCCATGCGACGTCGGGCGGACCGACTCGACGACAAGCCGCCCTTCATCAATGGCGGGCCGCAGATCGACGCCGACGGAGCGCATGTTCCGGACGAGCTGCGGCTCGGATTCCTCGAAGGCAAAGTAGAGGCAGCGCTCGCCGCGCGATGCGGCCGCCCGCGCGAAATGGGCGCCCATGCAGGTCTTGCCGGTGCCGGGGCCGCCGCTGATGAGAATGCTGGCGCCCTTGTAGAAGCCTTTGCCCTCCAGCATGCCATCGAGCCCGGAGACGCCGCTCGGGACGCGCTCCGACGAAACCTTGTGAGCCAGTCCAAGCGAGGTCACCGGCAGGATTTTGACGCCGCCTTCCTCGATCAGATACGGGTATTCGTTGGCGCCGTGCGCGGAGCCGCGATATTTCACGACGCGCAAGCGCCGCGTGGTCAGTTCCTCGATGACGCGCTGCTCAAGCGCGATGACGCAATCCGAGACATATTCCTCGATGCCATGGCGCGTCAGCGTCCTGTCGCCGCGTTCCGCCGTGACGATGCTTGAGAGCCCGCGCTCCTTCAGCCAACCGAACAGGCGCCTCAGTTCCGAGCGGAGAAGCGCCTCGTTCGGCAGCCCGGCGAACAGCGTGTCCATCCCGTCGAGCACCACCCGGCGCGCGCTGACCTGATCGATTGCGTATCCGAGCCGGATGAAAAGCCCATCGAGATTGTATTCCCCGGTTTCGTGGATCTCCTGGCGGTCGACATGGATGTAATCGATCGAGAGCAGCCCCTTATCCTGCTGGCCCGCGAGATCGAAGCCGAGCGAGCGGCTGTTGACGTCGAGATCGGCGGGAAGCTCGTCGAACGTCACGAACACGCCCGGCTCGCCGTTTCTGACGCCCTCGACGATGAAGGAGGTTGCGAGCAAGGTCTTGCCGCAGCCGGGGCCGCCGCAGATCAAAGTGGCGCGCCCGGCGGGCAGGCCGCCGCCGGTGATTTCGTCCAGCCCTTTTACGCCAGTCGATACTTTTCTAAGCTGCGACGGCGTCATTCACACCTCACTGAAGGTTATGCAAATCTCGCCCCGTCGCCAACCATGGAACGCAATATCTCCACGGTCAAGGCTCACCGGAGCTTACGGTTGCGCTCAAGGCCGAATAACGGGCCAGCGGACATTAAAACCGCCGGAATGCATACAATCAACAAGAGTGCACGGGCTTGATTTGGGTCAACTTTATTCCGGTTAATGCATTTTGACGCAAACAACCTTAACGCAATCGGAGTTGCGTTTGCCCCGCAGCGCCGAGAGCCGGCTTCAATCTTTCACGCCGAGCAACTCGACATCGAAGATCAGCGTGGCGTTCGGCGGGATCACGCCGCCCGCGCCCCGCGCGCCGTAGCCGAGCGCCGCCGGAATGACGAGCGTGCGTTTGCCGCCAACCTTCATCGTCGCAACCCCTTCGTCCCAGCCGCGGATCACCTGGCCCACGCCGATGGCGAATTCGAAGGGCTCGCCGCGATCGACCGAGCTGTCGAATTTCTTGCCCTTGGCGCCATTCTCATAAAGCCAGCCGGTGTAATGCATGACGCAAGTTTGCCCGGGCTTTGGCGACGCGCCCTCGCCAACTTTCGTGTCCGTGATCTGCAAGCCTGACGGTGTGGTCATCGTTGTTCCTGAAGTTTGAGCCAATGCATATTCGGGCGCGCCGGCGAGGCCGGAGGCTAGAGCGGCGATAGCGAACGCCGCAAGCGCGCGGTTGCGTTGGAAAGCTCGCATTATAGTCCTCCTCGTTTTTCTAGGCGGCGGCCGCTGAAGCCGCTTCTTTAGCCGGACCTTGCGCCAAATCCCATCCAAATTTTCAACTCCGGTTCCGTTTACGGTGTGCTGCCGGTGCATAAGGGAAGAGTGCGCGGGGCGGGCCCCATCGCGTGGCTTGCCAAATCGCCGCTGCCGGGCCAAACATCGCCCGCATATTAACGATCACGAGCCAAGACGGAGCAGCCATGCCGCAGCTTTTGACGCCGGATCTCTGCGTGATTGGCGCCGGAGCGGGCGGGCTGTCCGCCGCCGCGATCGCCGGCGCATTTGGCGTGCGCGTTGTGCTTGTCGAGCGCGGCGCCATGGGCGGCGAATGCTTGAACACGGGTTGCGTTCCATCCAAGGCGCTGCTCGCGGCGGCCAAGCGCGCCCAGGACATCCGCGAGGCGGGGCAATTCGGCATCCGCGTCAGCGATCCCGGCATCGATCACAAGGCCGTCGCCGCACACATTAAGGACGTGATCGCAGCCATCGCGCCGAACAACTCCGTGGAGCAATTCAACGGCCTCGGCGTCGATATCGTCAAGGCGAACGCCCGCTTCATCGACAAGGACACCATCGAGGCGGGCGATCACCAGATCAAGGCGCGGCGTTTCATCGTCGCGACGGGCTCCACGCCGCTGATCCCGCCTATTCCAGGGCTCGACCGCGTGCCCTTCTACACAAACGAGACCATCTTCGCCAACACGCATCGCATCGCTCATCTGCTCATCATCGGCGGCGGACCGATCGGCCTGGAGCTTGCGCAGGCGCATCGCCGCCTCGGCAGCGAGGTCACGCTCGTCGAGGCGGACCGCGTATTGTCCAAAGACGACCCGGAGCTTCGGGAATACCTGTTGAAGCGGCTGCGCGCGGAAGGCGTGCGAATCCTTGAAAACGCCCGGGTGGAAAGGGTCGAGCCCTTCGGCTCCAGCATCCAGCTCATTTTTGCAACCCTCGGCAAGTCCTATTCCATCGAGGGAACCGAGCTGCTTCTGGCGGCTGGCCGCGCCCCGGCTGTCGCCGCCCTCAATCTCGAAGCGGCGGGCGTCGATTACAGCGAGCGCGGCATCAAGGTCAACGCCGGCCTGCGCACGTCGAACAAGAAGGTCTACGCCATCGGCGACGTCACGGGCGAGACCCATCTCACCCACGCCGCCAACCATCACGCGACCGTCGCCATCAAGAACGCGCTGTTCCGCCTTCCGGCCCGGGCCAAGCATGATTCCATGCCATGGGTGACCTTTACCGATCCGGAGCTGGCGCATGTCGGCCTGACCGAAGAAAAGGCGCGCGAGCGCTACGGCAAGCTTGCGATCATGCGTTCGCCCTATCATGAAAACGACCGCGCCCAGACCGAGCGTCAAACCGGCGGTTTCTTGAAGGTGATCGCCTCGCGGGGCGGCAAGATCCTCGGCGCGGGCATCGTGGGCGCGCAGGCCGGCGAGCTCATCCAGATGTGGAGCCTTGCCATGCAGAAGGGTATATCGCTAAGCGATATGCGCAGTATAGTTTCACCCTATCCTACGCTCGCGGAGATTAACAAAAGGGCGGCGGTCAGCTACTTTGCGCCACGCGCGCAAGATCCGCTGCTGCGTCGCGTAATTGCATTACTTGCGAAATTCGGGTGATCGACGCTATCTAAGGGGGAGAGCAACAAGGGCTGATTGTACACGTTGGATACCCGACCCTCACACGAACCCGAGTATCCGGGCCAGGCGATCCCCGCGCCCTCTCGTATTCCGAGAAGCGCTGTTGCGGGGATGCGGAGGATTGCAACCAGTCTCCCGGCCAAACTCCTGCTTCTCACGATCGCCTTCGTCATGATGGCGGAAGTTTTCATTTTCGTTCCATCGGTCGCGAATTTCCGCCGCAACTGGCTGATGGAGCGCCTTGTCGCCGCCAAGATCGCTTCTTTGGCCTTGGAGGCGTCCGGCGGCGCGCAGCTTCCGGATCGCCTGCGGCAAGAGCTTCTGACAACGGCCGCGGTTCATGCTGTATCGGTGAAGCGGCCGCACTTCAGGCGCCTTGTGCTCGGGATGCCGGACGCCACTGAAATTTCGGACGTCTACGACCTTCGCACGCAGAACTTCATGACGCTGATCCCGGATGCCTTGAAGGCGCTCATCGCCTCGCCCGGCCGCTTGATCCGCGTCATCGGCGCGCCCGACATGATGCCGGAGGGCGACGAGATCGATGTGGTGATAGACGCAACGCCGCTGCGCGCCGCGATGTGGCGCTTTTCGCGCAACATCTTCTGGCTCTCCTTGATCATCTCCCTGATAACCGCCGCCCTGGTCTATTTCGCCCTCACCGGCCTTTTGGTGCGCCCGATGATGCGCATTACCCGCAATATGGTTCTTTATCGCGAGAACCCGGAAGATATGTCGCGCATCATAGCGCCTTCGTCGCGGCAGGATGAGATCGGCATCGCCGAAAAGGAGTTGGCGACGCTGCAAACGCAGCTGTCGGGCTTCCTGCGGGAAAAGGCCCGTCTCGCCAACCTCGGGCTGGCCGTGTCGAAAATCAATCACGACTTGCGAAACATTCTCGCCAGCGCGCAAATAGTGTCCGACCGCCTGGCGACGGTTTCCGATCCGACGGTGCAGCGCTCGCTGCCCCGGCTCATCCGCGCGCTCGACCGGGCGATCACGCTTTGCACGAACACCATGAAATACGGCCGCAGCGAGGAAGCGCCGCCCAATCGGGCCCGCGTGCCGCTTCGCTCGCTTCTGATGGAGGTCAATGAGAGCCTGGGGGTGGAGGAATTGAGCGGCGTTAACATAACGGTTTCCGTTCCGCCTGCGATCACCCTGTTTGCCGACCGCGACCAGATCTTCCGGGTGATGGCGAACTTGATGAAAAATGCGCTGGAGGCGCTGCGCGAGGCCGACCCGCCTTGCGTTGAGCCCGCTATCGAGGTGACGGCGCAGCAGGAAGGCCGGATGGCTATCATCAAGGTTCGCGACAACGGCCCTGGAGTGCCGCCGGCTTTGCGGGAAAACCTGTTCAAGGCGTTCCTGAGTTCGGCCAAGCGCGGCGGCAATGGCCTGGGCCTTGTCATTGCGGCCGAGCTCGTGCGGGCTCATGGCGGCGATATCCGCCTCGAAGACACGCCCGCGGGCGCAACCTTCGTTGTGACGCTGCCGACGCCCGTTCTCGCCGGTTCGCAGCCGCTTTCGGGAGCTGGAGCGCTCTGAGGGTAGTGGGTACTTTTGAAATTTAATCAGGATTCGTCGTCTGGATTGTCGTACCCATCGAAATAGATGCCTTTAAGCGCACATATGCGTCTCTGCACCTGCTCAAGCGTCATCCCCTCTCTTAGAGAGGGGTCAAACATAGATTGCTTTAAACGTTGGATTTCTGCGACGCGCGCTTGAAACTGTCCATCGGTTTCGCCGACGCGTAAGCCCCCGGTTTCTTCGAACCATTGGTCTTTGGACCTGCTCATGGTTTCCTCTAGCCGAAATTAAAGGAAGGCGCCAGGAGGTGGCGGTATATTGCCCCAACGCTCAGCAATCGTAGCACACGCAGCCTCCATATTCCGAAAGCGGGTTATGGCGTCTGTCGGAGCGGCGATGGCGTGCGCACGATAGGCGTCTATTGTGAGGCAAAGTTTGTGTTCTGGTTCCATGTCGTCGGTCTTCTCGGCGATATGGAGATAGCCGAAGACGAAAGCCGATTGCCAATGACCCTGCCCCGGTTTTTTAATCCAGCTTGAGCGAGAGTTTGGTTCTTGAGGGAAGGACCAGACGATGAAGCGATCGCGATTTACGGATGAGCAGATCATCGGGATTTTGAAGGAGCAGGAGGCGGGCGCGAAGACGGCGGACGTCTGCCGGAAGTACGGGATTTCGGACGCCACGTTCTATAAGTACAAGGCGAAGTTCGGGGGCATGGAGGTTGCGGAGGCCAAGAAGCTGCGGACGCTCGAAGACGAGAACGCGAAGCTGAAGAAGCTTTTGGCGGACACGATGCTCGACAACGCAGCTTTGAAGGATCTGCTCGCAAAAAAGTGGTGACGCCCGCCGCCAAACGGGAAGCCAGCGCTCATCTTCAGACGCGGTTCGGGATGAGTCAGCGGCGGGCGTGTCTGGTGATGGGATGGTCGCGGATGACGGTGCGCTACCGCTCGCGGCGCGGCGCCGATTTGCTTCTGCGGGAGCGTTTGCGGCGTCTGGCTCATGAACGCCGGCGGTTTGGCTACCGGCGGCTGCATGTTCTTTTGCGGCGGGAGGGTTTTCGCGTGAACCACAAGCGCCTTTTCCGGCTCTACCGGGAAGAGAAGCTGGGCGTGAGGAAGCGCAAAGGCCGCAAACGCGCGCTTGGCGTTCGCGCCCCTATCCCTGCAGCGCAAGGGATCAACGACCGCTGGAGCCTTGATTTTGTTCACGATCAGCTCACCGACGGTCGCCGGTTCCGGATTTTGACGGTAGTTGACGACGCCACGCGGGAATGCCTGGCGCTTGTCGCGGACACCTCGATCTCCGGCGCCCGCGTGGCCCGGGAGCTGAACCGCATCGTCGCGATGCGGGGCAAACCCAGGACCTTGGTCAGCGACAACGGCACGGAGTTGACCTCGAACGCGATCCTCGCCTGGGCGCAGGACACAAGCGTGGCCTGGCATTACATCGAACCCGGAAAGCCAACGCAGAACGCCTTTATCGAGAGTTTCAACGGCCGGCTCCGGGACGAGTTCTTGAACGAGACCTTATTCCGGTCTTTGCCGCAAGCCCGGACGGCTTTGGAAAGCTGGCGGGCCGATTACAACAACCAGCGGCCGCACTCGCGGCTGAACTGGTTGACGCCACAAGCTTACGCAGCATCGCAAAGGGGTTTTGCGCCGAGCCAGTCGGAAAGCTCCACGCAAAACCCCTTTGCGTTCACCGCCCAACTGGGCAATATGAACCGCCAAGCTCTCCTCAACGCTGGATAAAAGTTGGGGGCAGGGTCAGTGAAGCTCGATATACAGAGTGCCAATCAGCAGATGTGAGCGTGATTATTCAGTCTTCGCTTTTCTTCGCAGCCCAACGCATCTTTGACGCCTTGCTAGCCAATGAGCGGCGCTCCTCGGGTGTCATGGATGCTGATCGCGCCTTGCCGCCCTTTAGTCCGCCACGCCGCCCAAGACTTACGGCGGCTGCATCCTTCGCCCGCTCTTGTGATTCCTTTTCCAGGTCCTCAACTTCGCCGGTCGCCACATCGACAACGAACTTTGCGAGCTGGGCCGGATCGCGGGGGCGCTTTTTGCCCTTAGCGAGTTTCAGTAAACGTGAGGCCATACCTTCGCAGGCGGAAGCGCTATATTGCTGTTCGAGCCGGTTTGTTTGAATGCGGCTAAGTAGCAGGAGCAATCCGTCGTAGCCATCGTTGACTTCGAGATAACGCACGATTTCGGTCGCGTAGCCCCGCAGCTCGCTGGGCTTGAGATCGCGCGGCATTTCCCAGTATTTCTTAAAGATAGCTTCGATCTGTTCAATCTCAATCGGCATCGCTTGCTCCAATTCCTCGGCTGAGGATACCATAGGAGGAAGGGAGCCGTTACCCCCTTGTCAACCGCGTCAAATTTCAAAAGTACCCACTACCGCTCTGAGCGAATGCTTGCGCAAACCGCGTTTACCCGTTAGAGATAAGAATTCGCCGACAGGCGCTGCACCGGTAGCTCAGCTGGATAGAGCACCAGACTACGAATCTGGGGGTCGAGAGTTCGAATCTTTCCCGGTGCGCCAATTAAATCAAGGGGTTAGGCCCGAATAGCGTCCCAGCACTTCGCCAAAAATAGGCACTGTCTAGGCACCGTGAAGAAAATTGGGGATGGCGCGGTAACACATGGGCTAGCTCGTTTGGTCTGCGACTTGCGCTGTCGCCAGCGCAATCGCGTGAGCAACCGCTTGCGTTTGAGGATCGCCAGCTTTTGACGCATCGGCCAACAAAGCCCTTGCATGGTCCCGAAGCGCTAGAGCGGAATCCGATCAGGCTGCATCATAGCCTGCGGCGGCGAAGTAGTTTGAGCATTCCGTTGGCTTAAAGGCAGGGATGAACTCGCCGATTGCAGTCCAGAGGCTTTCCACAGTGCGTGCAGCAGCCTTGCGAAGAAGAGCCTTGAGCTTCGAGAAAGCCTTTTCGATCGGGTTGCAGTCCGGGCTGTAGGGCGGGAGGTAAAGCAGACTCGCGCCGGCGGCCTCGATCGCCTCGCGCACGCCGCTTCCCTTGTGGCTGCCGAGATTGTCCATAATCACGACGTCACCGGTGTGAGCGTCGGCACGAGCACTTGATCGACGTAAGCCTGGAAGGCCGCGCCGTTGATGGGCCCGTCGAGCACCATCGGCGCCACCATGCCTGAGAGGCGCAGCCCCGCGACGAAAGTCGTCGTCTTCCAATGGCCATGTGGGATGCCCGCGCGAAGGCGCTTGCCTTTGAGCGCCCGGCCGTACCGCCGCGCCATGCTGGTCGAGGTCCAGGTCTCGTCAATAAAGACGAGCCGCTGCGGATCGAGATCGAGTTGCCCCTCGAACCAGGCCTCGCGCCGCTTCAGGATGTCGGGGCGGTCCTGCTCACTCGCATGTGCGGTCTTTTTTTCCTGGTGATATCGTGCCGCTTCAAGAAACGCCACAGCGTGCCATAACCCGCTGCGATGCCTCGATCCATGAGCGCAGCCTTAAGCTCCTGGAGCGTCATATCCGGTGTCTCATCGAGCAGCGCCAGGATCAACGTCGCATGGGCTTCGATCCGCCCGGAGCGCCGGTCGCCGCCCAGAGCTTTCGGCCGCGCATCGCCAACCGAGCGCTCAAGCGAACGCCAGCGGATCGCGCTCGCCGCGCTGACCCCGAAGCGCTCGGCCGCCTGTCGGCAGGACATCCCCCCGCAACCGCTTTCAAAACACGAACCCGAAGATCAAGCGAAAGAGCTTTCGACATGTCGGCCGGCCTCCCGCTCCGGCAGACAGTCCGAAATCAGATCCGCGATGCTTTGGGAATCTGGAGGTTTCTGTGAGGTCGAAAGCGATGAGGGCGGGACTGACGCGGCCGTCGACCTCATAGAAACCGGATTGAGCTGAACCGCGGGGCACGGCCGTGGCAGCTATGGGGATCGATGGCCCGCGCCGCGTTCTCGGGTCCCGGCGGTCAGTACGATGGTATCCATCCTGGCCGGAATGGGCGCTTGGCGAGACGCTTGAGGTGCCGTGACATTGCCAGCCGCACCGGTACTGGCGCTGCCGGCAGAGTTATGGGCATGGCTCTTCGGCCGTGGCGCAAGCCCCCTCGCAACAGGTTCAAGGGTGCACCTGGCGCTCATGAGCTATCGAGCCTCCTGTAGCGCCGGCGCGGACCGGGCAGGATCTCGATAATGACCATCGCACCGCCGCAACACGGGCATACGGGCGCCTTCGCCCGCGCGCTCTTGGGCGCCGGTTCGGCATTGACGGCCGCCATGGCTACGGCCTTAGGAGCGGCATGAAGCAATCGCCGGATCAATGCCACCTTGGCCTTCCGGTGGCCGTTAGCCAGAAAGCCGTAATGCCGGATGCGCTGAAAGCCGCCGGGCAGGACGTGCAGCAGGAAGCGCCGGATGAACTCGTGAACATCGAGCTTCATGCACTTGGGCGCTGCGGCGTGAGCGTAGTCCCTCCAGGTAAAACTGACGCGGCCATTGTCGAGAGCGAGAAGGCGGCGGTTGGAGATGGCGACCCGATGGGTGTAGCGGCTCAGATAGGCGAGCACCTTTTCGGGACCGGCGAACGGGCGCTTGGCGTAGACGACCCATTCGACACGGCGCAGGGGCGCCAGGAGGGCCGCGAAAGCATCGGCCCCGGCCAACTCAGCAAGATCGCCTGAGAAGTGGAGCTTGCCTGCCCGGTGTGCGGCCGCGAGCTTGGACAAGAACAAGCGGCGGAACAGACGCGAGAGCACGCGTTCGGGCAAAAAGTAGCCCGGCTTGCACGAGATCCAACTTGCACCGCCTGGCGATAGCCCGCCGCCCGGCACAATACAGTGGACGTGCGGATGATGCGTTAGGGTCTGGCCCCAGGTATGCAGCACCATCGTCATGCCGATCTGGGCTCCGAGACGCTTTTTATCGGCGGCGATGGTGCGCAACGTCTCAGCCGCGGCTTCGAATAAGATCGCGTAGACGGCCGCCTTGTTCTGATACGCGATCGATCCGGCCGGAGCCGGCAGCGTGAACACAATATGAAAGTACTCGACCGGCAACAGATCGGCCTGCCTTGCGTCGAGCCATTCATGGGCGGCGCCGGCTTGGCACTTCGGGCAATGCCGGTTGCGGCAGCTGTTATAGGCGAT
This sequence comes from uncultured Alphaproteobacteria bacterium, assembly GCA_963748525.1. GTDB lineage: Bacteria > Pseudomonadota > Alphaproteobacteria > Rhizobiales > Rhodomicrobiaceae > Rhodomicrobium. The sequence continues at coordinate 374,960 of CAVVJJ010000017.1, forward strand.
CTTGCTGTGTCCGCAGCCGGCGCAGCGTTCGACGTGGCCCCCCAGGGCCGCCGTCCTGCAGCTGCGAACCGCCCTCATGACCTTAAGCTGGTCAAGGCTCAAATGCCCTGCATTGTCTTCGCGATAGGCGTCGCCGTGATGGCGGAAGATGTCCGCCACCTCCAGTTCTGGACGCGACATGGGATGCGGCTTACGAAGGCGGCACCACCATCAAACTCAAGCGGTCGAGCGGGCTCTCGGTCGTCCCAATCGTATGGACCGCGACCCGCGTATAGCGCGCCGTCGTCGACAGATTGTTGTGGCCGAGCAAGGCCTGGATGATCCGGATATCGGTGCCCTGTTCCAAAAGATGCGTTGCAAAACTATGCCGCAGCGTATGAACGCTGACCTTCTTGGCGATGCCCGCCGCCGCATAGGCCGAGCGGCATGCCGCGTGGAGCACCGTGACGTTGACGGCCGTGTCCGGATCGCGGCCAGGGAAGAGAAACCGTTGCGGCCGTGTGAGCTTCCAATAGCCACGCAATATGCCAAGCAGCTGCGCCGATAGCATCACGTAGCGATCTTTGCCGCCCTTGCCGTTCTCGACCCGGATCACCATCCGGCCGCTGTCAATGTTGCGCACCTCGACGCCTACGACCTCCGACACCCGCAGTCCGGTCGCGTAAGCGGTGGTCAGCGCGACGCGGCACTTTAGGCTCGACACCGCTTCAAGGAAGCGCACGACCTCGTCTCTGCTCAAAATCTCCGGCAAGGCTTGCCGGTGGCGGGCATAGGGAATGCGCTCGGGGACTTCGTCTTGCCCAAGCGTTACACCGTAGAAGAAGCGCAAGGCGCACACGATCTGGTTCAACGACGGCCAGGCGATGCCCTTGGCGGCTAAATGCACCTGATAGGTCCGGACATCTTCCAAGCCCAGCAGATCCGGCGAACGGCCGAAATAAAGGCTATAGCGCTTCACGGCGTGGATGTAAGATCGCTGGGTCGCTGGCGACAGATTGCGGATCGTCATGTCCTCAATCATGCGCTGGCGCAATGGGCTGATACGCTCACTCATCGAAAGCTCCTGTCTCGGGGTTCGTGTCTTCGACACACACGATCCTGACAGACAGGAGACTTCTCTCAAGGGCAGGCGGTACCGCGGTAGCGGTTCAGTTCAATCCCTACCGATTCATTTAGCTGGGATAACGCTCTAGAGCGCGCCGAGGATCGCGCGAAAGCTCAACCGCCCGCGTGAGCCATCGCACATAGAGCGGCGAAGAGATGAACTTGCCGAAGGCATTGCTGGTGCCGTCAAGCTCAAGCGCCTAAGCCGCGAACCCGTTATTGAGTTGACAGACCGTGAAGCACGCTTAATGCAGCCCCGACGATGCCGCGCCAGATCAAACATATTGACGCGCTCTCGCTTTCGTGTATTGCCTCACGGCTTAACGGAGGCGGGAATGGTTGCTTTTAGAGACTGGCTTTTCCGCTCTTGGTTTCCGTTGTCCATGGCGGTGCTGCTTTATTTTTACGGCGCCGAGATTGCTCGGTTTATTGTTACTAAGATGATTGCCCCCGTCATCGAGCGGGCGTCGTCGCATCAAGCTAATGCGATGCCGAAACATTATCGCACGTCTGCCCTGGCTCGCCGGCCGTTCTCGGTCTCTGCCGCTTCCGCGCGGACAAGGAAGCCATTCGTGCCGATTTGAAAAGGCGGCTTACCAAGTTCAGCCTTGAGCATGACCTCCACTCTTCGGTGGTCATCCGCCAAGCTTTGGCTTCCTACCTGAAGGGGCAGCGGGAAGCGGAACTGCCGCGCCTGATGCCGCCATCGCTGCTGAGCCAAGGTCGATAGCATCGCACGCGACCTTCCCCAGCAATCAGGGGCGGCAACGAGCAGAAGTGCAAATCTTTATCGGAGAAGAATGCCTACTTCGCCAACGAGAGATTGTTCGCGACCTTGAGCTGGAAGTTAATCGCCAAGTGCCGTTCCAAGATTTACATAACCACGCATCACCTTGGCACACATACGATCGGCACTAACAGCACGGCATGGGCAAGTTTCCGCGCCTTGATGGGAATGATGCCGATATCCATGATCAGTTTTATTAAGAGAGCATGTTTCTTACTGATCAACTGCACCTGAATTCTTGAGGAGTTGGACAATATCATTCCGGCCATAATTCGTCGCATTCGCTAGCGCTGTGGCGCCATCGCTGGCTTTGGCGTTTACGTCGGCCTTGGCGTTAAGCAAGGCGCGAACTAGCTCTATATTGGCTAACCGCGCTGCAACTATCAACGATGTGTAACCATCCGGTGTTTTAGCATTTACATCAGCATTACCCGCAAGCAGCGCTTGCACTACCGGTAAATTGTTTGCTCGTGTTGCCCCCATCAACGCGGTAAAACCATGTTGATTTTCTTTAGCGTTTACATCAGCCTTGGCGTCGAGTAATGCTTGTACCACATTCACGAAGCGTGTACGTGAAGCCAGCAACAAAGCTGTATCTCCAGTATTTCTCTTGGCGTTTACATCGGCTTTGGCGGCGATCAGCACACGCACTATATCCAGTTTGCCTGTGGCTGAAGCCCCTATCAATGCTGTGTTGCCACTCTCATCCTGGGCATTTACATCGGCTTTCGCGGCAATCAATGCGCGCACCTCGTCCGCGTTGCCATCGTATGCCGCTTTTATTAATGCTGTCACCCCGTGTTCTGACTTGGCGTTTACATCGGCTTTCGCGGCGATCAATGTCTGCACTAATTCCACGTTGCCCTTGCGAAATGCGTTCATCAAGACCGTGTAGCCTTGATTATCTTTGGCATTCACATCGGCATTGGCGGCGAGCAAGGTTCGCACCAGATCCAAGTGGCCATCGCTCACCGCCTCGATCAAGACCGTGTAGCCATGATGATCCTTCGCGTTAACATCGGCCTTGGCGGCGATCAACTCACGCACTACATCCAGACTGTTTGTGAACGCCGCCATCGCCAATGCTGTGTAGCCGTGCTCTTCCTTGGCGTTCACATCGGCTTTGGTGGCGAGTAGCGCTCGCACAATTTCTAAGTTGCCATGGCTAGCGGCTGCAACCAATGCTGTGTCGCCATGCACATCCTTTTCATTTACATCGGCTTTAACGGCGAGCAGCGCCTTGACGCGCGACAAATCACCTTTGTCAGCCGCGGTGACAAGATCGTCTCCTTGGGCGATGGCCAGATTGCAGATGCAGACAAATCCAACCAATACTATAATTCTAACTAATAAAAAGCGCTTTCCAGGCCTGTGCCCAAACAGATTCATAAAACCCTCCTTCAAATCTAGAAAACGGAAGTTTAGCCGCCCTTATTCAAGACGGATGGCGTTTGCGGGCAGAGAAGGTGCCGTAACGCACTAATAGGGCGTAGGATTCGGTTTCTGCGCCCAACCCATCGCGCCTGTTGCGCCCACCACGCTCGCGATGATCGACGATAATCTCCTGCCTTTCTTGTTTCCAGCCGTTTCGCGCAAGCAAGTCACAGCCGCTTTCGACGGCGGCCAGGCATACCGGCGGGGTCCATTCGGTCTCGTTTTCGCCCGATGGCCGGCTCGCGCTCGTCGGCGGCAACGATGGCGCGTCCCGCATTTGGGACATAGCTAGCGGGCGCGAGTTGGCGCTGATGATGGCCGCACCCAACGGCGATGTGCCCACGCTGGAGCAGTCGGTATCCGATGCGAAGGCGTTTGCATCCGAAATGAGGAAGGCGGCCTTTATAGCGACGTCCGGATTACTGAGGCGCTTGAGGCCGACGCCACCGCTGAGGGCCTTGACAAAATCGTGGGCCGGATCGCTTCGGATATAAGCCCGCGCGATACCTTCGTCTTCTATGCCGCGGGGCACGGCCATTCGGTGGATGGCCGCTTTTTCCTGATCCCGCAGGATTACCCCGGCGGGTTTGATCCCAATCTGCTTGCCACCCGCGCCATCGGCCAGGAAAAATTGCAAGATTGGATCGCTAACCGGATCAAGGCGAAGAAGGCGATCATCTTGCTCGATACGTGCCGGTCTGGGCGCTGCTGCCGCGAAAGGCGGCTCAGGGTCCAGGCCGTGCAAAAACGTCGGAGCAGAAAAAGGCTTTAGAATTCTATTCCCCGCGGCTGGGGCTCGTGGTCTCCGCCCGCGGTGGGAACTTTTAGTTATATTTGATCTAGAGGGCAACCTCGATCTCGATGGGCTGCTCCCGCGCCGCCAATCGGAGCGGGAAGTCATTGGCGGCCCCGTCCAATCTCACCGCGATATGTAGGCGCGAACGCCCGACGCATGGACATGCAAAAAATTTGCGCAGGTCGCATTTCGTCGCACCCGGCATGTTCGCGGTTCAGATAGAAATGCCGCATCAATGCGCTCTTGATGTTCAAAAGCCTTGAGTGTAATAGTCCGCGCGATGGTGCTTTGGGGCCTTGCGGCTTCGAAGATAAAAGGGAACACGGTCAAAGTCCGTGGCTGCCCCCGCAACTGTAAGCGGAGAGTTTGCTTCGTCAGCGCCACTGATCCTCGGATTGGGAAGGCAGAAGCAGGCTAAGACCCGCAAGCCAGGAAACCTGCCATCGCTTGCTTAACCTTCAGCCCGCCGGGTGAGGCGGTGCAGGAGACCATTCATGAGACCATACTGCATCGACCGGTTGCCGGGGCTGCGCTGGATTGAGAACCGGCTGCGGCGGCTTTCCCTGAATGCCTTCACGTTTATACCAGTCGCCGAGGCTGCCGCCACTACGCGCGCTTGCGGCAGCAACGCGCAGCAATTCAATGAACAACCACAGTGCTCCAAATGAAGTATTTTGAACCTGCGGGGCTCGTCTCGCCTGTCACCCGCGCATTGGAGCCGCGCCTGCTGGCGGCAATCGATGCAAAAGCGAAACCGATAGGATCGCTCGGACGCATCGAGACGATTGCAATCCACATCGGGCTTGTCACGGAATTGCTGCAGCCCAGCCTTGGCAAGGCCGCGCTCGCTGTTTTTGCGGGCGACCACGGGATCGTGTCGGAGGGCGTAACGGCTTACCCCTCCGAAGTCTCAGCTCTGATCGCCCAAATGGTGCTCGACGGCAAGGCGGGCGCGAACATTGCGGCGCGGGCCGCAAATGCGGAGGTTTTCCTCGTGAACGCGGGATTGTTCGGGTCGCTCTCGCCCAACTCCGCGCTCATCGAGAAATGCGTCCGGAGGGGCGCGCGCAACTTCCTGGTCGAACCGGCTATGACTGAACAGGAGGCGCAGGAGGCGTTTCAGGCCGGGCAGACTATCGCGATTGATCTGAAAAGCCGCGGCTTCGGCATCCTGGCGATCGGCGAGATCGGCATTGGAAATACGAGTGCGGCGTCCCTCGTTGCGCATTGCGTCAGTGGCCTGCCGCTCACAACCCTTGTCGGGCCTGGCGCCGGGAAGCCGCCGCGCGGTCTCGAACACAAGCGCGATGTGCTTGCCCGTTCCTATGCCCGCGCTCCGGTACGGACCGGACTCGACGCCATGCGCGAGTTCGGCGGCTTTGAAATGCTTATGATGATGGGCGCGATGTTCGGCGGCGCAAAAGCCCGGCAAATTGTGATCGTCGATGGCTTCATCGCCACCGCAGCGGCATGCGCTGCCGTCGCAGTCGACCCGAACATCCGAGATTATCTCCTATTCGGCCACCTTTCGCCAGAACCCGGCCATCGCGCGCTTCTTGAATGGCTCAATGCCCGGCCGTTGCTGGACCTGGAAATGCGCCTTGGCGAAGGCACGGGGGCGGCGCTTGCCATTCCGCTCGTGCGCATGGCGGAACATTTGCTGACCGCGATGGCCGATTTGCCCGGAGCTCACCCACTCTGATTCAGGCCCTTCGCGCTGAGTTCTGCTGTTTCCTCGGAGCCGTGCAATTCCTGACGCGGCTGCCGACCCCTCATCTGCAGTCCTTCACCGCAGAATGGCTTGATCGGAGCGTGAAGTACTTCCCACTGGCCGGCATTCTCATCGGATCGATTTCCGCGGCGGTCTTCGTCGCGGCCTCGGCGCTCTGGACGGGCGCGTTGCCGGCGCTGCTCGCGATCGCTGCCGGGGTCGCGGTCACAGGCGCTTTTCATGAGGACGGGTTTGCGGACTTTTTCGACGCAATGGGCGGAGCGACGCGACAAGCCAGGCTCGAGATCATGAAGGACAGCCGCCTTGGAACCTTTGGCGTGCTTGCCCTCGGCTTTTCTAATGCCGCCAAGGTCGCTGCAGTGGCATCTCTTTCCTCACCTGTGGCGGTCGCCGCTCTCATCGCCGCTCACTCTGGCGGCCGTCTCGCTGCTGTCGCAATCATGCCGGCGATGCCATACGCGGGCGATCCCGCAACCGCTAAAGCGAAGCCGCTCGCGGCGAATATCACAGCCGTCGACCTCGCTGTCGCCGCCGTCTTCGGTCTGACTCCACTCCTGCTGCTGCCGCTCGCGAGCGGATTAACGGCCGCAATTGCCGGAGGCGCGGCCGCCATATTCATCGCATGGCGCGCCAAGCGGCTGCTCGGCGGCTTCACGGGCGATGTTCTGGGGGCGGTCGAGCAAAGCTATGAAATTACGTTTCTCCTGGCGGTGGCTGCATGCGTCTGATCCTGGTGCGCCATCCGCTCCCCGTGTGCGAGGCAGGCGCCTGTTACGGCCGCCTCGATCTTGCATGCGACGCCGAGGCGCTGAATGAAGCCGCGGACAAACTCAGCGGCTTGGCGCGGGGCGCGCGCGTTTTTACGAGCCCCGCCAGGCGCGCGCTCGCCCTTGCAACGAGACTTAGCGCTGCCCCCGTGGTGGACTCTCGCCTCCAGGAACTGGACTTCGGCGATTGGGAAGGACGAAAGTGGGATGAGATCGGCCGCGAAGCGATAAAGACTTGGGAGGATGGGTTTCCGGACTCAGCGCCTCCGAAGGGCGAGGCCTTGTCGGCAATGGCGGCGCGGTGCGCCGATTGGGTTGCAAGTCTTGAGCCGGAGGGGCGGCCCGTCCTCGCCGTCACGCATGCCGGTCCAATACGCTTGATCCGCGCTATCCTGAGGGCGGAGCCGCTTCTAACCTACTTCAGTGCGCCAGTGCCCTATGGGGAGGCGATTACACTCGAGATCGCCGCCAGCCGTGCAGAGCCCGAACTTTTGAAACCAACGCTTGGAGACGTTCATGACTCAATCCATTCAACAAAAACCCGAGTTTTCGATAGCTGAGCGCGAGGCGGTCTATCGCTGCATCGAGACGAGACGCGATGTGCGCGGGCAATTTTTGCCCGCCCCAGTTTCGGATGAGGTTCTGGCTCGTCTCCTCAACGCTGCGCATCACGCGCCATCGGTTGGGTTCATGCAGCCCTGGGACTTCATTGTCGTTCGCGAGCAGGCGGCGAAACAACGCATTCATCGCGCTTTCGCCGAAGCTCACAAGGAAGCGGCGGAAATGTTTGGTGACGGCCGGTCTGATACTTACCGCAGCCTTAAGCTGGAAGGCATCCTTGAGGCGCCCGTCGGTTTGTGCGTGACATGCGACAGGGGACGCACGGGACCAGTTGTTATCGGGCGCACCCACCAACCGGAGATGGACCTCTATAGCGCTGTTTGCGCCATCCAGAACCTTTGGCTCGCCGCACGCGCGGAGAATCTTGGCGTCGGTTGGGTCAGCATCATTCGCTATGACGATCTGCGGAAGGCCCTCGATATTCCCAGCCACATTCAGCCTGTTGCCTATCTATGCATCGGTCGAGTTTCGCATTTCTTCGAAAAGCCGGAGCTTGAATCCGCAGGCTGGCTGCCGAGACTTCCGTTGCGCGACGTGGTTTGGTTCGAGGGCTGGCAAAAGCGCAAGGGCGATGAAACTCTGCTGTCCGAGCTTTAGACAGCGTCGCCGCGCGAAGCGCCATCCAGGACCCGAGACAGCACAGGCAGCCGCTGCGATTTGTTTGGCGTCGCGCACGCGCCGGCCTTGCGCCGCAACTCGTCAGCCGGAAACTCCGCCTGCTTATTCTTGGTGCGTCTGATCTTTTGCATCAAAGGCGTAATGCCTGTTGCAGAACTCGCAGGTGACCGTGATGACGTCGTTTTCTGCCATGCCGTCCAGTTCTTCGGCGGAAAACTGGTCCAGGATGCTTTCCACACGCTCGCGCGAGCAATTGCATTCGGAGTCGAGCGCCGTCGGATCGAAGGCGCGCACCTCCTCCTCATGGAACAGCCGGTAAAGCAGGCGCTCCGGGGCGAGCGTCGGGTCGAGAAGCTCGTGATCCTCCACCGTGGCCGCTAGTGCGAGCGCCCGCCGCCAGCCGTCGTCGCCATGCCCATCCAGCTGCGAGAGGTCGTCGCTGGCCTGCCGGCCGCCTTCCCGCGTCAGCTTCTGCACCATCAGCCCGCCCGCGCGCCAAGCCCATTGCCCAGGCGCGCCGCCGCCGCCAGCCGTATAATGGCGCGCCACCGCGATGCGGATGAAGGTCGGGATCTGTTCCGACCTGTCGAAATACTCGTGCGCCGCGTCAACGAGCGTGTTTCCGGCGAGCGCGACGATGCCTTGATAGCGCTCCATGCCGGCGCCGGGATCGATGGTCATGGCGAGGTGGCCGTCGCCAAGCAGCGGCTTGCCCTCGCCGCCGCCGTTCACCGCACGCACGACTTCGTCGCGGTTGTAGCTTGCGTAGCCGCGCACATGGCCGGGCGAATTGTAATGCACGACAAGAAAGCTGACTGGCCCGTTGGACTGCGTCTGCAGGATGAACTTGCCCTCGAATTTGAGGGCGGCGCCGAGCATGGCTGTGAGCGTGACCGCCTCGCCCAGCAAAAGCAACACCCGCTCGGGATAGGC
>CAVVJJ010000018.1:0-460641 GCA_963748525.1 uncultured Alphaproteobacteria bacterium
CGTGTCCTCTTCCTCGGAAGCAGGGCGAGCGCTCCGCGCGGCGCGAACTGGCGGCGGAGGTTCTTTGCGCCCGAGAAAATCGGCGATCAGGTCCATAGCGCCTGGAAAATCGAGGCCTTTGACGTCTTGAATAAGCTGGATGAGGTCGCCGCTTCCGCAGGTGCAGATCCAGCGCGTCCTCGGGTCGTCCCATCGCCAGGACGGGCGCCTGTCCTTATGTCCGGGGATGGGGCAGGTAATGTGCGAGGCCTTTTTCCGCGGCGGCCAGGAATCCCGAGCCAGCGCAGGAGTTCGAGTTCCCGGCCGCGCAGGCTGGATTTCGCCTCCTCACAGAAAGGCGCGGCTTACTCAAGACAATAGGTTTCTCATCGGCGTTCTTGACGACGCGGCCGGAATTCCCGCTCATGGCATATCCGATCTGCTTTGGATGACCCTCAAGCCTTAGCCGTGGCTTGGGGTTTTCATCTTCAGCGCTTTTTGCTCGCTATGGGCGCCGGTGTTCCGGCTTTGTCATTGGACGCACACAGAATCGGGGTCGGCCGGACGCGCCTCGGGACTGAAGGGGCGTCCGCAGTGTTGGATGACCTCTTCCACCGCCGGGCAGAGGCCCGCTTCATGGAAGTCGGCGAGCGTCAGATAGCCGCCGGTTCCTTTGCAAAAGCGCAGCGCCGCGTCGATGCCAAGACGCCTCGGCACAGCATTCGGATTGAGCGGAAAGACATGCGACAGCCAGGGCGCGGTGACGCAAAGCCGCTCGGCGAACTGCGTGCGGGTTTCATCTTGGCTTCGAAGGTAGGTTTCGAACTTCCGGGTGAGCGGCGGCGCGTCTTGCGGCACGTCCTTATCGATCCTTTTCTTCCTGGGAGCGTAAGGACGGCACAGGCCGGCGAGGTCCTCCCAGCTGAGGCGTCCCGCGGTTGCATCGCAGATCGCCTGCAAGGTCCGCCTCGAAAAGAACTCCCGTTTCCGGTCCGAGCGCTTCGGGAACAGCCGCGTCAGCGTGTAAGCGCCCACGCCCGCGCGTTTTCCGAACTGCCTGCGGGTCTCGCCTTGGGCTTTCAGAAAAGCCTGGAACTTGCCGGTGAGCCTCTGCGCCGATGCCGGCGGCCCGCCGCCTCCGCCGCCGGCGTGCGGGTCAGGCTTGCTCTTCGAGGAGAGACGTCAGTCAAGCCGCGGCGCAGCGCGCGCGGTCTAAGTCCAAGGGCGCCCGTTTCGGCTGGCCTATGTTGTCGCCCGGAAGCTTTCGATCTTGCGTTCATGACTGACTCCCCCTAACAGGAGATACCCTGCGTTATATATTACCTTTCAGTCAAGATATTATGGTAATGGTCCTTCAGGAAGCAGTGGACCGGCTCCCAAAAAAGCGAGCAAAGATCGGCGATGGTCGGCAATCGGATAAAACAACTGAGACTTGAACACGGGATGTCGCTCAAGGAGCTGGCCGACAAAGTCGGCGTCACCGACAGCCATCTCTCCCGGGCGGAAAACGGCAAGAGGGGGCTGCAGGCGAAAAAGCTGGAGCAGCTCGCCCGGATCTTCAAAGTGCCGGTCGCCGAGCTCATGAATCTGGAGGGCGGCGCCAACCTGCCCGACGTGGCGCTCTACACGCCGCCGAAGGGCTCGGTTCTCGAGAAGGCGTTCACCTCAACGACGCAAAAGATGTTCAAGGTCTTGACCAATGGCATGAGCGAGCTCGCCATCACCGAAGGCGATCCCATCATCGTCGAGACGGCGCCTTTGGCGAAATCCCGCTTGAAAATGGGCGATGTCGTCGTCGCCGAGGTCGGCGGCGAAGACCAGGCGGCGGGCGTCTTGGTGCTCCGTCAATTCCTTGAGCCCAATCTTCTGGTGACCAACAGTTCCGACAACAATGCGATGCCGATTCATATCGTCAAAGCGAGAGCGAAAATCCTCGGCCTCGTCCTGCGCTGAAGGCGCGTCTAGGCAAAGCCGCACACACCGGCCTTGATGCATACGCGTTGTTTCGACTGAGAGATTCAAGTGAGCAAGACGCCTTGAGCTGGTGACAAACCGGCGATTGGTGCTTGCCTGTGACGCTTGCGCCTCACTCGCGGCCGTCGTTTTACGAAAGACATCTTCAAAAATCGCGAGACAATTCAGCGTGGTAAGGCTGGAAACGAACTTCGCCGCTTGCAGCATGCATGAATGCATGGATCGAAAAAGCTCGAAGAGTCATAGGCTATAGCGTTGCTGTACATCGGTAATTCAAGTTTAATGTCAGCACTTTGACGATACGGCGTCTTTATTGCATGCGAAGGGCATCATGGCACACCCCGAGAACGGGACAAGTAAACCAAGGTTCGCGCATAGCGTCTTGGCCGGCGATCTGATCTTTTTCGGCGAGGAAAGCCATGCGGATGCTTCGAGCCCAAGGTTCGCGACCTTCCAAGTCCTTTCCTATGCTCTGTCAAAATTGGATATTCTGCCAGGCGACATCCTGAAATTGCAGACGCTCGCTAAGGGCGAGATCCCAGCCGGGATTTCAATCGTGGCCGTCAGAGACCGTCGCTCCGGCGAAGAGGCCCTGCTGCTTCGCCTGTTTTTGCCGCCGCGCCAGTTCTTTCAGATTACCGATCGGGTGTTTCGGCCCTTGGTCCTGGATTGCGGCGCCGAAATCGTCGCGGCGGCCGGGTGGCAAGAAGGCTGCTCTCCTTGGCGCGCCCGCCTGTCCTAAAGAAATCCCCAGCAAAAATGTCCTGCCGTTTGTTGTGTGCGGCTCGCTCCCGGCCTTTCACGCGCGAAGCGCTTTCGACTTTCTGACTTTTGGTTGCACTATTTTGGCATAAATAAGAATTGCCTTATAAGCGTTTTATATATTGCCTTTTTGGCAGTATTCAGCAATGCTTAAAGTCGGCAGATTTCCTTTCGCCACTGTGAGAAAGCGTCATGCAGTTCAGTCTTGCCAAGCCGAGGTCTCCGCGGCGTCAATTCGGGTCAATGCGAATGCAACCGCGCGAGGGCCGCGGGCTTGCCAAGCAAATGGGCGAGCCGGACAGCAAAAGCTGCGTCGTCTGCGGGAAAGTCGCCTCCGTTCGTCATTGCCTGAAGATCTCCGGGAAGACCTCGGCGTGGATCGTGCGGCTTTGTCCCGCGTGCGAAGGCGAGGTCGCGCCGCTGCCGGCTCTTGCGGAGCTTTTGTGGTTTCAGGCGCGCGGCGTCGACGCCCTCGCCTTGGCCTCTTGCAAGAGCGGGAGGCGCCGATCGTCGAAAGGAAGGCCGGCTGGGCCGATCGGCTCCTGAGCCATGACCTGAACCGGAAAGAGGAGGGAGAGAAAGATGTCCGCCGCGGCACGTGGGGCGCCTCGGCGATGTTCAAACCGCGCAGCTTTTATCTGGCGCTGCGTTCGTCGCCAAAAGTGTCTAACAGTTGGAAAGTCTCACGTAAGTATGCGTAATCCAGCGTGTGGCGGCTCCGCGGAGCGGCATCAAGGTCTCACACCAGTCTCTCAAGAAGTTTGGATGGAACGGTTTCGAGGCGCGGGCGATGCGAGCGTCGAAGAAACCTGGCGGCGAGTGGCGGTAGCCGTGGCGGCCCCGGAGGAGACGCCCTTCATGCGCCGCCGTTGGGCGCAGATCTTCTATCAGGCGCTGACCGGCTTCAAGTTTCTGCCGGGAGGCCGCACGCTCGCGGGCGCCGGCGCCCGCCCGGATGCGATCTTGTTCGACTGCTTTATCAACAGGCGGCTTCTGGCCGACGCCAGCTCGATTTTGACGAACCTTCAGGGCGACGCTTGGACCATGCAGCGAGGCGGCCGGATCGCGCAGGATTTTTCAGCCATCCCTCCGAAAGACCGCGCAGCCCTCGATGGCGGCGCAAGGCCCTAGGGTGCGCTTGAGATCATGGGTGTCTGGCGCGCGATCGCCGCGACAATCGTCGAGTCGGACGTCTCGTTCACGGCCGCACTCTCGTGCAGCCATCCGGAGATCGAGGGTTTTGTGGGCGATGCGCCGGCCGGCCGTCCCGGCCGCTTCAATCGGCTCGTCTTGATCCCTGACGCCTTTATGGAGGCCGTTGAGGGCGATGGCGGTTGGCCTCTCGTCTTTGGCGGGGAGACCTTCCGAACAGTGAGCGCTCTGGCGCTTTGGCGCTCGATGCTGCGGACGGCCTACGATCGCGCCGGCCTCGGGCTTATCTTTATAGACAGCGCAAACGCGTTGGAATTCGTCCCGAGCGCGCGCATGGCGTAGCCGCCGCGAACGACAACGCCTTCGGCCATGACGCCTGCCTGTTGGGTTCCATCAACCTGGCGGCGTTGGTGAAGGACGCTTTCACGCCGGCGGCGCATATCCCGGAGAGAAAACTCCACGCGCTCGCCGCCGTTGCGGTACGCTTTCTTGACAACGTGATCGACGTTTCCAGCTACGCCACTCCTGAACAGGAAATGACGGCCAAAGCCTGGCGCAGATTGGGGCTTGGCGTCACCGGGCTTGCGGACGCGCTCATCATGTGCGGCGCTCACTATGGCGCCGAAGACGGCCGGCGCCTGGCCGAGCGTTGGGTGGCCCGCCTTTGCCACAGCGCCTATCCGGCAAGCGCGGCGCTCGCGAGGGTAAAGGGCTGCTTCCCGTACTTCGATATGGAAGAGCAGCTCTCCCGCCCCTTTGTCGCGGGGCTCGACGCCGAAGTGTCGGACGCGATCGGGAAGCATGGCCTTCGCAACGGCGCCTTGATGGCTATTTCGCCCACGATCGCGACGTCGCTGCTCGCGGACAACGTGTCCGGCGGAATTGAGCCGGTTCGCAATTTCGCGGGCTCTGAGGACTCGCCTGTAAGCTATGCCGAACGCCGCTTCAGAGAACTGCGCGGCGCTGGCGCGTTGCCGAGCTTCTTCGTCTCCGGCCGGGATGTGGCGCCGCAAGCGCGCCTCGAAATGCAGGCGGCGATCCAACGGCATGTCGATGCGCCGCTCGGAAGCGTCATCAACTGCCCGTCCGGCCTTTCGTTCGATGATTTCGAACGGCTCTGCCGGGGCGCGCACGCCATCGGAGCCGCAGGTTGCGCTTTCTTTGGGGGCAACAGCCGCTTGGCCGGCCGCCCGAACTCCGGCTCATTGTTACCTCAAAGAGGGGAGAGGCAAGGGTGAAAGAGTTTCGAACCCTGGCGGACGTCTTGCCTGAGGATGTTCTAACCCCCAAAATCGCGGCCGCTCTCATACACCGCACGGAGGGATTCATTCGCAAACGCATTCGCGCGAAAGAAATACCTGCACGTAACCGCGGTGGATATTTGATAAAAGGGGAGGATTTCTTGTTATGGCTACAAGGGGACGATCCAAAGAAGCCTACCGCCTCGGAGAGTTCCGAAACCCAAGCGCCACCTATCCTCGAGGCCAGTGGTGCGTCTATGTCAACACCGGCATTTGCGGCGAAAATGGCAAGCCTGTCCCTGCCAAGAGGCATCGCCTCCCGATAGGGCTTGAACGTCCTGAAGCTGAAGCAAGGGCGGTAATGTCAGAATGGGTGCAACGCTACGAGGCTGCACTCTTTGTGCAGCGGGGAGCCAAGATAGGGGACCTTGCACAGCAATACTTCGCCGACCGTAAGAAAGAGGGGAAGAACGTCGCCGGGATCTCGAACTCCTGGAAAGCGCTTAAGGAGACATTTGAGCACCTTTCGCCCGAAGACATCAACAGGCCGATGATCGTGGAGGGTGAGGAGCGCACAGTCTGCCATAAATACGCGCGTCAGCGTCAGCTTGCCGGATTGTCCCGCGAGTCGATCCATCATGAGCTAAATTGCCTCCGCACCATCATGAATTGGGCGGCAAAGCCGGGGCGAAAGCTTATTCCCGCCCAGATTGGTGTATGGGTTCCCCCGCGAGGTCGTCCAAGGCGCAATGAGCTTTCGCCCGTGCAGTTCGTAGGATTGCTGCAGGAATGCCGCGCTCCGCACCTAAAACTCTTTGTGTGGCTTGCAATCTTCACAGCGCAACGCAAGGCGGCGATCTTGGAGCTGACCTGGGACCGGGTCGATTTTGCTAAGCGCACGATCGATTTCCGAGTTGATGACGCTGATCGCAATATCCTCGACACCAGCGGCAAGAAGGGCCGCGCCTTCGTCGACATGCCCGATTCGCTTTATCGTATCATGCACGAAGCCTTCACGTGGCGACGCACGGACTACGTGATCGAATATGCGGGTGCGCCGATCAAGGACATTAAGACTGCACTCAATCAGGCTTTGAGGCGCGCCGGGATCAAGGGCCGCTTTATCGGCTCGCATTCCCTCCGGAGAAGCGTTGCAACATGGCTTGCGGACAAGAGCGTTGACATGCGCCAGATCCAAAAGCTCTGCGGGCATGAGCATATCGACACGACTAGCGGCTGGTATGCGGGTCAATCAGCAGGTTACTTGACCGATGCCGTCAACATTTTGGAGGATGTGATCGGTGCGAACATTTTCCAGGGTAACGAATCGGGCGTAAAGAGCCCGACAATGATCGAAATCCGGGGTTCGAAGCGATGAAAAATGTTCGACGAACTTTTGGTAGCATCATAAAAACAAGCCAAGTCCTTGTTTTTATTGGTGCCGCTTGCGTGACTCGAACACGCGACCCCATCATTACGAATGATGTGCTCTACCGGCTGAGCTAAAGCGGCATGGCGGGCAATCCCCGCGCGTTATGAATAGCAATGGACTTGCTGCGGCGCAAGTCAAGTCAGCCAAGATCTCCTCGAAAGGCGCAAAACCATAGCCCGCCGCGGGTCAGGCGGCAGCATCCGCGCTTTTCTGGGCGCCGTCCGCCGACGCCTTGTCCTCCGAGGGCGCATCGGCGCTCCCGGCCGGGGCCGATATCACCTTGGAAGCGGGCGGTTCCGAATCGATCGAGACGATGTCGAGCGCGGACATCTCGGCGATAAAGTCATCCGACCCCGGAGCAGTTGCGGCTGGCGGCGACTTCCACTCGAGCACGCCGAGAGCCCCGGTGGCCGGCGACATGGGCTGCCACTCCGCGGAAACGGAGCCGTCCGGCGCGACCCAAATCGGATCCGGCGCGCCTCGGGCGGCCCTCGCGAGCCACTCCCGCGCCCGGCCGGCGTCCCGGTTCTGGCCGGCCTCGATCCGCGCCATCAGGCGGCAAATGCGCGCCGGAGGCGTGTTCGCGAGATAGGGCTCCAGCGCCAACCGCGCGGCCTTCCAATCTTTCGCCTCGATTGCGGCCACAGCGATTGCGACCGCGCCTTCGATGCTCGCCGGTCCGGCCGCAACGAGGGATTTTACCCGGGACAGCCGATCCCGTGGCGAATCGCCCCTGCGGGCGTGAGCGAAAATAAGCGCGATTTCCGGATGTTGCGTCGTCCGCCAGGCCTGCGTCAGGATCTTGGTCGCCTTGGAGGTCTGTCCCTGCGATGTCAGGATTCTGCCCGCAACGGCCGCCGCCGGAATCAGCGACGGCGAAAGCTCAAAAGCTTCCGTCGCAAAGGCAAGCGCCTTGCCTTGTTGAGAATCTTCCAACTCCACGGCCAACTGCGTCAACAACAGCGCGCGCCGCCGATCGGCTTCGCCCTTTGCGAGATGCCGGTTCTGCTTCGCGATCTGAAGAGTCTTGAGCGCGGCGCGCCAATCGCCGTCCCGGCACTGCATCTCGAAGAGCGCGCTCGAAGACCAGCTCAACGCTGGGTTCGCGGCAAGCGCCCGCTCGGCAAATTGCTTGGCCGCTTCGACCTGCCCGGCTTTTTTTGCCTCGATGTAGAGCCCTCTCAAGCCGAGCTCGCTCATTTCGGGCTTGTCGAGCATGCGCTCAAACGCTTGGCGGGATGCGATAGGGTCTTCGTTAAGCTGAGCCGACTGCGCCTCAAGGAGGAGAGCCAGCGGCTCTTCCGGCAGGTTCTTCTTGGCGACGGCGCCCGCCTTCAGTGCGGCGATCCTGTCGCCCGCGCCGGCCGCGAAGATGCCGCGCCGCACCGCTTCCTGCCCGATGCGCTTGCGGCGTTCGTCTACACGTCTCGCAAAGCGCTTGGGCGCGAGCACGGTCAGGATCCCCAGCCAGCCGGCAAGGGCGAGCGCCGCGAATACGAACACCAGGATGATCGTCGCGATGAAGACGCTCGTGCGAATGTTGTGGTCAAGCCATTCCACGGTGACCGTGCCGGGCCTGTCCGCGATCCAGGACAGTCCGGTGGCGGCTAAGACGATGACGACTAAATAGGCAATAAGGCGGATCATGGCTTAACTTCCACAACGTTTCGCGATTGCGCGCTTGGTTGCCGGTTTATGGTCAGGTTATTGGCCAGCCGGAGATTTTGCCAGGCTGGCGAGAAGCTCGGAGTCGGTTTTCCGAATCGCTTCGTCCGCGGCGGCCCGCGCCTCTGCGCGTTTCAGCCAAGCTTGCAACTCTCCCTTCGCCGGGCCTTCGAGCGAGGCTGCCTCCTTCAAGGCGCCCTTGAGATCGGAGGCTTTGAGCGCGCTTTCCATGCGGCCCAGAATGGCCTCGACCGAGTCGCCGGCGCCCCCCGCCGGCTTGACCTGCACGACCGCCCGGGCGCGGGAAATCACCTCGCTCACGAGGGAGTCGCCTTTGCCTTGATAGTGCTTCTGAATGACGCCGCGAGATGCGTCGTCCAGATCGCGCTGGAGTTCATGCAGAGACGGCACGCCCTGATCCTTGTAGGGCTCGAGGTCGGACACCGGCAGTTTGGCTGAAGTCAGGCTCTCAAGCGCGGCCAGGTCTGCGGCGAAGGGGCGGCCTTCGGCGACGGCGCGTTTGAGGTTTGCGAGCGCAAGCGTCAGGCCGGCCGTGCGGGCGTCGGAGACTCTCTCGCCCTGGGCGCGTTCGAGAATGGCGATGCGATCAGCCAGCGGCGCAATCTGCGAGGCCAGCGGAGCAATTTGCGCGGCGACAGGCCCGACCTGTGCGGCAATCTCGGCCTGGATCGCTTCCTTCGCGGGTTCAGCCGCGGGCTTCTGCTCCAAGCTCTGAACTTTCTGGGTCAGGGATTGCACCGCTTCGTCCGTCGCCTTGGCGGAACTCGCGACGGTGTTGAGCAAGGAGCGCACCTGGCTGACTTGCTCAACGCTTGCGGCGCTGGAAGACGCCGCTTTCGCGTTCACGGCCTCGGTCAGCTCGGCCACTTTCGTATTCAGCTGGTTGACGACTTGCCGCGCCTCATTGTCCTCGCTGGGGCCCATGGACAGCAGGTAAACGGCGCCAGCGCCCACCAGCCCGCCAATCACGCCCGCAGCCAGCGGAATCAGGATTCCGCCTCCGCGTGAGCCCGGCTGCGGCAGGGCGCGCCCTTCGATCAAAGGCGCCTTCGGCCGGGGTGGTTTGGATTCGCCGCTGCCGCCCGCGGGTGCAAGACGCGGCTCGTCTGGGCTTTCAGGCTCCGCTGTCATTTTGGTCCTCGGTCTTTTATGTAAGGCATCTTGGGCAAGAGCCTTGACTTTACGTTAATGAAGCCTCCGCTCGCGATTTTCTTTGCGCCAGTATCAATTTGCACACAGCAGATCCAGCAGAGCCTCCTTGTTGGGCTTCCGGGACACAAGCACGCGATCCGGCTCAAAGGAAGCAAGCTTGGCAGCTACGTTTCCCGATAAGCAGAAGTATGAAAGAGTTTTAGCGCAATTGAGGTTGCCGTACCTGTGACATAATGAAACGTAGATCTCGGCGGTGCGGGGCGACATCAGGATCACGCCATCGATCGCGCCAGCCTTGAGCATAGCGTCGACGGAAGGCAGAAATTCGGCGCAGGCTTCCATGCTGTAGACGGCCATGCTCTGCACGGCAAAGCCTTCGCGGGCGAGCGCGCCGGCGATGTCGAAGGCCGTGTGCTCTCCCATGACGTGAACGATCGGCGCGTCCTTCCGCCCCGAAGCGATGATTTTTCCGGTCAGGTCCTCGCCTGTTTCCGCAATCTCAAGGACCGCCTGGAAGCCGGCCGACAACGCTCGTTTCGCCGTCTGCTCCCCAACGCAATAGAGGGGCTTGCCCAGGATGTCGCCGAGGGCGCCGCTTTCCTGCAAGGCGCGAAGGCTGCTCCCGCTCGTCATGATGATCGACTTGGCGGCGCGCAGCCGCTCGATGTCGAAGTCGAGCACGCGGAATTCGAGAAGAGGCTGCAGGACGGGCTCATGGCCCAGAGCGCGCAGCTCGTCGGCGAATGCGCTCGCGTCCGGCTCGGGCCTTGTCACGAGGAGGCGCATGAACCCTCCGGCAATGCGCGTCGCTGAGACTCTCAGCCGGCGTCGCGAAACACATCCTTTCCGCCGCGTTCGTACAATTCGCGCGCAGCGTCCTTGCCGAGAGCGGCGGCATCCTTGACCGCGCCCGACCGCTCGGTTTCGTAGGACCGCGCGCCATCGGGAGTGAGGATCGCGCCCTTGAAGGAAATGGCGTCTCCGTCGATGCGGGCGAGGGCGGCGATGGGCGTGCGGCAGGAGCCGTCGAGCTGGCTCAAGAAGGCGCGCTCCGCTTCGACGGCGATGCCGCTGTCGCGGTCATGGATGGCGGATATGATTTCCTTGGTTCGCGCGTCCGACTTGCGGACCTCGATGCCGATGGCGCCCTGCGCGGGGGCGGGCAGCATCTCCTCGACGGGGATGAGCTGCGTAATGCGGTCCGAAAGGCCGAGCCGCCGCAATCCCGCCGCGGCAAGCAGCGTCGCGTGAGCCTCGCCTTCTTCGAGCTTGCGCAGCCTCGTTTGGACGTTGCCGCGGAAAAGAACCGTTTTCAGGTCCGGCCGCTTGTTGCGAATGAACGCTTCTCTCCGGATCGACGCCGTTCCGATCACGGCGCCCTGCGGCAAATCTTGCAAAGACTTCGCCGTCAACGAAACGAAAGCGTCGCGAACGTCTTCGCGCGGCAGCACGCAAGCGATCTCAAGCTCATCGGGCAGAAGGGCCTGCACGTCCTTCATGGAGTGGACGGCGATGTCGACGCTGTTGTCGAGAAGAGCCTCTTCCAATTCCTTGGTGAAAAGCCCCTTGCCGCCGACCGCGGCCAACGCCCGGTCCAGGATTTTGTCGCCGGAAGTCTTTATGATGACGGTCTCGAAGGAGACCTCGTCGCCATAGATGGACGACAGCCTGTTTTGCACTTCGGTCGCCTGCGCGAGCGCGAGCGCGCTGCCTCGGGTGCCGATTCGAATTTGCCTTGCGTCTGACTGATTGTTCATGGTTTGTGAGCTTGGTTGTACAAGAGCGCCGCGATTTTTTCGCTGAGGTGAGGGTGCGTTCGAGACGGGACACTAACCATATCCCGGTCGCGAGGTACAGCACTAAAGCGAGTAGGGACTATTATCGGATCATGGCGGGCAGCGCGATCAATATTGGCGATTCCACCCCCGCAGCGACGAAAAATCGCGAATTAACCCTACTCGGTATCGAGACGAGCTGCGACGAAACTGCCGCGGCAATTGTGCGGCGCGACAGCGAGGGAAATGGCGTTATCCTCGCGAATATTGTGCGCTCTCAGTTCAAGGATCATGAAGCCTTTGGGGGCGTGGTTCCCGAGATCGCCGCGCGCGCGCATGTGCAGGCGCTGGACTCCTTGATCGAGGCGGCGCTGAGAGAGGCCAACATAACGTTCGCCGGCCTCGATGGCGTGGCGGCGACGGCGGGGCCGGGGCTTATCGGCGGCGTGCTCGTGGGGCTTGTGACCGCGAAGGCGATCGCGCTTGTGCATAAACTGCCGCTTGTCGCCGTGAACCATCTCGAAGGCCACGCCCTAACCGTTGGCCTGACGGAGGGCCTTCGCCCGCCCTATCTTCTTCTGCTCGTTTCGGGCGGCCATACGGAGTTTGTGAGGGTAGGCGCAGATTTCGACTACCGCAAGCTGGGCGGCACGATCGACGATGCTCTTGGCGAAGCTTTCGATAAGGTCGCCAAGATGCTCGGCCTGGGGTTTCCCGGCGGGCCGGCGGTTGAGCGCGCAGCCCAAAAAGGCGATCCCTCCCGTTTCGCTTTGCCGAGGCCTCTCATCGGCCGCGACAGGCCCGATTTCTCGTTCTCGGGGCTAAAAACCGCAGTTCGGCAAGTCGCCCTGTCTCATGCGCCGCTAACGCCGGCGGGATGTGGCCGACCTCTGCGCCTCCTTCCAGGCGGCGGCGGCGGACGTCTTGCGGGACAGGCTGCGCGCGGCGTTCAGGCTCTACAACAATGCCGAGGGCGTGCCGAGGACGCTTGTAGCGGCCGGCGGCGTCGCCGCCAACGGCGCCTTGCGAACCGCGCTTCTCGATGAGTGCGAGGCGTCCGGCTATGCCTTCCATGCGCCGCCCCCAAGCCTGTGCACCGACAACGCCGCCATGATCGCCTGGGCCGGCGCCCGCCGTCTCGCTGCCGGACGCGTCGACGGCTTGGACGCGCCAGCCCGCGCGCGCTGGCCTCTGTCAGAAGCGCTATCGAAGGGCGACGGGCTGGAAAACCAAAAGACGGCCGCGGCGCAATAGGGCGCGGCTAAAGAGGCAGGCGCCCTTGCGCGCAAGTCCGCCTGCCGTTACCAAGCAGCTCGAATTCAGAGGTGCATCGCGCGTAATGTCGGTCGGCGGCTGGGGCGGACGGCGAGCGCATTTCGCAGTCATGGTCAGGACGATGGAAAACGAAGCATCGGCTTTTCAGCACGTTGGAGTTCTCGGCGGCGGCGCCTGGGGAACCGCCCTGGCGCAGTCGGCCCGGCGCGCCGGGCGCGATGTCACGCTTTGGGCCTATGAGTTCGAGACGGTCGAGGAAATCAACGCCCATCACACGAACCGGGTCTACCTGCCGGGCGTCGCCCTCGACCCCGCCATCAAGGCCACTGCGAAGGCGCGAGACCTCGCCGCCGCGGACCTGATCCTGCTCGTGGCGCCGTCCCAGTTCGTCCGCGCGGCGGCCCAGGAGATTGCGCCCGCCATCGCGGCAGGAAAGCCCGTCCTGATCTGCGCCAAGGGCTTCGAGGAAGACTCGGGCGAGTTCATGAGCGCGGTTGTGAAAGCGGTCCTGCCGCAAACGAGGGTCGCAGCGCTCTCCGGGCCGAGCTTTGCGAGCGAGGTCGGGCGAAACCTGCCGGCGGCGCTCACGCTCGCTTGCGAGGAAGAGGAGCTTGGCGCCGAGCTGATGGCGGCGCTCGCCCACCGGAACTTCAGGCTCTACTGGACGAGCGACATCGTCGGCACGCAGGCGGGCGGCGCCGTCAAGAACGTGCTCGCGATAGCGGCGGGCATCGTCGAAGGCCGCCAGCTCGGCCGCAATGCCCATGCGGCGCTCACGACCCGCGGCTTCGCGGAGCTTGTCAGGCTCGGCACAAAGCTTGGCGGGCGTTTCGAGACGCTGACGGGCCTCTCGGGCCTCGGCGACTTGATCCTCACCTGCTCCAGCATTCAATCGCGCAACATGTCGCTCGGCGTTGCGCTTGGACAGGGGCAGGCGCTCGCCGATATTCTCGGCGCGCGGAAGTCGATCACGGAAGGCGTTTATACGGCGGGCGCGGTTGTGGCGCTGGCGGAGCGGCATGGCGTCGAGATGCCGATCTGCGAAGCCGTCCATAATGTCGTGAAAGGCCGCATGAGCGTCGAAGACGCAATCGAGGCGCTCCTGTCGCGGCCGCTCCGCGCCGAGACCGACCACCTCCAAAAACGTTGAGGGCGCCGCCGCTTCGGCGCGGCGCGTCCGATGGTTATGGCGTGCACATCCCCTCAGCCTCGACTTTAAAGCCTCGCGGCGGCTCGCCCCTTTCGCAAATTTCCCACATCTTGAGGTAAGCCGTCTCGATATGGCGGCGGAAGCGGTCCGTGTCGAACAAGGGATAGGCGAGTCGGTTCGCGGCGAGCCGGTCCCGGTAGCTCGCCAGAAGCGCAGGCTCGCGCGCCAGACGCAACGCCAGAGCTTCGTATTCGGCGAGGCTGTGCGTCACAAGCTCCGGCAGCCCGATGGCTTTGACGAGGCTCGCCGCTGCCCGCCCGGCGAAGGCTTCGCCCTGCTGGGTGAGCACCGGCAGGCCGGCCCACAACGCATCGCTCGCCGTGGTGTGCGCATTGCAGGGCAGCGTATCGAGGAACAGGTCGGCCAAACGGTGGCGCGCGAGGTGCTCGTCGCCTGGCAGCCGGGGCGCAAAGATGAGCCGGCCGGGATCGACGCCGCGCGCCTGGGCTTCGGCGCAGAGGTTCCGCCTGGCGCCCTCATTGCCGTGGATCAGCCACAGCACGCTGCCCTCTGTTGCATGCAAAAGCCGCATCCAGACATCGAACACGTCCGGCGCGATCTTCCAATTTCCGTTGAAGCAGCAAAACACGAACCCTTCCTTGGGAAGCCCGGCCTCCTGGCGGGAGGGCGTATGCGCTGCGATCTTCCGCTCGCAGTCGTTGACCTGATAGCAATCGGGCAGCTGCACGATCTTTTCGCTATAGAAGGGCTCGTGCGCGGCGGGCGCCACAGTGGCGTCAGCGACGATATAGTCGATGAAGGGGACGCCCATCGTCCCAGGATAGCCGAGATAGGCCGCCTGGACAGGGGCGGGCCGGTAAGCGAAAATGCCGGGCCGGGCATCCTGGGTGTATCCTTTCAAGTCCACGGCGATATCGGTCTCCAACCCATGCAGCAGCCTGGCCGCCGCTTCGTCGCTCATGAGACGGACGTCGATAAACCGGTCGAAGGCCGCCGCGAGCCGCTTGCGCATCGCGCTGCCGTCGTCCGCGCCGAACGACAGGGCGATGACCTCGAAGCGCGAGCGGTCGTGAAGCTCGAACAGCCGCGCCGTCAGGCAAGCGGTTGCATGCTCGTGGAAATCCGCCGAGAGATAGGCGATCCGCAGCTTCTCACCGCGCCGGGGCGCGCCGCTGCGCATCGGCCGCGGCGGCGATGGAAACTCGCTGGCGGCAAAATTTCTGGCGCATTGCAGCTGCAGCGAGGGATCGCCGGAATAGCCGAGCAGGCTGAAAGGCAAAACATAGGACCCCTGTTCTGCAATCAGTTCGGTCGCCCGGGCCGACAAAGCCGCCTTGCGGCCCCAGTCGCAGAGACTGTTTGCGCACCACATGGCCCCGCTAAGCGCTTCGGCCATATCGGGCTTGAGCGCGAGCGCCGCCTCGTAGCTCGCCAGCGCCTCCTCGTAACGTTTCAGCTCGTGGAGCGCGTTGCCCTGGTTGACAAAGGCCTCGGCATAATCGGGCTTGAGCGCGAGCGCTGCCTCATAGCTCTCTATCGCCTCGTCGAACCGTTTCAATGCCTTAAGTGTGGCGCCAAGATTGTTGAAGGCCAGGGCGTAATCTGGCTTGAGCGCCAGCGCCCTCTTGTAGCTCGTTCCTGCCTCATCGAACCGTTTCAACTCGCGCAGCGCGTTGCCCCGCGTGTTGAAGGCCTCGGCGTAATCCGGCTTGAGCGCCAGCGCCCTCTCGCAGTTCGCCAGCGCGTCTTCATACCGTTTCAGCTCGTGGAGCGCGTTGGCCCCGTTGTTGAAGGCCTCGGCATAGTAAGGCTGGAGCGCCAGCGCCCCATTGTAGTTCGCCACTGCCTCATCGAACCGTTTCAGCTCATGCAGGGCGGCGCCCCGGTTGTTTAATGCCTCGGCAAGGCCGGGCTTGAGCGCCAGCGCCCTGTCGCAGCTCGCCAGCGCCTCTTTATATCGTTTCAGCTCGCGCAGCGCGTTGGCCCGGTTGTTGAAGGCCTCGGCAAAGCCGGGCTTGAGCGCCAGCGTCCGGTCGTAGCTCGCCAGAGACTCTTCGAAGCGTCTCAGCCCCATGAGTGCGTTGCCCCGGTTGTAGGACGCCTCGGCAAAAGCGGGGGCGATTGTAAGCGCTCTGTCATAGCTCGCGACCGCCTCGTCGAGCCTTTTCAGCTCCTGCAGCGCGTTGCCCCGGTTGAACAAGGCCTCGGCGAAATTGGGGTCGAGCGTCAGCGCTTTTTCGTAGCCCGCCAGCGCTTCCTCGAAACGTTTCAGCTTCATGAGGGCGTTGGCGCGGTTATAGACCGCCTGTGCAAAGCCGGGGCTGAGCGCCAGCGCCTTGTCGTAGCTCGCGAGCGCTTCTTCGCACCGGTTCAGCATCAGGAGTGCGCTCCCGAGGTCGGAGCGATAAAGTGGATTTTGCTCATCCCGTCTT
Source organism: uncultured Alphaproteobacteria bacterium (assembly GCA_963748525.1). GTDB lineage: Bacteria > Pseudomonadota > Alphaproteobacteria > Rhizobiales > Rhodomicrobiaceae > Rhodomicrobium. Next base: position 16,032 of record CAVVJJ010000018.1, read on the forward strand.
ATGGCCTGCGCGATAAGCCCGGCGGCGACGCCGGCATGCCCCTCCCGATAGAAAAGGCAGCCGAGCCGGTAAAATGCGTCCGGGTTGTCCGGGTGAACCTGCAGCGCGCGCCGGTAGCAGGCCTCGGCCTCAGCCAGGCGTCCGGCCTGTTGATGATGAAGTCCCGCTTCCACCAGGGCGGCGGCATCGGCGGAAGGATTATTTGCTTGGAAGCCGCTGGAAGGTTTGCCAGCTTTCTGGCCGGATTTGGCGGCGCGGCGCTGCTTGCGGTTCATCCAAACTGGCTCGGGCTGCTCTGACGACTCTTTGTCAACGGAGGCGGATAGTCTTAAGGAGACGGAGATTTTCGTGCTGCTGCGCCGAGGGCAGCCCGGCCGGAACTAGACCTCGTCCGGCGCGCGGCGGTCAAGGCCAAAAATGCAGCCCCATATTTGGCTTAGGCCAAGCGGCTGAAGTCCGAGAAACGCGGGGCGCAACATGCGGCCAAGGTCTCGGCATGGGCAAAAGAAAAAGCGGCCGGCGGCCCGGCCGCGCGGTTTCATTCCAAACCCGTCTACGCAAGGCAACGATTTGCAATTCGAGCGGCGAGCGGGCTAGGCCCGGCGGCGCGCCTCGATTTGCGCGACGGCGTCTTCCACGGCGTCGAAGACCAGCAGCGTGGAGGCGTGGCGGGCCTTGTAGTCGCGCACGATTTCGAGAATGGCAAGGTCGGCCCAGCGCCCCGAAGGCGGATTGCCGCCCTCTTTCAGCATGGCCCGCATCTGCGCGCCCACCTCGCGCAATTCGTCCGCTGTCGATCCGACGATATTCGCGCCCATCACCGCCGCCGAGGTCTGGCCGAGGAGGCACGCGCGCACGTCCTGCGCGTAATCCGTGACCGTGTCGCCCTCCATCTTGAGGCCAACCGTGATGCGCGAGCCGCAAAGCTTCGAGTGCGCGCTGGCGGTCGCGTCGGCGCCCGCGAGGCGGCCCGCTCGCGGCATATTCGCGGAAAGTTGAAGCACCCGCTCCGAGTAAATGTCTTCTAAATCAACCATTGCCCTGCTTCCGCTTGCCGCCTTCGCCCTTGCCGCGCGAGTCCCCTGTCTTATATGCTGTGAAGTCTTGGACCTTGCAATCGATCGTCCGCGAGCGACCTGCGAGGCAGAAGCCACCGCCGCCCCCAAGCCGGGCAAGCTTAGGTTAAGCCGGCGCGAGGGGGGCTCCCCGAGCAACAGAAGGCGCAGGACGCAGCCATGCGCAGTCTATCGATCTAAAGCGCCTGCCGAAAGGGTATGTTCCCATGGATACACGAGCTTCAGTCCCGAAGCCGCTGCCGCGCGAGCGCCAGAACGGGCACGGGCCGGCGAGACGGCCGACGCGGGAGGAAGCCGAGGAGGCGGTGCGCACGCTGATCGCCTGGGCGGGCGACGATCCCGCTCGCGAGGGTCTTCTCGACACGCCGGGCCGGGTGATCGAGGCGTATGACGAATTCTTCGCGGGTTACGACGGCGATCCATTCGAGGCGCTCGACCGCACCTTTTCGGACGTCCAGGGCTATGACGACATCGTCATGGTGCGCGACATCCGCATCGAGTTGCATTGCGAGCATCATATGCTGCCGATCATCGGCGTCGCGCATGTGGCCTATCTGCCGGCCGGCGCGATCGTTGGCATTTCGAAGCTCGCCCGCGTCGTCGATCTCTATGCAAAGCGCCTGCAGACCCAGGAGACCATGACGGCGCAGATCGCCAATGCGATCGAAGAGGTGCTGCAGCCGAAGGGCGTTGCGATCATGATCGACGCCATTCATGAATGCATGACGACGCGGGGCGTGCATAAGCCCGGCACGACCACGATCACCACTCGCTTCACCGGCGTCTTCAAGGACGATCCGAGCTACCGCGACCGGTTCATGCAGCTTGTGAACGGCGTCCGCCCGATCGGGATGAAGTGATCGTGAGCGGCCCGTTTCAAGCGCCTTCCTCAAGCAAATCCGAGCTTGAGGAAGGAACGGCGTTTACCCCGCGCTTCGACGCCGCCGGCCTGATCCCCGCCATCGTCACGGATGCGGATGGCGGCGGCGTGCTCATGTTCGCGAATATGAACGCCGAAGCCTTGCGCCTGACAATCGAAACAGGCGAGGCGCACTTCTGGAGCCGGTCGCGCCAATCGCTCTGGCGAAAGGGGGAGACGAGCGGCAATCGCCTCCTCGTGCAGGAGATCCGCACCGACTGCGACCAGGACGTCGTCTGGGTTAAGGCCAGGCTCAACGGCGACGCCGCCTGCCACACCGGCCGGCCGAGCTGCTTCTACCGCCGCCTCAAGAAAAGCGAGGACGGCGCGGTTCTTGAACCGATTGTGAATCACGCCTAGGTTGTTTCTTCATCGATCGGTATCGCTGTCATGCGATAGCCACGGTTCGTCTCTACTTCCGGGTGTTATGGTTTCGATTCCAATTTCCCACTTTTGAGCATCATGGCGAAGCCGCTCATTGGACTAGCACTGGGAGGCGGCGCTGCGCGCGGCCTCGCCCATATCGGCGTCATCGAGGCGCTCGTCGAGGCGGGGCTTGAGCCGGACATTATCGCCGGCACCTCCATTGGCGCCATCGCGGGCGGCTTCTATGCCAGCGGGCGCCTGGACGTTCTTCACGACCTCGCCCGCGAACTCACCATGCGCAAGCTCTTGCGCTATCTCGATGTGAACCTCGCGGGTTCAAGCCTCGTTTCGGGCAAGCGGCTTGAAAAAACGCTCGCCTCACATATCGGAGACGTGCAGATCGAGGCGCTCGATAGGACGTTCGTCGCCATCGCCACCGAGCTGGGCACCGGCCAGGAAATCTGGCTGACCAAAGGATCGCTCGCGGCCGCGCTTCGGGCCTCCTACGCGCTGCCGGGAATTTTCAAGCCTGTGCGCATCGGCGGCCGCTGGCTGATGGACGGCGCGCTCGTCAACCCTGTGCCCGTCACCGCGGCGCGAGCCCTTGGCGCCAACTTCGTGATCGGCGTGACGCTGCATTCGGGGGAGTACGTCCGCAATACCCTTTTTCCCGTAGAGGCGGAAGCGGCGCTCGATCCGCGATCGGAACGCCAACTTGAAGACGACCGCGAGAAGAAAAGCCGGTTCGCCCTCGTGAAGCGCCAGATGTTCGGCGGGCGCAAGCGCGACGGAGCGCCCGGCATCCCCCGCGTGGTGCTTGAAGCTTTCAACATCACGCAGAACCGGATTGCTCGGTCGAGGCTCGCCGGAGATCCGCCCGACGCAACCGTGCAGGTCCACCTCGACGGCGTGGGATTGTTCGATTTCCATAAGGCGGCGCACGCCATCGAGCAGGGGCGCGCGGCCATGAGGCGGTATCTCAGCGCCATGAAGCGTGACAGCGTATCCGCTCAGCAGCCCGGCGCAAGGTAGGCGTCGCGCAGACGTGGCGAGCAGTCCTTTGCACTTCGGCCCCTTATATTTTCAGACGCCCAGCGGATCAACGCACCGGACTATCCAGATCACAGATTTCCCCGTGGAGCGTGCCGCGAATGGTCTGGCCCTTGGCGCCCTTTCTCTCGAAGGTGCAGCGGGATCCCTCGCGGACGGCCCTTTTACTGGGAACGGAGGCACGGTCAAATCGCGCATGCGTGCTCCCCGAAGTGGGGCAAGAAACTTGTACGCTCGCCGTTTTGCAATTCTGACCATTGGCGTCGCAAACTAACACAACGAGATAACAAGTGACTGTTTGGCTTCTCGCCTCGGTAGCAAATAATGCTGCGCCCATCCCAAAAAAGCACACGGCAGCAAGCCCGCGTTTCATGGAGGCCCTCCTTCGATGACGTCGCTTGTTCATGTTACTCCATCGCGGCGGTATGTCCTTCGCAGCAATCGAACTGTCAAACGTTGGTCATCCATCCCCGGCGCTGGCAAATCAACGCACCGGACTGTCCAGCTCACAGATATTCCCATGCACCGTGCCATGAATGGTTTGGCCGATGGCGCCCTTTCTCTCGAAGGTGCAGCGGGATCCCTCGCGGACGGCTCTTTTACTTGCCGCGGGAACGGAGGCGCGGTCAAATCTCAGGTGCGTGCCTCCCGAAGTGGGGCAAGGAATTTGTACGTGCGTATCGCTGCAATTATTATTGGCGTCGCAAACTACCACAACGAGAAAACAAGTGACCGTTTGGCTACTCGAAGCTGTAGCAAATAATGCTATGCCCATTCCAATACAGCACACGGCTGCAAGCCTGCGCTTCATACAGTCCCCCTTCGAATACGGTAATTAGTCTAATTGCAATTAGCCACGTTTCATCGATGGGGTAGACAGGGCGTCCTGCATTTAGGCCGCCTCTGACGGAAAGCGGCCGCGAATGACCCGGCTGTTCATTGGCCAAGAAAGGGCCGTCTGCTTAGCCCGCCGCGAAATACCCGCGCATCTGCGCCGCCTCGGACTCAGCCAGCGTCAGCTTCAGTTTCACCACGTCGCCAATCGAGACGATCCCCGCGAGCCGGTCGTCCTCCGTGATCGGAATATGACGGAAGCGATAGTTGGTCATCTCGTTCATCACCCAGTCGATGCTGTGATGCTCGGTGCAAGTCGAGACGGGATGCGTCATGTGGTCCTTGACCGGGTTCGCGAGAGCCCCGGCGCCGTGCACCGCCAGGATGCGCACCACGTCGCGCTCGGAGAGAATGCCCAGCACGCGATGCTGCTGATCGACGACCACGACCGCGCCTATCCTGTTTTTCTCCAACAGGTCCACGGCCTCTTTAACCGCAGTGCTGGACAGCACGCTGACCACGCCTCGACCCTTCTCCTTCAAAATCCATGCAACCGTCATTTTATCCTCCCGGCCAAAAGGCCACGATCACCGATGCTGCGCACTTCTGCTTTCGTGCGTGCATTCTTTTTCGATGGTTTTGTTAATGATGCGCGCAAAAGAACGTTTGCGCAACTAAGACGGAGGAGGGGGCGGAGCAAACTTTTGCGTGATGGGGAACGCAATAAAGGCGCGCCGGTTATCATTCTCGAAAGCGGCGGCCCGGCCTCCCTTGCCCCCATGTCCCGTCCCGCCGGCGCCGCCGCTGAGACCGGCGCATCTCTAAGCGTCGGTCTCATTTTTTCCAGCGAATGGGCGCGTTGTTGCGGGCTTCGGCGAACCTCCTAATCCCGGACGCGGCTAACGATTGCCTTAAGCATCCAGGCGATGGCGAGGATCATCCAGGCGACCGCCAAATAGGGAATGGCCTTGCCGGCGATGGAACTGCGTTCGACGACCGCCAGCATGACGGCGATCACAATGGAGCCGGCCAGGGCGAAGAGCCAAAACTCAATCGTCTTAACGATCCTCATAACATCCTCTCATAAGCAGGCGCGAACAGCGTGACTGCGGCAACAGACTTATGCAACGAATGCGGTTGATTCGAAGTCAACACTTGTGCGCAGTCTGGACAAAATTGCGGCGATGCCGCGGCGAGGAAAAGGCGATGGCCGACATTGAATCTGTTCTTGAGCGCATCCGGATCGACTTTGATAATTCCGTCTCGCGCTATCTGGAGTTTCTGCGCATCCCGTCCGTTTCGACCGATCCCGCCTATAAGGGCGAGGTGAGGCGCGCGGGCGCCTGGCTTGAGGATCAGCTGCGCTCGCTCGGCTTCGAGGCGACGCTGCACGAGACGCAAGGACATCCGATTCTTCTTGCGCATCATGGCGGCGCCCCCGCCGGCGCTCCGCACCTGCTCTACTACGGGCACTACGACGTCCAGCCGCCGGAGCCGCTCGAACTGTGGGACAGCCCTCCCTTCGAGCCGGTCATTGTCGATGGCCCTTATGGCAAGCGGGCGATGGCGCGCGGCGCCGTCGACGACAAGGGCCAGGTCATGACTTTCATCGAGGCGTTCCGCGCCTGGAAGGCCGTCCACGGCGCCCTCCCGGCCACCGTCACGGTGCTGATCGAAGGCGAGGAGGAAAGCGGCAGCGTCTCGCTTCCCGGCTTCCTTGCGGCGCACGCCGCCGCGCTGAGCCGCGCGTCCGTGGCGCTTATCAGCGATACGAACGCCTGGGACATCGCCACGCCCGCGATCACCTATCGCCTGCGCGGCAACATCTGCGTGGAGATCACGCTGCACGGCCCTTCGCGCGACCTGCATTCCGGCCTCTATGGCGGCGCGGCGGTGAACCCGATCAACGCGCTTACGGAAATCATAGGGCAGCTTCACGACGGCCAGGGCCGCGTTCAGCTTCCAGGCTTCTATGACGACGTGGCCGATCTTTCGCCCGCCGAGCGCCGGGCCTGGGCGGAGCTTGCTTTCGACGAAGCGGGGTTTCTGGGCGAGATCGGCCTGAAGCAATCGGTTGGCGAAGCCGGCTACACCGCGCTGGAGCGCATTTGGGCGCGCCCGACCTGCGACGTAAACGGCATTTGGGGCGGCTATACGGGGCCGGGCTTCAAGACCGTGATTGCGAGCGAGGCGTCTGCGAAGGTGAGCTTCCGCACCGTGCCGCGACAGGAGCCGGCGAAGATCGTCGACGCGCTGAGGCGCTTCCTGCATGAGCGGACGCCGCCCGATTGCCGCTGGAGCATCACGGAGTTCGGCGGCTCCAAGGGCATCCTCGTCCCGGCGGAGGGCGCGTTCATGCAGGCCGCGCGCGCCGGGCTGGAAGACATCTTCGGGAAGCCGGCCGCGATGGTGGGCTGCGGCGGGTCGATCCCCGTCGTCGGCTATCTGCAACAGGCGCTCGGCCTCGACTCGATCCTCGCCGGCTTCGGCCTCTCGGACGACCGCATCCATAGCCCGAACGAGAAGTTCGAGCTGGCTTGCCTGAAGAACGGCATCCTGAGCCACGCGGCGATCCTCGCCCGCATGGGCGAAATCGGGTAAGTTCAGGCGCGATTAACGCTGTTGGGTTCGTTTCGCAAAAAGCACTGCTTTTGGCAACCTTAAATTGATTTTATGCACGGCGTGACCGCTTTATGCATCCTTAGGTTGCGGCGGTGAATAAACCTGTGGCAAAAGGGCGCCAGACGATGTCGCCGAAAAAGCGCATCTCGGGCGCGGACCGGGGCGGGCGAGCTTTTCGGGTGGGATCGGCAAACGGTTATGGCGGTCCTAAAAATATTGCGGCGGCTTAGCCTTCAGGTGCGGAAGGACAAAGGTTTCCCTTCCACGTCCTTTGGTCGAGCGGGCGTGCCGAGGTCAGCGGGCGCTGCAAGGTTCTTCAGGCTGGCGTATTAGTCCGACAGAACGGCGGCGTCTCCCGCATTGACGGACGACACCCCGTCGAGCTTGGCAAATTTCGCCGCGAGTTTCGAGATGGAGCCGGGTCCTTGAACCTCGATCAGGATCGTAGCTTTTCTCCTGGCCGTTTGCTCATAAGCGATGTTTGGCGCCGTGAGCACTGTGTCGTCTCCGCCGCCATCCAGGAATGCGCCCGAGCCTTCGAACTGGCGGCTAAGCGCTTCGCCGACTTGTGGCGTCTTCTGGACCCGCAACCGGCTGATGGCGAAGCCTTGCTTGGTGGCCGCGACGATCAAATTGGGCAAAACTTCATCGTTTTCGCACGTAACCTCAAGGACCGAGGGCGTAAAGCGGGACTTCGGCAGATACCGCGCAAGGTAGGGAAACGTGAAGACGATAATGAAATGACCCGCCACGACAAAAATCGCGAGAAGCGGAAGCCCCGCCCCGCAAGCCATGCCGACGGATGCGGTCAGCCAGACGATCGCCGCTGTCGTCAGTCCGCGAACGCTGTCGCGGCGCACGAAAATCAACCCGCCGCCAATAAAGCCGATGCCCGACACAACTTGAGCGGCGACGCGGGAGGGATCGACGACGATGCGGCCATTTTCAAGCACATCCGTAAAGCCGTATTTCGAGACCAGGATTATGAGGGCGGACGCGACCCCGACAAGCGTGTGGGTGCGCAGGCCTGCGCTTTTCTGGCGAAACTCGCGCTCAAGCCCAATGAGCGCCGCCAGCACAAAGGCAAGGGCGAGTTCGCCGATTTGCGCCCACCCCTGGCCTATCGGTTCGCCAAAATGCATTGGCCGCTCCTCCTCTCTTAAAGTGAGAAGAAATCTGTGTGGATTGATCGTAAGTCAACGGTAAAAACGAACAAGCGAGGTTGCGTTCCGGATAACGCGCAGCCTGCTATAAGGCGGGGCGGCCCGTCAGGGCGCGCGGGTCTCTCTCCGATGTCAGGCGTCGATGAGGTCGAGGCGCTTTTCGGTCTTCCCGGGCGGCTGTCCATGCCGTCTATGCGGTGTTCGAGGCGCACGAAATCGTCGCGCAGAAGGTTCGTTTCGCGGCGATGCAAGGATGCTTGCTCTGCGATGTCCCGGGTATGGTCCTGCATGGGGTGGGGCAGGGCGAATTAAGGGAAAGCAGTTGCCTAGAAGCGCACGTGATCTCTTGCCGCGCAGCAGTTGTGCTATTTTAATTCTTCATCGTGATTGTAAACTTTCAATCCACCGGCTGATACCCAGCCGCTCATGCCGTTCCATTCCACAAGACACCATTCGTAAAAGCTTATGCCGTCATCTGAGTGAACGCACTGACCGGCCTTTACGACGCCACAGTCTCCGGCAGGAATGGCGGAGACGATGACGTGACGCTGGCCAGGGCCGGTTCTGATATTCAGATAACCTTCCGATACTGCCTGAGCCCGCGAATTGATGCAGTATTGATCCGCTTCGAAATTCTTGCTGGTGTTTGAGTCGGCAGCTTGAAGTCCCCCGGAGGAAACCCAGCCGATATTGCCGTTCCAGCGGACCGGGCACCATTGGAAAGCGCTGATGCCGTCATTAGGATTAACGCATCGCCCCGCCGGCACGACGTCGTCGGCTCCCGCAGGAATCGCCGCAATGATGGGGTGTTGCTGCCCAGGACCAGTTCTCATGTTGAGATATCCATCTGATACAGCCTGAGCGTGTGGATTAACCCGGTAAGCTGTATCGCTGACGCTCGGTGTTATTGAGATGAAAGTACTTAAGATGGCTGCCGTAAGCACGATTTTGTAATATGCATTGGAGACCCCTCACCCGATGTGCACTTCTACCTGTATAGTAACTTTGCATCTCCTGCGGTGCAAGTAGCAGCACCGCCGAAGCTTGAGTGGCCAAAGGAAAATTAAGGTTGTCGCCCTGAGGGCGCGGCACCACTGCGATATGCCAGCGTGGCGCGCCGGATCACGGCCTGTTGTCGAGCGCGCCAAAGCTTCAGGGCGCGGCGGGCGCGGGCTTAAGATGAGCGCTGACGCCGTGCTCGGTCTTCTCCCAATAGAAGGGCGCGCGGATGAGCTGCCACACGGCGCGATAGGCGGCGGCGGACACGAACAGCCAGTAAACGGGGATGAAGATCACATGCCGCCACAGCCCCTTGTGGCCGTGCCCGCGCAAGCTCATGGCGCCGAGCGCGAGATTGACCGCATAGCCGCCCGCGAAATTCGTCAGCGCGATCGTGAGCAGGATGTGCTCGCCCAGCGTGGCGCCGGGCTGAAACAGCGCGCCTTGCCACGCGTCGCAGGCGAGCACGATGTAGAACGCCGGATGCGCGAGCGATGAAACGATGATCCCGGCGAAATAGGCGTGGAAGGCGAGGAAGCCGGTCAGCCCGGTTTCCTTGAGCGTGGTCCAGGGCTGCCGCATATGGACGCCGAAGGTTTGCATCCAGCCCTTCAGCCAGCGCGTGCGCTGCTTGATCCAGGCCGCCGTCTGGCAGCAGGCTTCCTCGTAGGTCGTCGAGTCGAGCGTTTCCACGCGATAGCCAGACCGGTGCAGGCGCATGCCGAGGTCGGCGTCCTCCGTGACGTTGAACGGATCCCAGGCGCCAAGCTCGCGAAGCACGCCGATGCGGAAGTGGTTCGACGTGCCGCCGAGCGGAAGCGGCAGGCCGAAACGGCCGAGCAGCGGCAGGATGCCCCGGAACAGGGTCGCGTATTCGATCGTGAACTGGCGCGACAGCCAGTTTTCGTGAGCGTTGAAATAGTCGAGGCGCGCCTGCACGCATGCGAGGTCGGCGGAGGCGTGGCGGAACACGGTTGCGGCTTTGCGAAGCTGGTCCGGCTCCGGACGGTCCTCGGCGTCGTAGATCACGGCCAGATCGCCGGTCGCGAATTGCAGCGCGTAGTTCAGCGCTTTCGGCTTGGTGCGCGGCTGGCGGTCCGGGACGACGATGAGATCGACATTGCCGGGGAAGTCGAGCTTCGCGGCAGCCTCGATGGTGGCCGCATCCACCGCCTCCAGCACGATCTTGATGTCGAGCTTCGCCGGCGGGTAATCGAGCTGGCGCAGCGCTTCGGCGAGATGGGGCAGAATTTCGACCTCCCTGAACAGAGGCACGAAGACCGTATAGCGCGGTAGCTCAGAATCGCTCAGAAGCGGCTGCGCGGCCGCGGCCGGGCGGCGCGGGGGCCAGGCGAGATTCACGACCGCCGCAAGCCGCAACGCGATCGCGAGCAGGAAGAACAGCGACAGGCCGGCTGCCGAAAGCGTCAGCGTTTCCCGCGGCGCAAACGCGAGCGCGCCCATGATAAGCCCGCTCGCCGTCGCGCCGAAATAGACCTGCCAGGAAGCGAGGCCTGTCTTTGCGCTCCAATCCGGGCGCTCCCTCATCAGTCCGGCGACCGCCCTTGCGACGAGCGTGCGGCCGTAGGACCGCGAAACCAGATCGATAATTTCCTGCCGCGTGACGATTTTCACCCGCTGGCGTTTCTCGCCGAGCTTCTGCGACAGCGCGAGCAGCGTCTGCATCGAAGAAGTCTGGCCGTTGATGGCGATCACATCGTCTCCATCGCCCGCGAGCGGAACGGGGCGTTCGAGAAGAAGCCATGTCTCATCGGGCGCCGACGGCAAGCGCACACGGTAGGGCGCCGCTCCTCCCGAAAAGGAAAACAGCTCGGACAAGCGGTCGAAGACATCCGAAGCCTTGACAACGCCCGACGCGATCGCGGCATCCAGAAGCCCGACCTTGGCTTGTCGCGCGCCAGCCTCAAGCTCCCGGAGCACGCCGGGAGGGGCGCCAAGGGCGTGAAGGACGGCGCGCTCCATATCCCCATCGCCCCCTTTGTCGCTTGCAGACGCTGGATCGGGGCGCCAATCGCTTGCGCCGGCGTTTTGCCCGGGTTTATGGTCTCCGGTGGAGGACCACGGCTCTATGGCTTCAAAATTCATTTTTTCCAAAAACGCAGAACAGCTTCTCCTACTGGAAAAGCACCGTGGCGCGCGCGCATTGTCAACCTACCCTGGATTGCGGGCGCTGGGCGCGGCCGTCCTCTTCGTTGCGGTCGCGGCCGGACTTGGCGCAATGGCCGTGAAGGCCGATGACGCAGCCAAAGCGCAGAAATGGCGCGAGTTTCAGGTGGGGCCGAAGCCGGATTGGTCGTGGCTGCCCCAGTTGCGGGTGCTGACGGAAGGCGATTATCCGCCCTTCAACTATTATGACGAAGAGGGCAGGCTCACAGGCTTCAACATCGATCTGGCCCGCGCGATCTGCCGGGAACTGGCGATCGATTGCGACATCAACGCCGCCGAGTGGAAGACGCTGATCCCAGCGCTCAAAAACAGCGAGGCGGACGCCGTCATCGCTTCGGTGGCGATCAACGCGAAGAATGTCTCCGAGGTGGATTTCACGAGCCGCTACTATTCGACGCCGGCAAGATTTGTGGGGAAAACCGGGCCGGAATTCAGGGAAATCTCCGTGGACGCGCTCAAGGGCGAGAAGGTTGCGGTCGTGCGAGGCTCCGCCCACGAGGCGTTCCTCCACGATTTTTTCGAACGCGCAGTGGTCGCGCCCTACGACACCCCCGCCGAAGCGCGCGCCGCGCTCAAGAACGGCGAAGTCAGCCTGCTGTTCGGCGACGGCATTTCCCTCATGTTCTGGATACAGGGCACAGACTCGGCCCGGTGCTGCGAGTTCAAGGGCGAAGGCTACTCGGAGCCGCGCTATTTTGGCGACGGCGTCGGCGTCGCCGTGAGGAAGGGCAATACGCGCCTGCGCGACGTGCTGGATTACGCGCTCGCCCGCGTGAAGGCGTCCGGCCGCTACGAAGAGCTTATGCTGCGTTATTTCCCCTTGCCGCTATACTAGTCTGGCCTCACGCTATTGCCTGCCGCGTTTGCGGCGCGCACTCATAGGCATTGTTGTTGCTGGCGTCCCTTATGTTTCGGAATTGCCGTGCGCATTCGCTGCACGTTCGGCGGCATCCGGGGAAGGGACGCGAGCCGGGAAACCAGAACGAAAGAAGGATCGAGCATGAGACTGGATGGAAAAGTCGCGATCGTCACCGGCGCTGCGGGCGGGATCGGCCTTGCCATCGCGAAGCGCTTTGCGGAGGCGGGCGCGCGCGTCGCCATCGCCGATATCAAGCACGAGCAGGCGGAGAACGCTGCGCGCGAGCTTGGCGGGTCCGAGCGCGTCATCGCGGTCGAGATGGATGTCACAAGCGAGGACGCCGTGAACGCCGGCGTCGCGCAAACGGTTGCGGCCTTCGGCACGGTGGATATTCTCGTCTCAAACGCGGGCGTTCAGATCGTGCATCCCACGCAGGACTTTCCCTTCGCCGATTGGAAGAAGATGCTCGCGATCCATCTCGACGGCGCATTCCTCACCTCCAAGGCCTGCCTGCCTCATATGTACAAGCAAAAGTCCGGCGCGATCCTCTTCATGGGATCGGTGCACTCGAAGGAGGCGTCGCCGCTCAAGTCGGCCTATGTGACGGCCAAGCATGGGCTTTTGGGGCTGTCGCGGGTGATCGCGAAGGAGGGCGCCCCTTATGGCGTGCGAACGAACGTGATCTGTCCCGGCTTCGTTTACACGCCGCTCGCCAGGAAGCAGATCCCCGAGCAGGCGCAAAGGCTCGGCATTTCCGAGGAAGAGGTGGTGAAGAAGGTGATGCTCGGCCAGACGGTGGACGGCGAGTTCACCACGATGGAAGACGTGGCCGAGACGGCGCTCTTCTTCGCCGCGTTCCCGACCAACGCGCTGACGGGCCAGTCGCTGGTCATCAGCCACGGCTGGCACATGGCCTAGCCTCATGGCCGGGCTCGACCCGCCAATTTCCGCGAACTTTGTGAGAGTATTCCATGACAGCCGAAACGGTCGAGACGATCCGCGAGAGCCTGCAGAGCGGGCGGGCGATACCCTATCTCGGGCCAGGCGTTCTTGCTCTCGCCGGCGAGAATTGCCCGCTGCCCTCGTCGCTTGAGACGCTCGCGGACCGGCTCACCGCCAAGGCGAGCGTTCCGCATAAGATCCGCAAGAACCCCACGGCGGCGGCGCAGTTCATCGAGAATTTCAAGCATCGCAAAACGGTCGCGGCTGCGATGAAGGAGGCGTTCAGCTCCGGCGTTGAGCCAACCGCGCTTCATCGCTATCTCGCGTCGCTGCCTGCGCTGCGCATGATCGTCCACGCCTGGTATGACGACCTTCCGCAGAAGGCGCTCGCCGGCCGCAAGGGCTGGGGCATGGTCCAGGGCGTCAGCCAAGCCGAGCATTTCGGCGAGTGGACGCATTGTTATTGCGGCGAGCGCCGCCGCCCGCCGGCCGAGTCGCGCTTCTGGATGCCGCTGGTCTATCAGCCCCTGGGCTCGGTTTCGCCCGCCGCCAACTTCCTTGTGTCGGACTCCGATTTTGTCGAGGTGCTGACGGAAATCGACATTCAGACGCCTATTCCGGAGGCCGTCCAGGACATCCGAAAGGGCCGGAGCTTCCTGTTTCTCGGCTGTCGCTTTGCGACGCAGCTCGAACGCATCTTCGCAGAGGCGATCATGAGGCGGTCGAGCAAGCGCCATTGGGCGGTGCTGCCGGAGGAGCCGACGCGCAACGAGGCGCGGTTCCTCGCTCTCTATGGCGTTGAGCGCATTGCGATTCCCTTGGCGGAGTTTGCGGCGCTTTTGACCCAGGAGCGCGCGATCCCGCCCGTGAAGCTTGCGTCGTAACTCAATCGTTATGAAGTCTCTCCCTGTCTCAACTATCGAGCGGCTTCTGGCGGAGGATGCGCCGCATGGCGACCTGACGACGCTTTCGCTGGGGCTTGCCGGTCTTCCGGGCGCGATGGAGTTTCGCGCGCGCGAGGCCATGACGGTCGCGGGATCGGACGTCGCAGCGGACATGATCGCGCTCGCGGGCGCGGAAGCGTCCGCCGTTCTGGCGCCCGGCGCGCGCGCCGAGGCGGGGGCGCTCATCCTGACGGCGAAGGGGCCGGCCGCCGCGCTGCACGGATCCTGGAAAGCGGCGCAAACGCTCGTGGAAATTCTGTCTGGCATTGCGACGGCGGCGCGCGCCCTTGTCGACGCCGTGGAAGCCGCAAACCCGGACGTTCGCGTCGCCTGCACGCGCAAGACCGTTCCCGGGGCGCGGCGGCTTTCCATGATGGCAATCCGGGCGGGCGGGGCCATCCCTCACAGGCTCGGGCTTTCTGAAACCATCCTTGTTTTCGCGGAGCATCGCGCCTTCATGCCGGGCGTTTCATGTGCGGAAATCGCGGCGAGGCTGCGCCGGGAAGCGCCGGAGAAGAAGCTCGCCATCGAAGTGACAGCGGTTGCGGAGGCGCGGGAGGCCATCGAGGCGGCCTTCGAGATTATCCAGCTTGAAAAGATGACGCCCGCCGACGTCGCCGCTGTCGCGCAACTCGCGCGGGGCGCCCGCCATCGCGTTCTCGTCGCCGCGGCAGGCGGCGTTACGCCTGACAATGCAGGCGCTTATGTCAGGGCTGGCGCGGGCCTGATCGTGTCGTCCTGGCCTTACACCGCGAGGCCCGCCGACGTCTCGGTGACCATCAGGCCGGCGTAACCGGCTGGACAGGGCGACCCTGCGCGCGCCACCAGTCTTCGAGCGCTTCGTCGCTCGGCTCGATCCATCGCAGGAAATCGCCCGCCCATTCGGCGAAGGACGCGGACAGCACGGGCGAGACGCCCGCGACGCAAGGCACGCCCGCGCCGACGGCGGCCGCGAAGCAATCGACAAGCCCGCCCCCGCCAGTCTCAAGCTTTCCGAACTTGCTGAGGACGACGACATCGGCGCCGCGCTCTATGGCGGTCAACACCGAAGCGCACGCCGCCGCAAGGCCGTCCGCATCGAGATTACAGGCCACCGATCCCCGTCCGAGATCCTGGACAATGGGAAACAGCGCGCCGTTTCCGATCTCGCGCAAGGCGAGCGAGCGGCAGGCGCCCTTCGACGGCGCGTCCGCGATCTCGACGGCGCCCGCGACCCGCAGGCCCTCATTCAACCGGCGCTCGGCGAAGCGCGCGAGCAGGTTCTGCACTTCGAATGTCGAGGCGCCCTTGAGCGCGCCGATGGAGCCTTTAAGCGGATCGGCCATCGAGGGCGCTCGGGGGTTCGCAAGGCCGCATGACGTCGCCCCGCTCCGCCGCCGCCTCGCGCACGCATTTGTCCGTGACGGGAACGGCGGTGTCCTTGAGGCCCATCCAGGCCGCCACGCGCACGGGATCGAAGCCTGCCTCGCGCCGGCCGTCAGCCTCCATGAGCGGGCGTCGGATGAGCAAGGGATCGGCGAGCATCAGGGTCAAAGCCTCGTCCTCGGTCAAAGCTTCGGGGTTCACGTCGCCCGATTTTACACGAGGCGACGACATGTTGAACCACTCCGAAACCGGCCGCGACGCAAGAAAATCGCGCAGCCGCGCCGCGTCCCACGGCTCCGCCAAAAGGTTTCTCACGTCAAGCGTATGGCCGCTTGCAAGCAGCAAGGCCTTTTGCCTCGCATTGCCCGCGCAGCCCGGTTTTTCCCAAAAGACGATATGCGACATGGCTTGCTCCTTGTCCGCCGCCGTAAGTGCGGCGGCGCCTTCGACGCCGGGACCGCCAAGAACGAAAGGCTCCTGGATTTCACGATCCCGGAAAAGGCCGTTGGCGTTCCGGGACGATGAAGCCGATTTCATACGAGAGATAAGATCGCTCCGGGTTTCGTCTTCCTCGCGTGCTCGAAAGCGATCGCATTCATGGTCGCGCGCGCAATGTCGCGCCCGCGCTCGTCGATCCCTGCGAAGCTCGGGCGCCGGCGCGGATCGATCTCCAGGAGCTTGACGCCGGCGGGCGCGTCGCTGCCGTCCCGCAGGATGCCGCGCAGCACGCCGTCCATCGGCGCGAAAATCGGGACGCCGTCGAAAACGCCGACGGTAAAATCCTTGAACACTCTCGTTCCGACATCCACCGCGCTATGCCAGCGGCCCGCTGTCTTGGAATAGACGAAACGCTCCGCGCCCACGCCGCCGATCAGCCGGGACCTGCCGTCGGCGGGCTCGGTGCGGCCGCTATAGAGGATCGTGCCGTTCCTGGATGGCAGCGTTTCAATCGCGACATCGCAGTTCTTGGCGACGGAGAATCCCGGTCCGAGCCCCACGGTCAGGGTCGCGAGGTGGCGCAGGTCGGCGACCTGTTCGCCCTTGTGCATGCGAGCGTCCACGAGAACGTGGATGATGGACATGGGAATGAGATCGAGCAGCCCCAGCCGGGTCACGACCACGCTATCGCCGGCGCGGAGGAGAACAGCCGCCTCGATCGTGGTCTCCGCGCACTGGCCGGGCACGCCATCCACCTCGACGCGATCGCCGTAGAGCGCGTCGTGAAACGCCATCCGCCGCCTGATCACGGGAGGGAATGGATCGTGCGACAGCACTGTTCGCCAGCCGGCGCGATGCATGTAGACGGCGACCGCCGAGGCAATCTCGTTCGTCCCGAGGATGACGGCGAACGCGGATCGAAAGCTGCGCGCCGCGGGACGCGGATTAAACGGCATCGTCATAGGAACCTCCCGGGTGGGGGATGGCGGCAGGAGCTGCTGTCGCGTCCTGGCGGCTCGCTCCAACGCTCCTGCGAGGGCTGACTAAACGGGCCGGTTTTCGTTCTTGTTGCGAACGGGTCCCATGAGGGCGAGCCCTTCCTCATAGCTGATTACCGGATAGCTTTCGCTGAACTTGAGCGCCGCATCGGCTATCGCGTCGAGCTTGCCGGCTGTGTCGAGCTTCTTCAGCGTGCCCTTGTCGAGATAGAGAAGATCGAGAATTTCGGCGTAGACGCCCGCTTCGTCGATGGGCAGCACATAGAACGTCACGCCGTTATAGGGCACGCGGTATTTCTTCGAGAGATCGATATTGTTGCACCAGAGAATGTATTTGCCGTCCGGCGAAAGCGTCTCGCCCAGCACCTCGGACACCGTCTTCAAATACTCGAACGAGTGCAGATAGGCCGTGAGGAATGGGATAACCTTGCCGCCCTCTTCCGAAATCGCCATCACCTGATCCACCTTCAGCTCTGGCGGCCTCGCCTCGTCGGCCTTTTTCGCCTGAAACTTCAGCGCGATGTCGCCGCGGAAACCAAAGCGGCCGGCCTTCTTGGTCGGCGACTTCAGCACGGGATTGACGAGGCGGCCTTCGGCTTCGAGGCGAGCGAAGCCCGTGTCGCTTATTTTTGTCATGTGGTTTTTTCCTCATCGTTGCGGACGCCGTCCGCGAGTTGGTGAAAGCGCTGTTCGATGTGCTTACGGAGAGCCTGATCGGCGACGACGGTTTCGAGGGCTTCCCGCATGCATTGCATCCATGCATCGCGCTCCTGGACCCCGATGGCGAGCCCGGAATGGCGCTCGCGCAACGCGGGATGGCCTTTCTGCTCGAAAAACTCCGCCGGGCCGCCCAGCAGTTCACGGAAGTACCGTTTCATCACGGCTTTCGTCTTCGCGAGGTCGTCCGCGTGCATTTCTCGCACGGTGCGGGCCTCTGGCGCGGCCTCCATCCGGGAGAAAAACTCTTCGACGATTTTGTCTATGGCGGGCGCGCCGCCAATCTGAGCGAAGTATGTCATTGTTGGAGCTCTGTCTCAGGCATTAGGGGGTGTCTAGCAACGTCTGTACCAAATGCGCTAAACGCTTTGGCGAAGGGGAGTTTACGATGCAAAGCCCGCGAAATGGAACCACGTTTGTCGCAATAACGACAGTTCCTGTCGGACTTCCCACAGCCGCGCCGTCGCGGGCCGGCCGGCCTCCAGTATTCACGCAATAGACTAATGTCGTCATCCCGTGCGCGGCGCGGCGCCTGGCGATGCGCTGCAGACACGGGATCGTTAAGATCTCCGCCTCCATTGCAATCTTGCGTCTGCGCGGCGCGATTCCATTCCGCGGCGCGCACGGGATGACGAATGCGCCGAGGCGACATCTGACCGTCACTGCGCGCAAGAAGCTGTCCATTTTCAGACAAGCCATGAACGCGTGTCGGCTTTGAAACACGCGCGCCGCTGGGCCGATTTTGGCTGAAAACAGAAATAACCCTTATATTTCAGTGATTTTGTCCGTTGGCACGCCCCTTGCTGAATGGAGGCTGCGGGCGAAGAACCGCCAGATGCTCCGCCCTTCGAGGAGAGCAGAAGCCCCGCAAAAACGATAGCGACGGCGCTCCGTTGGGCGTTTCGATCACTGGCGACGAGAGAAGTGCTTCCGGCTGCTGGAGCCGGCGGCAAGTTACGACGAAGGAGATACGCAATGTCATTGCGGCAGATCGCATTCTACGGCAAGGGGGGGATCGGCAAGTCGACCACCTCCCAGAATACGCTCGCAGCGCTCGCCGAGATGGGGAACAAGATCCTCATCGTGGGCTGCGACCCCAAGGCGGATTCGACCCGTCTTATACTTCATGCAAAGGCCCAAGACACCATCCTCAGCCTCGCGGCCGAGCATGGCTCCGTTGAGGACCTCGAACTTGAAGACGTGATGAAGATCGGTTATCGCGGCATCAAATGCACCGAGTCCGGCGGTCCTGAGCCGGGAGTGGGCTGCGCGGGCCGCGGCGTTATCACGGCCATCAACTTCCTTGAGGAAAACGGCGCTTACGACGACGTCGACTACGTCTCCTACGACGTGCTGGGCGACGTGGTGTGCGGCGGCTTCGCGATGCCCATTCGCGAGAACAAGGCGCAGGAAATCTATATCGTGATGTCCGGCGAGATGATGGCCATGTACGCGGCCAACAACATCGCGAAGGGCATTCTGAAATACGCCAACTCCGGCGGCGTGAGATTGGGCGGCCTCGTTTGCAACGAGCGCCAGACCGACAAGGAGCTTGAGCTCGCGGAAAACCTCGCCGCCAAGCTCGGCACCAAGCTCATCCACTTCGTGCCGCGCGACAACATCGTGCAGCACGCCGAGCTGCGCCGCATGACGGTGATCGAGTATGCGCCGGACTCCGGTCAGGCGGCTCATTACCGCACGCTCGCGCAAAAGGTCCACGGCAATGTCGGCAAGGGCACCATCCCGACCCCGATCACCATGGACGAACTCGAAGACATGCTGATGGAGCATGGCATCCTGAAGACGGTCGACGAAAGCATCGTCGGCAAGACGGCCGCGGAACTCGCGGCGGAAGCAGCGTAACTCTCTAGGCCGACTGGCCTGAAGCAAACCGGCCGGCTCTCCTGTGAGGGCCGCGCCGGAAGCAAGAAACTCGTGGTTTGGAAAGGCTAGCGGCATGAGCCTGGAACTTGAAGAAAACGTTGAAGACGTGAAAGCCAGAAACAAGGAACTCGTCGACGAGGTCCTGAAGGCTTACCCCGATAAATTCGCAAAGCGGCGCGCCAAGCACCTTGGCAGCTACGAGGGCGGCAAGCCCGACTGCGGCGTGAAGTCCAACATCAAATCGATCCCCGGCGTGATGACGATCCGCGGCTGCGCCTACGCAGGCTCGAAGGGCGTCGTCTGGGGCCCGATCAAGGACATGGTTCACATCAGCCATGGCCCCGTCGGTTGCGGCCAGTATTCCTGGGGCTCGCGCCGCAACTATTATATCGGCAACACCGGCATCGACACTTTCGGCACGATGCAGTTCACCTCCGACTTCCAGGAGAAGGACATCGTGTTCGGCGGCGACAAGAAGCTCGCCAAGCTCATCGATGAAGTCCAGGAGCTGTTTCCGCTGAACAATGGCATTTCGGTGCAGTCCGAGTGCCCGATCGGGCTGATCGGCGACGACATCGAGGCCGTCTCCAAGAAGAAGTCGAAGGAATACGACGGCAAGGCCATCGTTCCGGTCCGTTGCGAAGGTTTCCGCGGCGTGTCCCAGTCGCTCGGCCACCATATCGCCAACGACGCCATCCGCGACTGGGTCTTCGACAAGACCGAAGGCAAGCCCGCGCGCTTCGAGGCGACGCCCTACGATGTCGCGATCCTGGCCGACTACAACATCGGCGGCGACGCCTGGTCTTCGCGCATCCTGCTCGAAGAGATGGGGCTCCGCGTCATCGCGCAGTGGTCCGGCGACGGCACCATCAGGGAGCTTGAAGCCTCGCCCAAGGCGAAGCTCAACGTGCTTCACTGCTACCGTTCGATGAACTACATCGCGCGCCATATGGAAGAGAAGTACAATATCCCGTGGGTCGAATATAACTTCTTTGGCCCGACCAAGATCGAGGAGTTGCTGCGCAAGATCGCCGCACAGTTCGACGACACCATCAAGGCGAACGCGGAGAAGGTCATCGCGAAGTATAAGTCGCTGATGGATGATGTCATCGCGAAGTACAAGCCGCGCCTCCAGGGCAAGAAGGTCATGCTGTATGTCGGCGGGCTTCGTCCGCGCCACGTCATCGGCGCCTATGAAGACCTCGGCATGGAAATCGTCGGCACGGGTTACGAGTTCGCGCACAACGACGACTATCAGCGCACCACGCACTACGTCAAAGACGGCACGCTGATCTACGACGATGTGACGGGCTACGAGTTCGAGAAGTTCGTGGAGAAGGTGCGTCCCGACCTCGTCGGCTCCGGCATCAAGGAGAAGTACATCTTCCAGAAGATGGGCTTCCCGTTCCGGCAGATGCACTCCTGGGATTACTCAGGCCCCTATCACGGCTATGACGGCTTCGCCATCTTCGCCCGCGATATGGACATGGCTGTGAACTCCCCGGTTCTGAAACTCACGAAGGCGCCATTCTAACCCCATGCAAGCGCGCTTCCGCCCCACTCGCGGAGAGCGGAAGCGCAGCCAAAAGAATTAAGGACGACCCAATCATGACCCAGAATGCTGAAAAAGTCTTGGACCACTTCGACCTGTTCCACGGGCCTGAATATCAGGAGATGTTCAAGAACAAGAGAGAGAAGTTCGAGGACGCTCTGCCCGAGGCTGAAATTCAGCGCGTCATCGACTGGACGAAGACCCCCGAATACCAAGAGAAGAACTTCGCCCGCGAAGCCCTCACCGTCAACCCCGCCAAGGCCTGTCAGCCGCTCGGCGCCGTGTTCGCCGCCGTCGGCTTCGAGGGCACTCTGCCCTTCGTCCACGGCAGCCAGGGCTGCGTCGCGTATTATCGCAGCCATTTCTCGCGCCACTTCAAGGAGCCAACCTCCTGCGTCTCCTCGTCGATGACAGAAGATGCGGCGGTGTTCGGCGGCCTCAACAACATGATCGACGGCCTCGCGAACGCCTATAAGCTCTATAACCCGAAGATGATCGCGGTCTCGACCACCTGCATGGCGGAAGTCATCGGCGACGACCTGAACGCCTTCATCAAGACCTCGAAGGAAAAAGGCTCCGTGCCCGCCGACTTCGACGTGCCCTTCGCCCACACGCCCGCCTTCGTCGGCAGCCACATCAATGGCTACGACAACGTCATGAAGGGCATGATCGAGCACTTCTGGGGCGGCAAAGCGGGAACCGTGCCGAAGGCCGAGCGCCAGCCGAACAACTCGATCAACTTCTTCGGCGGCTTCGACGGCTACACGGTCGGCAATCTGCGCGAAATCAAGCGCATCTTCGACCTGCTCGGCGTCGATTACACCATCATCGGCGACCAGAGCGACGTGTGGGATACGCCCACCGACGGCGAGTTCCGCATGTATGACGGCGGCACGAAGCTTGAGGATGTGGCGAACGCCGTTCACGCCAAGGCGACCATCTCGATGCAGGAATTCTCCACCGAGAAGACGCTTGGCTACGCCGCGACCTGGGGCCAAGAGACCGTCGCCTTCAACCACCCGGTTGGCCTCGCCGGAACCGACAAGTTCCTCATGGAAGTCTCGCGCATCACCGGCAAGCCGATCCCGGATGCGCTTCGGAAAGAGCGCGGCCGTCTTGTCGACGCGATGGCCGACTCGAGCGCGCACATCCACGGCAAGAAGTTCGCGATCTATGGCGATCCGGACCTCACGCTTGGCGTCGTCGCCTTCCTCATGGAGTTGGGCGCGGAGCCGGTCACGGTGCTCGCCACCAACGGCGGCAAATCCTGGGAAGCGAAGATGCGCGAACTGCTCGCCAGCTCGCCCTTTGGCGCCGGCTGCGAAGTGTACGCCCAGAAGGATTCTCTGGCACATGCGCTCGCTGCTCTTCACGCGGCCGGTCGATTTCCTGATCGGCAACACCTATGGCAAGTATCTGGAGCGCGACACCCACACGCCCCTGATCCGCATGGGCTTCCCGATCTTCGATCGCCATCATTGGCATCGCCGTCCGGTGTGGGGCTATCAGGGCGCCCTGAACGTGCTCACCCTGCTCCTCGACAAGATCTTCGACGAGATGGATCGCAACACGAACATCCCCGGCGTAACCGACATCAGCTTCGATATCATCCGGTAACGAAAGGAAATCGGCGCCGGCAACGCTGGCGCCGCGATTGCAACACTGTCATTCCGCAGCAGCGGGACTCCATCAAGCCAGCCTACGCCGTGGCCGCATGGGTCCCCGCCTTCGCGGAGACGACGCGCAAAACGGACGGCCGCATTCCCAGGAGGCACGAGTGACTACGCTGGCGAACAAGATCCAGGATGTCTTCAACGAGCCTGGCTGCGGCGTCAATCAGGGCAAGTCGGAGAAGGAGCGCAAGAAGGGCTGCACGAAGCAGCTTCAGCCCGGCGGCGCCGCCGGCGGATGCGCCTTCGACGGCGCCAAGATCGCTCTCCAGCCCATCACCGACGTCGCCCACCTCGTCCACGGCCCCATCGCCTGCGAGGGCAATTCCTGGGACAACCGCAATTGCGGCTCTTCCGGCTCGCAGCTCTACCGCACGAGCTTCACCACCGACCTGAGCGAGCAGGACGTGATCTTCGGCGGCGAAAAGCGCCTGTGGCGGTCCATCCGCGAAGTCGTGGAGAAGTACGATCCGCCGGCAGTCTTCGTGTATCAGACCTGCGTTCCGGCCATGACCGGCGACCACATCGAGGCCGTCTGCAAGAAGGCTTCGGAGAAATTCGGCAAGCCTTGCATCCCCGTGAACGTGCCGGGCTTCGTCGGCGCGAAGACGCTCGGCACCAAGCTCGCGGGCGAAGCGCTGCTCGACTACGTCATCGGCACACAAGAGCCGGAATACACCACGCCCTATGACCTCAACATCATCGGCGAATACAACGTTGCGGGCGAGCTTTGGCAAGTGAAGCCGCTGCTCGACGAGCTTGGCGTGCGCATCCTCGCCTGCATCACGGGCGATGCGAAATACAAGGACGTGGCGAGTTCCCATCGCGCCAAGGCCGCGATGATGGTCTGCTCGCGCGCCATGATCAACGTCGCGCGCAAGATGGAGGAGCGCTACGGCATCCCCTATTTCGAAGGCTCGTTCTACGGGATCGGCGACACGAGCGACTCGCTGCGCAACATCGCGCGCTTGCTCGTGGAGCGCGGCGCGCCGGACGAACTGATCGCGCGCACCGAAGCCGTGATCGAGCGCGAGGAGAAGAAAGCCTACGCCGCCATCGCCTCCTATCGCGAGCGGCTTCAGGGCAAGAAAGTTCTCCTTGTCACGGGCGGCGTGAAATCCTGGTCGGTCGTGGCCGCGCTGCAGGAAGGCGGCATGGAGGTCGTCGGCACAAGCGTCAAGAAATCAACGAGCGAAGACAAGGCGCGCATCAAGGACATCATGGGCGAGGACGCCCACATGTTCGACGACCTGAAGCCGCGCGAAATGTACAAGATCCTGAAAGATGCGCGCGCCAACATCATGCTCTCCGGCGGCCGCTCCCAGTTCATCGCGCTGAAGGCGAAGATGCCGTGGCTCGACATCAACCAGGAGCGCCATTACGGCTACGAGGGCTATGAAGGCATGGTCGCCTTGGTCCG
The DNA here is from genome assembly GCA_963748525.1 of uncultured Alphaproteobacteria bacterium. GTDB lineage: Bacteria > Pseudomonadota > Alphaproteobacteria > Rhizobiales > Rhodomicrobiaceae > Rhodomicrobium. The sequence goes on from CAVVJJ010000018.1 coordinate 40,037, forward strand.
CGAAATCGACAAGACGCTGTCGAACCCGGTGTGGGCGCAGGTTCGCATGCCCGCGCCGTGGGACGAGGTGAGCTGGGAAGAGCGGGCCGATGTGGCGAACGCCGCCGACGCGCTGGCCGCCGGCGCCGCGCCCGAGGCCGCGGCAAAGCCTGCGAAGCGCATCTGCGACTGCATGGAGGTCGACGAGGCCGCGATCGAGCACGCGATCCGCGCCCACAAGCTCCTGCGCGTCGACGATGTGAGGGCGCACACCAAGGCCAGCAGCGGCTGCGGAACCTGCACCCCGCGCATCGCCAAGATCCTGAAACGCATCAATGGCGTGAAAGTCCCGGCATTCGAGCAGACGCCTGCGGGCGACGCCGGTGACGACCGTTCCAATACCCAGGCGGCGTGAGGGCGAAATGGCGAAGGTTCAACCCTCCAGGAAGGCCTGCACGGTCAACCCGCTGAAGATGAGCCAGCCGCTCGGCGGCGCTCTCGCCTTCCTCGGCGTCAAGAGCTGCATGCCGCTTTTGCACGGCAGCCAGGGCTGCACGTCGTTCGGGCTCGTGGTGTTCGTGCGCCATTTCCGCGAAGCGATCCCGATGCAGACGACCGCGATGACCGAGGTTTCGACCGTTCTCGGCGGCTATGAGAATGTCGAACAGGCCGTCGTCACCATCGCCAGCCGCGCGAACCCCGCAATTATCGGGCTGTGCTCCACCGGCGTCACCGAGACCAAGGGCGACGATCTCGAAGGCTTCAAGACGCTGATCCGGCAGAAACATCCCGAACTCGATCATCTGAAGCTCGTCTTCGTGTCCACCCCCGATTTCGACGGCGCTTTCCAGGATGGCTGGGCGAAGGCCGTCACGCGCATGGTGGAGGAGCTGGTCGAAGCGCCCGCCGGCGCCGCGCGCGACGCGACGCGCGTGAACGTGCTGCCGGGCTCGCATCTGACGCCCGGCGATCTCGACGAGCTGCGCGACATTTTCGAGGCGTTCGGCCTTGAGCCGCTGTTCCTGCCGGACCTCTCCGGCTCGCTTGACGGGCACATGCCGGAGGACTTCACGCCGACGACCATCGGCGGCATTTCGGTCGAGGACATCGCGAGCATGGGCCGCGCGGCCTGGACAATCGCCATCGGCGAGCAGATGCGCCCCGCGGCCGCGGCGCTGGAGGCGAAAGCGGGCGTGCCCTTCCGGCTGTTCGACCGCCTAACGGGGCTTGCGCCGAACGACGCCTTTATCGCGTTCCTGTCGAAGATCAGCGGGCGGGCGGCCCCGAACAAGATCCGCCGCCAGCGGAGCCAGCTTCTCGACGCCATGCTCGACGGGCACTTCTCCTTCGGCAACAAGAAGATCGCCGCCGCCGCGGAGCCGGACCTCCTTTATAGCATCTCGACGTTCCTCTCCGAGATGGGCTGCACGATCGAAGCGGCGGTGACGACCACGCAATCGCCCGTGCTTGAAAAAATCCCAGCCGAAGCGGTGCTGATCGGCGACCTCGAAGACCTGGAGAGCCGCGCTGCCGGATGCGACCTGATCGTCACGCATAGCCACGGGCGGCAAATGTCGGAGCGGCTCGGCGTTCCCTTGTTCCGCTACGGCCTTCCCACTTTCGACCGGCTCGGCGCCGCGCACAAGCTCTCCGTCGGCTATCGCGGCACGCGCGGGCTTATTTTCGAGATCGGCAACATGTTCATGGCGGCGGTTCACGAGCCGGCGCCCGAGACGAGGCGCAACCCGGAAGCCGGAGAGGACCATCATGGTGCGCAGCTTACGGCTCATTAGGCCGGACGAGACGACGAACGAACACGACACGCAGGAAAGGGGTGGCGCCATGAAAATCGCCTTTGCAACCCAGGATTTGAAGCGCGTGGATGCGCATTTCGGCTGGGCCAAGAACATTGCCGTCTATGAGCTTACGGCCGAGGAGCAGAGGCTCGTCGAAGTGTTCCGCTTCGAGGGCGACCTGAAGGAGGACGGCGACGAGGACAAGATCGCTCCCAAGGTGGAGGCGATCAAGGACTGCGCCATCGTCTATGTCGCCGCCATCGGCGGTTCGGCGGCGGCCCGCGTCGTGCAGAACGGCATCCATCCGATCAAGATCACGCAGCCTGAAGAGATCTCCGAGCTGCTCGCCAAGCTGCAGACCGTGCTGAAAGGCAACCCGCCGCCCTGGCTGCGCAAGGCGCTTCTCAAAGGCAAGGAACGCGACTTCGATTTCGACGATGAAAAGGAGGCAAGCGCACATGCCTGACGTAGAAGCGGCCCCGGCCCCAGTCTCCCAGTCGGTCTTTCTGAATGAGTTGTTCAAGCAGTGGCGCGCCCAGGATACGCATGGCGCCTGGGACAGGAAAAGCGACCTCGATCTGATCGCGCCCTACATCGTCACCAAGGAACAGCGGCGCCAGATCCCCATCATCGGCGATCCGGACCCCGAGACGCTGTGGCGGCTCGAACTTTTCTACAACGCCGTCGGCCTCGCCATCGAGCGCGTGACCGGCATCATGGTCTCGCCCATGATGAAGATGCATCACGAGGGCTTCGGCCGCATCGTGTTGACGGCGGGCCGCCTTGTCGTCGCGAACAGGCACCTGCGAGACATTCACCGCTTCGGCTTCGATAGCCTGGAAAAGCTCGTCGCGGAAGGCGAGAAGCTCGTTTCCGCCGGCGTGGAGATGATCGAGAAATTTCCCGAAGTAGCGAAGTATTGAGCGAGGCGGCGCATGAGCGACATTGAAGCCCTCAAGGCGGAAATCAAGAAACTCTCGACCAAGGCCATACAGGCCAAGATGGATTTGCACGATCTTTCCGAGGAACTGCCCGTCAATTGGCAGCAGATCCTCGACGTTGCGCAACGGACTTACGAGGCATTCGCCCTCCTGGACAAGAAGCGCGCTGAGTTGAAGCATTTGGAAACCGCTTAGAAAAACTGAAGGATTGACCATGGAAAGTTCAGCGCGCGACGGCAGGCCCTGGGAGCCGGAATACCTCATCGACATCGACCCCAAGACCTGCATCGGCTGTGGCCGCTGCTTCAAGGTCTGCGGCCGCAACGTCATGACGCTGAAGGGCTTGACCGAGGATGGCGAACTCGTCGAAGTCGCCAATGTCAGCGACCAGGACGACGATTACGACGACGATGAGGAATTCGAGCGCAAGATCATGACCATGGCGGATGCGGGCGCCTGCATCGGCTGCGGCGCTTGCGCGCGCGTCTGTCCGCGGACGTGCCAGAGCCATTCGAAGACGCCGCCCGCGCTAGGCTAGCCCGTTTCGAGCCGGTCGCCAGCCCTGCCATCCGCAAAAAAGCGACGCTGCCCGACTGTCTTCTTCCGCAAAAGCTGCTAAAGAAGAGTTGGGTATGTAGCGGAGGAGATGGAGGCAGCGATGACACGGGCTTTCTTCAGGACGATCATTCTGGCCGGCGCGGCTTGCGTGATGGGCGCGTTTTCAGCTCAGGCTCAGGACGGCGTGGCGGCGGGTCTCCTGACCTGCGGAGTCAAAGGCGGGGTGAGTTTTATCGTCGGCTCGACCAAGGAGCTTCGCTGCAACTTCCGCGTGACTCCCAACGATCCAGGCGAACGCTATGAAGGCCGGATCGAGAAATTCGGCTTGGACATCGGGGTCACGGACAATGCGCTTTTGTCCTGGACCGTGCTCGCGCCGACGAACCGCATCGCGACGGGCGCGCTTGCCGGCAAATATTACGGCGTTGCGGCGGACGCTTCGCTTGGCGTGGGCGGCGGCGCCAATGTTCTGATCGGCGGCTCGAACCACACCATTTCGCTGCAGCCGGTCAGCGTGCAAGGGCAGACCGGGTTGAACGCCGCGGTTGCGGTCGCCTCGGTGGAGTTGATGCCCTATTACGAGGGTAAATGATGGCGCGCCGCGCCGTGCGCCTGGCGCTGGGATTGCCTGCCGTCGTGGCGGTCGCGATCGCGGCCGCAGCCAGCCCAGCCCTGAGCCTTGGAGATTGCACGGACAGCCGCTGCGCTCAGGCGCGCCGCGTCCCGCCGCCTAAAATCCACCATTCCCAACGCAAGCAAATCTGCTGCTGCGAGCCGCCCCCAGGGTGGGGGTGGTATCGCCGCCAGAAGTTCTATAACCAATGCAGCCAGCCGCTTGTCGTCTTCGACCAGCTTGGCGACGCCGTCTCTGTCCATCCGAACTGGTAGGGCTCGCCGCGCCTTATTCGGCAGCGGCCGCCGAAGGGTGCCGCGCGTCGCCCCGTTTGTTCTGGCGCCTGACATAGGTGATGGCAGAGTCCGGCGCTTGCGTCTTCGCCTTCAGCGCGGCGATCAGCGCGTCTTCCGCGAAGACCGTGACGTGGTCGGTCTTACCCTTGAGCTTCAACCCAACAATATAATGCATAGGCGCTCCTTTACCTCCCCAACACTCCTAGTGTAGCAAGCGTTTCCCATTCTCCTAAGCGCAAAAGCCGGCATTCCCGCATTTGAAGAAAGAATTGGCATCAATTTACCGGATGCGGCGCGCCTGCCTGGAGCGTGGCGCGCCGCTTCGAACTCAGGCGTAGTCGTCGCCGCCGCCGCCAAAATCCGTGTCGTCGCTGCCGTAATCGGCCTCCTGGGCGCCGTAGTCGTCGCGCTGGCCGCCGTCGCGGTCGTCATAATAATTGTTGACGACGGTCGTCTCGCTGAGGCTGTCGTTCGGGTTCATCCCCGACAAGGCTGAGGTGGCGAGGCCATGATTGCCCGAAAACAGCGAGCTGACGCCCTGGAACAGCAGCGCGCCGCCCGCAACGCCAAGCGCCGTGCCTGCCGCCCCGCGCAGGAAGTCGCCCGTCTGGGAGGGCTGCATGGACGGTCCGGCCGGCGGCGGCCCGTAGCCATAGCCCTGGCCTTGTCCGTAACCGGGAGGAGGCGGCGGCGCATCCTGGCGCGACCACGGGTTCACGCGCGGAACGCTGCCGGGATAGGGCGCGGGTTGCGGCGGCTGCGGTCTGCCGCCGCCGAACAAGCCGCCAAGAAAGCCGCCTGAGCTTTGCTGACGCGGCGCCGCCTCGGAAAGCTGCTGCTGCAAATCCTCGATCTGCGCTTGCGCATTTCTCAGCGCGAAATCCTGCATGATCACGGTCTGCGCGAGCACATAGACCGTGTCCGGGCGCTCGGTCACGAGCTGGCGCAGGAACTGTTCGGCCTCGGGGTCTTTTTGTTGCGCAGGCACATTCCTGATGCGGTCGGCCAGAGCGCCAAGAAGCTGCCGTTCTTCGGGTGTCATCGAAATCATCTCCGGTAATGGGACCAAGCGGCGGTCGTCGCCAAGTTTCTGGCGTCCTCCACTTTCCGCATGCACCTCATTTGGAGCGGCGGCGCGATTTGAAAAGGGGAGCAGCGGCTAAAGCGCAGCGAGGCGGCGGCGGAAGGAACGGGCCCCGCTTCGGCCACGATCGCGCCACGGCTTTACCTCGGCGACAACGAGCGCGGGCCGCAAAGCCCTGGCAGCCTATCTTTCCAACTTTAAAAGGAGGCGCTCCCATGCGTTTTCTCGTTCTTGCCGCCGTGGCTGCGTCCGCGGCGTCCTTTGCCACTGCATTGCCCAGCCGCGCGCACGCCGAAGCCGCGCCGCCGGTCTCCGGCCCCTTTGTCCACGGCAATCTCGCCATCTACTTCGTTCACGGCCAAAGCGCGCCGGGACCCGTGCCCCTAACCTTGCAGGAGGCGCTGGCGAAGGAGACCGTTCGCGTCGACGAAACCGGCTCGGTGAACGAGCTGAAGATCGAGAACCTGGGCGACGAGGACGTTTACATTCAATCCGGCGACATCGTGAAAGGCGGCCGCCAGGATCGCGTCTTGACCGTAAGTTTCATCCTGCCGAGGAAGTCCGGCGCCATTCCCGTCGCGTCCTATTGCGTCGAGCATGGCCGCTGGAGCAAGCGCGGCGGCGAGGACGCCGCGAAATTCGCAAGCTCGGCGAACGCCCTTCCATCGCGAGCCGCGAAGCTCGCCATGAAGGCCCCCGTCGCGAAGCCTGCATCCGCCGAGGCCTACGCCAATAGCGATACAGGCCAGCGCCAGATCGCGGTTTGGAACGAGGTTGCGCGCACGCAGCAGAAATTGTCGGCCGGCCTGAACTCGGCCGTTGCGTCGCCTGTGTCCGGCACAAGCCTTGAGTTGTCGCTCGAAAATGAAAGGCTGAAGGAAACGCGCTCGGATACGATCAAGGCGCTCGAAGGAAAAGCGGACGCCGCCGACATTCTCGGCTTCGTATTTGCGGTCAACGGCCGCATCAACAGCGCGGACGTCTATCCCTCGAATGGCCTGTTCCGCAAAATGTGGGCGAAGCTTCTTGCCGCGAGCGTTACCGAAGCGGTGGGCGAAAAAGCCGCAGGGGCGACCGACGCCGCTCCGCCGTCGATTGAAGCCGTGCGCGCCTTTCTGGCAGACGCCGAAAAGGGCAGGCCGGATGCTCAAAAAATAGGCAACCTTGCGCGGCAGGAGGTTCGCGATGCGGACGCAGCCCTTTTTGTGGAAGCGGCGCGCGCCGACGGGCAATGGATTCATCGGAATTATCTCGCGAAATAAGCGCGGAGCGATCGAAAGGCGGGGCGTGGGGAACATTTCTCCCCCCTTGCTCGTTAGAAACTGAACCTCGGCAAGACAGCGAGAGGCCCCGTCGAGAAAGGAGTAAGTGTTTAAACACCAACGATCCAAATAGTTGAGGACATGACGCGGCGGCGCTGAATTGAGGTTGCCTCGCGGGCCTGCGGCCACTATGCTAGCGCATCGATTTGGCCGGACGTTTTGGGCCGTTTCGCCTTGCCTTTCGCGCTAGGCCGCACGTGTTCCTACTTCTCCCCAAACTTCGAAGACTGCTGCGCACGCTTGCCGGCGCAGGAGAGTGCATTCACTAGCGAAAGGACTTCCCCATGAATTTGGGTGTCGTAAAGTGGTACAACAGTCAAAAGGGCTACGGATTTATCCAGCCCGATGACGGCGGAAAGGACGTGTTTGTCCATGTCAGCGCTCTCGAGCGCGCTGGGCTGCGCGGCCTCGTCGAGGGTCAGAAGGTCTCCTTCGAGATCCAGACGGACCGCCGGACTGGGAAAACCTCTGCCGGCAATCTTCAGATCGCCTAAGCTCGAAATTTTGAGAGCGCGGCTGCCGCGCTCTTTTTTGTCTTCGCCCGGCCAAGACCGGGCGAAAGCTTCGCGGCGATCCGGCCTTGATGCGAAGAAGATTCCCCTTCCGCCGCCGATTTTTATTGCCGCCCTCCGCAAGAATTGATCTCTTCGAAAAGGTTGCGCTTTTCAAGCGCTTTAGCGATGCTTATTATTTAAGCGTCAGGCGGGGCAAATTCGGCATTCGCCTTGCATAGGGATGCAAGGTTCCAGATTGACGACGGGTTCACCATTGGATCGATCTTCAACTCAGACGTTTAATTTGCTTCCTTGCGAATGGACCCTCTTCCATTGGTCATCCTACGAACGACATAAAATGAAGGCACTCTGTTTGCGCCGTAGGGGCAAAGGAGCGCCGCGAGTGGCTCTCTTTACGACTGGCTGGCAGACGGAGACAAGGCGAATGGCGCTCCGTATGCGCTCGCCAGAATTAGGATTTAACGGCAATCAGCGGGGTCGCGATGTCGACGGACTTGTTTGACGCCTATGCGCGCAGCTTCGAGGCGCGGCGCGAAACGGTGATGACGGTGACGGAGTACCTCAAGGGGTGCAAATCCGATCCGTTAATGTACGCCTCGCCACATGAAAGGCTGCTCGCCGCTATAGGCGAGGCCCAGATGGTCGATACGTCCAAGGATGCACGGCTTGGACGCATCTTCATGAACCGGACGATCCGCGTCTATCCGGCGTTCGCCGAGTTCTATGGCATGGAGGAGACGATCGAGCGCATCGTCGCCTTCTTCCGGCAGGGCGCGCAAGGACTTGAGGAGCGCAAGCAGATCCTCTATCTGCTGGGCCCCGTCGGCGGCGGCAAATCCTCGCTTGCGGAGCGCATCAAGGCGCTCATGGAGCTGAAGCCCATCTATGTGCTCAAGGCCGGCGACGAGCTGAGCCCCATCTTCGAAAGCCCGCTTTGCCTCTTCGATCCCGAAATCCTGGGCGAGAGGATCGAAGCGGAATATGGCGTTCCGAGGCGCAGGCTTACGGGGCTCATGAGTCCATGGTGCCTCAAGCGGCTCGACGAGTTCGGAGGCGACATCACGAAGTTCAAGGTCGCCAAGATCACGCCGTCGCGCTTGCGCCAGATCGCGGTCGCAAAGACGGAGCCGGGCGACGAGAACAATCAGGACGTGTCCTCCCTCGTCGGCAAGGTGGATATCCGCCGCCTGGAGCTTCTCGCTCAGAACGATCCCGACGCTTATTCCTATTCCGGCGGCCTGAACCGCGCGAACCAGGGCGTTCTGGAATTCGTGGAAATGTTCAAGGCGCCGATCAAGATGCTGCATCCGCTGCTCACAGCGACGCAGGACGCCAATTATGTCGGCTCCGAGAACATCGGCTCGATCCCCTTCAACGGCATCATCATGGCCCACTCGAACGAGGCCGAATGGCGCAGCTTCAAGAACAACAAGACGAACGAGGCCTTCATCGACCGCATCTACGTGATCAAGGTCCCGTATTGCCTCCGCGTTCATGAAGAAGAGAAAATCTACCAGAAGCTCATTCGCGGGTCCGAGCTTTCAACGGCGCCGTGCGCGCCGGGCACCCTCGAAATGCTGGCCCGCTTCTCGGTGCTGTCCCGTTTGCGGGCGCATGAGAATTCGAGCCTGTTCGCGAAAATGCGGGTCTATGACGGCGAAAGCCTGAAGGAAGTCGATCCCAAGGCGCGCACGATGCAGGAATACCGCGATCACGCGGGCGTCGACGAGGGCATGGACGGCATCTCGACCCGTTTCGCGTTCAAGACGCTTTCGGCGACGTACAATCACGACACGCAGGAGGTCGCCGCCGATCCGGTGCATCTCATGTATGTGCTCGAACAGGCGATCCGGCGCGAACAATTCCCGGAAGACACCGAAAACGCCTATATCGAGTTCATCAAGGCGGATCTCGGGCCGCGTTACGCGGAGTTCATCGGCAACGAGATCCAGAAGGCCTACCTCGAATCCTATCACGATTACGGCCAGAACCTGTTCGACCGTTACGTGGCCTACGCCGACGCCTGGATCGAGGACCAGGATTTCAAGGATCCCGACACCGGCCAGCTCATGAACCGGGAACTTCTGAACCAGGAACTGTCGAAGATCGAGAAGCCCGCCGGCATCGCAAACCCGAAAGACTTCCGCAACGAGGTCGTAAAGTTTACACTGAGAGCGCGCGCCCAGCGCGGGGGCAAGAACCCGTCCTGGACGAGCTACGAGAAGATCCGCGAGGTCATCGAGCGGCGCATGTTCAGCCAGGTCGAGGATCTGCTGCCGGTGATCAGCTTCGGCTCGAAAAAGGACAGCGAGACCGAGAAGAAGCATAGCGAATTTGTGGAGCGCATGGTGTCGCGCGGGTACACCGAGCGGCAGGTTCGCAGGCTGGTGGAGTGGTACATGCGGGTAAGGCAGGCTGGCTAAAGCGGTGCATATTATCGATCGGCGTCGCGACGCGAGCGGCAAGAGTCTGGGCAATCGTCAGCGGTTCATCCGCCGGGCGCGTGCGCTCGTTCGGCATGCCGTTCGCGAGGCGTCGAAGGGCCGCAAGATAACCGACGCCGGCCGCGGCGGGGAAATCACCGTTCCCGCCGATGGCGTGCACGAGCCGTCGCTCCGGCGCAGCCACAAGGGCGGCATCCGCGAGTACCTGCTTCCCGGCAATAAAAACTATACCGAGGGCGACACGATCGAGCGGCCTCCCTCGGGAGGCAGCCGCGGCGGGGCGAGCGGCGAGGGCGGCGGCGAGGACGAGTTCCGTTTCGCGCTTTCCGACGAAGAGTTCATCGATCTCTTCCTCGAAGACCTGGAATTGCCGGACCTCGCCAAGCGCCAGGTCATGGGCGAGAAGAAAGATCAACCGCGCCGCGCCGGTTACCGCTCTTCGGGGCCGCCGGCGATGATTTCGGTTTCGCGCACCATGCGCAACAGCCTCTCGCGGCGCGTTGCGCTGAAGCGGCCGAAGCCAAAGGAGATCGCGGAACTCGAAGCGCGGCTCAAGGAGCTGGAGGAAAACGGCGGCAGCGAGGACGAGATCATTGCGGTCAAGGCCGAGCTGGCGAGGCAGTCCAAGCGCACCCGCTCCATTCCCTTCATCGATCCCGTCGATGTGCGCTACCGTCGCTTCGAATCCGAGCCGAAGCCGGTCGCACAAGCGGTCATGTTCTGCCTCATGGACGTTTCCGGCTCAATGGACGAGCACCTGAAGGATTTGGCGAAACGGTTTTACAGCCTGCTCTATCTCTTCCTCAGCCGTCGCTATCGCTATGTGGACGTCGTTTTCATCCGCCATACGCACGAGGCCAAGGAGGTGGACGAGGAAACCTTCTTCAACAGCCGCGAGACTGGCGGCACCGTGGTCTCGACCGCGCTTGAGGAGATGCTGAGCGTGGTTCGCGACCGTTATCCGCCGGCGGTCTGGAACATCTATGCGGCCCAGGCGTCCGATGGCGACAACCTTCCCATCGACAACGAGAAGACTGTCGCGCTTTTGAAATCGTCGATCCTGCCCTTGTGCCAGTACTATGCCTATATCGAGGTCGGCCGCGAGCCCGAGGAGCGTCGCCGCGGCGTCGAGCCGCCCAGCACGCTCTGGCGCGCCTACGACCTGATCCTTTCTCCGCAACTCCCCATGGCCATGCGCAAGGTCCGCGACCGCCGCGACATCTATCCTGTATTCCGGGAACTTTTCGAGCGGAAAAGCAACGCAGCGTCAGTGGGGGCTTGATGAACAGCAGCACGGCGGCCGACGATAAGCTTCTGTTCAAGAATGCCGACTGGGATTTCGATACGCTGGCGCGCATCTACGACAGCATCGCCGAAATCGGGCTTGGCGAGCTGAAGCTCGAGATCTACCGGCCAAGGATCGAAGTCATCACCACCGAGCAGATGCTCGACGCCTATGCTTCGACGGGCATGCCGCTGTTCTACCACCATTGGTCGTTCGGCAAGCAGTTCGTTCGCAACGAGACGCTCTACCGCAAGGGCTGGCAGGGCCTCGCCTACGAAATCGTCATCAACTCCAACCCTTGCGTGGTCTATCTCCTGGAGGAGAACACGGCCACGATGCAGGCTCTGGTTCTGTCGCACGCCGCCTTCGGCCACAACCACTTTTTCAAGAACAATTACGTCTTCAAGCAGTGGACCGACGCCGACGGCATCCTGGATTATCTCGCCTTCGCCAAGAATTACATCGCGTCGTGCGAGGATAAATACGGCGCGGCCGAAGTGGAGCGCGTGCTCGACGCGGCGCACGCGCTGCAAAATCAAGGCGTGCACCGCTATCCCGGCAAGCGCAACATGGATTTGCGGTCGGAGGAGCGGCGCGAGCGCGAGCGCCGCGAACATGGCGAGCGGCTGTTCAACGACCTGTGGCGGACGGTGCCCGAGCAGGCCAAGAAGGCGAAACGGCGCTCGGAGCGCGACCGCCGCCGGGCGCTGCTCGGCCTTCCCGAGGAAAACGTCCTTTATTTCCTTGAGAAGACCTCGCCCCGGCTGAAGCCCTGGCAACGCGAAATCATTCGCATCGTCAGGCTCATCGCCCAGTATTTCTACCCGCAGCGCCAGACGAAAATGATGAACGAGGGCTGCGCAACCTTCGTTCATTACGAGATCATGAAGCGCCTTTTCGACAAGGGGCAGATCACGGAAGGCTCGTATTTGGAGTTCCTGCACTCCCACACGAACGTCGTGGCGCAGCCCGATTTCGACGACCGGCGCTATTACGGGCTGAACCCCTATGCGCTCGGCTTCGCGATGATGAAGGACATCGAGCGCATGTGCGTGGACCCTACCGAGGAAGACCGCCACTGGTTCCCGGACGTGGCGGGAAACGGCGACCCCGTCGGCACGCTGAAGGACGTCTGGGCGAACTATCGCGACGAAAGCTTCGTCTCGCAGTTCCTGAGCCCGCGCGTCATCCGCAAGATGGGGCTGTTCCTCGTGGTCGACGACCATCGCGAGAAGGATTTGAACGTCGGCGCGATCCACAACGAGCGCGGCTATACGAAGGTGCGCCGGGCGCTGGCCCGCCACTACGACGTCTCGCGGCATGATCCCGATATCCAGATTGTCGACGTAGACCTGGAAGGCGACCGCCGCCTTGAGCTGCGCCATCATATCGTCGATGGCGTGACGCTCGAAGAAGACGACACGGAGCGCGTCTTGCAGCACCTTGCAAACCTCTGGGGCTACGAAGTCTATCTCGTCGAAACGAACGACCAGGGCGATCTGGCGACCAAGCATCACGCCGAGCCGGTCCACCCCTTCGTGTAGAGCGAAGCGCGCGCAATCGGAATCGGCGTTATCCCCGCGGCGTCATTCCCGCGAAAGCGGGAATCCAGCAAGCCGCCGGGTATATCTTTGCTATATCCGGCTTTCTCCGTCCCGATTGCTGGGCGGCCGCCGTCGCGGGGATGACCCCCAAGCGCTGGGCGACCTCTTGCGCTTGGCGTGGGCCAGCTCAGTCGGAGCGCTGCGTCACCCCGAAAGGCCGCCGGCGAGCGACGGCACGGAGAGCGGGCTGAACCCGTAATGCTTCAGCCAGCGCAGATCGCCGCTGAAGAAGGCGCGCAAATCCGGCATGCCGTATTTCAGCATGGCGATGCGGTCGATGCCCATGCCGAACGCGAAGCCCTGCCACTCATCGGGGTCGATGCCGCAGGCGCTGAGCACGTTCGGATGCACCATGCCGCAGCCGAGGATTTCGAGCCAGTCGCTGCCTTCGCCGATTTTCAGCTCCGGCCCGGAGCGGTCGCACTGGATGTCCACCTCGGCGCTTGGCTCGGTGAAGGGGAAGTGCGACATGCGAAAGCGCATTTTCACGTCGCTCACCTCGAAGAACGCCTTGCACGCCTCTTCCAGGACCCACTTCAGATGGCCCATATGGATGCCGCGGTCGATGACGAGGCCCTCGATCTGGTGGAACATGGGCGTGTGCGTCTGGTCCGAATCCATGCGGTAGACGCGGCCCGGCGCGATGATGCGGATGGGCGGCTTCGTGTCGAGCATGGTGCGCACCTGCACGGGCGAGGTGTGCGTGCGCAGCAGGAGGCGCTCGCCGTTTTCCTTTGGCGAGAAGAAGAAGGTGTCGTGCGCCTCTCGCGCCGGATGGCCGACGGGGAAGTTCAGCCGCGTGAAGTTGTTGTCGTCGGTCTCGATGTCGGGGCCTTCGGCGACTGAGAAGCCCATGTCGGCGAAGATCACCATCAGCTCTTCCCATACGCGGCTGATGGGATGGATGCGGCCCTCGGCGGCGGGGTTCGGGCGCACAGGGAGCGTAACGTCCACGCGGTCGCTGGCGAGCTTCTCGGCGAGCGCGGCCGCCTCAAGCTCGCTCTTTCGCGTTTCGAGCGCGGCTCCGATGCGATCCTTCACGGCGTTTACCGCGGCGCCGAAGCTCTTACGCTGCTCCGGCGGCAACGCGCCGAGCTGTTTCATGAGCTCCGAAACTTCGCCCTTCTTGCCAAGCGCGGAGACGCGGATGGCTTCCAGCGCCGCAAGATCGGCCGCGGCCGCGACGCTTGCGAGCAGGCGTTTCGTCAGCGCTTCGAGATCGTGGTTCTGTTCGGCGACGGCGTCCATGGGGGATGTCCAGCGTGAAATTATGGCAAAGGCCTGCCACTTTTGGCGCGGCGGGTCAAGCGGAGCGCACGCCCGCGCGGCCTATGGCGCCTTCGCTTTCAGCTTCTCCACGATGGCGTTCTGCCGCTCCATCAGCGTCTTTGCGAGCGCGTCGTAGCGATCGGAATCGCCCGGCTTCACATCATAACACGTGGAGGCGATAACCGGCTTCGCGTTGGGCATGGCGAGCAGCCCCGACACGGTCTTGAACCTGAAGCCCTTGCGCTGCAGCCCGTCGATGACGGCAGGCAGCGCTTCGCTTGTGTGCCAGCCTCTGCCGTTGGCGTGGAAAATGATGATCGAGCCGGAGCGCGCGTTGTTGACGGCGGCCTGCACGATCTTGTCGGCCGTTTGGCCCTTCACCGGGTCCGCCGTGGCGACATCCCATTGCACGGCGCGCAGGCCCGCATCCTCGACGGCGCGCAAGGCGGCGTCGTTGCAGGCGCCGAACGGAAAGCGAAACAGCGTCATGCGCGCGGGCGCTCGGGCCGAGGCAAGCGCGCTGCCGGTCCGGTCGAGGCACTGCTTGCGCGCCAGCTCGCTTCGCGTTTGCAGATAGGCGGCTTGCGGATATTCAACTTCGCCGGCGAGTTCAGCGCCCGAGACGAGCCTCAGATTGGCGTGATCCCAGGTGTGATCGCCCACCTCGAACAGCGGGTCGGCCATGAGCTGCTGCGCGCGCTCGGGATGGGTGAGGAGCCATTTGCCCCCGGCGAAGAACGTGGCGTGGATGTCGCGGTCGCGCAACACATCGATGATGTCGCCCTGATAGCCCGCGACTTCGTGCGGCTGCTCGCAGAGATCGAAGGTGAGCGCGACAACTTTCTCGGCGCCGGGCAAGTCCACGCGGCGAAGCACGCCGTTCCAGCGCGGGTAGGGGCTTTCGCCCGAGCGGGCTTGCGCGATGGCGGGGGGCGAAACCAGGGCCCGCTCCGTGCCCTGCACGACCTTCTCTTCGCCGGGCTGGAAGCGCAGCGCCGGCGGCGTCCAGCAGGCTTGCTGCGCATTGGCGGGAGGCGACGCCGTAAGAATGGCGGCAAGCGTCAAAGCGGAGAGCGCCGCGAGGCGCGCCGCAGCGGCGCGAGCGGGAAGGGGGCGTCTGCATCGCGTTCACCGAGGCGCGATCATGCGGCGCACAGGCGCCTCCATTCGAACGGATATTTCCCATGCGCTTTGGACTCTTCATTTCAAGTAAATATGCTGCCGACGCCTATTATTGTTGCGATCGAGTATAGGGATCGCTACCTCGCTTCGCGCTGGCCGCTTCGGTCATAACACAAATGAGAGAGAAGGCGCTTCCGCGACGGCGCCGATTGCGCGCGCAACACTCGCTGGCGCACGCGCCGCAGGAAAAGACATGCTATTGAGAGCGCTCAATGCACCATGACGGCGCTGGAGGGCTCGTTCCTGCCCTCCTTCTCCGAAATGAGCTTCAGCACATAGGCGATCTCGTCCCTGGCGTCGCGCGTCGCCCGCCTGTCCTCCTTCGGGATGTCTTCGGCGATCCTCAAGAGGACATTGGCGAGCGCGAGGAGCTCAGGGACGGTCAGTTCGTTCAGTCTCATGCAGGACGCAACTCCGCGGGCAGCGCCGCGCTCGCTTTTCCGACAAGCGCCGCGAATCCGCCCGGATCGGTGATGGCGAGGTCGGACAGAACCTTGCGGTCGATTTCGATGCCCGCCTTGTTGAGGCCGTCGATGAAGCGGCCATAGGTGAGGCCATGCTCGCGCACCGCGGCGTTGATGCGCTGGATCCACAGCGAGCGGAAATTGCGCTTCTTGGTGCGGCGGTCGCGATAGGCATATTGCCCGGCCTTTTCCACGGCCTGGCGCGCGATGCGGATCGTATTCTTGCGGCGGCCGTAATAGCCCTTGGCCTGCTCCAGGACCGCTTTATGACGGGCGTGGGAGGTTACGCCGCGCTTCACACGTGACATGTTCTATCTCCAAGTTCAAGCTTCGTTATTTTCGCGCGATCAGTCAAGCCCGTAGGGCGAGAACTTCTTGATGATGCGCGAATCGCCGGGTTCGAGCACGGTCGTGCCGCGCGCGTCCCGGATGAACTTGGCGGTTCGCTTGATCATGCCGTGGCGCTTGCCGGCCTGCCCGGCCACGACCTTGCCGGTGCCGGTGATCTTGAAGCGCTTTTTCACGCCGCTCTTGGTTTTCAGCTTGGGCATTTTGCTTCCTTTCGTTGGTGTCTCTCGCGAACGGAGCGGGCCTTCGGCTTTCGCCGGCTATAGCCATCCGCTTTCATGGAGAAGCTTCGAAGCCGCCACGGCATGCCCTGAATTGCGCCGGGCGGCTTGGCGCGCCGACAATAAGCTCTCGCTTCGCAAGACGCAACGGCTTTCGCTTGGCGTCGCGGATGCTGCGCGTAGAGCCGACGCCCCGTTCGTCCGGATCGCTCCCGACGCGGAACGCGCCCTCGGATTGACGTTCCAGGGGCTGCCGCGAAGGGCGCGCAGCAGAACGCGGGCTATCGCGCGCCGCTCTGCGCGAGGTCGATCTCGCGCCCGCGGCCCCCATCCACGAAGAAGGTCTTGATCTCCGGGCGCCGCTCGATCTGATGGCGGTAGATGGCGCCGGCGGCGCTCGACAATTCCCCCGGCCGGCCAAGCTGCTCCTCCCCGAACTGCAGGATGCGCAGGTTCGGCCAGGCCTTGTCGCGAATTTGCAGGATATGAGCCATGATGCCGGCCGCGGGAACGGAGGGCTGCGCCTGCGCAAGCAGCAGCGCCATGGCCGCCGTCGAGCGCGAGATGCCCATGTGACAGTGCACGAGCAGATGGCGGAGGTTCTCGGGGTCGCGGAGAATGTCGCGCCCGAATGCGAGCATGCGCGCCACGTCTTCCGGCTGCGGCGCGATGAAGCCGGGCGTCTCCTCGATGATGTCGTGAAACTTCAGCTCCAGCCGCGCGTGCTCGCCATAGGCGCCGAAGGCTTCCGGCTCGGGCTGATCCGGGTCGAGGATCGAAAGCACGTGGCTCACCTGGCGGTTGGCGTGCCCCGCCAGCTCTTCAAGACCGCAAACGGTGATCGTGAAGGGCGTTTCGACATGCGGCATTCTGCGTTTCCTCGGTTAGAGCGGCGTCTCAGGCGATGCGGCCTTATACCCCAATTCCGCTCCCGCTGAATGACAGGAAGGCGAGCGAGCGGAAAAAAGTCGGCGCAGGACGGCGGATCAAAAAGACGTGACTACGGCGGCCGGCGCTCGGCGCAAATGCCGCAAAATCGGTCCTCGACAAAGACCGTTAGATTTGCGCCGAGGAACGCGCCGCCGCAACCAAAGCCAAGCGGCCCTAGCCGAGCGCGGTTCGTATAAGCGGCGCGGCGCCGCCTGGCCGTTCGCTATCATACTTTTTGCTACCGTCCCAACGTTCCTCCGGGCGCGAAGGCCGAATTTGTCCTCTTGCCTAAGCTATTCCGTTTCGCACACTATGCGTGTGCATCGGGAGGACGTTGCATGAGTGCGCACGGTCAGGTTGGAACCCAATATTTTGAAGTTTACGAGCGCTGGAAACGCGACCCGGAGGGCTTTTGGGCGGAGGCGGCGCGCGAGATCGACTGGGTCGAGCAGCCGAAGCGCATTTTCGACGCAAGCCAGGGCATCTACGGGCGCTGGTTCCCGGGCGGCGTCGCCAACACGGCCTATAACTGTCTCGACCGCCATGTGAAGGGCGGCCGCGCCGATCAGCCCGCCGTCATCTATGACAGCCCCGTCACCGGCCAGAAGCGCGTCTACACCTATGCCGAGCTTCTGGACGAGGTGGAGACGCTTGGCGGCGTGCTGTTGGAGGCCGGCGTCGAGAAAGGCGACCGCGTCATCCTCTACATGCCGATGATCC
Source organism: uncultured Alphaproteobacteria bacterium (assembly GCA_963748525.1). GTDB lineage: Bacteria > Pseudomonadota > Alphaproteobacteria > Rhizobiales > Rhodomicrobiaceae > Rhodomicrobium. The sequence goes on from CAVVJJ010000018.1 coordinate 57,608, forward strand.
CCGAGGCGCTGATCGCCATGCTGGCCTGCGCGCGCATCGGCGCGATCCATTCCGTGGTGTTCGGCGGCTTCGCGGCGAACGAGCTTGCCGTGCGCATCGAGGACACGCAGCCGAAAGTCATCATTTCGGCGTCGTGCGGCATCGAGCCGAACCGGGTCGTGCGCTACAAGCCGCTGCTCGATCAAGCCATCGAACTGTCGACGGCGAAGCCCGACTACACCATCGTCGTCCAGCGTCCGCAAGAGATCGCGTCGTTGATCGAGGGCCGCGATTACGATTACGCCACGCTGATGGAAGCCGCGAGAAGCCGCGGCATCAAGGCCGAATGCGAGCCGATGGCGGCGACCGATCCGGCCTACATTCTCTATACGTCCGGAACGACAGGGCGTCCCAAGGGCGTCGTGCGCGACATCGGCGGCCACATGGTCGCGCTGAAATGGACGATGTTCAATCACTACGGGATCAATCCCGGCGATGTGTTCTGGGCGGCGTCCGACGTAGGCTGGGTGGTCGGGCATTCCTACATCGTCTACGGCCCGCTTCTCCAGGGCGCGACAACGATCCTTTACGAAGGCAAGCCCGTCGGCACGCCCGACGCCGGCGCCTTCTGGCGGGTCATCTCGGAATACAAGGTGAAAGCGTTGTTCACGGCGCCGACGGCGTTCCGCGCGATCAAAAAGGAAGACCCGCAAGGCCTGCAAACCGCCAGATACGATCTTTCCAACTTCAAGACGCTGTTCCTCGCGGGCGAGCGCGCCGACCCGAACACAGTGCATTGGGCCGAAGATCTTCTGAACGTCCCGGTGATCGACCATTGGTGGCAGACCGAAACCGGCTGGGCCATCGCCGGCAACTGTGTCGGCCTGGGCGCGATGCCCATCAAGCACGGCTCGCCGACCTTCCCGGTTCCAGGCTTCGAACTGCACGTGCTGAACGAAAGCAGCGAAGAGGTCAAACGCGGCCAAACGGGCGCCCTTTCGGTTAAGCTGCCCATGCCGCCCGGCTGCCTGCCGACGCTGTGGAAGAACGACGCCGGCTTCATCGAGAGCTACCTCATCGAGTTTCCCGGCTACTATAAAACCGCCGACGCCGGCTATATCGACGAGGATGGCTATGTCTTCGTGATGGCTCGCACCGACGACATCATCAATGTGGCGGGCCACCGGCTCTCGACAGGGGCGATCGAGGAGGTGGTGGCGAACCATCCCGACGTGGCGGAATGCGCGGTCATCGGCATCCATGACGGGCTGAAGGGCCAGGCGCCCGCTGGCTTCGTGCTCTTGAAGGCGGGCGTCGACCGCGACATCAAGGTTGTCGAGCGCGAGATCGTGGAACTCGTGCGCGAGCGCATCGGCCCGGTGGCGGCGTTCAAAACCGTGCTCACGGTGAACCGCCTTCCGAAAACGCGCTCCGGCAAGATCCTTCGCGGGACGATGCGCAAGATCGCCGATGGCGAGGCGTACAAGATGCCGGCAACCATCGACGATCCCGCGATCCTGGCCGAAATCACGGCCGCGCTGAAGGCGAGAGGCTTCCCTTCGAATTCCGAGGACGCGACGGCCTAATAACAACGAGCTTCGGAGAAGGCAATGCGCGCTTTGACCGTCGCGATGCTGTTCTTTTTATCGATGGCGTGGTCCTGCGCGGCGATGCCGGAGAGTTCGGACAAATGGGTCACAAGCTGGGCCGCCTCGGCTCAAGGCCCCTATCCTGTCGGCAATCCCATGGTGCAGCCCGATTTGCGGCGCATCTTTCCGGAGCCCGCGGTCGGGGCGATGGAGCAGACGTTCCGGCTCGTCATCAGCCCGGACGTCTGGGGACGCGAGGCCCGCATCCGGCTGACCAACGCTTTCGGAACGAAGCCCGTGACCTTCGACGGGGTCTATGCCGGGTTGCATCTCGGAAGTTCCGCCGTGGTCCCGGGCACGAACCGGCCGGTGACGTTCAACGGCTCGAAAAGCGTAACCATCGCGCCGGGAGGGAGCGCCTGGAGCGACGCCTTTCCCCTGCCTTTCGCCGATGAAATTCCGCGCGCCTATCTTCAGTCCCGCAAGCTCGCGATAAGCTTCCACATCGGCCCCGAGAGCGGCCCCATGACATGGCACGCCAAGGGATTGGCGACGTCCTACGTCACCGCGCCCGGCGAAGGGTCGGCCTCGCTCGGCGCCGTCGAGGACGAATCCGCGTTCCCCTATGGCACCACGTCTTGGTATTTTCTCGACGCGCTCGACATGAAAGTCCCCGCCGATACCCAGCTCATCGTGGCTCTCGGGGATTCGATCACGGATGGCACAGGCTCCACCCTGAACGGCGAGGACCGCTGGCCGGACGTGCTTTCGCGCCGCCTCCACGCGAAATTCGGCGACAAGTTCGCCGTGGTCAACGCAGGCATCGGCGGCAATCTGATCGCGGGTCCGGCGGAGTACAGCCCGGAAAAGCCGTATCCCGGCGGCCCCGCGGCGGTTCATCGGCTGGAGCGGGACGTGATCAGCCTGTCCGGCGTCTCGACTGTCATCTGGCTCGAAGGCATCAACGATTTCAGCAAGAACGGCAACGCCAGCGTCAACTCCATCAAGGCGGCGCTTGCCGAAGGGGTCGCCCGGTTGCGCCGCCGCATTCCCGGCGTCCGCGTCATCGGCGGCACGGTGACGACGGCGCGCGGCAATTCCGGCCCCGCTCATGGCTTTGCCGAGCAGGACAACAAGCGGCAGGCGCTGAACGATTTTATTCGGGGCGGCGGCTTGTTCGACGGCGTCATCGACTTCGACAGGGTTGTGGTGGACCCCGCAACGGGAGAAATGAAGCCGGAATTCGTGCCGGATAGCACGCTTGGCGGGCCGGGCGACAAGCTCCATCCGAACCGGACCGGCTATCTCGCCATGGGCGCCGCCATCGACCTCGGTCTTTTCGGCCTGCCGCCGTCTTGAGAGGCAAGCGCCTTCTTTCTTCGGGAGCGGAAGAAATGTCCGCGAAAAGCGATCTGCCGCAGGATGACATCGACCCGCGTTTTCTGGAGCGCGGCGGACGGCTCGACGTGGCGCGCGTCCTCTATCCGGATGCGCCGGAACCCTGGATCGACCTTTCGACAGCCATCAGCCCTTGGGGTTATCCCGCGCCTGAGCCTTCGGCCGAGGACATCCGCCGTGCTCCCAGCGAGGCCGCGCTGAAAACCTTGGTCGAGACCGCGAGGAGGGCGTATCGCGCGCCTCCGGCTGCCGAGGCGGTCGCCGTTCCCGGCGTGGACGCAGGCTTGAGCATCCTGCCTTGGCTTTTCCGCTCGCCGAAGCGCGTCGGAATCCTTGCGCCGGGCCATGCGGGGCACGCCTCCGCCTGGGAGGCGGCGGGGCACTCGGTCTCCGCGATCGCGTCGCTCGCCAGCGCCGGAAGCGCCGCGATTTTGATCGCGGTCAATCCCAGTCCTGTCGACGGCCGCTTCATCGCCCATGCCGATCTGGCGGCGGCGCTTGGGGCGTTGAAACGCCGCGACGGCATCTTCGTGGTCGATGAAACTTTCGGGGACGCCGACGAAAGCCAGTCGCTGCTGCCGGCCGCGACCCGCCTCGACTATACGCTGGTGCTGCGCTCGCTGGGTCCGTTCTATGGCGCGGCCGGCGCTGGGCTTGGCTTCGCGATCACTTCTCACCCCATTGCGGGCCGCCTCAGGTCTGCGCTCGGCGCCTTTCCGGTGGCGGCGCCGGCGCTGGCTCTCGGACAAGCGGCGCTGATCGACGCGCAGTGGGCCGCCTTGCAGCGCGGCAGGCTGAAGCAAGCCGCCGAGGCGCTCGACGGGGCGCTTGACGGCGCGGGACTTGCCGTCGCAGGGCGCGCGGCCTTCTTTCGCCTGGTTGCTTTGAGCGAGCCCGCCCGGCTTTTTCATCGGCTGGCGCGGCTCGGCATTCTTGTGCGCCCCTTCCGGGATCGCCGCGCTCTTCGCTTCGGGCTTCCGCGGAACGAAGCGGAACTCTCTCGCCTTAGTGAGGCGCTCGCCGCCCAATAATGTGCGCTCCGGTTATCGTGCGCCGATCCGAAATTTTTTCAGCGAGGATGGAATTATCGCCCCGCCGAACCGTTGTCTCCCTGAAAGCAGCAAATTGCCCCACAAAATCTGCTGCTTAAGAGACGGCAAGCCCTCGGGCCTGCCGTCTCTCTATGCATTTCTGCGGGGCTTGACCGGCATGCGCGACTGAAGGCAAAAGAGGCCGATCCCGAAGCGGAAGGAGATCGCCATGCAAGCGCCGGCCTACGATCCGAACAACATCTTCGCCAGGATTTTGCGCAAAGAGGCGCCGTGCCATTTCGTTTACGAGGACGCCGGCGCCTTCGTGTTCATGGACATCATGCCGCGCTCGGACGGCCATGCGCTCGTCATCCCAAAAACGCCCGCGCGCAACCTGCTCGACGTATCGCCGAGCGTGCTGATCCCGCTTATCGAGACAACCCGGCGTGTAGCGATTGCGGCCAAGAAAGCCTTCGCCGCCGACGGCATTACGCTCACTCAATTTTCCGAACCAGCGGGGGGACAGGTCGTCTTCCATCTCCATTTCCATGTGATCCCTCGTTACGAGGGCGTCGACCTCCGTCCGGCGGGGATCGTGGCCGATAATGGCCGTCTGGCGGAGCATGCGGAAAAGCTGAAAGAGGCGCTGGCCTGACCGCAGATCCTTTCCTCACTTCGACGCTTTTTGCTGCGGCTCATTTCGAGCTGGATCGAGGCGGGGGCGGCCCTTCCATGGGATAGCCGTCGCTGGGCGATTCACGTCCGCCCGCCAGCCTGTCCATGAGCGCGAACAAAACGCCGGAGACGACAAAGGCTAGGTGCAAGCCGATGCGGATGTAAATCTCGCTCGGCTCGTGAGCCTTGATATTCACGAAAGTTTTGAGAAGCTCGATGCCGGAGATGGCGACGATCGTTCCCATCAGCTTGATTTTCAGGTCGGAGAAGGAGACGAGCCCCATCCAGTCCGGGCGGTCCTCGTGGTCGCTGGTGTCTATCTTCGAGACGAAAATTTCATAGCCGGCGAAAATGATCAGCAGAACGAGATTGGCGACCATCACGATATCGACGAGCGAAAGCACGGTCACGATCACCTTGCTCGGCTCCGCATGCAGCGCTTCGGGAACGAACTGGATGAACTCTCTCAAAAATGTAATCAGGAGCAGCAGCAGCGAAACAGAAAGCCCCGCATAGAACGGCGCGAGCAGCCAGCGGCTCGCGAAAATCCCTGCCTCAAGATTGTGTTCGACGCTTTTCATATCCCCCTCCGAGTTCGAGCCAGGCCTCCCTCGCCCGGCGGCCGCACAGCCAACTTGCAAGTGTGACAGAGTTTAAGCAGATGCTTCACCGTGCATCTTGCGGCGGTTTGCCGATGCCTTAATATCTTCCCTTAGCCGATGGCGACGCTTTACGCCACAAGCTAGGGGCGCTTGTGGCCGCCCCGTTGGCTATGTTGAATCAAAGAGGTTCCATGCGCTTTCCCTCCTACGGCCGGCCGGGCAAATTGTCCTCCTTCGGGTCGCGTCCTTTGTCATTCCTGCGGCTGGCGGCAAAGCGACGGCGCCGCTTCCCGATTTTTCCGCTGAGGAAGCCGCTCCGGATCTACGGCAGGATCGGCCATCTCGAAGTGCGTCTTGCCCGCTCGATCTCGGACATCAAGAAGGCCCAGCGTCTTCGCTTCGAGGTTTTTTATAAAGAGATGGCGGCCGTAGCGGATGCAAGAACCCTGCAGAAAAAGCGGGACGAGGACGATTTCGACGCCATCTGCGATCATCTTCTCGTGATCGACAAAACGACCGAGCGCACCGCGAAAAGGCCCTGGCCGCGCCGGTCCAAAGTCGTCGGCACCTATCGGGTTCTCCTGCAGGACGTGGCGGAGAAGAACCAGGGTTTCTATACCCAGGGCGAGTACGACATCGCGCCGCTGATCGCGAGGAAGCGCGCGACGCATCGCTTCGTTGAGCTTGGGCGATCCTGCGTGCTCAAGCAGTACCGCAACCGCAAATCATCCGTGGAGCTTCTGTGGCAGGGCCTTTGGACCTATGTTCGCGAGCATGGCGCCAATGTCATGATCGGCTGCGCGAGCTTCGCCGGCACCGACCCGAAGGAGCACGCGCTGGCGCTGAGCTTCCTCCATCATTATTCGCGCGCGCCGGAGGAATGGAGCGTCTCGGCTCATCCGGAGCTGAAGGTCGACATGAACATGATGCCCAAGGAAGAGATCAACGCGAAGGAAGCGTTGAAGCTCATGCCGCCGCTCATCAAGGGCTATCTCAGGCTTGGGGCCTATATCGGCGACGGCGCCGTTGTGGACAAACAGTTCGGCACCACGGATGTGCTGATTATTATGCCGGTCGAGGCTATCAACTCGCGATATTTCTCACACTTTGGAGCGCCGGACGAGGTTTTGCCGAAGCCGTCCGCGTCACGCTGGGGGCGCTCGGTGCATTAGGAGTGGCGTGACCGGAGCGGCGCTGGGCAAGGACGCTGAGTGAAAACCTTTTCATCCCTCGCCGCGGTGGTGGCGCTATGGCTTGGCGTCAGCTTTGGCGTCTGGCTTCTGTACCGGCTGTTTCGCCGGCGCGACGGATCGAGGCAAAAGCAGATTGCGGGCGGCGCGCTTCCGCTCATCGATGAAGGCGCGGCGGTGTTCGGCGCGCTCAGAGTGCGCGCTTCGGCGTCGCCGGGTGCCGAGGGGTCGTACCGATGGATCGGCGAAGAGGAGGGCGACCCTTTGCAGGGCGACGTCCGGCATCTCCTGAACGCCATCGAGGCGCAAAGCGCCTTCTTCGACAGGGTCATGGCGGCGAAGAAGAAGATCGAGAAGGCCTTCGGCGTGGAGGATTTCCTCCCCCTTGGCGAAATCCTGCAAATCCGCCGCGATTTCTGGGCGGCGAGCGAAATCTTCCTGATTGACGATATTCGCACGCTTGGAGCGGAACTTGCCCAAGTCCGCGCTTACGAAACGTTCAAGGCTGAAGCGCTGGCGCTTCTTTTCAAGGAGGGGGATGCGGCGTCCCAGGCGGAGGGCGACCCCGTGACCATGCGCCTTTCGCTTGCGCGGCAGGAAGCTTCGGCGTTCGCCGGCAAGGTTGCGGAAGCCATCGCCGCCGAGCGCGAGAAGAGCCGTCTGCCCACGCCGTCCGAAATCATAGCCGTGCCCGTCACTGTCGTAAGAGCGGCGGCGTTCGTGCTTCGCGAGGGCCGCACGGTGCTGAGCGAGGCCGCGGCGACCGCCCGAAGCTTCGTGCGGTTCGTAGGCTCGAAAGGGCTGAAAGCGGCGGCGATAGAGCTGCGAAGAGAGCGCGGCGAGCTGCCGGGCCAGTTCGCGAATGCATTCGAGCGCGCGGGCGGCCTCGCAGGGAGGGGCGGCGGCGGCCTGAAGCGGCATTATGAGTTCCTGATCGAGGCGCAGGAGTTGCGCGCCCGCTACGCCGAGCTTCTGGCCCGCGCGCCCATCCTCACCGAGAAGGGCAGGCAGTTCCTCGCCCGGCTTGAACTCGAACGGCGCGCCGAGCAGTTCCGCGAAACTTCGGGCGGCGCCTCCAACTGGGCAAGGCGCAGGCTCGTGGTCGCCATCGCCTATCTGATCGCGGGGCTGCAATTCGTGCAGGCGAAAATCACGCCGGCGTCGAACAAGCAGCTCGCCGTGCGCCCTGCCGCGGCGGAGGCAGCGCCCGCGGCGAGCGCTTCCGAGGACTCGATCAGGGTTCTGCTCCTGCCTGCCTCGGAATATTCCGGGCGCGGCGCAAGGCGGCGGCGCCCATCGAAGCAACAGGAGGCGGCCGAGCAGAGCGGCGAAGCTTCCGCACGGGGCGGTAAACGCTCCGCAGCCATGCGCGGAAGGGTGCGCGGCAATGCGGCTCTCGCCGACGAAGAAGACGCCGTCGCCGCAGAGCCGCGCGCGCGCGTCGCGCGTTTTTCGGCCGGCGCTTCGCTGATGGACCGGCTCTCGACCGTTGAGCATGAGGAACGCGCGGCGCCCGAAGCCATTCCCTCCGCGCCGAAACAGGAAAAGCCGGAGGAGAAGCGCAAGCGCTTCCGCCTGTTCCGGTCCGATTGAGAGGCGTCGCGTCAATGTTCCTGAATTTTTTCTACGAGTTGAAAAAGGCCGGAATCCCCGTCAGCGTGAAGGAGTATCTTGCCTTTGTGCATGCGCTCGACGCCGGGATCGCAGGCCAGAAGATCGATCATTTCTATTATCTCGCGCGCGCCTCGCTTGTGAAGGACGAGCGCAGCCTCGACAAGTTCGACCGCGTCTTCGGCCATGTTTTTCGCGGGCTTGAAAGCGCAGCGGAAGGGCTCTCCGCCGACATTCCCGAAGACTGGCTCCGCGCGCTCGCCGAGCGCTTGCTGACCGAGGAGGAGAAGGCGCAAATCGAGTCGCTCGGCGGCTGGGACAAGATCATGGAGGAGCTGAAGAAGCGCCTTGAGGAGCAGAAGGGCCGCCATGCAGGCGGCAATAAGTGGATCGGCACGGGCGGAACGTCGCCATTCGGCGCCTATGGCTACAATCCGGAAGGCGTGCGCATCGGGCAGGAGAAGAACCGCAATTTCCGCGCGGTGAAGGTGTGGGACCGGCGCGACTATAAGGATCTCGACGGCGAGGTCGAACTTGGCACGCGCAACATCAAGATCGCGCTGCGCCGGTTGCGCAAATTCGCGAGGGCTGGCGCGGCCGACGAACTCGATCTCGACGCCACCATCCGCGGCACCGCGCACAAGGGCTATCTCGACATCGCCTTCCGCCCCGAGCGCCGCAACACCGTGAAAGTGCTGGCGTTCTTCGACATCGGCGGCTCGATGGACTACCACATCCGCGAATGCGAGGAACTGTTCTCGGCCGCGCGCTCCGAGTTCAAGCACATGGACTACTACTACTTCCACAACTGCCTGTATGAGAGCGTGTGGCGCAAGAACGTCCGCCGCTGGGACGAGCGGTTCCCGACCGCCGATCTGATGCACACCTATCCCGCCGACTACAAGGTGATCTTCGTCGGCGACGCCTCGATGAGCCCGTATGAGATCATGATGCCTGGCGGTTCGGTGGAGCACTGGAACGAGGAGGCCGGGCAAGTGTGGATGCAGCGTCTGCTCGGCGTCTACAAGCACGCAGTCTGGCTCAATCCCACCGAACAGCGCTATTGGAGCGGCGCGCCGTCATGCAAGCTCATCCAGCAGCTCATGGGCGGGCGCATGTATCCGCTGACGCTGAACGGCATCGACGCCGCCATCAGCGAGCTGTTGCGGTAGTCACTCATCCTCGGGGCGCGTCTCGGGCATGAACAGAAGAAGCAAGAGCGCGCCGACGCCGCCCGCCGCGCCGAGCGCCAGAAACGCCGCCGCGCTTCCGTAGTTATCGGCGACATAGCCCGCCGCCGTCGTGCCGAACGCCGCCGAAAGCCCGGTCGACATGCCGACGACGCCCTGCGCGAGATTGAAATGGCCGGTCCCGAACGAGATGTCGGCTGCGACGAGCGGGATCAGGACGCCGAGCGCCGCCGCCGACACGCCATCCAGCATTTGGATCGCAACGATAGGCAGCGCGCCGCCGAACGACGCGAGCAGGACGCCGCGAACCGGCAGCACGGCGAGCGCCGCGATGAGGAGCGGCCGCCGCCCGATGGTTTGCGCGAGGCGCCCCGCCCACGGCGCGAACAAGGCGACCAGGACCTGCGGCGCCACGATGCAGGCCCCGATCAGCGCGACCGCCCAGCTGGATGCTGTCTTCGTCACCTCGGCGGCGACGAGCGGCAGCATCGGGGCGTTCGCCAGCTGGAAGAACGAGATGCCGGCGGTGAAAATCCACATGCTGCGCTTCTTGAGAAGGACCGCGAGGCCGGGGCCGATCCCCTCAAGCCGCTCGCCGGCAACGCCGCCATGCGCGCTCGCCGGGTTCACCTCGGCGTCCTTGATCCGAAAAAGCGCGGCCAGCGCCGGCAGCGCGAAAGCCGCCGTCACGACGAACACCGATTGCGCCGATATGAAATGACCGCACGCCCCCATGATCACGGCGGCGGCGCCGTTCCCCGCCGAGGCGAAGCGCGCGTTGCGTCCGAGCCGCGCGGCGAGCGTCCGGCGGCCCACGAGGCCAAGGCTGATGGCGGCGATCGCCGGCGAGAGCACGGAGGTGGAAACAGACTGCAGCGCGCGCGCGAAGCCGACGGCCAGAAAAACCGGCCACACCGCAATGATGAGAGCGCTCGCCCCGATGGCGCCGACGGCGGCCGCGGCGGCCGTCCGTTCGGAGCGCACGCTATCGACGAGCCAGCCTCCGGGAATCTGACTGAAGAGACCGGCAAGCGCGCCGATTGAGAGCACAAGCCCGATATCGGTCTGGCTCCATTTCTGCGTTGCAAGATAGACGGCGATGAACGGGCCGAAGCCCGTCTGGATGTCTCCGAGGAAGAAGATGAACCAGTCCAGCCCCCTGCGGCTGGCCGGGGAAGGCTCGGCTTGCTCCGCGCCCGGGGCCGGCGCATCGGGCGACGCCTCCATGCACTAGTTCTGCGCCGCGCCGCTTCTGCCTGCGTCGTGGGCGCTGATCGCCACCACGGGCCTGCCTTCCTTGACCTCCGGCGCCCGGCTGAGATTTTCGCGGGGAAGATCGGTCGCCACGCCCTTGGAGCGTTCGCCAGGGCCGAACCGCAAGTCGGACCATGAGACCGCGATTTTCCGCGTTCCAACGCCCAGGAAGCCGCCGTAATCGACCACGGCGGCCCGCACCTTGCCAGTATCGTCCGCGAGAACGTCGACGATGCGCCCGATTATTTCGCCCGACGCGCTGAATACCTCTTTGCCGATGACGCTTTCGGTCTGCGTCAGCACCACGTCCTGCCCCAGCCGGCTTTCGGGGCGCCCATAGTCATCAGCCGCGCTCGCAGCCGCCATGCCGCCTGCGCCAAGCGCCGCGAGCAGAACAAGGCCATAATTTCTTAATTTTTTCATTTCCGATGCCCCGGCTTTTAGTCCTTAACATCGCTGCCGCATTGACGTTCCCCGGCAGCTCTCAATGAGCCGCTGCGACGGGCAGGATTATGAAGCAAACAATACAAACCTAGATATTTGCGGCGGGACCGGCGCGGGCGCCCGGGAAGCAATCGTTTGACATGGGCGCCCATGCATGAGAGCGTGCGCTGGCATTGCGGCCGTGCAGTTTGCTGCATAGATTCTCTATGGCCTTTCCTGCCGCATCATTTTAAACAATATGGCCGTCCAGCTGCGCGTGGATATGGCCGCCACGCCGTTATTACAGATGCGCGATCTCATCGCGCACGCGGCTTAAAGGACGATCTCGTGACCACTCCTACTTTTGAAGCCCTCGGGCTTATCAAGCCCTTGTTGGAAGCGCTTGCGGCTGAGAACTATGAAAAGCCGACGCCAATCCAGGAAAAGGCCATTCCGCATCTTCTGCAAGGCCGCAACCTGCTTGGCCTGGCCCAGACGGGCACCGGCAAAACGGCGGCGTTCGCTCTGCCCCTCCTGCAACTCCTGACGGAGCGCCGTCAGACCCCCAAGCCCCGAACCGCGCATGCGCTTGTGCTTGTTCCCACACGCGAATTAGGCATCCAGATCGGGGACGCCATCAAGACTTACGGCCGGCGCCTCAGAGTGACCAGCGCCGTCGTCATGGGCGGCGTCTCGTTCGGCCAGCAGGTGAGGGCAGTCTCCCGAGGCATCGACATCCTTGTCTCAACGCCGGGGCGGCTCCTGGATCACGTATCGCAGGGCAGCGTCGATCTCACCCAGACAAGCTTCTTCGTCATCGACGAAGCGGACCGGATGCTCGACATGGGGTTCATCCATGATGTGCGAAAGCTGATGAAGTCGCTGCCGCGGACGAAGCAATCGATCATGTTCTCAGCCACCATGCCGAAGGAAATCGCGGCTCTGGCGGACGAAATCCTGAAGGACCCGGTGCGCATCGCCATTCCGGCGAAGTCGATCGCCGTGGAGCGCATAGACCAGCGCGTCTGCCACGTCGCCGCCGGCAAGAAGCCCGCAATGCTGGCCGGGTTGCTCGATCAGCCGGAGTTCAATCGCGTGATCGTGTTCACGCGCACCAAGCGGTCTGCAAATCGCGTCGCGGAGCGGCTCCTTGAAACCGGCATCCCGACCGAATCCATTCATGGAAATAAAACCCAGGCCGCACGGCAAAAGGCGCTCGAAAACCTTCGCACGGGAAAGGCGCGCGTGCTGGTCGCGACCGACATCCTCGCGCGCGGCATCGACGTGGACAACATCAGCCACGTCATCAATTACGAATTGCCGAACGTCCCGGAAGACTATGTACATCGAATCGGCCGGACCGCGCGCGCGGGAAGCGATGGCGTCGCGATTTCATTCTGCGACGTCAGCGAGCGGGCCTCGTTGCGCGATATCGAGCGATTTATCGGGCGCACGCTCACACAGACAAATGGCGCCGAAATTGACATGACCGAGCCTCTCGACCGCGAGCCGGTGAAGCCGGCGAGCAAATCGAGACGATACGGCAGGCCCGCCTCGCCGGGCGCCGGAGAAGGCTCCGCAGGGGCGCGGCCTCAGCAGAAGCGCATGCGCGCGAACAGACGCAAATCTCCCTCGCCGGACCACAGCCGGAACCGGGAGCAGAAGCGCGTCACGGCGGCGTGACGCCTGCCTGGGCGGCGGCGCCGATTTTTTAGGGAGCCGCCTGTTGCAGCAGCGCCGAAAGCGCCCGCGCGGCTTCCTCTTTTGCCGGAGCCGAGGCCGCCAGAATTTCGTCCATCCGCGGGAAATCGAGGATCCCGAAACGGCCGACGTCCGGCCGCAACAGACTGGCCGGCGAGCCGGCCGCGAGCTTCGCATCGACAATGGCGCGAAAGGCGATCTGCTGCGCGCCAAGCAGCGCCTGGATGGCGCGGGGCGTTTTCCATTCCTGGCTCGGACCGCTGCTCACATCGACGGCCATGACAAAATCGGCGTGCGGCTTCAGGAGATCGAAAGGCAGCGGGTTCACGAAGCCGCCATCGATGAGGACGCAGCCGTCGAGCGCGACCGGCGTCAGCAGCGCGGGCACAGCGGCGCTGGCGGCAATCGCTGGCAGGAGCGGGCCGCGCGCGCTCACATATTCGCTCTGCGTATGGAAATCGGCGGCGACCGAAAGAAAGGGGATGGCGAGATCCTCGAAGGCTTTCGGAAAGCCGGGCGGCAGCGCCAGCTCGAACAGCCGCTCGGACTTGAACAACGCGGGCGCCAACGGCCGCCAGATGTCCGCGACGCCTCCTTTCCGCCGCGAAAAGATATGGCGAAGAACGGCGCTGCGCTTGCCAAACGCGACCTCGCAATAGCGCCGAATTTCGAGAGCCGGCATGCCCGCCGCGTAAGCCGAGCCGATCAGCGCGCCGATGCTCGTGCCCGCGATGATCGCAGGCTTTACGCCCGCCTCGTCGAAAGCTTCGAGGATGGCGATGTGCGCGAGCCCTCTCGCGCCTCCGCCTCCGAGAGCGAGCCCGATCCTCACGACGGGCGCGCCATCTTGAGGCCGATGTCGCTCCGGCAGAAGCCCCCCGGCCAATCGATCCTGCCCACGGCGGCATAAGCGCGCGCTCGCGCCTCCGCAACGTCCCGGCCCAGGGCGGAGACATTGAGAACGCGGCCCCCTTCCGCGAGAAGCTCGCCGTTCGCGCCAAGGCTCGTCCCGGCGTGGAACACGGCGACTCCGTCTGCCTCCCCCGCCTCTTTCAGGTTCCGGATGACGCTTCCCTTCGCGTAATCGCCGGGATAGCCGTTTGCCGCCATGACGACGGTGATGGCTGTCTCCTCGCTCCATTCGGCGGCGGCGCCTGAAAGATCGCCCGCGGCGGCGGCGGCGAGAAGGGGCAGAAGATCGGATTTCAGCCGCAGCATGAGCACCTGGCACTCGGGATCGCCGAAGCGCACATTGTATTCGATCAGCTTCGGGCCTTCCGCCGTGATCATCAGGCCCGCATAGAGCACGCCCTGGAAAGGCGCGCCGCGCTCGCGCATGGCGTCGAGCGTCGGCGTCACGATCTCGCGCATGATGCGATCCGTCAGCGCCTCCGTCATCATGGGCGCCGGCGAAACGCAGCCCATGCCGCCCGTGTTCAGCCCGAGATCGCCGTCGAAGGCGCGCTTGTAATCTTGGGCGCTGGCGAGCGGCACGGCGCGCGTTCCGTCGCACAAGGCAAAAAAGCTCGCCTCCTCGCCCACAAGCTTCTCCTCGATCACGACCGAGGCGCCAGCCTCGCCGAAAGCGCCGGAGAAACAGGCGGCGATGGCGTCCTCCGCTTGCGCCAATGTCTCGCACATGATGACGCCCTTGCCGGCCGCCAGGCCATCGGCCTTCACCACCAGCGGCGCGCCCTGCCCGCGCGCGTAGGAAAGCGCCGCGGCAAGCGATGAGAAGGCCCCGTAGGCCGCGGTCGGAATGCCGCGCTCGGCGCAGATCGCCTTTGTGAAGGATTTCGACGCCTCAAGCTGCGCGGCCTTTTCGGAAGGCCCGAAGACGGCGAGGCCCGCCGCGCGAAGATCGTCCGCGAGCCCAGCGACAAGCGGCGCCTCGGGGCCGATCACGACGAGATCGACGCGAGCCCTGATGCAGAAATCCGCGACCTCATGATGATCGCCGATGCGCCGAGGCCCCGGTTCCGCGATGGAAAGAATGCCGGCGTTGCCCGGCGAGCAATAGAACGCGCCAAGAGCCGGACTTTGCCGCAACTTCCAGGCCAGCGCATGTTCGCGGCCCCCGCCGCCGATCAGAAGCACATTCATGGGCGCCTTTTAGCATGAAAGCAGCGCGAGGCGAGCCCGAACTGGGTGGTTTTGGGCCAAAGCTTGCCGCTTCAGGCGGCGGTGGCGGCGCGCTTCATCCTGCGCCGGGCGGCCGACGATGGGATGCGCAGCGCGTCGCGGTACTTGGCCACGGTGCGCCGCGCGATGTCGATGCCGTCCGCCTTCAGCATGGTGACGATCCGGTCGTCGGACAGGATCCCGGCCGGCGTCTCGTTCATGATGAATTCCTTGATGCGATCCCGCACCGCCTCCGAGGAATGCGCCTCGGCGCTCGCTCCGGACGCCGCAATCGCGGACGTGAAGAAATATTTCATCTCGAAAACGCCGCGCGGCGTGGCGATGGCCTTGTTCGACGTGACGCGGCTGACCGTCAACTCATGCATGCCGATTTTCAAGGCGATCTGCCGAAGGTTCAGCGGCTTCAGGTGACGGACGCCGTGATCGAAGAAGGCGGACTGTTCCTCCACCACGGCCGTCGCCACCTTGAGGATGGTCGTAAGGCGCTGTTCAAGGCTCTTGACGAGCCAATTGGCGGAACTGAGCCGGTCGCCCAGGTAGGAGCGATCCGCGTCGGACCGGCAGCGCGCCTTCAGGCTTGCGTAATAGGCGCGGTCGACCGCGAGCGAGGGCGCGGCGCTGGGGTTCAGCTCGGCCCGCCAGCTCAAATCGGGGGCTCGCCGGACGATCACATCGGGCACAAGCGTCTCGATCCCCCCCTGCTCGAAGCCGGCGCCGGGCCTTGGATTGAGCGCCCGCAACTCGGCGAGCATCTCCTTGAGATCGTCCGCGTCCACCCCGCAGACCTTCTTGAGGCGCTGGAAATCGCAGGCCGCGATCAGATCGAGGTTGGACAGAAGCCGCTCCATGAAGGGGTCGAACCGATTTTTCTCCTTGAGCTGGAGCGCGAGGCACTCCGCAAGATCGCGGGCGCAGACGCCGGGCGGATCGAAGGTCTGCAGCACGGAAAGAACGCGCTCAATATCTTCGGAACTCGCCGACAGCTGGGAGCAGGCCTCTTCGAGGGGCGCGCGTATATAGCCGTCCGCATCGACTAGGTCGATCAAATAGCGGGCGATCAGGAGATCCGGGGCGCTGGAGAATGAAAGCTGCGCCTGCTCGTTAAGAGAGTTGGCGAGCGATTTGGCGTTTGTCAGCGTCGCAAACGGATCGTAGTCCTCGCCCGAAGCCGGCCGCGACCCGGCGCCTTGAAGCCAGTCGGCGCCAGGGGAAGACGCGGACGGCTCGCCTTCATAAACGCGGTCACCCGGCGTCTCGGGCTCCCATTCAGGCCCGATCTCGATGTCGGCGACATCGCGAGCGTCGAAAGCCGCAATATCGGCGTCGCCGCTGGGGTTTGCGGCAATTTCGGGAGCCGGCTCGGGAACGACCGCCGCCTCGGTGCGTTCCTCGGCTGAAAGCAGGGGGTTTTCGCGAACTTCGTTTTCGATATAGGCCTGAAGCTCAATCGCTGAAAGTTGCAGAAGCTTGATGGCTTGCCGAAGCTGCGGCGTAATGACGATCTTCTGAGTTTGCCGTTGCTCAAGCCTTAGTTGGAGCACATCAACCACCTGAGTTGCGAATGCGAAGCTCAGGCCCGTTACCGGGAGAACATATCGCCCAGGTAGACTCGCTTCACGTCTTCGTTCGCGACAACCTCGGCGGGGGCGCCCTCCGTCAGCACGCGGCCATCATAGATGATATATGCCCGGTCGATTAAGTCCAGGGTTTCGCGCACATTGTGGTCGGTGATGAGCACGCCGATGCCGCGATCCGTCAAATGTCGCACCAAAGTTCTAATGTCGCCGATGGCGATGGGATCGATGCCCGCAAAAGGCTCGTCGAGGAGCATGTATGCCGGGCGCGTCGCAAGCGCGCGCGCGATTTCGCACCGCCGGCGCTCGCCGCCTGAGAGCGCGATGGACGGCGACTTTCGCAGGCGCCCGATCTTGAACTCTTCCAAGAGCTCGTCGAGCCGCCGCTTGCGCTCCTTCCGGCTGGGCTCCGTTATTTGCAATACAGCCATGATGTTTTCTTCTACCGAAAGCCCGCGAAAGATCGAGGCCTCCTGCGGCAGGTAGCCGATGCCGAGCCGGGAGCGCCGGTACATCGACAGCTTGGTGGCGTCGAATCCGTCGATGTAAACGGACCCCTCGTCCGGTTTGATGAGGCCCGTTATCATATAGAAGACGGTGGTCTTGCCCGCGCCGTTCGGGCCGAGCAGGCCCACGGATTCGCCGCGCTTCAAATCGATGCTGACGCCCTTGACGACCATGCGCCCCTTGAAGGACTTCTTGACGCCATTAACGATGAGCTGCTCCCGCGCCGCGAGGCGCCGTCCGGGGTCGCCTTGGCCTGGCGCGATTGGCTGGACGCGCGGGCGCTGCTGGGTGCGCTGCGGCGCGCTCGGCTGAGGCTGGCGTTTGTCGAGGAGAACCATGAAACCGATGCAACTCCTTTGAGTCAGTCGTTAATTATTTTGTGGCCGCCAGGCCGCATTGTTCTCGGCGGGCTTGGGGGCCGCTGGAGCAGCCGCTGTCTCCTTAGCTTTGGAGGGCGCGCCGGTTAAGGGGTTCACAAAGCCGCCCTTGCCCTCCTGGGTGAAAACAGCCTGCATTCTGTGCCCTTTCTCCGGCACCACCGTGGCCCTGCTGGTGGCGAGATCGACGTTGAGCTGTTTTCCTTTCACGACGTTCTTTTTCTGGGTCAGGATGACCTCTTTGCCCGTCATGACGATTGTTTGGCCCTTGACGTCGTAGACGGCGTCTTCGCCGATCGCCTCCTGCTCCTCTTTCGCGCTTGTGACAACGACCTTTCCCCCGGTCGCGTGGATGAACCTGATCTGTCCGTTCGACATCGGATCGCCGGCGGCGTCGCCGTTTGCGGGCTTCGTCGCCGCGACTTTGTGCGCGGCGGCGTGGTCCTGGGACGCGGGCTGCTCCTGCTTTTCGTAAGTCACCTCGATGATCGGGGCGCGAAGGGTGTATTCGCCTTGGATCGCGATCACATTCCCGATGAAGGTGGCCACGTGCTTCTTATCGTCGACTTCGAGCCGGTCCAACTCGATGTTGATCGGTTTCTTGGAGTTATCGCCGCCGATGTTGCTGAAGCCGGCGACAGGAGATTGAGCATGCGCTGGCGCGAGAAGTGCGAATGCGACGGCTGCGGCCGACGCCGTTCGTCGCCACTCCAATCCAACGCCCTGACGCAACCTCGTCATTCGCCCGGTCTCCGCCGCCTACTGCGCAGCCGCGCCCGCTGAGAGGGCGGGCGTCGGCGTAGCGGGCTCTTTCAGGGCGTTGGCCTCGGGGGCTTGCCGCTCGATGTGGGTGTGCACATTTCCCTCGAAAATTGCGCGCTGTTCGCCCCAGAACAGGGTCATACCATCCGCCAAAATCGTGCTCTCATGAAGGCGGACTATGACGGGCGTGTGCGAAACCACAATCTGCTGCTTCATGTAGGCCGTGGCGGTTTTGAAGGTCGCGGTGAAGCCCGGCTCGCGCGTCACCACGGCGCCGTTGTTGAAAATCATCTCATCCGCCTTGCTGTCGCGAACGCCGTCCGGCGCAGTCAGCCTCGTGATGGCGCCGTCTTGGCCGGTCACCCGGCCGCGAATGTTCACGAGGTACATGGTTTCGGCGGTTCTGGAGGCCTGGGTGGCGGTATCGGCGACGAATTCGTAGGCGTCGTTCTTGTCGTTGACGCCTTTGACGTGCGGATCCAGCATTTTCAAGGAGCCCGCTTCCAGCGTAACGGCGCGCACCGACGCCTCGCCGCGGCCCTTATCGATCGAGACGCGAAAGAGAGAGGGCAGGGCGTAGAGACTAAGCACGCCCGCCGCCATAAGCGGAAGGAGAAATTTCAGCACCTTGACGCGCAGGCTGTGGCGCATGGCGCGGCGGAACTCGAGCGCCCGGTCGATGCCGTTATCGCGGCGGGCCGGCGCCGGCCGCCCGGCCAGCGGCCTGTTTCCGTCCGCTGGCGTCGCCGCTATCGCCATGATCTAAAGCCTCGGCCGCTAATGATTGAAGACGTCGGAGTCGTCATACCACCCTTTGAGGTCGAGTTCAGCCCGATAAGGAAGGAATGCGAAGCAGGCGTCGGCCAGAGCCTCTCGCCCCTCCCGCTTGAGGAGGGCGTCGAGCTTGCCTTTCAGCGCGTGCAGATGCAGCACGTCGGAAGCCGCGTAGCTCAATTGCTCGGGCGTCAGCGCAGCCTGCCCCCAATCGGAGGTCTGCTGCTGTTTCGAGATCTCCACGCCAAGCAGCTCCCGGCAGAGATCCTTCAGGCCGTGGCGGTCCGTAAAGGTGCGGACGAGCTTCGCCGCGACCTTCGTGCAATAGACGGGGCGCGCCGTTACGCCGAGATACTGCAGAAGAACCGCGATATCGAATCGCCCGAAGTGAAAAATCTTCAGCACGTCCGGGTTTGTCAAAAGCGCCTTCAGGTTTGGCGCGTCGTAATGGCCCTTCTCGAATTGGACGAGATGAGCGTTGCCGTCGCCCGCGGAGAGTTGGACGACGCAAAGCCTGTCGCGGTGAGGCTTCAGCCCAAGGGTCTCGGTATCGATCGCCACCGCGCCGCCGAAGTCGAGGCCGGGGGGCAGATCGTTCAGGTAGACGGATACGGTCATGGGCGCTTTGCGGCGTTCGTGGATCACCGGTGAAGGAGCCACAAACGCCGGGGCTGCGCAACACTTAGATTTCCAGGGGTGCACGCTGCGCCCCGTGGCCGCGCCGACTCTAATCCTGGCGCCTAATCGCGCTCAACTCCGGGAGAACGCCCTTGTCCGGCTTCCCTCGCATTGATCCGGACCATCTCCGAAGCGACCCAAGTCAAGACACGGCTTAACGCCTCCATCGGAAGCATGCCCAAATCCAAAGCCTGCTCAAAACCCATAATAATATGGGACTGTAGCGCCTCTTCAGCCTTTCCAATAGGCAAAGCCTCGCCTGGGCGCGGAAAAAGACTATTTAAATCGTTTGTTGTCAACTGGCCATGCCCTTGCGTATACATAAACATTTACAAATTCCCTTGTTCGCGCTCAATTTTCCTTGGACCTTTTTAAGGCTTATTGTTTTCAACTTTTTTTGACTCGCATCAATTCGTAATCGATTGTCGCGGAATTTTCTGAGTTGGTGCATAAGGAACACATAGGCGAGACAAAACGGAATCGGCGAAGCGCACCGGCATCGGCGTCACGGATGGCAATGGGGACCAAAATTGCAACCCGGCGCCTTGTTCTTCCGCCGCAATTCGACAATAGCTGTCCGGCGAGGCCATGCGCCTCGACCCTTCGCGCCGAGCCTTTGAGGAGAGTTCGCCCATGCCCCATGCGATCCGCGTCCATTCCTATGGCGGCCCCGAAGTTCTGCGGTGGGAGGAGATCGAGGCGGGCGCGCCGGGACCGGGCCAAGCCAAGATCCGGCAGCACGCCGCAGGCGTGAACTACATCGACGTCTATCATCGCACGGGCCTCTATCCGCAGCCGTCCTTGCCGTTCACGCCCGGCAGCGAAGGAGCGGGCGAGGTGATCGCGGTGGGCGAGGGCGTGACCCATGTCGCGGCGGGCGACCGCGTGGCCTATGCCGGCGCAATCGGCGGCTATGCCGAGGAGCGGCTCATCGCGGCCGACCGCCTCGTGAAGCTGCCCGACGCGATTTCCTACGAGACGGGCGCGGCCATGATGCTCCAGGGCATGACGGTGCGCTACCTCCTGAAAGAGACCTATCCGGTTACGAAGGACAGCGCCATCCTCTGGCACGCGGCGGCGGGCGGCGTTGGGCTGATCGCGTGCCAATGGGCCTCCGCCATCGGGGCGACCATCATCGGCACGGCCGGCTCGGACGAGAAGGCCGCGCTCGCCAAGGCGCATGGCGCGACGCATGTCATCAATTATCGCACCGAGAATTGGGTGGCGCGCGTGAAAGAGCTGACGGGCGGTCGCGGAGTCGACGTGGCCTATGATTCCGTCGGCAAGGATACGTTCCCCGGCTCGCTCGATTGCATCAAGCCGCGCGGGCTCTGGGCAAGCTTCGGCAACGCGTCCGGCCCCGTGCCGCCCTTCGAGATCGGCATCCTCTCGCAGAAGGGCTCGCTTTACGCCACGCGTCCCTCGCTTTTCGCCTACATCCCGACGCGCGAAGCGCTTGTGGCGAACGCGAACGACCTCTTCGATGCGGTGAGCCGCGGTCTTGTGAAAATCCAGGTGGGCAAGACATACCCGCTCGCGGAAGCGGCGCAGGCGCATCGCGATCTGGAAGCGCGCAAGACGACGGGGTCGATCGTGCTGCTGGCGTAGAGCGCCAAAAAGGCGGCGCAACGCCGCGAGCCGATTTCCTGGGCAGGTCATTCCGGCGAAGGCGTGCAAGTCCGGGGCGGGAGTTGCTTAAAATCATATGAAAAATTGGGTTCGTTTGGCAAAAAGAGCCATTAGTATATAGTTAGAAATATATCCTAAGCACCTGATTTTGCAGGGCCGCCTTGCTTGCATCTTTGCGAAAGTTACTCCTTCTCGATCTTGTTCGAGGTTAAATTACAAAAATCGCACGGTTAACGCTGTCAGAACGCGTTAGCGGAGCGTTAATGGGGCGCCAGCCGTCAACAGAAGCTTTGGCCTCCCGCGGCGGCCGCGCTTTACGCAAGCTGGCGGCCCTTCTATAGAGGGCGCAAATCAGCTTTCACCGTTCGGAGACGAGAATGCTCGATCTCAAATGGATCCGGGAAAACCCCGCCGACTTCGACGCGGGCCTCGCGCGGCGCGGCCTTCCGCCCCTGTCGGGCGACGTGCTCGCGCTCGACGAGGAGCGGCGCGCGCATACGAAAGCGCTGCAGGACCTGCAGGCGCGGCGCAACGCGGCGTCCAAGGAAATCGGCAAGGCCAAGGGCAAGGGCGGCGATCCGGCGAAGGCCGAGGCGCTGATGGCCGAGGTCGCGGAGCTGAAGGGCAAGATCGCGGACGGCGAGGCAAAGGAGCGCGATCTCGACGAGCGCATGAAGGCGCTGCTGGCGGCCATCCCGAACATGCTTCAGCCGGACGTGCCGGACGGCAAGGACGAGAGCGCAAATGTCGAACTGCGCCGCTGGGGCCGCCTGCGCGACTTCGCAGGGGAGGGCTTCGCGCCGAAGCAGCATTTCGAAATCGGCGAGGCGCTGGGGCTGATGGATTTCGAGGCGGCGGCGAAGATTTCCGGCGCGCGCTTCACGGTGCTGAAGGGCGGGCTGGCGCGGCTCGAACGCGCGCTTGGCCAGTTCATGCTCGACGTGCAAACTAGCACGTATACAAATAACGAAGGCAAGGGGCTTGGCGGTTATACGGAGGTCAACCCCCCGCTCCTTGTTAGAGATCGAGCTTTGTACGGCACCGCTCAACTTCCGAAATTCGAGGACGACCAATATAAAGTCGCGGGAACGATTTCTCTAGGCGAGGCGGTTGGAGCGTTTGCGAACGAAGTTGATGTCCGAAGGAATGAAAGGACTGGGCGACAAGAAGCCTTCGAATTATATTGGCTCATCCCAACCGCCGAAGTCCCTCTAACGAATCTCGTGCGGGAGAGCATCGTGGTGGAGGCGGATCTCCCCTACCGCTTCACGGCGCTGACGCCGTGCTTCCGCGCGGAGGCAGGGGCGGCGGGCAGGGACACGCGCGGCATGATCCGCCAGCACCAGTTCTACAAGGTCGAGCTGGTCTCCATCGCAACGCCGGACGAGTCGCCCGCCGAGCACGAGCGCATGACGGCCTGCGCCGAGGAAATCCTGAAGCGGCTCGACCTGCCCTATCGCGTTGTCGTGCTCTGCTCCGGCGACACCGGGTTCGCCTCGCGCAAAACCTACGACATCGAGGTGTGGCTGCCCGGTCAGAATGCGTATCGCGAGATTTCGAGCTGTTCGAACTGCGGCGACTTCCAGGCCCGCCGCATGCAGGCGCGCTTCCGCCCGAAAGAGGCGAAGGATGTGCAGTTCGTGCACACGCTGAACGGCTCGGGGCTGGCGGTCGGCCGCGCGCTCATCGCCGTCATCGAGAACTACCAGGAGGCGGACGGAAGCATCCGCGTGCCGGACGCGCTCAAGCCCTATATGGGCGGCCTCGACCGCATCTCCGCCACTTCGTCTTCCCGGAAAGCGCTTTAGCGTTTATCCGGGATCGTTACGGAACTAAGGCGGCGTCTTGGGCGGTCCCGGATAACGCGCGGAGCGCGTTTCCGGGATGACGAAAGTGCAACCGTCATCCCGGAAAGGCATAGCCTTATCCGGGATCGTTCAAAAGAAACCGAACGGCGTATTACGTCTATATTCTCTCCAACGTTCGGCGCGGCGTCCTCTATACTGGCGTCACCAACGACCTCGTCCGAAGGGTCTTTGAACATCGGCAGAATGCTGCCGACGGATTCACGAAACGGCATGGCCTCAAGCTGCTCGTCTATTTCGAATGTCATGCAACAGCGGAGGCCGCGATCAGGCGCGAAAATGCGATCAAGCGCTGGCGCCGCGAATGGAAGTTTGAATTGATAGAAGGGCAGAACCCAAACTGGAATGATTTGTGGGACGAGGTCGTGAAATAGATCCTACGTCATTCCGGAAAGCGCTTTAGCGTTTATCCCGGATCGTTACATACCCGGCGCCGAGTTTTTGCGGTCCCGGAAACGCGCGGGGCGCGCGTTTCCGGGATGACGAGGCGCTGCTATTAACGTACAAAGGCGGCATGCGGATCCTTGTTACGAACGACGACGGCATCGAGGCGCCCGGTCTCGATGTCCTGCAAAAGATTGCGTCCGGTCTTTCCGACGATGTGTGGGTCGTGGCGCCCGAGACCGACCAGAGCGGCGCGGCTCATTCGCTGACGCTGCACGAGCCCTTGCGCCTCAGGAAGCTGTCGGACCGCGTCTTCGCGGTGAAGGGCACGCCGACCGACTGCGTCATCATGGGCGTGCGCTACATCCTGAAGGATGAGGCGCCGGCGCTCGTATTGTCGGGCGTGAACCGCGGCGCGAACCTCGCCGACGACGTCACCTATTCGGGCACCATCGCCGGCGCCATCGAAGGCGCGATGCTTGGCATTCCTTCCATCGCCATGAGCCTCGCCGTCGATTGGGAGAACCTGACGAATATACATTGGGAAACGCCCATGGAACTCGGCGCCGCCCTCGTGCAGCGGCTGATCGCGGCTGGCTGGCCGCCGGATGTTTTGATAAACGTCAATTTTCCCGACCGGGAACCAAGTAAAGTAAAAGGTATTCAAGTTACAGAACAAGGCAGGCGCGATCAGGATTACTTGCGCATTGAAGACCGCATGGATACCCGGGGCAACCCATATTACTGGCTCGGGTTCAAGCCGCGCTCCCTGCATCCAGTCATGGGCTCGGATCTGTGGGCGGTCAAATCGGGAGCGATATCGGTAACGCCGCTTTATCTGAACCTGACGCATCACGATACGCGCCGGAAGCTGTCCGGGCTTCTGGAGGCGTGAGAAGAGGCGGGCTCGACGACACGCGGCGCCGCTTCGGAGGGACGCGCCCATGATGGACGAAGCGCTGCTCGATCTCCTGCGCAACCTGCAACGCAACAACATCGCAGATCCTCGCGTGCTTGACGCCATCGCGCGAACGCCTCGGGAGCTTTTTGTCTCGGACCCCGCGCTGAAATCGCATGCCTACTTCGACGAGGCGCTGCCCATAGAGTGCGATCAGACGATCTCCCAGCCCTTCATCGTCGCCTACATGACGGAGCGCTTGAACGTCGCGCCGCATCACGACGCGCTCGAAATCGGAACGGGTTCAGGCTACCAGACAGCGATCCTCGCCCGGCTTGCGCGCCGCGTTTATACGATCGAATCCCATCTCGCCCTGCACCGTCTGGCAAAGGAGAGGTTCGAGCAGCTCGGCCTCGGCAACATCACGGCGATCCATGGCGACGGCGTCAGGGGATGGCCGGACCATCGGTTTTTCGACCGCATCATCGTGACGGCCGGCGCGAGCGAGGTTCCAGGCGCGCTGATCGATCAGCTCGGCGAATGCGGCGCCATGGTGATCCCGCTCGGCCCGCGCCACGATCAGCGGATCACGCTTGTCACCCGAAGCTGCGGGCGCGACGACTATCAAAGCCTCATCCCCGTGCGCTTCGTGCCGCTCGTCCCCTGCGACCGTTGACAAAACCTTCCGCCGGGACATGGTGAAAATCCGCCCGAGTTTAAGTTAATATTAAGTGTTTCGCCGCATATACTTTTTCAAAGTGAGGTGCGGCGATGAGTATTGTACATGCGGCGGGCAGGCGTGGGCCCGGAGTCATCCGCGCGGTTGTGAAAGTCGGTCTGGGTTGCGTTTTGTTAGGCGGGTGCAGCAGCGGGTCCGAGCGGTTCGGCAGCCTGGAGTTCGGAAGCGGGTATCAGGCGGCGCCTCCTCCGCAGACGCAAGTTTCGCGAGCCGCACTCAATTCCTCTTCACCTTACCCGGCTCAGCAGCCTCCCCAATATGCCGCGCCTCAATACGCGGCGGGCCAGCCGGTCTCTTATCAGCCGTCGCAGGGCGGCTACCAGGTCGCAAGCGCAACGCCTGGCCAGAACGGGGGCTACCTTCAGGTTTCAAGGGTCGATCTGCCTCCGCTTCAGCAGCAGCAGCAGGCGGCGCCAGCCTATTCGGGCGTGAAAACGGCCGACGGCTATGGCCCCTATAATCAGCCTCCGCTGGCGGATGGCGTCTACACCGGCCCGCGCGTCTCCTCGCCCTACGACCAACCGAGGGATTACGCGCCTCCGCCTCCGCCGCCGCCTCCCGCTGATGAGCAGCGCCGCTACGATCCTTCGTCGCCTCCGCAGACCTACTACAGGAGATCGGATAACGACGCGCCGCCCTATCCGCCGAAAGGCGAGACGCGCGTTTACGAGCCGGCTCCGGACTATCGCGACGCGCAGCGCTACCGCGAGGAGTCCCGCGACTACGACCGTGCTCCGGAGCGCAACGATTTCTATGGCCGCTCGCAGCGCAGCGCCTCTTCGCTTGGCGGCGCGGACATCAGGCGGCCCGGCGATCCCGTCAACGGCAAGATCGTGACCGTCCAGCCGGGCGATACGCTGTACTCGCTGGCGATCCGCCACGGCGTTACCGTGGACATGATCGTCCGCGCGAACGGGCTTACGAGCCGCCACTACGTCAAGCCGGGCGCCGAACTTCTGATCCCGCAGGCCGGGCCGACGAAACTCGGCCAATCCCAGGGCGAAACGCAAAAGGCGCAAACGGCCGGGTGCACGGGCGAACAGTGCTATACAGTCAAAAAGGGCGAGACGGTTGCGAGCATCGCGCACGCTCATGGCTTGACGGAGCAGCAGATCCTGGAAGCCAACAATTTGCCTAACGCTCGTGCGCTCCAGGCCGGTCAGACGATCGTAATCCCCGGCCGCGAGGCGCTAGCCTCGGCGGCGCCCCAGAATCGCGCCCCCGCGCCCGAGGTTCAGGCGCCCGCGCAACTGCCTTACGACAGCGCTTCGAAGGCGCCGGATCAGCAGAAGCCCGGCTCTGAAACAAAAATCGCAGGGGCGAAGCCCGCCGAGCCGTCATGCGAAGCGGCGCTGGCCAATCCGCTGCCGCGCATGGGCAAGAACTTCCGCAAGCCGGTCGAGGGCCTTGTCATTGGTCAGTACGGCCCGCAGCGCGATGGCAGCGTGAACGAGGGCGTGACGATCTCGGTTCCGAAAGGAACGCCGATCAAGGCGGCCGAGAATGGCGTTGTCGCCTATGTCGGCGACGAACTGCCGGGCTTCGGCAACCTGATCCTGATCCGCCACGCCGACGAATACGTGACGGCCTACGCCCACGCGGACGAGATCATGGTCAAGAAATGCGAGGTCGTGAAGCGCGGCCAGCAGATCGCCAAGGCGGGCGCAACCGGCGATGCGAGCCAGCCGCAGCTCCACTTCGAGATCCGCAAGAATGCGAAGCCGGTCGATCCGGGCCCGCTTCTCGGCTCGTAGCCCTGAAGCGCCGATGCGGGCGGGAGGACGATCCTTCCGCCCATTCCGCTGAGCCTAGGCAGGCTGAGCGATCAGGTCCGCGCCATCACGAGAGCAACGCCGACAAAGATGAGGCCAACGCCGATCCAGCGCGTTTTCGTTACATGCTCCTTAAGAAGGAGGCGCGATAAAACGGTGATCATGATCAGGTTGAGGCTCAGGATCGTAAACGCAACGCTGACATCGAGGAATTTGAGCGCCTCCGTGTAGATGAGCGCCTCCATCGTGAGCACGCCGAGGCCCGCAGCGATCCAGAATGTCCACCGCACCTTCGTCAGCGTGGACTTCTTCAAGAAAACCTGGCCGAGCCCTTCAAGGGCAGCGGCGATAACGACGAGCACAATGCCAACTGCGGTGCTGTTCATGGGATTTTGGGGGCGCCTTTCGTCGAAAGTTCTGTTAGACCGGTGAACCCTGTTCCGGCAACAATAAAAACGAACCCGGGCGCGCATCGGGCGCTTATGGGATAACGTCGGCAGAACCGGAAGGCGGCCGTGACATTTGGTGCAAGACTTTCTTTTCCATCGCTCAGTCTGACGCCAGCACCGACGGGCAAAACTGCGACATGGCCGGACCGGTTATTGGCGCCGCCCGTGCGCGCTCCGTGTTCGGCCCGCTCTTGCCGGCAGCCGTGGGTTTTGTTATCCAACCTGCTCGCGCCGTTCTGGAGGGGTGCTAGAGTGGTTGAATAGACCGGTCTTGAAAACCGGCATACGCGCAAGCGTATCGTGGGTTCGAATCCCACCCCCTCCGCCAAAAATATTCTCATATGTTGACGTAATCTGTTCTCATTCGCTCAAGGCGCGATGTGCGCGAAAATGTTGCCCCGGATCATCCAATGTCAGTCGCCGGAGCGGCGATTCCTACCCTTGCGAGAGCATCAGCGCTTGGCGGGATATTCGATCACCTGGTCAAGTTCCGCGCCGAGAAGCGCGCTGAAAGCCGTCAGCCAGAACCAGAAAAGCAAGATCACGACCGCGCCCAGCGAGCCATACACGCGGTCGTAGGCGCCAAAGGCTGACTTAGGTGAGGCCATACTCGTTGTCATGTGAGGCGGCCTCGGCTATGCAGCAGCGACTCGCGATACGTTCACCAATTGCTTGGCTGCATTGGGGCGCTCATCTCACCCGGAAGGCTCCTCTCATGCTGAAACTCGACCCCCGTGCGACGGCTCTTGTCCTGATCGACCTGCAAAAAGGCATCGCAGGGCGGGAGTTCGCCCCTCATTCATGGGCCGAAATTATCGAAAACAGCATAGACTTGGCCGGACGGTTTCGCAGCGCCGGCGCCCCTGTCGTTCTGGTGAATGTCGCGTTCTCGCCCGATTTTAAGGACGCGCTGCGCCAGCCCGTCGATCGGCCGAATGCCGTTCCACCCGGCGGCTATCCCGCAGATTTCAGCGAGTTGGCCGATGGCTTGGCGGCGCCCGGCGACATTCGCATTGCCAAGCGCCAGTGGGGCGCCTTTCACGGCACCGAATTGGATTTGCAGCTGCGCCGCCGCGGCGTTCAGACCATCGTCCTGGCGGGCGTCGCCACGAATATGGGAGTGGAATCCACGGCGCGGCAGGCTTGGGAGCATGGCTATGCCGTAGTCATCGCCGAAGACGCGACGGCGACATTTTCCGCTGAAATGCATGATTTCGCTGTCAGCCAAATTTTCCCACGGATCAGCCGGGTCGTAAAAACCGCCGACGTGTCCCTGAGCGAAGACCGGCTTTGAGAATGCCCTTGGGATTCTGGCCCTTGTCGCGGTTTTCCCGCTTTGTACGCTGGGGGATGCTGGTCACGGTTTCCGCGGTGTTTGCCGTTTTGTTGACATGGGCGAAGCTTCCAGCGGCGCTGTTGCTCGGCGCGATGGTCGCGGGCATTCTGATTGAGGCCGGTCAAGCTTCGATCCGTTTGCCCGCAATTCTCTTCTATGTCGCCCAAGGCGTCATCGGCTGCCTGGTCGCCAGAACCCTGACACTCGACATCATTCACTCTTTCCTGCAGCAATGGCCGGTCTTTCTGGCTATCGTGCTGGTGATCATCCTGTTCACCGGTTTGCTGGGTTGGACCATCAGCAAGCTTGGCATCCTGCCAGGAACCACCGCCATCTGGGGGATGCTGCCCGGCGCCGCGACCACCATGATCGTCATGGCCGAAGCGAATGGCGGAGATGTCCGGCTGGTCGCCTTCATGCAATACTTACGGGTTGTCGTGGTTGCATTCATTGCATCCTTGATCGCCCGCTTCTTCGTTCACGGGGCGCCCGCCGCTGCGCCCGTCGTCTGGTTTCCAGCCCTTCATTGGTTACCGTTTATTGAAACGCTGGCGCTCGTAGCGGGCGGCGTTGCGATTGGCTTTCTATCCAAACTCCCGGCAGGGATGCTGCTGGTTCCGCTGTTCGCGGGAACGGCGCTGCATGTCAGCGGTCTCGTGGACATCGAATTGCCGAGATGGTTGCTGGCCGCGGCCTATCTCTGCATTGGCTGGCAAATCGGCTTGCGCTTTACGCGGGACATTCTGCTTCAGGCGATGCGCGCGCTCCCGCAGGTCACGCTCTCAATCTTTGCTGCGATCTTGTTCTGCGGCGGTCTCGCCTTCGCTCTTACGAAGTTTCTTGGGATCGAGCCGCTGACGGCCTATCTCGCCACCAGCCCGGGCGGCGCCGATGGCGTGGCAATCATCGCCGCGTCGAGCCCGGTGAATGTGGGTTTTGTCATGGCGCTGCAAACCTCGCGCGTCCTCATGGTCATCTTTATCGGACCAACCCTGTCGCGATTTTTCTCCAGGAATATTAAGGGAAGATCCGCCGGCTAGGGGAGGTGTAGGGCATTCAATCGATCGGTTGCTGTGCTCGTCCTCCAGGCGCTGATCTTCGGAACAAAAATAGAGATTTCCAAATAATCTCGACAATGCTGGCGTCGATGACTGCTCACGGAAAGTCATCGACGGATCTTCATCAAAGATTAAGACCTATGTCTGCATGCTCGAACCGGTTGTTAGCGCACAGAAAGCCGTTATGGGCTTCGGTCCGCCTGAGCATCGTGTGGCTGGCGGTGTGAAGCTCGCCGCGCGAACCGAGTGAGGCCGATAAATGGGCTTGATGCGCGATCCCATTCTGGTCGACCTGGCGCTTCAGGGCGGCGGCTCTCACGGCGCTTTCACTTGGGGCGTCCTCGATCGCGTTCTCCAGGAACCCTGGCTCAAGATCGAAGGCATATCCGGAACCTCGGCGGGCGCCATGAATGCGGTCGTTCTGGCGCAGGGCCACGTTTGCGGCGGCGCGGAGGGCGCCAGGGCCGCACTCGATGAATTTTGGGGCCGCGTCGCAAAAGCTGCCCTGTTCAGCCCGTTGCGGCGAAGCCCGCTCGATGTGCTGATGGGGCGATGGACGATGGATACGTCGCCGCTCTTCCTTGCTGCGGATATGGCGGCGCGTTTGTTCTCGCCTTACGATCTCAACCCGCAAGGGACTAATCCCCTCACGGAAATTCTGGCCGAATGCATCGACTTCGAGGACGTTCGCAGATCTCCAATCCGGCTTTTTATCACCGCCACCAATGTGCGGACCGGGCGCGGGAGAGTGTTCCGCAACGCCGATCTCACGCCGGAGGTGCTGCTCGCGTCTGCTTGCCTTCCGACCATGTTTCAAGCCGTTGAGATTGACGGCGAGCCCTATTGGGATGGCGGATATTCCGGGAACCCGACCATCACGCCTTTGGTGCGGGAATGCGCATCGAAGGACACTCTGATCGTACAGGTCAATCCCATCGAGCGAGAGGGAACGCCACGTTCGGCGCGCGAAATCCTGAACCGTCTCAACGAAGTTTCCTTCAACGCCACTCTCTTGAAGGAATTGCGCATGATTGCGATTCTGCGCCAGACGGCCAATCCCGGAAACACGGAAGGCGCGCAATGGGCCGCAATGCGCATCCATCGAATTTCGAGCGAGATCATGGTCGATCTTGGCTATTCCTCCAAGCTCAACGCCGAATGGGCTTTTCTCTCCATGTTGAAGGACGAGGGGCGGCGGGCCGCCGAAATATTTGTCGAAACCCATGGAGACGACCTGGGCCGCCGTTCGAGTCTCGACCTTGACGCCCTGCTGGAGCAGGTCTGACGCGTCAGGTCCGGAGGCAGCTCGTGCGCCGTTGACGCGAAGCTTTGCATCTGCAGAGCAGGCCACTCAAGCTCTCGTCAAACATTCAGGTTGACGGAATGAAACAAGCATGAAGAACAGCGACTAGGATCGATTCCGAATTTCATCGTTGATTTATCGGGATTCATCGCAGTTATTGTTTTTTTTGTTTTAGTCGACCTATGCTGCCGCCCCTAAAGCAGCGAAAGGAAGGAATGCATGCGACGCTTGATCTTGGCAGTCCTAGCTCCAGCGGCTTTGCTGGCGACGCTCGCAATTGAGCCGGCGGCGGCTGCGCCCCTATCGAAGGCAAGTCCTAAGGCAGACAGCATAGGCATCGAGGCCGCCATCCGCGGAGGACGCGCCAGAGGAGTCGCCGTGAGAGGACGCGGCTTTTACGGCCGGGGAGCAGTCGTGGCGGGCCGGCGGGGCATCTATGGTGGTCGCGCCGTCTACGCCAGGGGAGGCGGCATCTATGGCGGCCGGCGCTTTTATGCGGGCGGCGCCTACGCAGGCCCCTATTATGGCGGCGGCGGATATTACGCTCCCGGCTACGTTTATGGCGGAAGGGCGATTGTTGGCGGAAGGGGCTTCTATCGGGGCGGCGCTGTTGCCGGACGGGGCTTCTATCGGGGCGGCGCAGTGGCCGTCGGCCGGAGAGGCTTCGCGGGCGGCAGGCGCTACGCCGGCAGGGTAGGCGGCGGCTTCAGGCGCCGATAGCAGCCAACGGAACTGGCAGGGGCGTCCGAGTGCGGCGTGACGCGCCGCGCCAGGAGAGCCCCCGCCGCTCAATGCTTATGGTCGCCGCGCCATTTCCTGACAGCGGCCAGGGCGACCTCGATGTGTTTCGACGCGTCCGGGTCCGTGGTGGAGGAAATGATCTTTCCCTCGGGCGAAATGACGTAGGAAATGCGGTTCGCCATCGCCCTGCCCTGAAATTTCGCGTCGTAGGCGTTGATGACCGACAGGTCTGGATCGGCGCCGACAGGGAATTTGTCACGGCATTCCTTCGCGGAAAACTCGCGCTGTACGCCGATGGGGTCCGCGGACAGACCGATGACGCTGGCGCCCACCGCGGCGAAATTCTCGATGTTCTCGGCGAATTCGTGCGCTTCTTCGGTGCAGATCGACGTGAAGGACTTTGGGTAGAAGTACAGAACAACCGGCCCGTTTTTCAGCGCTTCTGCGAGCGCGAATTTGAATTCCTTGCCGCCTTGCGCTGCTTGTACGGTGAAGTCTGGCGCGGCATCGCCAAGTTTTAGCGCCGCTTCGGCTCCTGTTGCAAAAAGACTCAAACAAAGACAGAGGAAAAGCGCCAGGGACTTCATAGACCGATCCCTTCCTTGGTGTCGTCCTGTTGCTGTGGAGGGCATATCGTACGCCACACTTGGCATCCTGTTTACAATGCATCGACAGTGACCGCCCAATCAAAGAGCGTTGATCGCATACCGTCAGCGGCGCCTGATCCAACGAATCAGCGAAGGACCGCGAGAACAGAGAATGCGGCGCCGCCAGATCGCAAACCGCCGAGGCGCTTCAATGAGCCGCCAGCGGCTCCCCGCAGCGCATTAACAACAAATTTCTTGCTCCAATGTGAAGTGTGGAAGGCTCCGCAGCCGGCATCAAAATAACTCTGATAGAAAGCGATCCCACGATTTCACGAATATGTAGAATATTGCCGACGCTTTCGCGGAGGTCGCAATCCTGCCTCGCTCATTTCTCAATAGACGCCAAGTTGCAGCCATTATAGACAACAGACGAGCCTCAGGCTGAAGCCCACGAGGCGGCGTTTTCGGCGCCTACCCAGGATCGCCCGATCCTGAAGAAAAAGAGAAAGTTGATGGCAGATACAGTTATTCATACGGCGCTTGGCGATGCGGCCGCCAGGCAACTGGCGAATGCGACCAAGACCGCGCCGCAAATGGCGCAGATCACGCCACGCTGGCTCGTCCATTGCTTGCAGTGGACGCCTGTCGAGGCCGGCATTTACCGGCTCAATCGCGTCAAGGATGCGGCCGCCGTCGCGGTGGATTGCTCGGCGCGCGATGAGCGCCCGCTGCCGCAAACCTTCGTCGATTACGAGGAGCATCCGCGCGAGTACCTCCTGAGCGCGGTCAACACCGTCCTCGAAGTTCACACCCGCGTCTCCGACCTTTACAGCGTTCCCCATAATCAGATCGCCGAGCAGCTTCGGCTCACCATCGAGATCGTGAAGGAGCGCCAGGAGAGCGAACTCATCAACAACCCCGAATATGGGCTGTTGCGCAACGTGGCGCCGTCCCAGCGCATCTCCACGCGCAAAGGCGCGCCGACGCCGGACGACCTCGACGAACTGATCACGAAGGTATGGAAAGAGCCGGGCTTCTTCCTGGCTCACCCATCGGCGATCGCGGCTTTCGGCCGGGAATGCACCCGCCGGGGCGTGCCGCCTCCGACCGTCACCATGTTCGGCTCGCCCTTCATCACCTGGAGAGGCATTCCGCTGATCCCGAGCGACAAACTGCCTTTCGAGGACGGCAAGACGAAGATCGTGCTCCTGCGCACCGGCGAGGCGCGGCAAGGCGTCGTCGGCCTCTATCAGCCCGGCCTGCCGGGAGAGCAGAGCATGGGGCTTTCCGTCCGCTTTATGGGCATCAACCCGAAGGCGATCGCCCAGTATCTCATCTCGCTCTATTGCTCGCTCGCCGTGCTGACCGACGATGCGCTGGCCGTTCTCGACGGCGTCGAGGTGGGTCATTATCATGAATACAACTATTGAGGGCTTGCCCTCTGAAGCGGTAGCCGCCAAGACGCTCGAAAGCGCGGGCGAGGATGCGCGGGGTTTCGATCCCGCCTCCGGCCTGCCGAGCGTCGAGATCCTGACGCGGCTCGCCAATGAGATGTTCGCGCGTCCGCCTGGCGGCGGCTTCAACCCCGGCGGCGCGCCTGTCATAACTCCCGAGACCGTTGCAGCCGCGACACCGGCGCCTGCCATCGCTTGGCCCAAGGGGCCTTTGCCCGCGGATCCGCTGAAGCCGGCGGACGTCCCGCTCGCGGGCGCGCCCGGCGTCAACTCAAGTTACGCGCCCTCCGCCCATGGGGCGCCTTTCTCGCGCCCGCTGCCGCCGTCGCCGAGCGCAGTTCCGTTTCCCGGCGAGGGCGAGTTGCGTGCGCTGTTGAAGCAGGGCATTCCATCGCCCGGTTCCGCGCTCCCAGGCCAGGAACTCCCCTCGACGCCGGCCAAGCCGCCGGCGCCTGCGAATCCTCAGAAGCCGGCCGGCGTTCCGTTCGCGGGCAGCCCCGGCGCCAACTCGAATTTCGCGCCCTCCGCTCATGGGGCGCCTTTTTCACGTCCGCTGCCGCCGTCGCCGATCGCGGTTCCGCTTGCTGGCGAAGCCGATCTGCGCGCGCTCTTGAACCAGCGCATTCCCGCGCCGGCCCTCCCAGGCAAGCCGCTGCCAGCGCGGCCGCAGCCCTCGTCGGTTCCGCCCGAGGCGGCGCCCGGCTCATCCTATTATTTTCTCGACGAAAGCCGCTATCCGCGTTCGACACAGGCCGCTGGCCGCCCGCAGGCGCCGCAGCCCGGTTATGATGTGCTTTCCGTGCGCCGGGATTTTCCGATCCTCAATCAGCGCATCCATGGCCATCCGCTGATCTGGCTCGACAACGCGGCGACGACGCAGAAGCCCCAAGCTGTCATCGACCGTCTTGTGCGCTTCTACAGCGCCGAGAATTCGAACGTGCATCGCGGCGCGCATGAGCTTGCCGCCCGCGCAACCGACGCCTATGAGGACGCGCGCGAGAAAGTCCGCGGCTTCCTCGGCGCCTCATCATCTGACGAGATCGTGTTCGTGCGCGGCGCCACCGAAGCCATCAACCTCGTCGCGCAGAGCTGGGGACGCCAGAACATTGGCGAGGGCGACGAAATCGTCATCACCTGGCTTGAGCACCACGCCAACATCGTGCCGTGGCAGCAACTCGCCACGGAGACCGGCGCCGTGCTGAAGGTCGTCCCCGTCGACGACCGGGGGCAGGTTCTGCTCGACGCTTACGAAAAGCTGCTCGGACCTCGCACGAAGCTCGTGTCCTTCACCGAGGTGTCGAACGCTCTCGGCACGGTCACGCCCGCCAAGCAAATGGTCGAGATGGCCCATCGCTACGGCGCGCTCGTGCTCGTGGACGGCGCGCAGGCCGTCTCCCACATGCGCGTGAATGTGCAGGAGCTGAACTGCGACTTCTACGCCTTCTCCGGCCACAAGGTGTTCGCGCCGACGGGCATCGGCGTCCTCTGGGGCAGGAAGGAACTGCTCGACGGCATGCCCCCCTGGCAGGGCGGCGGCAACATGATACGGGACGTGACCTTCGAGCGGACGGAATACCACGATGCGCCGGGCCGCTTCGAAGCGGGCACCGGCAATATCGCCGACGCCGTGGGTCTCGGCGCGGCTATCGATTATCTCGCCAGGATCGGCATGGAGAACATCGCGCGCCACGAACAAGGCCTCATCGCCTATGCGACCAGGCTTCTGCTCGACGTTCCGGGCTTGCGGATTATCGGCACGGCGGCCGAAAAGGCGGGCGTCATCTCCTTTGTGTTGGAAGGGAAGGAGAGCGAGGCCGTGGGCTCGGCCTTGAACCAGCGCGGCATTGCCGTTCGCTCGGGCCATCACTGCGCCCAGCCGATCCTGCGCCGCTTCGGCCTTGAGAGCACCGTGCGCCCCTCCTTCGCGCTTTATAACACTTATGCGGACATCGACGCGCTGGTCGCGGCGCTTCGGCACATTCAGAGCGGCCATAATCCGCTTCGATAACCGCCCGGCATTCAATTCGCCTGAGGAAAAGCGCTCGATGGCGTTGAGACGGAATTTGACCGCGGCGGCGTTTTGCGGGGCGCTCCTTCTCAGCGCTTCGGCCGCGGCCTTGGCGCAGACGACGATCTTCAACGTCTCCTATGACGTCTCTCGCGAGCTTTACAAAAAGATCAATCCCGCGTTTGCGGCGGCGTGGAAGGCGAAGACCGGCGAAACCGTCACGATCAGGCAGTCCCACGGCGGCTCCAGCAAGCAGGCGCTGTCGGTCCTGAACGGCCTTGAGGCTGACGTCGTGACCATGAACCAGGCGCCCGACATCGACGTCATCGCCAAGAGCGGCCTCATTGCCGAGGACTGGCGAGACCGCTTTCCCTATCAGGCGAGCCCCTACGCCACCGCCACTGTCTTTGTGGTGCGGAAAGGCAACCCGAAAAACGTCCGCGACTGGGCCGATCTCACGCAAAGCGGCCTTCAGGTCATCGTGCCGAACCCGAAGACATCGGGCAACGGCCGCTACAGCTATCTGTCCGCCTGGGGCTACGCTTTGCAGAAATCCGCGGGCGACGCTGCGGCCGCGAAAGACTTCGTAGCCAAGCTTTTTTCGAATGTCCCCGTGCTCGATGGCGGCGGCAGGGGGGCGTCCACGACATTTGCGCAAAACGGCATCGGCGACGTGCTGATCACCTTCGAGAACGAGGCGATTGCGCTTGTGCGCGAAATGGGCGCCGGAAAGTTCGAGATCGTGTACCCTTCGGTCAGCGTCGAGGCGGCGCCTCCGGTCGCGGTCGTCGATGCGGTCGCCGATAAGCGAGGGACGCGGAAGGCGGCGACGGCTTACCTCGGATTCCTGTTCTCGCCGGAGGGGCAGGAGATCATCGCAAGACAGAACTTCCGGCCGCGCGATGGCGCAATCGCCGCGAAATACGCCGCGCAGTTCCCGCCCATCAAGACGTTCACCGTGGAGGGCCTGTTGGGAGGCTGGGACAAGGTCCAGAGCGAGCATTTCGGCGACGGCGGCGTCTACGATCAGGTCGCCTCGGCGAAGCGCTAAGCCAGACCTTCACCGCGCCAACTCATCCGCGGTTGAGCCCGAAATTCATTCGCAGCGCCAGCGGCATTGCTGGCGTCGGTGAACTGGCGCCGGTTGATGGCGCGGCGCTCCACGACTGGGCGCCTCCCCGACATCGCGGATTCACTTTCTTCGAGAGCAGCCGTTCGGAAGGGAATGCTTTAGCAAGAGGCCAAGATCAGCAATCCGGATGATGAACTCCGGATCGCTAAGCAACTCGCCGATTCTTTGTCACAATTTTTGATTGTTCTTTCTATTCCTACAACCAGAGTGCAGGGTTATTTTTGTATCTGTGGCTCATGGACACTTGTGCGCTTCTGGCCGTAGCTCCAAGGATGCTCCGACCTGCGAGTTATCGGGGGGTGGGGCCTGTGAAACGCGTTGTATGGGTAGTCAGTTTGTTGCTTTGCGGGTGCGCCAGCACTCAGTTGACCTATAACGTGCTCGACGTGGCGTCTTCGACGAGCAAGCTGGCTCGAGAGCAGATCCTTCACAATCTGGCGGAATTCATCGACAGCAGGGCAGCGACCCCCGCTCAAGTCGTGTTCGGTCAAGGCAGCGTCAGCACCGAAAACTCGCTAAGCACAACCTTCACCGATCCGATCTCCAAAACCATCCAGACGACGGCTACCGTTGCGAAAGCCGCCACATCGACTATCACCAATTCCGCAGTGGGCACAACCACCGATAAAACCCTTGGGCTGACCGGAGGAAACACCGCAAACCAAAGCTGGGGCATCGATACGATTGGCGATCCGGATGTGTTGCGGCGCGTTTATGATCTTTATCGATTTGCCGTCGACGGAAACGATTGTCCGCATACGCAAATCGCATTGCTGCGCGACTATCCGCTTGCCTATCAACTGACAAATGGCGGCGCCAATTCCACAGCGCCGACCTTGGCTATCGACCCCAATAGCATGCTGGGCGCCAACTGCGTTTTATGCGGGGTAAACAGTGCGAGCTCCAGCCCGAATGCCATACAAGTTTGCGATGGATCCGATGGGACGGAGGCCGTCAGCGCAGTCGAGCCGGCGCCGGGCGTTTGTCAGCAGGGCGGTCTTGCGCCGCGGCAAAAGTGGCACCGGCTTGAGTTGAAAGGCATCAGCAGCAGCTTTGCCGCCAAGAATACCAGCACAGCTTCTCAGCTCCTGAACCAAAACGGCAAAGTTTGCCTGACGATCAATCGGAGATTGCTTCCAAAGCCTCATCATGGGCGCTGGCTGCTTTGGGAAGCATTGCCAGGAGCGAGCCGGCCGACCTCGATTCCCGCGCCAAATCCTGCAAAAGACATTTATCTCGGGACTTACGGCGGCTATGCGTTGTACGCCGACGGCGAGCAGCAGGATCGCTTTGCCGAGTTTGTGATCTTCATAACGGCGGCATCCGCCAGCGTCCCGAACCCCTCGTCGCAAGGCAGCGCCACCGGCCAGGGTCAGAGTAAGGCGCCATCGGCCACGGTCCTCGCAACCGGCAGCGGCCGCTAAGCGCGGCCCATTCCCTGCCGATCCTGCGATCCGGAAAGCGGCCGTTTCGCAAATGCATCGAATTGAAGGGCGCGCAGCCCGCGCCATGCTTTTGCCAGCAAGTGATGCGGAATGGGGTTCTCATTCGGTTGTCGAACTGGGGGTGATCACGATGAAGCACGTTGCCGTTTTGGCTTTTATGGTCGCGGCTGGACCGGCCTTTGCTCAGTCGCTTCCGCACTTCTCCATTGAAAAACACTGCGAATCCGCGGGCGGAGGCTACGATTATTGCGTTCGGAGGACGCAGGAAATTTTCGGCCGTCTTCAGGAGCGGTGGGAGACCATCCCGCCGGAGGTTCGCGGCCGCTGCTTGAACTGGCTCAAAGCCTCCGGCAAGCCCGATAGCTATTATCAGCTGGAAGGCTGCGTTGCCGGATCGGCTGCGCCCCCGCCGCCTCCGCCGCCAGTCTATGGATACGCGCCGCCGCCTCCCCCGCCGTGGGGGTACGGCTACCGGTACTAGCGGCGCCATCGCGCGCCGATCATTCCTCAAAGCTGTGCGGTCCATAAGAGTGGACAGCAGCAGGCGCTCGCCCGCGTGTGGCGGCGCCGGGCTCCAACCGCTCGATCCGGTCTCGGAGGGGCAAGCGCGCGCCTTAACTTCCAGTCCATTCCGGCTTGCGCTTCTCCAGGAACGCGGCGATGCCTTCCTCTGCGTCGCGCGCCAGCATGTTCTCAACCATAATTTGAGCCGCATAGTCGTAGGCCTCGGCGAGCGGCATCTCGGCCTGCCGGTAGAACGCCGCCTTGCCGACGGCGAGGGTAAGCGGAGACTTCGCCGCGATCTTCTCCGCCGTGCTGATCGCGGCGTTGAGCACATCGGCGTCGGGCGCGACCCAGTTCACAAGACCCAGCTCCTTCGCCTTGGCGGCGCTAACCATTTCGCCGAGGAGCAGCATCTCCATCGCCGCCTTGCGAGGGACGTTGCGCGAGAGCGCCACCATGGGCGTCGAGCAGAACAGGCCGATATTCACGCCGGGCGTCGCGAAATGCGCGCTTTCGCCGGCGACAGCGAGGTCGCAGCTCGCGACGAGCTGGCAGCCCGCCGCGGTCGCGATGCCGTTCACAGCCGCGATCACCGGCTTGGGGCAGGCAACGATGGCCTGCATCAGCGCCGCGCAGCCTCGCATCGTGCGAGCGAAAAACTCGCGGCCGCGGTCAGGGTCGTTGCGTCTCGCCGTCATTTCCTTCAGATCGTGGCCCGCGCAAAAGGCTGGCGGCGCGCCGGTAATGACAATAGCCGCCGACTCCCTTGCGGCGCCGTGCCGCTCGACGGCCTCTTGCAGCGCCGCGATCAGATCGAGCGATAGCGAGTTTCGCGCAGAGGGCCTGTTCAGCGTGAGGATGGCGACCGCGCCGCGGCGCTCCTGTTTCAGAAGCTCGGGGTGCGGGTTCTGGGCATGCGCGTTTTCCATTGGCTGCCTCCCTGGGAGTGCGTCTCCGATTTTGCAGCGAATGCGCACCGCAATTCGGGGACATATGTCAAATTCAAAGCGCCACTCAATCAGAGTGTTGCTCATGGTCCTTTTGAGTCCGGGGCGCCGGAACGGGACCGCTGGGCCTTCAGCAGGAAAGAACCGAAAGCGCCGCGGGAAGCAGCGCGGGGTCGCCGCAGGCGATGCAGCGTCCGCCGTCGCAAGCCGATCCGCCCTCCCAATTCGTAACCGCGCCGCCGGCCTTTTCCACGATGGGGATGAGAGGCACGATGTCGAACGTCTTGAGGCTCGCCTCGGCCACGATATCGGCGTGGCCAAGCGCAAGCATGCAGTAGCCGTAGCAATCGCCTCCGAACCGGCGCATGCGAACGGCCCCGGCGAGGCGATCGAAGCGCGCTTGTTCCTCGCCTTTGAACATGTCGGGCGTGGTCGCGGTCAACAGTGCGCTCTCAAGCGAGCCGCATCGGCGCGTCTGACATCGCTGTAATCCTTTCGGCCCGCGATACCAGGCTGCGCGCTCGTCGTTCCAGAAGCGCTCGCCGATGAAGGGCTGGTCCATGACGCCGATCAACGGCTCGCCGCGATATTGCAGCCCGATCAGCGTCCCCCAGAGCGGCAGCCCGAGAATGAAGGCCCGCGTCCCGTCGATGGGGTCCAGCGTCCAGACATAGTCGGCGCCCTCGTTCACCGTGCCGAATTCCTCGCCGACGATGCCATGGCCGGGAAGCTCGCGCGCGATGATCTCGCGCATGACCGCTTCCGCTCCCCTATCCGCCGCCGTGACCGGATCGAAATCGCCGCCGCCCTTGTGGTCAGCCGCAGCATTGGTGCGAAAATGCAACAACGTCACGGAACCTGCGGCGTTGGCGAGCTTGTGCGCGGTATCCAGCAGGATTTCGATCGGTATGGTCACCTGGCCCTCTCGTCGCTCTATTCCATTATGGTAGAAATTCTTAGAAGGAATTCCATAAGTTGCGCTGCTTTGGGCAGGAACCTCAGAATGTTGCGTTTCTGCGCCCGTAGGCCGCATTCTTAACCGACGGCTTGAATTTTGTGCGCTGCGGTGCAATATTAGTGCGGTGCGATATGCGTCGTTGACGCGTGTCGCTGCCCTCCTTGGGCGTTTCCTCCCTAGACTTGGGGCCGTTCAATTATTTGGATGGCCTCTTTTTTTTGTCCCGTTAAAACTATTCCGCGGCGATCTTGCAGCCGCCGGTCCAGCGAGGCAGCTCCTGGACGAGCATGGCGATGAGGCGCGCCATATCCCCTTGCAGGTTGGAAAAGCCCTGCGCCTTCTCGAAGGTCTCCTCGTTCATATAGAGGCCGCGGTCGACCTCGATCTGAAGAACATGGATGCCTTGATCGGGCTTGCCATAATGTTCGGTTATGTAGCCCCCGGCATAGGGCTTATTCAAGGCTACGCGGTAGCCGAGGCTTTTCAGCGAAGTGTGGACGAATTTCGTAATTTCCGGCGCGCAGGACGCGCCAAACCGGTCCCCCAGAACAAAGTCGGGCCAGTTCCGCCTGTCTGCCTGCTGGGACGGCATTGAGTGGCAGTCGAGCAGGAACGCCGTGCCGAATTGCGCCCGGGTAGACTCCATAAGGTCCTTAAGCGCCGCGTGATACGGCTTGTAAAGCCGCTCGATGCGAACGAACGCCGTCTCCAGCGTGAGGGGACCATAATAGATCTCCTCCTTTTCGTTGACGATGCGCGCGATGGTGCCGAGGCCGCCGATTGCGCGGAGCGATTGGCTGTTCACGAAGTCCGGCAGGCGGCCGTTGAAGAGGACAGGATCGAGTTCGTAGGGCTCGCGGTTGATATCGATATAGGCCCGGGGGAAATGCGCATGCATCAGCACCGCCCCGTGGGACGGCGCCGAGGACAGAAGTTCGTCCACATAGGCATCCTCGGATTTGCGCAGCGCTTGAGCCGAGAGCCGGGACGATTCGATAAACACGGAAGGATAGACCCGTCCGCTATGCGGCGAATTGAAAATGACCGGAACGCGCTGGTTCTCCGCGCCGCTAATCGTAAACGGCGGATCGAGCTCCACCGCAATGCATTGAGATTCTTCGTAGGGCATGGAACGTCGCGGCGGCCGACCGGCCTCATTCGGATTGCGTTTCGTTAATGTCTCAAAAACTGTGCGCTTGCGCAATTGCGTTCTCGATGGACGCCCCTCACGTTTAATGGATCGAAAAGGCTGCTGCCTCCGTTCGGGAGCCCAGGAATCGCATCATGAAATCGGCGCCTTCGGCTCCCGCAGCGCTCGTCTGGTTCCGGCGCGATTTGCGCCTCGCCGATCATCCGGCCCTCGCCGCCGCCGCCGAATCCGGAGCGCGCGTCGTCCCGGTCTACATCCTCGACGATGAGACGCCGGGCGAATGGCGGCTTGGGGGGGCGAGCCGCTGGTGGCTCGCCCAGTCGCTGCGCTCCTTGGACAAAAGCCTGGCGCGGCTCGGCTCCCGGCTCATCCTGCGGCGCGGCGCTGCGGACACGGTGCTTCGTCAGCTTGTATTCGAGACCGGCGCCAAGGCCGTGTATTTCACGCGCGGCTACGAGCCATTCCAGCGCGAGCTTGAGGAGCGGCTTGAGCAAACCTTGCCTGCGCGCTGCCGCCGTTTCGGCGGGCATGTCCTGTTCGAACCCGGAGCGCTTCTCAACGCATCGGGCGAGCCCTTCCGCGTCTATTCGCCCTTCTACAGGGCATTGGAGCAGCGCGAGCAGCCCGGCGTTACGCTTGTCGCTCCCGAGACGCTGCCCGCGCCGTCCTCGTGGCCGCGTTCGGAAACGCTCGACGAATGGGCCCTTGAGCCGTCGAAACCCGACTGGGCGGGAGGCTTGAGGGAGGCGTGGACGCCCGGCGAAATCGCGGCCTATGCAAGGCTCAGGCTGTTCCTCGACAAATCGGTGAGCCGGTATCGCGATCAGCGCAATATGCCGGGCGGCGATGCGACGTCGCGGCTGTCTCCCTACCTGGCCTTCGGGGAGATCAGCCCGCGCCAAGTCTGGCATGCGGTGCTTCTTGCCGCCAGAAGCGCCGGCGGGTCGAGCCAGGGAGACGCCTATCTCAGGGAGATCGCCTGGCGCGAATTCTCCTATCACTTGCTCTTCCATTTTCCGCATTTGCCCGAAAAGGCGTTCAAGCCGGAGTTCGAGCGCTTCCCCTTCCGCGA
Organism: uncultured Alphaproteobacteria bacterium; assembly: GCA_963748525.1. GTDB lineage: Bacteria > Pseudomonadota > Alphaproteobacteria > Rhizobiales > Rhodomicrobiaceae > Rhodomicrobium. The sequence continues at coordinate 100,496 of CAVVJJ010000018.1, forward strand.
AGATGAGCGCGCGCTGCAGGCGTGGCAAAAGGGGCTGACGGGCTACCCCATCGTGGACGCCGGCATGCGCCAGCTCTGGCAAACGGGCTGGATGCACAACCGGGTCCGCATGATCGTGGCCTCGTTCCTCATCAAGCACCTGCTCCTGCCGTGGCGGGCCGGCGAAGCGTGGTTCTGGGATACGCTCGTCGATGCGGACCTCGCGAACAATTCCGCGAGCTGGCAGTGGGTTGCGGGCTCGGGCGCCGACGCCGCGCCCTATTTCCGCATCTTCAACCCCGTGCTGCAGGGCGAGAAATTCGATCCGCAGGGCGACTATGTGCGCAGATATTGCCCGGAGCTTTCGCGACTGCCGAATTCGCTGATCCATAAGCCTTGGGAGGCGGGGCCGGCGCTTCTCGAAACGCTGGGAGTGAAGCTCGGCGCCGACTATCCGCGCCCCATCGTGAACCATGCCGACGCGAGAAAGCGCGCGCTCGCCGCTTTCGACCTCATCCAGAAGCAAGGCTGAGAGCGGAGAAGCGATTGGAACGAACCCGTCGCAATTTCGTTTCCAACGCAAAAGCCTAGCTGAGGAGCAAGTCATGCGGAATTTCACGCTCGGCGCGTTGGTCGTCGCGCTCATCGCGTTTGCCGGGTTCTACGTTTACAAGCAGGAGCACATCACCATCGAGAAGCCGACGCTGCCGAAGGTTGAAACACGGTAAGCGAGCCGGCGCGGCGCAAATCCGCGCCGGACGCTCCCGTAAATGCATGTAAATCCTGCGTGATAGGGGCCGCCGCCTGCGCCTCCCGGCTTTGCCGGCCATCGCCCGGCTCCCATATTCGGCCATGTGAGCATAGCGCGGCAGGAGTTTCGAATGGCGTTCTTCTTCAAAAGCAAGTCCTCGATGCCCGATCCGAAAAGCGCGCCGCCTGGCCGGGCCCAACCCATCCCCACGGCCGAGACGCATTTCGTCAACGGAGCGCCGCTCAAGGGGCCGTATCCGCAGGGGAGCGAGATCGCGATGTTCGGTCTTGGCTGCTTCTGGGGCGCCGAGAAGGCGTTCTGGAAGCTTCCGGGCGTGCTCGTCACCGCCGTGGGCTATGCGGGCGGCTACACGCCGAACCCCACCTACGAGGAAGTGTGTTCCGGCCGAACGGGTCACAATGAGGTCGTTCGCGTCGTCTTCGACCCAAAGCGGATCGGCTATCGTGAGCTTCTCAAGACCTTCTGGGAAGGGCACGACCCGACGCAAGGCATGCGCCAGGGCAACGACGTCGGCACGCAATACCGCTCGGGCATCTATACCTATTCGGACGAGCAGGCGCGCGAGGCCAACGCTTCCAGGGAGGCGTATCAGTCGGAGCTTAGCAAACGCGGATTCGGCGCGATCTCAACGGAAATCGCGCCCGCGCCCGAGTTCTACTTCGCCGAAGATTACCACCAGCAATATCTCGCCAAGAACCCGCGCGGCTATTGCGGACTTGGAGGCACGGGCGTGAGCTGCCCCATCGGCCTTGGGGCCAGCCATGACGCCTGACGCGACCGCGCGCGCAAATCCTATCCTTGCCCGCGCGCGCATTCCCGGTTAGCACTGCCGCGGCTTCAGGTTTGGAGGATCTCCGCCGATGTTTTCGCAGATGCTGCAAGGCACGATTGTGAACTACGCCATCGCCGTCGCGCTTGCCGTGCACGCGATGAAGACGGGGCGTTCGCAATGGTGGCTGTTCATCCTCCTGCTCGCGCCTGGGATAGGACCCATCGCCTACATCGCCATCGAACTCATTCCCGCGATGTTTCGGACGCGCGGCGCACAGAAGATGCGCGGCGCGGTCGGGGCGGCAATCGACCCCGACAAGGAATGGCGCGAGCGCATGAAGCAGGCGGAGCTTGTCGACTCTGTGGACGCCAAGCGCGCATTCGCGGAGGAATGCGAAAAGAAGGGCATGTGGAGCGAGGCCATCCGGCTGTACGAAACAGCGGCGACGGGCATATTCGCGGATGATCCAGCCGTTCTGACGGGCCTTGCCCGCGCTCAGCTTGGAAGCGGAGACGCCGAAGCCGCGCTTGCCACCCTGCACAGGCTTGAGGAAGCTCAGCCGCAATCGAACAGCCAGGAGGCGCATCTGCTGCTGGCGCGGGCGCTGGAAGCGACGGGCCGAACCGATGACGCGCTGGCGGAGTACGAGGACGTGTCGCGCTATTATGCGGGTTTCGAGGCGCGGGCGCGCTACGGTCTTCTTCTCCTGAAGCAGGGGAGCGTGGCGCAGGCCCGCGAAATATTCATGGAAGTGGTGCGGGCCGCAAGCGCAAGGCCCGTCGCGATGGCGCCCGGCGACAAGGAATGGATCCGGATCGCAAAGGCGAATTTGCGCTAGGCCGAGCGCCCCGGCTTGGCCAAGGTTGCCTGCCTAGGCTCAGGACTCATTAACGCAGATAGAAGATGAAGGCGGCCGCAATGCATATTGCCGAGAAGAAGGTGTGCGCGCAGCGGTCGTAGCGCATCGCGATGCGCCGCCAGTCCTTGAGCCAGCCGAAGCTGTTTTCGATCTTGTGGCGCTTTTTGTAGAGGGCCTGGTCGTAAGCGTGTTGGGTCTTGCGGTTCTTCTTCGGCGGGATGCAGGGCTCGATGCCCTTTTCGATCAGGGCCTCGCGAAAGGCGTCGCTGTCGTAGCCCTTGTCGCCGGTCAAAGACTTGGCGGGAGGCAGCGCAGGCAACAGGAGGGCCGCCCCTTTGTGATCGCTCATCTGACCTGGAGTAAGCAGTAAGATCAAAGGCTTGCCGTCTTGATCCGTGACGGCGTGCAGCTTGGAGTTCAAGCCGCCTTTCGTGCGCCCAATGCAGCGAGGCTCATCCCCTTTTTAAAAAGGCTCGCGGCCGTGCGATGGGCTTTAAGATGGGTGGAATCGATAATGAGCCGCTTAGGCAGGCCCAGCTCGCCCGCAAGCTCGGCGAAGATCCGGTCGAATACGCCCATGCGGCTCCAGCGGATGAAGCGGTTGTACAGGGTCTTGTGCGGGCCGTAGTCCTTGGGCGCATCGCGCCAGCGCAACCCATTCTTGATGACGAACACGATCCCGCTGATCACTTTGCGATCGTCCGCCCGCGCAACGCCATGCGACCGCGGAAAATAAGCTTTGATGCGATCAAGCTGCTCGTGCGAAAGCCAAAACAGATCCGTCATGACAGGTCCTCCTGCCAAGCCCTTGAATTTGATTTGCAACCTTTCGGGAACCCCTAAAATTAATGGGTCCTGAGCCTAGTCGAATTTCAATACTCCGGCAAGCACTGAGGGCTTTGTCACTTGGCACTACATGGAGAAATAGGCGTTGGTCCCGAATAATAACCCGAAAGCAATTATTACCTTGCCGATCTCGATCACCCAATTAGTAAGATAAGTTCGAATAAAGTGATATTGCTTAGTATTTTCTTCGATCCTTTTGTCACGTTTTCTAGCTGCAGGCACTCCTCGACCACGAGCGCCAGTTCCAACCCCCCAGTACTTTCTGGGATCGTCCCAATTTAGCTTTCGGTTTTGCTCCCTCCACCGTTCAACTCGTATTTTCTCTCCCTCATCTCTTGCAATTTGAAAACCGTAATCGACGATCAATCTTGTCCACCTCAAAGCGGATACAGGCCAAGAGAGGGTAATAAAAGCAGCCTTTAAATGGCTGACCTTGTTTTCCGTAGTCGATGACGTTTTAATCATTCTAAACAGCGATCCTCCGACCAATGCATAGATAATCACCGGGTCGGGAGGGATTGGAGGGAGGTGAATCTGAACAAGGCTAAACGCCCAAACGATGGCCCCAATGATGGCATTTGCGATCGGGTAAAAAATAGCCCTATAAAATGATAGTATATCTTGCGCCACGGGCGCCAATCCGAAGTTAATAAGTTTGTGAACGAGGCTAAATAGAGATATTGCTCCCAATAGAACGCTACCCCAGCCAAGCCAAAATCTCATGGTAAAATGTTTCCTATGGATTCGTCCTTCAATAGTCTTGCTAGCGCGCGGACTTAAAGCCCGAAAGGCTCACCAATTTCGCAGAGCCCCGCCGCTCCGCTTAAGTTTGCCCCACTACTCCCCACGTCATCTTAGCAGGAGCTTAAGGGTTAGGGCAACAGTGTCGGTTCGATCGAGGCATCGAACGCTGCTCTGGACACCGCCAGCGTGGCGCAGCCAGGAGTTTTTGCTTAAGTCAAGACGGCGCCTTCACCAATCGCACAGATCGGCGAAAATATGCCTTTCATGACGGAGAGCGGGATTGGATCGAAGCCGCCAGGGCTGACTCCGCCTTTGGAGTGTTCTCCATTATCCCTTATGCAGATGGAGGAGAAAAACATGATACGCCAACTGATCGTTGCGGCCGCTCTCGCCACGGCGCTCGCCGCTCCGGCGGCCGCTGAGAAGGGCGTCAATCAGGCGCTCAACGCGCAGGATGCAAAGGCCTGGGCCGGCAAACCCGTCTACAGCAGCGACGGGAAAGAGCTGGGCAAAGTGACGCGCCTCGAAAGCGGCCCCAACAACAAGGCCGCGCAGCTTTGGGCCGACATCGGCGCCGCGACCGGCGGGCCGCATCCCGTCATCCTGCCCGCCACGAGGTTCAGCCTTGAACAGGACCGGGTCGTGCTGGACATGACGGCGTCGCAGGCGTCGAAACTCCCCAAAATGAGCTACTAGAAATGCGGCGCGGCCCCCCCGCGCCGTCTTCGCGCCCGCCGAATTTCGCGATTTTGTCGCAAAGCTCGTCTAAGTCTGAATTCGATGAGGCGGCGATCCTCATCCCGCCGCCATGGCGATGGCGGCGCTGGCGGCGGGACAAGATTGGGGGGACGCCATTCACCGTGCGACGATCGTTTTCGATCTGGATGGGACAATTGCCGACACCGCGGGCGACCTTATCGACGCTGCCAATGCGGCGCTGACCGCAGGGGGTTTTCCGCCGGCCAGCGCGGGGGCGATACGGCGCGGCGTGGGCTATGGCGCAAAGGCCATGCTGCAGTCCGCGCTCGCTTCCAACGGGAGGGAGGCCGACAAGGCGGAGCTGCAGCGGCTCGCCGACCGGCTCGTGGCGCATTACGAAGAGCACATCGCCATCAAGACGCGGCTTTTTCCGGGTTTTCTCGAAACGGCTCACGAGCTCCGGAGGCGCGGCGCAAAGCTGGCGCTTTGCACCAATAAGCTGGAAAGGCTTATGACCACGCTGCTCCTGGCGCTCGACATCGGCGCCTTGTTCGATGCGAAGGCCGGGCGCGATACGTTTCCGTTTCACAAGCCGGACCCGCGCCATATCGTCGAAGTCGTGGCGCGGGCCGGAGGCGAGCTTAGGTTTTCGATCATGGTTGGAGACAGCGAGGCGGATATCGCCGCCGCAAGGGGTGCGGGCATTCCGGCGCTCGCGGCGAGGTTCGGTTACGCGGCCGTGCCTGCGGACAGTCTTGGCGCGGACGCGGTCTTCGACCGTTTCGAGGAGCTTCCGGGCCTGATCGGCCCCTTCCTTCGCGCGCCGGCGCTGTGAACGCTCGCCAGGAAGGCTCTGGGCGCGCAGCCGCCAATTTACAGGAAGACCCGGCGCGGGTAGTGTGCGCCATCCGGTCCCGTAGCTCAATGGATAGAGCACCTGCCTTCTAAGCAGGGGGTTGCAGGTTCGAGCCCTGCCGGGATCGCCAAGTCTTTGAAACTGATATTTTGATACATGAGTTTCAAATTTGTACGGGCGCCGTGGGCATACCCAGACAAGTTTGGCCCGTCGCGCCCCCTAGCCAGGAAACCTCTTGGTCTCTGACGCAGCTTCAAAGGTTCCGCCCTCGATGCGGCACAGCCAATCCCCGCAGACGACCGCATTCCTCAGGTGAGATTCAGGGCCGACGTAGGTGTTCGGGAGCACAATCACGTTCTCGAGGTGAGCGCCTGTCGCGATATAGGCATCGTTTCCTACGATGATGTTATCGCCAAGCGACACACCGGCCTCGATGCGTGCATTCACTCCAACCTCCACGTTGCGGCCTATCGCACGCCGCGTTCTTATCTGAGCGCCAAGGCTTGCGCGCAAACCGTCGTCCTCGAGCCAGCCTCCGGGTGTGAGGTCAACAAATGCGCCGCGGCCGGCCGCGATCGCGAGCTGGTAATAGGCCGTGACGTTTGGAAGAAACCTTTCGAGGTCCGGCCCCTCAATATCTGGGAGTTTGAAGGGCGGAACCGCCGCACCCGCCTCGATCCAGGTGATGCCGAAGCGGTCAAGTTGGGTCGTGATCTTCCCCTCATTGATGACTTGCATCAAGGCAGCTTCTAATTGCAACGGGGAAGGGAAAATGTCGGCGCGCACCGCCAGGGTCGGCCGATCCACAAATTCCGGCGTCCCTTCCGCGGCCACCACCGACATGTCTGGCCAAGCCCGGCCCTCCAGGAACTCTCGCACGGCTGTATCGGCCGGCTTTATGCGAACGAGGACATTTGCGGGAGCATGCCTCGCAATGGTTTCCAGGAGATGTTCGATAATGGGCTTGTTCGCAACGGGCAATAAAGGGAACGGGCAGCCGAATCCGTTCGGGGACAGCTCCGTGTTGCGATCGGCAAGAAGCAGGATTTCGAGAGACTTCGACATGGCAGGATTACTCCGAGGCTAAAGATTAGTAGGCGCCTGCGCCGAACAGGACAGCGTAGGGCGTACGGAAGATCAGCCACAAATCGAGGCCGATCGACTGCTTGCGAATGTAATTGCGGTCGAGTGCGACCTGACCTACGAAGTCAATGTTCGCCCGCCCTTCGACCTGCCAGAAGCATGTGATGCCAGGCTTTACGAGCAAACGATCGCGGTCGCTCGGAACATATTTCCTGACTTCCGAAGGCAGCGCCGGGCGCGGACCAACGAGCGACATGTCGCCTGTGAGTACGTTCCAGAACTGAGGGAGTTCGTCGATAGAATATTTGCGGATGAAGCGGCCTGTTCGCGTGACGCGAGGATCGCTTCGGCACTTAAAGCGGAGGTCGCGCCTCGAGGCCGGATTGCCCTGCATCTTCGCGTGAAGACTGTCAGCTCCGTCGCACATCGAACGGAACTTCAACAGCGTGAAGGGAACGCCGTTTCTGCCGATTCGCATCTGACGAAAAAGGACAGGACCGGGCGTTTCCAGCTTGATTGCAATCGCCGTCGCCAGCATCACCGGCGCAAACAAAGTCAGCGCTACGAGAGCGCCAACGATGTCAAGGAGTCGCTTCGAGACTGGCGCAACGCGCGCATAAAGCCGGCGTTCAAGCTGTGCCCGGCGCCAGGCCCGCTCTTTTTCGGCGATTCCGTAATGCTTTATGTCGATCCGCTCGCGCGCGGCGAATAGCAAGGCCCGCATGATAAACAGGGCGTTGCCAAGCAAATAGCGTGACCATAAGCGTCCTGGTTCCTGCATGAGGCGCCAGACCCATTCGCATCCGAATGAGCGCAGAAATGCCGGCGCCCGGCTGACGTTTCCGGAGAAAAAGTCGAACAGGCCGCCCACGCCGATCACGACCGGAGTCTGCAGCGAGCCGAAGTTTTGCGCAATCCAAACATCCTGAAGGGGCACCCCCATGCCAACAAGCAGCATCGAAGCGCCGCTGGCGTTGATTTCATCAATGGCGTTCTGATTGTCTTCGTGTTTGCTGATATAACCGTGGTGCGTGCCGGCGACCACGCCGCCATACCCCATAGACTCCAAGGTTTCCGAAGCAGCTTCCGCGACCCCCGGCTTGCCGCCGAGCAGGAAGATTTTTACTCCAGCTTTACGCGCCGCCGCGCAGAGCAACGGAAATAGATCGGTGCCATTTACGTTGTCTGCGAGTGGTGAACGGTTCAATCGAGCGGCGAGAGCCATCCCGCTGCCATCGGCGTAAAGACGATCCATTCCGGCGAGTACCCGGGAATATGAGTGGTTGGTTGCCGCAACATTGATGACATGTGCATTAATGAAGCTTGTACGCGTGCGCTGGCCCACTCTCGCAAGCTCGACCAGATCAAGTGCTGCTTGCATCAGAGTTCGTGTTCACGATTGTAAGATCAAACAATTCGACCGTAGGCGCATACGTGCTTGAATTCTTCCAGAGCAGTTTAGACCGCTCGGCCTGGCGAAGAAGCGCGCTATCGAGGTTTTCTCTCGTGGTAACTGACATACCGGACCTCCAAGACTACCATGACTGGTGCCTGGGCCTGTAATTTCACGAGATGTGCCATTCGTGGCTTTATTGCGTAAATCATTGTTTTGATTATAAAAATACCGGTCCCGGCGTAAGCTTGACCTGTCGTCTCAAGACCAGAAATAGTAAGGTTGCATCTCAAAATGAGAATTGTGAAAGATTGCGTTCTCTTTTTGCCTCACTTTTTGAATTGCAATTTTATTCGCAAATTGCAAATAAGGCTTTGCTCTATTGCAAGCATTCGAAATAACTTATTGATTTTGCTTGCTATTGTAGCATGGCATCAAAAATGCCTCTGCTTGGCGATCGCAATGAACAAAGGTCGCCACCGCAGATGATCCACCGAATCCGCACATGCATTCCGGCGCCGCTTCAGCGCGCGCTAGCGAAAGCCGGCAACGCCGATGCCAGCGTTCGCGGCGTTGGTTGGATGACGATCGCCGAAATCGCAAATCGCTTTTCGCGCATCGTTACTGCCGTGGCCCTGGCACGCGCATTTTCCCTCCCGGAATTCGCCGCCATGTCCCTCGTTCTGACGGCGTATGAATTGATTCGCATGTTCATTCATAATGGTCTTGGCGCACGTCTCGTGGGAGCGCGCGAAGGGGAGCTGAACGAAGTCTGCGAGGCAGTGAACCGGATCAATTGGATTGCGGGCGCCGCGATGTGCGCGCTTCAGATTCTCATCGCCTACCCTTTACAGTATTTTTACCAATCCAATATTGCCGCGGCGCTCATTGGGCTGGCCGCCGTTCACCTAATCTATCCGTTCGCTATGACGCGGTGGGGCCTCGCGCTACGCCGCGAGCGATTTGGTTTCGTGGCGGGAACGCAATTCTTGCAGTTAACTGGCGACAATCTTCTCACCGCTGGAATGGCTCTAGCCGGATTAGGCGTTTGGGCCGTCGTGGTTCCAAAGATCGTCATCGCGATAATATTTGTCGCCATCACGCTCCGCTTTATTAAGGGTTGGCGCCGGGCGCCCGCCTCGAAGAAGGTTCTCCGCGAAGTTCTAAAATATTCCCGCTACGTCTTTTTCGCGGAGGCGCTGAATACACTGCGCAACAACGGAGACCGGATGATCGTGGGCAAGGTCTTGGGCGCCGATCTATTCGCTCTTTACGCTTTCGCCTCGAACGCGGGCGCGGGCATCGCGACCGGACTTTCGATGGCGCTTGGGCAGGTCGCCTTGCCGTTCCTCGCCAAAGGATCAACCGAAACGAGCGATGTACGAAAGCGATTTTGGCTGACCATCAAGGCGATGTACCTTGTGATCGGGCCCATTATCCTTCTGCAAGCTACGCTGGCGCCGGTTTATGTTCCGCTCGTGTTTGGGGAGCGTTGGCGGCCCGCTATTCCCCTGCTGATCGTGATGAGCCTCGGAGCGCTGACGCGGCCATTGGCTGTTGCGACTTCTCAGATGCTGCGGGCGACCGGCGCAGTTTCATTAGAGTTTACCATTTCGCAGTGGTCTGCCCTGACGTTCTTCGGCGCCCTATTTGCCGGGCTCCCGTTCGGAGTCATGGGCATTGCCGTAGCCACGTTTGTTGCGACGGCCGCTTCGACAATCTTCTTCGCCTGGATTTCGCTCAGGGCGATCGACAATCGAAGCTGGGCGTCCCGGCGCGATTTCCCCCTCGCAAAGGAGCCCGTCTGATGAACAAAACCTGCAACATCTCATCAACCATCATGGGAAAGGCGCCAGTCTGATGAAAACGCCAAGCTTCTCCGTCATCATCCCTTGTTACAACAGCTCATCAACTATCGTGGACACTATCGCAAGTGCGGCCCGCCAGTCGGTCGAAGATATTGAAATCATCGTCATTAATGACGGATCGACTGACGACGGCCCTCAGAAGGTGGCCTCGCTAACGGCAGCAGAGCCACGCTTAAGGATTGTCAGCCAGCCAAACGCGGGCCTCGCCGGCGCGCGCAACCGCGGCATCGCCGAAAGCCGCGGCGAATTCTTAGCCTTCCTCGATGCCGACGATCTGTGGGATCCCTGCTACCTCGAAACCCATGCGCGGCGCTTCAAAGAAAACGCATCGCTGGGCCTCTCCTTTTCCGTCGTTCAATTCATGCGCGCAAACGGCGAGCCGACTGGCCAAACCTCGCGGCCAAAACTGTGCAATCTAACAGCAGCTGAGTTTCTCGCGGCCAACCCTTGCACGTGCGGATCGTCAATTGTCGTCCGGCGCACCGTTGTTCAGGAGTCAGGTCCGTTCGACACGAATTTTCGCCGCGGGGAGGACCAGGAGTGGCTGTTTCGCGTCGCATTAACAGGATGGAAAATCGAGGGCGATCCAATTCCGCTCGTATCTTACCGGCAGACCGAAGGGAGCCTTTCAAGCAATCTGCCCGCTATGTATGAAGCCTATGTTCAATTGCTGTCCAAAGCCCGAAGCCTCCAGCCCGAGCTCGTTCAGCGTCATGAGAAGATCGCGAGCGCGCGTACGCTGAGATATCTCGCTCGCCGCGCGCTTCGCGCTGAGCGCGGTCAGGCGCAGGCGCGGCATTATGTGATGCGCGCGCTTGCATCGGGGCCAGGCATCGTCCTGCAGGAACCCAAACAGACGCTCGCCACCTTGGCCGCGGCGTTCATTCCCGGCTGTAACCTTCTGTTCAATGCGTTCCGCGCCGCCTAATGAGGTCCCCAATGCCCAAAGTTTCGGTCGTAATCCCTCTCTATCAGAGCGAAAATTTCATCTGCGAAACCATCCGATCGGTGCAGGCCCAAACCTTCACTGATTTTGAGGTCGTGGTTGTCAATGACGGGTCGAGCGATCTTGGCGCGGCCCTTGCGGATGGAATGCAAGAACCGCGGCTCCGCATTGTTCATCAAGAAAATCGAGGGCTCGCAGGGGCTCGCAATAGCGGAATTAGAAATGCTAAAGGCGAATACATCGCCTTCCTCGACGCCGACGATCTCTGGCTCCCGGAGAAATTGCAGCGCCACGTCGAGCACCTCAACTCCAATTCCGCGATCGGAGTGAGCTTCAGCGCCTCGGCGCTTATGGACAACGAAGCAAAGGATATAGGCCTTGTGCAGAAACCGTTGGGCTCAAGTTTTGACGCCGGCACGATTTTTTGCCGCAACCCCGTCGGAAATGGGTCTGCCCCGGTCATTCGGCGTGAGACCTTGGATGCTATCGCCTTCTTCGACGAGGCGTTAAACCGTATCTGTTGGTTCGATGAAAGTTTCCGCCAATCCGAGGACATCGAATGCTGGATGCGCATAGCCGCGACCACGGATTGGAAATTCGGCTATGTGGACGCCGCATTAACGCGTTACCGCGTTAATCATGAAGGACTGTCGGCGAACGTGGTTGCGCAGCTTGCAGCTTGGCGGCGTTTCCGAGGAAAAGTCGCTGTCTATGCCCCCGAAGTCGAGGCCAGCGCTGGAAATCTCGCAGAAGCCTACCAGCTTCGCTACCTGGCGCGCCGCTCCATCCGTTCGTCACAATTCGAGCAGGCGCTGAAGCTTGTCTGGGATGCGTTGAAGCTGGAGCCTCGGATTCTGACCGCTGAACCCACGCGCACGCTAACAACGCTAGCCGCCGGACTTGTTGGCACTGCACTCCCGCGAGCCGTGGTAAATAAAATGACACGCGAAGCGATGAGCTACGCGTCGGGCATTCGCGCGTAAGGAGTTCAAGAAAAGAAGCAATTCTCGAAAAGGGAGTCAAGAGTTGTTTGGGAATAGTCTCGATAATCACTTTCGAAGACGTTGGGGCGCTATCCGTCTCGTCAACGAGCTTGAGCTATCATGCAGACGCGCTTTCTCTGGCGGAATTCAACTCGTGCGAGCTGATCCTGGTCATTTTGTCTTCCTTCTGGAGAGCTTGTATATGCGGATCGAACGCGTTTTGCTCAAAACTCCTCGTGGGCTGATGAGCCGCCTTCGGCTCAGTCTCTGTCGCGCGCTTGGCATGCGCATGGGCAAAAAGAACCGCATGGAAGGCGGGGGCCGTTTCCGGCGCCTGAACCAAATCGAAATCGGCGACTTCAACGACTTTACGCAGGGATGCTGCCTGTTGCCGGAAGATAAGGCGTCTGAGAGCGTGCGGATTCGAATCGGCAGTCGAAACTACTTTAATCGCAATGTCCTGATTGATGCGTACGGCTTGATCAAAATCGGTAGCGACAACTTGTTTGGCCCCGACGTGTACATCACCGACAGCAACCATCGCTTTGGAATGGACATCGCGCCGGGCTTAATGCCGATGGACGCGGGCCAAGTCACCATCGGCAATCGTTGCTGGATTGGCGCGAAAGCGGTGATCCTCAAGGATGTGACGCTCGGCGATGGTTGTGTCGTGGGAGCGGGAGCCGTCGTGACGAAAAGTTTCCCCGAAGGAAGCGTCGTTGCGGGGGTGCCCGCGCGCCTTATTGATAGGATCAAGCCCCCTGGCGTAGAAGCCGCAAAAAAATGAACGACAAAGAGTTAGTCGCCCTCCTCAAAAAGCTCCCATGGCCTGTTCGAGTTGTGTCCACGATGTCGGCGATCGCATCCTGAGTCACACACCTAGCCGGCTGCGAAGCGGAAGAAAGACGCGCCGTCGCATGCTGATTCCGATTACGACAAGTCCAGGCCAAAAAAGATAAGCAAGAATCTCGAGATTTTCACCAAAGGTGTAAAAGATGATGATGATCACGACACCGAGGGCGCAGCGTGCAACGCGGTCGGTCTGAGCCTTCACAAGCACTTCGAAAAATGTCCACGTTAGAGGAATCGCAAGCGCCAAGAAGCCGACAATACCTTTAACGAAGAGCAATCCGTACCACGTGTGATGCGATCCTATGGGCATGTATTCGACGATATGTGATCCCTTTTCCACCAGCCCATGCCCAAAGATCGGCGCTTCCGTCTGCCAGCGTTGTACGGCTATTGACCGAAGAAGCGCGCGTACTCTCGAAGACGCTGCGCGCGCTTGATTGAACCTCTGAACAAACTCGTCGAATATTTCCAAGAGGGGGGCACTGAGTAAAAGGCCGATGGTCGACAAGACCGACGCAACGCCCCAAGTAACCGGGCGGGCGAGGTTACAAAAAATGGCCAAGAGGACAAGCAGCCCAGGAATGGCGACGAGCGCCAGGCGCGACTGAGACAGGAGTGAAACCGTGATGCAGGAGGCAACGCCGATCCACTTCCAAAAGGTAGAGCGTTCATATAATGCGAACGGAAGAGAAAGATTAGCAATAAACGCAGCCGCTGGAGACCACGGTGCAAAAAAACTCCAACGTAGATTACCATTTGTCTCGTCGACGGCGTAGAGTGCTACTTGAAAGAACTCTGGTCCGGGGCCGCCGACGATCTGTATAGGCGACGTATAGAGCGGTGTCGGAATGCCTATAAGAGCCGCGGCGACGAATACAGGGACGAGGAGCAGCGTCTGCAAAGCTAACACATTCGTGGCGCGGTAGACGATCTCTGGGCGGATCGGCAACATTGCACCAATCCAGGGAAATATTGCCATTAGTGCCCAGCCCTTAGCCCAGCCAATAGAAGATTTGAGCATAGAGCCGAAGCCGAGATCAAAAGTAATGTGTGCGGTCACGAGCGCAAAGAGCATTACCGCCATAGAAAGCCACCAAACGACAACTCCGGCGGGAATAACTTGTACAAGTTTCGAGCTGTGTGACGAAATGCCGGTGTAACGTAGCAGAGCAAGGAAAGCTAAATACCAGCCGAGGACTGGTGCGATGATATAGAGAGCGCCGAGAACCCAAAAAAGCCAGGTCAGGACGATAGTATAATAAACTAGTTTTTCTTCTTGTGTTTCAGGACGAAGAGTTGGCGTAGCCATGCGATGACCCATGCGGCGACGGCTAATAATGTTCCTAAGGTTCCGCCAAGGATTGCGAATATAAGACGCGGCTGAGCCGGCCTTTCGGGGAGATCTGGCGGCGAGAGAACCTGAACAATGGGATAAGACGCGAAAAGATCTGCCTTGTTTGTGTCCACCCGCGCGAGAGCGGAGGAGAAAACCGCCTCCGCGACGAGGTGGTCCTTCTTGAGATCCTCCAAGCGGGCGGCTTTTGAGGTGAGGTCATTAAGTCTCCCGTCAAGCTGCTTGAACTCATGATCGAGCGCTTGAACTTCGCGCCTCTTGCCTTCGGCTCGTGCTTCTCCGGCGACAAGCTCCTTCAAGAGCTGCTCACGGCCTTTAGACGCCACCAGGGCAATCATCAGCGCGGGCAACTCGCTTTCGCTCACATGCGATTTCTTCGCAATTTTCTTTAAGATTTCCAGTGCCGCGGACTGTTTTGCCCGTGATAGGAGCAGCAAAGGATTCCGAGATCCAAATATCCTAGATTGCTCGGACGCCTGCGCGGTAAGATCTGCATAATCCGCGAGAGACTTGGCGAATACTGTGTTTGCGGAGAGCGATAAAGCTAAAGATGCTAGGGAGGAATCGATCCCAAGTTCGGCTGCGAGCGCGGCTTGGGAAGACTCAAGACTATCTGCTTCCGTGCGTGCAAGAATGAGCTTCCTGCGAAGCTCCTCCAGACTAGTAGTAACTTGGTTGAACTGATCTATGGAAACGAGGCCGCTCTTTTGCTGCATCTCGAAAATCCGCTGGCGTGCTGCCTTCAAATTTTCCTGGTAACCTTTGATCGTCTCGCGGATGCTTGAAGCCCGGCGATCGATCTCGTCTTGGCGTAGAGTGTCGAGCTGCTGTTGGAAAGCATTAATAACTGCAATGGCTTTGTCTTGAGCCAACTGAGGCGTCGAACCTTTCGTCTCACAGATCATTAGTGTTGTTTCATCGACCAGCTTTATTCGCGGTTTTCCAAATTCTTCCGGTTTCAAATTCATTGATTGAGCAGCATTAGTTAGCACAGGTTCGTTGCTCACGATTTCTTTATAAATAACTTTTGGGTTCAAACTTGTTGATGAAAACGGAGATGCCGAAACGGAAGACGTCTGGCCGATCGTATCCAACGTAACCGACACGCCAGCACCGGCCCCCGGAAGAATAAATGTCCACCTGCTTATATATGTTTTGGGTAAAAAGAGCATATAACTTCCGCAAAGAAGCCATATACCAACGATTGAAATGATACCGCCGAGTACGTAACGTTTTCTATGGTTACGGTCAGGCCAGCTGGCGAACGCCGTTCTGAAGCGAGATGCCACGCGCGACAGCATGGAGCCGTTGTCGCGGGAAGAGTCGGCGATGCCATTGGTCATAAGCCTGCGCCCGAGCCATGCTCGGCATAAATCCTAGTCCACGAGTGTGATCGCATCGTAAACGGGGCCGTCGCCGTCAAGGCATGGTCGAGCCACAGCCGCTTCGTGAACGCCCCCACGCTGTCCTTGCAGGGAGCACTTAGGCTGCTTCTTCCCACTTTCCACACGATCAGTTCGCATTTCTGAGAAAGCTGGGGAAAGCTCGAATGGCGCATCTCTATCAGAGATTGCAGAGACTAAGATGTGCTCGCGAATCACGAACGGGGGCTCTGGCCGTCACTTTGTTTTTGTCGAGTGAGCGAGAGGGTAGGCTGTAGGTGCAGAACACTGGTTACCGAAAAGCGATGAGCGCCGCCCTCGTGGCGGTAGCGGCGCTTGGCGGCTGCGCCAAGGGAAACAATCCCCAGAACCTCCCAACCTCCGTGTATAGTCCCCAACAGCTCGCCTATGGCTTGGCATACGAGGGCCAAGTTGGGGGATCGCCGAGCTATGACGATGCCCCAGGGGCGTGTCCGGCCGCGGGCGTCACAAATTATATTGCTCCGCGAACCCCAGGCCCTTCCTCCGCGCCGGATACACACATGCGCTACTCCCCCGGCGATCGCTTCCACATTCTAGTTCCGGGCCTTCCCGACTTCTCTGGCGACTACGCCGTAAACGCGGACGGGCGCGTTATTTTGCCCTTTGCAGGCGAGATTACGGCCGTCGGGTTGACGAACGCCGAGCTTAACCAAAAAGTTGAAAAGGCTTTCGTCAAGACCGAGGTCTTAAAGGACAGCGGCGCGCACCTTGCCGTGCGTCCGGTTCAATACGCGCCCATCAACGTCTTGGTATCGGGCGCTGTGTTCAATCCCGGCCGCGTATCGATCAACAACACGATTGATGCTAACCGGTCATTAAGGACTACCGAACAGTTTGGCGATGCGCCGCAAGACCGTTATATAGCATCAGCGCTGAGGGCTGCTGGCGGCGTTAGGCCAGACGCTGATATATCCAGCATCTTTTTAATCCGGAACGGCAAACGCTACCGGCTGAATTGGAGAGGGGCGTTCACAGGTGAGCGGGTAGACGACGTGGCTTTGATCGATGGCGACAAGCTTCAGGTCCGCGAAGGACCTTGCTTCCAGACAGGACTGATTCGGACCTCGCAAATTACGCCGCCCGGCATCCGGATTTTTCAATCGAACTTGACCGTACCTGCCACAAACAACGCCAGTTCGAGCATAGGCCAATACTCCGGAAGCCTGCCCTATGGGACGCGATTCCTTCAAGCGCTTGCCTCCGCCAATTGCATTGGCGGCACTATGACGACCAACGCACCGCGACAAGCGGTTCTCATAAGCCGTAATCCGAAGACATTGCAAACTGAGGTCATCCAGCGTTCAATCGAGGAACTCGTGCGAAGTGCGGATCGGGACGCTGTAAATCCCCATTTGATGCCGGATGATGCTATTGCCTGTTATGACAGCACCGTCACAGAATTCAATGCGGCCGTCTTAGTTCTCCAGAACGTGGTCTATACTACAAATCTTGCGATTCAGGCCGCCGTCTATGTTCAGCAGCTCAGCCGCTGAGTGCGTTTCTATAAAAGCGTGTGTGCGCGCAATCATGCTTTAAATCTATATTAATTGCCGATGAGTTAAAAAGAAACCCATCAGACATTTGCGCGACAATCATCTCTGCTCATTAATATCGTGGCCTGCGAGGGTATGCTACAGCGGCGCCTTACGGCTGCCTGCAATGTGTGGGTGAAATGCCCAATTAAGGTATGTTTGGAGAGATGAAGAGAGAGCCAAAAGCTAAAGTCTTGGTGGTCGAAGACGTGTCTTCGATATCCCAGGCCTATTGCGCTTTCCTTGAACGCGCCGGCTATGCCGTTATATTGGCGACGAGCGGCGCCGAAGGAATCGCCAAAATTGAAAAGGAAGGCGCTGCCGCTGTAATATTGGACCTGAATCTGCCCGACATGCAAGGTCTGGAGACTCTCAAGCAGGTCGTTGCTCGCGCGGGTTCAGTCAACGTGATTGTCGCGACCTCGGAGGGCTCCTTAAATATCGCCGTAGAAGCCATGCGATTCGGCGCTTACGACTTCGTTGTGAAACCGGTCAGTGCGGAGCGGCTTATGACCAGCGTTCATAACGCAATCGAACATTCGACGCTAAAAGCCAACTTGCAAAAGATGCGAGACACTTTTTCTCGCGAAACATTTCATGGATTCATCGGGAAATCCTTCGCGATGCAGGCTGTGTACCGAACAATAGAAGCGGTCGCAGCCTCGGACGCAACGGTCTTTATCACAGGTGAAAGCGGTACAGGTAAGGAACTCGCCGCCGAGGCAATCCATAAGCTTGGCCGTCGCAGCACAAAGCCTTTCGTTGCTATCAACTGCGGGGCTATTCCGCGGGATTTGATCTCAAGCCAGCTTTTCGGTCACCTTAAAGGAAGCTTCACGGGAGCGGTCGACGATCGGCCCGGCGCGGTGAAACAGGCCGACGGGGGAACACTTTTCCTCGACGAGATATGTGAAATGCAGCTTGACCTCCAGCCGGAGCTTTTGCGATTCCTGCAAACAGGAACCTTCCGGCCGGTCGGTTCGAACTCGAACCGAAAAGGTCGACGTGCGAATCGTGTGCGCGACGAACCGCGATCCTCTCGCGGAGGTGTCAGCAGGGCGTTTTCGCGAAGACCTCTACTACCGGTTACATGTCGTTCCGCTTCAGATGCCGCCGCTTCGCGATCGCGAAGACGACGTCGTTGAAATTGCGGAGGAGTTTATTGCGATTTTTTCGGAGCGCGAAGGAAAGGCCCCACTTTCATTGTCCGACACGGCAATACGAAAATTGCTCGCCTATGACTGGCCAGGAAATGTCCGGCAATTGCAAAACGTGATCCGCAGCGCGATCGTAATGCACGAAGGAGAAGTACTCGAATCGTCAATGTTGTCGATTCCTGATTCCTTTGACTCCGGCGCCAAGTTGGAGACGAACCATTCCTACACGAGCGCCACCCAATCTCTAGAAAAAGCTTTTGAGCCTCGGGAGCGTTATTCACCGCGCATTGATTGGAGTAGCTGGAAATCGCCAACGGACGTGGTCTCGCTGGAACTGATCGAAAGAGCCGCAATCGAACGCGCTGTCGGCATTTGCAATGGCAACATTCCGCGTGCCGCAACTTACCTTGGCGTCAGTCCGTCGACAATTTACCGGAAGCGTGGCATTCATAAGAAGACGCCTGTATAGCTGTTGGTGCGTATCGGCTCGGTTCAGAGCCCCCTATAGCCGCAACATCAACCCCGCAGGATATTTGCGCTATACGAAACCACTGAAAACACACAGCAAGCGCTATTGGGGCTTTGGTAATATAGGGTCTCATTGCAATAAAAAATTAGCTGTTTGAATAAGTAGCGCTGGCCTCGAAGGCCGTTGTTTGGCACGCTTCCTCGGGAAATAGATTTTTTGCACAAAAATACGGGGTGTGTTTTGACTGTCTTGGTCATTGGTGGGGCGGGTTACATAGGGTCGCATATGGTTAAGCGTCTTCTTGACGCTGAAGAGACTTTTGTTGTTCTCGACAATCTCTCAACGGGTTTCGCCGACGCCGTTACGGGCGGAGAGCTGATTGTGGGCGATTTCGGTTGCGAAGCACTTGTACGAAACATTATTATGGAACGCAACATAGATACAGTGATACACTTCGCATCCTTTAGCCAAGTTGGCGAATCTGTTGAATCGCCTTCGAAATATTACGTAAACAATGTTTCTAATACTTTGCATTTACTCCAGGCAATGATCGGATGCGGAGTCAAAAATTTTGTTTTTTCATCAAGCGCCGCTGTGTACGGCAATCCACAGACTGATACCGTTCATGAAGACCATCCATGCCATCCAATAAACCCTTACGGATGGACAAAAAGGATGGTCGAGGTTGCTTTAGCAGATTTTCACGCCGCTCATGGGCTTAAGTTTTTCTCGCTCCGCTATTTCAACGCCGCAGGGGCGGATCCGGAGGCGACAATCGGCGAACGGCATGATCCTGAAACACATCTTATCCCTCTCGTGCTAAAGGCGGCGTCCGGCCGGCGCGAGTTCATTACCGTCTTTGGCCGCGATTATCCGACACAAGATGGAACCTGTGTACGGGACTATGTGCATGTGGTGGATCTATGCGAAGCCCATTACCTCGCGCTGCAGGCGCTGAGATCGGGCCATCGCGGCGGCATCTTTAACCTTGGCAATTCCCGCGGTTTTAGCGTGGCCGAAGTGATTGGTGTTGCAAAGCAGATTACCGGACGCAGCATTGCGATCAGGGAAGGAGTCCGGCGTGGAGGCGACCCGGCAACGCTTGTTGCGGACTCCAGCCTTGTGCGGAGTGAAATTGGATGGAAGCCGGAGAGGGCCGATCTTGGCACTATCATAGAAGACGCGTGGAGGTGGGAACTAGCCCAATCTTGACGCTGACACTCATTTTTCAGCTGCTTGGAGTGCGGGAACTGGAACGGAATCGACCAATATAACTTTCTTTATGCTTTGACCGCGCGCCGCAGTTTGGCGAGCTGTGATCGCGGATGGATGCCGAGTGTTTTTGCCATGATTGAGTTTCCAGAGGGTGTTCCTGGCATCAGGCAGTGCTCGATCCGCTGCGGCGCCGGACCCTGGCCGTTCGCGATCCGCCAAGCCATCGCGATCCGCCGGTGCTGGGCCAAGCGCTCTGCAAGTGATCTTAAGATCTTAAACGGCCGTATTTACGTCGCGCCATCAGCCGCGCCGCAGGCGGCTTGCGTTTTATTTGGAGGCTGGCTGTGAAATCGCGGGGCTCTGCTACTAGGCTATTTCCGGCCGGCTTGCTCCTGACACTGACCGCAATAACCCAACCGTTATCAGGCGCCGCCCCCGAAGAAGATACTTTCAATGCCAACAAAATGCTTCAGAAGTGCGTGAACTTTGAGAATGTGTTAGAGGTTTCGGGAGAAGGGGATGGGGGCTCAAAGCTCAAGACCGATTATTTCGCTGAGATTGCCCGCGCCGGCTTTCTTTCAGTGCGACTCCCCATCCAGTGGTCATTACACGCTGCACTTTCTCCCCCATACACAATCGATCCTAAGTTTTTCGAACGCGTTGATCGCGCGCTCGATCAAGCTTTGGCGCACAAGCTGTCTGTGGTCATCGACGTTCATCACTATTATGAGATGGATAGCGATCCCAATCAGCAGTTTCCAAGACTATTGGGCCTTTGGCAACAAATAGCGACACATTTCCGCGGCCGCCCAGCGCAAGTATTCTTTGAGCTGCTTAACGAGCCCCATGATAAACTTTCCGATGAAGTCTGGAACCCGATGGTTGCGCAATTGCTTAGTGTGATCCGTAAAACCAATCCGGAGCGGGCAGTCATCGTTGGCGCGGCGCCCTGGAACGGCTTGGACGGCCTTGAAAATCTAAAACTCCCGGCAAAGGACCGGCGGCTGATCGTTACCTTTCATTATTACGAGCCGTTTCACTTCACTCATCAGTCGGCTCCTTGGGTGAAGGACAGCGAGAAGTGGAAGGGCGAAACCTGGCGGGGAACTCAATCACAAGTCGCAGCACTGACGATGGATTTCGACAAGGCCGCCAGCCTCGGCAGGCTGCTCGGACGGCCGCTGTATCTGGGCGAATTCGGGGCTTATCAGGAAGCTGACATCGAATCGCGGATTGTTTGGACGCGCGCCGTGAGGCAAGCTGCTTCCCAACATGGGATTTCCGCTTGCTATTGGGAGTTCGACGGTGGGTTTGGTCTGTTCGACCGGAAGGCAAATCGTTGGCGCGCGCGCCTGCTCCACGCCTTGTCGAACGATAAGTAAGCCTAAAAGCCGAAGAATGCTCTTACCACTGCTCCCCCGAACCCTCGGCGGGGCGCCTTGATCAAAATAATTCAAATTCTCTCAAGTCAATCGTAGTCGATTTGGGGTCTGTTTAGGCATGAATGGTACGGTAAGGTTCTGGCAGTGACGAATGAAAGCTCCGAAGGAGCGACCTGGAACTTGCAGTAAGGCCTTAGTTCGATTGAACAGCAAGCCTGTTACTGCGGTGATATTTCGTCCCGCCCGAAGCGTTTGCAGCGCGGAGCCTCTTATTTGGCAAAGATGCGGATCGGGAGGTGGGAGCGATGGGGAATGCTTTTGGCGACGCCGTCGAGGCCTATCGGCAAATACCCGATCCAAACCTCAGCGCAGTTGGCGCCCTCCAATTGACATCGAAGCGTCGATCTTCAGCGTGCAATCGTGACGTCGGGTGACGCTGACGTCTGCAGCCAAGAGCCGATCCATCTTAGCGGTGCTATTCAGCCGCATGGGCTTATTGTGGGCCTCGACGCCAAGAGCCTGGGCCTTATCACCAGGAGCGCCAACGCCGACGCCATCTTTTCCGAGACGCCTCTCTGGGAACTTCCGCCCTGGCTTCCGCCGCCAGTCGTCGAAGTCTGCCGTGACCTTGGGAGGGGCGGTGGAGGGGAGCGTACGCTGATCGCAGAGATCACTGGTACAGGATCGACGGAGGTGCATTGCTTTGCCGCTTCCAATGCCGTGTTCTGCGAATTCGAGCTAGCCGGTGGCGCTCCGGCGCTACCCATTCTTGACGCCGGATCTCTGACCGTGGCCGAAGTCCTCAAGGAGATGGCGGCCGCGAAAGACCTTGCCGAGCTGGCTGCACTCGTGGCCAAGGCAGTGCGCACCGTGTCAGGCTTCGAAAGGGTGTTGGTCTATCGTTTCGAGCGCGACGGCGACGGCGAGGTCATCGGCGAAAGTTTGTGCGAGGATTGGGGACAATCTTTCATGGGTTTACGGTTTCCCGCGAGCGATATTCCGCCCCAGGCTCGCGCCCTCTATCGCGTCGCCCGCGCGCGCTGGTTGCCGACCCGAGATTACGAGCCTGTACCGCTGGAACCCAGCCGGGACCCGTCCGGGGAACCGTTCGATCTCAGTCTCAGCCGGTATCGTAGCATCTCGCCCACTCACCTGACGTATCAAAGAAACATTGGCGTGGACGGCGCCATGTCCATCTCGATTATCTGCGATGGGGCGCTCTGGGGTCTGCTAATAAGCCACCATCGCCGGCCTCACAGGGTAGCAGCCGTGACCCGCAATCAGGTGGCCGCTATCGTCCAAGCTTTTACCTTGATGTTGGGCGGCCGCCTTGGCGGAGCTACAAAAACCAGCCGGCGAGCCGGCAAGCCCTCGCACGCCGCGATATTGTCCAAACTCGCGGTGGCGGAGGATTTTCTAAGTGCTCTCGCCGAAGGCGAACCTTCAATTCTCGGGCTCCTACCCGGCTGTGCAAGCGCCGCCGTGGTCTGGAATGACAAGGGCGCAACTGGCATACGCACCTTGGGCGACGCACCGCCGGCTGATGATATTGCCGCCCTGACGGCTTTGATACGGCCGGCGGACGGCGCGTCCGTGTTCATCTCCGACTGCATTTCGGACCTCTTCCCTCCCTTTCTTGATTATTGCGAGAAGGCAAGCGGCGTGCTGGCCATTTTCTTTGAGGATGCCCGCCAGCCTGCTCTGCTGCTGTTCCGCCCCGAGGTCATACGCTCCGTCTCATGGGCTGGAAAGCCAAAGACGGTCGCTGACCCCGGAGGCGGTCTCGATCTGCCCCGGCGATCGTTCGATCTTTGGATCGAGGCCAAGCGTCGCCACTCGCTGCCATGGCGGCCAGGCGAGATCGAGATCGCGGAAGACGTTTGCGCGACGGTCAACCATGTTCTCGTCCACCGGACGCGGCGCATCCACGATTTAACGCGCGCCAACGAAGTTTTGCAGCGGCATCGGCTCGAATTGCGACGGACGGGCCGCGACCTCAGCGCCGAGCGCAGCCGCTTGCAGAAAGTCAATGCGGAACTGGCGGCAGCGATAGAACGGGCTGATCGAAACAAATTGCTTGTCGAAGCGATCGTGAAGACGAGCCCGAACGGCTTGCTGCTTATTGATCATAATTCGCAAATCCGCATGACCAATGAGGCGCTCGACCAGATGTTCGGTTACGAGCCCGAGGAATTGCTTGGCCGTTCTCTAGAGGAACTCGTTCCTGACTCCCAGCGCAATCCACATCTCATCAAACGCATTGAGTTTATGCGAGATCCGAAAACGCGCCCGATGGGCCAGTGTGGAAATCTCACGGGCCAGCGCAAGGACAGAACGCTCTTTCCCGTCGACATCTCGCTTGCCGCTTTCACACTTGGGGAGGGACAGTTCGTTCAAGCAACTGTCGCGGATATAACCGAACGGAAACGGGCCGAAACGGCGCTTCGCGATCTTAATGCCAATCTCGAACGCAAGGTGGAGGAACGCACCGTCGAACTCGCCGCGGCGAGCGCCGCGAAGAGCGAGTTCCTCGCCAATATGAGCCATGAAATTCGCACGCCGATGAACGGCATTCTTGGCTTGGCTCAGATGATGGAAAAAGAGCCCCTTTCGCCGGATCAGTTCGAAATGGTGCGACGCATCCGGCAGGCAGGGCAATCCCTCCTGGGAATCTTGAACGACATTCTAGACTTTTCCAAAATTGAGGCTGGCCACCTGCGGCTGGATTCGCGGCCGTTCGATCTGGCGGCCATGCTCGAGCATATCGCAAGTCTGCTTGGGGTCAGCGCCCACAGCAAAGGACTGGAATTACTGATCGAGAATTCTTCAGGGGTCGAAGGCATGCTGGGCGGCGATGCGCTTCGGCTGGAGCAGATTCTTGTGAACCTCGTGGGTAACGCCGTCAAGTTCACAACACATGGCAGAATCTGTCTGCGCGTTAAGCCGGTTTCCTCAACGGCATCTTCCGTGCGACTTCTTTTCGAAGTGGCAGACACAGGAATCGGCCTGACGCCTGAGCAAGCTGCTTCTCTATTCAGACCGTTCACCCAAGCCGAGGCGGCCATCGCCAGGCGCTTTGGCGGCACCGGCCTGGGACTTTCCATTTGCAAACGCCTGGTCGAGTTGATGGGCGGCGATATCGGGGTTGAAAGCGTGCATGGCGCGGGCAGCACCTTCTGGTTTGAGGCGCCCTTCGAACGCATGACGGAAAAAGCCGGGGAAATTAAGCGCGAGGCGCTCCCTGTCGCGGCCCCAGAAGCGAGACGGCTATCAGGATTAAGGTTTCTCGTTGTGGACGACAGCCGGTTGAATCGCGAAGTCGTCGAGCGCATGCTGAAGAGTGAGGGCGCGAGCGTCGCCATGGCGGGAGATGGACAGCA
This sequence comes from uncultured Alphaproteobacteria bacterium, assembly GCA_963748525.1. GTDB lineage: Bacteria > Pseudomonadota > Alphaproteobacteria > Rhizobiales > Rhodomicrobiaceae > Rhodomicrobium. The sequence goes on from CAVVJJ010000018.1 coordinate 125,061, forward strand.
AGCTTTGCAATATTTGCGAACCCGTGGTGAAGCGTTCGATGCTGTGCTGATGGACATTCAGATGCCAGTGATGGACGGTCTCGCCGCCACCCATGCGATTAGAAGCGAGCTGGGTCTGGTGGATTTGCCCGTGATCGCCCTGACCGCGGGAGTACTCACCGAACAGCGCCAGCAAGCCTACGATGCCGGCGCAGACGATTTTCTTGCCAAACCGGTCGATCTGGAGGAACTCGTTGCCGTCCTGAAGTCATGGCATGCGGGTTGCAGGAAGGAGCCATCGGCTAAGGGGCGCGGGAGCACTGTCGACTTCCCTGCAATCCCGGGGATCAATCTCGCGCGCGCGGCCTCGACCCTTGGGAACGACAGAGCGCTTTTTTTCCGCTTTCTACGAACTTTCGTTGAAGAGTTCGGCTCGGCTCATCAGGGCATTCGGGAAGCTTTGGCCCACGGTGAACATGAGCGCGCGGCCCATCAGCTGCATGCACTGCGGGGAGCAGCCGGCTACCTCGGCGCTGACGGCTTGTGTCACGCAACTAGAACTCTTGAAGCCGCCATCCTTCAGAGTCAGGGTAATCTAGAGCCCTTGCTCACCGATTTCGATACCAAGCTTTTGACCCTGATTGAGGGTGCGCGCGCGTTCATCGAACTAAGCGGGCACGACGCCGTGTCCCGCGACCGGTGAGCCTGCGGTTCTCGCGGCGCCAGGCCACGTCCAAATGAAGCGCGGCCCAGAGCTGGTCGAGGGCGGCCGCGAATGCCTCATCGCTGTCGCCAGTAAAATCGATTTTAACATTCAGTGTGGACCGGCATGGGGCGGAACCCCCGATCGGCGTCAAACCCTCATGCGGGCTAACATCCAAACAACCGGAGCACCTCAGGGTGCTCGGCGCGCATGGTCATCCAATTAATGCGGGTGTTTTGCCGAGATAGGCGTCATCTTCGACTTGCTTGACGAGAAAATCTGCGACATCGGCGCGAGAGATCGCGCCGCCCCGCCAATCGGCCGGCTTATCGAGGATTTTATACCGGCCTGTGCGAGGACCGCTGGTGAGGATGCCCGGCCGGGCTATCACCCAGGACAGGGCGCTGCGCCGGATCATCATCTCCTGCACCGCCTTATCCGCATAGACGCGGCCCAACAGGGCCTCGAAGGGAAGGCGCTGCAACAAGGGCATATGCTCGCGGCTATCGCCGGCCCCAAAGCCCGTCACGGAAATCAGACGCTTCACGCCCGCGCTTTCCATCGTCTGGATCAGAATGCGCGTGGAGTCAGAGAAGAGCTGAGTGTGGCTGGTGACCATCGCAATGCTGGCCTTGGCCCCGAGCGTCTGGATGACGGCGTCGGCGCCCTTTACGGCGGCCGCAACATCCTCGGCTCTGAGCGCGTCGCCGTTCACCTTCGCAAGCTCCGCATGGGTAATTGGGATTTGGGATGCCGATCGCGCAAAAGCGCGCACCCGGTGGCCTTGATCGAGAGCCCGGCGGACGGTCTCAAGCCCGATGCCGCGGCTTGCGCCGATAATGAGGATGGTTTTCATGGGTGAGGAGCGCGCCCTATAGAATTCGGTGGTGTTTGGTTAGACTTGGCGACGAAGACGCGTGGATTCCAGATCGGCGCCCGCAGCCGGAAGAAGCCGGGTCCAGATGGCCTTGGCCTTTCGCGCGTTAAGGAAATGCGTTTGCGGAGCAACAAGGGGAATAGACCATTGACACTTGGGGCGGTCATAAACGCCTCGGGCCGGGAGCGGGCTTTGATGGTCGCGGCGCCAATTCACGAGAGGACGTCATGGAAATAAAGCGAAGCGGTTCACAACCTTCCGGCAAAGGGCCAACGAAGTATTTCACCGGCACGGTGCGGATCGATCCTCTCATCGAGGCGCCGGATCCGGCCCGTGTTCGCGCGGCGAGCGTCACGTTCGAGCCCGGCGCACGCACGGCCTGGCATACGCACCCGCTTGGTCAGACCTTGATCGTCGCCTTTGGCCTTGGGCGCGTTCAGCGCTGGGGCGGCCCTGTCGAAGAGATCCGCCCGGGCGATGTTGTCTGGATTCCGCCGGGCGAGAAACATTGGCACGGCGCGGCGCCGTCAACGGCGATGACGCACATCGCCATTCAGGAAGCGTTGAACGGCAGCGCCGTCGAATGGCTGGAACAGGTCAGCGACGAGCAGTACGGGGCCTGACGGAAAAGCCTCCGACTTTCACAATGAAGCCCTGGCTGCGGACGGCGGCACAGAGCGGCATCCTATCTCAATAGCTAAATAAAGCCGGGGCGAATGGGCGCCGCCGGAACTTAGCTTGATCCAGGGTGTCTTCTACCCGAAGGGGACCTTAGCGGTGTCCAGTTTGCGAGCGTGAACCAATCGAGGTCACGACACGCTCGTCAAAGGCCGCCCCCAGTTCGAGCCGGGAGCAGCTCTTGAGGCGGACATCCAGTAGAGAGTTCGGCATTTCGAAGGTTACTAGGCCCGGCAATGACAATGAGGGCAGCGGACGGCGATAGCGCAGGCTGCTCGTGGCAATAGCGGGTTCAATTGCTGCCGTTTGAAACGCTGGCTAAGCCAGGGGCGAAATGGAGCGTAAGACGTGACCGCAGGCCGAAAGCTCCTTCAGCTTTACTTCATCCGGCACGGCGAAACCGCATGGTCGCTCTCCGGCCAGCACACCGGACGCACGGACATTCCGTTGACGGCGCATGGCGAGAACGAGGCGCGCGGCCTTAAACCCTTCCTGGAAGCGATCGATTTCACGCGCATTCTCACCAGTCCGCTGCAACGGGCGCGGCGGACATGCGAGTTGGCGGGACTTGGGGGGTCGGCCGAGGTGGAGCCGGATCTTTTGGAGTGGGACTATGGGGATTACGAAGGACGGCTTACCGCGGACGTTCTCAAGGAACGTCCGGATTGGAATCTGTTTCGGGACGGCTGCCCCGGCGGCGAAACGCCCGCGCAAGTTTCCGCCCGCGCCGATCGGCTCATCGCAAAACTTCAAGGGCTGGAAGGCAACGTCGCGCTCTTCTCGCATCGCCAGTTCGGATGCGTCCTCGCTGTGCGATGGATTGGGTTGCCCGCGATTGAAGGCCAGCACTTTGCGCTCGGGCCTGCCTCGCTCAGCATTCTCGGCCACGAAGCCAGCCACCCCAAAACCCGTGTCATAGCGCTTTGGAACGCCGCGCCGCCATTGCCGCCCGGCGCTCCATAAGCCCGTGAGGATTGCTTCCCTCGACGGCATCGCAGTTGCAACCTCCGGTCCCTGAAGAGGCGGGACTAAACCGAAGCGCCTGGAAATTCCGGGCTAAATCAAAGGCCCAAGTCATGACAATCGCCGAACCGGCAGCGCAGATCGCCCGCCGTCATCAAAAGCTGACCGGGGCTATCTTCGACGTTGATGGAGTCCTTCTCGCATCCCCGCATGAGCGCGCCTGGCGCGAAGCGCTCAAAGGATATGCCGATCCGGCTCGGTTTACCTCCGACATGTATGAGGATCAGGTGGCGGGAAAGCCGCGCCTCGCCGGAGCGCTGGCGGCGCTCAAGGCATTGGGCGTGCCCAACGCTGCGGGGCAGGCAGCCGCCTATGCCGAGCGGAAGCAGATGCGGCTTGAGGAGTTGATCCACGCCGGGAGCGTCGCCGCCTTCCCCGACGCACTCCGCCTCGTTCAGGCGATCGCCGCATTGGGGTGGCCGATGGCCGCCGCGTCGTCCTCGAAAAATGCCAACGGCATGATGAAGGCTATCCGCCTCGCCTCCGGCAAAAGTCTGTTCGATATGTTCACGGTGGATGTGCCCGGCTGGGATTTGCCGCGAGGCAAGCCGGACCCTGCAATATTTCTGCTCGCAGCCAAGGGGCTGAAGATGGAGCCCGCATCCTGCTTCGTCGCCGAGGACGCTCCCGCCGGCATGGAGGCGGCCCGCGCCGGCGGGATGACGGCTCTCGGCGTCGCCCGCCGCGGAGACGAAGCCGTCTTGTGGGCGGCCGGGGCGGATGTGGTGGTGACAAGCCTCGATGAAGTTTCAATCGACGATCTTGCCGCCGGACGCCTTTCGCGCAGGCCATCATGATCGGGAGGAAGACCATGGAAGAAGCTTTGGAGCCAACCGCCGATCCCGCTTGGGTCCTTACCGCGGACGGCTACGATCCGCTTCGCGAGCATAGCCTCGAGTCGCGCTTCGCGATAAGCAATGGTTTCCTGGGCGTAAGGGGCGCCCGGGCCATTACACGGGGCGCGCGTTGGGTCGTTCCGCCGCGCACCTATGTGGCGGGGTTGTTCGACAACCCAGATGGAGAGGAGACCGAGCCAGAGCTTGTCCCCGCCGCCGACTGGCTGAAAGTCCGCATCCTGCTGCCGAGCGGACCTTTGGCGCATCATCCTTGCGCGGTGTCGTCGCATCGCATGACGCTCGATGTGAGGCGGGGCGCTTTCCTTAGCGAATTCAAGGATTTGAAAGCGCCTGAGGTAAACCTCAGCATGCGGACATTGCGCTTCGTTTCGCTGAGCGAGCGCGCGGCCGGGCTGCAACTGATCCGTTTGCAGATCGAGGAGGGAGAAGCCGAAATCGAGCTGGAAGCGTCATTCGAGGGGCTGAACCTTGGGCTCGCATCGGAGCGGCTCGATCAGGATCTCGGCTCCTGGCGCACCCGGCATTCGGGCAAAGTCCTCGCCATCGCCGCCGCGTCGTCGCTTCAGGTCGATGGCCAGGACCTCGCGGCATCCGCGCTCGGCGCATTGAAATGGTCCTGGCGCTGGAAATCCCGCGCCGGACAGGTCGTATATTTCGAGCGCTCCGTCGCCATCGTGAGGAGCGACAGCGAAGCGTTCGACCCAGGCCCCGTCGCGCGCGAAAAGCTTGGGCGCGCGCGAGCCGGCTGGCGTGGCGTGATGACGGCGCACGAGGCGGCGTGGGCAAACCGCTGGCGGCGCAGCGGCGTCGAGGTCGAAGGCGATCCAGCGGCTCAGCAGGCGTTGCGCTTCGCCATCTACCATTTGAATAGCGCGGCCGACCCCGGCGACGAGCGCGTGTCGATCGGCGCCAGGGCGCTGACCGGCGGCGACTATCATGGGCATGTCTTCTGGGACACCGAGATTTATCTGCTCCCTTTCTACATGCTGACTTGGCCCGAAGCGGCGCGCGCGCTGCTCATGTATCGCTTTCACACCCTCGACGGCGCTCGGGCGAAAGCGATCCGCCTGGGCTGGCGCGGCGCCCTTTATGCCTGGGAGTCGGCCGATACCGGCGAGGAGACCGCGCCGGATCACGTTATCGGTCCGGACCGCCAAATCATTCCTATCCTGAGCGGCACGGAGGAGCAGCACATCAGCGCGGACGTGGCCTACGCTGTCTGGCAATACTGGCAAGCCACAGCGGACGATGGTTTCCTCCGCAGCGCTGGCGCCGAGATCATGCTGGAGACGGCCCGGTTCTGGTCGAGCCGCGCCAAGCTGGAGGCGGATGGCCGTCGCCATATCCGCGGCGTCATCGGACCGGACGAATATCACGAGACTATCGATGACAGCGCCTTCACCAATGTCATGGCGCGCTGGAACATTCGCCGCGCGCTCGATGTGGCGGCTTTGTTGCGCGAGCGCTGGCCGCAGGATTGGGCGCGGCTGTGGTCACGCCTCGATCTCGACGAAGCCGAGCTGAAGGAGTGGCGCACCGTTGCGGAGACAATCGCTACTGGTCTCGACCCCAAGACCGGGCTTTTCGAGGAATTCGAAGGCTATTTCGGACTGGAGGACATCGATCTCGCGGCTTACGCGGGCCGTTCGGTGCCGATGGACGTGGTGTTGGGGCGCGACCGGACGCAAAAATCCCAAGTGATCAAGCAAGCCGATGTGGTGGCGCTGCTGGCCCTCTTGCCGGAGGAGTTCCCCGGCGCCGCTGGCGCGAATAACTTCGATTACTACGCGCCTCGATGCGACCACGGAAGTTCGCTGAGCCCCTCCATGCACGGGCTCGCCGCGGCTCGGCTTGGACAGTCCGAAACGGCTCTCCGGTATCTCCTGCGGAGCGCGGCGATCGATCTTTCAGACCGCCATGCCGGGACCGACGGCGGGGTGCACATCGCGGCGCTCGGCGGGAATTGGATGGTGGCGGTGCTCGGGTTTGCAGGGCTGTCCTTGCGGAGCGACGGCCTATCCCTCGAGCCAAAACTGCCGGCGGCCTGGCGCAGCCTTGCGTTTGCCGTTCAGTGGCGCGGCCGCAGCCTCAAGATCAAGATAGACCAGGAAAAGCAACGCATTGAGGCACATCTGGAAGAGGGCGAGCCGATGACGCTCACCCTGAGGGGCAAGCCCTATGAACTCCGCCGGGAACAAACGCTTCAGGTCTCTTCCGAAAAGCAAGTCGCGGCGGCTTAAAGATAAAAATGGACCGGTGACGCTGAATTCTTCACTGTAATAAGATAGTCCGTGAGCAGTTTTCGCAAAGCCTGCACCCATGGGGCGGCGCGCATTGCGCTTGGGCTGGGGATTGAGGGGAGGAAGCGCATGCCGGGGACAAAATACCGCTATTTCTTAAGCTATTCTGGAGTCAAACTCCCGCTGCGGCTGGTGAACCCGCTGCGGGAAGACCAGATCGAAAACCGCAATACCTATATCCGGTCGCAGTTCGACGATCAGGATCGGGTTGTTACGATCGAGAAGCTGGTCTATGGCGAAGTCGAATTAATCCACCGTTACGAATACGATGAGGACGGCGCGTTGAAAGCGGCTCATATCACGATGGACAGCGAAACGACTGTCATGACCTTCGCCGCCGGAGACACGGCGCCGCAGGCGAGCTTTCTCAAACCCTCGGAAGGATGACAATGCGTTCCACCGGCTTGCCCTCGCCGAGATGAGACGCGACGATTTCGTCGATGTCCTCGGCCGATTTTGGGGCGTACCAGATCCCTTCCGGGTAAACGACGATTATTGGACCGGCCTGACAGAAACCAATGCACCCTGTTATGGTCGCCGAGACTTCGGGATTGCCCAAGGCCTGAACCTTCATATTCAGCCTCTCGATGAGCTTCATGGAGCCTGCTGCGCCGCAACTTCCGCGTGGATGGTTGGGCGGCCGCTGCTGTCCGCAGATGAAGACATGGTGTTTGAAGACCATGGGGAGATCGAGAGACATGAGGATGCTCCTAGCGCCGAATGAAGTGGTTGCGAGGCGTTGTTTTTCTGCGGCCGCCGGTTTTCCAGGTCCATGCGCTGGGATCAGGAGGCGAACGCAATGGGCTGCTGAGGCTGGAGCGGCGTCTTCTGTTCCATCAGAAGCGCGGCGAAGCTCGGAAGAGGCATCGCAATGCGCTCGATGTTGTGCTGAGCGAGAAAGCGCGCTTCGTTGCGCGTCGGCTCCTCCGGCAGCACCGCCCAATGGCTATCCGACGATCTCTTGATAATCTGGTGCGAAAATATCCGTTCGAGCTGGGTCGAGAAGCGGCAGCCAAGAAACAGGAAGCTCCGGCCCCGACGCAGATTTTGAACGGCCTCGGGAATAGGCGTCTGAATGTCGATTTCGGTAAGCACCTCGACAAAATCGGAGTCGGAAACAAGGAAATTGGCTGCCGGCGAAACGGAACCCAACGGCTGATAGAGCAGCGGCATCCAGGACGCAGCCGCTGATGCATCCGCGAGGCCCGGGCTGCCATCGCCGGTGAAATAGTGGGACCACTCGCCGAAATGCTCCGCCTGACTGACGCCTTGGGCGATGCCCCATCCCTTGCGGCCGGCGAGCGCCTTTTGCGGGAGGTCGTCGTACCAGGCGTGCACGGCCAGCCGTAACGAGGGCAGGGAGGCCAGGTACGAATGAAGGCCGGTTGGCTGGACTTCCACGCCAAACGCTTCCGTCATAGCGGCCTTCACCGTCTTACGGTGTTTGAAATTCTCGATGAACTGGGCCGCGGCCGTAAGGTTCTTGCAAATCTTGTGCGGCACGCTGGCTTTTGCCGTGAGCCTGTCCACCAATTCTTCGGGCGACGCAGGCAGCGGGCAGCCATTCCCGGCTAGCGCCAGCATGCCCGGCCCAAGGTAAGGAATGGCAAGACCGCTATTGAGGGCGTCGCGGATTGCATCTACCGTTCTGTTGGCCATGTCATTCCTCCCGTAGCTCGCCACCTTCAACGTATCCACGCGGGCGCGTTCGAGACGGAAAACGCCGCGCCCCGCCAGACAAGGCGCTATAGCCCTGCTGCCTTTCGCTTCGGCTCCCTAAATTCCTGAGCCGAAGCCAAGAATTTCAACCGTCACATTTTCTGCTCCAAGCGTCGCCTGACAGGCCAGGCGCGACTTCGAGCCCACGCCAACGATCTGGTCCAGACGCTCGTTCTCCAAGGAGGCGATTTTCGACAGGCTCTTGCGGCCCTCGTGAACGAAGATGTGGCAAGTGCCGCACTTCGCATTGCCTTCGCACTTGTGGGTAAACTCGATGCCGCTTCCGAGCAGCGCCGCGAGCAACGTCGATCCAGTGGGGGCTTCAATGGTGCTGCCCGAGGGGAGTACGGTTAGAATTGGCATGCCGGTATGTCTCCAGAGGTTACTAAAGCGAGATTGCCGCGCCCGCTCCGACGTCGGCGGAGGCGTCTTTCATGGTCCCAACGTTGAAGGCGATCTGGGTTTCGGTAAGGGGAGGGTGAAACGGCAGGGCGAAGGCCCGCTCGGTTGGGAAATGATAGTTCGAAGAAAGCGCTCATGCCGTCCCCCGGCGCGCAGCGAGCACGAGCCCGGACGCGCGTTCCGGGAGGGCCGTGATACGCAAGCAATGACCGCTGCCATCGACCAGAAAGAGGTCGAAGCGGTGATACTGGCGGAAGGGCGTTTCGCTGTCGACGTCGGAAGCGTCCGCCCGTGTCACCGGCAATCCGGGAAAGCGGGCGCGGATCTTCGCGAACGTTTCGGGACCCGCATCGGGCGCTCCGAGCAGAGCGTCGATATCTTTGATGTCGTCGCTGCTTAGTCCCATGGTTACTCCGGCAGTTGGCGGGTTTCGGCGGCCAGCGGCTGGGCGGCGCCGTTCACGCGGCTCCAGTCAAAGCGCACAACATTGCCGCCCAGCTCCGCGCCCGGCTGCATCCGCGTGCGCGTCACGGCAACGTCACGAACCAGTTCGTCGGGGTCGTCCAGCATCGCGGCCAGCATGCCCGGCACGATCCGGCTTGCGGCCTCGTAACGGACGCGCCAATCGGGGTCGCGGTGAAGCCCGATCAATTCCTCGGGCGTCAAGCGCCGCGCCGCCTCGATCCGGACTTGCGCATCGGGGTCGGCCGCCATCTGCTGGACCATGTCGCGCGCGATGCGGCTCGCCACGACGCGCCGGACCTCGGGCTCTTCGTCCCACATCATCGCGGGAAGCATGCCTTCCGGGAGCCGGCGCGCGACCATCAGCCGGACATAATAGTCAAAGTCCCGCATCATCGGGGCGAGATCGTCGGGATCGAGCAGAGAGGCGACCCGGATTCGGACCTCGCGGTGGGGATCGTCGCGCAGAATGGCAAGGTAACGGGGCGGCAGCCGCCGCGCCGCATTCCACCGCACGGTTTCGTCGGGGTCGCGAAGCAGCGCGGGCAAAAGGAAAACGTCCGAGGACTTCGCGGCAATGGCTCGCACCTCGAAATGCGGGTGATCGAGGTAGCCGTTGGCGAGCGTGGGATTCCAGTCGAAGAACCGGTCGATGCGCCGCGCGTAGCGGTCGTGGACGCAAGCATGCATACGCCGGCAGCGCCCCTCGGCAAGCAAAGCGCGGTGATCGCAGCCTTCGCAAGCGATCTCGTTGCCTTGCCAGTCAATGGCTTCGTCGATGTCAACGTTCATCGCCGCGCCCTCACCGGCCGGCTGCCCCGGCCAGCTTCGCCGAACCGGTCTTGCCGGTCGTGTCCACCTCTATGAGCTTCCGCGCCCTGGCCCAACTCTCCGCGAGATTGCCAAGCCGCAGGTTCATGCTTTGGCGTGAAGGGGCTTGGCGCGCAGAACAGCCGCCACGGCAATGCCGTCCCAGGATGAAAGCCCCATGCCTTCTCCCAATCCGATTCTCCGGCGCACGAAGCCAGCCCTCTGTTGCGGTTTTGGCGGCCGTTTGGGCTGCCCCGCCGTTTCAATTGCATGCACAGGCGCTCTTCTTCGGATCGTGAAAGACGAACCCCGATTGCGTGGGGGTCTCTGCGAAGTCGATGGTGACGCCATCGAGCAGCAAGCGGCTTTCGGCCGGCAGGAAGAGCTTGATGCCATTGATTTCGACGGCTGCATCGCCTGCAAGCGGCGATGCCTCGACGCTGAACTCGGCGGCCAGACCTGAGCATCCGCCCGCGGTCACCTTGAGGCGGAAGCCGCTGCCCGGGCCGCCGTCGAAACGCAGCAGCCGCCGGATGAACTTTTCTGCGGAGGGCGTGATCATGACATTCATGCGAGGCTCCTTCTAGGCGGCGAGTTGAAAGCGCGGATAGGCGGCGCTTCGTCCAAGCCTTTGCCCGGCTCTGCGTTCATGACCCCCTGATGCTCGAAATCTTGCATGATTGGTTCCTCGCAAAGGGCGGCGGGCGCCTGCCTGTCGGCGGGCTATCCTGCCTTGGGGGGTCGCGCCGCACCATAACTGCGCGCCTTTTTCAGCGCTCCCTGTCGCAACGACCGTGCCAAGGAATTAAACTATTGATTTATAAAGAATAACGCCTTTTTGTGCGGTTTGTGCTTGTAGCTCATGCTACAAACTTCCGCGACACGCGTCGCACCATGCCCCCAGCGTTTGAGATGGCTCCGAGATCGGGAAGGCGTTCCCCTTCCGGCCCCGCAACGTTTCCGGTTCGCCAAGTTTCGCGCACTTCGCCGCCGAATTGCTCGCTGCCCTTATCGAAGCGCCGCCCAAGAAAGCACGAGACCCCATGCGCTGGCGCCGGCCTTAAGTCTTGCTGATCGTTTCGCCCTGTATTTGCGAGGCAAGTTTATATGCGACTTAAGTCCGACGCGAACTTGGCTGAGTGTTTTCCGACTCTATGAGTTTCCGATCTCTATCGCTAAGATGACGATCTGATATTCAAGTGAGGTGATCATGGGTAAAATTGCAAAAGACCGTTATGTCGCGACAAACGTGCTGATGGAGTTCGAGGACGGTTCTGTGTCCTTTTGCATTCCGCAAGGCTCGACACTTACGGACATCTCGGAAAACCTGGACAAAGTTGCCAAGTGGCACGCCGGCAAGCTCCTCTCAGTCGATGTGCGCTTCAAACAGCCCGTCGAAAGCGGGTTCGGCTGCAGCTCCGACCAGCCTTTGATATCGCTCGCGGTTTATCAAACGGCCCGGGCGCCGGATTACCTTACCGCACAGTTCGACCATTCAGCCTGGCTTCATCGGACCTGAGAGCCGGAGCGTGCGCATTTACGGACGATGGCTTCCCGAAGCCTCAGGAATCCGTCTCTATCATTGAGAAAGCGAAGCGAATGCCTGGCCAGGTTGAAACGCGTCTCTCCGAGGCGATCCTTACAGAAATTCCGCATCTTCGGGCCTATGCACGATTGATGACGGGCGACGTTTCAAGCGCCGATCGCGAGGTCTCGGAAACGCTCAAAAGAGCCTTCGACACTACGCAGGGGCTTCGCGATGGAACCGGTTTTCGAGTCCAACTCTTTACGATCCTCAGAAATTTGCTCGTTGAAAGGGAGCGCGCGCCGCAAAAGTTCAGCGGCCTTGCGGCGATTTACGAGCGCCTCAACAGGCCTTTTCGGATCGCCAGAGCCCACGCGGAAAGGCCACTGAGCCTTGCATGCGCACTTCTGCGTCTCGACTTTGAGGACAGGGAAGCTGTCGTCTTGCGAGCCGGCGTGAGACTGCCTCGCGATGAAGCGGAGAAAATCATCGGCTGCGAGCCGCTTGTGTACGACGCAAGAGCGCGGAGCGGCTTCGGTCGCCTCGCGGAGCTCTTTCCCGGCTATATATCAATGATCTCGTCACCCGAGACAGCGTCCTGCTTCGCGTTCTCTGGCATGAGCAAGGCCATCGAGATGCAAGAGACGCCGGCGTCCGTGCTTGAGTTATAATCCTATCGCCGGGCTGCCCCTGGCGGCTGCCTGACCTTGCCCGGTCAACGCAGTTTGGACGACCTGCGCCATCGCCTTATAGCCAGCAGGCGTCGGATGCAATCCATCCTCGGAGAAACTCTCCTTCACGAATCCGTCGCCGTCGCTCATGGCCGAGAAAAAGTCCAGAAAATCGGCGCCATGGCAGGCGCTGTAGTCTTCAAGCCAGCGGTTGAGCTCAAGGATCTTTGCCGCAGGGTGTTTCAGGAGATTGTATCGCGAGAGCGGGGCGCCCTTGTGCGGCGGCGGAAGGAGCGACGACGCCATCACCCGGATTTGGTTTGCTCGGGCGATATCCGCCATGGATGCGAAATTCGATTTGGTGTCCTCAATCGGCATCGGCCCGGTGTTGCCGCCAAGGTCGTTGACGCCCGCCTGGATTATCACGGCCCTGGGTTTCAGCGCGACCACGTCCTGCCGGAAGCGAACCAGCATTTGCGAGGTTGTCTGCGCGCTGACGCCACGATTGATGTACGGCTTACCGGGGAAATACACTTCAAGTTTCCATCCCTCGGTAATGGAATCTCCGAAAAAGACGACGCGGCCCTCTTCCGGGGATGGCGGCTCAAGCGCGGCATTGGCGGCGCGATAGCGCGCCAGATCGCCGTAATCGTCCATCAACGATTCGAGCCAAGCCCGCCGCCACGTCTGAAACTCCCGCTCGAAGCTTGCCGAAGGGTCCAAGGGGCAAGCGCCAATTTCATCGCTGTCGTGCTGCATCGGTTCTTCAGAAGTGGGTCGTTGCGTTCGCCAAGGGCCCACATTCACGCTTTGCTTGCGCAGTTGGCAACTGCAAAGGCGTAGAGGTGTCTTGCCGGTCCGGTTAAAGCGCTTCGCGTTCCGCGCGGCCGGCGCCCCGCGACGCCATCTCCCTGACCTCGGCCGCCGTCTTCCCCGAGGCGCGCAGCGCGCGCAGCGTCGTGTCCTTGTCCCGCTTTGCAAAGCGCCGGCCGGCGCTGTCCGTCAGAAGCTCGTGATGATGATAGTCCGGCGTCGCATAGCCCAGGAGCGCTTGCAGCAGGCGGTGAATGTCCGTGGCGCGGAACAGGTCCTTGCCGCGCGTGACAAGAGTGATGCGCTGGAGGCAATCGTCCACGGCGACGCTGAGATGATAGCTCGTCGGCGCATCCTTTCGGGCCAGCACCACGTCGCCGAAATCCAGGGGCGCCGCCTCGATGCGTCCAGCGGCGCGGTCGTTCCAGGATAAAGGCCCCGTCATCGCAAACGCCTTCGCCGCATCGAGACGCCAGCTCGCCGCTTCGCCACGGACCAGCCTTCGCGCGCGCTCGTCAGGATCGAGCTTGCGGCAGGTCCCCGGATAGACAGCTCCGTCCGGCCCTTGAGGCGCCAAATGGGGTGCGGCGGCCGAAGCCATGACCTCGCGTTCGATCTCGCGGCGGGTGCAAAAGCAGGGGTACAGCAACCCCATGGACCGCAGCTTCGCCAGCGCGGCGGCGTAATCTTCCATATGCTCCGATTGCCGCCGCACCGGCTCCTCCCATGTCAGCTCCAGCCAGCGCAGATCCTCGAAGATGGCTTCCATAAACTCCGGCTTCCGCCGCACGGGATCGATGTCCTCGATCCTCAGGAGAAACCGTCCGCCTTCGGCCCGCGCCGCCTCGAACGCAAAAAGTGCGGAATAGGCATGGCCGAGATGCAGGTAGCCGGTGGGGCTTGGAGCGAAGCGGGTTACGACAGGCATGGAGAGAGAATGAGCGATCGGGCAGCGCGCGCAACAAGAACATCGCAGGGCGCCGGCAGGACGAGGCGCCGGGCATCATCGAAAGGGTAGGGCATACCGAACTCGGCTGGGTTTGCAGGGCGAAGACAACCGGAACCGCCGCTGCGAAGATCCGAGGAAACCAAGCCCTGGTCGCGCGCGGCGCATGGGGAAATGAAGGCCGCTCGCAGCAAAGCCAACGACGGCGATTTCCTCACCTGCCGCCGGGAGCGCCGGCAATGTTGCTCGCGGGCTATTGGGTTTTGCAGGAAGCCAGCCCAGATTCCCGACGCGCCAGCATGGATCATACGATAGAGGGACGCGCACATGCCTTCAGGTCAGACGTGGACGCATGAAGATTTCGAGGCGGCCGCTCAGGCCGTCTGGAACGGCCTGCCTAAGCAGTTCCGCAATGCGCTGGGCAACGTGTCGGTGCATGTGGCCGATTTCGCCGATGCGCAGACGCTCCAGGCCATGCGCATCCGCGATCCGTATGATCTGCTCGGGCTGTATCATGGGGTGGGGCTGCCGTTCAAAAGCGCGTCGGCCCCCGTAAGCCTGCCGGACAGGATTTTTCTCTACCGTATCCCCATCCTCAGTTACGCCCGCCAGAAGGGCGAAGCGGTGGATCGCGTGATCCGCCACGTCCTGATCCACGAGATCGGCCATCATTTCGGCTTCTCCGACGCCGGCATGGCCCGGATCGAATCCGGCGCGTGACCGGAAAGCGCCAGCGGCCGGGGCGCCGCAGCTCCAGACGCAATGTTCAAGCCACCCCAAGTCATCCAGCGCCGTGCGGCGCCAATCGTGGTATCTCCTCTTTCGTGTCAGAGGGAGCAACGCAGTGTTAGAGCCTGACAAGGCGATCACAATTTTTGTCGACGCCGACGCCTGCCCGGTCAAGGCGGAAATCTATCGCGTGGCTGAGCGGTGCGCGATCAAGGTCTACGTCGTCAGCAACAGCCCGATAGCGGTTCCGAGATCGCCGCTGATAGAGCGCGTTGTCGTCGGTGCCGGTCCCGATGCGGCGGACGATTGGATTGCGGAAAGGGCCTCGCGCGGCGCCATCGTCATCACAGCCGATGTGCCGCTCGCCCATCGCTGCATAAAGGCGGGAGCGGATGTCATCGCGCCCACCGGCCGCGCGCTGACGGAAGACTCCATCGGCATGGCGCTTGCGACGCGCGACCTGATGACGGATCTGCGCTCGGCGGGGCAAATGACCGGCGGTCCGAAGCCCTTTCAGCCGCGCGACCGGGCCAAATTTCTGTCCGCCCTCGACCTTGCCGTTGTTCGGCTGCGCCGTGAAAGATAACGGGCCGCCCTGCTGGACAAGAGCATAGGCTAGTGGCTAAGAAGCTCTTGAAGCAAGGGAGTCGGCGGGGCGGATGATCGGGCGCGGTGTGACGTTGGGGCTGGTGGCTGCCGTGCTTCTCCTTGCCGGAGACGCGCAAGCGGAAGACAAAGAGCCTGCTCTTGGCTTTGAAATGGCCGGCGTTGGAAGCTGGGGCCTGCAACACGGCGGTTCCAGTTTTGGCCCTGAGGTTGCCCTTGAATATACGGTTATCGAACATTGGCTTGAAATCGAGGGCGGTTTTAGCCCTCTCTTCAGCAAGGGCCAGGTCGAGTTTGATACCGGTTTCGTTTTCAAAAAGCCTTTCGAACTATCTAAGTCTATTGAACTTGTCATCGGCGCCGGTCCAATTTGGCTGCGCCAGTTAGACACGGACTCCGTCGCTGGGCAGGCTATCGTCGAGTTCAAGTATTTTCCCTGGCCGGAGCGGCATGTCGCCTTTTTCGTTGAGCCAGACTACTCTTATGATTTTGGCAAAGGACACGACCAGTCAGTCGGCGTGACCCTCGGATTGTACGTTGGGATCGAATAGCCAGCCGCCGAGCACCGTAGTCTCGCGGGCCGTCCAGAATTAGCCGCTTACGCTCGCCGCGCACCCGGCGAAACATTGGCTTTTTGCTTGCTCCGCGCCCCGGACGCTTTCCGGCTTCCTTTTGTTTCACTCGCCCGCCGCGTCTTGCCCGCATGCTCGGGCTGACCGTTGAGACGCGTGATCGTGACCGAATCGTCTCGCCGCCCGGACTTGACGATAGCCTGACTGAAGCTTTGAGCGGAGGCGGCGCTCACCTCGAACCGGGTCTCGGTTTCAAAGATTTTGATGGCTCCGATGTCGCGTCTCGTGACGCCGCCAGCCTTGCAAACGAGCGGCAGAATCCAACGCGCCTCGGCTCTCTGCTTCCGGCCGACGGAGAGCTTGAACCAGACGCCGCCATCGAAATCGCTGCGCGGCGTCTCGCCTTCGCTGGCGTCTCCTCCAGAATCTACAAACTCCTCGGGCGTGGGACGGCGTATCTGGTTTTGCCGGAAGAACGCCGCAGCAATTTGCTCCGGGCTTTTCCTGGCCAGCAGCTCCTTTGCGAAGGCAAGCTCCTCGTCGTTGAGCGGGTCGTCGAGCGTCTGGTCGCCAAGAAGCCTTTCCCGGTCGCGCTGGAGAATGGCGTCTGCGCCTGGAACCGGCATCCAGGTCGCTTTTATCTTTGCGAGGGTTAAGAGTTTTTCGATGCTCCGGCGTTTGCTGTGAGGCGTGATGATGACGCTGACGCCTGCGCGTCCCGCTCGCCCCGTCCGCCCGCTCCGATGCAAAAGCGCTTCGCTGTCCCTCGGCAAATCGGCGTGGACGACGAGGTCGAGATTTGGCAGATCGATGCCGCGCGAGGCCACATCGGTCGCAACGCAAACCTGCGCCCGGCCGTCCCGCATCGCCTGAAGCGCTCGCGTGCGTTCGGTTTGGCTCAGTTCGCCAGACAGCGCCACAATTCCAAATCCGCGATTGCCGAGACGGCTCGCAAGATGCTTTACGCCTTCCCGCGTCGCACAGAAGACGAGCGCGCTTTCCGCCGCGAAATAGCGCAAGACATTGATGACGGCATTTTCCCGCTCGGCCGCTGCGACGGAAATCGCGCGATAATCGATATCGGCGTGCTGCTTGGCGCCCTTATTGGCGGAAACCCGGATGGCGTTTTTCTGGAAGCGCTTGGCAAGCGTTTCGATGGTTTTCGGCACCGTCGCGGAGAACAAAAGAGTGCGGCGCTCTGGCGGAGCCGCCTTAAGAATGAACTCCAGGTCTTCGCGGAAGCCAAGGTCGAGCATTTCGTCGGCCTCGTCGAGCACGACTGCCCGCACCGACGACATTTCCAGCGAACCGCGCGTGATGTGATCGCGAAGCCGTCCGGGCGTGCCGACGACGATATGCGCGCCGTTGGCGAGCGCGCGGCGCTCCTGGCGCATGTCCATGCCCCCGACGCAGGCCGCCATTTCGGCGCCCGCCGGCGCATAGAGCCATTCGAGTTCATGGCGCACCTGGACCGCCAGCTCGCGCGTGGGCGCAACGACGACAGCCAAGGGGTCGGCGCTTGCGGGAAAGCGATCATTCTGTCCCAGCAAGGTCGAAGCCATGGCGAGACCGAAAGCCACCGTCTTTCCCGATCCTGTCTGCGCGGAAACGAGAAGATCGGACTCGCCGATATCCGGCGAGAGAATGGCGCGCTGCACTTCGGTCAGCGTGGTGTAGCCTTGCTTTGCAAGCGCCTCCGCGAAGAGCTGAGACACCCCATCAATACTCGTCATGTGAAGCGCTTTCGGGTTCCCAAGTCAGAGGCTATCGCGTGATATGACGTTTATCCCTAGCGCGAAACGAGGGGCAAAGAGATAATATTTTGTCCGGCCCCTTTCTCCGCGCTGCCCTAATCGCCGCCAGCGCCCGGCGCCCGCCGCTGGCGCTTCACTTCCGCGCGCTTCGTTTTGCCGGTCAGCCGCCGCTGCTTCGAGCCAAGGGTTGGCCGCGTGGCCGTGCGGACGCGACGCTCGACGGCGGCCTGCCGGATCATGCGGACGAGCCGGTCGATGGCGTCCCTGCGATTGGCCTCTTGCGTGCGGAAGTTTCCGGCCGTGAGCACGATCTCGCCGTCCTTCGTCAGCCGCGCGCCGGCGATGCGCTCCAGACGCAGGCGCACAGGCTCCGGGAGGCTCGGGGAGCGGCGCACATCGAAGCGCAATTGCGCCGCGCTCGAAACCTTGTTGACGTTCTGCCCGCCGGGACCGCTCGCCCGGATGAAGGTCAGGGCGATCTCGGCTTCGTTAAGGGCGATCCTGTCCGTAATGGCGATCATGACAAGACCACGTCTGCGTTAGTCCCGCATGTCAAGCGCGGGAGAAGAAACCTGACCGCTTCGTGCACGGTCAGCGGAAGCGGTCGGGGACTTGCGGGTTGTTGGCCGGGTTGGTGTCGTGCCGAGAAAGGCGCGCGACGATGGCGCCGCCGATGAGCGGCTGCAAATCCGCCTCCAGCGCATCCGCCTTCGCTTTCGCGTAGACCTCATCGCCGCCGGCATACAGCGTGAACGACTTCGTGTGCTTCGCCTTCTTGGCCGGATCCTCGATCGTCGCCTTCGTCCATTTATAAAGCGGGAACTTCTCTACGCCGTGCTTCTCCGCCTCGGCGACGTAGTCGGAAAACGCGTCGTACACCGATTTCATGACCGTGTTGTGCTTCGCGAGAATGTCCGCGAGCGGCTTCAGCGCATCATTCTGCGGATCGCGGCGGGCGAGGTCCGCGGCATCGTCGTTGAGGTAAATTCGGATCTGATAGAGCAGCTTGTCCATGTTGTTCCTCCCTGCCCTTCGGGCTGCGACCTGATAACCTGCGAGCCGCCTCCATGTGATGACGCCTGCGGGGATGCGCAACGCTGCGATTTCCGCTATACGCCTTACAGCTTGGCGGACGCGATCATGAACCACGATGCCTATCCCGACAGTTATATCGCCGGAATTCTGCACGAAGCCAAGAGCTTCGCGCTGGTGGGCGCGAGCGCCAACACGCGCCGGCCGAGCTATTTCGTTCTGAAATACCTCATCGCCAAAGGCTATCGCGCGTTCCCCATCAATCCGGGGCATGCCGGCGGCGACGTCCTCGGCCGGAAGGTTCATGCGAGGCTCGCCGATCTGGACGAGCCCGTGGACGTCATCGACATCTTCCGCAATTCGGAGGCCGCGCTGGGCATTGCGCGTGAGGCGATTGCGCTGAAGGACAAGCTCGGCCTGAAGGCGATCTGGATGCAACTCGGCGTGAGAAACGACGAGGCCGGGCGGCTTGCGGAAGAGGCGGGGCTTAAGGTCGTCATGAACCGCTGCCCCAAGATCGAATATGGGCGTCTCTCTGGCGAAATCGGATGGGTGGGCGTGAACAACCGCGTAATTTCCAGCCAGAAGCCGATCATGCTCGGCAAGGGCTTCCAGCAGCTCTCCATTCGTAAGCCCTGACGTTCGCGGCGCCACGCATGCGATGGGAGCCGCGCCGGATTTGGCCCGGCGCGGCGGCCTACTGCTAATATCCGGACCGCGCCTCGGTGGTTGAACGGGCTCTGTTGCGCGCGGTGCGCTCTCCAAGATGACGCCGCCCGAAGCCAAAGCGGCGCGAGTTTTCCATCGCATGCCGCCGGTCGAACGCTCTGTTCGTCGCGGAGCGATTTCCGCGGATGGCGCCCTGCGATGCGCCTTGGCTCCGGTCGCTGAGGCTCTGAGATGCGCCTTGGCTCCGATCGCCGCCATTAGGGTTCGCCGGGTTGTCTTTCACGTCCCTTGCTTGCGCCGCAGCCGGAACGAGCAGGAGGCCGGCCGTCGCCAGCGCGATAAGCGTTTTCTTCATGGGTCTCCTCCAGGAGCAAGGATTCGAGGTCCGCGGGAAACGCGCTCGCGATCTTATTGTTGCGACCTTTCGGGCCGCACGCTTACGGACGAGTTACCGCTATCATTAAGAGATTTCCTACCGGTCCGCCGTTCGCGGTTGGAAAACGGGGCAGGAAAATGCCTCCTGCGCTTGATGCTTCGCAAGATTCGCCGCATCCTCCCGGCAATGCCGCCGTTTTCATTCCAAGACATCGCCACGCCGTTGGCAAAGGAGTTGGCCGCCCGGATTGCGTCCGCCGGCCCGATCTCCGTCCACGACTATATGGAAGCGTGCCTCTACGATCCCCGTCATGGCTATTACCGCAAAGCGAACCCGCTCGGAGGCGGCGGCGATTTCATCACCGCTCCGGAAATCAGCCAGGTTTTCGGCGAACTGATCGGGCTTTGGGCCGGAGAGGTCTGGCGCCGGATGGGGGAGCCGAAGCCGGTTCGCCTGATCGAGCTTGGGCCGGGCCGGGGCTTCCTCATGGCGGACGCGCTGCGCGCATTGCGCGTGCTGCCGCGCTTTCTCGATGCGGCCGAAGTCCATCTGATCGAAACGTCGGAGCCGTTGAAGGATGCGCAGAAGGCCGCGCTTGCATCGGCGCCGCTTCCCGTGGCGTGGCGCGCGGACATCGCGGATGCTCCAGAAGGCGCGGCCATCGTCATTGCGAACGAGTTCCTCGATTGTTTGCCGGTCCGCCAGTTTGTGTTCGACGCCGCGGCGGGCGCTTGGCGCGAGCGGATGGTTTCCTGCGAGGAGGGCGCTTTCCGGTTCGAGGCGGGCGCCCAGGCCGAGCCGGGCGGCCTTCGCTCCCTCGAACCCGTTGAGAATGGCGCGATCGTCGAGCGGCGGCCGGGCGCGGATGGCCTCATCCGGCGCCTGGCGGCGCGTTCGCCTCTAGCCGCGCTCATTATCGACTACGGCTATTCCCGGCCATCGCTTGGAGATACGCTTCAGGCCGTGAGGAAGCATCGTTTTGCCGGGGCGTTCGAGGCGCCGGGAGAAAGCGATCTCACCGCGCATGTCGATTTTCACGGCCTCAGGCAAGCGGCGGAGGAAGCCAAGATGAAAGCCTTCGGCCCCATGCCCATGGGGGAGTGGCTGTTGCGCCTCGGTCTTGAAGCGCGCCTCGGCCGGCTCCTGAGCAGCGCCACAGCAGAGGAAGCGGCCGATCTGAGAAGCCGCGTGCAGCGGCTTGTGGACCCGGCGCAGATGGGCGCGCTTTTCAAGGTTCTCGCGCTGACGGATGGCGCGAGCGCGACGCCGCCCCCATTTTAGCGAAATTCTCGAAGGGGGCGGAGACATGAACGACGGGACGAGGTTCGGCGGCGGCGGAGATGATAAAGCCGGGAATGCGCCGGCCTTCCTGGAAGCGGAGAACCTGAAAGCCGGCGGCGTCGCGCACGGCTTCTTCCTGCGCACGGGCGGCGTCTCGGAGGGGATCTACGCCTCTCTCAATTGCGGCCGGGGTTCGTCTGACCTGCGCGAAAGGGTGGAGGAAAATCGCGGGCGCGCGGCCGCCGCCTTGGGCGTGGCGCCGGAGCGTCTCATCGGGCCGCGCCAATGCCACTCGCCGAAGATTGCCGTCGCGCATGCGCCCTGGACCGCCGAGGAAGCCCCCGACGCCGATGGCGTCGTCACCGCCACGCGAGGACTCGCCGTATGCGTTCTGACGGCCGACTGCGCCCCAATTCTGTTGGCCGACGCCAGCGCGGGCGTCGTCGCGGCTGTGCACGCCGGATGGAAGGGCGCAAAGGCGGGCGTGATCGAGAGCGCGCTTGAAGCGATGGGGGGTCTCGGAGCGCGCTTGCATCGGATTTCCGCCGCCATCGGGCCGGCCATCTCGCAACCGGCCTACGAAGTGGGTCCGGAGTTCCTGGCCGCCTTTGTCGCCGGCGGCAGGGAGAATGAAAAGTATTTTTCCTCGATGCGAGGCGGCCGTCCTCATTTCGACCTCGCCGGATACGTCGCAGACCGGCTTGCCGCGCTGGGCGTCGCCACAATTCAGCGCCTCGGCGTTTGCACCTTTGAAAACGAATCGATTCTCTTCAGCTACCGGCGGTCTTGCCATCGCGCGGAAGCCGATTATGGGCGTCAAATTTCCGCCATCGTGCTTCGGTGATGTGGATAACTAGGCCGAATTACGCGGAAATTAACGAAATCTTGCGACGTCCGGCCCACTCGCCGCCGCTCTGTCTGGACGTTATCTTTGGCTGAGGCTAGATTTTTGGCGTTAAGAAGATTCGGCGGAATCCCCAGTGCCGGTATAGTCAAGTACCGCCGTCCTATAGCCATGAAAAGCAAGGAGTGGAAAAGTGACGCGCGAGAACAAACCGGCCGCGCAGAGCGCAGCTCGCCGTGCCGCGTCGCTCTTGACTGGAGCACTATTGCTGGCTGGCCTTGCCGGCTGCAGCAGTGACCTCTTTCAATTAAGCGATAACGCAAATCCCAGCTTGACCCAAAAGGCCAAGCCGGCTGTCGCCCTGTCGCCTGTGCAGGGTGTTCCGCAAAAATACGCAGCTCAGGCCAACGACCAGCTTGCGGCCTCGATCAAAGCCAGCGGCGTTGCGCTTGTCGACGCCAAGGACGCCGTTTACGTCATCAAGCCATCTTATGCCGCGCTCCCTGACCACAAGAAAGGCACGAAGCTCGCCTATACGATCGACGTGACGGATAAAGCCGGCAACAAGATACGGACGATCACTGGGGAAGAGCTTGTCTCTCCCAAGCATGGCGGAGACTCCTGGGCCCACGTGACGGGAGAAAACGTCCAGAAACTGGCCGTGAAGTCCGCGGGCGATGTCAACGCCTTCATCGACAACCCGAGCGCCCCCGTTGCGCCGGCCGCAGTCGCAAGCGCGACGCCGGCTCCCGCCGCGCAGGTTGCCGCCAAGCCCGCCGCTGCACCCGTGAAGACCGCGGCCAAGGCTCCGCCTAAGGCGCCCGCCGCGAGCGCCCCGGCTGAATCGCCTTCGCTCGCTTCGGCGGTGGAGACGCCTCCGGCTCGTTCGTCGCAGGCATCGGCCGCGCAGGCTGAATTGGTCGCCCTCGTGCCCACAGTCGGCGGCGCTCCCGGAGATGGCAAGACCTCCCTTTCCGAGGCCATGAAGCGCGCTCTTGGCCGCCAAGGCATCAAGGTGGCCTCGGCATCCGCGCCTGGCCTCTATCAGGATCCAGGGCAATGTCGAGTTGGGCGCCGTGGCAAACGGCCAGCAGCCGATCACCATTAAGTGGGTTGTGCTCGATCCCAACGGCAAGCAGATGGGAGGGACCGTCGTGCAGAGCAACCGGATCGGCGCAGGCAGCCTGGATGGCGCTTGGGGCGAAGTGGCGGAGCAAGCGGCGAGTGCTGCCGCAGCCGACGTCACCAAGCTTCTCAAGGGTTATGGACAGGCTCAGGCCTCGGCCGGCACGGCAGGCTGACGCACGCGCCTGCATCAACGTGCGGCGTGGCGTTTCCGCCGCCTCGTGTTTACAGATGGCGAGCGCGCTGGTAGAAGCGCGCTCGTTGCTGTTTTGGTAAACTGAGCGTCACATGGACTGTCCCGTATCATGAAGCTGGTCGCCGGCAATAGCAATCGGCCCCTGGCTCACGCCATCGCCGCCTATCTCAAGACGCCGCTGACGCAGTGCCTCGTGCGCCGCTTTGCCGACATGGAGATCTTCGTCGAGGTTCGCGAAAATGTGCGAGGCGAGGACATCTTCGTCGTGCAGTCGACGTCCTATCCCGCAAACGATAACCTCATGGAGCTGCTGATCATCACGGATGCGCTCCGGCGCGCCTCGGCGCGGCGCATCACGGCGGTGATCCCCTATTTCGGCTATGCGCGCCAGGACCGCAAAACCCTGCCGCGCACGCCGATTTCAGCGAAGCTCGTCGCGAACATGATCACGCACGCCGGCGCGGACCGCGTGCTCACCGTCGATCTCCACGCCGGGCAAATCCAGGGCTTCTTCGACATCCCGACCGATAATCTTTACGCGGCGCCGGTGATGGTGCGCGACATTTGCAAGCGCTTCACCGACGGCGCCATCACCGTGGTTTCGCCGGACGTGGGCGGCGTGGTCCGGGCGCGCAGCCTCGCCAGCCGCATCGGCGCTCCGCTCGCCATCATCGACAAGCGCCGCGAGCGTCCGAATGAATCGGAGGTGATGAACGTGATCGGCGGCGTCGAGGGGCAGAACTGCATCCTCATCGACGACATCATCAATTCCGGCGGCACGCTATGCAACGCGGCTGAAGCGCTTATGCAGAAGGGCGCGAAATCGGTCGTGGCCTACATCACCCATGGCGTTTTCTCGGGCGGCGCCGTGGCGCGCATCCAGGCGTCGAAGATCGAGACGCTCGTGATCACGGACACGATCGTGCCGACCGAGGCGGTGCGCGTAGCGAGCAACATCGAGGTGCTGTCGCTTGGCGCGCTCATCGGCGAGGCGATCATGCGCACATCGGGCGAGGAGTCTGTGTCGAGCCTGTTCGATTAGGGTATGTCTGTCACCTTGCGCGCCCCGCTGAAATGACCCAAATCCTGGTCATGTTTGGGGGATCTCATGCAAGTTACAATTTCAGAAGCGAAAGCCCATTTGGCCGAGCTGCTCAAGGCAGCCGAAGCTGGCGAAACCGTCGTCCTCACACGCCACGGCAAACCTGTCGGGCGGATCGTTGGCATCGACGATCCCGTGAGCTTGCCGCGAATTGGCGCGTTGAAGGGCAAGATCTGGATCGCGGACGATTTTGACGCCCCTCTCGAGGCGTTCCAAGACTATGCGCCATGAGCGAAGTGCGCTATCTCGCCGACACTCATATCCTCTTGTGGGCGCTCGATGACGATGGCCGACTTCCAAAGCAGCATCGTGAAATCTTGCTTTCCAACGCCGCTATTTTCTTTAGCGCAGCCTCAATCTGGGAGATTGCCATCAAGAAGGCCCTGGGAAAACTGAAGGCGCCGGACAAGCTTGCGTCCATTCTGCCCCGCGCGGGATTTCGCGCACTCGATGTAACGCCGATCCATGCGGAAGCTGTTGCGTCGCTCCCAATGCGCCATGGTGATCCTTTCGACCGGCTTCTGATAGTTCAAGCGCAAATCGAGAAAATGACGTTGCTGACCGCGGAAGCGCAATTTGCGCTTTATGGCGTTGAGGTGCGCTGATCGGGCAAGCGATCCCTATCGCCAGTCTGTGCATCAACGCCGTGGGCGCTGAAAGCTGCAGACGGGACAAAGCGCATCGGCCTTATTGTCTTTCGCCGCGCTTGCCCTTATAGAGATGGTTTGAGACACCCCCGAGTGCCGAAGGTTCGCGCGCCGTTCGCCGCACAATCGCGCTCACCTAACACAAACAGAGAAGATCATGGCGGAGCTTATTGAACTCAAAGCAACCGCGCGCGAAGGAACTGGCAAACTGGCCAACCGCGCGCTCAGGGCGCAGAAATTGGTCCCAGGCGTCATTTATGGCGGCGGGGCGACGCCGGCGAACGTCGCGCTGGAATACAAGATCGTGTGGCAGCACTATCAGTCGGGCCACTTCCTGTCGACCGTCTATCTCCTCGATGTCGACGGCAAAAAGGAGCGCGTCATCCCGCGCGACGTGCAGGTCGATCCCGTGCGCGATTTCCCGATCCATGTCGATTTCCTGCGCGTCACCAAGACGTCCCGCATCGACGTCGAGGTGCCGGTCCACTTCATCAATGAAGACGCCTCGCCCGGCCTCAAGCGCGGCGGCGTGTTGAATATCGTGCGCCACGAGATCGAATGCACCTGCCCGGCCGACGCGATCCCGGAGAACATCACTATCGATCTGACGGGCCTCGACATCGGCGACAGCGTCCATATTTCGGCTATCGCGCTGCCGAAGGGCATCACGCCGACCATCGCCGACCGCGACTTCACCATCGCGACCATCATCGGCGCGGCCGCGGCCCGGTCCGAAGCGGATGCGGAAGCGACCCAAGAGGAGAAAAGCGAGTAGGCTTGCGCGGATGCATCCAAGTTCGGCGCAGTACCTCGATAATAAGAGATTAGGATCATGAAACTGATCGTCGGATTGGGCAATCCCGGTGAGAAATATGCGGGAAACCGCCACAATATCGGCTTCATGGCTGTCGACGAGATGGCCCGCGGCTACACGTTTGGCCCTTGGAAAAAGCGTTTTCAGGGGCTTACGGCCGAAGGACAGATCGGGCTTGAGCGCTGCATCCTGCTGAAGCCCTCCACATATATGAACGAGAGCGGGCGCGCGGTCGGAGAGGCCATGCGCTTCTATAAAATTCCGCTCGCCGACGTGATCGTCATCCACGATGAAATCGACTTGCAGCCTGGCGTCATCCGCGTAAAAACGGGCGGCGGCAACGCCGGCCACAATGGCTTGAAATCGGTATCCGCCCACATCGGCAACGATTACCGCCGCGTCCGCCTTGGCATCGACCATCCCGGCGACAAGGCCCTTGTCGCTCACTACGTGCTTCAAGACTTCGCCAAATCCGACCACGAATGGCTTGTCCCCTTGCTGGAAGGGATCGCTCGTGGAATGGCCAAGCTCGTGGAGGGAAGCGAGGCTGCTTTTTTGAGTGAGGCCGCCCGCGGACGGAAGTTCTCCGCGCCAGCGGCGAAACTCAATGGAGCTTCAGCGCCCCAGCATGTGGTTGAGGCTTTCGAGGCCACGCCCACGCCGCAATCGCCTGTCCAGGCGAGCGAACCCCAGGAGGCGCCCGCGCCAAGCAGTGAAGGGCTCCAAGCAGAGGCCGAGGCGCTGGCGGGGATCCTCGCGGCTGCATCGAAGCCAATCGAGGCTACGCCCGCGCCTGCCTTCGCTGCACCGCCCATCGCCGAGCCGTCGGCGCCGTTCATTGAGCATGTCGATGCGGCGGTCGTCGAGGCCCAAGCGGAAACGCTCATCGAAGCCGGCTCAGAGCCCGAGCCCATTCCTCACCCGGCCGCTGTCGAGTCGGCGACCTTTGCAGAGCCGCAGCCGGCGCCCGAACCGGAGCCCGTTTCTTATCCCTCAGCCGTAGAGGCGGCGACCGCTGCCGAGGCGCAGCAGCCGGCGCCGGAGCCCGAGCCCATTCTTTACCTGGCCGCTGTCGAAGAGGCGCTCTTTGTTGAGCCGCGCCGAGCGCCGGAGCCCGAGCCAATTGCTTATCCGGCCGCTGTCGAGTCGGCGCCCGCTGGCGAGCCGCGGCCGTGGTCGCCTGAGCCCGAAGCAATTCCTCACCCGTCTGCCGACGAGCCAGCGCCTGAGCCAGAACCAGAACCCATTCCTCACCCCGCCGCTGTCGAGGCGGCGCTTGCCGAGTCGCAGCCGGCGCCAGAGCCCGAGCCCATTTTTTACCAGGCCGCTGTCGAAGCGGCAGCCGTCGATGAGCTGGAGCCCGAGCCCATTCCTCACCCCTCCGCTGTCGAGGCTCCTGCGCCGGAGATCAAATCGGAGCCTGTCTCCGCGGCTCCGGCTAAGAAGGCAGAGGCGCCCAAAATCGCAGCCGCGAAACCGCTGGTCGCGCCCCCCGCCAAGAAGAAGGGCAACTTCGTTACGAGGTGGTTCAGGAACCGCATTCGCGGCGGCGGCTCTCATTAGGAAATAACGTCTACAGGGCGCTCAATGGGCTTCAAATGCGGAATCGTCGGCTTGCCGAATGTCGGCAAGTCCACTCTCTTTAATGCGCTGACGCAAACCGCCGCCGCGCAGGCCGCGAACTATCCCTTCTGCACCATCGAGCCGAATGTCGGCGAGGTTTCCGTCCCGGACGAGCGCCTTGAGAGGATCGCGAATATCGCGGGCTCCAAGGCCACCATCCCGACGCGGCTGACCTTCGTCGATATTGCGGGTCTTGTGCGGGGCGCATCCAAGGGTGAAGGACTCGGCAACCAGTTCCTCGCCAACATCCGCGAGGTGGACGCCATCGCCTACGTCCTGCGCTGCTTCGAGGACGACGACGTCACCCACGTCGAGGGGCGCGTCGATCCGATCGCCGACGCCGATACCGTCGAGACCGAATTGATGCTCGCCGATCTCGACAGCCTGGAAAGGCGCCGGCCCGCGCTCGAAAAGAAGGCGAAGGGCCAGGACAAGGAGGCCAAGACAGCGCTTGCGCTCATAGACACCGCGCTGAAATATGTCTCGGCGGGAAAGCCGGCGCGGCTCGCGCTGGCCGAAATTCCGGAAAGCGAGCATCGCGCATTCACGCAGTTGCAGCTCCTGACCGCAAAGCCGGCGCTTTACGTCTGCAATGTGGACGAGGCGAGCGCCGCCGCCGGCAACGCCTATTCGAAGCTGGTCGCGGAGCGATTTTCCGGCGCGGAATCGGAGGTCGTGATCATCTCGGCCAAGATCGAAGCCGAGCTTGCTCACCTCGACGAGGAGGAGCGCAAGCTCTTTCTCAACGAGCTTGGGCTCGAAGAGCCCGGCCTCAACCGGCTGATCTCGGCGGGCTATCGTCTCCTCGGCCTCATCACCTACTTCACCGCCGGGCCAAAGGAAACGCGCGCCTGGACCGTCGCCAAGGGGACCACGGCGCCGGGCGCCGCGGGCGTCATCCATTCCGACTTCGAAAAAGGCTTCATTCGCGCGGAAACCATCGCATACAGCGATTTCGTGACGCTTGGCGGCGAAACGGGCGCCAAAGAAGCCGGGAGAATGCGTCTGGAGGGCAAGGACTATACGGTGAATGACGGCGATGTCATGCACTTCCGTTTCGCGACCTGACCTTGGACGGCGACGGTCCGGCGCCCAAGTCAGAAGAGCCAAATGCACGACCAGATCGGGGATGACATGGACAAAACGGGCGCAGCCGAGATCCGGCGCCGGGTGAAAGAAGCCGCCGAGCGCGCCCTGGCCGAAGCGGAGCAGCGCAAGCTCGCGCGCGTCGAGGCGGAGCTTCCGAAGGAACTCGGCGGCCGCAAGGGGCCGGAGCCGACCCGTTACGGGGACTGGGAGAAAAAAGGCGTCGTTTCGGATTTCTAGAGCAGCCTAATATAACGCTGCGCGTTCGCGGGAAGACGAAGCGCGCGCGGCGCGAAGGGCCGTCGAGGATAAGGTCGACAGCGGTCCCGACAGATAGCACCACGCGGGCGGCGGCAGATCGGGGAGCGCCCCGGCCAAACTCTCAGGGATGCGATGCTTGGCAAAGCGGTTCGCGGTTTGCGAGCTGAGCGCGCGATAGCGCCAGCCCGGCCGATCGGCCACCGCTACGGGCAGAAGCTCGAAAATCGCCCGCCAATCCTTCCAGCGGTGGAAGCTCGCGAGGTTATCCGCGCCCATCAGCCAGACGAAGCGCACGCGGGGAAACCGGCGGCGCAGGAAGCGGAGCGTCTTGGCGGTGTAGGCCGAGCCGAGCGCCGCCTCGAAGGCGGTGACCGTGATGCGCGGGTCGCGGGCGATGCTCCTTGCCAGCCGGACGCGCTCGGCGAGGGGCGGGAGGCCGCCATGGTCCTTGAGCGGGTTGCCGGGCGTGACGAGCCACCAGACCTGCGCGAGGCGAAGCCGCTTCAGCGCGGTTTCGCTGATGAGCCGGTGCGCCGCATGCGGCGGATTGAAGGAGCCGCCGAGAAGCCCGATCCGCATGCCGTCCGCCGCCGCGGGAGGCCGCAAATCGGCGCCGGAAAGCCCGGATAGCGACACAGGGGGCCTCATTCGCCGACACGCTCAGAATGAGGCTTCGACAAGCTCATCCTTCGAGACGGCGCTGGGCGCCTCCTCAGGATGAGGAGTTTCACCGGGTTAGCCTCATGGCAAGCCTGTCGAACCATGGCGGCATCCGTCACGCGGGCCGCGTCTGCCCATCGCCGCGCACGACATATTTGAAGGTCGTGAGCTGCTCCACGCCGACAGGTCCGCGCGCGTGGAAGCGCCCCGTCGCGATGCCGATCTCGGCGCCCATGCCGAACTCGCCGCCGTCGGCGAATTGCGTGGACGCGTTGTGCAGCACGATGGCGCTGTCGACTTCGGCAAGGAAGGTCTCGGCCGTCGCGGCGTCCTCGGTCACGATCGCGTCGGTGTGCTGCGAGCCGTATTTCGCGATGTGATCGATGGCGGCGCGGACGCCCGGAACGACCTTCGCGGAGATGATCGCGTCGAGATATTCGGTCGCCCAGTCCGCTTCGGCCGCAGCGACCGCGCGGGGATCGGCGGTGCGCACCGCCTCGTCGCCGCGCACTTCGCAGCCCGCGTCGATCAGGGCGCCGACCAGGGGCTTCAACAGCCGGTCCGCGCCCGCCTCATCCACAAGGAGCGTTTCGGCGGCGCCGCAAACGCCGGTGCGGCGGAGTTTCGCGTTCAGCACGATGGCGCGCGCCTTCTCGACGTCGGCGGCCTTGTCCACATAGACATGGCAGATGCCTTCGAGATGAGCGAAGACCGGCACGCGCGCCTCCTTCTGCACGCGCTCGACGAGGCTCTTGCCGCCGCGAGGCACGATGACGTCGATGGCGCCGCCGAGTCCTGCGAGGAGATAGCCGACCGCGTCCCGATCCGCCGTGCCGACAAGCTGGATCGCGGTCTCGGGCAGGTCCGCCGCTTTCAGCCCCTCGATGAGGCAGGCGTGGATGGCGCGGTTCGAAGTCGAGGCATTCCGAGCCGCCGCGCAGGATCACCGCGTTGCCGGATTTGAGGCAGAGGCCGCCCGCGTCGGCGGTGACGTTGGGGCGGCTCTCATAAATGATGCCGATCACGCCGAGCGGCACGCGGACGCGCGAGATCTTGAGGCCGTTCGGGCGGCGCCACGCCGCGATGACTTCGCCAACCGGGTCGGCAAGAGCCGCAATCTCGTCCAGCCCGCGCGCCATCGCCTCGATGCGCGCGTCGTTCAGCGTGAGGCGATCCACGAAGGACTCCGGGCGGCCTGCGTCGCGCGCCGCTTTCCGGTCGGCGGCGTTCACGCCGAGGATGTCTTGTCTGCGGGCGCGCAAAGCGGCGGCGGCGGCGCGGAGCGCGTCGTTCTTCTGCCCCGTGGGCGCAAGGGCCAGCGCGCGGGCGGCCGCCTTGGCTTGCGCGCCGATGGCGAGAAGCGCCGCTCTCAGCGAGCTGCTATCGGGGGTGTCCGCAACGAGCGCCAGCGTCATGATGCCTACCAATGCCTTCGATATGGACTTGATAAATGCCGCTGACGCCGCTTCGGCACAACGGAAAAATGGCGTGCGTCTCGGTCGGCGGCGCTTTGCGCCTCCCGCTCGCAGCGCGCGGGCCAGGTTAGGGAGTTGTTTGCCTAATTGGGTTCGTTTCGCAAAAACTGTGGTTTTCATCAGCTGCCGGTAGAGCTGTTAGTGTATGCACAAGCATTGATTGCGACAATAAGCGTCGTTTCCTGGCCTCGCCAAGGTAAGGCGGCCGAGCCGTCCGAGTTGTATCGGGTGCAGAACTCGCGCTTGGATTAGAGCGCGTCCGAGCTCCGACATGATGCTATAATTGCGGTCAGTAATTCTAATAGAATCAATATATTAAAGGTGTACACCCCCGTCTTTCCGAGAGGAATATTCCATAAATCAATGAAAGTACACGCATTCTTCGAATAGCGTGACGCTTTCATGTCATCATGGACAAACATAATCAGACGATATATTATAATCTTCTCATCAACTCTGGCAACAGCCAGGCAAAAGGATTCGAGGATATATTTCTGTTCAAGCCTTGGTTTGCGCAGACAATCTCTATCGGCAACGTCCTGCTCTTTACATAGTTAGCTAATTCTTCGAATTGCTAACGACCTGCGACGAACAAGAGAGTCGTGTTGGAGAACATGCTGTGAAAGCACTACGTGTATTCGTTCGTCAGCCTTTCACCGAGTCGGGCAAAAGTGAGAAGGAGGTGGTGCAAGGGGTTCTCAATGTGCTGCGCAAAATGGACGGACATCCATACAAGCTGATTCTCCCTACGGGGTTTGAAGCACAGAGTGAGGCCACCTTTCGCAAGGCATACGAGCGCACTTTCAGCAAAACTTTTACACCCCGAAATTTCCGAACGACGCGTCTTGAATACCTGAGAAACGCTGACGTGATGCTTGTCATCCGCACCGGTCTCAGCGAGAGCGGATCGTTCGAGATCGCGTACAATATTTTTGGCGGCCGGCGCATACCCATGCTCATTGCGGTTTGGGATAAAGCGCCAATCAAAACCACTCTCTTGCAGGAATTGCAGGAGATTGCCGACGCCACCTATATCACGTTCGCCTCTCCCGAAGAACTTGAGGGGCCGTTGCGCGAGTTCCTCCACCGCGCTCGCCGCCGTCGAATTCTGGTCGTTAAGAGGCGCAGGAAAAAACGGCGACAACCGGGGCTCCCTTTTGTCCACGAAGCCAACGGAGCATGCGCAACGTTCAATGGGCTGGGCAAGGGCGCCAGTCACCGGCCGCAGCCATAATTTCTACGGGCGCAGCGGCGCATGGCGGTTCAAAGCTAACCGGCCGGAGATACTCGCACGCGAGCGCCGCGCCTGAGGAAGCGCAAGCGTTGACCGTGGTGAAGCCGGGTCCCGCTCCGCTACAAAAGATCGCGCATTCGCCGGGCCCGCCGTAGCCGCGTATTTCCAGACCAGCGCGCGGCGGCCGAGCCTGCGCCAGTGCAACATTCCTCGCGCGGATGCCGGAAAAACGGATGGCGTGGCGCCATCGCCATATGCACATGAAATGCCTTTATTTTTTTTATCTCTTGGCCTAGTGATTGCACGGGGTACTGATGAATTATTTGGGGGCGTGGGCGTATGGCGTCTTTCAAAAGTGACCGCAGTCATAACGGCTTGGAGCATCCCTCGGGATGCAGTTGCAACCTTCACGGCGCTCCCGATCGGGGGGACGAAAGCAGCGCATTTGGAACCGATGACGACGCCATCAAAAGGCGCGTTGAAACCACGATTATCAAGGCTCTCTTTCCCAATCCCGTGACCCGCAGGCGGTTTATTGGCGCCATCGGGGTTTCGACCGCTGTCGCGGCGATTTCTCAGTTCTTTCCGTTGGAGATTGCCGGCGAAGCATTCGCGGCGGATGAGACGCCGGAAAAGGACTCCTTGAAGATTGGATTTGTGCCCATCACTTGCGCGAGCCCGATCATCATGGCGCAGCCAGCGGGTATTTATGGGAAGTATCGACTGAACGTTGAGGTCGTGAAGACATCAGGCTGGGCAGTCATGCGAGAAAAAGCGCACAGCCGGCTATATGATGCCGCGCATATGCTCTCGCCAATGCCCATCGCGAGCACCTTGGGCATAGGCGAACCGCCAGTGCCCTATGTTATCCCCGCGATCGAAAATGTGAACGGTCAAGCGATCACGCTTGCGGCAAAACACAAGAATAATCGCGATCCTAAAGGATGGAAGGGGTTTAGATTTGGGGTGCCGTTTGAATACTCCATGCATAATTATCTTCTCCGCTACTATCTGGCCGAGCACGGCATCGACCCGGAAACGGATGTGCAAATCAGCGAGGTGCCGCCGCCCCAGATGGTGATGGCGCTTCGGGGAGGGGCAATCGACGGATATCTGGCGCCGGAACCAGCGAACCAGCGCGCCGTTTATGAAGGCGTCGGGTTTATCCATCTCCTTTCAAAGGAGATTTGGAACCGCCATCCGTGTTGCGCCTTCGCGGTCAGGCGCGACTTCGTAACCGAACTGCCCAAAACCTACAGCGCGCTTCTCAAAGCAATTATCGAAGCGACGGCTTTCGCTTCCAAGCCTGAGAACCGGAAGCCAACAGCGGGAGTGCTGGCCCTTCCGAAATACCTGAACCAGCCGTCCACCGTTGTCGAACAGGTGCTGACCGGCACCTACGAGGATGGGCTTGGCAACGTGAAGACTGTGCCAGACCGTATCGATTTCGATCCGTTTCCGTGGGAGTCCTTCGCTATCTGGATCATGACGCAGATGAAGCGATGGGGACAGCTGGAGAAGGATTTGACTTACGCCCAAATCGCAAAGCAGGTGTTCCTGGCCACGGACGCCTCGCGTCTGATGACGGAGGCTGGGCTGACGCCACCCGCTGGGGTTTCGAAAAAGTTCATTATCATGGGCAGAACCTTCGAGCCGTCGAAGCCGGAAGAGTACCTGGCAGGCTTCAAAATCAAGAAGGCGGTCTAGCCAGCCATGACCGATCTGTTTTGGCTCGCACGAGCAACCCGATCGGGTGCACGCTAGGCGCGCAACAATACGAAGAGCGAGAGCGTGTCCGCTAGCCCGGCTTGCGGAACACGGCGATCTTCGACAGGAAGGCCGGGAATTCGTCCTGCGGCTGCAATCCCAATTGCGCGAAGAGGCCGCCGGCGCCCGTCAGCGCGTCGCCGAGATAATCGAGGTAATACGGCTCGTGGAAGCGCTGCGGGAAGGCTTCGAGAAGTCCGTCGTAAGCGTCCACGTCGCCCCATTGCAGCGAGTCGATGAAAACGAACAGGCCGCCCGGCTTCAACACGCGCGCGACCTCGGCGGCGGCGCGGCGTCGCACCTCGCGCGGCAGTTCGTGATGGAGATAGACGCAGGAGACGATGTCGGCGCTCGCGTTCGCAAAGGGTAGGGCCTCGGCGTTCGCCTGCTGGAACGAGACGCCCCTGCGGCCGGCGAGAAAGCGCTGCGCCTCGTCGAGATAGGCGCGGGAGAGGTCCACGCCCGTCATGGGCATGGCCGGGAAGGCCTGCTTCAACTGCGCGATGAAGCGCCCGCTGCCGCACGCGACGTCGATGAGCCGAAGCCGGCGCTGGTCCCGGCCGCGCACGAACTGGGCAATCGGCGCGATCGCCTGGCGGCGCATGGCGCCCGCCGCACCCATGAACAGCGTCTCGACCTGGATGTCGTACATTTTCGCCAACTCCTCGGTGAGCCAGCCGCCCGACTGGTAATGGAAATTCTGCACGTAATAGTCCGGCAGGCCGACCGCCTCCGGCAATTGCGCCGCCTCGAAGCTGCGTTTCTCCGTGCGCCGCTCCGTCGACTGGGGCAGATCGTCCAGCATCAGGCGCACAGCCTCGATGCGGCTCGCAAAGGTCGCGCTGTCCTCGATGGGGATCGGATAGAGCCCGTCGCGGACATTGCGGGCGTCCTTCGCCTGAAGCTTCAGCACGTCTTGCAGGAGCGTCAGAAGGCCGGGCGCAGGCTTCGTGATTTTGACGCCGGACGTCTCCGCGCCATGACGCATCGCCTCGCGCACCGTGTAGCGGTAGAGCGCGGCGTAGCTCACCGTGCGCAGCGTTTGGCCGGCGAGATGCGCGAGACCTTCAATCGGATTTGACATGCATTTTATCTCCCCGGACACTGACGCGAAACGAGAGGCGGATTCGCGCTGGCTCCCCTTGAGAGGTAGTCAGCCCGCGCGCCGCTCTTCAAGTGGAGACGCAGCCGCCCATGCAGCATTACAATCACATTGTCGTTTTGACCGGCGCCGGGCTCTCCGCCGAATCCGGCCTTCACACCTTCCGCGACAAGGACGGCATCTGGGCGCAATACGATTACCGCGACGTGGCGACGCCCGAGGGCTTCCAGCGCAATCCCATGCTTGTGCTCGACTTCTATAACAAGCGCCGCCGGCAGAACGCGCATGTGAAGCCGAACGCGGCGCACCTCGCGCTCGCCCGCCTCGAAGCCGAGTATCCAGGCGAGGTGCTGATTGTAACACAAAACATCGATCCCTTGCATGAGATGGCGGGCGCGAAGAACCTCATTCACATGCATGGCGAGATTCAGAAGGCCCTGTGCGGGGTTTGCGGAGCGCGCCATCACATCGGGCATGACGATCTGACGCTTGAGACGGCGTGCCCGTCCTGCGGCCTGCCGTGCACGCTCAGGCCTGACGTGGTGTGGTTCGGCGAGATGCCCTACGAGATGGACCGCATCTATGGCGCTCTCGGAAGCTGCGACCTGTTCCTGTCCATCGGCACGAGCGGCACGGTCTACCCGGCGGCGAGCTTTGTGAGCGAGGCCCGGCGCGCGGGCGCCCACACGGTTGAACTGAACCTGGAGCCGTCGCACGGCGCCAGCGGCTTCCGCGAGGCGATCCACGGCCTCGCCACCGAGATCGTGCCCGCCTATGTCGAACGGCTCCTCGGCGAGGCGCGGGGCTAAGCGGCCTCGTCGCGTTCGGGAGCATCGAAGGCGCGATGTGGGGCGTCTATTGCGCGGGATCGGCGCCCAGCGGTTCGACCGCGCCGGCGTCGAGAAGCCATGTCGTCCCCTGCAACCGGCCTGCGGTCATCATTTCCACGGCGACCTGGCTTTCCCTTGGCTCGTAGCCGATTATTTTGACGGTAAGCGGCTTTATGAACAGCCAGGCGTCGCGGCTGGAAAGCGCCTTCTCCTCATAAGATGCAAGCGCTTTCGTATCGCCGCTTTCCTTCAGGCGCCGCCAATGGGCAAACTGGGCGGGGTCCTGAAACCAGATCGAATTGGGCTTTGCCCGCATGGCGGCGCCCTTTTGAATTTCGCCGGCAAAGGCGAGCGATGCTGCGAGGCAAGACATCGCGGCCAGAAGCCCGAGCATTTTCCCTGTCATTCGCACGGCGCCCTCCCATTTTTTCGAACAGCGGGGAGCGCGCAGCCGTTTTGGGCGCCGTCCATTCGCAGATGGATGTATAACGCCGGTCTCGGCTTGAGCGATAGTGCCCGCAACGCTACGAAATCAGCTCCGAGAACAGCCGCGAAACCTCGGCGTAAGCCTCCCGAAGCCGGGCTTCGAGCCGCGCCAGATCGGGTTCCCCCGTCGCGTGCAGCAGTAGTTCGATCAGGTCGCGAGGGGCGGCAGCCGGGTCGAAGGCGCCATCGGCGCATAGCCTCAGGATTTGGCCGATGTCCTGATAAAGCCCGGCGGCTCTCACGAGCGCATCTCCGTCCGCGGCGGGAAGCAGGCCGGCGGCCATGAGGTTTCGCAGCGCGGTCACGGTGTTCTGGTCCAGGATCGCGGGCTCGCTCGCGGCATTCGCAATCTGCAGAAACTGCGCAATGAACTCCACATCAACCAGACCGCCGTCGTAATACTTCGACTGCCAGATGTCCTTCGTCCCCTTCTCCTTCTCGATCAGTGCGCGCATCTCGCGAACGTCGGCGGCGGCCTTTGCGCGATCCCGCGGCGAGGTCAGAACGTCCCGGACGATGCCGCGCAGCCGGTCGCACAGCTCGGGCGGCCCCGCGATCGGTCGCGCGCGCGTCAACGCGAGATGCTCCCAGGTCCAGGCTTCGCTGCGCTGATAGGAGAGGAAACCGTCGAGGCGGACGGCGACCGGCCCCGCTTTCCCCGAGGGCCGCAGCCGCATGTCGACCGCGTAAAGCTCGCCCTCCGCCGTTGGGGCCGAAATCGCGCTGATCAGCCGCTGCGTGATGCGCGCGTAATGGTGCGAGGCCTGCGGCGTCTGCTCCGGCGGTACGTCGTAGACGACGATGAGGTCCACATCCGACGATGCGGTCGTCTCGCGGCCGCCGAGCTTTCCCATCGCGATGACCGCCGGCGGCGGCAGCGCCCCGCCATAATGAGCCTGCACCCTATCGAGCAGCGCCTGAATCACCGCTTCCGCGATGACCGAATAGCTCTCCCCCGCCTGCTGCGGCGTGATCTGGCCCGAAAGAACCTGAACTCCGGTGAGGAACATCTGCTCCTGGCCTGTGATGCGCGCGCGGTTGAGGCTGTCCTCATAGGCGCCTGCCTCCACGATGTCGTGGTAGATGAGGCGGCGCAGGTCTTCGCTGGTAGGCTTGTCGCCGAGGTATCCGGGATCGAGGATGGCGTCGAGAATGCGTCTGCGCCGGGTGAGAAGCCGGGCGAGCCTCGGCGCCGAGCCCATGATCTGTGCGATCAGATGAAGAAGGGCGGGATTGGCGCGCAGCATCGCGAAGAGCTGGAGCGCCGTCGGCGCCTCGCTCAGGAATTTGTCGAAGGCGGCGAGCGCAAGGCCGGGATCGCCCGTGCGCCCCAGCGCGTCGAGAAGCGCAGGCGTGAACTCCGTCAGGATTTCGCGGGCGCGCGGGCTCCTCATCGCGGGGTAGCGCCCGTAATGCCAGCCCTTGATCGCGGCAATCGCCGCCGAGGGGTTCTCGAAGCCGAGCTTTCGCAGCGTTTCGACCGTCGCCGGATCGTCGCCCGCGCCGGTGAAGACGAGATTGCCCCCGACGCGCGGGGCCGTCAGCTCGGGCACGCTTTCGAACAGCGCGGCGTAATGCCTCTGCACCGTCTGAAGCGTCTGGCGGAGTTCGCCCTCGAAATCGCCGAGCCGTTGATAGCCCGCAAAGCGCGCGAAGCGAAGAAGCTCCCGCGGCTCGGAGGGAAGGGTGTGCGTCTGCTGATCTGCGATCATCTGCAGGCGATGCTCCAGCCGCCGCAGATAGCGGTAGGCGGCGCTAAGGTCGTCGCGGACGTTGGCGCCGATCCAGTGGTATTCCGCTAGGAGCGCCAGCGCGTCGAGCGTTCGCCGCGAGCGGAGCGCGCGCTGCCGTCCGCCCGCGATGAGCTGCTGCGACTGCACGAAAAACTCGATCTCGCGGATGCCGCCGCGCCCGAGCTTCAGGTTGTGGCCCGCCACCGCGATGCGCTCATGGCCCTTCGCGGCGTGGATTTGCCTCTTCATGGCGTGAATGTCGGCAATCGCGTTGTAGTCGAGATATTTGCGCCAGACGTAAGGGTTGAGCGCGCCAAGGAACGCCTCGCCCGCCTGGATGTCGCCCGCGACAGGCCGTGCCTTGATGAGCGCCGCGCGCTCCCAGTTCTGGCCGAGGCTCTCGTAATAGCGGAACGCGGCCTCGGTCGAGATCGCCGCCTGCGTCGAGCCTGGATCGGGGCGCAGGCGAAGGTCCGTCCTGAACACATAGCCGTCGGCGGTCCGCTCCTGGAGGATGTAAACGAGATCGCGCGTGAGCCGGACGAAGAACGCTTGCGGCTCGATAGCGGGGCCGAGGCTGGCCTTCTCGCGGTCGAAGAAGACGATGAGATCGATGTCGCTCGAATAGTTGAGTTCGTGGGCGCCGTATTTGCCCATGGCCAGCACGAAGAAGCCGCTGGACCGCTCCGGCGCCTCGGGGTCCTTCGGCAGTATCGTCCCGGCCTGCGCCGCTCGCCTGAACAGGAAGCGCACGGCGAGGCTCACCAAGACGTCGGCGGCCTGGGTCAACCGCCGCGTGGCCTCGTCCACCCCCCAGACCTCGCCGAGATCGGCGAGCGCGACCAGGAAGGCGGCCTCGGTTTTCGCCTGCCTGAGGATGGCCATGATTTCCCGCTGGGAGGCGGCGGCTTTCGCATCCTCGGCGGCGCGCGCGAGGATGTCGGCGAACCGCGCCTCGGGCTCCTCGGCCAGCGTCGCCGCAACCCACTCAGGGCGCCGCTCCGCCAGGCCGAGAAGGTAGGAGGAACCGGCGAAAACGCCGCAGAGAAAGCCCGCGGCACTGGGGGAGAAATCGCCGAGCGGGTCTCCCGCCCGCGCGCTCGACGCAAGAAGCCTCTCCAGGGCCGAGCGCCCCGATCCGGCCTCGTCGTCCAAGGGCGCCGCTGCGAGGCCGAGGCGCTCCGATAGCGCTCGCCCCTCAGCTTGCATGACTGAGTTCAGGATAAGACTTTGCAGCGGGCGCCGCCGCGCGCCCCGGCAGATTCTTCTTCAGCGTCAGGCGCACCCGGAGGCCGGGCTCGTTGTCCTCAAGCGCTACGGCGCCGTCATGAAGCCTCGCCACGGCCGCGACAAGGCTTAAGCCCAACCCGCTTCCCGGAATGGACCGGCTCGGCTGAAGGCGGACGAAGCGCTGAAGAACGCGCTCGCGATCGGCCGCCGGAACGCCGGGTCCGTTATCGGAAACCACGATATCCACGGCGTCCCCCTTGTCTTCCAGGCCGATCTCCACGCTGGCGGCTTCCTCGCTCCCCGCCGCCGCGGCCCTGACCGCGGGCGCTGCATATTTGATCGCATTATCGAGGAGATTTGCGAGGGCCTGGCCGATCAGATGCTTTTCCCCCGCCATCATCACGTCGCCGGAACAGGAAAGCCGCAAGGACAGCCCGCGTTCTTCGGCGGCCGGCTCGTAGAGGTCGGCCACGTCGCGGGTCAGAGCGCAAATGTTGAGCGGCCCGAAACTCTCCGACCGGGAGCCTGCCTCAAGGCGGGCGATGCTCAGGAGCGCGTCGAAGGTCTGGATGAGAGTGTCCGCCTCCTCGATGACCGAGCCCAAGGCCTCGGCGAGCTTGTCCGCGGAACGGCTCGACTGGAGCGCGCGCTCGGCCCGCGTCCGCAAGCGATGCAAGGGCGTCTTCAAATCGTGAGCGATGTTGTCGGATACGTCCTTGAGGCCCGCCATGAGATCCTGGATGCGGTCGAGCATGGCGTTGAGGTTCTGGCTCAGACGGTCGAACTCGTCGTTGCGGCCCGTCACGGGAATTCTCTGCGCCAGATTGCCTTGCATGATGGAGCGGGCGGCGTTCGAGGCGGCGTCCACCCGGCCCAGGACCCGGCGGCTGACGATGACAGCGCCAGCGGCGCCGATGACGATGATGAAGGCGTATCCGAGGACGAACGCGGTGCGAAGCAGGCGCTTCAGCATCTCCTGGCTCTCGACGTCGCGGGCGACGATCAGGTGGAGGTCTTCCGGCAGCCGCGCTACGACGCCGAAGGCGGGGCGGTCCTCGCTCCCGCGCTTGCGATAGGAGAACTCGGCTGCTCCTTGCGTCTCCCACAAGGCCGAAGCCACGGTGTTGAGATTGCCGGCAAGCCATCGCCCGTCGCGGTCCGTCAGCAAATAGAGCGAGTTGCTGGCTGGGGTGGAACGCTCCGAAATCGCAGTGATGAGGGAGGGCAGGCCGCCGTCGCGATAGCGCGCCGTCAGGAAGCTGAAGTCGGCCTGAACCGAGGTTTCGATCTCCTGGTTGAGGAAACCCGTCATCGCCATGACGGCGTAGATGAAAACGGCGGCGACCGCTCCGCAGAACAGCGACACGTAAAGGGCGAACAGCCTGAACGGCGTCGCAAGGACCAGTCGGGGCAGAAACCTTATAAAATTAGCGGCGCTCATCGCGGATCATGTAGCCCGCGCCACGCACCGTTTCCAGAAGCGGCTTGCCCTGTCCCTTGTCGATCTTGCTGCGCAGGCGCGAAATATGAACGTCTATGACGTTGGTCTGAGGGTCGAAGTGGTAGTCCCACACATTTTCGAGAAGCATTGTGCGCGTCACGACCTGACCGGCGTGGCGCATCAGGTATTCGAGAAGGCGGTATTCACGCGGCTGCAACAGGATCGTCTCGCCGGCGCGCGTAACCCTGTGGGAGAGGCGGTCGAGCACGAGATCGCCGACGACGTATGTCGTGACGGCGCCTTCCGACGGCCCACGGCGGGCAAGCGCCTCCACGCGGGCGACAAGCTCCACGAGCGAGTAG
Organism: uncultured Alphaproteobacteria bacterium; assembly: GCA_963748525.1. Taxonomy (GTDB): domain Bacteria; phylum Pseudomonadota; class Alphaproteobacteria; order Rhizobiales; family Rhodomicrobiaceae; genus Rhodomicrobium. Next base: position 165,863 of record CAVVJJ010000018.1, read on the forward strand.
GGCTTGGGCAGATAGTCGTCGCCGCCGGAGCGCAAGCCCTTGACGCGATCGTCGACGGCGCCGAGCGCGGAGAGGATCAAAACCGGGGTGCGGTCGCCCCGCGCGCGCAACCGCTCCACCAGCGAGAGGCCGTCGAGCTTGGGAAGCATCCGGTCGACGATGAGAACGCCGAATGTGGATGCGGTCGCAAGCGCAAGGCCCAATTCTCCGTCGCCGGCGATTTCGGTCTGGTAGCCGGCCTCTCCCAGCGCTTTTGCGAGGAAGTCCGCCGCAGTCCGGTCGTCCTCGACGATCAGAACCCGCATGTGAGCACCATTCCCAAATGAAAAATCGAAAAGAACGCGGGCGAGGGCGGTTAGCCCTCGCCGTCTTCGTCTAGGCTAGTGCGCGCCCTTCTTGGCATCCTTGTCGGACTTGTCGGCCGGCTCTTTGCTGTCCTGATCCGCGTCTACGGGGAGGGCGATGAAGCGCTGCTGATCGCGGCTCTTCACTTGCAGCAGCACATTCTTGCGGCCTTTCTGGCGGGCCTCCCGAATGCCGTCCACGACGTCATCGACGGTCGAGACCGCCTTGCCGTTGGCCTCGACGATGATGTCGCCGCGCTTCAGGCCTTGCTCGGCCGCTTTCGAGTTCGGATCGACGGCGGACACCGCGACGCCTTCTTTCGACTTGCTGCCATGGATTTCCGGCGCGGGCACGAGCGTCAAGCCGAGGTCTTCCAGTTCCTTGCCCGATTCGTTTTCCTCGTTGCCGCCCTGGGTGAGCGCGGCGACCTTCTCATTGTTCGGGAACTCTCCAAGCTTGACGGTGACCTCGCGGACTTCGCCATTGCGGAAGACGCGAAGGCGGGCGTCGGAGCTCGGGGGAAGGGCGGCGATGGTCCGCGCCAGCTCGCGCGAATTGGAGACCGGCTTCCCATTCACCTCCTGGATGATGTCCCTTGCCTTCAGTTCCGACTTGGCGGCCGGTCCATCGGGCAGGATCTTGGCGACGAGGGCGCCTTTCGCGTCCTTGAGGCCCTGGCTCTCGGCGATGTTCTCGTCGACGTTCTGGATCTGCACGCCAAGCCAGCCGCTGCTGACCTTGCCTTGATCCCTCAGCTTTTGCACCACGTCGCGAGCCGTCGAGGCGGGAATTGCGAACGCAATGCCGACGCTTCCGCCGCTCGGGCTATAGATGGCGGTGTTCACGCCGATGACCTTGCCGTTCAGATCGACGGCGGGACCGCCCGAATTGCCGCGGTTAACAGCTGCGTCGATCTGCAGGAAGTCGTAAGGCCCGGAGCCGATGTCGCGGCCCGAGGCCGAAACGATGCCGGCCGTGACCGTGCCGCCTAGACCGAAGGGATTGCCGACCGCCAGCACCCAGTCGCCGACGCGAGGCGCGACATCGGCGAATTCGAGCCAGCTGGTAAACTTCTTTTTTGCATCGATTTTGAGAAGCGCGATATCCGTGCGGCTGTCGCTGCCGACGACCCTGGCCTTATATTTCTCTTCGTTCTCGAAGGTGATTTCGATCTCGTCGGCCTTGTCTGCAACGTGGTGGTTGGTCACGACATAGCCATCGGGAGAGATAAGAAAGCCGGAGCCTTGAGCGCGCGTCGGGCGTTTGTCGGGCTGGCCGTGCTTGAACTGGTCGAAGAAATCGCGCAACGGCAAATCCGGCGGCAAGTCCGGCACCGGGAAGTCGCGGTTGGAGACGTCGCCCACGGCGGCGCGCGACTTCACATTGACGCTCACGACAGCCGGCCGGACCTTATCGGCCAGGTCGGCGAAACTGGCGGGAGCGCTCGGCGCGCGAAACTCCTGCGCGGCGGCTCCGCCGGCGAAGAATGGGCCCGCCGGAATGGCCGCCAGGATGCTTGCACTGAGCAAACCCGCCCCCGCGATGACGCCTGCCGGCCGGAAACGCCTCGCTCCGCGCTTCTTGCCCTTATCATCCTGGATTTGTCCGGATGCCATCAGCTTTGTACTCCCCTGAGTGGATTGATCGTGCGACAGATATAAGATTGCGAATGTTACAAACCACTTGCCGCTGAATTAAAAGATGTTAAGGAGCGCGTTTCCGGGCGGTTTGTAAGCGCATGTCTTCTTGACTCGGGCAAACTGCTCACTAAAGCCCGCGCCGAGTTCGAGCTGCATCCGGAGAGCGTCCCGCGCACGCTTCGCCGCCGAAAAATCCACAAATTAAGAAGATGAAAAAAAACCATCGCGACTTAACGCCTTGTTTTTAAGGGAATATGCGAGGGCTATGGATTAAATAGGAGGAGGCGTTGTCTTAAACGCGGCCGAGGAAGGAACCTGCAGATGGGGCTGGCGAGCGAGGGGATCGACCGAGCCATGATGACCCGCTGCATCGAACTCTCGGCCATCGCGATCAAGGAAGGCGAATATCCGTTCGGATCGTTGATCGCGCTTGACGGCCGGATCATCGCGGAGGCGACAAACCGCTGCGTCCGCGACAACGACGTCTGCCGGCATGCCGAGACGATCGCGCTCGCCCAAGCTCAGCGCACGGTTGGCCGGTCGCAATTGCCCCGCGCCACGCTCTACAGCACCGTCGAGCCTTGTGCGATGTGTTCGTACTGCATTCGTGAGGCCTGGGTCGGGCGCGTGGTTTACGCGCTGAGTTCGCCCGTGATGGGCGGGGCCTCGAAATGGAACATCCTGAGGGACAGGGACATATCCAGCCGCGTTCCCGTTTTCGGCCCGGCGCCGGAAGTGGTGAGCGGGGTGGCTCTTCGCGAGGTCCAGGAGGTGTGGCGCGCCTGGAACCCGGTCGCGTGGGAGATGGCCCGGCTGCGAGGCGTTCTGGCCGAGGAAGCGCAAGACGAAGCCGTGAAGGTCTCGCCGGCTCACAACCCGCCGGTCCTAAGCCGCCTGATCTTTGCCTATCTGAAGTTCAGGGCGCGCCCGAGGCCCATTCCCGTTCCGATACCACCGCAACAAGGTACAGACCCATGAGCATACCGTTTCACTCCGCGGCGGCAAATGAAGACGCGGCGCCCGAAGGCGACCCCCAGGCGCTCGACCGGCGCGGCGTCGCCCATGGCTATTTCCGAAAGGGCTTGCGCGGCCTCCTTCATTATCTCGCCTATCATTTTATGCTCAGCCGGTCATGGACGCAGACCTCGAGGGCGGCGGGTTTCAACCTCACGGTGCCTCCCACCGTGTTTCATCCCGGCTGGTTCATCAGCAGCGAAGCGTTCGCCAAATTCATCGATGGCCTGGACTTTTCCGGCAAGACCGTCGCGGAAGTGGGAACGGGCGCCGGCATCCTCGCGCTCGCCGCGGCGCGTTCAGGCGCCGACAGTGTGATCGCGGCGGACATCAACCCCAACGCGGCGCTCGCTGCGGCGGCGAATGCGAAGGCCAACGGTTTCGGCGGCCGGGTTCTCGGGCTTTGTTGCGATCTGCTTTCGGCCCTTGCGCCGAAGCCTCTGTTCGACGTCATCCTCTCGAGTCCGCCGAAGCACGCGGGGCGGCCACGCGATCTCGCCGACGCGGGATGGTTCGCGGGGGCCGGAAACGAAGCCTTCTCACACCTGTTCGAGCAGGCGAAACTGCGCCTCAAGCCGGGCGGGCGCTTCTATCTGATGATTTCGTCGGATTCCGATCTCGACTTCTGGGGCGAGCGCATCGCCCGCGCGGGCTTTCGGGCGAAACTCGCGCTCGAAGTCTCCATCTACTTTGAGTCGTTTTTGCTTTATGAGCTCACGCTCTGATTGGGGATAAGGATGGCCGGGCATGCCCGGCCACGACGAAGGGCAATTTTTAGAATCCGAAGCCGATGCCGAAGCCCGGAGCAATGCCGACGCTCAGGCCCGGTCCCCAGCCATAGCCATATCCATAGCCCGGATAGCCCCAATAGCCGGCCGGGTATCCCCAGCCGTAATAGCCCGGATAATAGCCGCCATAAGCGTAGGGACGCCGCCAGCCCCAGGCGCGATGCCGCCAGTAAGGCCCGCGGCCGTAGCCATAGCCATACCTGCGCGCGTAGTATTGGACCGGCTGAACGGCGCTGCCGGCGCCGGCCTCGATCTTAGCGGCTGTCATGCCTGAGGAAACGTTCGCCAACGCGGGCGTCACGGACGTCGCGAAGGTTGCGGCGACAAGCGCCGCGCCTGCTACGGTTATCTTCAACATGATGACTCACTTTCGCTTATTCGGTTCGCCTTGCTCCCGGCATGACGAACCAGACGCTAGCGAAGACACCCAACCCGCCTCATGGTTCCTCGCAGCGCTTATGCTCGGCAGACCCAAAGTGTAACAAAAATCTGGTTTAGTCATTGATATTATTGCAGATATTTCGGATCGGCGGCAAGCGGCTTGACAAAGAGCGGCCGGAACAGCACGGACTGTGAAAAGTCCACTTGCCGGAGAATGCTCCATGACCGCCGATCTCAAGGACGCGATAGACGCCGCCTTCGAAGAGCGTCACGCCATCAAGCCAGGCCAGAAGGGAGCGGCCGCCGAGGCCGTGGAGGCCGCGCTTGCGCTCCTCGATGAGGGCAAGGCCCGCGTCGCCGAGAAGGTAGACGGCGCGTGGGTCGTGCATCAATGGCTCAAGAAGGCGGTGCTTCTCTCCTTCCGCCTCAACGACAACCGAATCATGGGGCCCGCCATCGGCGCGCCCACGAAAGGCCCGACTTCGCCTGGGCCGTGGTGGGACAAGGTTCCGACCAAGTTTTCGGGCTGGACGGCGGAGAGGTTTACCGCGGCGGGCTTCCGGGTCGTTCCCGGCGCCATCGTCAGGCGCTCGGCGTTCATCGCGCCGGGCGCGGTGCTGATGCCGTCCTTCGTCAATGTCGGCGCGTATGTCGGCGAAGGCACGATGGTCGACACCTGGGCGACGGTCGGTTCCTGCGCGCAGATCGGCAAGAACTGCCACTTGTCCGGCGGGGCTGGCATCGGCGGCGTGCTGGAGCCGCTCCAGGCGAACCCCGTCGTCATCGAAGACAATTGCTTCATCGGCGCCCGCGCCGAGGTTGCCGAGGGCGTGATCGTCGAGGAGGGCTCGGTTCTCTCCATGGGCGTCTATCTCGGCCAATCGACCAAGATCGTCGACCGGGCGACCGGCGAAATCCTCTATGGGCGGGTGCCGCCTTACTCGGTGGTCGTGTCGGGGGCGATGCCGGGCAAGCCCTTGCCGAACGGCGAGCCGGGGCCTTCGCTCTACTGCGCGGTGATCGTCAAGCGCGTGGACCAGAAAACACGGGCCAAGACTTCGATTAACGAACTGTTGCGGGACTGATACGGTCCAATAACCGGATACATGCTATTTGGGGTGGAAGCGTGCGCATGCGTCATTGTCGGCTCGCGCCCGGAGATTGCGTCCGAGGGTCCGGGAGGCTATCCAGCGAGAAAAAACGAACAGCGGCTTCATGGGCGGGCGACCCCGCGCCGTGAGACGGGGAGCGGCGAGGGAGCTTTGCCCGCTCGCGACCGGGAGGGACACATGAGCTGGGGCGATGTCTTCTTCGCGTTCCGCGGCCGCATCAATCGCAAGGTCTATTGGGGCGCGAGCGTCCTCCTCGCCATCGCAGGCGCTTGCTTCGTCGGGCTTCTCTCCTATTTGGCGACGGGAAATGCGTTCGCGCCCGAGGTCTGGCAGAGACCGGCGGACAAAGCCGGTCTTTGGGGGCCTGTCTGGCTCGCGTATTTCGGCTTCCTCGTCTGGCCATCGACCGCGCTTGCCGTGAAGCGTTTCCACGACCGGGACCGGCCTGTGTGGGTCTGGTATGCGTATTACACGCTGTCGCTCGCTGCCTCGCTCGCGCCATTGAGGGCTTCGCTCGGCGCCGAGCCGACGGAATCATCCAGTTTCCTGGCGCTTCCGCTCGCGATTTTCACCGGCTACATCTTTTTCGAGCTCGGGGTCTTCCGCGGAACCGCCGGGCCGAACGCACATGGCCCCGATCCGCTGCCGCCGGACTATTACGGAGGCGATTACAATTTCTGGAGCTGGATGCTGGCGCTGGAAGGGCGCATCAGCCGCTGGAAATGGTGGCTCGGCATTTTCATCCTCACAGGCGTCATCGCCGCCGCCTCGATCGCCGGCGCAATCGTCGTCACCAACTTCATGGCGCGCTATCCCGAGGTCCAGCAGCATGCGAACGATCCGGAGTGGTTCAACAGCAAGGAGGCGGAGCCCCTCATCGGCAAGCTCCTCCTCTGGATCATCGGGCCGGCCCTCGCGCTCAGCCTCGCAATGTGGAGCGCGCTCGCGCTCAGCGTAAAGCGCCTTCACGACCGAGGGCTTTCAAGCTGGCTTATCCTTGTGGTGGTTCTGCCGTTTTTCGGGGCGGCCGCCGCGCCGTCGCTGAAAGACGCCTTCAACCTTGGCGATAACGTCCCCGTCATCGCGCTTCTGCTTTTGACCGCGTCCGCGATCTGGAGCGTGCTTCAATTCGGCATACTGAGGGGCGAGACCGGGCCGAACCGGCATGGCCCCGACCCGCTCGCAGGATAGATCATGGACCGCTTCGCCTTCGTTTGGCTTCGCTTCAATGGCCGCATCGGGCGGCTGACCTGGCTTGCCTTCGCGGTGCTGATCTCGCTGCTTGAATATGGATGCGAGTTGCTCCTGCGCCGCGCCTTCCATTGGCCGGCGCCCGAGACCCAAGGCGCGGATCAGCTGCTGGCCTCCTATACCGGAGACGAAATCTCCCTGCTGGCGGCGCTGATCTTCCTGTGGCCTTCGGTCGCCATCGACGTCAAGCGCTGGCACGATCTGGGACGGAGCGGCTGGTATACGCTCATCGTCTGCGGCCCAACGTTCGGCCTCTTCGCGGTTTCGCTGAGCGGGGCTGGCGCGACCGCTCGCTTCGGCCAGGGCGCGGCCGCCGTGCTCTATGCTTTTGGCCTTATCGCCCTCGTTTATCTCATTATTCTTGCCGCCAGAAAAGGCGACCTCGAAACCAATCGCTACGGCCCGCCGCCGACTTAGAGCCCTTGGCCCGCTTGCAAAACGTCCCCATCTGGAATTTCTCCGCCCGAAATCCGTTTTTTGAGGAGGGCAAGCAACTGATATTCACGGCGGGGATGCATGATTTTAGAATTTATCGGACTCGAACAGCTCGGCGGAGAGGATCGTCAATCCAGTCCGGGCATCGTCCGGAACGGACCTTTGATTATGGCCAGCGTCATCGATCACGCGCAGAACCTCATCCGCTGCCGCAGCGTAACCCCGCATGAAGGCGGAGCGCTGCGCTATCTCGAAAGCGAGCTTTCCCGCGCGGGGTTTCAGTGCCAGCGCCTTCCTTTCAGCGAGCGCGGCGCGCCCACCGTCGATAATCTTTATGCACGCATCGGCAAGGGCTCCCCGCATGTCTGCTTCGCGGGGCATATCGACGTGGTCGCGCCGGGCGACGAAAAGGCGTGGCGCTGCCCGCCCTTCGAAGGCGAAATCCATGACGAGACGCTATACGGCCGCGGCGCCGTCGACATGAAGGGCGCGGTGGCGGCTTCCATCGCCGCCGCGCTTCAGTATCTTGGCGAAAAGGGCGGCAAGCTCGAAGGCTCGATCAGCTTCCTCGTGACGGCCGACGAGGAGGGGCCGGCCATCAACGGCACGAAAAAGGTCGTGGACTGGCTCATCGAACGCGGCGAGCGCCCCGATTATTGCATTCTCGGCGAGTGCACATCCGAAGCGGCCGTGGGCGACACGATCAAGATCGGGCGCCGCGGCTCCTTGAGCGGCGAGCTTCGCGTGCGCGGCGTGCAAGGCCATGTCGCCTATCCGCACAAGGCGAGAAACCCGCTGCCGCCTCTGATCGATGCGCTGAACCGCCTGAGGGCGAGGCAGCTCGACGCCGGGAGCGCCCACTTCCAGCCCTCGAACCTCGAAATCACAAGCATCGATACCGGCAACGCCACCTATAACGTCATCCCGGCCACGGCTTCCGCGCGCTTCAATATTCGCTTCAACGATCGCCACACCGGCGACGCTCTGAAGGCCTGGATCGAAACCGAGGTCAAGGCGGCGCTCGGCGATAGCGGCGTCGACTATACGCTGGACTTCGAACCGGTCGCGGAGAGCTTCATGACGGACCCGACCGGCTTCGTGGAGAAGCTCGGCGCCGCGATCGAAGCCGAGACCGAGCATAAGCCTATCCTGTCGACCGGCGGCGGCACGTCGGACGCGCGCTTCATCAAGGACCTTTGCCCGGTGGTGGAGCTTGGCCTTTTGAACGCGACCGCCCACAAGGTCGACGAATGCGTGCCCGTCGCCGATCTTCACACGCTGACGCGCATCTATACGCGCTTTCTGCGGCTTGCCTTTGCGTGACGGCGGGCGCGGCGAGGCCATTCGCCCGTAAAAGCGATCACGAAAAGTTGGGCTGGTCAACGCCGATGCAAGCTCAACCTGAACAGAGCATTCATGTCGCGTTCATGCTCGGCGGCGCATTTTAATTGACATATCCCTGTAGGTAACCATCACGAACCTTTCCTCGGCCCATTCCTGAGAGGTATGAAATTCAGGGGTTTCATACCTCTCTTTATTTTTATCAGTGTTCCCCACAGCTACGCTTGCCAGGCCCTCCGCGGCAACCTAGGTTCACCGAAGAGATCGAACCTAGCGCAGCAAAGGAGAAAGCCGTGGCCTTTCAACTGCCTGAACTTCCATACTCCTACGACGCCTTGCAGCCTTATATGTCGGCGGAGACGCTGCAATATCACCACGATAAGCACCACCTCGCCTATGTCGAGAACGGCAACAAGCTCCTGCCAGGCTCCGGCCTGGAGGACAAGAACCTTATCGATATCGTGAAGCTCAGCTATGGCCGCAATCCGGCGCTTTTCAACAATGCCGGCCAACACTACAATCATCTCCATTTCTGGAAATGGTTGAAGAAGGACGGCGGCGGCACAAAGCTTCCGGGCAAGGTCGAGGCGAAGATCGCCAGCGATATCGGCGGCTATGGCGCCTTCCGCGAGGCGTTTATCGAGGCAGGCAAATCTCAGTTCGGCTCAGGCTGGGCCTGGCTCACGTTCAAGGATGGAAAGCTGGAAGTGACCAAGACGCCCAATGGCGAGAACCCGCTCGTGCACGGCGGTACGCCCATTCTTGGCGTCGACGTATGGGAGCACTCCTACTACATCGATTATCGTAATGCCCGGCCGAAATATCTCGAAGCGTTCGTCGATCACCTCATCAACTGGGAGTATGTCGAGGAACTGCTCGAGCAGGTCCAAGCCTAAGCGTTGCGCCATGGGCCGGTCTTGGCCGGCCCATGCGGCTGCAGGGCGAGCGGCCGCCTGATCTGCACGGCGCCTTCGGCCTGCGCCTCCTCCTGCTCATGGGCGGACCTCGTCCTGATGACGATTTCCATCCTCAGAATCGCGGTCGCGATGTCGCGGTAATGCTTCAGCGGAGGAATGGGGCGAACCTTAAGCAGGATGAGATGAGCGAGCGTTTTGCTTTGAAGTGCGAGCGGCGCATCGACCCCGTCCTTCATGTCGTGAACCGCGAGCAGCACGCTTCGCCGCCTGTGGCGCGCCCGGCCGATCTCTATGTGGCGATCGAGGTACCGGTGCAGAGCGCCCCGGTCCCCAGGGGCGGCGGCCAGGAAGGTCTGCGCGATTTCTTCGAACGCCGGAAGAAGGTTCTCCTCGAAGCGGCGGCGTTCATCAGCGGCGGTCACAATCACGGTGTCGGCCATTGGGAGCATTCCATATTTGGAGAAAGCCAATGCATAGGACGTCTCGATTAAAAATAGAAAAACGGGGAACGAGGTCCCGATTTTTGTTTTCGTTGCTTGCGTACGCGTGAAAACACGGCGTAGAGCAGAAGGTTCTTGAAGAAAATCGCGTTTGCGAGCAAGGCCAAGGCTAGAGTTTCGCCTGAACCACGCCGGCGCTTGCGCGGCGGCAAATCCGGATCGAAACCGGGTGCGATGGTGTTCGTTATCAGGTCCGGATGGAGTAGTCCATGAAGCTTTTCGAATGCCAAAATTGCGGCCAGCTCATCTATTTCGAAAACACCCAGTGCGAACGCTGCGGTTCTGCCCTGGGCTTTCAGCCGCGGACGGCCGTCTTGAGCGCGTTGAAAGCGAATTCGGCTGGCGCCTTCGCGCCGCTGGCCGATCCGGCCCAAAGCGTAACCTACTGCGCCAATTTCGCACACGGCGCCTGCAATTGGCTGGTCGAAGCGGGCGGCGGCCCGCTCTGTGTGGCCTGTGAGCTCAACAGGACCATCCCGGATCTTGGCGTGCCCGAAAATTTGCCCCGCTGGCAGCGCATAGAAGTCGCCAAGCGCCGCCTGGTGTATAGCCTTCTCCGCCTCGGCCTTCCGATCGCGAGCAAGACCGAGCAGCCGGAAAGCGGCATCGCCTTCAACTTCCTTGCGCCGCCGCCTGGCGAAGATGGCCAGGGCAAGATTTTGACGGGCCACGACAATGGCGAGATTACTCTTAACGTCGCTGAAGCCGACGACGCGCTCCGCGCGGAGATCCGGCAAAAAATGGGCGAGCCCTACCGCACGCTTCTGGGGCATTTTCGTCACGAAATCGCTCATTACTATTGGGATCGGCTTGTCAAGGACAAGCCCGCCTACGGCATATTCCGGCGCGCTTTCGGCGACGAAACCAGGGATTACGACAAGGCGCTGCAAGCCCACTACGCCAACGGCGCGCCGCCCGGCTGGAGGGATCGCCACATCAGCGCCTATGCGAGCGCTCACCCGCACGAGGATTGGGCCGAGACCTTCGCGCATTACCTCCATATGGTCGACACGCTTGAGACAGCCTATGCGTTCGGGCTGCGGATTTGGCCGAGGGCGGGCCAGGACGGCAATCTCAAGGCCAGCATCGCCTTCGACCCCTACGCGCAAGCCGATTTCGGCGCCATTATCGAGGCCTGGCTGCCAATGACGTTCGCCGTGAACAGCATCAACCGCAGCATGGGCGCCGACGATCTCTATCCCTTCGTGATTTCGCCCGCGGCGACGGAGAAGCTCAAAGCCGTCCACGATATCGTCAAGGGCGCCGGCGGGCGGGACAGCGCGCTCCAGGAGCTTAATGCAAGCGTGTTCGCCTGAGAGCTTGACCGGAAAGGTCTCGAATCACGACCTCCATTACGAGGAGCGCCCGGCTAGCCGATGCGGCGCCTCCTCGTGCAACGCTGACGCGAGAGCGCTGCTCATTCTTTGGACGTGAAATCCTCAAGCAGCTCGCTTATTGCGCCGCTCTTTACAGAAGAGGGGCCAGTAAAGGGGTAATTGATCTCCACAATCGCGTAGACGCAGATAAAAGCCAGAAGGGAAAGGAAAGTGGTCATCAATATCTGCGCGCGCAGGTTTTCTGTGCCGAAGAAGAATGCAAAGGCCACGGTGAGGGTGGCCGCTGTAAAAACGACGACCCAGACGACGGTGGGAACCACTCCGCTTGCGAGATGAAGCCGGGTTCGCCGATCGTGGGTGATTTCGTCGAGCTGCTTGAACATTTCGATCAGAAGGGCTGTCTGTGTCGCTCCTCCCTCCGTCAAGCGCATCACAGAGGCATAAAGGTCGCCGAGCGCCTCCGTGACGTCGCGGCTTCCCTTTCCGGCCGCCATGGCGGGCCAGTCCTTTTCGACGTCGAGCCTAAGGTAGTTGCGCAGCGCTTCCCTGGTCGCCTTCATTTTTGGATCGGGGCCAGCGGCGAGCCGGTAGAGCGTTTCGGCGGCTCCCGCCTCTTGGGCAACGGCGGATTGCGCCTCGGCGAATTTCTCCCAAACGACTATGACGGCGAAAGCGACAATCACCGCGAAGATAACGCCCACGGTCGCAAACTTGAAGCCCGCGATCTCGTTATTCGTCGAAAGGTGCCTCAGCTCCACCGATCTGCGGACAATGATCTGCCCGCAAATCGCAACGATGGTTGGAAGAACCACCACGAGCAGCATCGCTCCCCAAAGCGGCAATTCCGCTAAGAACAGCATCGATACACCTTCTTGGGACCTGGACGAAAAGACGTAGGATCAACGACAATGCTTAAAATTGCCGTTCGGCATTCCGTTCATTCCACGAGGGGAACGGATCGGCGCCTTGCGCAAGCGCTGCGCCGCCCTCGCAAGGGCAGAGCAAGCTGGAGCGGGAAAAATATGGTAATGCACGCCTTGGTTAACCGGCGGAACGAAAATGCGGAAGGCGCTCGGGGATCATTCAACAGGCGTAAACTCAGCGAGGAGCTTGCCGGGGTTCATGATGCCGCGCGGATCGAAAGCGGCCTTGATCCGGCGCATCAGCGCGATCTCCGCAGGCGATTTCACCGTTTCGAGCGCGTGGGCCTTCAGGCGGCCGATGCCGTGCTCCGCGCTGATCGATCCGCCATGGCGCAAGACGATGCCGTGAACCACGGCGTTCGCCTCCCCCCAGCGCGCAAGGAAGGCGCCCTCATCCGCGCCCTTCGGCTGCGTCAGGTTGAAATGAATATTGCCGTCGCCGAAATGGCCAAAGGCGACCGGCCGCGAGCCGGGGATGAGCGCGGCCACGGCTGCGCTCGCCTCCTGGATGAAGGCCGGGATCTTTGAGAGCGGCACGGAAACATCGTGCTTGATGCTGCCGCCCTCATATTTCTGCGATTCGACGGCGGCCTCCCTTATGCGCCAGAACGCCAGCGCCTGCGCCTCCGATGCCGCAATCGCCGCGTCAGAGACAACGCCTTGCTCCGCCGCTTCCTCCAAAATCGCCAGAGCGGAGCGCTCGGCCAGGCCATCCGCAAGCGGCGAGGAAATTTCGAGCAAGGCATACCAGGGATGACGATCGGCCAGCGGATCTCGGTTCTGCGGCAGATGCTGGAACACGAAGTCGAGCATGATGCGCGGAAGAACCTCGAAGGCGGTGAGGAGCGGACCGGCTTTCGCGGACGCGCGCGCGAACAACTCGGCGAGCGCGTCGAGGCCCGGCGCCCCGGCGAAGACCGTCGCGACCTCGGCCGGTCGCGGAAACAGCTTGAGCGTCGCCGCCGTTATGACGGCGAGCGTGCCTTCCGAGCCGGCGAGCAGGCTTTTCAGGTCGTAGCCCGTATTGTCCTTGCGAAGGCTTTTCAGGCCGTGCAAGACCTCGCCGCCCGGCAACACCGCTTCGAGGCCGAGCACAAGGTCGCGCGTATTGCCGTAGCGCAGCACATGGACGCCGCCCGCATTGGAAGCGATGTTGCCGCCAATCTGGCAGGTTCCTTCGGAGCCGAGGCTGAGCGGAAACAGGCGGCCGGCGGCGGCGGCGGCGTCCTGGATCGATTTCAGCGTCGCGCCTGCCTCCGCGGTCAGCGCATTGCCGGCGGGGTCGACGTCGCGGATCGTGTTCAAGCGGTTGAGGCTCAGCACGACCTCGCCGCCCCATTCGAAGGGAATTTGCGCGCCGACAAGCCCCGTGTTGCCGCCCTGGGGCACAATCGCGATGCGCTCCTCATGCGCGAGCTTCATGATGGCGCTGACCTGGGCCACGGTCGACGGGCGAAGCGCCATCGGGGCGCGGCCTTGATAAAGATTGCGTCCCTCCACAAGGTAGGGCGCGATGTCCTCCGGCGCGGCGACCGCGCCTTTCTCCCCAACAATGGCGGCAAGCCGCGCGAGCGCTTCCGGCGTTGGCGGCTTGAGGTCAGGTCGCATGGGCTGGCGCCTCGCCGAATTCTTTTTCGAGCGCTTCGAAACGCGCGAGATAGGCGGCTTGCGCCTCCGCCGCCGGCATGGGTTCAAGGCGAAGCAGCGCGTCCGGCAGGGCGCCGCGAATGGCGGAAGGATCGCCGAAGCAGGCGCGTGCATCTTCGAGCGCGAAGCCCGCAAGCTTGGTCGCCTCGAAATAGGCGGCGATCTTGTCCGCCTTCTTGATGAGCTGTGTCATGCCAGGCGGCAGCTGGGCCGGAAGTCCGAAGCGAATGTGCACCGCGCGCTGGATGCGCTCCTCGAATGCCTTATAGCCCGCGCCCATCGCGGCCTTGAATGGGCTGATGAGATCGCCCACGACATATTCGGGCGCGTCGTGCAAAAGCGCCGCCATCCTGGCTTGGGCGGGCGCATTCGGCCGCAGCGCGGACGCGATTGCCTCCACCAGGACGGAATGCTGCGCCACCGAAAAGGCGTGCGCGCCCTTGGTCTGTCCGTTCCAGCGGGCCACGCGCGCGAGCCCGTGGGCGATGTCCGCGATTTCGATGTCGAAAGGGGAGGGGTCGAGGAGATCGAGACGCCGGCCCGAAAGCATCCGCTGCCATGCGCGCGCTGGGGGCGTTTCGCTGGTGGGGTTCGGTTTCTGCATTCGGCTCCCTCGATTCGGAAGCCCATATTATGCCAGAAGACGAGGCCGGGCCAATGCCGCGCAAGCCTCGTGGCGATGACAGGACATGAGGTGATCGTTCACAAGACCGCAAGCCTGCATCAGCGAATAAACCGTGGTCGGCCCGCAGAAGCGGAAGCCGCGGGCCTTGAGCTCCTTGGCGGCGGCGCGGCTTAGCGGCGTTTCCGCCGGAACCTCGGCGAGGCTCGCAAAGCGGTTCTGGATCGCCTCGCCATTCACAAAGCCCCAGAAGAATGCGGCGAGCGACTGGCGTTTCCTCAGGTCGAGATAGGCGCGCGCATTGCTGATGGCGGCTTCGATCTTGCCGCGATGACGGATGATGCCGGGGTCGGCGAGCAGCTCCGCGACCTTCGCCTCATCGTAGCGCGCCATCGTCTCGGCTTCGAAGCCGCCGAAGGCGCGCCGGAACGCCTCGCGCTTGCGAAGGACTATGATCCAGGACAGGCCCGACTGGAACCCTTCCAGGATCAGCTTTTCGAAAAACTCGATGTCCCGCGTTTTGGGGACGCCCCATTCCTCGTCGTGATAACGGATGTAAAGCGCATCGCTTCCGACCCAAGGGCAGCGGCAAAGGCATTCTGGCGGCGGCTGGCTCACTGCTCCGCCCCGGCGGGCGCCGGGCTCAGGGAATAGGTCGCCCAGGCAGGAACGGAAAGCTCGACCGCGACGCCGCCCGCCGTAAAAGACTGCCCTTTGCCCAGCGCTTGCCCGACGCGATCGAGGCGCGCAAAGGCGATGCCCGTTCGCCCCGCCGCAGAGCCGAGGCGACCCACCGCAAGACCATCGGCGAGAATGTCCACGCCCCCTTGCGGCAGAGGCTCGCGCGCCGCAACCGCCAGCACGCGCGTGCGCGCCGTGCCCCGATGCTGCATGCGGGAGACCAACTCCTGACCGACATAGCAGCCCTTCGTGAAGCTCACGCCGTGGAGGAGATCGAAGCATGCCTCATGCGGGAAAGCGTCGCCATAGGCGTAGTCCTTTCCGCCTTCGGGGACGGCCGCGCTCACGCGGATCGCTTCATAGTCGCCAGGCACCGCCGAGAACGCAGGCGCGCGGCCTTCCTCGACGAGCAGGCGGAACCCAAGCGCCGGCAGGCGCGGGTCGGGATAGGCGACGGCCGCATTCGCGCTGGCCCATTCCGCCGCGCCGTCGCCCCAGGCCGCCGCCGCGCGCAGGCGCGCCGAAACATCGGCAACCGTGACCTTGGCGCGCAGCTTGTAGAGAGCAAGCCTTTTGGCGAGATCGGCGGCGAGGCTGGCTGGACAATCGAGAAAGAGGCTTTCGCCGAGGCGAACGACAAAGAAATCGAACAGGATCTTGCCTTGCGGCGACAGCAGCGCGGCGAAGCGCGCCTCGCCTTCGCCGAGACCCGCGACGTCGTTCGTCACAAGGCCCTGCAGGAAGTGCACGCGGTCCTCGCCCGCGATTTCAAGAACGGCTCTATCGCGCAGTAGCGTGGCGTTCAGCATGTCGAGAAGCTCCGATTACGGCAAAACCTTGTAAGTCCTGAACCAGGCCTCCGCGCGCCGCCAGGCGTCTTCTGCGGCCTCCTTGCGGTAGCTCGGCCGGTAATCGGCATGGAAGCCGTGCGGCGCGCCCGGGTAGATTTCGAAGTCCGCCGTCTTGCCCGCCTCTTTCAGCGCCGCTTTCATTTGTTGGACCTGGGAGACGGGGATGCCCTGGTCCGCTTCGCCATAAAGGCCGAGAACCGGCGCCTTTATCGCGGGCGCAAGCTCTAGAGGGCTCTTCGGCCAGCCCGGATTTGCGGGATCGACAAGGGAGCCGTAGAACGCGACGCCCGCCTTCAGCGCGTCGCTGTTCGCGGCGTAGATCCAGACGGCGCGGCCGCCGCGGCAGAAGCCGATGATGCCGAGCCGCGAGACGTCTCCGCCCTGCGCCTTCGCCCAGGCGGCGGTCGCGTCAAGATCGGCGACAAGCTCCGCGTCCGGCTTCGCGTTCACGATGGGCATCAGCTCCTTGAAGTCCGTGATCCTGGTCAGGTCCACGCCCTTGCGGAAATAATAATCGGGCGCCACCGCAAAGGCGCCGAGCTTGGCGAGGCGGCGCACGACATCCTTGATGTATTCGTGCAGGCCGAACACCTCCATGGCAACGAGGATGACCGGCGGGCTGGACGCTTGCGCCGGACGCGCGAAATAGGCTGGCATTTCGCCGCCCGTAACCGCGATCCTGGCATCGCCCGCGGAGAGGCCCGTCGTATCTGTCTTGATCGCATCCGCGCGCACCGGTCCCGCTGCAAGCGTATATCCGGCTGCCGCCGCTGCGGCTCCTGTCATGAACCCGCGCCTGGAAAAAGGGGCGGCGCGCGTCAGGCCCTCGATGTCGGAGGGGATCGTCGTGTCGTGCGGCATGGGCTCCTTCCGATTGCGATTGAGGCGGAGACTACCCGTCGCCGTTCGGGAAGGCCACCGCACGATCATCAACACTTGGAGAGATCAGTTGACCGGCGCCCAGGGGGACTCCGTCGTCTCGGTGTGCGCTCGAGCGGCCGGCGCCGCCACGAGATGCACAATGTGGTAGCCTCGCTTTTTCAGCTCGCGCAGGATCGTCGGCAGCGCCTGGGCCGTCCTTTCATGAATGTCATGCATGAAGAAGATGCCGCGCTTCCTGCGCTCGATGCGCGTTATGGCCTGGACGATCAGCTGCTCGGGCGAGATGGGCGTCCAGTCGTTTGCAAAGAAATCGGCGCTCACGATCGTCAGCCCGGATTGCAAGGCATAATTTTCCAGCTGCGACGTGGGATCGAGATAGGGGAAGCGGAAAAACGGAGCGACCGCATTCCGGTCTCCAAGAACCTGCGCCGCGGAATCGATCCCGTCGCTGATCTCCTTGACGGCTTTTGCATAGGGAATGCGGTCGAGATGAGCGTGGTTCTCGGAATGGGTGGCGATGGTGTGGCCTTCCCGGTACTCGCGCCGAAGGGCCTCCGGATGGTCCCTCGCCATCTGTCCGACGACAAAGAAAGTCGCCTTTACGCATTCGGCGGCGAGCGCATCAAGAATGCGGTGCGTGTGGGGCGGGAGCGGGCCGTCGTCGAAGGTGAGGACAATCTCATGGTCCTGCAGGGGCAGGGTCTGCTCATACTCGACCGTGCCGATCTTTTTATATTCGCCGGGAGATAGCGTGATGACGCGGCTCGTGCCGAGGGCGTCTGGATTCGGACAATCGCCCGCGAAAGCTGTGCTGGAAATGGCGCAAAAGGCGAGCGCGCACGCGGCGCCAAACCGGCATATCTTCAGCAAGACCCACCTCTATCGATCATATCCCGAATCCATCATCTGCGGCGCAACTCTAGCAAGGCTTAACCCGAAAGCGCAAAGTGTTCGCAGTCATGAGGATCGAATCGCGCCTGCGGGGCTTTAATTTGCGGAAAAACCGCGTATCGGCCGGGTTTGGCCAATTGAAACCACAATTTATGCGTTCTCCGTGGCCTTCGGAGTCATCATCGTTTAACGCGGTCGGATCGCCCATGCCCAGGTTTCAGACATTAAATTTCGCATTGATTTTGGCGGGCGCGTCGGCGTGCTTGCAGGGGGGGTGCTCATCGACCTCTCCGGGGCTGAGCGACACAATCGAGGGAACGTTCATCCGGGCGGCGCCGACCTGGGACCTCAATCGCGACGGCAAAGTGACGTGCGAGGAATGGAAGACCTATGCGCGCTCCCTCTTCCGCGAGGCCGACCTCAACCACGACGGCAAGCTGACGCCGGCCGAATTCGAGAAACTCGCGAAGATCGACAGGCTTTTCGAGATGGCCGACTTCAAATATTACGACGTGAATAAACAGGGCTACGTCACCGAGACCGAGTTCGTGGACCGGCCCAATCCGGCTTTCGCGGCGCTCGACAAGGACAACACTTGCGTGCTCAGCACCTATCAGCTTCGGGCCGCCACATCTGATTCCGCGACGCCGAAGAAGAAGGATAACCCGGGAATGCCGGGCCCGAAATAACCCAGGGCAACTCGGCGCGGCTCCATCTTCGGCCGCGCCGGCGCTCCGGCGTTACGGCCATTTTACGACAGGCGGCATAGACGAAAGGATCGAGTCAACATTCCCGCCCGTCTTCAGGCCGAACACAGTTCCGCGGTCATGGAGCAAGTTGAACTCGACGTAACGGCCGCGCCGAACAAGCTGCTCCTCGCGGTCGGCGTCAGTCCACGGCGTGTTCATGTTGCGCCGCACAATCTTCGCGTAAACGTCGAGGAAGGCCCGCCCCACGTCTTGAGTGAAAGCGAAGTCCGCGCCCCAATCGCCTGAATTGTGGTAGTCGTAGAAGACGCCGCCCATTCCGCGAGGCTCGCCCCGGTGAGGCAGGAAGAAATACTCGTCGCACCACGACTTGAATTTCTCGTAGTTGGCGACCGGATGTTTTTCGCAAGCGTGTTTCATTTTTGCATGAAAATCGCGCGTGTCCACATCCTCTTGGCTGCGCCGCCGCTCAAGCACCGGCGTGAGGTCGGAACCGCCCCCGAACCACCATTTCGACGTCACGATGAACCTCGTGTTCATGTGAACGGTCGGCACATGCGGATTGAGGGGATGCGCTATGAGCGAAATCCCCGAAGCCCAGAAACTCGCATTCTCATTGGCGCCAGGAATTTGCGATCTGAATTCCGGCGCGAACTCGCCATGCACGGTCGAAACGTGGACGCCCACTTTTTCGAACACCCGGCCATGCATGATGGCCATGGTTCCGCCGCCCCCGTCCGCGCCTGTGTGATCGGAGCGCTTCCACGGCTTGCGAACGAACCGGCCGGGCGGCGCCGATGCAGCGGGCCCGGTTTTCAACTCGTCCTCAATTCGCTCGAATTCGGCGCAGATATCGCTGCGCAGCGCCGAGAACCAGACGCGCGCTTTCGATTTCTCAAGATTGAAAGGTTCGGGACGCTCGGCTTGCGGATCTTGCGCAGGCTCGGTTCGTGCAACGCTTCGTTTCGGCATGGCCACTCCCCCCGCTGGGCTTAGGCAAAGCGGGAAAAACCGCTTGTTTGTCTAAGGGCTTCTCCTAGCACCATTGCAAGTGAAACTGCAACATTCAAGGAGCGCAACTCGGGCGCCATGGGGATTTTGACCCTTAGGTTAACCGCGGCATGCACCTCTTCCGGCGCGCCGGCGCTCTCACGGCCGACCAGGATAACGTCCGAACCTCGATACACAATATTGTGATACGCGGTCTCGGCCTTGGTGGTTAGCAGAATGACGCGTGAACCCTTTATTTCAGCTTCGCGCCTAAAGTCCTCGAAAGTGTTGTGGCGCTTTAGCTTCACATGATCGATATAATCGAGCGCAGCCCTCTTAAGAGCCCTGGAGGACAGGTCGAAACCGGCGGGTTCGATGACATCGACTGCGACGTTAAGACATGCCGCCATCCGTAGGATCGTGCCTGTATTTTGGGCGATATCGGGTTGATATAGCGCAACGCGCATCTTATTGGGGGCCCGTCTAAAGGAGCGCTGAATTGCGCCATAGACACGCAAATCGATCGGATGCATAAGAGCACGATTTTTTTCGCACCCGCAAAAACGTCCACCAAGGTTGACTCATGGCCACAACATACGACGGTGATCAGGGCGATGTCTCGCGCCGTGATTTCATCTACATAGCCACAACGGCATTCGCCACGATCGGGGCCGCTGCGGCGCTTTGGCCGTTGATCGACCAGATGAACCCCGACGCGTCGGCGCTCTCGCTTGCCTCCACCGAAGTCGACTTGTCGCCAATCGCCGTTGGGGGGGCCATAACCGTCCTTTGGCGCGGCAAGCCGATCTTCATCCGCCATCGGACCCCCGAAGAGATCAAGATGGCGCAAGAGGTTCAGGTGTCCGATCTGAAGGATCCCCTGGCCGAGGTCTCCGGCGCCCCTGCGGGCCTTCCCGCGACGGATGCGAACCGGACCAAACCCGGCAAGGAGCAATGGCTGATCGCCATCGGCATTTGCACCCATCTCGGCTGCATCCCGAAGGGGCAGAAGCCCGGCGACGACAGGGGTCTATATGGCGGCTGGTTCTGTCCGTGCCACGGTTCGATGTACGACACCGCCGGACGCATCCGGCAGGGGCCCGCGCCGCGTAATCTAGAGATACCGCCTTACGTTTTCTCGGCAGACGCCAAGATCAAGATCGGTTAAAGCACTCGGCAATCTGCAAAGGTTTGTCCTCATGTCCCATGCCTCGACCTACGAACCGAAAACAGCGTTCACCCGCTGGCTCGATTCCCGACTGCCTGTTATCCGTTTCGCTGCGGATTTTATGGCAATGCCGACCCCGCGAAACTTGAACTACATCTGGACCTTCGGCGCGATCCTGAGCTTCTTCCTGGTCGTCCAGATCATAACGGGCGTCATCCTCGCGATGCACTATGCGCCGAACACGGCCATCGCCTTCGATTCCATCGAGAAGATGGTGCGCGACGTGAACTATGGCTGGCTGCTGCGCTACACGCACATGGTCGGCGCCTCGATGTTCTTCCTCGCGGTGTACATCCACATGTTCCGGGGCCTCTATTACGGGTCGTATAAGGCGCCTCGCGAGGTGCTGTGGATGATCGGCGTCGCCATCCTCATCGTCATGATCGCAACCGCGTTCATGGGCTATTCGCTGGTGTGGGGCCAGATGAGCTTCTGGGCCGTGACCGTGATCACGAACCTTTTCTCTTCCTTCGACGCGATCATCTCAGGCCTGGGGACGGCCATAGTTCAGTGGATCTGGGGCGGCTTCTCGGTCGACAACCCCACGCTCAACCGCCTCTACAGCCTCCATTACCTCCTGCCGTTCGTCATTGTGGGCCTCGTTGCGCTCCACGTCTGGGCGCTGCATGTCTCGGGCAGCAACAACCCGGCCGGCGTCGAGGTCAGGAACCAGGCCAAGGAAACGCTGCCCTTCCATCCCTACTTCACGACGAAGGACGTTCTGGGGCTGGCGGTCTTCGCGTTCTTCTTCGCCTATATGGTGTTCTATGCCCCGAACTATCTGGGCGACGCCGTAAACTATGTTCCCGCCAACCCGCTGGTTACGCCTCCGCATATCGTGCCGGAATGGTACTTCCTGCCCTTCTACGCGATCCTGCGCGCGTTCCCGAGCAAGCTTGGCGGCGTTCTTCTCATGTTCAGCGCGCTGATCGTGCTGTTCCTCGTGCCGTGGCTCGACACGTCTCGCGTGCGCTCGACGAGTTATCGGCCCATTTACCGCTGGTTCTTCCTGGCGCTTGTGGTGGACGTCCTGGCTCTGGGTTACCTCGGCGCCGCGCCGCCGGAAGGCAGCGCGATCCTCGCCGCGAAGATTTTCACGCTGTACTACTTCGCGCACTTCTTGCTGGTAATGCCCATCGTCGGCGTGATTGAAACTCCAAAGCCGATACCCGCCGCGATTTCCGAAACCTTCACGCACAAATCGGAAGACTCGGACCACGACTTGCGCGCAGTGCCGGCCGAGTAGGGGAATAACAATGATAAAGATCAAGACCAGTCTCGCGCGCCGGACGCTTGTGGCGCTTGCGGCGGGATCGTTCCTCTCGGCGGCGGCGCTTGCGCCGGCATGGGCCGAGAAGGCTGAAGAACCGGCAGTGCCAGCCGCAGCGGCCCCGGCTCACCACGAGATCCAGCGCCAGAATTGGACCTTTGGCGGGCTCTTCGGTTATTTCGACGAGCAGCAGCTCCGCCGCGGCTACAAGATCTACAAAAACGTCTGTTCGAACTGCCACAATTTGCGGTTCATTGCTTACCGCAATCTTGGCGATCGCGGCGGGCCGCATCTCTCCGAAGAAGAAGTGCAGGCGCTCGCAGCCGAAATCCAGGTCGCGGACGGCTTCAATGACCAGGGCGACGTGGCCATGAGGCCCGGCAAGCCGTCGGACTATTTCCAGTGGCGGTTCAAGAACGCGAAGGAGGCCGCCGCAACCTTCAACGGAGCGGTGCCGCCGGACCTTTCCCTCATGGCGAAGGCCCGCACGGTGGAGCGCGACGTCGCGTGGTACTCCTTCCCCCTGCTCATGCTGAAGGACCTCTTCACGCAGTATCAGGAGCAAGGGCCGGATTACATCTATGCGGTGCTGACCGGCTATGAGGACGCGCCCGCCGGCTTCAAACTGAACGAGGGCCTGAACTACAACACGGCCTTCCCGGGGCATCAGATCGCGATGCCGCAGCCCTTGACCGATGGCGTGGTCGATTATGAGGACGGAACTCCGAATACGCTCGATCAAGAGGCGAAGGACGTGGTTTCGTTCCTTTCCTGGGTGGCGGAGCCTCATCTGGTCGAGCGCAAGAAGATGGGTCTCTGGGTGCTGGTTTATCTCGCCATCGTCGCGGGCCTTCTCTACGCGGCGAAGAAAACGCTCTGGCGCAATGTAGAACACTGAGTCGCGGGCGCTCCAGCGAACGAGCCTCCGTCTTCCCACGAACGAAAAATTGGCCGGGCCGAGCCCCGGCCTTTTCATTTCCAGCTCTGGGCGAGCCGGGCGGCGATGTCTTGGGCGACTCGAACAAGCCGCTGGGGCGGCCGGACGGCGCTTTTTGTTTAAATTCCTAGGCAGCCCGCAAAGCGTCCGGAGAGCCGAAGCCGAAACGAAGACGGCCAGCTCCGCCGCCATAGCCAGGAGTGCGAGCGCTAGGCCGGGAGTGCGAGCGCTCGCCAATTCGCCCATTTCCGGCATAAAAAGCCGGCGGCGCGGCAGGCGTCCCCCCTATTTTCTTAAGCAAAAAGCGAGAGGGAGGGGCGCGCGGGTTGCATGCGATCCTAAAATCCGCCAATGAATTCGCATGAACATATTCGCACTTTTCGAGGAACGCATTCGCGGCGTTCTCTCAGAACTTCGCGCCGAAGGGCTTCTGCCCGCAGACATAGAACTCTCCGGCTTCGTGGTCGAGCCGCCGCGCGAAGCCGCTCATGGCGACCTTGCCACGAACGCCGCGATGGCGCTCGCCAAGGTCGCGCGTCAAAATCCAAAGGAATTGGCCGCGCGCATCGCGGAGCGCCTTGCTCGGACGCCGCACGTGGACAAGGCGGAAGTCGCCGGTCCGGGCTTCATCAACCTCACCCTCAAAGCCGATTTCTGGCCTGAGGTGCTGCGCGCCGTCCTCGCCGGAGGCGGCGACTATGGTCGAAGCGCGTTCGGCGCGGGCGAAGCGGTGAACGTCGAATTTGTCTCGGCGAACCCGACGGGTCCGATGCATGTCGGCCATACGCGCGGGGCCGTTTTCGGCGATGCGCTGTGCAACCTTCTGGCCTTCGCAGGCTACCAGCCGACGCGCGAATACTACATCAACGACGCGGGCGCTCAGGTCGATGTGCTGGCGCGCTCCGCCTATCTGCGCTACCGTGAAGCGCTCGGCGAGGACATCGGCGATATACCGCCGGGCCTCTATCCGGGCGATTATTTGAAACCCGTCGGCAAATCGCTCGCCGCCGAGTTCGGCAAGGAGCTTCTGGACGCGCCCGAGGAGGAGTGGCTTCCGAAAGCCCGCGATCGCGCCATCGCCGCCATGCTGGACTTGATTCGGGACGATCTCGCATCCCTCGGCATCAAGCACGACGTGTTCTTTTCCGAACGCTCCCTCACAAGCGGCGCCAAGGACGAGATTGCGGAAACGATAGAATCGCTGAGGGAAAAGGGCCTGATCTACGAAGGCCGCCTCGCTCCGCCAAAGGGAAAGGCGCCGGACGACTGGGAAGACCGCGAACAAATCCTGTTTCGCGCCACGGAGTTCGGCGACGACACGGATCGCGCATTGGTGAAGTCCGATGGCTCATACACCTATTTCGCGGCCGACATGGCCTACCACCGCTCGAAAATCGAACGCGGCTTCAAGACGCTCATCAACGTCCTCGGCGCCGACCACGGGGGCTATGTGAAGCGCATCAGCGCCGCCGTCAAGGCGCTCTCCAATGGGGAGGCGAATCTCGACGCGAAGGTATGCCAGCTGGTTCGGCTCTTTCGCGGGGGCGAGCCCGTGAAAATGTCCAAGCGGTCGGGATCATTCGTGACGCTGAGGGAAGTTGTCGACGAGGTCGGCGCCGGGCCTGTCCGCTTCATGATGCTGACGCGAAAGAACGACGCTGCGCTCGATTTCGATTTCGACAAGGTCGTCGAGCAGTCGAACGACAATCCGGTGTTTTATGTGCAGTATGCGCACGCCCGGGCCTGCTCCGTGCTGGGCAAGGCCAGCGAGGCGTTCCCGGGCATGGACCTTGGCGCGGCTTCGCTTGCCGGCGCTGATTTCAGCCTGCTGACCAATTCGGCCGAACTTGCTGTCATCAAAAAGCTGGCGCAATTTCCGCGCGCGGTCGAGGCCGCGGCGCAGGCCCACGAGCCGCATCGAATTGCCTTTTACGCTCATGAAGTTGCGGCAGTATTCCACAGTCTTTGGACACGGGGCAAAGAGTCGCCACATTTGCGGTTCATGGTTCCGGCAAGCTCGGACATAAGTAAAGCGCGTCTGGCGCTGATAACAGGGACCGCTCAAGTATTGCGCTTGTCATTGAACTTGCTTGGCGTGGAAGCAATTTCCGAGATGCGTTAGT
Source organism: uncultured Alphaproteobacteria bacterium (assembly GCA_963748525.1). GTDB lineage: Bacteria > Pseudomonadota > Alphaproteobacteria > Rhizobiales > Rhodomicrobiaceae > Rhodomicrobium. The sequence continues at coordinate 190,676 of CAVVJJ010000018.1, forward strand.
CCGCCAAGGTCCGTACTCTCAACAGGTGGAGGAAAACAGTTCGATGTCTACGAATGACAATTCGGCATCGCGCCGCGGACGTCGCGTCGACCAGGGTGAACGCCGTGGCCCCGCCAGACAGGAACGCGACGAAAGATGGGAGCAATCGTCGTCGCGAGATCGAACTGCGGCCAATGGCTATCCGGACCAGGCCCCACGGGACGGCCAGTTTCAACGCGCCGCCTACTCCAACTTCAGCCGCCACTCCTATCCCCCTCAGGAGCCGGCGCCGAAGCAGCCTCATTCGAATTACCCTGAGCCCCCGGCGCGGAACGAGCCGCCGCGCTACGCCGAGCCCGCCGCGCCCTCCTACGCGCCGCACCAGCCTCTCGCCTACGAGCCCGAGCCGCCCCATCTGAATTACGATGGCGGGCGCGACGATCTCTTTGCCCCCAACTCCGCAGCCTCGGGATACGAGCAGGGGGGCTATGGCGCCCAAGTCGGCGGCTATACAGCCGATCCTTACGAACAGAGTCGCGGTCATCACCCTATGACGCAGCCGGCGCTTGGCCGCCGCGAAGACATCCAATTCGCGCCGCGCGAGCCCGCGCCTTCGCCGATCGACGATTACGAGCGCAATTTCTCTGCGCGCATAGCGGAGGAAGCTGCGGCGTCGCGCTTCTACCTGCCGGAAGACGAGCCTCAGAAGGCGCGCGCGCAGCAGCAGGACCGGGCTTATCAGCCGCCGCAGCCTGCGTCTCAATACGCCGCCAACGCTTATGCCCCGCAAGAGGCCTATGGCGCTCGCTATAGCGGCGAAGAGAGCTGGGCCGAAGAGAGCCTTCTTCAGGAAGAGGAGAGGGGCGCAGGCGCCGTGCAGCCAAGCGGGCTCGGCCACGAACTCGATGAAGACTTTTTCGCCGACGAGGAGGACTTCGAACACGATCAGCTTCCGGCGCCCAAGCGCGGCCGCAAGAAGCTGATCGCGGCAGCCCTTGCCGGAGCGATCGCGGTTGGCGCCGGCGGCGCCTATTTCTACAGCAAATCCGTGGGGGGCGGCGGCGAAGCCGGCACTCCGATCCTCCGGGCCGATACCCGGCCGCTGAAGCAACCTCCCGAAAATCCGGGCGGCAAGCAGTTCCCCAACGGAGAAAAGACGATTTATGACAGGCTGACGCCGGATGGGCAGCAGATTCAGACAGCGTCCATGGCCTCGCCGCCCATGGCGGCCGCGCCTCCGCAGCCTTTCACCACGTCGACTTCCGGCAACTCGCTCGAAGAGCGCATCGACGAGGCGTTAAGGAAAGCGCAACGGGGGGGCGAGACCCCTCAGGCGTCGGCGCCCCCTCCAGGCGCAGAGCACCGATAAGCCCACGGTGGTTCGAAGCGAGAGCTACAGGCCCGACGGAACGCGGGTCGACGCCACCACGCGTCCCTTCATTACGCCCAGCGTCGTCGATGTAAACGGAGGCCAGTTGCCGGCGCCGTTCGGCACAGCCGCGACCGTGCAGCCGCAGTTCGGCGCGCCGTTCAGAACTACGCCCATGCCGGCCGCGCCTGCTCCGCAGGCGGCAGCCCCGGCCCCCGCGCCAAGGAATGCTCCGCCCGCGACCAGGACGGCGTCCATCACGCCGGTTGAGGCCGTAGCTCCTGCCAGCGGCTTCTACGTCTCACTGAAATCCGCGCCCGACGAAAAAGCGATTCTCAGAGACCTGCCGATACTGAACGATAAGTACAAGTCGGCGCTCGGGGGCGTTCAACTCTCCTCAAAAATCGCCGACCTCGGCGCCAAGGGCGTCACCTACCGGGCCGTTGCAGGGCCGCTCGGCAGCAGGCAGGAAGCCTTGGATCTCTGCCAGAAGATCAAGGGCGCGGGCGGCGCGTGCTTTGTGACCAATTAAACCGGCTGCGCTCGCGGTCAGGTCCGCCGAGCTTAGGCTGCGGCGAATATAAAACCTGACATTAATGCCGACGCGTGTTAATCGGCAGGGAAATCATTCCCCGCGCGCGGTTATGCTCAACGCAATCAAGAACACCTACCGTCTCACGAAGGCAGGCGCGACCCTTGCCTGGCATGGAGTCGGTTTCGTGCCCGATTCGGTCACGCTTCCCGCGCCGCTGCGCATTCTGCGCGGCACGATGGACGAGCAGCCCGCCGCGAAGCGAAAGGCGAAAGGCGAGCGGCTCGCCCGCGCCATCCGCGTCCTTGGGCCGACCTATATAAAGCTCGGCCAGTTCCTGGCGACACGCCCTGACGTCGTCGGCCCGCAGCTCGCAAATGCGCTCGGCTCCCTGCGCGACCGCCTGCCGCCCTTCCCCATCGACCAGGCGCACGCGGAAGTGGAGGCTGCCTTCGGCAAGCCCTGGCGCGAGGTCTACGACGAGTTCGGCCCGCCGCTCGCGGCGGCCTCCATCGCGCAGGTGCACAAGGCGGCGGTGCGCACGAAGGAAGGCGGCTCGCGCGCCGTGGCCGTCAAAATCCTTCGGCCGCACATCGAGCAGCGCTTCGAGCGCGACCTCGAAAGCTTCTATTTCGCGGCGCGCACGGCGGAGCTGTTTTCCCGGCAGACGCGCCGCCTCCGCCCCGTCGCAGCGGTGGACACGCTGGCGCAATCGGTCGTGCTGGAGATGGATCTCCGGCTCGAAGCGGCGGCCATTTCCGAGATGGCGGAGAACATCGCCAAGGGCGGCGACGCCGGCTTCCGCGTGCCGAAGGTCGATTGGGAGCGGACGGCCAAGCGCGTGCTGACGCTCGACTGGATCGACGCGATCCCGCTGACAGATTTCGACGCCATCGAGAAATCCGGCCTCGACCGCCGCGCGCTCGGGCTCAACGTCATTCGCTCCTTCTTGAAGCACGCGATTCGCGACGGCTTCTTCCACGCCGACATGCACCAGGGCAATCTTTTCGTCGATCCGAGCGACGGCAGCCTCGTGGCCGTCGACTTCGGCATCATGGGCCGGCTCAGCCCGAAGGAGCGCCGCTTCCTCGCCGAGATTCTCTACGGCTTCATCGTCAAGGATTACCAGCGCACCGCCGAAATCCATTTCGAAGCGGGCTACGTGCCGGCCAATCAGAGCGTCGCCGCGTTTGCGCAATCTCTGCGCGCCATCGGCGAGCCGATCATGGGCCGCCCGGCGGAAGAAATATCGATGGCGCGGCTTTTGACGCAGCTCTTCGAGAACACCGAAGTCTTCCAGATGAAGATGCGGCCCGAGCTTCTGCTTTTGCAGAAGACCATGGTGGTGGTGGAGGGCGTCGCGCGCTCGCTCGATCCCCGGCTGAATATCTGGATCGCGGCGGAGCCCGTTGTGCGCGAATGGCTCGCCGATCAGCTTGGGCCGCGCGCACGCCTGCGGGATATGGCTGAGAATGCCAACGCGCTTGCCGCCGCCTTGAAGCAGGCGCCGCAGCTTATCGAGCGCGGCGCAAGGATCGTCGATGCGCTCGATCCCGAAAGCGCGCCGGCGGCTGGCGACGGGCGCTCCGCCCGCGGACACTGGGCCGTCGCCGCGCCTCTCTGGATCGCCACTTTTGCGCTCATCGCTATCGCGGCCAAGCTGTTTTTCGGCTGATCGCGTCCGTTTCGAACTGGCCAAAACGCTTGTCCGATTTGTGCATCGGTTGTTCTCGCGGGATCAGCAGCCCATATCGAGTGTTCCACCTAAACCGGAGGCGGAGCGCCGCCTCCGCCGTTCAGTCGCAGCGCAGATCGATGATTGGAGCAAGCAATGCAGATTGGCGTGATCGGACTGGGCCGCATGGGCGGAAACATCGCTCGCCGGCTGATGAAAGCAGGCCACGAATGCGTGGTGTTCGACGCCAATCCCGCAGCGGGCAAGGCGCTCGCCTCGGAGGGCGCCACAGCGGCGCCGTCGCTCGGCGGCGTGGCGAGCGCGCTAAAGGAGAGGCCGCGCGCCGTCTGGGTCATGCTGCCCGCGGGCAAGATTTCAGAGGAGATCATCTCGGAACTCGGCGCCCTTCTGGAACCGGGCGACATCGTCGTCGATGGAGGCAATGCTCACTATAAGGACAGCGCGCGGCGAGCACGGGAATTGGCTGAAAAGGGGATTCATTTCCTCGACTGCGGCACATCCGGCGGCGTTTGGGGGCTTCAGCGCGGCTACTGTCTCATGATCGGCGGCGCCAAGGAGGCCTTCGAGCGCCTCGATCCCATCTTCTCGGCGCTCGCTCCCGGCCCGGACGCGGCGGCGCCTACGCCCGGGCGCGGCGGAGCCAGCGACAGAGCGGCTCGCGGCTACATTCATGCCGGGCCGTCCGGCGCGGGGCACTTCGTCAAGATGGTGCACAATGGCATCGAGTACGGCCTGATGCAGGCTTACGCCGAGGGCTTCGACATCCTGCGCAACAAGAACTCTCTGGCGCTGCCGGAGAATGAGCGGATGGAGCTGAACGTCGCCGATGTCGCCGAGGTCTGGCGGCGCGGAAGCGTCATCTCTTCGTGGCTGCTCGACATCGCGGCGGCGGCGCTTGCCAAGGACCCGAATTTGCAGGATTTCTCCGGCGCCGTTCAGGACTCCGGCGAAGGCCGCTGGGCCGTTGAGGCCGCGGTCGAGGAAGCCGTGCCCGCCAATGTCCTTTCGTCGGCGCTCTTCGCTCGGTTCCGCTCACGGCAGGGCCACAGCTTTGCGGACAAGATTCTTTCCGCGATGCGTCTCGGATTTGGCGGCCATATCGAGAACGCCGGCTCAGCCGCGCAAGACACCAACGCGAAGCAGGCCTGACATGGATGCGATCTCTTCTTTCATGGAGCTTGTGGAGTGCCCTCCGAGACGGGTAGCGCCGTTGCCGGGTCCGTGCGCGATGGTGGTGTTCGGAGCGAGCGGCGACCTGACCTCGCGCTTGCTTATCCCCGCGCTCTACAATCTTTCCCGGACGCGCCTTCTGCCCGCGCACTTCGCGCTTATCGGCGTGGCGAGGTCCGATGGCGGCGTCGAAGGCTGGCGCAGCCAACTTTACGAGAAGCTCAAGAGCTTTGCGAGCGGGAAAGCGGAATTCGCCGGCGGCCGGATCGACGAGGAAGCTTGGGCGCGACTTGCCGAGACGATGTCATACGTACAGGGCGATGCTACGAAGCCGGACGTCTACGAAAAACTCGGCGCCGCGCTTGGCGAAGCGGAGAAGGCCCGCGGCACAGGGGGCAACGCGATTTTCTACCTCGCCGTCGCGGAAAGCTTGTTCTGCCCCATCATTGAAGGGCTTAGCGAAGCAGGCTTGACCCGCCAGCCGGAGGCGGATAACGGCGGCCGGCGCTATTGGCGGCGCGTGGTGTTCGAAAAGCCGTTCGGCCACAGCCTGGAATCGGCGCGGAAACTCAACGCGCGCGTCTTGCGCACGCTCGACGAGGACCAGGTTTTCCGCATCGACCACTTCCTCGGCAAGGAGACGGTCCAGAACATCATGGCGCTGCGCTTCGCCAACGGCATGTTCGAACCGATCTGGAACCGCGACCGCGTCGACCACGTGCAGGTCACGGTGGCCGAGACCGTCGGCGTAGAGGGGAGGGGCACATTCTACGAGGCGACAGGCGCGCTGCGAGACATCGTGCCAAATCATGCGCTCGCGCTGGTCTCGATGGTCGCCATGGAGCCGCCCGTCGGCTTTGACGCCGCCTCGATCCGTTCGAAGAAGGCCGAGGTCTTCGCGGCGATGCGCTCCATCAGAGTGGACCGCGTCGTGCGCGCCCAATACGGCGCCGGCATCGTGCTGGGTAAGCCGGTGAGGGCGTATCGGGACGAGCCGAACGTGGCCGCGGATTCGAAGGTCGAAACCTACGTCGCCTTGCAGCTTGAGATCGACAACTGGCGCTGGGCGGGCGTGCCCTTCTACATTCGTACCGGAAAGCATCTCTCGCAGCGCGTGACCGAGATCGCGATCCGCTTCAAGCAGGCGCCATTCACGCCATTTCAGAATACGCCCGTCGGCTGCCTTCCCGACAATTGGCTAACCGTCTCTATCGCGCCGGACGAGGGCGTGTCGCTGCAATTCGCGGTTAAGCGGCCCGGCCCGGTCGTGGATCTCGCGGCGGTGAGGATGGACTTCCGCGATCGCGACTGGTTCCCCGGCGAACCGAGCGTCGGCTACGAAACGCTGATCTACGATGTGATGATGGGCGACCCTACGCTTTTCATGCGCGCGGACATGGTCGAGGAGGCGTGGCGCGTCGTTCAGCCGGTCCTGGACGCGTGGGCTGCTGAGAAGGGAGACATCATCACCTATGGGTCGGGGAGCGATGGCCCTCTTGAGGCCGATGGGCTTCTTGTGCGCGATAATCGCGCCTGGAGGCCGCTTGGCCCGCCGCCAAGGCAAGGACCATAAAAGACAGCACTGTGAACAGATCCGGTTACTTTCAACGCCAATATTCGCGGGCCGCGCCTTTGCGCGGCATTAGAATTTTCCCCGCATTAAAATCGCACAGGTCTAGTGAAGAGTAACAAGCTCCAGCTCGCACTCTTCGACATTCTCCAGCGCGGCTGAGCGGCTGTCCGTCAACACCATCGGCGTCCCGTCGGCGGACACCACGGCGTAAAGGTCGATGCCGTCGGGAAGTCCGCCAAGCTGTGGGAAAAGCTCCGCAACATCCTTCGCCTTGAGCTGCTTGATATACGCAAGCTCGCCCTCGCCCCAGGCCTCAAGTTCGAAATCTTTCAGGGATTCTTCCACGATATGCACCTCCTCGCGCCAAATGCACACTCCGGCATGTCTGCAATTTCGCCGCTTTCGCCGCAGGATGCGTGGCACGTACTAGAAAGCATATATGACGGTTGGGGGGCCTTTCAAGCAAATGCGCTTTCGTAAATCGCAGGTGAAAATAAACTTTGATTAATGGTGGAGCCAGGCGGGATCGAACCGCCGACCTCTTGAATGCCATTCAAGCGCTCTCCCAGCTGAGCTATGGCCCCGGGGCGGGCCAATTCACGCCCGCCGTCACGCATTTGCTACTTAACCCCATCAGGACTGAGCCGCAAGAAAAATGAACGCGGTCCGTCCCCACGGATGGGCCTGCGCCGATTTATACGTCCTCGTCCTTGCCGCCGCCGACAAAGCCCGAGACATCCGCCTCGCCCTCGTCCTCGCTTTCAAGGAATGGCTCATCTTCGCCGCCTGGATCGAGGGGGGCGTCTTCGTCTTCGCCGGCATCGCCAATGTCGCCGCCTTCGATATCCGGCAATTCTTCCTCGCGCGCTGCCACCTCATCGAGCGGCACGAATTCGAGCGCGCCCCTGCCAGCATCCAGCACGGCGTCGTCGTCCGCGTCGAGGGCGTTGCCGCCAGCCGCAATACGAGCGCTCGCGCCTCCATCCTGATAGACCGACTGGCAGATCGGGCAGATGATCGGGTCGCGCAGGAGGTCGTAGAACTTGCTGCCGCAGGACTGGCAGACCCGTTTGGCGCCGCGTTCGGCTCTTGTAGACATGTGTCAGAAGCTTCCTTGACTGCGATGGAATGGCGCAATGGCGCCTCATATTTCCCCTTGGCATAGTCAGCATCGCCGCGGCCTGTCAAAGACAAAGAGAGAAGCGGCCACAAATTGTGCGCGGCTGCATTGACAGCATCGGCTAACACGGGTCTATGACGATCCGGTTCCGAACTCAACCTCAGAAAAGGCAAAGGCGTTCCGACCAATGTCCAAGCCCGCCGCCGACGCAAAGCCGCTTCTGGCGCGCAAATCGAGCGCATTGCATGGCGCCGTCTGCGTGCCGGGCGACAAATCCATCTCGCACCGCGCGCTTATTTTTGGCGCGCTGGCGGAAGGTCGCACGGAGATCACGGGGCTTCTCGAATCCGAGGACATCCTTTGCACCGCGCGCGCCCTGCAACATCTCGGCGCGCATGTGGAAAAGGACGGCGGCGTCTGGACCGTCTCCGGCAGGGGGCTTGGCGGCCTCACAAGCCCGAAGACGGAGCTTGATTTCGGGAATTCGGGCACGGGCGCCCGCCTGATGATGGGCGTGGTCGCGGGCCACCCAATTCGCGCCGTCTTCACCGGCGACGCGTCGCTTCGGAAAAGGCCGATGGGCCGCGTGCTCGACCCCTTGAAGAGAATGGGCCTCGACATCGCGGAGGAAGGCCGCGCGACGCTGCCCTTGACGCTGATCGGCGCCTCCGATCTCGTCCCGATCGTCTATCGCCTTCCGGTTCCGTCGGCGCAGGTCAAATCGGCGGTTCTGATCGCGGGCCTGTTCGCTTCCGGCGAAACATCCGTCATCGAAAGCGAAAAGACCAGGGACCACACCGAGAAGATGCTCGCCTATTTCGGCGCGGGCGTTTCCTCGCGGCCGGAGGAGGGGGGCGGCGTCCGCATTTCGGTCGAGGGCCGCAAAGCCTTCAGGGGAAGGCCCGTCGCCGTCCCCGGCGATCCAAGCTCGGCGGCATTTCTCGCCGCTGCGGCCATCCTTTGCGCCGGCTCCGACGTTGTTATCGAGGACGTGCTCATCAACCCGACGCGCACGGGCTTCTATCAAACCTTGCGCGAGATGGGCGCCAGCATAACTTTTGAAAACGAGCGCGAGCTGAACGGGGAAAGGGTCGCAAATTTGCGCGCGAGGTCGAGCCGGCTGAGGGGCGTCCATGTGCCTGCGGAGCGCGCGCCGAGCATGATCGACGAATATCCCATTCTCGCGGCTCTCGCGGCGTTCGCGGAAGGCGAAACGGTCATGGATGGGCTTGCCGAATTGCGCGTGAAGGAAAGCGACCGGCTCGCCGCCATGGCCGCAGGGCTCGCCGCGTGCGGCGCGCAGGCGGATGCTCGCGGCGATACGCTCGCGGTAACGGGCGCGCCCAGGGTGAAGGGCGGGGCGGCCATCCTGACCCATATGGATCACAGGATCGCCATGTCATTCCTTGTGCTCGGGCTGGCGGCGGAGGAGCCGGTGACGGTCGACGACGGCTCGATGATCGCGACGAGCTTTCCCGAGTTCAGAGATCTGATGCAGAAACTTGGCGCAAAAATAGAGGACGCCGCCAGCCTATGATCATCGCTATCGACGGCACCGCGGCCGCGGGAAAAAGCACGCTCGCGCGGAGGGTCGCCGAGCGCTACGGCCTCCCGCATCTCGACACGGGTTCGCTGTACCGCGCGGTTGCCCGCGACGTGCTCATTTTGGGCCGCGCCCTGGACGACGCGCAAGCCGCCGCCGCGGCGGCGGGCCGGCTCGATCCAGCGACGCTTGCCGACCCGACGCTTCGTCACAGGGGCAGGGGCGAGGCGGCGTCCCTGGTCGCGGCCATCCCCGAGGTGCGCGCGGCTCTCCTCGCCTTCCAGCGCAATTTCGCCGCGCAGCCGGGCGGCGCCGTGATCGAGGGGCGCGATATTGGGACCGTGGTGTGTCCGGGCGCGCATGCGAAGATTTTCGTGACGGCGTCGCCGGAAAGCCGCGCAAAGCGCCGCCACAAGGAACTTACCGGCTATGGCGTCGAAATCAGCGAAGAAGCCGTGCTGAAGGAAATCAAGGATCGCGACAAGCGCGACACCGAACGGGCGGTTTCGCCGCTGAAGCCCGCGGAAGACGCGCTCTTGCTCGATACGACTGAGTTAGATATAGAAAAAGCCTTCGCCGCCGCGCTCGAACTTATTGATAAAGTCGCGAGCCGCAGATAAATCACTGGCATGCTCAATCTTGTGGGCGGCCGCGGTGGTCTATCGGCGTTTCTGGTTTATTCCGAACGACTTTCGGCGGCGCATCCGGAATACGTATAAAGATGGGGCCGGAAACCGCGCGGCCGGCCGTCCATCGTTCAAACGCTAACACAGACACGCGGCTTCGGCCGCATCGGAGTTTTGATGATCGCAACGCAAACAATAGAGCCAAAGGCCAGGGAGTATAATCCAACTGCCGATGACTTTGCCGCACTTCTCAATGAATCTCTTTCCGGATCGGCGCCGAGCGAGGGCGCGGTCGTAAAGGGCAAGATCGTCGCCATCGAAAAGGATCTCGCTGTTATCGACGTGGGCCTCAAGACCGAGGGGCGCGTGCCCTTGAAGGAATTCGGCTCGTCGGTGCAGGCGCCCACGCTTCATGTCGGCGACGAAGTCGAGGTCTATGTCGAGCGGATCGAAAACGCCGCGGGCGAGGCGGTGCTCTCGCGCGAAAAGGCGCGCCGCGAGGATAGTTGGACGAAGCTCGAACAGAAATTCAACGCCAGCGAAAAGGTCGAGGGCGTCATTTTCAATCGCGTCAAGGGCGGCTTCACGGTCGATCTCGACGGCGCGGTGGCGTTCCTCCCCGGCAGCCAGGTGGACATTCGTCCGATAAAGGACGTGACGCCGCTAATGAACGTGCCGCAGCCCTTCCAGATCCTGAAGATGGATCGCCGCCGCGGCAATATCGTCGTGTCGCGCCGCTCCGTGCTCGAAGAGACCCGCGCCGAGCAGCGCTCTGAAATCGTGGCCAAGCTCGAAGAGGGCCAGGTTGTCGATGGCGTCGTCAAGAACATCACCGATTACGGCGCATTCATCGACCTCGGCGGCATCGACGGCCTGTTGCACGTCACAGACATGGCATGGAAGCGCGTCAATCACCCGACCGAAATCTTGAATGTGGGCGACACCGTCAAGGTGCAGATCGTTCGCATCAATCCTGAGACGCAGCGCATCAGCCTCGGCATGAAGCAGCTCGGCTCCGACCCCTGGTCCGGCATCGAGGCCAAATATCCGATCGGCGGCAAGTTCAAGGGCACGGTCACGAATATCGCCGATTATGGCGCGTTCGTGGAGCTGGAGCCGGGCGTCGAAGGCCTGATCCACGTCTCAGAAATGAGCTGGGTAAAGAAGAACGTTCATCCGGGCAAGATCGTTTCCACGAGCCAGGAGGTCGAAGTCCAGGTTCTCGAAGTGGACGCAAGCAAGCGCCGCATTTCGCTCGGCCTGAAACAGACCCAGGAGAATCCTTGGCACGCCTTCGCCGAAAGCCATCCGAAGGGCTCGATCGTCGAAGGGCAGGTCCGCAACATCACGGAGTTCGGCCTGTTCATCGGACTCGACGGCGGCATCGACGGGATGGTGCATCTGTCCGACCTCGATTGGCAGCGCTCCGGCGAAGAAGCCATCAAGGATTACAACAAGAGCGATACGGTGCGCGCGGTCGTGCTTGAGACCGACGCCGAGAAGGAGCGCATCAGCCTCGGCATCAAGCAGCTCGCGACCGATCCGTTCCAGTCCGCCGCGACGCTCAAGAAGGGCTCGACCGTCACCTGCGAAGTGATCGAGGTGAAGGACGCCGGCATCGACGTGAAGATTTCGGGCACCGATGTTACGGCTTTCATCCGCCGCGCAGACCTGTCGCGCGACCGCAGCGAGCAGCGGCCCGAGCGTTTCTCGGCCGGCGACATGGTCGATGCGGTTGTGACGCAGATCGACAAGAGCGGCCGCAAGATCGGGCTTTCGATCAAGGCGCTCGAAATTGCGGAAGAAAAGGAAGCCGTGGCGCAATTCGGCTCGACGGACAGCGGCGCCTCGCTTGGGGATATTCTTGGCGCGGCCTTGAACAAGGCCCAAACCAAGGAGAAGGAGTGAGACGAAGCCCTCGGGGAACGTGAGAAGCATGGCTGGCGCAAGGGCGCGCCAGCCCAGTCCATGAAAAGGCGTATGCATGACGCTCGACTCTGACATTCTCATCGACCGCCGCCGCTTGAAGCGGCGGCTGACCGTGTGGCGCGTGCTGGCCATTCTCGCCATTGTCGCCGCTCTCGCGGTTGCCGCCGCGAGGAGCGACGACACAGCCTCCGCTTTCGGTTTTGGCCGCGCCCACATCGCGCGCATCGCCATCGACGGCTTCATCGGCGATAGCAGATCGCGGCATGAATTGCTGACCAAGCTCGGCAAGAACGATTCCGTGAAGGCCGTCATTGTCGCGGTCGACAGTCCGGGCGGCACCACCACGGGCGGCGAAGCGCTGTACGACGACCTCCGCGAGCTTTCGAAGGCGAAGCCGACGGCGGCTGTTTTCGGCACGGTGGCGGCTTCGGCGGCCTATCTCGCCGGCATCGGCACCGACTATATCGTCGCGCGCGGAAACACGATTACAGGCTCGGTCGGCGTGATCTTCCAATGGGCCGACGTTTCGGACCTGCTTGGCAAGGTGGGCGTGAAAGTCGATGAGGTCAGAAGCGGCCCGCTGAAGGCCAAGCCCTCGCCATTCTCGCCGGTGGACGAGGCGTCCAAGCAGCTTACCGAGGAGCTTGTCAAGGAATCGCAGGTCTGGTTCCTGGGCCTCGTCGCCGACAGGCGTAAAGCCGCGGCGCCGTCCATGGAAGAGATCAAGACGGGCCGGATCTACACCGGCAGGCAGGCGCTCCAGATCGGGCTCGTGGATGCGATCGGGGACGAGCAGGCCGCCATTAAATGGTTCACCGATGTGCGGAAGGTGACGCCGGATCTGAAGGTAAAGGATTGGAAGCCGCAAAGCGTCGGGCCAAGTTTCTTCCAGGCCTCCGCCGCAAGCCTTGCCGCAAAGCTCGGGCTTGGCTCGTTCGTCGGCGCAAGCCTGCTGGAAAGCCTGATGTCGAACGACCGTCCGCTTGACGGTCTATTCTCGATTTGGCACCCTGAATGAAGAAACGCGAGATAGTCCAATGATTAAGTCCGAACTTATTGAAAAACTTGCGCTAACCAATCCCCATTTGATGCAACGGGACGTGGAAAAAATTGTGAATGTGATTTTCGAGGAGATCACAAGCGCGCTGGCCCGCGGCGACCGCGTCGAGCTGCGCGGCTTTGGCGCATTCTCGATAAAACACCGGCCCGCTAGGGTCGGCCGCAACCCGCGGACCGGCGATCAGGTCCACGTGCCTGAAAAATACGTGCCCTACTTCAAGACCGGCAAGGAGCTGCGCATCCGGCTCAATCCGCCAGCGGCTCCAGCCGTAAAGACGAAAGGCCGTAAAAAAGCGGCGAAGCCATCCTAAGGCCGAGGCGAATATGAAACGCTTCTTCAGTGTCGTGTTCCTTTTTATCCTGGGCTGCCTGCTGGTCGCCTACGCGGTAGCGAACCGCAATCCCGTGACGTTCGTGCTCGACCCGTTCATCGAAGCGAACGCGCCGACCATCCAGCTTCCGCTTTCCTACCTGCTGTTTGCCGTCTTGTTCGTCGGCGTGGTGGTGGGCTGGATCACGGCCTGGCTGGGGCAGGGGCACTGGCGGAAGGCTGCGCTCACAACGCATAAAGAAGCTGCGATCTGGAAGCTCGAGGCCGAGAAGCTGAAGCGTGGGCTCGAGGCCGCCGCCCCGAAAGCGGCGCAGCCTCCGGCGCCGCGTCCGCTTCGGTCTTATCTCTAGCGCTCGACCGCCTCGCGGGCTGAGGGGGTTCCGGCGCGAGCCCGCCCGTGGTATTTGTTTCGGCCCGGCTGAATGGAAGCATGAGCGTCTCCGTTAAAATCTGCGGGATCTCCACCGAGGAAGCGCTGGATGCGGCAATCGAAGCTGGCGCTGACTACGCCGGTTTCGTATTCTTCGAAAAAAGCCCAAGGCACGTCGCGCTTGGCCGCGCGGCGACGCTTGCCCGGCGCGCGGAGGGGCACATCAGAACGGTCGCCCTGACGGTGGACGCTGGCGACGAGGATATAAAAGCCATAGCAAACGAGGTTGGTCCGGACTTTTTTCAGCTCCACGGCGAAGAAAACGTCGCGCGCATCGCCGCGATCCGAACGCTGACCGCCGCGCGCATCGTCAAGGCAATCAAGGTCGGGACGCCGTGCGATATCCAGGGCGCCCGCATCTATGAAGCCGACGCCGATCTGCTTCTGTTCGACGCGCTGGCTCGCGAGCTTCCCAACGCCCTTCCGGGCGGGAACGGCCAATCCTTCGATTGGCGCTGGCTCGCCGGCGCAGGCATCCGGCCCGATTTCATGCTCTCCGGCGGCCTTCGCCCCGATAATGTGCTGGCCTCGCTCGAAGCGAGCGGGGCATCGGCCGTCGACGTGTCTTCCGGCGTCGAGACCTCGCCGGGGCGCAAGGACGCCGCGCTCATCCGTCACTTCATCGCAACCGCGAAATCGTTCGCCCCGGCCGCCGCGGCCGCGGCATAAGGATAAGCTTCATGTGCCCAACCGAAACCGCGCCGCTGTACCTGAACAGCTACCGCACCGGCCCCGACGAAAAAGGCCATTTCGGCCTTTATGGCGGGCGCTTCGTGGCGGAAACGCTGATGCCGCTGATCCTGGAGCTGGAGGCGGCCTACGCGCAAGCGAAGAACGATCCGGGCTTTCATGCCGAACTCGCCGCACTCCACACGCATTATTCCGGCCGCCCAAGCCCGCTCTACTTCGCGGAGCGCCTGACGAAGCGCTTCGGGGGCGCCAAGATCTACTTCAAGCGCGATGAGCTCAACCACACGGGCTCGCACAAGATCAACAATTGCCTCGGGCAAATCCTGCTCGCAAAGCGCATGGGCAAGACGCGCATCATCGCGGAAACAGGCGCCGGCCAGCATGGCGTGGCCGTGGCGACGGTCGCCGCCCGCTTCGGCCTGCCCTGCGTGGTCTATATGGGCAAGACCGACATCGAGCGCCAAAGCCCGAACGTGTTTCGCATGCGCCTGCTCGGCGCCGAGGTGCGCCCCGTGATCTCGGGCACCGCAACCCTCAAAGACGCCATGAACGAGGCGCTGCGCGACTGGGTCTCCAATGTCGATGACACCTTCTACATCATCGGGACGGTGGCGGGGCCGCATCCCTATCCCGCCATGGTGCGCGACTTCCAGGCCATCATAGGCCAGGAAGTGCGCGAGCAGATGAAAGCCGCGGAAGGGCGGCTGCCCGACACGCTCGTGGCGGCCATCGGCGGCGGCTCCAACGCCATGGGCTTGTTCCACACTTTCCTCGACGACCGATCCGTCGCGATGTACGGCGTCGAAGCGGCCGGCCGCGGCCTCGATGTTCCCAACGGCCATTGCGCCTCGCTGAACGGCGGCAGGCCCGGCGTTCTTCACGGCAACCGCACCTATCTCCTGCAGAACGACGACGGCCAGATCCTGGACGGGCATTCGATCTCGGCGGGGCTGGACTATCCCGGCATCGGGCCGGAGCACGCGTGGCTTCGGGACACGGGCCGCGTCAATTACGTGTCGGCGACAGACCGCGAGGCGCTCGATGCGTTCCAGCTCTGCACGCAGCTTGAAGGCATCATCCCGGCGCTGGAGCCCGCGCACGCGCTCGCCTATGTGACAAAACTCGCGCCAACCTTGCCGCCGGGCAATCTCCTCGTTATGAACATGTGCGGGCGCGGCGATAAGGACATCTTCGCGGTCGCGGGCCACCTGGGCATGGAAATCTAGGCGCTTTCCAGCCCCCAAGCCATTCGAAATCTGAGGGAATTCATGCAGCGATTGGCGAAGGCATTCGAGGAGTTGTCCCGTTCGAACAAGAAGGCGCTCGTCTCCTTCATCACGGCGGGCGATCCGGACTACGGGACCTCGCTCGAAATTCTGAAGGGCCTGCCGAAAGCGGGCGCCGACGTCATCGAGCTTGGCATGCCGTTCTCCGATCCGATGGCCGACGGCCCCGCCATCCAGCGCTCGTCGCAGCGGGCGCTGCGGACAGGCCAGACCATGCGAAAAACGCTGGAGATGGTGCGCGCCTTCCGCAAGGAGAATGATACGACGCCCATCGTGCTCATGGGCTACTACAATCCGATCTATGTCTTTCCCGTGGACCAATTCCTGGCCGAGGCGGTTGAGGCGGGCGTCGATGGGCTTATTGTCGTCGATGCGCCCCCGGAAGCCGATGACGAGCTCTGCCTGCCCGCGCTCTCCGCGGGGCTGAACTTCATCCGGCTGACAGCGCCGACGACGAATGACCACCGGCTCGGCAGCGTGCTCGCCAACACAAGCGGCTTCGTCTATTACGTCTCAATCGCCGGGGTGACGGGCACGCGGGCCCCGAACCTCGAAGCGGTCGCTCAAAATGTCTCGCGCATCAAGGCGAAGACGCCGCTGCCGGTGGTGGTCGGCTTCGGGGTGCGCACGCCGGACCAGGCCCGCGCCATCGCAAGCGTCTCCGACGGCGTGGTCGTAGGCTCGGCGCTTGTCGACGCGATCGCGCAAAGTCTTGACGAGAACCATCGCGCGACCGACTTAACTATTAGCGCGGTCTTGGGGCTGGTCGAACAGCTTTCAGGTGGGCTAAAGGTAGCTTGACGCAGCGCGCCGCCTTTTTCAAGGCGCAGAAAGCGTAATCGACGTGAACTGGATAAACAGCGTTGTTCGGCCCAAGATCAGTGGCCTTTGGCAAAAGCGGGAAATGCCCGAAAATCTCTGGGTGAAATGCCCCGAGACTGGACAGATGGTCTTCCATAAAGACCTCGAAGCCAATCAATTCGTGATCCCAGGCTCCGGCTACCATATGCGGATGGGCGGTGAGGCGCGGCTGAAATCCTTCTTCGACGGCGGTAAATATGAGGTCGTGGCGGCGCCCGACGTCCCGACGGATCCGCTGAAGTTTCGCGACGAGAAGCGCTACACCGACCGCATCAAGGAGGCCAAGGCCAAAACCGGCATGCAGGACGCGCTCCTGACCGGCCTCGGCACGGTCGATGGCCTTTCCGTGATCGCCGCCGTGCAAGACTTCGCCTTCATGGGCGGCTCGCTCGGCATGGCGGCCGGCGAGGCGATCATCACCGGCATGCTGAAGGCTGTCGAACTTCGGATTCCCTATATCGTGTTCGTCTCGTCCGGAGGCGCGCGCATGCAGGAGGGGATTTTGTCTCTCATGCAGATGCCGCGCACCACCGTCGCCGTGCAACGGCTCAGGGATGCGAAGCTGCCCTACATCGTGGTCTTGACGAATCCGACCACCGGCGGCGTCACCGCGTCCTATGCGATGCTGGGCGATATCCACATCGCGGAGCCGGGAGCTTTGATCGGCTTCGCCGGGCCTCGCGTCATCGAACAGACCATCCGCGAGAAGCTGCCGGACGGCTTCCAGAGATCGGAATATCTGCTCGACCATGGCATGATCGACATGGTCGTGCACCGCCACGACATGCGCGACACCCTCAGCCGCCTGTGCAGCCTGCTTGTAACCGAGCGAAAGCACCGCGCCGGCATGAACAACGTAAAACAGCGCAGGAAAGCCGCAGCGGGCGCCTCGCCCGAAATCAAGGGCCCCGCGGGGGAGCATCCGGCCGCCGCCGCGAAAGCGGGGCTCTCGCCGGAGGAACCGTCCAGCGAAGCGGCGCAGGCTGCCTCCGGCAATCCGCCGTCATGAGCGGCGAACCCTTCCGTCATTCGCGTTCCGCCTCAATCCCGGAAGAAGCCTTTGCACCCTCGGACCACTGAAAGCCTGCTTGCGCGTCTCGAAACGCTGCACCCGAAGAGCATCGATCTCTCGCTCGGCCGCGTGGAGCGCCTTCTCGGCGCGCTTGGAAACCCGCATCGCCGGTTGCCTCCGGTGGTCCACGTCGCGGGCACGAATGGCAAGGGGTCCGTGGTGGCTTTCCTGAAGGGAATTCTCGAAGCCGCGGGCTACCGCACGCATGCGTTCATCTCCCCTCATCTGCGCCGTTTCCACGAGCGCATTATGCTGGCGGGGCAGGGGGGAGCGCGCTCCATCGGCGAGCTTCACCTGGCCGACATCCTGACCCGCGCCGAAGCCGCAAATCGCGGCGAGCCCATCACGTTCTTCGAGATTACGACGGCGGCGGCGTTCCTGGCCTTCTCCGAAAATCCCGCCGACATCGTGCTTCTCGAAACAGGGCTCGGCGGACGGCTCGACGCGACAAACGTGATCGACGCGCCGCTGGCCACGGTGCTTACGCCGATATCGCTCGATCATTGTTCCTTTCTCGGCGACACCATCGAGGCCATCGCCGGGGAGAAGGCGGGCATCCTGAAGCGCGGCCGGCCCGCGATCGTTTCGCGGCAGAGCGACGCAGCGCTCAATGTGATCGAGACGCGCGCGCGGGAGGTCGGCGCCACGGTGCTTGCCGGAGGGCAAAGCTGGGACGTGTTCGAACAGCATGGCCGGCTCATTTTCCAGGATGAGGATTGCCTGCTCGATTTGCCCTTGCCTCGCCTGTTCGGGCGGCATCAATTCGAGAACGCCGGCGCGGCCATCGCCGCCGCGCGCTCGCTGGAAGGCTTTCATATTTCAGAGGAGGCGATCGCGAAGGGCATAACCACCGCGATTTGGCCCGCGCGGCTGGAGCGGCTTTCACACGGCAAGCTTCACGATCTGGCGCCGGCCGGCTCGGAGATTTGGGTGGACGGCGGGCATAATCCGGCCGCGGGCGAGGTTGTCGCGCGCGCGCTCGCCGATCTGGAGGAACGCGTTTCCAGCCCGATCCACTTGATCGTGGGCATGCTGTCGACGAAGGACGCGAGCGGCTTTTTGCGCCATTTTCAGGGACTGACCGAGCTTGCCGCCACGGTCGAGATTCCCGGACACCAGGCAGCCTACAAAGCCGAGGACCTCGCCGCAATCGCGCACCGCGAGGGCTTGGAAGCGGCGCCGGCCGCGAGCCTCGAAGCGGCCTTCGCGCGCAGCCGCAGGCGCGCCGCCGGGCCGGTGCGCATCATGGTGACGGGTTCGCTTTATCTGGCGGGGCAGGTGCTCGACGCGCACGAACGAGGCTTCAGCCGTCACTGAGTGGCGCGCGTCGCAGCTCCAGCCCGCGATTACAGGTCACGCCCCGGCTTGAGTCTCGGCGCCGGTGGAAAAATGAGCGGGCGAGAATGGCCCGACGCGATCGCCTTCAATCTGCCACCTGCCGTCCCGCTTGCAAAAGTAATGATCGTCGAGACGATCAAGAACGTAAGCGAAATCGGCTTTTATATTGCCAAGCTTGTGATGAAGGGCATGGAGAGAAAACTCTTTCTCCGCAAGCTCCAGGGCTTCTTTTGAGTGAGTAGAATATGCGCAGGTTGAAAACGCCCACGTTTTGTTTTCAAAATAGAGGATAACCTCAAAGAGGTTTCCTTCCTTTTCACCGTCTATTTCTGGCATTACAATCTGACCTCTGGCAGGCATCGCAAACATCGATCACAATCGACGCCAGCAACTGCAGATTGTCAAGAATTTTTTTTACAACTTTTACGGAACGAAAGCTCCGGGCGTTTGTTTTATCTATCCGCGCCGCAGGGCTAGCGAACGGGATAGCGGCGCAGCGCCTTTGCCGAGCCCGCGATCTCGTTGCTGTGGAGCGCAGCGCGGGACGATACACCGGGCGGCTCGCCCGAATGGCAGAATTAGAGCGCGCAGTTTCGCGCGATGCATTGTCTTGCCCGTCGCAAAACCGAGTTGAGCCAGAAGAAAACGCCCAACGCGGAAGGAGATGTCGTTCTTGGGCAAGAGAATGTTAGCGGCTTTTATGACAAAGTTTGCGAGGTCCGGCGTAAGGGGGAGAAAATCATGGTCCATCCGGCAAAATTGATCGCGGCCTTGTGCACAGTTTACTTCGCTGGGCTGGGGGCGGCGAGCGCTGACGACGGCGCCACGCTTCAGAAGATCAAAAACTCTGGCGCGATCGCGATCGGCTACCGCGACGCGGCGGTCCCGTTTTCCTATCTCGACGCCGACCAGAAGCCGGCCGGCTTCGCAATCGACCTCTGTACGCTGGTGGCGGAGAAAGCGAAACAGGCGCTTGGCCTCAACGAGATCAAGATCGATTACAAGCTCGCGGCGCCCGCCGACCGCGCGGGGCTCTTGAAGAGCGGAGCGGTCGATCTTGATTGCGGGGCTGCGCCCGAGACGGCGGAACTGGCGCGGGACGCGGCGTTTTCCCTGCCCGTCTATGCCTCGCAGATGAGATGGCTGGCGCCGAGGCAGCTTCGGATCGAAAGCGAGGGATACCGGCGCAAGCGCTTCGAGACGATAACGCCATCCTCCGCCGACGATCTGAAGGGCAAGACGATTGTGCTCACGCAAGGCTCGGCGGCGACGCCCATCGTTCTCTCCCTGAGCGTGGATCGCTATCTCGGTCTTTCGATCGTACACAGTAAGGACCCGGCCGAAGCCTTTACGCTCGTCGAGTCGGGCAAGGCCTCAGCCTTCCTGGACGACGACGCCGTCCTCCTTAATCTCAAGGCCGGCGCCAAAACTCCCGACGCCTACGCTTTTCTTGACGGAGGCTACCCCAGCGCCGCTTATGCCCTCGTGCTGAGGAAAGACGACAAGCCGTTCAAGGCGCTTGTCGACGCCGCGCTGAGCGAGGCGATGAAATCGGGCGAGTATGAAAAGCTCTACGCGAAATGGTTCGAAAGCCCCATTCCGCCGAGGAACGTGAATTTGGAGCATCCCATGCCCGCCGCGCTGAAGCAGCTCGTGAAGAGCGCGGGCGACCCCTCCAACTAGGCGACGCCCCATTCCTTGAGCGCGTCCTCTCCGGACGTTGCGGGACCTCCCGCCGAAGTTTTCGATCGCGAGAAGCGCGGCGCAGGGGCGGGCGCGAGTTCGCCGCCGCCTTCCAGGAAAGTGGATCGGGCGGCATTGTGCGGATGGTGCGCCGCTTCCTCGAAATCCAGCACCGGGAAGACGCAAGCGTCCGAGCCTTCGAACAGCGACGCCCAGTCATCGCGCGGGCGTGTTGAGAAGATTGCCTCGAACTCGGCATGCAGAAGCGGCCAATGTCCGCGGTCGTATTGGCGCGGCAGATAGTGCGCCGGATCGAGGCCGAGGCCGCCAAGAAGCGCGGCGAAGAACTTCGGCTCGAGGGCTGCGACCGCGACGAACCGGGCATCCGAGCAGCGATAAGCGCGATAGAACGGCGCGCCGCCGTCGAGGAGGTTTTGGCCGGGCGGCCGGTCCCAGACGCCAGCGCCGCGAAGTCCGAGAATAAGGGCGAGCTGCGAAACGGTTCCATCCACGATGGCCGCGTCGATGACCTGGCC
Source organism: uncultured Alphaproteobacteria bacterium (assembly GCA_963748525.1). Lineage (GTDB taxonomy): Bacteria > Pseudomonadota > Alphaproteobacteria > Rhizobiales > Rhodomicrobiaceae > Rhodomicrobium. The sequence goes on from CAVVJJ010000018.1 coordinate 211,499, forward strand.
TTGGCCCGATCGTTGCCGCTCAAGCAGCGCCGCGAGGATGCCGATTACGAGGAACGTCCCGCCGCCGCCCATGTCGCCGACGACGTTCAGGGGCGGGGAGGGCGCGCCGCCGCCGCCAAGCGCGTGGAGCGCGCCCGTCAGCGCGATGTACGAGAGATCGTGCCCGGCGGCGCGGGCGAGCGGGCCACCCTGTCCCCATCCCGTCATGCGCCCGTAAATGAGCCTGGGATTGCGGGCGAGCGCCGCGTCCGGTCCCAGCCCCAAGCGCTCCATGACGCCCGGCCGGAAGCCTTCGATCAAAACGTCGGCCTTTTCGGCGAGCGCCAGGCAGAGATCGATGGCCGCCGCATCTTTCAGGTCGAGCGTCAGCACGCGCCGTCCGCGGTCGATGGGCGCATTCTCGACCGCAAAGAGCTCCGCGCCGCCGGGCCGTGCGATGCGCAAAACATCCGCGCCGAGGTCCGCGAGCAGCATGCAGGCGTAAGGCGCGGGGCCGACGCCTGCGAATTCGAGGATGCGAACGCCGGCCAGCGGCGCTTTTGGGGCATCGGTCATCGGCATCGTACTCGCATCCGGCACCCTGTCCCTCGTGGACCCGGCGAGTTCTCCTCACAACTGACTGCATCCGCGAGCGCATGCCGCTGGGGGGAGTGCCGCTGCAGCGCGCCCGTCTATTCTCCGGGGAGACGTCGGGCGAAGGGGCTTTTCGTCAATCTGCGGTCTTGTAGAACGAACCGCCCTTCGCGGCCATGTCGCGCAAGAGCTTCGGCGGCGAGAATCGTTCGCCGTATTTCCTGGCGAGCGCATCGCACTCCTCGACGAAGGTCGCGACGCCTACCGTATCGATGAGGCTCAACGGGCCGCCCGTATAGGGCGCGAAGCCAAGCCCGAAAATGCCGCCCACGTCCCCGTCCTCAGGCTCGGTCAGCACGCCTTCCTCCATGCAGCGCGCCGCGTCGAGGGCCTGCGCATAGAGAAGCCGCTTCTTCAGCTCCTCGATGGTGGGCCATTCGAATTCGGGCTTCGGCGGATAGAGGTCGACAAGCCCCGCCCAGAGGCTCTTCTGACCCTTTTCCGGATAATCGTAGAAGCCCTTGCCGTTCTTGCGGCCCGCGCGGCCGTTCTTCACATACATGGTCTCCATGACCCACACAGCCGGGCTCGGCGTGTAGGCCGGCCCAAGATCGGCTTCAGCCGCCTTGTGGATCTTCCAGCCGAGATCGATGGCGGTCTCGTCCGCAAGCGCGAGCGGGCCGACCGGCATGCCCGCAAGCTTGCCCGCGTTCTCGATCAGCGCCGCCGGAAGGCCCTCGGAGAGCATGATCTCGCCTTCGCCGATATAGCAGCCGCAGAAGCGCGAGGTGAAGAAGCCGCGCCCGTCATTGACGACGATGGGCGTCTTCCTGAAGGCCTGCACGAGGTCGAGCGTTATGGCGAGCGCCTCGTCGCCCGTCTCCTTGCCGCGGATGATCTCCACGAGCGGCATCTTCTCGGCGGGGGAGAAAAAATGGATGCCGATGAACTTGTCAGGCCGGGCGCTGGCTTGCGCGAGCCCCGTAATCGGCAGCGTCGAAGTGTTCGAGCCGAAGACGACGCCGGGCCGGATCACGGCTTCGGTTTTCTTCGTGACGTCGGCCTTGATGGCGCGGTCTTCGAACACGGCCTCGATCACATAGTCCACGTCCGCGAGCCCTGCGAAATCGGCGCCGGGGTGGATGCGTTCGAGGATCGCCAGCCCTTCCGCCTCCGCCATCTTCCGACGGGAGACTGCCTTTTCGACGAGGCTCCTGGCGTAACCCTTGCCCTTGTCGGCCGCCGCCTGATCGCGGTCGATGAGCACGACCTCGATGCCGTTCGCCGCCGCGACATAAGCGATGGCCGCGCCCATCATGCCGGCGCCGAGTATCCCGATTTTCTTGAACTTGGCCTTCGGCACGCCTTGAGGACGGCGCGCGAGCTTGTCCGCCTTGCCCTTGTTCACGAACAGCGTGCGGATCATGTTGGGCGCAACATCGCCGCGAAGGAGAGTAAGGAAGTATTTGGCCTCGATCTTGAGTCCGAGATCGATCGGAACCTGCGTGCCTTCGTAGACCGAGGATAGGATGGCCTGTGCGGCGGGATAATTGCCGAAGGTCTTGTCGCGCGTCATGGCGTTCGCCGCCATGAACACCTGGGCTGCCTGCGGATGCATGCCGCCCGCCCCGCCCGGAACCTTGAAGGACTTCTCGTCCCAGGGCTGCACGGCCTTCGCTTGCGGCGAGGTCAGCCACTTCTTGGCGGCGGCGAGAAGCTCGCCCCCGGGGACAACCTCATGAATGAGGCCGTTGGCCTTCGCCTGGGCGGGCGACAGATGCTTGCCTTCGAGCAGGAGAGGCAGCGCCGGCATGATGCCGATGAGGCGCGGGATACGCTGCGTGCCGCCCGCGCCCGGAAGGAGACCGACCTGCACTTCGGGCTGTCCGATCTTGATGTCCTCGCCTTCGGCGGCGACGCGATAATGGCAGGCGAGCGCGATTTCGAAGCCGCCGCCGAGCGCCGTGCCGTTGATGGCGCAGGCGACGGGCTTGCCCAAGGTTTCGAGCCGTCGTAGCACGACCGTCAGGCGCGACGAAGCCGCAAGGGCTTCAGCCGCGGGAGCGGTGCGCGCTTTGGCGAGGAGAGCGCCCATGCCGATGAGGTCAGCGCCCGCGACGAAGCTCGACTTGCCCGAGGTTACGATAACGCCTTTCACGGCGGCGTCGGCGGCCGCCTTCTCGATGGCCGCCTCGAATTCATCGACGAACTCCGGCCCGATGACATTCATCGTCTTGCCGGGCTGATCGATTGTGAGGGTTGCGATGCCGTCAGCGTCGACGGCGTATGAAATGCTGTTTGTCATTGCTCGGATCCTTGCTGCCGCATGCTTCGACAGGCTCAGCATGAGGCCGGGAACGTCGTGCGCCCCTCTCCTGAGCTTGTCGAAGGGTGAGGGGCGCTTTCGCTGATTAAATCCGCTCGAGGATAGTCGCCGTGCCCATGCCGGCGCCAATGCAGAGCGTGACAAGGCCCGTGGCCGCGCCGCGCCGCTCCATCTCGTCGAGCAGCACGCCAAGCACCATGGCGCCGGTCGCCCCGAGCGGATGGCCCATGGCGATGGCGCCGCCATTCACGTTGATCCTGTCGTGCGGGACCTTCAGAACGTCCATGAAGCGGAGCACGACGGATGCGAACGCCTCGTTCAGCTCCCAAAGCTCGATGTCTTCTTTCTTCATGCCGGCCTTCGCGAGCGCGCGCTCGGCCGAGAAGCTCGGGCCGGTGAGCATGATGGTCGGCTCCGAGCCGATTGAGGCGAAGCTCTTGATGCGCGCGCGGGGGCGCAGGCCTGCCTTCTCGCCCGCCTCCTTCGAGCCGATGAGCACCGCTGCGGCGCCGTCCACGATGCCGGACGAATTGCCGGGCGTGTGCACATGGTTGATACGCTCGATTTCGGGGTATTTCTGCAATGCGACGCCGTCGAAGCCGTAGGTCTTGCCCATGTCGGCGAAGGACGGGTTGAGCGAGCCGAGCGACTGCATGCTGGCGTCGGCGCGGATCATCTCGTCGCGTGCAAGAAGCGGAACGCCGAGAATGTCTGTCACTGGCACGACCGAATTGGCGAACCGGCCTTCCTCCCAGGACTTCGCCGCGCGCCTGTGGCTTTCGACCGAGTAGGCGTCCACGTCGTCGCGGCTGAAGCCGTATTTCGTAGCGATGAGGTCCGCGCTGATGCCTTGGGGCACGAAATAGGCCGGCATCGCTACCGCGGGGTCGATGGGCCAGGCGCCGCCGTCGGACGCCATCGGCACGCGGCTCATGGATTCGACGCCGCCGCCGATTGCGAAGGGCGACAGCCCCGACATGACCTTCGCGGCCGCCATGTTTACGGCTTCGAGGCCCGAGGCGCAGAAGCGGTTCACTTGCACGCCGGGCACGCTCTCGTCATAGCCCGACATCAGAACTGCCGTGCGGGCGATGTTCGCGCCTTGCTCGCCGACGGGCGTCACGCAGCCCAGGATCACGTCCTCGACGTCGCGCGTATCCAGGCTTTGGTTGCGGGCGCGAAGCGCGTCCAGCATCTGCGTCGCGAGCTTCACCGGCGTCGCCTCGTGCAGCGAGCCGTCCTTCTTGCCTTTCCCGCGCGGCGTCCGCACGGCGTCGAAGATATAGGCCTCAGGCATTATAAGCTCCTTCCTCCGGCCGCTTGGCGGGCTAAAGCGTGCGCGCGATCAGCTCCTTCATGATTTCGTTCGTGCCGCCATAGATGCGCTGCACGCGGGCGTCGGCGTAGGCGCGGGCGATGGGATATTCCATCATGTAGCCATAGCCGCCGTGGATCTGCAGGCACTGGTCCATAACCTTGCATTGGAGATCGGTGATCCAGTATTTCGCCATGGCGGCGTCGGTGGGATCGAGGTCGCCCTCCATCATCTGCTGGATGCAACGGTCCACGAAGGTGCGGCCGATCTGGATTTCGGTCTTGAGCTCGGCAAGCTTGTGCTTCGTGGTCTGGAAGTCGAACACGGTCTGGCCGAAGACCTTGCGGCCCCTCGCGTAGTCGATGGTCCATTGCAGGGCGGCTTCGGCGGCGGCGATGCCGTAGATGGCGATCTGGAGCCGCTCCCAGCCCAGCTCCTTCATCAGCAGGACGAAGCCCTGGCCCTCGGCGCCGAGGCGCGCATCGCCCGAAAGCTCGACGTCCTGGAAGAACAGCTCGGAGGTGTCCTGGGCATGAAGCCCCAGCTTTTCGAGATTGCGGCCCTTCGAAAAGCCGGACGCCGCGGCGTCCACGAGGAACAGCGTAATGCCTTTCGCGCCGAGCGCAGGATCGGTCTTCGCGACCACGATGACCACATCGGCGTTCTGGCCGTTCGTGATGAAGGTTTTGGAGCCGTTCATCACATAGCCGTTGCCGCGCTTGAGCGCCGTTGTCCGCACGCCTTGCAGGTCGGAGCCGGCGCCCGGCTCGGACATGGCGATGGCGCCGATGATCTCGCCTTTCGCCATGGCGGGCAAATAGCGTTTGCGCTGATCCTCGGTGCCATAAGCGAGGATGTAGGGCGCGACGATGTCGGAATGGAGCGAGAAGCCCGGGCCAGAGGAGCCGGCGCGCGCCAGTTCCTCCATGACGATGGCTGAATGCAACCGGTCGCCGCCGCCCCCGCCATACTCGTCGGGGATGGCGGGACAGAGGAGCCCGGCCTCGCCCGCGGCCAGCCAAACGGAGCGCGGAACGCGGTGCTCCTTCTCCCACTCTGCGTGATGGGGCGTGATCTCGCGCTCGACGAAGCGGCGGACCTGGTCGCGGTACAGCTCATGCTCTTCGGAAAATAGCGTACGGGACAGCATGACTTAATCCTCACTCCGGGTGCGGCGGCCTTTCTTTGCGGGCGCGCGCGCTTCTTCCTGGCATGGCGCCTGCTCGGCGAGATAGCGCAGGCATTGGCGATGAATGTCTCTCAGTTCGTCGATGGTGGCGGCGATGGCCGCCTGCTTCTGCTCCAGTTCCTTGACGAGCGAGGCGGAGCGCTGAGCAACGAAGGCCATCTGTTGCGGGCGTCCCTCGCCGCGGTCGCCATAGAGGGTCAGGAACTGCTTCACTTCCGCGAGCGAAAAGCCGATGGACTTCGCCCGAAGGATAAGTTTCAGCCGCGCGCGCTCGCGCCTTGTGTAGACGCGCCCGCCATTCACGCGGGGCGGCGTCAGGAGTTCCTTGGCCTCGTAGAACCGGATGGCGCGCGCGGTGATCCCGAACTCGCCGGCGAGTTCCGTGATCCCGTAAAGCCGCTCCGGCTCCGAGTGGCTTGACGCTGCTTCAGGCGCTGAGGTCAACGCGGTCCCGGCTTTCCGCTCGCTAGACGAGCTGTCCGAGTTTCATGGCGAGCCCCATGTCGCCGTCGACGCGCATCTTGCCCTGCATGAAGGCGGCGGTGGGCTGGAGGCGGCCGGCGATAAGTTCGCCGAAATCCTCGGCCGACATGGAGATGGTGCAGCGGGCGGGATCATCCTGGTTGACCGCAACCGTGTTGTCGCCGCTCGTGCCGTCGATCAGAAGGCTGCCGGCGTCGCCGAGGTCGAATTTGATCGTGCCGCCGAGGGGCGTCTTTCCTCCCACGCGCTTCGACATAGCTTCGGCCACTTCGTGCAGGTCCATGCGTCACTCCTTGGGTTTGGTTCTTTGGCCGATTAGGTAGCGCATCTTGTTCGCGTTAACAAGAGGGACTTGACGTATACGTCATGACGGAGGCGTGAGCATAAAACACGCCAGAAACGCCGTTTCACTTTGGAGGCGTTAGGAAAATTGCGCTTAATGTGGATCGGCGGAAGAATGGAAAGCGCTATTCAATTGGCAGAAAGGATGAAAGGGCGAGGCGAGCCATGAACCCCGAAGACATCATCCGCGCGCTGAACCTTGCGCCGATGCCGGAGGAGGGCGGATATTTTCGCGAGACCTACCGCGCCGACGAGGCGACGGACGCGCATGCGCTGGCCGCCCGCTACGGCCGCGCCAAGGCGCACGCCACCGCGATCTATTACCTCCTGACGCCGGACGCGTTCTCCGCGATGCACCGGCTGCCCTCGGACGAGGTCTGGCATTTCTACGCGGGCGACCCCATCGAGATGCTGCAGCTCTCCCCCGAGGGTGGCGGCCGGCTCATTGCCATCGGCGATTTCGCGGAGGGCTTCGAGCCGCAGATCGTGGTCCCGCGCGGCGTCTGGCAGGGGTCGCGGCTGATCGCGGGCGGGCGCTGGGCTTTGATTGGCGCGACGGTGGCGCCGGCCTTCGATTTCGCCGACTATGAGGGCGGCAAGCGGGACGAACTCGCTCGCGCCTACCCCGATTTCGCCGAAATTATCCGCGCGCTCACCCGCGCATAGCATCAAAAGCGCTCGCTCCAAAGGCGCAAACGCGAAGACATTGACGCATACGTCAGGCGTGATTAGCTTGTCTAAAACATCAGGGGACGGACGCGCATGAGCGAGGCGAGCCGATATCGGAGCATTTTCCGCGCGGGCCTGTTCGAAGGGCAGGTCCATATCGTCACCGGAGGCGGCAGCGGCATCGGGCGCTGTACGGCCCATGAGCTTGCCAGCCTTGGCGCGACCGTCGTGCTGGTTGGCCGCAAGGAGGGCAAGCTCGACGAGGTTGTCGCCGAAATTGCAGCCGACGGCGGCAAAGCCGAGCGCGCGGTGGCCGACATCCGCGACGAGGAGGCGGTCAAGACGCTCATTTCGGACATCGTGGCGCGCCACGGCCGCATTCACGGCCTCGTCAACAATGCGGGCGGCCAGTTCCCGTCGCCGCTCATGTTCATCAACAAGAAAGGCTTCGACGCCGTCATCGCCACCAATCTCACCGGCGGCTTCCTCATGATGCGCGAAGCCTTTGTGCAATCGATGCGCCAGCATGGCGGCGCGATCGTGAACATGGCCGCCGATATGTGGAACGGCATGCCCGGCATGGCGCATTCAGGCGCAGCGCGCGCCGGCATGGTGAATCTGACGAAGACCGCGGCGTTCGAATGGGCGTTCGCGGGCGTGCGCGTGAATTGCGTGGCGCCGGGCTGGATCGCGTCCTCCGGCCTAGACCGCTACGAAGGGCCGGTGAAAGCCATCATTCCCAAGCTGAAGGACCACGTGCCCCTGAGGCGGCTCGGCACGGAGTCGGAAGTCAGCGCGGCGATCTGCTTCCTTTTGAGCGAGGGGGCGTCCTTCATCACGGGCGTGACGCTGCCCATCGACGGCGCGGCGCCGCTCGCGTCCGGCATCATGGACCTTGGAAAGTACAAGCCCGCGCCTGAATTCCAGGGCTTTCACAGGGCTGAGGCGCCCTTGATCCTGAAAGAGGGCGAGGAGAAATGACGTCGATGAGCAGCCGTCGCAGCCGCGGAGGCAGGGCTTATACACGCCGTCATTCCCGAACAGGCGCGAACCCAGGCAACGCAACGCTCATCGCTTACTGTGTGACCGCCGCCGCGGGGACGGCCTTGCGCGAGGCGCGTCCATGCCGGTGATCGTTTCGCGAATCGCAACGCAATCCGACGCGTTCAAAGCCAACGCCGCGCAGCTTCTGGCGCAGGTGGAGCAGTTCCGGGGCCTGGAGCGCGCCGTCATCGCGCATTCGGCGCAGCAGTCCGAGAAATTCGAGAGGCGCGGCCAGATCCTGCCGCGCGAGCGCATCGCCCGGCTTCTCGATCGCGGCGCGCCGTTCCTCGAACTGTCCACGCTCGCGGGCTGGCGCATGCATGACGACAACGGCGAGGACCGCGTCATGGGCGGCGGCAGCATCGCCGGCATCGGCGTCGTCTCCGGCAAGCGCGCGCTCGTTTGCGCGAACGACAGCGCCATCAAGGGCGGCACGATCTCGCCGATGGGGTTGAGAAAATCGCTCCGAGCGCAGGAGATCGCGCGCGAGAACAAGCTGCCGCTGATCTATCTCGTCGAATCCGGCGGCGCGAACCTGCTCTATCAAAGCGAGATGTTCGTGGAGGGCGGGCGATCCTTCGCCAATCAGGCGAGGCTTTCGGCGGCGGGCATCCCGCAGATCGCTGTGGTGCATGGCTCGTCCACGGCGGGCGGCGCCTACCTGCCGGGCCTGTCCGATTACGTCATCCTTGTGAAGGGGAAGTCGAAAATCTTCCTCGCCGGGCCGCCGCTGGTGAAGGCCGCCATCGGCGAGGAGGCTTCCGACGAGGATCTGGGCGGCGCCGACCTGCATGCGAGCGCGACGGGGCTTGGCGAATTTCTCGCCCGCGACGACGCCCATGCGCTGCAAATGGCGCGCGAACTCATGGCGAAGCTGAAGTGGGACCGCATTCCGCGCCGCGAGAAGGGCGCGGCCCCGAAATACGACGCGGAGGAATTGCTTGGCGTCGTGCCCGTCTCCGAGCGCGAGCCTTACGACGTGCGCGAGATCATCGCCCGCATCGTGGACGGCTCCGACTTCCTCGATTTCAAGCGCGACTACGGCGCCGAGACCGTGTGCGGCTTCGCCGCCATAGACGGCTTTGAAGTGGGCGTTCTCGGCAACAACGGCGCGATCATGCCGGACGGCTCGACCAAGGCCGCTCAGTTCATTCAGCTCTGCGACCAGGCGGGCATGCCGCTGATCTTCCTGCAGAACACGACGGGATACATGGTCGGGCGCGAGGCTGAGCGCGCGGGCGCGGTGAAGCATGGATCGAAGATGATCCAGGCGGTCGCAAATGCGCGCGTGACGAAGCTCACCGTGATCGTCGGCGGCTCCTATGGCGCCGGCAATTACGGCATGTGCGGCCGCGGCTTCGATCCCCGTTTCATCTTTTCCTGGCCCAACGCGCGCATCGCGGTGATGGGCGGCCCGCAGGCCGCCAAGGTGATGGAGATCATCACGCGGGCGAAATTCGAAAAATCCGCGCAAGGCGTGAACGAGCCTGTCTTGAAGCAGATGTCGGACGCCATCAAGCGCCAGCTCGATCGTGAGTCGACCGCGCTTTATGCGACAGCCAGGCTCTGGGACGATGGCATTATCGATCCTCGCGACACGCGCAAAATCCTGTCGCTTTGCCTTGCTATTGCTGCGGAGGGCGATGCGCGGGCGTTGAATCCGAACGCTTTTGGCGTCGCACGATTATAGGTGTTGTGAAGCGAAAGGGCTATTGAATGACCGTAGCAAATTGGGCGGGACTGATTTCAGTAGGTCTTGGCCTTACTGGAACGATAATTCGATACTACAGCGGCAGTGCGACGGAACAAAAGCAAAGCGCTTGGTTCGCCGAGGCCTTGCCGAAATCCAACGAGGGCGTGGACGAACGGAATCGTAGGCGCGCATTTTGGGGCAGGCTAGGCTTCATGATGCAAGTTGTTGGCTCACTCACTGCAGCGGTTGCACTCTTGCTTGCTTCAGGTTCGCTGCAAAGTTAGCTTGGGGCATCAAGGGCACGTTCAGGGTCCTGTAACTCCGTCCACGATAATTAAGCAGGGCACATCCGTCGAGTAACCCAATCTTGTCCTGGTACACATGTTAGCGCGAGCGAAAACCCTCAGTGGACAGCCAAGCTGAGCTGCTGCCCCAGTTGTCATGCAATCCAGAAGGTATTTTCTAACGCTACGGGTGGCGTCGTTTGAAAGAACTCCAATAGCTCCGTCTATGCTGAACGTCTCTTTGGCCCGATATGCAGCCACGCCCGAAGGAAAGAGCATTTCATTTTCGCCCCACTTTGCATAAGTGCCCTTAATTGAGACTTTTGCACCTGCTGCTGCGAGTTCCTTCCCGTCAAGTATAAAGTCCTCTATCGTGATGCGCTTGTAATCACTATACTGCTCGAACTTCACCGCTTCAGAGGCAAGGTGCTTTTGCGCATCCGCGTTTCCTTGGTCAGCTGCTTTGCGCCACCAATTTACGGCCTCCGCAAGATCCTGCGGTACGCCTAGGCTCAGGACCCATTAATTTTAGGGGTTCCCGAAAGGTTGCAAATCAGATTCAAGGGCTTGGCAGGAGGACCTGTCATGACGGATCTGTTTTGGCTTTCGCACGAGCAGCTTGATCGCATCAAAGCTTATTTTCCGCGGTCGCATGGCGTTGCGCGGGCGGACGATCGCAAAGTGATCAGCGGGATCGTGTTCGTCATCAAGAATGGGTTGCGCTGGCGCGATGCGCCCAAGGACTACGGCCCGCACAAGACCCTGTACAACCGCTTCATCCGCTGGAGCCGCATGGGCGTATTCGACCGGATCTTCGCCGAGCTTGCGGGCGAGCTGGGCCTGCCTAAGCGGCTCATTATCGATTCCACCCATCTTAAAGCCCATCGCACGGCCGCGAGCCTTTTTAAAAAGGGGATGAGCCTCGCTGCATTGGGCGCACGAAAGGCGGCTTGAACTCCAAGCTGCACGCCGTCACGGATCAAGACGGCAAGCCTTTGATCTTACTGCTTACTCCAGGTCAGATGAGCGATCACAAAGGGGCGGCCCTCCTGTTGCCTGCGCTGCCTCCCGCCAAGTCTTTGACCGGCGACAAGGGCTACGACAGCGACGCCTTTCGCGAGGCCCTGATCGAAAAGGGCATCGAGCCCTGCATCCCGCCGAAGAAGAACCGCAAGACCCAACACGCTTACGACCAGGCCCTCTACAAAAAGCGCCACAAGATCGAAAACAGCTTCGGCTGGCTCAAGGACTGGCGGCGCATCGCGATGCGCTACGACCGCTGCGCGCACACCTTCTTCTCGGCAATATGCATTGCGGCCGCCTTCATCTTCTATCTGCGTTAATGAGTCCTGAGCCTAGACCCCTGTTATACATATTCCCAAGATAGTCCTGAGCGACATCAAAGCCTTGTTCGGCAGCCCTACGGTACCAGACCACAGCCTGCACATAATCTCTTTTGACGCCTTGGCCGCTCTCGTAACTAAAACCGAGGTCGGTCTGAGCCACCGGAAAACCTTGTTCTGCAGCCAAGCGGAACCACGCTACAGCTTGCACATGATCCACCGGAACCCCGAGCCCTCTGTCGTACATAAAGCCGAGGTTCGTCTGCGCCCTGGCAAAACCTCGCTCTGCTGCCAAGCGGTACCACGCGACGGCCTTCTCTTCGTCCTTCCCGACGCCTAGCCCGATTTGATACATCCGACCCAATGCATCTTGGGCGTCGGCAAAGCCCTGTTCGGCAGCCCTGCGGTACCAAGCAACAGCCTGCACGTCATCCTTCGGAAGGCCCACGCCGATTTGGTACATCAAACCTAACGCGTTTTGGGCTCCCGCATAGCCTTGTTCAGCGGCCTTTCGGTACCAGACAGCGGCTTGCTTTTCATCCTTCGTAGTGCCTAGACCCTTCTCATAAGCGCTAGCGAGATTGGTCTGGGCGGCGGCGTAATCATGTTCAGCTGCTCGTCTATATTGCGCCAACGCCGAGTTGAGGTCGCCCTTTTTGTGGTAAGCGCGGCCAAGTTGGTAAATCAGCCGAATGTTGTTCGGACTCTTTCGCACGGCGCTTTCACAAGCTGGAACAGCTAGGTCAGGATTGATCTTTTCGAAAGGGATGCCACCCGCGTTGCGTCCGGGATCGAAAGGATTGGCGGCATGGATGTCGCATTCCGTAACTGGCGCATTAGCCAAATGCGTGCGGCGCTCATCCTGCGCAGAAGCCGCTCCGACCGAGAATGCAAAAAGCATAAAGATAATTAAAAACTGCATCTTGCGTTCCTATAAAACCCTCAGCCGTCAAAGTAATCCCTTCGGGGCGACAGAACTTGATTGTTTGTTACTTAATCGAAGATCAATCCGCCTGAGATCGCAGGGACAAGCTTTTTGCACGCAATCCACAGGCAGGCGAACCGGATCTTCCGCTTCCCCTCAGTTAACAGGCAATCCAGCAAAGAGCCGGAAGGTCGGTTTTCGCCCTTTTGCCGAGATCTACCGCTCCATGGAAACCAAACTGGTGGTGTGTCCACCGAACTCCGCTTAGCATTTTATTAGAGGCTGTCGCAGACACTTTCCGCTGGCTCTTTCGCGAGGACCCCGAGGACCCCCCAAACATGACGGAGCGAAAAGAGAAGGCTGGGCCCGCCAAGGGCGCCGCGCAGGGTCGGCCGGACGCCAAAAAGCGGCTCGCCGCAGCTCTGCGCCGCAACCTCGCCAAGCGCAAGGACACAAAAGAGGCCAATATTGTAGACAATCCTGACAGCGACTAGCAGCCCCGCGCCCTTGCGGCTCAGCCAGCGCTGGTCTAGCTTGACCGGCGTCTGGCCAAGGGCAGGGGCCGGCGCATCACATCCGGCAGGCATTCATGGACAGAATTCGCATAAAGGGGGGCCAGCGCCTCCAGGGGACCATTCCGATCAGCGGCGCCAAGAACGCGGCTCTCCCCCTTATGATCTCTAGCCTGCTCACGCCGGACACGATCACGCTGAAGAACGTGCCGAACCTGGCGGATGTAAGCCTTCTTATTCGCATCCTTCGCAATCACGGCGTCGACACCGCCGTGGATGGCAAGCGGGCAAACGGGCACTCTCATCAGGGCGACACGCTGCATCTGAGCGCCCGCGACATCGTGGATACGACCGCACCTTATGACCTGGTGCGCCGGATGCGCGCGAGCTTTTGGGTTTTGGGGCCGCTTCTGGCCCGCGCGCACAAGGCGCGGGTGTCGCTGCCCGGCGGATGCGCCATCGGGACGAGGCCCGTGGACCTGCATCTGATGGGACTTCAGGCGCTCGGCGCCGAAATCGATCTCGACGGCGGCTACGTTGTTGCGAAAGCGCGGGGCGGGCTCAAGGGCGGCAGAGTGGCTTTTGCGAAAGTGTCCGTCGGCGCCACCCATAACGTGCTGATGGCGGCCACGCTCGCGAAAGGCGAGACCGTGATCGAGAACGCGGCCTGCGAGCCCGAGATCGCCGACGTGGCGAGCTGTCTCAACAAGATGGGCGCGAGGATCGAAGGCGCAGGCTCGCCCACTATCGTCATTCAGGGCGTCGATGGCCTGGAAGGCGCGACGCACACCGTGCTGCCGGACCGCATCGAGACGGGGACTTACGCGATGGCGGTTGCGGCCGCTGGCGGCGACGTCTATCTCGAAGGCGCGCGCGCCGATCTCCTGCGCTCGGCCCTGGAGGTCTTGCGCAGCGCCGGCGTCGATATCGCTGAGACGAACCGCGGCCTTCGCGTGACGAGAAACGGAGCGGGGCTCAACCCGGTTACGGTGGCGACCGCCCCCTATCCGGGCTTTCCGACCGATCTCCAGGCGCAGCTCATGGCTCTGATGTGCCGCGCCGACGGCGTCTCCCAGATCCGCGAAACCATCTTCGAAAACCGTTTCATGCATGTGCAGGAGCTGGCCCGGCTCGGCGCCGACATCACGGTTTCGGGCGACATGGCGAAGGTGCGCGGCGTCTCTTCGCTGCAGGGCGCCGAGGTTATGGCGACCGACCTTCGCGCGTCGGTCTCCCTTGTGATTGCGGGGCTGATGGCGGAAGGCGACACCATCGTCAACCGCGTTTACCACCTTGACCGCGGCTTCGAACGGCTGGAAGAGAAACTAGGGTCTTGCGGAGCGCAGATCGAACGCCTTCATTCATGACAGAAAACGGATTCTCTGCCATGAGGCGCTTTCCCATGCGCTCCGAAACGCCTGAACCCTTGAAGCTCATCGCGCTCGACCAGGACGACCTCAAAATCCTTTCCGCGCATCTCCAGGACGCCGTCTTGCGGCTGTCGGAGATGGCGTATGTGCCTTCGGAGCAACGGTTCGCAGCGATCCTCAACCGTTTCGACTGGCTGGCCGCCGTGGGGACCGAGGCCTCATGCGAAAATCTGCGCCGATGTCGTTGCGCGCTTCGGTTCGACCGGGTCAAGCGTGCGCAGGTGCAGAACATACGCCCGGGAGAAGCGGCGTTCGCGGAACTCCTTGCGCTGACATACGAGGAAGCGGAGCCCCCAAGCGGCTACATTACGCTCTACTTCGCCGGGGGCGGCGCAGTGCGGCTTGAGGTCGAGTGCATCGAAGGAGAACTGCGCGATCTTGGCGTGGCGTGGAAAACCGCTATAAAGCCTCAGCATACGGTCGCCGAGGTGGAACCGGCGCCCGGCCCCGTAAAAGTCGCGCAAGATTCCAACTAGGGCTCCTTTCATTGGCACAGCTCCTCAATTCCTCCGATCCCGATTTCGTGCAACGGTTTGACGCCATCGTTCAGTCGAGGCGCGATCCGCCGCACGATGTCGAGGACGCCGTGCGCTCGATCCTCGCCGCCGTGAAGGAGCGCGGCGATGAGGCCGTTTTCGACTTCACCGAGAAATTCGACCGAGTGAACCTTAGGGAAAAGGGGCTTCGCATTCCGCAGGCGGAGCTTGAAGGCGCTTATCATGCGCTCGCTCCGGACCTGAAGGCGGCGCTGGCGACCGCGCATGAGCGCATTACTAAGCACCACCGCCGGCATGTTCCGCTGGACGAGCGCTACGCCGACGCCATCGGCGCCGAACTGGGCCACCGCTGGACGGCGGTGGACGCCGTCGGCCTTTACGTTCCCGGCGGCAAGGCGAGCTATCCAAGCTCCGTGCTGATGAATGCGATCCCGGCCAAAGTTGCCGGCGTGCCGCGCATCGTCATGGTTGCTCCGGCGCCGGGCGGCCATGTCAACCAGGCGGTGCTTGCGGCCGCCTATCTTGCGGGCGTCGCCGAGGTGTATCGCATCGGCGGCGCGCAGGCAGTGGCGGCGCTTGCCTATGGCACGGAGAGCGTCAAGCCGGTGGCGAAAATTGTTGGCCCCGGAAATGCTTATGTGGCGGAGGCGAAGCGTCAGGTTTTCGGCGTGGTCGGCATCGATTCGATCGCGGGGCCCTCCGAGGTCGTCGTGATTGCGGACGCCGGGGCCGATCCGCGCTGGCTCGCCGCCGACCTGCTCGCCCAGGCCGAGCATGACGAAGCCGCGCAATCCATCCTCATCACCGACAGCGCGAGCCTCGCGGATGCGACCGCCGCCGCCGTGGATGCGGAACTGGCGCGCGCGCCGCGCGGCGCCATCGCAGCGAAGAGCTGGGCCGATCACGGCGCGATTATTCTTGTGTCCGACCTTGAGAAAGAAGCGCCGCCGCTCGTCAATGCGCTGGCGCCCGAGCACCTGGAGCTATCTTGCGCCGCCGCCGAAGGCATGCTGCCCGCCATCCGCAACGCGGGCGCGATTTTCATCGGCCATTATACGCCCGAAGCCGTGGGCGACTATGTCGCGGGCTCGAACCACGTCTTGCCGACGACGCGGACGGCGCGGTTTTCCTCGGGTCTTGGCGTGCTTGATTTCATGAAGCGCACCTCTCTTTTGAAGCTTAATCCCGAAAGCCTCGCCGCGCTCGGCCCCGCGACCATGACGCTTGCCGAGGCCGAGGGGCTCTACGCGCATCGGCTCTCCGTCGCAATCCGGCTTGGCGGAGCCTTGTAAGCGCGTCATGTCCGACAAAGCCAAATCCCCTACGAGGCTGATTGGAATCAACCTCGACGAGTTGTCGATTGGCAGCCATTCGCCCGAAGTCGATCATGAGCGCAAGGTTGCGATCTTCGACCTCTTGGAGGAGAACGCGTTCGAGCCTGTCGGCGGGCCGGCCGGCCCCTACAAGCTCAGCGTCGCGATTGTCGAGAATCGCCTCGCTTTGGCCGTGACGGCGGGCGACGCAGCGGAGCCATTCGCCACTTTTCTTTTATCGCTCAATCCCTTTCGCCGGTTGGTCAAGGATTACTTCCTCATTTGCGAGAACTACTTCGAGGCCATCAAGTCTGCGCCGGCTAGCCGGATCGAGGCGCTCGACATGGGACGGCGCGGGCTTCACGACGAAGGCGCGAAGCTCCTGATCGAGCGGCTCGACGGCAAAATTCGAATGGATGAAGCCACTTCGCGGCGGCTCTTTACGCTGCTTTGCGCGCTACACTGGAAGGGGTGAAGCTCGTTGCGAATGTTGCGCTCTCGATTGAGGCCGCGCATTGCTATTCGCCAAGGAATCCGCGGAGCGCCGCGAGCACGGCGTCGCTGTCCCGCAGTTCGCATTCCCAAATAATGAGCGATCGCCAGCCGAGCCGGGCAAGTTCCTCGCGCACGCGGGCGTCCCGCTCCTTGTTGCGCGCGATCTTCCTTGTCCAATACGGCGCATTCGTTGCGGGGCGCCGGTCGCCGCGCTTGCATGTGTGGCCATGCCAGAAGCAGCCATGCACGAAAATCGCTTTCTTCCGGCCCCAGAAAACCATGTCGGGCTTGCCGGGCAGGCTTTCGCCGTTCAGCCTGTAGCGGAGGCCCGCCGCATGGGCGAGTCTGCGAACCTTGATTTCGGGCGCCGTGTCGCGGCTCTTGACCGCGCGCATGATGGCGGATCGCTCCGCGCTCGGCGGGCAGTCCTTCGGCTTCAACGCCGTGTCTCCTGGGCAACCAAAGCGCGCGCAACAATATCAGGCGGCGCGCTTCGGTCTATGGGCATCGAGGACCGGCTCGAAGAAATGCGCTGCGAGGTGGCGGACGAGGGGCACGGCCACGCCGTCGCCGAGGAGGTGGTAAGCCTCGTTGTAGCGGGCGGGAAGGATATAGCTGTCGGGAAGGCCCATGAGGCGCGCGGCCTCGCGGGGCGATAGCAGCCGTGTCCGCACGGTTTCGCCTTCAACGTGGATCAGTGTTTGGCGGCTGGAGCCACCGGCCGGCGTGCGCAAGCATCCCGCGACGCCATCGAAGCGTGCCTCCGCGCGCTGCGCCTTGGCGCCGTTCTCCACGCGCGTCCGGCGATAGAGCGTACCGATTTGAAGTGTGCCTTTAGCCTGGGCCGCCTTGAGCTTCTTCCGGTTCGCCTCGTTCATAAGGCCGATGAGCCTTTGGGTTTGTTCGGGCGAATGCCAGTCCACGCCGGAAGGGCGGCATTCAACGATGCCCGCTAGCGTCTGCCGCCGCTCAGGCGGCGCGGCAATAGGCCAGCGGCGCCAATAGGGCGTGATCGCATCGGGAAGGCTCCTCGGCATCCTGCCGGCGTGGGAAGCGGACGGCCGGGCTGCCGCTGTCTCCAAGCCCTTGCGTACGGCCAGGATGAAAAATCTCGGCCGCGATTGCGGCACGAACAATTCCGCGTCGATGATGTCGACGCCAACCTCATAGCCGATGCTCTCGCAGGCGCGGACGATCTGAAGGAGGCCGGCGCCGCCATGCGAGTGAAGCAGGCCGGCGACGTTCTCGATGGCGACGATTTTCGGATGGCGGCCGATGGCGTGCAGCCCGGCGATGAAGCTGAAGAAGCCCCAGAAGCTGCCGCTTCTCGCGCCGCCAAGCCCTGCGCCGTTTCCCGCAAGCGACAGATCCTGGCAGGGAAAGGAGGCCCAGGCGAGATCGGCGTCGTGATGGCGCCGCCCTGGCGACAGGGCGGCCACGTCGCCAACCACAAGCTCTTCGCCCGCGCCGTGGTTCAGGCGATAGGAGGCGGCCTTTCGCGGATCGATGTCGTTAGCAAGCTCGCACCGCCAGCGCGAACCAAGCCCGGCGCGCGCCATTCCGCCGCCCGCGAAAAATTCCAGAAAACGGTAAGCCATGCCCGCCCAAAGCTTTGTATCCGCTTTGTTCTAGGCCGAGTTCGCGGAATGTCCACGCTTTTCTACAAGTTGTCCACCGAACGCCGCTGACTTCGATCGCGAAAGGCTAATGCGCCTCGTCCCAATTGTGGGCGGCGCGGGCGTCGACCTTGAGCGGCACGGAGAAGGCGACGGCCGGCTCCGCTGCGTGCTCCATCACGCGGGTCACGGTTTTAATCGTTGTCTCGACCTCGCCGTCCGGCGCCTCGAACACAAGCTCGTCGTGCACCTGAAGCAGCATGCGCGCCGATGCCTTTGCGGCCGCCAGCGCGGCGGGCACGCGGATCATGGCCCGGCGAATGATGTCGGCCGCCGTTCCCTGGATGGGCGCGTTGATGGCGGCGCGCTCGAAGAACGCGCGCATGTTCCGCTGCGGCGTGTTGATCTCGGGGAAGTGGATCTTGCGCCCGAACAGCGTCTCGACATGGCCGTCCTCGCGCACCTTGGCGCGCATGGCGTCCATGTAGGCGCGGATGCCGGGAAAGCGCTCGAAATATTTGGAGATATACTCGCCCGCCTCACTGCGTGGAATGCCGAGCTGCTGTGCGAGGCCAAAGGCCGAGATGCCATAGATGATGCCGAAATTGATCGCCTTGGCGCGCCGGCGCACCTCGCTCGGCATGTCCTTCACGGGCACGCCGAACATTTCGGACGCCGTCATGGCATGGATGTCGAGCCCCTCGGCGAACGCGCGCTTCAGCGCCGGGATGTCGGCCATGTGGGCCAGGACGCGCAGCTCGATCTGGCTGTAGTCGGCAGAGATCAGCTTCCGGCCCGGCTCCGCGATGAACGCGGTGCGGATCATGCGGCCTTCGCGCGTGCGGATCGGGATGTTCTGGAGGTTCGGCTCGGTCGAGGAAAGCCGCCCCGTGGACGTCGATGCGAGCGAAAAGCAGGTATGGATGCGGCCCGTCTCGGCGTCGATGTGCTGAGGCAGCGAGTCCGTATAGGTGCTCTTGAGCTTTGCGAGCTGACGCCATTCGAGAAGCTTCGCGGGCAGGCGGCGCTGATCCTCGGTCAGCTCCTCGCTGGCGACCAGGTCTTCGAGCACCTTGGCGCCCGTGCTCCATTTGCCGGTCGCCGTTTTCTTCGCGCCGGGCAGGCCGAACTTGCCGAAAAGCAAATCCGCGACCTGCATTGTCGAGCCGATGTTGAACCTGCCGCCGGCGAGCGTGTAGATCTCGTCCTCGAAGCGCGCGAGGCTCTGGCTGAAGTCGCCGGACAGCCGCGAAAGGACGGAGCGGTCCACCATCACGCCCGCAAGCTCCATCTCGCCCAGCACGGCGGGCATGGGCCGCTCCAGCGTCTCGTAGACAGTCGCCATGCCTTCGGCGGCGAGCCTCGCCTTGAACAGATGCCAGAGCCTGAGCGTTACGTCGGCATCCTCGGAGGCGTATTCGGTCGCCTTGTCGACGGCCACGCAATCGAAGGTGGTCTGCGCCTTGCCCTTGCCCGCCACATCGTTGAAGGCGATCGGCGTATGGCCGAGATGGCGCTTCGACAGCTCGTCCATCCCGAAGCCCGCCAAGCCGCCGCGCCCCTGGTCGCAGGCATAGGCCATCAGCATGGTGTCGTCATAATGCGCGATGCGGACGCCATAGCGGCGCATCACCACGAGGTCGTATTTGATGTTCTGGCCGATCTTGAGAACGCTGTCGTCTTCGAGCAGCGCCTTGAGCCGTGGGATCGCGTGCTCCATCGGCAGCTGCGCGATCTCGCCCACGCCGGTGAAATCGAGGCCGTCGCCGGGGCGGTGGCCGAGCGGAACGTAGCAGGCGCGGTTCGGCTCGAGCGCGAGCGCCACGCCGCAGAGCCGCGCAGCCACCGGATCGAGGTCGGTCGTCTCGGTGTCGAAGGCGACGAAGCCTTGCTCGGTCGCCGCCGCGATCCAGTCTTCGAGCGTCTGGAGGTCCGTGACCTGCACGTAGCAGCCGCGGTCGAAGGGGATGGATTTCAGCCACTCCGTCACGCGCCTCGCTTCCGCCGCAGGACCTTTCGGAGCGGGGTCTTGTTTCTCGCCGCCCTTCGCGGGCGCGGGGGCCGCGACGGCGGGCGCGGGCGCATGCGCTTCGCCAGGCGCCGGGGGCTCGACGCCAAACGCTTCCGAGATGCGCTTCGTCAGCGAGTTGAACTCCATCGCGCGCAGGAATGCGAGGAGCGCGTGCGGGTCCGGGTCTTCCACGGCTGCGAGATCGAGCGGCTGCGCGATGGGAGCATGCGTCTCAAGCTCGACAAGGCGGCGCGACAGCCGCGCCTGATCGGCGAATTCGATCAGCCGCTCGCGCCGCATCTTCTGCTTGATGGCGGGCGCATGCGCGAGCAGCGTTTCGAGGTCGCCATGCTCGCGGATCAGCTCGGCGGCGGTCTTGACGCCGATGCCCGGCACGCCCGGCACGTTGTCGGTGGCGTCGCCCGCGAGCGCCTGCACGTCCACGACCTTTTCGGGCGGCACGCCGAATTTCTCGATCACCTCCGCCTCGCCGATCGTCTTGTTCTTCATGGTGTCGAGCATGGTCACGCCCGGCCCGATAAGCTGCATCAAGTCCTTGTCGGAGGAGACGATCACCACCTCGCCGCCGGCTTCCGCGGCCTGCCGCACATAGGTTGCGATGATATCGTCCGCCTCGTAGCCCTCCTGCTCCACGCAGGCGACGTTGAAGGCGCGCACCGCGTCGCGGATGAGCGAGAATTGCGGGATAAGCTCGGGCGGCGTCTCGGGGCGGTGCGCCTTGTAATCGGGCGAAATCGCGTTGCGGAAGCTCGTCTTGCTATGGTCGAAGATCACCGCGAGATGCGTCGGCCGCTTCTCGCCCTTGGTCTCGCGCAAGAGCTTCCACAGCATGTTGCAGAAGCCGTGGATGGCGCCGACCGGCAGCCCGTCGGAGGGGCGCGTGAGCGGCGGCAGCGCGTGGAAGGCGCGGAAAATATAGCCCGAGCCGTCGATGAGATAGACGCGGCTGCCGGGCGGAATGGCGGGCGCGTGCGGGGCTTCGGCGAGCGGGCGGGAGGGAGCGAGAGTCGTCATGGCCCAACTATAGGCATTCGCGGAAACGGCGCAATGCACGGCGTTGCAGCCCCCGCCGGGCCTCGGCCGTTAGCGGTGCATTAACCCTGGCGCCTCGGAATAAACTTCCGCCGATTCGGCGTTTTTCGCCCCGTTCCCCTCATTATGACCATGATAGCCGGAAGCGCCTTGCGGTCGCGTTAAGCGGCGCCTATCGCGATGATGTGCAGGGATAAATTACGCTTCCAACGACAGAAACGGCGCGGTTGCGAACCCCTCCGCCTCAACCCAAGGCTGGGATTCGCGGTTAACCCGCGCAACATTCGAACCGTTAACTAGGATTTCTGACGTGCTCATTTCGCGTCGAATCCGGCTTTTTTTGCGCCTTTCGTAGAACATCGCAGGAACTACGCGCGAAAAACCGTCGCATTTCCGGCCGTTAACACACGGCTATTTTAACTATGTCGCGGCCGTCAACCCTCCGCCGCAATTTTCTCGCGCGCCGCGCTCGACAGGAAGGCGGAGCGGGTCAGTCCGCGCGCGGCGGCGGCGTCGTCGATGGCTGCGAGCAGCCACGCATCGAGCGACAGGTTCGCCTTCACCGGGCGCCCGGTCTCGATCAGCAACGGCACGATGGCCAACGCCGCGCCCTGTTTCAAGGCCTCGGCAACATCGGGCTCCTTGGCGATCTCCTCGAAGCTCCGGGGCGCGGGCAACGCCTCGCCATCGGCCAGCGGGTCTTCGGCCCACATCCGCAACGCTTCCTGGGCGTTCTGAAGCAGCTCGTCCACCGTCCCGCCCATGGATGTGCAGCCCGGCATATCGGGAACCCACAACCCGAACGCGCCCGGCGCCCCATCGATGACCACGGCGTAGCGCGTTTTTGTCTTTGCCATTACTCGCTCCATCCGGCCTGCTTGGCGATCTGGCGCGCGACGCCCGGGGATGGCGTTCTGTGGCGCGGAACGATGATGCGGCCCTTGCGGCTCGGGTGTTTGAACTTGTCGTGCTCGCCGCCGCAGCCAGCCTTCGCGCTTCAGGCGCGCAACCACTTTCTGGCGATTGGTTTCCGGCGGCGCCATCGTCCCCGCATGCGCATATATTTACGCATTATCCAGCCTCGATTTCAACAGGCTTTCTCCCGCAAATCGCCAACAGCGCGTGAATGCGGCCCGCCTTCGGCGGGACACCTTCGGCTCGGCGCGAGTGGCGAGCCAAGGCGGCCTGAAGGGGTAAAGAGGGAAAGAGGCAGGATTTAAGTCCTGGCAACACGGAAGCCGATACTGTAGCCACGGCCGTCCGGGCTGCCGTCGTCGCGGTAGGCCGCGCGGAGGTCCTGTGGACCGCTGCCCCACGAACCGCCGCGAAGGACACGGTAGCTGCAATCTCCGGTCGTCCAAGCAGAGCCATCGGCTGGCGCGCCCTTGTAACTGTCGTTCCAGCAATCCTCGCACCACTCCAAGACATTGCCGTGAACTTGATACAGGCCCCATGGGTTGGCGTCGAAATGCTTGGCGGGAACAGTCCGCTTACGGTATTCGCCTTTATTGCCGCCGCCCTTGTAGGGCTCCGCCGATCCGTCGTAGTTGGCTTGGTGCGGGCTGATGGACGATCCCCACCAGAAGGGAGTGGCGCTGCCCGCCCGGCAGACATACTCCCACTCAGCTTCTGTTGGTAGCCGGTAGGACGCGCCGGAGGCCTGAGACAGCCATGCGGTATAGGCCTGAGCGTCGTTCCAATTCACGCAGACGACGGGGTGGCTGTCGTCTTGCGCGAAGCCCGGATCGCGCCACGATTTGGAAGGGTCCATCTTCCATTCGCTGCCGGTCCAGACGTGAGCCCCGCCATCCGTCTTATGGCCGGTTGCCGCCACGAACGCCGCGAACTGCTGGCGCGTCACCGCGCACCGCCCGATGGCGAATGGCTTGGGGATCGTCACTTCATGCTGCGGGCTTTCCGTCCCCGCCTTCCAGCTCTCGCGCTGTGGCTCGTCCTTCGGCGACCCCATCAGAAACTTGCCCGAAGGCGCGACCACCATCTCAGGCCCATTCTCGATGTCCTTGAACCACTCCGTCTTGCCCGCGCCCGGCAGAAACCACCGCCCGTTCGCATTGATGACGAAGGGCGCGGCGATCTCGATCCGGCCTTGCGCCTTGAAGCGCGCCGCACCTGGGCGCTTCGCTTCTTCAGCCTGTTTGCGATCAGCGCCTCCACCGCCTTCGAGCGCTGGCGCGCTTGGCGGCCCAAAGCGGCTCGCTCTTGGCGTATTGCTCGATGTACGCCTCGATAATTGCGATGTCCTCGATCGTGGCGATTTGGCACTCGCTCCCAATCACGCTCCGCCAGTGTTGGCGCATAGCGCTTGTGTCGCGGGGACGGCGTGTCCGCAGTACCGTTCGCGGCTCACCGCTCCTGGATTGCCAAGGTTCAGGACCGGCTGGCTTGGCGCGCTTGTTTCAAGCGAGGAACCCCGCCAAAGTAAATGCGTTCATGGCGCGCCAGTCGCATCGTAATCCCTGATGGCTTTGTAATCGGCTGGGGAGCGCGGCCTACGAGACGCGCTATGCATCGAGGAGCGGGTAGAAGCGGGGTCGCTTGGGGCGCAACTTGCCTATCGTCAGATCGATGTACTGGGTCGAGGGCGGAGAATAAAGGAAGGTCGCACGGCTCGATTTTCGAGCGGTACCTGCTTTCCCTCGCGTTTCGCGTAGCCCGCTTCCGCGCGCACGGCCTGCGCGAATTCACCGACAGCGTGCACCAGAGCACGACGACGGCTTTCGCCGCCTCGATGTGGCGTGGATTTGGCAAATCATAGTCATGTCCGCGAACAAGCGCGTGGTCGAACCATACCGTGTAGCCATAGCGGATGAGGATTTGCTCCAGGTGCCGCGCCGCCTTGCGCCGCTCGCTCTTGTAGGAAATGAAAATTTCGGCCATGCCCGCGCCAATCGAATTAAGCAAGCAAGATGTAACTCAAGCCTTCGCTGGCGTCTTGCGCTTTTTCAGGCGGCGCTGGTGGTTCGGTCATCCCGTGCGCGTTGCGGCATGCAAGGCTGCGGCGCAGACACGGGATCTTGCCAGATCCACAGGGAGATCCCGGATACCGGCTTTGCCGGTTCCGGGATGACGGCGACTGTTCAGCCGGATGCGGCGTCAGTCGGCGTAGCGGCCGGCGCCGGTCGAGTCCTCCATCAGCGCGAGCTGGCCGATGGCGATGGATTTCTCCTCCGGGTTGATCAGGAAGCCGTTGTGCCGCCGCAGCTCCAGCAGGAAGCCCGTCTGGTGGTGCGCGCCCTCGTCCGCCGGGAACGCGTAGTCCACGCAGCCGATCACGAACAGCGGCACGCCCTGGCCGTCGAGGCTTTCGGCGCGGCCTTCCTCGATCTCGTCGCGGCCGATGCTGACAAGGCGCGTCCAGCCGGAATAGCCGATGCTGCTCGGATAGCCCTCGCCGGGGAACAGCGTGAAGCCTTCGTCGAACGGCGCGCGGCGGATCGCGTCGCACATGGCGCGGCGCTGTGCGAGCGCGGCGGCGCCGTCCTTCGCGGCCACGAGGCGGGCGTTCACCGTGATCTTGGTGGCAGGCGCATTGCCGACATTGGAAATCTTGAACGAGAGCGCGGCGCTGGCCCGGTCCTGCTCGAACGCGAAGACGCCGCGCCCGAGCGCAACCTCATCGATGCGGATCCACGCGCGCTGCCCCGCGATCAGCGACTGCCGGGCGAGGTCGGCGGCTTCGCGCGCGGTTTTGGCGGAAGCTTTCGCGGTTTCGTCCGCCTGCCTCAGAAAGGCGATCTGGATGGCGGAAACGGCGACGAGAAGCCCTGTGAACAGGGTAAGAATGGCGGTGTAGGGCGCGCCGGAGCCGTCGGCCGCGGCGCCGGCCAGGAGTTTCGCCGGTTCTTCAGCCTCGGCCGAAAGCGAGAAGGCGGCGGCGCATGCAAAAGCGCCCGCATAAACAATCCATGAAAGTGCAGAACGGCTTGACATATCGAAATCGCCTCATACTACGTTGCATGCGACGATTTTTAGAAGCAGTGAGTTAAAGAAGTTGCCAAAGCGAGCGGGCGGCGGCGTTCGGGCGCCAGAAAAGGCGCGCATCTGGCGTGTTGCGGCGCTGGCGCGCTTCCGCTATTGTCGCTTTCGATGCACCCGTAGCTCAGCTGGATAGAGTACAAGATTCCGAATCTTGGGGTCACAGGTTCAAGTCCTGTCGGGTGCGCCACAAATTTTTAAGATCAATCGCGCCGTTCGAGCGCATCTGCGTTCGCGGCTTCATCTTTGCATGCGCCTGCCGCGGCGCATTGGCCGCCCAGCGATGCATCGTCGCCGCCAAGAGCGCGCTGGCGTCATGCGACTTTAGCGGAAACCTGATCGAGACGGGCGGCCCCTAGCCTCTCGGAGCGGCCCAGGCGCAGCGGGGAGCGAGCACGGGGTCGGGAGCGAGCTGCGCAAGAATGTCTTGCAGCTCCTTCATGACAGCTTCGAGCCGGGCGACAATGACAAGATCGTCCGCGGAGGCGCTCGCATCGCCAATGCGGGTCAAGGCTTCGCGGATCGAAAGTCGCACTTGCAGATCAGGCGGCGCATTCATGGCTTGATTCCAAATCGGAAGACAATGCTATACCCGATCCCATCATGAAGTAATTAATTTATTCGAATGTCCGCATTAAGAAAAAGATTATGCCAAGAACAAGATATGCC
Source organism: uncultured Alphaproteobacteria bacterium (assembly GCA_963748525.1). Lineage (GTDB taxonomy): Bacteria > Pseudomonadota > Alphaproteobacteria > Rhizobiales > Rhodomicrobiaceae > Rhodomicrobium. The sequence goes on from CAVVJJ010000018.1 coordinate 237,277, forward strand.
TACTCACCGGGTCAAGCCCGGCAGGGCGCGGGCTTGAGACCGCGCCAAGGACAGAAACAGCGCCTCCCATACCGTTAAAGCGCGTGAGAGGCGGCTTCGAGCGTCCGCAGAGACCAAGACGACTTGGGCTAAATTATATGAAATTTTTATATTCCCGGTCCGACTTTTGCTTCCATTTCCGCGTGGAAGTATGAAAATAAGTTGGCGCCTATGCACGGTGAACTGTATCCCAGATACGAAGCCAAGCCGCTAAAGGATGGCAAAAGCTGGTACGTCGTCCTCTCCCGCAATGGGATAGTCGAGAAGCTCTATGGCTTCGATGACGAAGCCCAAGCTAAAGCTTGGATCATCAAGGATCTTTCCGTCAGAGCCTTCCGCTCGCAAAACCCGGATCGCATGATCAAAAAAGGTGCTCCTGCGACCAAAAAGTGAGCATTGCATTTGTTGCTCTTGAGCAACGAATAAATAGCCAAAATGTCTCGCATTAAAGATTAGCTTTGGCTTGACGGATTTTGCTCGCTACAACTTACTGACGAGCCCTTATGATCCCCATACGGTCGTGGGAACGGCGCCTAACCCAAACGGGCGCCGTTTTCGTAAAACATCAACCCAGTCGCATGCCGGGGTTTTTCATGGGGAAACAGCTAGGGGCTATCCGTTCTCCCGATCTATTCCCATTCATGAATTTGCGTATGTTGAGAGTTGGGGCAGGAAGCCGGGCAGTGGGCACTCTCGGCTTCCATTTCCTATGGAAGCCGCCACATTAGCGCAGTCCCCTTCCTGCCATGATGCCGGACAAAAAGGCGGCGAGTCTCGCCTCGGCGTCAAATGCCGCCAACTCTGCGAAGCCGCAACGGCAGCTGCTGGCCCGCACAGGGGAAACGAGGCATCCGGCGAAGGCCGTTTGCCGTCAACAACTCTCCGGCGCACCTCACCCGCTTTTTAGCTTCTAGGCTTTTTTGGCAAACAGGATACAGACGCCGTCTGGAAAGATGGTGCCGTCCACAACCCTACAAGAGGATGGCGCTATGAAGTGCTGGCATATGCTGCAATGCTTTCCCGCTTTCGATGACGGGTGCTCATAGTGAACACTTGCCTGCGTGGCCTTCTTGCTGACTTGGGCCTCCGCGCTTCCTGCCAGAGCCGCCGCCCCAACGGCGCCGATGCCAAGTTTCAGAACTTCACGCCGGGAGCTGACGTTGATTTTTTTGCCGCTGTCTTCCATGGTCGTCCCTATATTGATTTGAGGTTTGATTTGCGCGGTTAAACAGGCTTTTAACCGTAGATTACCGCTTAAAGCCGATCCCCGCCATTAAAACTAATACAAATCAATTTCTTTTTACATTGACTCGACCCTGCCGCTACATTGGCGCAAGACCCGAGGCCGCGTTCCGAAGTTTTCCTTTAGCAACAAACTGCCGGCCAGACAGCCAAGTCATTTTCAAAGTTATCGACGCCGGCTCGTCAGCGCGTCCAATAGGTCTGCAATTGCAATGCGGATGGCCTCGCCCCTTTCGGGGCGAGGCGCGGGTTCTCTCGATTACGGCCTTCACCGTCTGCGCAGGCAAGGGCCGGAGCCTCCTTTGCGGCGCTCCGTCCGAAGGCGATCGCTCGCCATCGCGGCCCTAGTCCTTCTTCAAAATCTTCGCAACAGTGTTGGGACGCAGGCGATGCGCGTCCGGCAGGTCCGAGCCGAGAAGTGGCCGCAGATAGGCGTGGAACGCTTCTGTGACGTCCGCACTGGCGGACGACAGGAGTTCGTCTTCCATCACGCGGGTTTTTGCAGCGACGGTCTCAAGCGGCGCCAGCTCGTAATTCACCGCATAGTCGCCCGTGCGCTTGATGGACACGGTGCCGTCCCGATCGCCCCAAAGCGCATATTGCACGGCCTTTTCACCCACTTCGCGCGCCTCGCGCTGGTCGACATCGGAGACGCAGCCAAGGAACGAGCGTTGCAGATAGCCGAACGTGTCGCCGCGCACGCGCTTGATGCCGAGCTTGTTCTTGACCTCTTCACACAAGAGATCGGCCAGCGCTCCGGTGCCGGAGAGCTGGATGTTGCCATGCGCGTCGCGCTCGACCTGCTGGGCCAGCTTGGTGATGACAGGCACGCCGGCAGCGTCGTGAATGCCCTCGGAAGCCGCAACGATGCAGCGGCCGAGCCGGTCGTAAGTTGTCTTCACGTCGCTGAGGAACTTTTCAACCTCAAAGGTGCGCTCCGGAACGTAAATCAGATGAGGGCCGTCTCCCGGGAACTTCCTGCCGAGCGCCGAGGCGGCGGTGAGGAACCCGGCGTGGCGGCCCATCACCACCGCCACGTACACGCCCGGCAGAGAGATGTTGTCGAGATTTGCGCCAGCAAACGCCTGAGCGACGAAACGAGCCGCCGAAGGGAAGCCCGGAGTGTGGTCGTTGCCGACAAGGTCGTTGTCGATGGTTTTCGGGATATGGATGGCGCGCAACGGGTAATTGGCCTTTTTCGCCTCCTCGCTGACGATGCGCACCGTATCGGAGGAATCGTTGCCGCCGATATAGAAAAAGGCGCCGATTTCGTGGGCGCGCAAGACTTCGAAAATCTGCTGGCAGTATTTGGCGTCCGGCTTGTCGCGGGTCGAGCCAAGGGCCGAGGAGGGCGTAACGGCCACCGCTTCGAGATTTTGGATGGTCTCCTGCGTCAGGTCGACCAGGTCTTCGTCGATAATTCCGCGCACGCCATGCCTGGCGCCGTAAACGCGCGAAACATTGGGAAACCTGCGGGCTTCGAGCACGACGCCGGCAAGCGACTGGTTGATGACTGCGGTTGGCCCCCCGCCCTGGGCGACCAAAATCTTTGTCGTCGTCATGAAAAACCTTTCCTGTCCTCGTTGTCCGGTTCTCTAGCTCGATGCTGAAAAACCATGCTTCTGATGGTTCGACAAGCTCAAGCTCTCGAAAGTGCGCGGCCTCATCCTGAGCCTGTCGAAGGATGAGGCCTGAATTTCCGACTTTTTCGGCATTCTGCTCTGACCAAAGCCAGCGGCCGCCCTGATCTCGATCGGTTTGGCGGGAGGAGATGCAGCCCTCCCGCGAGGCCCTGACCTATTTGATGGACCCCTCGTAGATGCCCATGACGGTCGAGAGGAACTTCAGCGCGTCCTCCTTTTTGCGCTGGAACGAGTTCCGGCCGATGATGGAGCCGAACCCGCCGCCATCGCGAATGGCCCGGACCTCCTCGAACACGTGCTCGTCGCTCGCCGCGGCGCCGCCCGAGAAGATGACGATGCGCCGGCCGTCGAACGCGCTTTGCACCACATGGCGGACGCGCTCTGGCAGCGTTGCGACCGGGATTTCGTGCTTCTGATACGCCTTCTGCGCGTCGGGCAACTCGATCTTGGCGCTGGGAAGTTTCACCTTGATGACATTGGCGCCGAGCTGGGCGGCGATCTGCGCGGCATAGGCGACGACGTCGATCGACGTCTCTCCATCCTTCGAAAGGCTGCTGCCGCGCGGATAGGACCAGACCACCACCGCGAGCCCCGCGGCCTTCGCATCGGCGGAAAGCTCGCGAAGCTGCTCGTACATGGGCGCGGAGTGGCTTGAGCCCGGATAGATGGTGAAGCCGACGGCGACGCAGCCGAGCCGCAGCGCGTCGTCGACCCCGGCGGTCACCGCGGAGAGGGGGTCCTTCTCGTCGTGCAGCACGTCATGATTGTTGCATTTCAGGATTAGCGGGATGTCGCCGGCGTAGTCGGAGACAGCGGCCTCGATAAACCCAAGCGGCGCGGCGTAGGCGTTGCACCCCGCGTCAAGAGCCAGTTGGAAATGGTAGCGCGGATCGTAGCCGGCCGGGTTCGGGGCGAAGCTGCGCGCGGGGCCGTGCTCGAAGCCCTGGTCCACCGGCAGGATGACAAGCTTTCCCGTGCCGCCAAGCCGTCCATGATTGAGGAGCCTGGCCAGATTTGTCCTGACGCCTGGATTTTCCCCGGCGTACCAGCGCAGAATTTCGCGGATGCGGTCGTTCATGTGAGGATTCCTCGGGTTTTGAGCTACAAATATCGCGCCGGGGCTTCGGCGCGCGCTTCAAGCTCAAGCAATCCACAATGTCGTGGCGATGACCAGCGTTTTCAAAGAAGCCGCCGCCGTTCTTTTTTGCGCAGTTTTTTTGTGAGTCGATTTAACTCGATTTTCCGCATCGACCGGGAGGCGCGCTTCCCGTAAGGGGAAGGCTGGCGGCGCCGAACCTGACAGGACCCTGCTGAGATGACCACGCAGAAGCGATATCGCGGCCCTTGTCCCTGCGGGAGCCGGCTGAGCTACGAGCGATGCTGCCAGAGATGGCACGACGGAGATGCGGCCCCCGGCGCCGAGGCGCTGATGCGGTCGCGCTATTCGGCCTACGTGCTGGCGCTTGAGGATTATCTGCTCGCGACGTGGCATCCGAGGACGCGCCCGCCGGCGCTGCCGCCCGGCGCCTTGCAGCGCCGCTGGCTGGGCCTCAAGGTGCTGCGCTGCGAGAGCGTAGAAGAGGGCAGCGCCGTCGTCGAGTTCGTCGCCCGTTACAAGGCTGGCGGGCGCGCCGCCGACTTTCGCGAAACGAGCCGGTTTGTTCGAGAGGAGGGCCGCTGGCTTTATGTCGATGGCGACGCTGCCGGATAAAGCTCAGGCCGCGAGCGCTCCCTTATGGCCTGCGAAGCAGGGGCCGCAATAGTCGTGCAGGTCCGTGGTGAGGAACGCGCAGCCGCAATCCGGGCAGACCGCGAGCCGCAGCGGGCCGTGTGCATCGATTAAGCTGGAATTGCTTCTGAGCCAGCCCCAAAGAAGGACGGCGGCGGATAAAACAATGGCTGTAAGACTGAAATTATCGAAATGCCCTAACATGGTGCGCATTACTCCTGCGTACAGACGCGCCTCCGGCGGGCCGGAACTGCGCTGAAACATGGCGTTCAATTTGCGATCGCCACAATCTCTGGTAGCATGGGCGCCCTTAAGTAAGCGTGAGCGCGAGCATAACGGCCGAGTTTTTTATCGCCGGTCCGCTCGGAGAATCTCGTCCGCGATAGAGCCAAGCGGCGCGATCCTGGAAGCCGCCCCTCGCTCAATGGCCTCTTTCGGCATGCCGAAGACCACCGACGTCGCCTCGTCCTGTGCCACCGTCGACGCGCCCGCCTTGCGCATTTCGAGAAGGCCGTCGGCGCCGTCGTCGCCCATCCCCGTCATCAGGATGCCGATCGCGCTGCTTCCCGCCTGCCTCGCGGCGGAGCGGAACAGGACATCCACCGATGGCCGGTGCCGCGAAACGAGCGCGCCGTCCCCGACCGAAACAGTGAAGTGACCGCCCCGGCGCTGCAGCGCGGTATGCCGGTTGCCGGGCGCGATGAGCGCGCGTCCGCGCAGGACAGCGTCGCCGTCCGCCGCTTCCTTCACCTCGATGGCGCACAAGCCGTTGAGCCTCTTCGCAAAGGCCGCCGTGAACTTCTCCGGCATGTGCTGCACGATCACGATGCCTGGGCAATCCTCGGGCAGCGCTTCGAGCACGACGCGAAGGGATTCCGTGCCCCCGGTCGATGCGCCGATGCAGACGACCGTATCCGCCTTGCGGAACGCAGCAATCGCGGCCGCGCCCGCGGACGATGCGGCTTGCGGCTTCGCGGCCCTCTCAGCGGAGGCCGCGCCAGGAAGCAAAGCGAGCTTCGCGCGGGCGGCGCCCTTGACCGCGTCGCAAATGCGGACGCTGGATTCCAGGAGAAACTGCCTCGTATCGACGCGCGGCTTGGGGATCGCGTCCACGGCGCCGGCTTCGAGCGCCTCCATGAGGGTCGCGGAGTTCTCGTCGGTGAGGCTTGAGCACATTACGACAGGCACCGGCCGCTGCGCCATCAGCTTCTTGAGAAAGGTGATGCCGTCCATGCGCGGCATCTCGATGTCGAGCGTGATGACGTCCGGGATTTCCTGGGCGATCTTGCGAGCGGCGGCGTATGGGTCGCATGCGGCGCCGATGACGCGGATATCGGGGTCCGCATTCAGAATATCGCTCAAGGTGCGGCGGACCGAGGCGGAATCGTCAACGATCAGGGCTCGTACAGGCTCGCCCGCGGCGACTGCGCGGCTCATAGGGCGGCCGCCGATGCTTGAAGGGCGGCCGCGTCCGCCGCAGAGAACAGCTTCGGCAGATCGAAGATCACGATGAACCCGGAACCGCGCCGCCCGACGCCGCGAATATAGTCGGAGCGCCAGCGCACCCCGATATCGGGCGCAGGCTCGATGTCGCGGGCGCTCATGGCCAGAACCTCGATCACGCGGTCGGCGACGAGGCCGAGCACGAGCGCCCGCCCCGATATCGCAACTTCGATGACGAGAATGCGGGTTGCATCCGTGGCGGCGAGCGCGGGCAGGCCGAGCCTCGTCCGAAGGTCGAGCACGGGGACGCTTCGTCCGCGCAGGTCGATGAGCCCCAGCATATAGGGCGGAGCTTCGGGGATCCGCGACACCCGGCGCATGGCGAGGATCTCGATCACCAATTCGACAGGGACGGCGAACACCTCGTGCTCGATGCCGAGCGTGACATACTGCTTCTCGCTGGAGGATGCCGTTGCCTCCTCCGGCGATTGGACGGCCGCCTGCCTCATGGCTCAGAACCTTTCGAAATCGGCGTCATGGGCGCCGGCGCGGCCATTGGCGAGGTTGAGCACGAATCCGTGAGCTTCGGCGCCGTTGCGGGCGGCCCTGTCCTTCGGGCCTTGCGCGGGGCGCCTGGCGCCGGCGGGCGCGCCTTTTGCCTTGGCCTTCGCGGGCGCTGGCGCGGCGTGCGGGGCGGCCTGCTTCGCCTCCTCCCCGGCCTTGCCGCCGATCCTGAAGAACGCGATGCTCCCCTGCAGCCGCTCGGCCTGCCCCGACAGCGCCTCGGACGTCGCCGACATCTCCTCGGCCGCGCCCGCGTTCTGCTGGATCACCGTGTCGAGCTGCTGGATGGCCTGGTTCACCTGATTGGCGCCGATGTCCTGCTCGCGGCAGGCCGCCGAAATCTCCTCGACAAGCTCGGCCGTCTTCCTGATGTCGGGCACGAGCCTGGCGAGCATGCCGCCCGCCTCGCGGGCCGCCGCCACGGTCTGGCCCGACAGCGCGCCGATCTCGGCCGCCGCCGTCTGGCTTCTCTCGGCGAGCTTCCTCACCTCGGAGGCCACCACCGCGAAGCCCTTGCCGTGCTCGCCCGCGCGCGCGGCCTCAACCGCAGCGTTCAGCGCAAGAAGGTCGGTCTGGCGCGCGATCTCCTGCACGAAGGCGATCTTCTCGGCGATGACCTGCATGGCGTGCACCGCGCGGTTCACCGCCTCGCCGCTCGCCTGCGCGTCCGCCGAGGACTGGCGGGCGATCTTCTCGGTCTGGGCCGCGTTGTCGGCGTTCTGCTTGATGTTGGCGGCCATCTGCTCCATCGACGACGACACCTCCTCGGCCGACGCCGCCTGCTCGCTCGCGCCGGCCGACAAGGCCTGGCTGGCGGCGGAAAGCTGTTCGGCGCCGGACGAGACGTTGCCGGCGGCGGCGTGCGCGTCGGAGACCACGAGCCGCAGCTTCCCGGTCATGCGCTGCAGCGCGAGCCCCAGCGCGTCCTTGTCCGACAGGGGCTTCGGCTCGACGCTCAGGTCGCCGCCCGCGATCGCGTCGGCCATCTCGGCGGTGGCGCGCAAGTTTGCGGTCATGCGGTTCAGCGCCACGATGAGGTCCTTGATCTCGTCGTTGCTGGCCGCCTCGACCTGACAATTGAGGTCGCCGATAGCCACCGCGTCGGCAAGCGAGACCGCCCGGCGCAAGCCCCGGCCAATCGAGAGCGACAGAAACACGCCGGAAACGAGGCTGATCAGAAGTGCGGCTCCGGCCGCGCCGACGAGGAGGGTCCACGCGCTGTTGAACTGTTTGGCCGCCCCCTCCCTAGCCTGGTTCATGGCTTGCGCTTCGAGACCGTCGATCTCCTCGATCTGCCGCACCAGTTCGTTTTTGACGCCCCGCGCCTCGTGCGTGGACAGGCCCCGCGCCTCGATCTGCCCGTCCTGGTCCAGAAGCTCGCGCATCCTGTCTTGCAGCGTGGTCCACTTCACCCAAGTGGGGGTCAACGCGGCCATCTTTCCCCGCACCTCTTCCGTGGCGATGTTTTGAAGGCTTTCGAACCTCTTGAGGAAGATCGCCCGGCGCTTCACGAGTTCGTCCTCGTTATTCCTGATCTCGTCCGGCGAGGTCGACATGATCATGTTTTTCTCGAACGGCACGATCTCCAGCACCGCGAGCCGGAGGTCGATGGCGGCCTGAAGGCGCGACAGGTTTCCCTGAATGACGTCGCCGAGCGTGGCGTTGAGCGATCCGAGACTGGTCACGCCGAGCCAGGCGACGACGCCGACAAGCGCCGTCAGCACGAAGAAGTTCGCGGCGAGTTTGAGTTTTATTGTTGCGCGCATGGTGAGTACCCCTCGCTATTGTATGGCATTGGGCGCAAACGCCTTCTGCGCCGTAAGAGAGCTTGACGCTTTGGCCTCCGGGACCGCCGAGGCGAAGATCCTCGCGATGTCGAGCACGATGACGAAACCGTCGGCGCGCTTGCCGATGCAGCGGACGAACTCGGGCCGCCAGGCCATGCCGACACGCGGCGTTTCCTCGATGCAGTCTTGCGGGATGTCTGCGACCTCGTGCACCTTGTCGGCGAGAATGCCGACGGTGGTCAGGTCGCCGGCGAGATCGATCTCGATGACGACGATGCGCGTATCGATGGTTTGGGGCCGCCTCGTCATGCCGAGCGCATGCCTCAGATCGGCGAGCGGCACGATCTTGCCGCGCACGTTAATCAGGCCGTTTGCGAAGGGAGGCGCAGCTGGAACTCCGGTAATGGGCGCTACGTCGAGAATTTCGCGGACGCATGACGCTTCGAGGGCGAAAAGCTGATCGTCGAGCGTGAGCGACAGCACCTTGAGCGCAGACCCGCCCTTGAAGGCGACGATGGATGGTCCTGAGACGCTCATGCCGCTGTCCTCAAGGTTTCCTCGGCGGCCTGCCCGAACTGGACGAGATGCGGAATATCGAGGATGAGCGCGAGCGCGCCGTCGCCGAGAATCGTGGCGCCCGAGAACATCTCGATGCCCGCGTGCAGCTTCGACAGAGACTTGATGACCGTCTGATGGTTGCCGATGACCTGATCGACCACGAGGCCGGTCTTAAGCTCGCCCGCGGAAACGACGACGATCTTCTGATAGCGATCCGCCGGCGCATTGGCCGCGAACAGCTCCCGAAGCCTCAGGAACGGCACGAGCTCGCCCCTTATATTCAGGAAGCTGCAGCGCCGCGATCGCTGTTCATCCTCCGCCGGCAGCTCGACGCATTCCTCGACAGCGGAGAGAGGCAGCACATAGCGCGCGTCGCCAACCCGGACCAGAAGGCCGTCGATGATGGCGAGCGTCAGCGGCAGCTGCAGCGTGAGCTTCGCCCCCTGGTTGGGCAGGCTGGAAAGCTCGATCTTGCCCCGCAGCGCTTCGATTGTGCGCTTCACCACATCCATGCCCACGCCGCGGCCCGAAAGGTTCGTGACTTCCGGCGCCGTCGAGAAGCCGGGCAGGAAGACAGCCTGGAAAAGCTCCGCGTCGCTCACGCCGGCGCCGGGATCGATCAGCCCGCGCTCGACGGCGCGCGCGCGGATACGCTCGCGGTTCAGCCCGCGGCCGTCGTCGGCGATGGTGATGTGGACCTCCGTCCCCGCGTGGCGGGCGGAGAGAAGGATCCGGCCGGCCGCCGGCTTGCCCGCCGCCAGCCGTTCGCCTGGCGCTTCGATGCCGTGATCGATGGAATTGCGAATGAGATGGACGAGAGGATCGTTAAGCTGCTCGATGACGGTCTTGTCGAGTTCGGTGTCCTCGCCTTCCATCAGAAGCTCGACATGCTTGCCAAGATCGCGGGAGAGGTCGTGCACCACCCTGCGAAAGCGGCCGAACAGCGAGCCGATGGGCACCATGCGGATCCCCATGGTTGTGTCTCTGAGTTCGAGCGTAAGGCGCTCGATTTCCTCGGCGACGGAGCGCACCTGCTGGTCTGCGCTCGAAGCCGCGATTTGCCGGAGCCGCGATTGGGCGATGACAAGCTCGCCCACGAGATCCATCAGCTCGTCCAGACGCTCGGCGGGCACGCGAACGCTTGCGGCGGCTTTTGCGGCGGCGGGGCGCTGCTGGCTCACGGCGGCGGGCTTCGCGCTCTCTTCGTCGTTCGCCACCGTTTCCAGGGCCTGAGCCGGCGCTCCTTCGGGGACGGGGCTTGGCGCTTGCTCTCCCTGGGGGATCGGCGGGACGGCAACCACATCCTCGCGGCGCGCCCCAGGCTCGTCCGCGCATCGCGCGATCTCAAGCTGCATTTCGTCGCGAACGAAAATGAAGACGTCCTCGATCTCCGAGAGCGGCCGTAACGTCGTAAGATCGATGTCCCAGGCCATGTAGCAGGCGCGGGGGTCGATCTCCTGAAGGGCCGGGACGCCGTCCGCGATGGGCGTGACGCAGGCGCGTCCGAGCGTGCGCAGTTCATCCAGCAGGAGGAGCGGATTTGTGCCGTTGGTCATGGCGTCGCGCGGCAAGCGCATGCGGATGCGCCAGACGCGCTCCGCCGCATCGTCCGTCCAGCGCGCGGGCGCGGACGTCTCCACCGCCCCGGCCTTGGCGGGATCGAGGCTCGCTACGAGGCGGGCGAGCAAGGCGTCCTCCGCCGCGCGATCGGCGTCCTCGGGCTGTTCGATGAGGAGCCGGATGTGGTCCCGCAACTCGAGCGCCGTGGCGATCAGCTCCTTGGAGAGCGCCGCCTTGCCCTGGCGGACCCGGTCGAACGCCGTTTCGACATGATGGGTGAAGGCCGCCGCGGCTTCGAAGCCGAACATCGCGCCCGACCCTTTGATGGTGTGGAGCGCGCGGAAGGCGGCGTCGATCAGGCTCGCGTCGCCTGGATCGCCGTCGAGGTCGAGGAGCGTCGCTTCGAGCTGCGACAGCAGGTCTTGCGCTTCCTGCTTGAAGATATCTTTCGGATTTGTCGGGCTCATTCTCCGAGAACCTTCCTGGCGACGGCGACGAGTTGTTCGGGCTGGAACGGCTTGGTGATCCACGCCGTGGCGCCGGCCGCCTTGGCCTGCGACTTCTTTTCCGCATCCGATTCCGTGGTCACGAATACGATGGGGATGCCGGCGAAGGCCGGCTGCTTCCTCAGCTCCCTGATGAAGACCATGCCGTCCATCACCGGCATGTTGAGATCCGTCAGGATCATGTCGGGCGCGCCCGCCCTCGCCTGCGACAATCCCTCCTGACCGTCGCCGGCCTCGATCACCTCGTAGCCGGCGTTGCGCAAGGTCAGCTTGATCATCTGCCGCATGCTGGCGGAGTCATCCACCGCAAGAATGGTCTTGGCCATGGCCCTATTCCTTCCTGAGCCAGGAGGACAAGCCGCCCGGCGACTCGGGCGCCGGGAAACCCGCTCTTGACGCCGCTTGAACGAAGGCCGCGCTTGGCGGATGCGCGAGCGTCACGTCCTTCCCCGCCGCCTGCGCCGACTTCTGCGCCGCAAGGAGGAGCTGCACGAGGCTGAGATCCGCTTCGGCCGTGGCGGAACAATCGAGGCGAAGAGGGGAGGGGCCGCGCAGAGCGTCGAGCAGGACGGAACGGGTCTGCTCTGCATTTCGAAGAGTGCGGGGGCCGCTGAGGTCCACCGCTTCGGGGCCGGGCGCTTCCAGCATTGTTCGCTTGTTCCCCTGTTGCAACCTGTGATAGCAATCAGTGGCACATGCTGGTGAATGAAGAACTAAATTTCCAGAGATCTGCGCATTCAGTTCGTGACTGCTTCCACGCCGGGCGATGCTGGCGAAAGACGCGGTTGCAGCGTTTTTCCGGGATTTTTCGGAGGAGGCTCTCTTTCGGGCCTTCATTCAACTCTCAAGGCGGGCGGCGGAAGGTGTTCATGGATGCGGGGTTCGATGCGGCCCGGCAGCGGCCGACTCAATCGGAAGTAGAAGAATTCCTGCGGCGCTGGCTTGGATTTTCGGCCGCGCAAAGCCGGACTTTGAACGCGCTTGTCGAAGAGATCGAAAGCACGTCCGACGATATGGAGGCGAACGTTCTCGAAGTCTCGAACCGGCTCGAAACCATCGTTGCGACCACGCGCGATCAAACAGAGACGGTTCACGAACTCGTCGCGTCGATTCAGCGCATCAAGGTGGACGGCGACTTCGTTCATCTCCCGGCGCTCGCGAGCGATCTCGGCGACACGCTTTCGCTGCTCATTCAGAAGATTACAGACCTCTCGTCGCGCGGCATCGGCATGTCATACGCTCTCGACGGCGTGCTTTCCGAGCTTAAATCCGTGGAAGGAAGCCTCGCCGGCATCGACAAGATCAACAAGAGAACGAGCCTCCTGGCGCTCAACGCCAAGATCGAGGCGGCGCGGGCCGGGGAGGCGGGGCGGGGATTCTCCGTGGTCGCGGACGAGGTGCGCGAACTCGCCATGGCGGTGAACCAGCTGGCGGTAGCGATCAAGCGGCAGATCGCCGCCATCGGGGATGGCCTCAGGAATACGCACGGCCTGCTGAGGGAGGTCGCCACCGTCGATATGTCCGACGAGCATCTCAGCGCCTGCGCGCGAATAAAGTCCGTGATGCGCTGCCTGGTCGAGCAGAACGCCCATTATGCGGGCGTGTTGCGGCACACGGCGGCTGCGACGGAAAAGATTGCAGGCGACGTATCCGCCGCCATTGTCAGCATGCAGTTCCAGGACCGCGCCAAGCAGCATCTGCAGAATGTTTGTCGCGCGGCCGCGGCGGTCGCATGCGCGATGGACGGCTTGGCCGCGCAGTCGCCGGTGGCGCCTTCAGCCGCGGGCAAAAGCGGCGAAAGCCGTGATTGGGCCGAGGGCTTGATTGCGCAGTGCACTCTTTACGAGATGCGAAGGCGCATGCGAGACAAGATCCTGCAAAGCAGCGGCGCGTCCGGCGCTGGGCTTCAAATGAGCGACGACGCCGAAGCGAGATCAGGGGTCGAGTTCCTGTGATGGCGCGGGCCCACGGCGGCCCGGCTTTACAGAAAGGCTGCGGCGCGACAATGGGCGGGCGCGCCGCTGGCTCATCGACCCTTATTCGGCCGCGGCCATCAAGCGATCGACCTTGGCCGCAAAATGTCCACACCAGTCCTTCACGGTCACCACGGGCCACACGCTGGCCGCGGAGCTTCCTTGCGAAGACATAGGCGGGTAATAGCGGCACAGGCCGGCATCTTCGGATCGATGCTTCGCAGCCGCTTTGCTTTGGTTGTCCATGTACTGGCAATTGCCGCAGGCGCATGTGGTCATCGGGGCGTCCTCACTTCTTGACGTGTCGCACGGTCATCTGCCCGCCGCGCGATGGGGCCTTTCGACACATACGCCGGAGTTGTTTTTCGAAGGTTGATAATCGCTAAAGTTGAGGCAACCCCGCAGCAAACGGCGCGGACTCAAAAGAAAAGCCGCGCCTGGCTGTGGCGCGGCTTCGGTGTGGGGCATAGTTCACGAATGAAATTGGAGGGAATTGGGCTATAACGGGTCGGAGAAGGAATTATTCCGGCGCTCTGTTTTTTCCCAGGCTGGCAAGCTGGCTCGCACTTGTTCATATTTCGAACAACGTAACCTGAGAGTTAATATTAAGCGGCGAGTCCGATGGAGTTCCCGCCGCCGGTCGAGTACAAGACGGAAAGCAAGTTCGATGGGAGTGAAAGTGATACGAAACCCTGCGACGCCTTCCTTAGCCGCGAGAGAAACGGCGAAGCGGGTAAGCGCGCTCGCAGCGATGCTTTTCGGCGCTTTCCTCCTGTGCGGTCAGGCGAAGGCCGAGATTCTCATCTCCCGCTACGCCGTGAGCCTGGGGGGCGTTCGCATCGGCGAAGCCATCCTGCGCACCACGCTCGATGCGAAAAACTACAAGGTGACGGTTTCGGCCGATGTCGGCCCGCTCCTGAACAACACCACGGTCCAGGGAGAGTCGTCCGGCTCCCGCGCCGGCGTGAAGCTGACGCCCTCCTATTACCGGCTTGTGACCTCCGACGGCCAGGACAGCTCCATCGACTTCAAGGCCCAGGCCGCCAAGGGCGAGAAGATGAACCCGATCCTGCGCGGCGTCCTCGATCCGCTTTCCGCGCTGCTCGGCGCCTCGCTGCGGCCCGCCTGGGCGCCGGGCGCGCCCTGCGACAACGTGCTTCCCGTGTTCATGAGCCGCAACCGCCTCGCGGTCAGCCTCCGCCCGATGACCGGCGACCAACCGCACGATCCGCGCATCGTAACCTGTCAGGTCCGATTCACGGTGACCGCAACCGCGAGCGGCGCCAACCCCGTAGCCATTGAGAACGTGCAATGGGAGATCGGCTTCCAGAAGCTCGTCAAGCCGAATTTCTGGCTGGTCGAGCAGGTCACGCTGCCGAGCGACATGGGGACGGTGACAATCGAGCGCGTCGAAACCGCCATTTCAGAATAAGACGCGGCATCGCGATTTCGCTGGCCGCAAGGCGCCTCCCGCGCGCATCCGCTTGAAGTCCTGGCTCAGTCTTATAGATCATGCTCGTCCGGTGCGAATTGGCGCCGGTTTGCGGGGAGGGCGGAGCATGACCGAAGCGATTTCGATACCGGCGGAGTGGGCGCCGCAGCGGGCCATCTGGACCGCCTGGCCCGAGGATCTGCCCGGATGGAACGGCGATCTCGAAGCGCCGCGCCGCGATGTGGCGGCCATGGCGCGGACGCTCGCAGGCGCGGGCAATCGCGTGCGGATGCTCGTCAACGGCCCGGAGGCTGAGGCGTCCGCCAGAGCCGCCCTCGGCGAGGCGGTCGAATTCCTGCCCGCGAAATATGGCGACATCTGGCTGCGCGACACGGGGCCGATTTTCGCTCTTTCGCAAGGCGCAGCCGTCGCGCTGCGGTTCAAGACGAACAGCTGGGGCGGCAAGTACGACCTGCCCGACGACGCAACCGTCGGCGACGACATCGCAAGGCTTGCTGGCAAGCCGGCCGTGAGGTTCGACTTCGTGCTGGAAGGCGGCGCCATCGAGCATGACGGCCAGGGCACGATCCTGACCACGCGCCAGACGCTTCTGAACCCCAACCGCAACGGCTGGACGAAAGCGGACGCGGAGGCCGCGCTGCGAGAGGCGCTCGGCGCGAAAAAGGTCATCTGGATCGATGAGGGGCTGCTGAACGACCATACCGACGGCCATATCGACAACATCGCGCGCTTCGTGGCGCCGGGTCGCGTCGTCTGTCAGGCCCGCGCCGGCGCGGACGATCCGAACGCGGCGACGCTCAACGCCATTGCGGAGACGCTTGAAAGCGCCACGGATGCGCTCGGGCGCAAGCTCGACGTCGTCCGCATCCCGGGCGTCGGGCTCTACCGCAACGCCTGGGACGAAATCTCTCCCGCCTCGCATATGAACTTCATCATTGCGAATGGCGTGGTGGTCGTTCCCGTCTACGGAACCGCGACCGAGCGCGCCGCTATCGAGGCGCTTCAGGCCGTCTTCCCGAACCGCGACGTGATCGGCGTGCCGTCGCAGGGCCTGCTCGGCTGCGGCGAGGCGGGCGGCGGCTCGTTCCACTGCATCACCCAGCAGGAGCCCGCGTCATGACGAAGCGCGCGGTCACGGTTGCGGCTCTCCAGGCGTCGTACGGCGCGAACCTCGCGGAGAACATCGCGAAGACGGAGGCGCTGGTGCGCGAGGCCGCCGCCAGAGGCGCGCAAATCGTGCTGCCGTCCGAACTGTTCCAGGGCCATTATTTTTGCACGCGGCAAGATCCGAGGTGGTTCGAAACGGCGCATCGGGCAGGCGAACACCCTTGCGTGCTCGCGCTGAAAAGGCTCGCGGGCGAGCTTCGTGTCGTCATTCCGATCTCCTTCTTCGAAAAGGACGGCCCGCGCTATTACAACAGCGTCGCGGTGGCCGACGCGGACGGCGAAATCCTCGGCGTCTATCGCAAGAGCCATATCCCAGACGGGCCGGGCTATCAGGAGAAATATTACTTCCGGCCCGGCGATACGGGCTTCAAGGCTTGGCGGACGAAGCACGGCGTCATCGGCGTCGGCATCTGCTGGGACCAGTGGTTTCCCGAATGCGCGCGCGCCATGGCTCTGGCGGGCGCCGAAGTTCTTTTCTATCCGACCGCCATCGGGTCTGAGCCAAGCGATTCGGCGCTCGACACAAGCAAGCCGTGGCGGCGCGTGATGCAGGGGCACGCGGTCGCGAATGCGACGCCAGTCGTCGCCGCCAATCGCATCGGCCTGGAGGAGGAGGGAGGGGCGGCGCAAAGCTATTACGGCCATTCCTTCATTGCCGACCAGACAGGCGAGCTTGTGAGAAGCTTCGGCGAGCGGGACGAGGGCGTGCTCGTGCACGAATTCGACCTCGCTAGCATCGAGCGCTATCGCGCGGAGTGGGGCTTCTTCCGCGACCGGCGCCCCGACCTTTACCGCGACCTCCTTTGAGGACGCTGCCTGCCGCCTCACCCCGACCATGTCGGAGACGGCGCCTCATGGTTCGAGACGGCCTTCGGCCTCCTCACCATGAGGCGCTGCGCTGGGGGCTGCGGCCTCCTCATGGTTCGAGACGGCCTCCGGCCTCCTCACCACGAGGCGCTGCGGACTTTCCCACCGTGAGGGGCTCCCGCGACCTCATCCTGAGGAGCCGCGAAGCGGCGTCTCGAAGGATGGCGCCAGTGTCCGCCCGGGCGCGTGCGAGCCGCGGGCGGCGGCGATGACGGCCTGTCCGAGCGAGATGGCGCCGTCTCCGGCCGGGAACGATGCGGGGCTGAGCGCCTGAAGCCCGGCGCCGGCCAGCCTTTGCGTCGCGGCTTCAAGCAGGAGCTTGTTCTGGAACACGCCGCCGCAAAGCGCCACGGTCCTGCATCCAAAGCGCGGCGCAAGCTCAGCGGCGGCGCTTGCCACGGTCGCGGCAAGCCCGGCATGGAACTTCGCGGCGACGAGCGGCGCGTCCGCGCCCGCCGCCAAATCATCGAGGAGATCGCGCCAGAGCGGCGCCCAGTCGAGCCGCGCCGGTTCGCCCTCGACGAAGGCGGCGCGATAGCCATCGGCCGCGCGGCCCATCGCAGGCGCGGCCAGCGCCTCAAGCTCGATGGCGGCCTGCCCCTCGTAGGAGGTTGCGTCGAAGCAAATGCCGAGCGTCGCGGCGACCGCATCGAAGAGGCGCCCCGCGGATGACGAGAGCGGCGCGTTCAGCCTCCGCTCCACGAGTTGAAGCGCGAGCGTGACCGGCTTCCCCTTTAGACGCCGCACGAGGGCGAGATCGGGATAGAGCCGCTCGACCTCCCGCCAGCCGATGAAAGTCTCAAGGTGGGCAAGCGCGTTGCGCCACGGCTCGCGCATGGCCTTGTCCCCGCCGATCAGGGCTACAGGCGCGAAGGCGGCGACGCGGCGGCTGGAGCGGTAATCGGCGAGCAGGAATTCGCCGCCCCACAGCTCGCCGTTCTCGCCCATGCCGAGGCCGTCGAGCGCTACACCCAGCACGGGCTCGCAATCGAGCGGCGCGCCATGCTCCGCGAGCACTGCGGCGACATGGGCGTGATGGTGCAGGACCGGCAGAAGCGGAAGCGCAGCCTCGCGCGCGATCGCCGTTCCCCATTGGGTCGCGCGGTAATCGGGATGGGCGTCAACCGCGATCAGCTCCGGCTCGAACCGGAAGATCTCGCGATAGAGCTTGAGATTGGCGCGATAATCGGCATGCGCGGCGGCGTCTTCGAGGTCGCCCATATGCTGCGAGACGATGGCGCGTCCGCCGCTCAAAAGGCAAAACGTCGATTTCAGTTCGGCGCCCATGGCGAGCGTGCGCGGAGCAGCCTCGAAGCCTTGCGGCAAGGGGAGGGGAGAGGGCGCAAACCCGCGCGCGCGCCGCATCAGGCGCGGACGCCCCGCCATCACGCGTGCAAAGCTGTCGTCGAGGCGGTTCACGATCTCCCTGTCATGCATGAGGAAGGCGTCCGCGATGGCGCCGAGCCGCGCGCGGGCTTCCTCGTTGGCGATGCATTGCGGCTCGTCGCTCAGGTTGCCCGAGGTCAGCACGATGGGCGCGGCGACGGCGTCGAGCAAAAGCCGGTGCAGCGGCGTGTAGGGCAGCATGAAGCCGAGCGTGGATTGGGCCGGGGCGACGCCTTGCGCGAGCGGCGCGCCATTGTCTTTCCGCTCCAGGAGAACGATGGGCGCGGCGGGTTCTTGGAGAAGCGCCTCCTCCGCTTCGCCAAGGCGCGCGTGCTCCGCGACCATGGCTAAATCGCGCGCCATCAGCGCGAAGGGCTTGTGCGTGCGCTGTTTTCGCTCGCGCAGCCGCGCAACGGCTTGCGCATTCCTTGCATCGCAAGCGAGATGAAAGCCGCCCAGCCCCTTGATCGCGACAATCGCGCCGGAGAGGATGAGGGCCGCGGCGGCGTCGACGGCGTCGCGATGCGGATCGGCGGCGACCTCGCGTCCCGCCGCATCCTCAAGCCAGCATTTCGGCCCGCAAGCCGGGCAGGCGTTCGGCTGGGCATGGAAGCGGCGGTCGGCCGGGTCGCGATATTCGGCAAGGCAGGCGGGGCACATCGCGAACGCCGCCATGCTGGTCGAGGCGCGGTCGTAGGGGATCGCGCGCACGATGGAGAGACGCGGCCCGCAATGGGTGCAGTTCGTGAACGGGTAGCGATAGCGGCGGTTCGAAGGGTCGCGGATGTCGGCGAGGCAATCGGGGCAGACGGCTGCGTCGGGGACGACGCCGGTTCGCACGTCGCCCGCGCGGCTCGCCACGATGCGGAAATCGGCGGGGGGCTCGCCTTCGAGCGGCGCAGCCTCGATGGCGTCGATGCGGGAAAGCGGGGGCGCTTCCTCGAAAAGCGCGCGTTCCAGATCGCCAAGCGCAGCCTTCGGCCCAAAGGCGCGGATGAGGACGCCCTCGCCGTCGTTCATGACCTCGCCAAGAAGCCCAAGCCGCGTTGCGATGCGCCAGACCGTCGGGCGGAAGCCGACCCCCTGTACGAGGCCGCGAACGCGAATGGAAACGCCGTTGCCCATCGCCGCGCCCCTAATGCATCGCACGAGTTGGCTTCAACGATATCGCACGCCCCACGCGGGCATTCGCTATTGTCATCCCGGAAAGCGCTGTAGCGCTTATCCGGGATCGCAACACGGGCCGCGCTTCGATTTTTGCGATCCCATATAAGGCCCGGTCGGCCATTCCGGGATCACGAAGGGCGATTTTGTTCGGAGTCATCGCCGCGCCCCTAATGCACCGTGCAGACCATGCACGGGTCGAAGGAGCGCACGATGTGCTGGACCGCGATGGGCGTCGTCTCGCCTTTCCGCACCGGCGCGCCGACAAGCGCCGCCTCGCAAGCGCCGGGCTGACCGTTTCCGTCGCGCGGCGAGAAATTCCAGGTGGTCGGCGCCACGATCTGGTAGTTGAGGATGCGCCCGTTCTTGATTTCGACCCAATGGCCAAGCGCGCCGCGCGCCGCCTCGATCAGGCCCTCGCCCCTGCCGTCCTCCGGCATCGGGCCGTGGCGGCAGAAGGGTTCGCCGGGGCGGACGGCCCAGATCCAGCGCTCCATGAGCGGCACGAGGCGCGCGATCTCGATGAGCCTTGCGATGACGCGATTGCGCGCCGAGCCGCCGCTTCTCGCCGCGAGGCTTGCGATCAGCGGATGGCGGTCAATGAGCTGCCGGGCGAGAGCGCCCGTTTCCGCGACCGACCCGCCGAGCCTCGGCGCCTTGCACCAGCTATAGGCGCCCGCCGCGTCGGCGTCCGGCAGCGTGAGGCCCCGCGACGGCGGCCTCGGCCCTTCCGCGCGAACGAGCCAGGACGAGGCATGGTCCTCCGCGATCTCGGTCACGTCCAAGGGGCGAAGCACGCCCGCCTCCGAGACGCCGCGGGCGAACGTCATGTGGCCGTCGAGGGGGTGGGCGCCGTAGCTCAGATAGAGCCCCGGCCCGCGGCCAAGCTCGTCGAGGCCAACGGCTTTGGACAGAAACAGGAAGCGCCCGAAATCGCTCGCCGCGTGAGGGCCGTCCGCCGCCCAGGCTTCGAGCGCCTCGGCGCTGGGAAGCGCCGCCACGGCTTCGAGCGCGTCGCCGAAAAGCGCCGTTTCGAGAAAGCGCCGGAACGCCGCGAGGTAGCCCGCAAGGCGGATCTGCTCGGCGCGGCCGATGGCGCGCGTCATTCCCCCCGGCTGAAGCCCGAGCGTATGCGGCCAATGTCCCGCGACAAGGCCCATGATGTGGAGGAACGCCGCGCGCGCGGGCAGAAACTCGCGCTGCGCCGCTCCGCGAAGCGCGCGAAAGCGCGCCGCCGCCGCTTCATGCCAAGGCTCGCCCGCATAGGGCGCTTGCGCGAAATCCGGCATGAAGAACATATAGAAATGGGTGGCGTGATCGGCGACGTTCTCGGCGGCGAGGATCAGGTTTTGCAGAATGGCGCCGTTTTCTGGAGCTTTCAGGCCCTGCGCCGCAGCCAGCGCGTTAGCGGCCGCCAGAGATTGCGAGACCGAGCAGATGCCGCAAATGCGCGGCGCGTAGACGAGGGCGTCGGCTGGCGCCTTGCCGACCAGGATCTGCTCGAAGCCGCGATAGAGCGGCGAATTCACGTAAGCCGCGGCGACCGCGCCGCCCGTCACATCGAGCCTGATTTCGAGATCGCCCTCGACCCGGTTGAACGGCCCCGCAATGAGACGGGTCATTTTCGGGGCTTCCCTGGCGCTTCTCCGGGGGCTACGGCGATAATCTCGGCGTGCGCATTTTGCTTGAGCCGGTCGGGCGTGGCCGCCTTTGCGAGCGTCGCCAGCGCCACGAACCACGCCTTCGGCATGTCCGTCGGCAGTCCGACCGGGATGCCGCCGCGCTTCGGCGTCGCCAGATAGGGGTGATCGCGCTCGCCGAAGCTTGGCTCGGTGCAGCCGATGCAGGGATAGCCGCCGCGCACGCAGGAGCCTTCGCCGTTCCACAGCCGGATGTTGCAGTCGCCATGAACTTGCGTGCCGATGCAGCCGAGATGCTCCATCATGCAACCGAGCTGGCCCAGCGATGCGGCGCTCGCCTTGTATTCGTAATATTCGTTGCGCGAGCAGCCGTGATGGACGAGATGATCGGCGAAGAAGCGGGGCCTGCCGAAGCTGTCGAGGTCGGAAGCGCCGAGTTGGCCGAGCGAAATCTGGATGAGCGTTTCGGCTACCCAGCCAGGATGCGGCGGGCAGCCCGAGACATTGATGACGGGCAGGCCCGACCGCGCGCGAAAGCCGGGGCCGAGAAGCCCTCCAGCCTCCTGGCCCTCGAATGAGAGGCCGCAGGCTTCCGTGACGTTGTCGCTCGCCGCCGTCACCCCGCCATAAGCCGCGCAGGAGCCTATGGCGAGCACGTAGCGCGCGGCTTTGGCGGCGCTGGCGACGATGCTCATCATGGGCGCGCCGCTGCCGGCGTGGAGATGAAAGCGGCCCGAGCCGCGGGGGCCGCGCAAGATCGCGCCCTCGACGCAAAGAATGTCGATGGCCTCGCCCCGGCTCACGCGGTCGAGAAGCGCATGAAGGCTCGCGCCGCCCGTCTCGCTCACCGAGGGGTGATGCAGAACCTCGATGCGGGCGAGTTCGAGCGTCGAGAAGAAGTCCGGCGATTGCGCGCCGAGGAGCGACAGGGTGCAGCCGCCGCATCCGCCCGATTGCAGCCAAAGCAGCGTCAGGCCTTCCTGGCTTGTGCGATCAGCGGGCATGGCCATCCTTGGCGTTCGGAATGCAGAGCGTGAAGACGGCGCCGCCGCCCGGATGGTTCGAAGCGTAAAGGCGCCCGCCGAGGTCGGCGGCGAGGCCGTAGCTCAGGTAAAGGCCGAGGCCGAGGCCCTTGCCGGCGGGCTTCGTGGTGAAGAACGGCTCGAACAGCTTGTTCATGGCGCCCGGCGAGATCCCCGGCCCGTGATCGCGAACGGCGATGGTTATCCAGTCCTCGCACGAAGCGGCGCGGATCTCGATCCGGGGCTCGGCTTCGCCGTCCATGGCGTCGAGCGAGTTCTGGATCAGGTTTACGAGGATTTGGTGCACCGCGCCCCGGCGGCAGCGCGCCGACAGCCCTTCCGCCACCTCGAAGGAGACGGCGGGCTTCGTGCGTCCCGCCTTCACGACCCAGCTCGCCGCCGTCTGGATGACGCGCGAAAGATCGGCCTCCTCGGCGGCCTCGGCTTGCGAACTCGAAAAGCGCCGCAAATCCTGGACGATCTCGCTCGCCCGCGTCGCGCCTTCAAGCGTGCCGTCGAGAAGCGGCTCGATGTCGGCCATCATGCGATCCATCTTCAGCTCGGCGCGCAAGGCTTGCAGCTCCTCGCCCGTCATGCCGGCGTTCACCGCTTCGAGATAGCGCCGCACGCGCAGCGCATATTTCTTCAGCGCGTGCATGTTCGCGAAGACGAAGCTGATGGGGTTGTTCAGCTCGTGCGCGACGCCCGCGACAAGGCGGCCGAGCGCCGCCATCTTCTCCGAGAAAATGAGATGCTGCTGCGCTTCCTGCAGGTCGCGATGGGCCGCGTCGAGGCGCTTGTAGGCGCGGCGAAGCTCGCTGAGAGGGCGCCCCACCATGACCCCGCCGGCGAAACGGCCTTTGTGGTCGAACCGGGCCGAGCAATTCATCGCGAAGGGCGCCGGCGCGCCGTTTGCATCCCGAAGCGCAACCTCGCAATCGCCGGCCGAGCCGCCGTCGCGGAGTCTCGCCAGCATCTCCTGCACCGCCGCGACGCTATCGGACATGAACACGCTCGTCAGCGGGCGCCCATGCAGCTCCGCCTCCCGGCAATCGGTCGCTTTCTCGAAGGCCGGATTGACGCGCTGGATGCGGCCCGCCCGGTCGCAGACGGCAAGCACGTCCGTCATGGAGGCGAACACGCTTGCGATGAGCTGCTGCGCCTCCTCCAGCGCCGCGTTCTTCTTTTCAAGCTCGACCTGATTTTCGACAAGCTCGGCGTAGACCGCATCCATCTTCTGGATGACCTCGATCCAGGCCTCCTCGCTCGGCTCCGGCGCGCGCGCGACGGCGTGCGCCACGCCCGCGCGGGAGAGCAAGCTTTTGTCGTGGTCCTCGGGCTTCAGCATGCCCTCACTGCGCCTCACGCAAGCTTCTTCTTCGCGGGCTCCACGGGAAGCGCCTCGATTTTCTCAAGGCCGTAACGCTCCAGCTTCGCGCGAAGGCCGACCCGGGACAGGCCCAGCTCCTTCGCGGCGCGGCTTTTGTTCCAGCGATTGCGGATGAGGCTTTCGCGCAAGATTCCGGCCTCCAGGCACTCGATGCGCTCGCGAAGCGTCCCTTCGAGCCCGGCGAAAGACAGCTCCTTCTCCGGCGCGGGCGCGCGCGGGGACGCATGAAGGATGCGCCGCGACAGATGCTCGGCGCCGATGACCCCGCCGCCCGGCCCCATGATCAGCACGTTCTGGATCTCATTTTGCAGCTCGCGCACATTGCCGGGCCAGGAGTGCCGCTTGAGGCACTCGATGGCTTCGCGGGAAAGGCCCTGAGCGGCCTTGCCGAGCTGCTTCTGCGCCTTGTCGAGAAGGGCCGACGCGATCACGGGAATGTCCATCGGGCGTTCGCGCAACGGCGGCATGTGGATGGAGACGGTCGCGAGCCGGTAATAGAGGTCTTCGCGGAAACGGCCGGCGCGAACCTCGACTTCAAGGTCGCGGTTGGTGGCCGCGATCACGCGCACGTCGATCTTCCGCGTCTGCCTGCCGCCCACGGGCCTGATTTCGCCCTCCTGCAAAACGCGCAAGAGCTTCGCCTGGAAGCTTGGGGAGACTTCGCCGATCTCGTCGAGAAAAACGGTGCCCCCGTCGGCCCGCTGGAACAGCCCGACATGATCCTCGACCGCGCCGGTGAAGGCGCCGCGTCTGTGGCCGAACAGCTCGCTTTCGAGCAGTTCATCCGGCAAGGCGGCGCAATTCTCGACGACGAACGGCTTGTTCCAGCGCAGGCTGTTATAATGCAAAGCGCGCGCGATCAGCTCCTTGCCGGTGCCGGATTCGCCCGTGATCAGCACGGAAATGTCGTAAGGCGCGACGCGGCGCATGCGAGCGCACACCTCGTTGATGGGGCTGTCCTTATCGCGCACGATGCCGTCGTCGCCGTGATAGGTCTCGCGCAGGCCCTGACGGCGGCTCGCCACCACCTTTTCGGCGCGGTTCGAGGACATTTTCAGCTCGATGGCGAGAAGCTCGTTTTCCCGCTCAAGCTTATAGAGGCGCACCGCGTTTTTCAGCGTGAGCGAGAGGCTGTCGGGCTGCCAGGGCTTCGTCACATAGTGATAGATGCCCGCTTCGTTGACGCCCTGGATGATGTCCTCGGCGTCGGTGTAGCCCGAAATGATCATGCGGACGACGTCGGGCCAGCGCTCGCGCACGGTCTTCAGGA
The DNA here is from genome assembly GCA_963748525.1 of uncultured Alphaproteobacteria bacterium. Classification (GTDB taxonomy): domain Bacteria; phylum Pseudomonadota; class Alphaproteobacteria; order Rhizobiales; family Rhodomicrobiaceae; genus Rhodomicrobium. The sequence continues at coordinate 261,680 of CAVVJJ010000018.1, forward strand.
ACTCCACGCCGGTCATTCCCGGCATGCGCTGGTCGCACAGGACGACCTGGATCGCCTCGTCGGCGAGGATCGCCTCGGCCTCGGGGAAAGACGTGGCTTTCTTCACGTCGAAGTCGTCTTCGAGAATGCGCTCCAGCGCTTCGACGCTTCGCACTTCGTCGTCGATGACGAGAACTGTCGGCAGCGCGCTCATGCCAACCTCCCGACATTGCAAGAGGCGGCGCCGGGCGCACGCGCCTCGTCATCCCGGAAGCCGCTCGCGGCTATCCGGGATCGCAAAAGGGCAAGCGCGTCGTTTTGGGCGGCCCCGGATAAGCGCCAGGAGCGCTTTCCGGGGCGACGAAATGCGCCTCGCGATGACGAACTTTCGAAGCGCTCAAGCATCAACAGATCCTCGGCAAGGGGTCTCCCGAAAGCCAGTCCACCATCCGGCTGCCGCCGAATTTGGTTTGCATCTGGACGAAAGCGTGCGGGTCGGCGACAACTTCGCCGATGATGGCGCCATCGCGGCCGAGCGGATGGGCGCGCATGACCCCAAGCAGATGCTCCGCATCGCGTTTCGCGCAGATGGCGATCAGCTTGCCTTCATTGGCGATGTAAAGCGGGTCGAGGCCGAGCAGCTCGCAGGCGGCGACCACATCGGGCTTGAAAGGAATGGCGCTCTCCACGAGCCGCATGCCGACGCGCGATTGGCGCGCCAGTTCGTTCAGCGTCGAGCCGAGCCCGCCGCGCGTCGGGTCGCGCAACGAGTGGATGGACGGAACCGCCGCGACCATGTCCGCGACAAGGCCGTGAAGGGCTGCGCTGTCGGAGAGGATTTCGGTCTCGAAGGAGAGGTTTTCGCGCTTCGACAACACGGCTATGCCATGATCGCCGAGCGTGCCGCTGACCAGAATTGCGTCGCCGGGGCGCGCCTTGTCGCCGGAGATTTCAACGCCGGGCGGAACCACGCCGACGCCCGTCGTCGTGATGAACACGCCATCGCCCTTGCCCTTTTCGACAACCTTGGTGTCGCCGGTGACGACGGGCACGCCCGCGTCGCGGCTGGCGCGCGCCATGCTGGCGACGATGCGGTCGAGATCGGCGAGCGGAAAGCCTTCCTCCAGGATAAACGCCGCCGCCAGGTAAAGCGGCCGCGCGCCCGCCATCGCCACGTCGTTTATGGTGCCGTGCACGGCGAGCGAGCCAATGTCCCCGCCCGGGAAGAACAGCGGCGCGATGACATGGGCGTCGGTTGAAATCACGAGGCGGCCCGCGCCGACGTCGAAGGCGGCCTGGTCGTTGGCTTGCGCGAGGAAGGCGTTGTCGAGATGCTTGTGGAACAGCGCAGCGACAAGCTCGGCGGTTGCGCGCCCCCCGCTGCCATGGATCATTTCGACGGCGCCCCCGAGCGGGAATGCGTCGCGCGCCGCAAAGCGGGCTTCGATCACGCTCATGCCGCGGCCTCCGGCTGGGAAGGCTGGCGGAAGCGGCCATAGGTCCAGTAGGCCGCGCAGGCGCCTTCGGACGACACCATGCAGGAGCCGATGGGGTTGTCGGGCGTGCACACCGTGCCGAACAGCTTGCAATCGGTCGGCTTTTTGGCGCCGCGCAGGATGGCGGGACACTCGCAGCTTTTCGCATCGCGCGAAGGCTTCGTCGCAAGGGCGAAGCGCTTCTCCGCGTCGAACTCCGCATAGGCGTCCCGGATGCGCAGCGCGCTGTTGGGAACCTCGCCGAGCCCGCGCCATTCGAAGCTTTCGCGCAGCTCCAGCACTTCGCCGACCAGGCCTTGCGCTTTCGCATTGCCGTCGCGCGTCACCACGCGGACATACTGGTTCTCGACCTCGTGGCGGCCCTCGTTGAGCTGCCGGATCGCCATCAGCGTCGCCTGCATGACGTCGAGCGGCTCGAAGCCCGCGATCACCACGGGGCGCTTATAGGTCTCTGCGAAATATTCGTAGGGGCGGCTGCCGATGACGGAGCTGACATGCGAGGGACCGATGAAGGCGTCGATGGGAACGCCGTCGCCGCTCGCATCGAAGCTCGCCAGAATGCAGCGCAGCGCCGCGGGCGTCAGCACGTGGTTGCAGAACGCGGAGAAATTCTTGAGCCCTTCGGCCTTTGCCTTCTTGATGGCGACCGCAGTCGGCGGCGTCGTGGTTTCGAAGCCGATGGCGAAGAACACAACCTCGCGGGCGTGGTTCTGCCTCGCGATCTTCAGCGCGTCGTCCACGGAATAGACCATGCGCACATCGGCGCCGTCGGCCTTCGCCTTGAGCAGGCTGCGGCGCTTCGAGGCCGGCACGCGCAGCATGTCGCCATAGCTGCACAGGATGACGCCATGCTCCTCGGCAAGTTCGAGCGCGTTGTCGATGCGCCCGATGGGCAGCACGCAGACGGGGCAGCCGGGGCCGTGGACGTAGCTCACATTCTCCGGCATCAAGTCGTGGACGCCGTAGCGGAAGATCGCGTGCGTGTGGCCGCCGCAAAACTCCATGACGTTGTAGCGCCGGTCCGCTTTCGCCTCGCGCCGGATCGCGCCCGCAAGGCCGAGCGCAAGCTCCCGGTCGCGGAATTCGTCGACGTACTTCATGGCGCGGCGCTCTCGGCGAAGGCGGCAAGTTCCGCGTCGTCCCCCGCCTGCCGGATCATGGCCAGCGTGCGCTCCGCCTCGTCCGGCGACACCTTGTGCAGCGCGTAGCCGACATGGATGAGCACGTACTCGCCGGCCGCCACATTCTCCAGAAGCGCGGTCGAGATCTCTTTCTTAACAGGCCCGAGCGCGACGACGGCCGTATCCGCGTCCTTGTCGACGGAAATCACCAGGGCGGGCAGCGCGAGACACATTCAAGAACACCTCTGCTAAAACACGGCTCTATGCCGGAAATCTTGGCCATCCTTCGACAGGCTCAGGATAAGGCTTCCGGCAGCTCAGGATGATGCCGACTTCCTCCCTCATGGCGAGCCTGTCGAACCATGAGGGGCGGCGGAATGGCCGATCAGGGCGAGCGCGCGGGCCGCGCGAACGAAGCCCGTCCAGGCGTCCATGCCTTCGCCCGTCCTTGCCGATACCTTCAGGATCTTGATGCCGGGATTGATCATGCGCGCGTTTGCGGCGAGCGCGGCCACGTCGAAATCGAGATGCGGCAGGAGATCGATCTTGGTGATCAGCAGAAGCTGCGAGCTTCGGATCATATCGGGATATTTCAGCGGCTTGTCCTCGCCCTCGGTGACGGAAACGAGCACGACGCGATGCGCTTCGCCAAGGTCGAACATCGCGGGGCAGACGAGATTGCCGACATTCTCGATGAAAAGCGCCGCGCCCGCCGCAGGCTTCAGATGCTCGAAGGCGTGGCCCGTCATGTGGGCGTCGAGATGGCAGCCCTTGCCGGTGTTGATCTGGATCGCGGGCGCGCCCGTCGCGCGGATGCGCTCGGCGTCCATCGCGGTCTGCTGGTCGCCCTCGATGACCGCGACGGGGAGCTCGTTCTGCAAGCGCTTGATGGTTTCGACGAGCAGCGTGGTCTTGCCCGAGCCCGGGCTTGAGACGAGGTTCAGCGCAAGCACGCCTGCCGCATTGAACATGGCGCGGTTGGCGGCGGCGTAGGCGTCGTTTTTCGCGAGCAGATCCTGCTCGATCTTCACGATGCGCGATTTCTCGCCGCCGTGGCGATCATGGTCATGGTCGTGGTCGTGATGATGGCCATGATCATGGGCGTGGTCGTGATGATGTCCATCGCCGTGATCGTGGCCATGATCGTGCGCGTGACGATGATCGCCGTCCGGCTTCGAGCCTTGGGCGCCTTCGATGCGCGTCTCGCCCTCGCCGCATCCGCAAACTCCGCACATCAATCGACCTCCAGCTCTTTAATTCTCAGCTCATCGCCGCCCGCGACCTGCAGCTGGTAGCCGCCGCATTCGGGGCAGACGCCGTTACGCTCCGATATCGTGACGCTTTCCCCGCAGGAGAAGCACCAGGCGGTCGCGGCCTTCGTGACGATGTCGAGCGTCGCGTTTTCGGCGAGCGTGCCGCGCGTCGCCGCATCGAAGCAGAAGCGGAGCGCTTCCGGCTCCACCGTGGCGAGCGGCCCGACCTCAAGCCGCACCTTTTTCACGCGCGCGTAAGCATGCGCCGCCGCCTGTTCTTCGAGGATGCGCACCACGCTCTGACACAGCGCCATTTCGTGCATCAGTGGACCCTCACCTCGGCGCCGACGCAAGGATCGGCGAAAATCACAAAAAGCCTGGCGAGCCAGGCGCAGGCCTCGCGCTCGCCGCCGCCGGCCGCGATGCGCCGGAGACCCTGCGCCACGGCCCCCGCCGGGTGGAAATTCCATTCGGTCGGAGCGAGAATACGATAGCGCGCAACCCTTCCGCCCTCCATCTCGACCGCATGAACGAGCCTGCCGCGCGCCGCCTCGACCTGCGCGACGCCTCTTCCAGCGGAGCGGGAACGCTTGCCATCGCATAGATCGGGCGCATCGGAAAGCGCGTTTATGCGAGCCGGGATCTGCGAAAGCTCCACGAGGCACGCGGCGAGGCGAGCGCCAGAGCCATAGCCCGCTTTCGTCCTCATGCCCTCGACCAGGGGATGGCCGAGCGATCGCGACAGCGCGGATGTCTCGCGCGGCAGGCCCTCCCATTGGGGCTTGGCGATGAACTCTTCTGAATCCTCGGCAAAGAGGCGTCCGGCGATTGCGCCGTTTTCGATCGGCGGAAGCGGCGAAACCTCCGCCGCGCCCGCCTGAAGGAGGTCCGCTTCCACGAGTTGGCGGACGAGGCGCTGGGGCGTGGACGCGGCCGTTTGCGCCCAGGCGCTCAGATCGCTTTGCGCGCCCCATTCATCCAAATCCATTCTGAAAATGGCCTGCTCCAGCACGACCTTCAGATCTGCGATGGCCGCCTCCGCCTCCTCTGCCGGCGCAGCTCCGCCGCCGATGCGCATGGCGGCGCCGGTTTCATCGAGCGCGCAGGCGAGCTTGCGGCTGGCGTGCAGCACGTCTCGCAGCATGGCCGCGTCCGGCGCCTCGGGCGGCTCAAGGAAATGCGGCCAATCCATCAGGATGCGCACCGCATGCTCCCGCGCCGTCTCCGCGAGGATGAGCGCGGCGCGGACGCGCTTCGAGCTTGCGGGCGGCTCGATGGAGAGCGCGTCCTCGAAGGCTTCCGCCGAAGCGCTTGTCTGGGCCGCCCCGCAGGCCGCGAACAGCAAGGAGACCGTTTGCACGATCTTATCCGGCGAGCAGCCCGAAAATTGGCGCGGAATCGATATTGGCCGGCTCGACGCGATCGTAACCGCGCCGGGATACAGGTCGATGGCGATCCGGCCTTCGGGCGTCATGGGCGCTCCTCTACCGGAGGCTTGCGCCCGAACAGTAGGGAACGCCGGCTCACCTGCGGCTTATCGCCGTTTGCAGCAGCGCTCACGGCGCCGTCGAAAAACGCGATGATCGCCGCTTCCGCCGCCGCTATTGCCGCTTCCTGATTGTCGAACTGAAGCACGGGCGAGAACAGCGAACACATGCGGTAGGGGCCAAGCGCCGCTTCCGCGCCGCAGATGAATTCGAAAATCCCGGACGGAAGCTCGTGCGAAATCTTGGCGCCTGACGGGAGGTTGCTCCAAGCCTCGGCGTCCGCCGCGCTTTCCGGCAGAAGGATCGCATTGATGAACCACGGCGTAATGAGCACGCAGAGCCAGCCCCCGGCGCAAGGCCGCATGCCGATGGCGGCCACGCTGAGCCGCGAATTGAGGATGGGAACATCCCGCATGCGCTCGCGCTCGATTGCGCCGAATACGGCTTCGAGCTTCCGCGAAAGCGCAGCGGCTGTTTCTTCCCGGCTCGGGGCGTCAGCCATCCGTCTCCTCCAGCACCAGGAAGCCGTCCTTGGGCGCATCGCAGGTGGGACATCGCCAATGGTCGGGCAACTGCGCGAACGGCGTGCCGGGCGGGATCTGCCCTTGCTCGTCGCCCTCCGCCGGATCGTAGACGCGCCAGCAGATCCGGCATTCCAGGCGCGTCTGGTCGCCGATCTTTTGAGCGTCGCCGCCATAGGAGCCCGCGAAGAAGTGATCGCTCACCGGTAGATCTCCAAGATTTCGGCAAGCCGCTCGGCGCTGTCTTCGAGGTCTTGCACGGCCGCGCAAGCGACGCCCGGCAGGCGCGTCACCTCGATGGTGTTGAGGATCAGCGCCTCGCGCGAGTTGAAGTAGCGCACCCACCACGCGTTCTTGACGGCGGTGGACATGATGCGGCAATTGCCGTAGCCGCGCGACAAGATCGCGACAGAGCCGAGGCCGAGACGCTTTTCCAGAAAAGCGAGGTCGCCGTCGCTCACCGGCAGGAGCGAAAGATTGATGACGTGCGGGGCCGCTTCTGGCGTGAACGCGGCGAGCTTGTCCGCCAGCTCGGCGGCGAGCGCGGGCGCGTTCATGAGATCGTCGCTGGCCGCTTCCTCTATCGGGCGGAGCGATTTGCCCCCCGCATCCTGCGCCAGCTTCAGCACGCTTTGAGGGAACTCGCCCACCTCGATGGCGTCGCCGACCAGCGCGCCGCCGCCGCTCACCTCATGGACGCGCCACACGCCGGCCAGCACAGCTTCCTGCGCCTGGATAGACGCGCCCGCGATGATGCTGACCTCGCCCTCGCCGAGCGTCTGGTCGATGAAGTCGCGATTGGGGGCGTCGAGGTCCGAAAGTTCGATTGCGATCGAGGCGCCGGAGGCAGGCTTCGCGTGGAGCGCGTCGAGCACGTCGCGGAGCTTTTGAAGGGCGGGAGCGTACGCTATCGCATCGTCCGCCTCGGGCGGATGCGGCATGGCGTAGGCGCGCATGCCCTTCGGCATCTCCATGAAGGCGAAGTCGTCTTCGTCTTCGGCGGGCTGGCTGCCGGGACCGGCCAGGGGATGCGTGGGCTTCATGCGTCTTCTCCCGCGTAATGTCCTTCTGAGGCTCCATTCGACGCCGGTTGCGGCGCGCAGCGCTCGGGAAACTTGTAAGGCGGCGGCTCGGCGGGATCGCGCGCAAGGATCGCTTCGATTTCGGTAAGGTAGTCGCGCCAGCTTAAGAGGCGGGCGATTGCGCCAAGATAGCCGTCGCGGCGGAGGAAGACGAGCGCGGGAAACGCGTTGAAGCGGTAGCGCAGTTGCAGGGGCCGCTCCGCGCTTTTCTCGACAAGCGCCGGCGCCAGCCCCGGAAACGCCTTCAGAAGCTCGGGCAGCACCACGGCCACGTCGTCGCTTTCCACGAGCCGCTCGGAATCGCCCGCAAAGAAGAGAACCGAGCGCTCGTTGGCGTTCACGAAATCGTCCAAGGAGCGCTCGTTCAAAAGCGTGAAGCCATGCCTCGATATGAGGGCGTCGATCAGGGGCGAGGGCATGGCTTACTCCGCTGTTTTCGGAAGCGCGTTTCGCAAATGCTCGGGCAGTTGCGGCTCGCGCCCGATGAGGTCGGCGAACAGATGATCGATGGCGGTCTCGCCCTGCATGACGAGCGCCACCGCCTTCAAGGCGTCGTGCGTTTTCTGCGCCTGTTCGGCCGTTATGACTTCGCGCGCGGCGTCGAGAAAGACGAGAACCCAGGCGCCGGCGGGCTGCTCGCCCACGAGCGCAAGGTCGATCTCGCGCGTCTCGGCGCCGAAGCGCGCCAGCGCATGGCGTCCGCGCGGCTCCACGATTTGCATGGGAAGGCCAACGCACATCAGCTTGCCGCCTCTTCTTCCAGGTCTGCCGAGCGCCTGTCGAGAAAGCGCGCGTCGCCGATGCGGCAGGCTTCGTCCGCGCCGGGCCGCTCGGCTTCGTAGCGCGACATGAGCATCCGCGTGCACGCGATGGTCGCCTCCTCGGGCAGAGGCTCGGCGCGGCGCGCAGGCTCTATGCCGAGGCGGGCGAGATAGGCGAGGGCGGCGTCGATGGCCGCAGGGATCTTCTCTTTCACTTCAGGTCGGAGGCTGCCGCCGTAGTCTTCCAACTCGGCGGGCTGCACGCCGATCAGGAACAGACGCCCCGGCAAGCGCCCGAGAAGCTCGGCGGTGGCGAGCACCTCCTGGAATCCCGTCTGATGCAGGCTCATTTTCTTGGCGCCGAGGAACTTCGGGACTTCGCCGTCCTCGACGAGCTTCAGGGCGCCCGGCGCGAGACCGTAATCGACGGCGTCGAAAACGACGAGGATGTCGGCCGAGGCGACGTGCTCGATGAGATAGAGCCCCTGCGTGCCTCCATCCATCAGCGTTACGTTTTCCGGGAACTCGTAATCGCGGTTCAGCGCCTCGACCGCGCGCACGCCGAAGCCTTCATCCGCCCATAGCAGATTGCCGATCCCGAGGATCAGAACTCGCGGCATTCCCACTCCCTTTTGCGCCTTCTTATTCTCGCCGGCGCTGTGCGGATTATACAGCAAAGCTTGTGCCAAAAATCCATGGCCCGTTGGGAAAGCATGTTGGAAAGAAACTTTTCATGTGAGGCGCCCCGCTCCGGTCGCGGTTTTCTGATTCGCCCAGGCGCGCGCCTAGAACCTTGATCAAAGTCAAAGTATCGCAGGAGGTCGCGTTGAGAGAGCCGCAATCCACGCTCGAGAGACTGCAATAATTTCGCCCCATCCCTCCAGGAAGCGCTCACACCGTATCGGGCCGACAAGTGGAAAGCAAGAGTGGAAACTCTTCTTCCGGTGGCAGAAGGGTTTCCACCCGCGGCGATTAAATATAAAAAAAGGCGCGGATGACGCCGCGCCTTCGTTTGTTCGGAGATCAATGAATAGGGTTCGACAAGCTCACCGCCGAGGTTGAGGCCGCGGCCCCATGGTTCGACAAGCTCACCATGGAGGTTTGGGCTGCGGCTTGCCGTGAGGCTCGTCGGCTTGCTTGAGGTTCAGGCCACGAAACCGCACCCCTCATCCTGAGGAGGCGCAAAGCGCCGTCTCGAAGGATGAGGCTGTCGGCGGATGAAGCCCAATCTCCCCTTTTCCGCATCCCGCTAGATGAGGTCGCGGTCGATGTCCTCCGGCCGTCCCGGCGTCTTGAAGGTGCGGTAGCCGGAAACGATGGTGCTCATGATGCTCTGGTTGCCCAAAAGCTCGTCGCGCACCGCACCGTAGACGTGGATGATGACGAAGATCACGATCAGCCAGGCGCCCAGATGATGAAACGTGTGCAGGTCCTGGCTGTTGCCGAAGAGGGGGATCACCCAGCTTGAGAAAAACCGGTACTGCCATGATCCCATGCCCGCGCCCTCGCCATAGAGCGAGAGCCCGGTGACGATCATGAAGACGATGCCCCACACAAACATGAGGTGGATGGAGATCGTCGCGATCGGGTTGTGGCCGACATACTTCCTGGCGTCCCTCTCAAGGAAGATGTAGCGCTTGAATTCATGCTTCACGTCGTCCCACCATGCAGGGTCGTTCAGTGGGAGAATGAAAATTTCGCGCGAATGCGAGTTGCCCACGAAGGCCCAGTAAACGCGCGCGACGAAGCCGACGATGAGGATGTAGGCCGCCGTGAAGTGGGCGAAGCGAATGTATCCCATGAGGAAATGATCGCTCGCCTGGCCGGGCATGCTCGGCAAGGGGCTTGCGATGAAGTAGCCCGTCACCGCCAGCACGGCAATGGCGAAGGCGTTCGAGAGATGCCAGATGCGCACCGGAAACTGGTACACATAGATGGCCGACTGGAAGCCTTGCTCGTTAATTTGAGGAGCTTGGGTCGACATGATGTCTTTCTCCTCAAGCGATAAGCAGGGTCAGGCCCGCGAGCGCCATGGCGGCGCCGGCCGCTCCGGTTGCGATGCGCGAATCGGCGAGCCAGCGGCCGAGCCCGATGCCCGCGAGATGCAGCGCGGCCGTCGTCAGCGCAAAGCCCGCCATATAGGCCGCAACGCCGCCTTCGGCCTCGGCGCCATGCGCATAGCCATGCATGACGCCGAATGCGCCGATCACGGCTGCGGCGGCGGCGATCGGCGCCTTGACGCGCGACAGGATCATGAGGCCGATTGCCAGAACCGACAGCGCGATGCCGGCCTCAACCGCGACGAAGGGCGCGCCCGCGATCCCGGCGGCGGCGCCGGCGAGCATCGCCGCAACGAAGGCTGCAGGCGCGACGAAAACCCGGTTTGCAGGCATCGCAAGCGCGGACCACAGCCCTACGCCGAGCATGGCGAGCGTATGATCGACGCCGCCCACCGGATGCAGGAGGCCGTTCAGGAACCCATGCGTGTGGCCCGGCATGCCGGAATGGGCGAAAGCCGGCGTCGCCAGCGCGGCGGCGAGCAGGGCGAGTACGATCGAGGATTTTTTCATGGACGTTTCCTCTCGATTACCGGACGACAACGCGGGCCAGTTCCTGGCCGTCTTCGCTCATGACATGGGTGGAGCAGGCAAGGCAAGGATCGAAGCTGTGCAGCGTGCGCAGAATCTCCACCGGTTCCTCGGCGCGCTCGACCTTGGTGTTCATCAAAGCCGCCTCGAAGGCGCCGATATTGCCTTCATTGTCTCGCGGGCTTCCGTTCCACGTGGTCGGCACCACGCACTGGTAATTATCGATCTTAGTGTCCTTGATCTTGATCCAGTGCGCAAGGGCGCCGCGCGGCGCCTCGGTGAAGCCGACGCCCTTCACTTCGGAGGGCCAGGTTTTCGGCTCCCAGCGATCCACGTTCGCGGTCGCGGTGTCGCCAGCCTTCACGTTGGCGATGAGCTTGTCCATGAAGTAGGACATCTTGTGGGCGGCCCACTGGCATTCGAGCCCGCGCGCGGCGGTGCGGCCGAGCGTCGAGAACAGGGCGGTCACGGGCACGTCGAGCGTTTTCAGGACGAGGGTTAACTGCTCGGTGATGTCCTTGTCGCCCTTGGCGTAGCCGATGACGTAGCGCGCCAGCGGGCCGACTTCCATGGCGTGGCCCTTCCAGCGCGGCGCCTTGATCCAGGAGTATTTCGCGCTTTCGTCGATTTCCTGGATGTTGGTGCGCGTCCCTTTCAGATTCGGCCCGAGCTTGAAGTTGGGCTCGGTGACGCCGTCCCAGGGATGAAGCCCCTTCTTCTCGTCGTCATAGGCGTACCAGGAATGCGGCACGAACTCCTGGATCTGGTTCGGGTCGCGCAGATCGACGTCGTGGACCTCTTTGAGATTGCCGTCGATGATCGCGCCATGCGGCATGAGCAGGCTCGACGGGGAGTAGTCGTTGGCGCGGTCCGGGATGTCGCCATAGGACAGCACGCTTTTCGAGGAGAGGCCGCCGCCATAGAGCCATCCCTTGTAGAATGACGCGACGGCGAGAAGGTCAGGGATGTACACGTTCTCGATGAAGGTGATGGTCTCGTTGATGATGGAGCGGACGTAGTTCAGCCGCTCCATGTTGATCGCGCCGACCGCGCCCTCGCCGCTGACGTTGATGGCGCAGGGAACGCCGCCCACGAGCCAGTTCGGATGGGGGTCCTTGCCGCCGAAGATGGTGCGGATGCGCATGATCTGGAGCTGGAAGTCGAGCGCCTCCAGGTAATGCGTGACCGCCATGAGGTTCGCCTCGGGCGGCAGGAGATAGGCCGGGTTCGTCCAGTAGCCGTTCCGGAATGGCCCGAGCTGACCGCTTTCGACGAACTTCTTCAGCTTGTTCTGCACGTCGCGGAAATAGCCGGGCGACGATTTGGGATGGTTCGGCGAGACCTTCTGCTGCAGCTCGCTCGTCGCCTTCGGGTCCGCCTTCAGCGCGGTCACGGGGTTCACCCAATCGAGCGCGTGGAGGTGGTAGAAGTGGACGAGGTGGTCCTGCGCCTGCAGCGTGAGCTGCATGATGTTGCGGATGATGTTGGCGTTATCGGGGATGTCGATCTTGAGCGCGTCCTCGACCGCGCGGACGGACGTGAGCGCGTGCGTGCCGGTGCAAACTCCGCAGATGCGCTGCGTGAACGCCCAGGCGTCGCGCGGGTCGCGGCCCTTCAGGATCACTTCGAGGCCGCGCCACATGGTGCCGGTGGAGACCGCGTTGCGGATGACGTTGTCATCGTCGATGTTCACCTCGCAGCGCATATGGCCTTCGATGCGAGTCACCGGATCGACGACAACGCGCTTGCCGCTCGTGTCGAGCGTAAAACCGTTCGGTGTCTGAATCGTCGGCATTATTTTTTTCCTCCGTTGCGCGCATTTTGCACGGCGCTTATTGCGGCATGAGCGGCGACGGCCACGCCCACGACGCCCGCGGCGGCGGCCCCGATGGAGTCGGCGTTTGCTTCGATGCCGAATTGATGGATGTTCGTCAGCCTGTTGTAGAACGAGCCGTTATCCCAGAAGCCGTCCTCGGAGCAGCCAATGCAGCCGTGGCCCGACTGGATCGGGAAGGAGACGCCGCCGTTCCAGCGCGTGGTGGAGCAGGCGTTGTAGGTGGTCGGCCCCTTGCAGCCCATTTTATAGAGGCAGTAGCCCTTGCGCGCGCCCTCGTCGTCCCACGTCTCGACGAACTGGCCTGCGTCGAAGTGAGGCCGGCGGTAGCATTTGTCGTGGATGCGCTGGCCATAGAACATCTTCGGGCGGCCCTGGCGGTCGAGTTCGGGCAGGCGATCGAAGGTCAAAAGATAGGTGATGACCGCGGTCATGACCTCGGGAATCGGCGGACAGCCCGGAACCTTGATGATGGGCTTGTCGCGGATCACCTTGTGAATCGGCACGGCCTGCGTCGGGTTCGGCCGCGCGGCCTGCACGCAGCCCCAGGACGCACAGGAGCCCCAGGAGATGACCGCCTTGGCGTTGCTCGCCGCGTATTTCAGCTGGTCGAGATAGGGCTTGCCGCCGATGATGCAGTACATGCCGTCTTCGTTGAGCGGCGGATTGCCTTCGCAGGCGAGGATATACTCGCCCTTATATTTGTTCACGATTTCATCGACGATGGCCTCGGCCTGGTGGCCCGCCGAAGCCATGATGGTGTCGTCGTAGTCGAGCGAGATCATGGAAAGGATGGCGTCGGAGGCGAGCGGGTGCGCGGAGCGGATGAACGCTTCCGAGCAGCAGGTGCATTCGAGCCCGTGCAGCCATAGAACGGGGATGCGTGGCTTGGTCTCAAGCGCGTAAGCCATGCGGGGCGCGACTTCCGGGGCGAGGCCGAGCGCCGCCGCGGTCAAGCTGCAGAATTTCATGAAACTGCGGCGTGAGATACCCTGCCGCCGCAACACGTCGTAAAATGTTTCCGCCATGACAGGCGATCCTCCTCAGCGAAGCGCTTTTCGACGCACCGGCTTTTGCCGCCGGTATGGCATGGCTAAAGCAAAGCTAATGCCAAGTGGGACTATCGCTTTAGTTTCAGGGAGTTGCAGCCTCAGCCGTGAAAATTCCGGGCCATTTCCCACTTGACTTTGGTCATCGGCTGCAGTCATAGCGGAAGCGCAGCTTCCACCGTGAGGCCGGCCTTGGCGCGGCGAAAAGCTTATGTTAACGGAGCGCTCAAGAAAAATTTACGACGGCTACCAGGTTAATGGTCAAGTTGGCACCGTATTAGCTCGTGCTATATTAGCTTCGCGGGAACACGAAAGGCAAAATTGTACGCAGCTATGAGCAAGGAACCGAATTGTCCAAACGGTCGTCAGAAATGCGACTTCCCCGAGAAGCACGAGCTTGCCATGGCGGGCAGCCTGCTACGCATGATCGAGAATTACGCCAAAGAGAACCTGATCTATCCTTGCCCGGAATGCTTGCGCAATTCGATGATGGCGATGGCGGCGCTTTTGCACATCGAGGCCGCGAAGACCGGTGAGGCGCCCTCGCGGCAGGGGCCGCCCATCGAGCACGGTTTTGTCGAAAGTTTCGCCGAAGTGGCTCGCGATCGCATCCTCTGCGTCATGGACGCGGTTCTCGAACGGGACCTGATCGCCAAACAGCGGATCATGTAAGCCCACGGTTTATGCCGGGCTTGCGGAAACGGCGTTTTAATAAGTTTTTCCTCTACTCTTTATTAGTCTCGCAATGCGGTCGCGTCACCATGGCGCGGCGAGCGCCGGGCCGGCCCCAATGTGCCGTGCGGCGCTACCAATCCATGGCAAGCGTGAACGCAAGGTGTAGACAATGAGTAGCGCAAGTTCAGATCTCAATCTTTCTTTGGACCGTGAACGGGAAGTCATTCACGATCACTGGATCCTCTTCCTCATTCAGGGGATCATCCTGGCCGCCCTCGGACTGCTGGCTCTGGGCGCGCCGTTCCTGGCGACCGTCGTCGTCGTAAAGCTGGCCGGCTGGCTGTTCCTGATCGGCGGCGTCGTCGGAGTGGTAACCTTCTTCACGGGGCGCGGCGTTCCCGGCTCGATCTGGAGTTTTCTCGGCTCCGCGCTGGCGATCCTGCTGGGCATCTATCTCCTCTATCAGCCGCTCTCGGGGATGCTGTCGCTCACGCTCGTGCTTGCGGCGTTCTTCTTCGCGCAAGGCATCACGCAGATTTTTGCCTCGCTCGCCCATCGCCGCGTTTTGAAGTCGTGGGGATGGGTCCTGCTCAGCGGCATCGTGGATCTCATCCTCGCCGGAATCATCATGAGCGGCTGGCCGGAGACGTCCACTTGGGTGCTTGGCCTCCTCGCCGGCGTCAATCTTCTGATGTACGGCATCGCCTTGATCATGACCGCGATCGCAAGCCGCGACGTTACGCCTGAGGCGCCCCGCGCTTTCCGCGCCTGATGTGGCCGGCTTAAAGCCTCCGGGGGAACTCGCTTCCGCCCGGAGGCTTTTTTTGCGTCAGGCCTTGGAAAGGCTCGCCAGCTCGGTTTTCAGCGTGTCCATGGCGGGCCGCGCCTCGCCGGAGAGATTGATCTCGTTTCCGATGCGGTCGAGGATCATGTTCAGGTCGGGCATCCTCGCCGAAACAGCGGCGGCCACAGCTTTCCTTTCTTCCGGCGAAAGCTGCAGAGCGATGGTCTTCAGCCGCGCGAAGTTGCTGGAGATGTCCCGGATCTCGGCGACCGCGGCCTGAGCGGATGCGGGGTCCTTGATCCTGTTGAGCGCGACTTGAAGCCTCGATATGCCCGTCAGGATGTCATTTTGAAGCCCGGCCGCCTTGCTCGCGCCGACCGGAGTAGGGGAGGGCATGCCGCCGGCGGTCGAAATCGGCGCCGCGGGCTTGGCCTGCGAGGCGTCCGCCGGCCGAGCATCGCGACCGTTTTGCGTGGCGGTGCGCTGGGGTTCCCCGGTCGGCAGGAGATAAAGCGCGGCGCCGGCGGCGATCAGAGCCGGAAGAACCCAGTACGCCCAGCTTCGCGACGAGCCGCGCAATTCATCACGCATGGATGTCGCATAGCTTGTTTCGCGGATGTTGACGGAGGAATCGGGCCTTTGCGAGCGCGGCGCGGCCAGGAGAGCCGTGAGGCCCGACGGCATGGCGCGCTCGATGACGTTTTTCTGGCCCTCAAGAAGGCAGGCGAGCCCCTTATTGTCGAGCCCGCTCGAGATCTGCTCCCGTCTCACAAAGCCGAGAACGACGGGGACGACGTAGCCGAGAAGCTTCTTCGCTGTCCCCTGGCCGAATCCGGCATATTGCGCGACGGCGGAGGTCAGCGTTTCAAGCGACCCCTTGCCGAGGAGCGACGAAATCGCGCCCCAGCCGGATTCCAGCGCGCTTCGATTGGTGTCCAGGGCATTTCTTGCTATGTCGCCGCCGCGGCCCGCGAGTTCTTCGGCATGTGACATGGCGGCGCCAATTTTCTGGGCGCCGTCGGAACCTGAAACCGCGTTCGCGAGGCTCACGAGGATGCCGGGGATTGCGGCGGATATTCCTTTCTGCGCCGTGGACTGCTCCAACCCGAGGGTGGACGCCAGTTTCTGAACGATCTCCGGAGAGAAGGACTGCATGATAGTCGAGACAAGATTTGTCGCCATCTGAAGCCTCGTATGACGTTTGCGCAAACTTTAAGACCCGCGAAGTACAGGCCTGCGCCAAACTCGCCGCTGAGGAGCGTCGTGGCAACAATCAATGATGGAGGTCATTTCTACAGTCTGAATAGAAATGAACCTTTTGTCTGAACTAAACCTCTATTCATAAGAATGACGAGAATCGTCGCTACCAGTATCTGGGATAATTAGAAAAGGCGGTCTGAAGAAACTTCAGAGACCCGCACGACAACTTCGCGGTTGAGCTTAAGATCTGACCGAATTCGCCAATCCTTTGCTTTTGCCGCCGTGAAGCGTTCCTCCAAAGAGAGGCCGCCTCGCGGCGGCGCCGAAGCGCTCGAACGGGGCGCGATGCCTCTTTAGCGGTGGGCCGGTCGCCGGCGGCCGGCCTCCAGCGATGATTAAACCTGCGTATTTTTTTTCCGGGCGCGCCCCCCGAAAAAAAGCAGATGCAGGTATCTCGCCAGACTGATCGGCCAGGCCAGGAGGGCCACCGATAAGAAAAGCGCGTGTCGATCGGCGATCGCCGAAACCACGGACCACGTCGCTTTCGGAAAAAATACGCCGCCGAGGGCCATCGCCGCTCCAGCCAGGGCCATGACGCCGAAGCCGAAGGACAGCGCGCGCGCGATCCGGTTGCGTCTGCCTCCAACGGCGTAAGCCGCCACGCCGTATCCTGCGAAAATCAAAAGACCCGCAAGCCATGGCGCAATCGGCGCCAGCGAGCCCGCTGCGGCGCCGATCAGCATCCCGCCGATGAAGAAGCTCGCCCACCCGTAAGGGGCGCCCTCGGGACGGACAGGAACAAAGGGTGTTTCGTCTTCATTCTGCGTGTCGTCATCGAAATAGTCGATGACGTCGCGCTCAAAGCGGCCAGTCATGGCTGCCTCCTCAATGAGGCTCAATCGCCAAGCCGCGCATGGCGAGGCCCCATGAGACATTTATTTAGTCTTCCGGCGCGCGACTTGAAGAGGGCGCAGCCTGCGCTTGACCCTGTGCGTCTCTTGGCCCCTTCCGCCAGCCCGCCCGCGCCCGCTGCACGGGCGGCTTTGTGTATTCGGCGTCGATGGACGGGCCGATCTAGCGGGCCAGTTCCTTGAGGGCGAGGCGGATCAGGTCCTCGACGCGCGCGCTCTCGCCGGTCTTCGCCAGCACGGCCGAAATCGCGGCGTTCGCCTGAAGCGGCGCGTAGCCGAGATTGACAAGGGCGGATACGGCTTCGGCGGCGGCGGAAAGCGCCGGCGATGCGGGCCTGGCGCCGTTCAACGCTCCGGCCTGGGGCAAGGGAGCGGCTGCGGAAAGGACAAGCGGCGGCGCCTTGTCCCTGAGTTCGTTCACGATGCGCAGCGCAACCTTCGGGCCGACGCCCGGCGCGCGCGTCACCATCGACTTGTCCTGAAGCGCGATTGCGTTGGCGATCTGGCTTATGTCCAGTGTGCTGAGGATGGAAAGCGCAACCTTCGCGCCGACGCCCTGGACGCTCTGCAAAAGGCGGAACCAGCCGCGCTCCGCTTCGCTCAGGAAGCCATAAAGCTTGATGGCGTCTTCGCGCACATGCGTCTCGATGGAAAGCGCAACCGGCTCTCCGGGCGCGGGCAGCGCGGAGAGCGTGCGCGAAGAGCAGACCACCTCATAGCCGACCCCGCCCACATCGATGACAGCATGATCCGCGCCGACCGCATCGACGACGCCCCGCAGTTTTCCGATCATGCCGGAAGCCTATCCCGAGTCGCCGGGCGCGCCGCGGATTCGCGGCCGTTTTGCACAAGCGGCGCCCGCCCGCGCTCGAAGGGCGCCAGAGCGTGATCGACGGAGCCGCCTCCGCAGCCGGATGCTTGATCCTTCCCACTCCTCCCTGGATCGGCCAGCGCCCGGCGCTTCCCTTCCGGCTTCAACTCTTCTCGATCCGCTCAACCGCCGCGAGCGAAACAGGTCGGGGCTGATTACATAGCTTGAAAGACGACAGGAGGATTCCATGAGCGACGTTTCCACGCCCCGCTGCCGGGTTGTGAGAGCCGCGAACGCCTATGCCGGCAAGCAAGGCTTGACCTATCTGGAGGGCATCGCCGCCGAAACCGTCGGCGCCAAGGGCGTCTGCATGCATCTCTTGACCATTCCGCCCGGCGGCCGCGCGAAGCCGCATCTGCATGAAAATCACGAGACGGCCATCTACGTGCTCGATGGCGAAGCGGTCACGCTCTACGGCGACCGCCTTCAATACGACGTTCTCTCCAAGGCGGGCGACCTCGTTTATATTCCGGCTGGGTTGCCGCATCTTCCCGTGAACCTCTCCGGCGAGCCGGTCTCTGCGGTTATCGCGCGCACCGATCCGAACGAGCAGGAGAGCGTCGTCCTGCTGCCGGAGCTTGAGGCCATCGCCGAGGAGAAGATCGCGGCGTTGAAGGGAAGGAGCGCCGTCCCCGCCTAGCGCCTGCGTTCCGGCATAGTTGTATATACAACACAACTAAACCGAAGATTGCGCTCCTGCGCCGGCGAAGCTTGAGTCTCCCTCTAAGGTTGAGTAGCAAGGGACAACAACCTGCTTCACGGATAAGGAGGCTCAGTGCGATATACGATGGATAAGAGGCGCGCTCTGCTTGGCGCGCATTGTGTAGCGGCTGCGATCGCGTTGTTTGTGACGAACGCCGCTGCGGACGGTCAAGAGCCCCCCGGCAAAGGGGCCTCCGATACGGCCGATTGCTCCAGCGTTGCCGGATCCTTTGCAGGCCTTTCGCCCTGCGCAGGAGGCGCTGCGGACCGCGGGGAGCGTCCTACTCAAAGCGTTCCGGAGGCTCTTTTCGTGAACGCCTTGAAAAAAGTCCAGCAGCCAAAAAAGCCACATCCGCAAAGTCCGTAAGCGGCTCGCCGATGGCTTGGGGAATGGCGGCGGCGCCAAGTTGCTTCTCGCGCCATTCCCTCAGCTGAATTCAGCCGCCTCTACGCTTGGCGTGCGACCCCGCAAAGGCTGCGGGCGCGGCGGTGATGTGCATGCGTGATGGCGACCGCAAGCGCATCGGCAGCGTCCGCCGTCTCCGGGGCGGCTTTCGGCAAAAGATAGCGGATCATCGCTCGAATCTGCTGCTTTTCGGCGTGGCCGGCGCCGGTTACCGTCTTTTTCACCGAGTTCGGCGCGTATTCCTCGACCGGGAGCCCGAGGCGCGCGGGCACAAGCAGGGCGACGCCGCGCGCTTGCCCGAGTTTCAGCGCCGAACGCGCATTGCCGTTCACGAAGGTTTCCTCGACCGCCGCCTCGGCAGGCGTCCATCGCCGGACCACCTCCTCAAGACCGTCGAAGAGCGAGGAAAGCCTTCGCCCCATCGCCTCGTCCGCATCCGAGCTGATCGTGCCGCAGGCGACGAAAGAAAGCCGCGCGCCGTCCCAGTCGATCACGCCCCAGCCGAGATGGCGCAAGCCGGGATCGAGGCCGAGAATGCGAGTGACGGATTTCTGCATGCCGGTGGGAGCCCGCTTTCGGATTTGCGAGATCCACGCTCCGCTGCGTCGCGGGCGCGGGTCAAGCTCAAATCGCGCCGGCAACGGACAGCCCTGTTCAGATTTCGAAAGCAATTTCCCGCATATGTGTTGCGCCCGGCGGCCAAAAAGACTTTGCGCTGCGATCGGGGCGGTTTACTTCTGCGTCTTCAGCGAGGATGAACGCATGAAAACCGATCTGCCGCGAACGATCTACCTCAAGGATTACGCGCCCCCGCCCTTCCTGATCTCCGAAACCGCGCTCGACGTCGCGCTGCACCCATCCGAGACGCGGGTCAAGGCCAGGCTCTCGCTCTATCCAAACCCCGCCGTCAAGCAGAAGGGCCGCACGCTCAAGCTCGATGGCGAGGCGCTGCAATTCGTTAGCGCGAGCCTCGACGGCGAGGACCTGCCGGCGAAGCGGTATCGCCTGACGGACAAAGACATCACGATCTTCGACGTTCCGCTCAAGCCTTTCACGCTCGAAATCGAGACGATCTGCGATCCCGAAGCCAACACGGCGCTGACCGGCCTCTACCGCAGCCAAGGCGTCTATTGCACGCAATGCGAGGCCGAAGGCTTTCGCCGCATCGCATACTATCTGGACCGGCCCGACGTGCTGGCCAAGTTCCGCGTGCGCATCGAGGCGAGCCGCAAGGAAGCGCCGGCGCTCCTTTCCAACGGCAACCTCGTCGAAAGCGGCGAGCTTGCGGCGGGGCGCCATTTCGCGGTCTGGGAAGACCCATTCCCGAAGCCGTCCTACCTGTTCGCGCTTGTCGCCGGCAAGCTCGGGATGGTCGAGGACAGCTTCACGACGCGCTCGGGGCGAAGGGTTGCGCTTCGCATCTATGTCGAGCCGGGCAAGGAGGATCGCTGCGCCTGGGCGATGGAATCCCTGAAGCGCTCCATGGCGTGGGACGAGACGCGCTTCGGCCTCGAATACGACCTCGATACGTTCATGATCGTGGCCGTGTCCGACTTCAACATGGGCGCGATGGAGAACAAGGGGCTGAACGTCTTCAACGACGCGCTGATCCTCGCCCGGCCCGAGACCGCAACCGACGCCGATTACGAAAGCATCGAGGCCGTGATCGCGCACGAATATTTCCACAATTGGACGGGCAACCGCGTCACCTGCCGGGATTGGTTCCAGCTCTGCCTGAAGGAAGGCCTGACGGTGTTCCGCGATCAGGAATTCACCGCCGACGTCCGCTCGGCTGTCGTGAAGCGCATCCACGACGTCCGCTTCCTCAAAAGCGCGCAGTTCCCGGAAGACGCCGGCCCGCTCGCGCACCCCGTGCGGCCCTCCTCGTTCATCGAGATCAACAACTTCTACACGCGAACCGTCTACAGCAAGGGCGCCGAGCTTTGCCGCATGCTCCAGACCGTGCTCGGCAGGCAAGGCTTCCGCAAGGGCCTCGATCTCTACTTCGAACGCCACGACGGGCAAGCGGTGACCGTGGAGGATTTCGTCTCGGCGCTCTCCGATGCGAACAAGACCGATCTTTCGGACTTCCTCTCCTGGTACAATCAGCCCGGCACGCCCGTTCTCGAAGCGCGATTAAGCTACTCGAAGGAGAAGAAATCGGCCCGGCTGACCTTGAGCCAATCCTATCCGCCTTTGCCCGGCGACCCGAGGCGCAAGCCCGTCCCGATCCCCGTCCGGCTCGGCCTTCTCAGCGCGGACGGCAAGGACCTGGCTCTCAAAATCGACGGAAAGCCGCTCGGCGCTGGCTTCGTAACGCTTCGCAAGAAAAAAGAGACGTTCACTTTCGAAGACGTCCCCACGCGTCCGGTCTTGTCCGTGCTGCGCGGCTTCTCCGCGCCCGTAAACCTCCGCGCGGGGGCTGGCGACCGCGACATGCTGGCGCTCATGAGCGGCGATAGCGATCTGTTCAACCGCTGGCAGACCGCGCAAGCCTTTGCGCTGAAGCACATCGCCGGCATGGCGACGGCTATCGCGAGCGGCGGCGCGGCGCGGGTCAATTCGCGCTTCGTCTCCACCGTGGGCGAAGTGGCGAACGACCGGGGCCTTGAGCATGCCTACCGCGCGGCCTTCCTCGCCGTGCCGTCGGAGGCCGATGTCGCCCAGGCCATCGGCGAAAATGTCGATCCCGAGGCCATCCATGCGGCGCGGCTCGCACTGAGGAAGGCCATGGGCCGAAGCCTCAGAACCATCCTTGAGGAGGTTTACGAAGCGAGCGCGCCCGCCGAACCCTACAGCCCCGACGCCGAAAGCGCCGGACGGCGCGCATTGCGGCAGGCCTGCCTGGGCCTTCTCGCCGTGGGCAAGTCGCGCTTCGGGATCGCCAAAGTGAAGGAGCAGGCGAGCGCCGCCACGAATATGACCGAGTCCATGGGGGCGCTGTCGATCCTGTCGCAAATCGGAGGCGCCGGCTACGACCAGGCTCTCCAGCGCTTCTACAGGCGGTGGAAAGACGAACCGCTCGTGATGAACAAATGGTTCGCCTTGCAGGCGGTGTCGCCAAGCCCGGATACGCTGGAGCGGATCAAAGACCTGACCGCACATCCGCTGTTCTCGACCAAGAACCCGAACAGGGTGCGCTCGCTTTACGGCGCCTTCGCGCATAACAATCAGGTTCGTTTCAACGACCTGAGCGGCGAAGGCTACGAACTCATCGCGAGCGCGGCCATCGAAATCGACGGCTTCAACCCTCAGGTCGCATCGCGGCTCGTCAGCGCGTTCGAAAGCTGGCGAATTTTCGAGCCGAAGCGGCGCGCCCTCGCCATGAAGGCTCTCAGGCGCGTGCTCGCCAAGCCCGATCTTTCATCCGACGTGTTCGAGATCGCCTCGAAACTGATCGGCGACAGCGCCGACGCGAAGGCGGCTTGAACGCGCGGGCGAAGGCGCATAGTCATTCAGGCCGCTGAAACAGCTGGTATCAGGCTTCATCCTTCAACTGGATCATCCTTCGAGACGGCGCGTGGCTCGCGCCACCTCAGGATGAGGGCGAGCTTCAAGCCGACACGTGCTGCGCCACCTCAGGATGAGGGCGAGCTTCAAGCCGACACGTGCTGCGCGACCTCAGGGTGAAGGCGAGCTTCGAGGCGGCTCTTGCAGCGGCGACTGAGGATGACGGCGAGCGATTTAAGGGAGCGCAGTCGCCGCGCAGTGATCGGCTGGGCGCTCCACGCCGGACCTCATCGCAAGCTTCCCGAACCATGGGCGGCGCGCGCACTATGGTTGCGCAAACATTAAGCGTAGAGGTTTTTTTAACCAATCGCGGGCAGAGTTAAGATCTCGGTGACATGGGTTAATTCTACCGGGGGGGAACCAATGGTCCTTTATGCCCTTCGCGAGAGTTTCCTCGACGCCCGCCGTGTGGAGCTGGGTTACGAGGCGTCGTACCCGGCTCGCGGCAAACAGGCGAAGCAAGATGCGGCTTCTGCCGTTCCGTCGCAGTTCGCCTTCGTCCTGATCGCGGCCGGGCTTTTGGCCCTTGCGCTTCTTGCGCCGATGATCCTCGGCTTTGCGCCTTTGCGGGCGGAGACCGGCGCTGCATTCCTTGTCATCGCCGCGCTTTCACTCCTCGGCGCGTTAGGCGTCGGCCAGCGCGCCTTGTCCAAGGCGACGGACGCCGAAGAGGCGCTCGCAAGTCATGCAGCCGCTCTCGAGGGCGCCGGCGGCGTCGCGCTGCGGTGGGACCTTGTAAACGGAGACCTTACCTGGAAGGGGAACGCCGGCGGCCTTTTACAGATCGAGTCCGACCGTCTGCCCTCAAACTTCCGCGACCTGCGGCCCTTTCTTCATCCGGACGATTCCCTCTATGCGCTTATATCCCAGGCGCTGAGAACCTCGATGCGCCGGGTGAACTGGCCCGTTCGCCTCAAGGACGCCGACGACGGCTGGAGACCATTCCTGTTGCGGGGAGCGATCCGCGCCGGCGCCGCATCCAGCGGGGCAGCGGCGTTTTTGGGCGTGCTGATCCCGGCGGAAGCGGCGGCGGAACAACCGCCAAGCCTGGCCGTGCGCTTGACCAGAATTTTGGAATCGCTTCCGATTTCGTTCGTGCTTTGGGATGGCCACAATCGTCTTCTCTTTTGTAATCGCAAGTTCAGGCAGCTGTACGGGATCGGCCCGATGGCGGCTGTTCCGGGCGTCTCGTTCCAGGAGCTTCAGGCGCAAGCGAGCGAGACCATCGAGCAGCGGCCGCCGGAAACGCGCGGGCCGTCCGGGCGCTTCCACATTCGGGACAGGCAACTCGGCGATGGCGCCTGGCTGCAGATCGGGGAATATTGGACTGGGGACGGAACCCTGGCGAGTTTGGGCACGGATATCACGATGTCAAAGCTGAGCGAGCGCCAGGTTCTCGAACGGGAGCGGCAAATGCGGGCGAAGGTCGACGGCTTCGAGCAAAGCCGCAGACAGCTGGAGATACAGGCGCGGCAGCTTCGCGAGCTGGCCGAGAGCTACAATGAGGAAAAGATCCGCGCGGAAGCCGCCAATCAGGCGAAATCCGAGTTCCTTGCCAATGTGAGCCATGAACTGCGCACGCCCCTGAACGCGATCATCGGCTTTTCGGAAATGATGCGCGACGGCGTGCTGGGGCCGATCGGCAACCCGAAATACGAAGCCTATGTGCGCGACATCAATGCGAGCGGACGCTACCTCCTCGAAATGATCAACGACATTCTGGATATGTCGAAGATCGAGGCGGGCCGCATGACCTTGTCGCCCGCCTGGGTCGAGCTTTCGTCAATCTTCGAGGATTGCCTGACCGTGGTTCGCCCCAGCGCGATCGAGGGCAAGGTGGAGCTGATCCAGGCCGGCAGCTCGAATATCACCGTATACGGCGACAAGCGAGCGCTGAAGCAGGTGTTGATCAATCTTCTCGCGAACGCCGTGAAATTTACGCCTGCCGGAGGAAAGGTGATCCTGCGCGCCTATCGCTATCGCGGCAGCGTGCGCATCGCCATCGCCGATACGGGCGTCGGCATCGCCAAGCACGATCTCGGCAGGCTCGGCAGGCCTTTCGAGCAGGTGGGCAACCAGTTGACGAAAGGGCACAAGGGCACCGGCCTTGGCCTTGCGATCTCGCGGTCGCTCGTCGAGATGCACGGCGGCAAGCTCGACATCAAGAGCAGGGTGGGCGATGGCACCACCGTGACCTGCATCCTGCCCCTTCACGACGACAAGGACACGACCGGCCAGGAGGCCGCCTGACGCCAGAAGGCGAACCGCTTCCGCCTGGGCGATCCGGGCGGAACTTTGCTTCGGGCTTGAGCTTCCGCCCCCAATCGCTACAAAGGCCTGAGAATAGCGGGCCGCCGGGCGGCTTCGCCTTGTGATTTAACCCATCGGGATTGCGCGTCATGTCAAGTTTGTCGGAGCGGGCGGCGGATCTTCCTTCGGCCGCAATCCCTGATCCTTCCGGCGCGGGCCAGCTCTCTATCGTGGGCCGCGCCGAGCTTTCGGCGGTTCCGGCTTGGAAGACGGCTTTCGGCAATCTCCGAAAAGACAGCCGATATTATGAGATCGTCGAGGACACGATATGTCCCGAGTTCGGCTACCGCTATTTCGCGATCAAGGATAACAGCGGCCAGGTCACGGCCATCCAGCCCTACTTCGTGCTCGACCAGGACCTTTTGGCGGGCGCCGGGCCACGGGCCAAAGCCTTCGCGCGCGCGGTGCGGCGGGTTTGGCCGCGCTTCCTGACGATGCGGACGCTGATGGTTGGCTGCGCGGCAGGCGAAGGCCATCTCGACGCGCGAGGGACGGCGGCGCGCCGCGCGGCGGCCGAGACGCTCGCCGGCGGGATCCTGCCGCTGGCGCGGCGCGAGAAGGCCTCGCTGCTCCTGCTGAAAGAGTTCCCCGCCGAATACCGCGACGCGCTGTCCTGCTTTCTACAGCGGGGGTTCCTCAGGGCGCCGAGCATGCCCATGACGCGGCTCGACATCTCCGCCTATTCCAGTTTCGACGACTATCTGAACAAAGCCATCAAAAGCAAACGCCGCACGGAGTTCCGGCGCAAGTTCAAGGCGGCGGAGCAGTCGAGCCCCATCGCGCTTGAGGTCACGGAGACGGCGGACGGCGCCATCGACGAGATCTATTCGCTTTACGAACAGGTGCTCGCCCGGTCCGGCCTTCAGTTCGAGATCCTCACCAAGGCGTATTTCCTGGAACTTGGACGCCGCATGCCGGACAAGGCGCGGTTCTTCATCTGGCGCCAGAATGGCAAGATCATCGCCTTTTCGCTGTGTCTCATCCAGGGCGACGCGCTGTACGGCGAATATCTCGGGCTGGACTATAGCATCGCGCTCGATCTGCACCTGTATTTCTATGTTATGCGCGACACAATCTCATGGGCCATCGAGAACGGCTTCAAGTCCATCCTGAGCACAAGCCTCGGCTATGCGCCGAAGCTGCAGATGCGCCATGCGCTTGAGCCGCTGGATCTGTACATCCGGCATGTCTCGCCGCCCGTCAATGCGCTGTTCAAGCTTTTCCTGCCGTGGATCGAGCCCACGCGCGGCGAGCCGATCCTGAAGCAGTTCCCGAACTACGCCGATCTGTGGGGCGATCGCGGCTCGTCGCTGCCTTGAAAGAGGCCGCGATACGCAGGCCTCCTCTGGGCCGCTTGCTCTCGGCGTGGGCCGTGGTAGGGAATCGTTTGCCTTATTGGGTTCGTTTCGCAAAAAACGTTGTTTTTTACAATTATAGATAGCAACATCGGTGGCAAGATAATCTGTGGTGGCAGAAATAAATGGTTATGTCGTTATGGCTTCGTCACGGTTGGACGGGCGAGCCCTCTGCGTTGCGTCGATAACGGTCCTGGGCTCTTTTGGGGCGCGTCCTCTAAGCCATCAAGTGCGGAACACCGCAACAAGCACCAAGCTTAGCAGGCGCATTGAGGAATGCGCGCAGCGCTCAAGTACGATGTGTCTTTAGCACAAGCCTTTGCACCCAAATCCTTCGCCTTGCACGAGGCGTCACACGCAGTTACCCAACCTTCAGTTTTTTCAGATGAATTTAGTTTTTTATTTTCGAGCGCGCGGGGATGCGGTAACTTAAGCCTGAGGAAGTGCCGCGTTAAGAGGAGAAATCAATGTCATTTGAGATTTTAAGATCGAGACAGCTCACGGATGAGGAGATTCGCGAGATAGAAATGGAACGCCGTGCGGATGCCTTATTGGATGAAATCCGCGATGAGGTAATTTACAAAAATCGGAATAACCCAGCATTTGCAAAAGAAAACCTTTCACGACGGCGCCTTTTAGGAATTGCTGCGGGAGTCGCCGGTTTGAGCGTTCCACAGCTGTTAACCAAGCCAGCGATGGCGGCATCTTATGATGAGCTTGCTCAAAATGCTCGCTTGTTGGCTAAATTTACGAGTTCGCAGCCTGAACTGAATAACAGTTATATCACAGCAGGACAATCACTTGCGGCATGGGCCAAACTGCGAAGTGTGGTTGACTATCCCCAGGAAGAGACTATCGGGACGGCTATTTACTCAAATGCAGGAGGCGTAGAAGATACTAAATATTTTCCCCATTCACTGCCGGCCTACACAGAAAACGAATTTTCTTGTGAACTTGATTTTAGTCCCTCAATATTTGGATATAAAATCTGCCTGTTTAGAACAAAGCTTTCATATATATATAGGCAGTTCTCTGTCCGTGCTTGATATGCCCTTCCGTTAAGGGAAGGCGAGTTAGCCATTTTTAAGTGGCGCTGCGTTTAGCGCCACTCTTTTTGATTTCTGACTCTGTTCTCAATTCACTTCTAATATCGACAACGTGAGGCAAGAACCCGACAGCCGTTTCCGCAGGTGCGTTTCGCTTCTTCGATAGCGTCTTCTATACTATCTCCCTTTCCTTCCCCAAAATAATCGTCGTTTACAGCGATCGCACCGCATCGTGCACTTTTTATCAACACCTGTATCTTGCAGCATTCGACGCTACCGCCAGCAAAGAGGCAACTTTTCAGGGCGAGCTGTGTGGCATGATATTCTTCGGGTTTGACGGACACACCAACTGCGTCATTTTCATTGCAGTACGCCATAGCTAGGACGTTTTCTTGCGCCTTAACATGCTGGATCCCCAAGAGAATAATCGAAAAAGCCAACAGGGCACGCATAGCTACCTCCACTTTATAAATCTTCAATTTAATAACTTTAGCAAATAATCTGCACGCAGTCACCGCAACCGTTATGTCTCTAATTAAGTTTTCACTTTACCAGTGCCGGATTGCCCCTGGCAATGGACCTCCCAGGCACTGAACCGGTCTGGCCGCACCCGGGCCTTCTCCGGCCGAAAATGAAGCGGCTCAATCTCACCGGCCATTCGCTGGCCAAGCCACGTATGCTTGCCTAGCACCGTGGCCCTGCGAGCGTCAGCCAATCGCGTGTGCGCCGGTCGGGATCGGGATGGGCGACGACGTCGGACACGACCGCGATGCTGTCGGCGCCGGCGCCAAACACAAGCGGGGCGCGCTCCAGCGTGATGCCCCCAATCGCGACCAGCGGCCGCTTCGCCAGCGCCTTCCACTCGCCGATGCGGGCAAGCCCCTGCGGCGCAAAGGGCATGACCTTCAGCGTGGTTTCATAGATCGGGCCGAGCGCCACATAGTCGGGATCGTGCGCAAGCGCGCGGTCGAGTTCCTCGTGGCTGTGCGTCGATAGGCCGAGCCTCAGCCCCGCGCGGCGGATCGCAGCCACATCCGCGGTTTCAAGGTCGCCTTGCCCCAAATGCACGAAGCCGGCGCCGCACTCGATTGCCGCCCGCCAGTAATCGTTGACGACCAGCTCGCAGCCCAAAGCTCGGCATGCGGCGAGCGCCTCGCGGATCGCGGGCGCGATGGCGCCCTCGGGCGCGTCCTTCATGCGGAGCTGGATCAGCTTCACGCCGAGCCGCGCAAGGCGCGCCGCCCAGGCCGCGTCCGGAACGATTGCGTAGAACCTAGGAAGCACGGCCGCCGCCGAGGAAGGCAAGGCCGGCGACGGGCGTCGAGGGGCTCGCCATGTCGCGCGGCGGCATCAGCCCTGCGAGATAGGCGAGGCGTCCCGCCTCGATGGCCTTCGCGAAGGCCGCCGCCATCGTTGCGGAGTCCGTGGCCCTGGCGACGGCGGTGTTGAGAAGGATGCCGTCGAAGCCAAGCTCCATCGCCTCGGCGGCGTGGGAGGGCGCGCCGATGCCGGCGTCGACGATCAGCGGCGTTTGCGGGAAATAGGCGCGCAGGCTGCGCAGCCCGTAGGGGTTCATGAGTCCGCGGCCCGTGCCGATGGGCGCCGCCCAGGGCATCAGCACCTCGCAGCCCGCGCGAAGAAGGCGCTCGGCCACGCTCAAATCCTCGGTGCAATAGGGAAAGACCTTGAAGCCGTCGCGGCACAAAACGTCCGCCGCTTCGACAAGGCCGAAAACGTCGGGCTGAAGCGTGTCGTCATTCGCGATCACTTCGAGCTTCACCCAGTCGGTCTCGAACACCTCGCGCGCCATTTGCGCGGTCGTGATCGCCTCGCGCGGGGTGTGACAGCCCGCGGTATTGGGCAGGATGCGCGCGCCGAAGCTCTTGACGAGGTCCCAGAAGCGGCCGCCGGCGCCCGCATCGCGGCTCGATTCGCGGCGAAGAGATACAGTCAGCACGCCCGCGCCCGAGGCCTCGACCGAGCGGCGCAGAATATCGGGCGACGGATAGAGCGAGGTGCCGAGCAGGAGCCGCGACGACACGGCCTCGCCGTAAAAGGCGAGCGCATCCGCCGTCTTGTCCGCAGCGCGTGGAGCGAAAGTCATGTGTCAGCCTCCCTGGCGCGGAGACACGATCTCAATGGCGTCTCCCTCGGCAAGCGCCGCAGCCGCGCGCCCGCTCGCCGGCACGAAGCCGCCATTTTGAGCCGTGGCGATTTTTGCGTCCGACAGGCCAAGCTCGCGGCATAGCTCATCGAGGCTCTTCGCTTCGGTGATGCGGGCTTCACCATTCACCGTGATCTTCAAACAGAACTCCCTCAGCCTTCGCTCCCGTCTCTATATAGTTCGCCGCAATCTCGGCGAGGATGGGCGAGACGAGAAACCCGTGCCGGTAAAGGCCGTTCACGAAGATACGGCGGCCGCGCACGACGATTTTCGGCGTGTTGTCTGGAAAGCTCGGCCGCACGCCCGCGGCGATCTCGACGATTCTCGCCTCGCCAAGCTCGGGAAGCAGCGCATAGGCGCAAGACAAAAGCTCCATCGTAGAGCGCAATGTGGCCGGCCCGCCATCCGCGCTTTCGATCAAAGTCGCGCCGATCATGAACTGGTTGGAAGGCCAGGGCACGATGTAGAAGGGGATGCGAGGATGAAGCAGCCGGATCGGCCGCGTCAGGCGCACGTCTCTGGCCTCGATGACGATGCGCTCGCCGCGCACGCCGCGCAAGGTCTTGAGGTCGTCGCGCGCGGCAAGCCCCCGGCAATCGATAACGATGCCGCCGCCCTTGCCGCCCTCTTCATGATAGGCGCGCGGCTCGCAGGCCACGCCCATGCGCCGCAACTCGCGTGCAAGGTAAGCCATCGCCGCCCCGGGCTCGACATGCGCCTCATCCGGGAAATATAGCCCTTCGAGGAAGCGGCCTCCCAGCGCCGGCTCAAGCTCGCTCAACTCCGCCGCGGCCACCCGCCGGTGACCGTGCGTCACAGAGGCGAACCGCTCGTAGTCGGCGCGGTCGCGGGCCGCCGCAACGACCAGCGTCCCTGTCGCTGTCATTTCTGGATAGTGCTCGCGCCAGAGGGGCAGAGCTTCGAGGCCGAGCTTCAGGGCCAACTCATGTCCCGGCTCGCCTTCGCAATAGGGCGCCAGCATCGCGCCCGCGAGCTGACTGGCCCTTACGCCTCCAGGTATCCCGGCGCGGTCCCACAGCGTGACATCATGGCCCCGTCTGCGCAGCACGAAAGCCTGCCATAAGCCGACGATGCCCGCGCCGAAAACGTCTATTTTTACCATGCTTTGTGATTTGGCTGTTTTCGAAAAAAAAAGCAAGCAAGCGGCCATGGGGGCGTCAACGTTCCCCATCGGGGGCAATGGGAACGGAGTGGCCGGTAAACTCTTACAAAGCCGGCGTTTTTTGGCTCGCTTGCTTGCTTTCGCATCGATGGGGGAATTGGGGCGGCCATCGATGTTCTGTGTTTGTTCTAGAACAACTGCGCGCTTGTGTCAAGCGGCTTTCGGGCGTATTGACAAATCCACTTTCTTAATGGGTCGCGCCATGACAATCGAAAAAAAATCCTCAACGTTTATCGCAGATAAAGCATCGCTCGCTCAAGCGGCGGGCGGATACCCCAATATCAGGCTGAGGCGTCCAAGACAGGCGCAGTGGTCGCGGGCGCTCGTGGCGGAAACCACGCTTTCGGCCGCGAACCTGATTTGGCCGATCTTCGTCGTCGACGGCAAGAAGGTGCGCCAGCCTATTCCTTCGATGCCGGGCGTCGAGCGGCTTTCAATCGACCTTGCGGTCGACGCCGCGGAAGAGGCGGCCGAACTCGGCGTGCCCGCGGTTGCGCTGTTCCCCTATACGCAAACGAGCCTTCGCGACGATGCGGCGAGCGAAGCCTTCAACCCTGAAAATCTGGTCTGCCGCACCGTTCGCGCCCTCAAGGCCCGCGTGCCCCAGATTGGCGCGATCTGCGACGTGGCGCTCGATCCCTATACCAGCCACGGCCACGATGGGCTTTTGATCGAGGGCGAGATCGCCAACGACGAGACGCTCGAAGCGCTCGTGCGGCAGTCGCTCACGCAGGCCGAAGCCGGATGCGACGTTCTTGCCCCGTCGGACATGATGGACGGCCGCATCGGCGTCATCCGCGAGGCTCTGGAAGCGAACGGCTTCAAGAACGCGCTGATCATGTCGTATGCCGCGAAATACGCCTCGGCCTTCTACGGGCCGTTCCGCGACGCTGTTGGCTCGTCCGGCACGCTCAAGGGCGACAAGCGCACCTATCAGATGGATCCGGCGAACACCAACGAAGCGATCCGCGAAGTTGCGCTCGATATCGCCGAGGGCGCGGACATGGTCATGGTCAAGCCCGGCATGCCCTATCTCGATATCGTGCGCCGCGTCTCGGAAACCTTCGAGGTTCCGACATTCGTCTACCAGGTGTCGGGCGAATATGCGATGCTGACAGGCGCGTTCCAGAATGGCTGGCTCAGCCGCGAGCGCTGCGTGCTCGAAAGCCTGCTCGCGTTCCGTCGCGCAGGGGCGGCCGGCATCCTCACATATTTCGCGGTGGAGGCGGCGCGTCTCTTGAAGGCGGCGTGAGCGAGGGGCATGTAACCACGCATTTCCCGCAGGCTTCGCGCCGCAAAGGAGATGCGCGCCTCATGGCTCTGCCAGCGTTGGATACGACCCCGGAGCCGCCGATCGATCTTGCCGCGATCGAGGCTGCGGCGGAGCGGCTGCGCGGCGTTATTTTAAGAACGCCCGCCGTCGAGGCGCCGAAGCTTTCGGCGCTCTCCGGCGCGAGCATCTTCATCAAATACGAGAACATGCAGGCCACGGGCAGCTTCAAGGAGCGCGGCGCGCTGCTGAAGCTGCTTTCGCTCGGCGAGACGGCGCGCAATCTCGGCGTGATCGCGATTTCGGCGGGCAATCACGCGCAGGCCGTCGCCTATCATGCGGCGCGGCTTGGCGTCCCAGCCACAATCATCATGCCGGAGCACACGCCCTTCAACAAGGTCGGGAACACCGAAAGCCATGGCGCGAAGGTGATCCTGTCCGGCGAAAGCGTCGCGGAGTGCCGCGCAACGGCGGACCGGCTGATCGCGCAGCATGGATACACGCTGATTTATCCCTATGACGACCCCGCCGTGATCGCGGGCCAGGGCACGGCCGGGCTCGAATTCGTGGAGGATTGCCCCGACCTCGATTGCATCGTGGCCCCCATCGGCGGCGGCGGGTTCATCGCGGGCGTGGCGACGGCGGTCAAGGCCGTGCGCCCTTCCATCGAGGTGATCGGCGTCGAAGTGGAGAGCTACCCGTCCTGTTACGCCGCGCTTCATGGCAAAATCGCCGAATGCGGCGGCGCGACCTTGGCCGAAGGCATCGCGGTGAAGGCCTGCGGCGCCCATACGCTGCCCATCATCCGGGACCTCGTTTCGGATGTGATCCTCGTCAGCGAGACGGCCGTGGAGCAGGCGATTTTCACGCTGGCGAGCGTGCAGAAAACCGTGGCCGAGGGCGCCAGCGCGGCGGGGCTCGCGGCGGTTCTCTCGCATAAGGAGCGATTTGCGGGACGGCGAGTTGGCCTGTTCCAATGCGGGGCCAATATCGACAGCCGCGTGCTCGCCGCGATCATCATGCGCGGGCTTGAGCGCGAGAGCAAGATCGTCTCGCTGCGCATCACCATAAGCGACCGGCCAGGAACGCTCGGCGAAATCGCAAGCGAGCTTGGCCGCTGCGGCGCCAATATCCTCGAAGTGCACCACCGGCGGTTCTATCTCGACGTGCCCGCGAAAGGCACGCTCGTCGACATCGTGATCGAGACGAAGGACCGCGCCCACGCCGACAAAACGCTCGCGCGCTTGCGCACGCGCGGCTTCATTGTGGAGCGCATGAACGGCGTCTCGGGCGAATATCGCGAAAGCGCCGCATCCGGCGTTTTCGAGATTTAGCGGGTTTAGCTACTTGATCGGTTCGCGCTCTTCTTCAGGAGCAGGGTAGGGCGGGCTGTCGTATCCGCGACCGTAAGAGCGATCCTCGCCATAAGGCTGGTCGCGATAGCGGTCGTCTCCGCGCTCTGCGTAGCGGTCGTATCCGCGATCCCCATCGCGATCCTCGTAGGAGCGGTCGCCGCGGGGGCTTTCCCCGGCGTATGGCTCGCCCTCGGGACGCTGGCTTTCGGGATAAGCCTCGCCAATGGCGCCACCGCGATAGAAGCCGTGGCGTTCAGGACCCGGCGAGGCGTAGGGCGCATTCGCGCTCACCACGCGGCGGCACTCCGGCGCAAGCTGCTCGATGCGGCCGGCGAGGCACTCCACGATTTCACCGCCTCCCGGTTCCGCGCCGTTGCAGAAGCGGCGGAAGTCGGGCGTGCACGCTTCGATCGCGTGGGCGAGCTTGATCGCCTTCAGACACTGCGGCGAAAGCTCCATCTCATGGTCGAGGAGACAGCGGCCGACGCGCCCGCCGCCCGGCAACACCTCCGAGCAGACGCGATGATAATCGGCCCTGCAGGTTCGCATTACGTCGTCGAGGAGCTGAGGGGGCAGACCGTCCGCCGCCGCAGCCGTCGCGCTGAAAATGAAACCGGCGCCGAGAATGGTTTTCAAGAACTTGAACATGCGAGTGCTCCGCGAACTCCTAACGCTCACTGAACGCGTGAGCCAGCATCGACAACCAACCAAGGACAAAAGGACGGCTGGATTTCGCCCGAAGAAAGGCCGACCTGGAGTTTAACGAACATCCCAGCGCCACGCTTGCGAAAGTTTGACTAAATTTGAACGTGGTAAGCAAACCGTCATGCGCCTCAATCTTGCCGTCCCAGGCGCTTATCGCGGCGTGTCCCGCCATATTGAGCCGAGCTATCCCATGGAACTCCCCTCGCGGTCCGCAGCAGCGGCCGCCTTCTTCCTCGGTTCAGCGCTTGCGTCCGCCGCCTCCGCAGGCGAACTGATCGTCACCATCGA
Source organism: uncultured Alphaproteobacteria bacterium (assembly GCA_963748525.1). Lineage (GTDB taxonomy): Bacteria > Pseudomonadota > Alphaproteobacteria > Rhizobiales > Rhodomicrobiaceae > Rhodomicrobium. The sequence continues at coordinate 295,586 of CAVVJJ010000018.1, forward strand.
TAATCTCCGAAGCAACCAGGGCCAGGTGATCCTTTGCGTGTTCTCCGCCGAAAGCTCCGACAGGGATATTTTCCCGGACTGCGCCAAGGGCCGGCCCGTCCGAGAGGGAAAAGCCGTTATCGCCGGCGGCAAGGTCGTCATGAGCTATTCCGGATTGAAGGACGGGGTCTACGCCGTCGCCGTCATCCATGACGAGAACGGCAATGGGCAGCTCGATACGAACTTCTTCGGCATCCCCACCGAAGGCATCGGCATTTCGAACAATCCGCGCCTCTTCGGAAAGCCGCGCTTCGATCAGGCCCAGTTCGAAATCAAGGGCAAGACGGCCATTACCGTCAGCGCAAAATACATCCTCTGATCCCTGCGATCTTCGGCGCGCGGCGGCCCGCGCGCCCTCTCCTTGGTGAACGCGGCGCCAGCGGTTATATGAAAGAAACGCATAGCCGAGGAGGATCGCGTGGCGCGTTCGGCGTTCATCACGGGCTGGGCGCATTCGCCCTTTGGAAAGCTGGAAGACCCCGACACGGAAGCGCTGATGGCGCGCGTCGTGCGGCCGTCGCTCGATCATGCCGGCATCGCCGCGGAGGACGTCGACGCGGTTTTCGTCGGCGCGATGAACAATGGCTTCCAAAAGCAGGATTTCCAGGGCGCGATCCCCGGCTTGATCGAGCCCGGATTGGCGGACAAGCCCGCCATGCGCGTGGAGGACGCTTGCGCGACGGGCTCGGCAGCGATCCACGCGGCGCTGAACTTCATCGAAGCGGGGCAGGGGAACGTAGCCCTTGTGGTCGGGGCCGAAAAGATGACGGCCAAATCGACGGCCGAGACCGGCGATATTCTGCTCGGCGCCTGTTATCGCAAGGAGGAGGCGGACGTTGAGGGGGGCTTTGCAGGGATCTTCGCCCGCATTGCGCAAACCTATTTCCAGCGCCATGGCGACCGCTCGGCGGAGCTGGCGCGCATCGCCGTGAAAAGCCATCGGAACGGCGCGCTGAATCCGCTCGCCCAGATGCGCAAGGAACTGACTTTCGAGTCCTGCAACACGGTTTCGGACAAGAACCCCTATGTGGCGCCGCCCCTTCGGCGCAGCGATTGCTCGCTGATTTCGGATGGCGCCGCCGCGCTCGTGCTTGTGGCCGATGACGCCGCGGACGGCGCGCCGCGCGCGATCCGGTTTCGCGGCAGAGCGCAGGCGAACGACGTCCTGGCTTTGTCGCGCCGCGACGCCGCCGCGTTCGACGGCGCCCGGCGCGCCTGGGCGCTGGCGCTTGCGCGCGCCGGGGCGACGCTTGAGGATCTCAGCCTCGTGGAAACGCACGACTGCTTCACGATCGCGGAGCTTATCCAATACGAGGCGATGGGGCTTACGCCCGTGGGTCAGGGCCATATCGCGGTGAGGGAAGGCTGGACCGAAAAGACGGGCAAGCTTCCGGTGAACCCATCGGGCGGCCTCAAGTCGAAGGGTCATCCCATCGGCGCCACCGGCGTATCGATGCATATCATGGCGGCGATGCAACTTATGGGCGAGGCGCGGGAGATGCAGATTCCGCAGGCCACGCTTGCCGGCGTCTTCAATATGGGCGGCGCGGCCGTCGCAAACTTCTGTTCGATCCTGGAGCGCGTCCGCTAGGTTTGCGTCCGGAAAAGGCGGCTTGCAGCGCAAGCTTCGCGTTAATCAGCGGGAGGAAGCGCTTTCGTCGAGCCGGTTGTGGATGAGCGACGCCAAGATCGAGCCGAAAATCAAGATCGCAGTCACGATAAGCGCCCATTCGGTGGGAATGTCCTCAAGCCAATCGGGATAGTTGTAGATCATCTTCACGCCGATGAAGATGAGCACAAGCGAGAGGCCATATTTCAGGTAGCGGAATTTATCGACCATTCCCGACAGGGCGAAATAAAGCGCTCTGAGGCCGAGGATCGCGAAGACGTTCGACGTATAGACGATGAACGGATCGCGGGTGATCGCGAAGATCGCCGGGATGGAGTCGAGCGCGAAGATAATATCGGTGATGTTCAAGACGATGAGCACGAGGAACAGCGGGGTCGCCACCATCGCGCCGGTCTCCAGCCGCGTGAAATAGCGCGGGCCGTGATACTCGTGCGTGATGGGGATCAGCCTGCGCGTGAACTTGATGACGCGGCTGTCCTTCAGATCGATCGACTCTTCGCCCGAGAGCATCGTCTTGACGCCGGTGTAAATGAGGAAGAGGCCGAGCACCACAACCGTCCAGTCGAAGGTCTCGATCAAGGCGAAGCCGGCGAGAATGAATATGGCGCGCAAGACGAGCGTGCCGAGGATGCCCCAAAGCAGCACCCGCATCTGCAATTGGGCGGGAACCTGGAAATACGCCAGGATGACGACGAACACGAGGATGTTGTCCATGCTCAGCGCGTATTCGATGACATAGCCTGTCAGAAACTCGATGGCTCTTTTCTCTCCGGACTGCCAATAGATCCAGGCGTTGAAGCAGAGCGCGAGAAGGACGTAGCCGAGCGTGGTCCAAAGCGCCTCGCGGACCGGGATCTCCCTCGGCTTGCGATGAAATATGCCGAGGTCGGCTGCGAGGATGGCGAGAACGAGAACGTTGAAGGCAATCCAAGTGAGGGGGGAATGCGCTTCAAACATCATCGCCATCGGATAGCCTTCTGAGCCCTGCGTGTTGAGATATAACGCAGCAGCCGCTGCCGTTTTTGCGCGCCTCGTCGCGAGGCATGGCGTCGCGAATTCTTCCAGCCATGGTAACACTGAGGCGAAAGTCAGGCTAATTCGACGTTAATTTCGCGCTTGGCCGAAAACGAGCACCGCATTCAATCCGCCGAAGGCGAACGAATTCGACATGACGTAGCCGAGGTCGCGAGAGCGGCCCACGTTCGGCGTGTAGTCGAGATCGCATTCATCGCCGGGCTCGCCGAAACCGATCGTGGGCGGAATGTACCCCTCCCGCAGCGCCTGGATGCAAACGGTCGCTTCGACGGCGCCCGCTCCGCCGAGGCAATGGGCGTGCATCGACTTCGTCGACGAGATGGCAAGCCTGTTCGCGTGCTCGCCGAACGCCGCCTTGATGGCGCGCGTTTCATTAATGTCGTTGGCCGCCGTCGCCGTGCCATGCGCATTGATGTAATCGATGTCGCAGGGGGCGAGGCCCGCATCGTCAAGGGCGAGTTTCATGGCCCGGGAGGGGCCGTCCACATTGGGATTGACCATGTCGCCCGCGTCCGAGGTCATGCCGAAACCCAGGAGCTCGGCCAGGATCGTGGCGCCGCGCGCTTTCGCGTGATCCATGGCCTCCAGGACGAGAATGCCCCCTCCGTCGCCGAGCACCGTTCCATTACGGCGCTTCGAAAAGGGATAGCACCCTTCCGGCGAGAGCACGCGCATTGCCTGCCAGGCGCGCATCGTGGACAGGTTGATGGCCGCCTCCGAGGCGCCCGCGACCGCCACATCCACGGCGCCGGCCCTGATCATCTGCAAGGCGAGCCCGATGGCGTGAGCTGCGGTGGAGCAGGCGCTGACCGTGCCGAACACCGGCCCCTTGATGCCGTAATCCATGCTGATGTGGGCGACCGCGCTGCTGCTGATCGTGCGCAGCAGCGTGAGGGGGTGCAGGGCCTTCTTCTTGAAAGCAAAAATCTCCTCGTAGACGCGTTCGAGCGTGGCCATCCCGCCCGCGCCCGAGCCCACGATCGCGGCCGCGCGCTCGCCGTTCTTAAGGGGCGTTTCCAGGCCGGACTGCCTGATCGCTTCCGCGGCGGCGACGCCCGCATATTGCGAATAGCGGTCGGCCAGAAGCAGCGATTTGCTGAGGCCGAGGGTCCTCGGATCGAAATCGAGCACCTCGCCCGCGATCCTGATGTAAAGCTCCTCCGTCGCCGTGAAGCCGCGGACCGGGCCGATGCCATGCTCGCCCGCTTTGATCGCGCTCCAGAGCTTATCGACGCCCAGGCCGAGGCAGGTCACCGCGCCGATGCCCGTTACCGCAACGCGGCGGCCCTTGCCGTTCGATGCCATGTTATAAGCCTTGTGGGATGCGGGGTTAGGCTACGGCGTTGGACGGCGCTTGCTGCGCGAGAACAGCCTTCACTCTCTCCACAACGGATTTGACCGTCGCGAAGTCGGCGACCTCATCGTTGGCGTTATAGGGAATCTGAATGCCGAACGTATCCTCGATATCGAAAACGATGACGGCGAGGTCGAGCGACTCGATCTCCAGCTCAGTCAACTTCGTATCCAGGTTAATTTCCTTATCGGGATTACGCATATTCTTACGTAATATTGCGATAATCTTTTCGGCTACGTCATCCATTGCAGGCTCCCTGCGGCGATCTTATAACCCAACGGCGATGAAGGTTTCCCCGTTCCTCTTTTGCGCGTAGGCGAACGAGATAGCGGCAAACCCGGTTCAAGTCCAGCGAAGACGCCTCCCAGGGCTAATGCCTCCGCTCAAGGTAAAGGGCGAGCCTGAACGGCAAGCGCTTTCGAATACAGTGCTCCTAAGGACCAAGCTCAGGCATCATAGCGTTTCCGTCGGGTCTATTATAGCGTTTCCGTCCTTGTGCGCCGATGTTAAATATCGGGTTTGCTCGCTTATATAACGAATCAAAAGCAAACGGGTGGAAACGAAATGGATAACACGCAACCTTCCGAGCTGACGGGAGCGCCAGCCGCGGACGCGGCCGCAAGCGGCAGGACATACCCCTGGCTCAAGTCTTATCCGGAAGGCGTGGACTGGTTCGCGGCGTATAGTCCGGCGCCCCTTCCCGCGTTTCTCGCCGCTTCCGTGGCGCGCTTTCCTGCCAATCGCGCGACGAACTTCTTCGGAAAGTTGTTAACCTATGCGCAGCTTGGCGAGGCTGTGAATCGCGCCGCGAAGGGCCTCCAGGCGCTTGGCGTCAAGAAGGGGTCGCGCGTCGGGCTGCTGTTCCCGAACTGCCCGGCCTTCGTCATCTATTATTATGCGACGCTGAAGGCGGGCGGAACCGTCGTGGGCTTTAACCCGCTCTACACCGTGCCCGAGTTGAGCTTTCAGGCAAGGGACGCAGGCATCGACATCATCGCGACGCTCGATTTGAAAGCGACCTATCCGAAGGCGAAGGCTCTCCTCGACGCGGGCGCGGTCAAGCATGTCGTCGTCGAGCGTTTCCGAGACATGCTGCCGACGCTCAAGGGGTTCCTGTTCAGCCTGCTGAAGGGCAAGGATGTCGTCGCCTGGAAAGCGGGGGGCGGCGTCGTCGCGTCGCGCAACCTCATGCACAACGACGGCAAGTTCAAGCCTTGCGACATCGACACCGGCGACATCGCCGCTCTGCAATATACCGGCGGCACGACGGGCACTCCGAAAGGCGCGATGCTCACGCATGCGAACCTTTCCATTAATGTGCAGCAGGCCGAGGCGTGGGTCCCCGGCCTGGTGCTTCAGGGCCAGGAGCGCTTCCTCTGCGTCATCCCGTTCTTCCATTCCTTCGCGATGACCGGCCTCATGAATTATGCGATCAAGATCGGGGCGCAGATGATCATGCTGCCGCGCTTCGAGCTGAAGCAGGCTCTGGAGACCATCGATCAGACGAAGCCGACCGTCATGATGGGCGTGCCGACGCTGTTCAACGCGCTGGCCAAGTCGCCAAGCATCAAGAGCCACGATTTGTCTTCGCTCAAGTTTTGCGTCTCGGGAGGCGCGCCGCTGCCGATCGAGGTGAAGCGCGACTTCGAACGCGTGTCGGGGTGCAAGCTGGTCGAGGGCTACGGACTTTCGGAAACCTCGCCCGTGACGCACCTCAATCCGGTCTTCGGGCCAATCAAGGAGGGCTCCATCGGCTTGCCGGTGCCCGGCACGATCATCTCGCTGCGAGAACTCGGCGCGCCGGAACGCGAGGTTCCGCTCGGCGAAAAGGGCGAAATCTGCATTTCCGGCCCGCAGGTCATGAAAGGCTATTGGAACAAGCCCGCCGAAACCGCCGAGGCTTTCGTCGGCGGGTTTTTTCGCACGGGCGACGTGGCCTACATGGACGAAGAGGGCTTCGCCTATATCGTCGATCGCATCAAGGACATGATCCTCTGTTCGGGCTTCAACGTCTATCCGCGCCGGATCGAGGAGGCGATCTATGAGCATCCGGCGGTCGATGAAGTGACCGTCATCGGCGTGCCCGACCGGTATCGCGGCGAGGCGCCGAAAGCGTTCGTGAAACTCAGGTCCGGGCAAACCGTGACCGCCCATGAGATGGTCGAATTCCTCAAGGAGCGCATTTCAAAGATCGAGATGCCCACGAAAATCGAATTCCGTGACGAGTTGCCGAAGACCTTGATCGGGAAGCTCTCGAAAAAGGAGCTCGTCGCCGAGGAGAAGGCGAACCGCCATTAGAACAAGCTCATCCTTCGAGACGGCGCTTGCAGCGCCTCCTCAGGATGAGGCGCGGCGGGTTAGCCTCGGAGACGGCGCTTGCAGCGCTCCTTGGGACGAGGGGCTGCTGTGTCCACGGGTTAGGCTCTGCTCCGAGGCGCGCCGCCTCCATATTAGCCTCATGGTGAGCCTGTCGAACCATGAGCAACTTTTGGCTGCGCCCGCCAAGCCTTTGCCGTCATGGAGAGGCGCACTGATCCTGGGGCGTTACGGACGCAGATTCTATTTCTCGGCGATCCCGGATAGGGCTTCGCCCTTCCGGGATGACAAGCAAAGCATCGCGGGATCACAACCAAGGCAGGCATCGCTGGATCACAACCAAGGCAGGCATCGCTGGATGGCAACCGGTGTCTGGCTGGATGACAACCAAGGCATCGCAGGATGACGCCTAACGTATCGCGGCTGACGGCTAAGGCAGGCATCGCTGGATGGCAACTGGCGTCTGGCTGGATGACAACCAAGGCATCGCGGGATGACGCCTAACGTATCGCGGCATGACGGCTAAGGACGGCGCCGCCGTTCCGGGATGATCTTGGGCAAGGCCGGAGCGCGCTTTCCAATCGCGAGCCCCTTGCGCAATTCGATCCGCAAGGCGCGCCCTCCTATGAGGCGCCCCGCTCCGCCTGCTTGGCCTGGCCCCACAGCGCGTCCATTTCGTCCAGCGTCATCGCTTCAAGCGAGCGGCCGCCGTCCGCAGCCGCCTTGGCCATGGCGCTCATGCGCCGAACGAATTTTGCGTTGGCGGCCCGAAGCGCCAACTCCGCATCGATGTCGAGCCTCATGCCCAGATTGACAAGCACAAACAGCAGGTCGCCATACTCCTCGAATTGCCGGCGATGCTTCTCCGGCCCAGGCTCGCTCGCGATCTCGGCCTTGAGCTCCGCCAGTTCCTCGTCGACCTTGTCGAGGATTGGCTCCACGGACGGCCAGTCGAACCCTATGCGCTGTGCGCGCCGTTGCAGCTTTTGGCAGCGCGCCAATCCGGGCAGGCCGGCGGGGATGTCTTCGAAAAGGGAAGGGGCGTGCGCGGCGCCGCTCCTCGCGGCCTTGGCTTCCTTTTCCTGCTTCTTGATCGCTTCCCATTGGCGCGCGCCGCCGTCCCCGCCTTCGCCGAACACATGCGGATGACGCCGGATCATTTTCGAGGCGCTCGCCTCGGCCACGTCGGGGAAGGCGAACAAGCCCGCCTCCTCGGCGATGCGCGCGTGATAAACCACCTGCAACAGAAGGTCGCCGAGTTCGTCCTTCAGGTCGGCCATGTCGGCGCGTTCGATGGCGTCCGCCACCTCGTAGGCTTCCTCGATGGTGTAAGGCGCGATCGTCGCGAATGTCTGCTCGCGATCCCAGGGACAGCCGCGCTCGGGATCGCGAAGCGCCGCCATGACTTCGATGAGGCGCCCGATTTCATCGCTCCCGCCAGATTCAGCGGCGCCGCGCTTCGGCCCCACGCCCGATCGCCGTTCGTCATGCTCCGTGCTCACTCATCCTCCGCTTCCGCTGCCGTTGACCCAGGAATCCAAATCACCTTACCGTATCCATGTTCGCCATGAAGGCCCAAGGATTACGCGATGCGCTTCGCCGCGTCACTCAAACGGCTCCTTTTCTCGCTTCTGCTGCTTGCCTGCGGGCGGGTTTGCGCCTTCGCGACCCATTCCTATGCGCATTTCGCCGCCGGTCCGTCTCAGCGGCGCAGACCGGAAGGCGGGCCGCGACTTGCGGCTCGGCTTGCCGAAGCTATCATCTTTCCATCTCGCTTTTTCTTCGGGCCTTACGCCATCGGGCCCCCTTGACGGGAAAGATGGAAACCAAGCGCCCCATCGTCTGAGAGCGTTCTGGTTTTAGCCTCTGCGGTTTCTAAATCTGGCGTTCGTTCGCGTTTTGTTCCGTATCCTTTTGCAAGCCTTCGCGAAACGGCATGCGAGAGGACATTAAAAGGCCGCAGCTCCCAATTTCGCACAGCGGTTCAGACGCCGCATCGCCATAAAATTTGACGCTCTCGCCATCGGCCGCCCCTCGCAAATGGGTGAAGAAGCCGAAATGGGAGGTATTGTCTAGCTCGAAGCGCTTAGCTTTTCGAGGCGTTTAGGTATGCCCAGGAGACAGCGCCGACTGCCGATTTCTTGAGGAAAATCGACCTTTTCCGGGCGCTCGTTCTCCTTAAGTTCTCACTTGATCCCGCATCAAAATGAGCGTCGTCGAGGCCGCGCCATCGTTTGCCGCGCGCAGCCGCTGTCGCGCGCGTGCCTTGGAGCGCCCGCGCGCGATTCGCATAAGATGCATTATGGAAACTTTTGCTATCGAGGCTCGGGACGGCTCTCGTAAAACTTCGCCAGGAAATGGTCGAGCAGGCGCACGCCGTATCCCGACGCCCAGCTTTGATTGATGTCGGAGGCGGGCGAGCCCATGGCCGTGCCGGCGATGTCCAGATGCGCCCAGGGCGTGCCGGATTTCACGAACCTCAAAAGGAACTGCGCGGCGGTGATCGAGCCCGCATCCCGGCCGCCGATATTCTTGATATCGGCGAGTTTGGAATCGATCATCTTGTTGTATTTCTTGGAAAGCGGCAGCCGCCAAGCCTTCTCGCCGGTGTCGAGGCCCGCTTCCGAAATCTTCGAGGCGAGATCGTCGTCGTTCGAAAAGAGCCCGGCGTATTCCTTGCCGAGCGCGACCAGGATCGCGCCCGTCAATGTCGCGAGCGTGACGATCAGCTTCGCCTCAAGATGCGCCTGCGCGTACCAGATGAGGTCCGCCAGGACGAGCCGGCCTTCCGCGTCCGTATTAAGAATTTCAATGGTTTGGCCCGATGCGCTGGTGACGATGTCGCCCGGCCGGCTCGCCGTGCCGCTCGGCATGTTCTCGACGAGGCCGACAAGGCCCACCGCGTTCACAGGCGCCTTCCGTCTGGCGAGCGCGGTCATGACGCCCGCCACCGCGGCGGCGCCGGCCATGTCGCCCTTCATGTCCTCCATGCCCTGGCTCGGCTTGATGGAAATGCCGCCGGAATCGAAGCACACGCCCTTGCCGATGAAGACGAGATTGCCATCCCAGTCCGCAGAAGCCGCCGCGCCGTTCCACCGCAAGACCACGGCCGAGGAAGGCTGCGCGCTGCCTTGTCCGACGGCAAGCATGGCGTTCATGCCAAGCGTGCGCAGCGCCCGTTCGTCCAGAACCTCGACCGTGAGGCCGTCCGCTTCGAGCGCGCGCAACCGCTCCACAAACTCGGGCGGCGTTAGAACATTGGCGGGCTCGTTGACAAGATCGCGCGCAAGATACACGCCGTGAAGGACGCCTTGCTGCTGCTGGAATTCCCTGGCGAGCCCATCGCCCCATTTGGAAAATATCGTCAGCCGCGGCGAAGCGCGGTCGGTTTCCGCATCCTGCTCCTCGCCGTCGCCCCGGGCGCTTGTTTTCGACTTGTATTTCTTGAACGAGTAATGCCTCAGGCCGAAGCCTTTCGCGAACGCAAGGGGCGCTTCCTCGCTCAGAGAACTCGATGCCGTCGAAAACGACGTCGGCTTCCAAAGCCTTCGCGGGCAGCTTGCCGCGAACCGCGCCTCCGATTTCGAGCCAGTCCGCCTCGTTCAAGGTCTTGGAGTCGCCGACGCCCACCAGCAGGAGGCGCGACGCTTCCAGCCCGTGCGGCGCCAGAATCTCCAGGATTGTCTTGCGCTTGCGCTTGAAATCCGCGGCGGCGATCGCCTTCGAGAGCGCGCCCGCGGCGGTCGCGTCAAGTTTCCTGATGGGGGCCGGCAGTCCCTCCTCCTCCGCAACGAAATAGATTGCAGTGGGGGCGCTCGGTTTTGAACCCAGCGAGGCAAACAAAAATGTGGGAAGCTCTGTCATGGAGGGGGCGAACCGTCAGGCGGTGAGCGACTGATTTTAGACAACACGCGACCCTACAGGAAAGCCCCGCAATTGCAAAGCCCGGCACGGCCGAAAATGCGCCATGAAGCGGTGCGTAGTGAACGCCGAACCAAGGGAAGGTCCGGCCCCGGGCATGCTGATCAGCCTCTACATCTTTCGCCAGACGGCTTCGGCGCTCATTACGATCCTGATCGCGCTCACGCTTATCGTCTGGCTCACGTCCGTTCTTAAGGAAGTCGCGCTTGTGACCTCCGAGGGGCAGACCTTCATCCTGTTCCTCAAGATCACGGCGCTTGCGATCCCGAACCTGATCGTCATGGTTGCGCCGATCGCTTTTCTCATCGCCTGTCTTTATACGCTGAACAAACTTGCCGGAGATAGCGAACTCATCGTGCTCTCCGCCGCGGGCGCTTCGGTTTGGCGAATCTTCGCGCCCTACATCGTCTTGTCCCTGATTGTGGCGGCGGGCTCTACGGCGGGGAGCGTCTTCGGCTTGCCGTGGGCTGCGCGCCTTCTCGCGGATTACACCATGCAGGTCCGCGCCGACGTGCTGGCGCAGGTCATGAGGCCCGGCGAGTTCAACGATCTCGAGGCGGGCCTGACGTTTCATATGCGCGACAAGGGCAAGGATGGCGTGCTGCTTGGCGTTGTCGTTCGCGACGAACGCGACCCCAAGAAGGCGACAACCGTCATCGCGGAGCGCGGCGTGATGGTGCAGGACGGCGGCCGCGCCGCGATGGAACTGTACGATGGGCAAATTCTCAGTCAGGACGCCGGCAAGGCGGACACGCAGATCGTGAGTTTCACGACCTACGCCTTCGACGTCGGAGACCTGTCCCCCAAACAGGGGCCAAGGGAGGCAAGACCGAGGGAGCGAGACTTTCGCGACCTGGTGTTTCCCGATACATCGAGCCCGTACTATCAGGCCAACAAGCCCGCTTTTCGCTCAGAAATCCACGAGCGATCATCGGCCGGGATCTACGCTTTATGCTTCGTGTTCGTGGCGGTGCTTTACCTTGGCCGGCCGAGGACGACGCGAGAGGGCCGTGGAAGCCTTTTGTTCACCGCGTTCCTGATCTGCGCCGCCATCCGCGTGGTCGGGATTGCGGGCATCAATATTGTCGGCAAGCAATCCTGGGCGCTTTGGCTGATCTACGGCGTCCCCGGCGCCGCCGCTCTTCTCAGCGTGCTCATGCTTCAATTCAACGTGTATGCGCCGGCGATTGCGCTGCCGCGTTTGCGGCTGCCCTTCGGGAGGCGCGAGAAAGGGCTCGCCGCGGCGCCGGCCCAACCCACCAGCGCAGGCGGAGCGACATGATCTTAACAATTCTCGGCCGGTATATCGCGGTTCGCTTTTTCATCACGATATTAGCCGTTTTTTTTGTAACATTTCTTATCATTTTCTTCGTCGACTTTGTCGAAGTCCTGAGATTGGGATCGAAGCAGGAGAATGCCGGCGCCGGCGCCGGCTCCCTTGCCCTCATCGCGCTTCTGCGCATCCCCATCTTCGCCGAGCTCGCCCTGCCCTTCGCGATCCTGATCGGCACAATTGCCGCCTTCCTGAGTTTCAGCAGAACCTCGGAACTGACGATCGTACGCGCGTCGGGCGTCTCGGTCTGGCAGTTCATTCAGCCGGGCCTTTGGGTCGCGCTCGCCATCGGGGTCTTCGCCGTCACGATCTACAATCCCCTCGCCTCGGCGACCAAGGCTATGTCCGAGCGGCTTCAGGCCCAGCTTTTCCACGAGCAGTCGTCGTTTGCCGCCGCTCGGGGAACGGGCTTCTGGCGCCGGCAGGAAAGCGTTGACGGCCCCACGATCCTGCACGCGAAGGTGTCCGCGGATCGCGGGCTTACGCTCGGCGGCGTAACCCTGTTGCAATTTGACCTCAACAACAGATTTTATGAGCAAATCCAAGCGAACAAGGCTGAACTTAGGCAAGGTTATTGGAGGCTGGAGAATGCCGTGGTGCAAAGCTCCGGCGCGGCTGTGCAGCGATACCGGGAGTATCTTGTCAGCACATATCTCACCCCCATCCAGATCATGGACAGTCTAGGCTCCATAGAAACTCTTTCGTTCTGGGAGCTTCCTGGATTTATCAATTTCGCGAAAAGGGCTGGCATCCCGACAGAGCAGTATGAATTGCAATATCAGCTCTTTCTTTCCCGACCTATTCTTTTGGTTGCCATGGTGCTGATTGCTGCAACTTGCTCGTTGAAACCCTTTCGTTTCGGCAGGATTCAAACTATGGTTCTGACCGGGTTAACCGGGGGGTTCGGCTTTTTCATTTTCTCGGAACTATCGCGTAAAGTCGGCGCATCGGGGCTGGTCCCAGTCGCAGTTGCGGCATGGGCGCCAGCCGTTATCGCGGCCCTCCTATCGGCAACCGTTCTTTTGCACCAGGAGGATGGCTGAGGCGGAAGGTCCGGGAAGTTTGAGAGTGTCGGTCATCTGTATGGAATCGGCGAGAAATGCTTAGGGCGCTTGCTGTAGTGCTGGCATGTTTGGGTTGCCTGGGCGTTGCGCGCGCCCAGCAGCCAAACCTGCAGACGCGCGGCGGCGAGACATCCGTCGCGAAGCAAGTTTCGCCCGACAAGTCTTCGCCCCTCCTCTTGCAGGCCGACGACCTCGTTTACGACAACCGGAACAACCGCGTGATCGCGCGGGGCAACGTCGAGATCTACTACAACGACAACGTTCTGCTGGCCGACGAAGTTATCTACGACAAGACCGCGAGCGCGCTGACGGCGATCGGCAACGTTCGCTTGAAGGAGCCTGACGGCTCCGTGGTCAATGCGGACCGCCTCACCTTGAGCGCCGACTTCCGCGACGGCTTCATCCGGTCATTGCGCACTCTCACCCAGGACGAAGGCCGCGTCGCCGCCTCGAACGCCTACCGCAAGGACGGCAAGACCATCTATGAAAACGGCGTGATGACCGCGTGCAAGCCCTGCGAAGAGCATCCCGAAACTCCCCCGCTCTGGCGCGTTAAGGCGACGCGCATCATCCACGACAAGGAAGAGCAAAAAATCTACTACGAGAATGCGCAGTTCGAGTTTTACGGGGTGCCGGTGGCCTGGTTCCCTTATTTCTATTCCCCCGATCCCACGGTCAAGCAGCAAACCGGCTTCCTCGGCCCGATTTACGGCACGAGTTCCAACACGCTCGGATATTTCGTCACGGTTCCGTTTTATTGGGCGATTGCGCCCGATTACGACCTGACGCTCCTGCCGATGTTCACCACAATGGCGGGCATCATGCTGGAGGCCGATTGGCGGCAGCGGCTTTGGAACGGCGCTTATGAAGTGAAACTCGCAGGCGCCTGGAATGACAGCGCCAACGATTTCTTCGGCGACAGAAACTGGCGCGGCAGCGTGGAGACCAAGGGCGACTTCGAGCTGAACAGAGCCTGGCATTTCGGCTGGAACGCCATTGTCGAGAGCGACGACACCTTCCGCCGGTTCTACAGGCTCGACGATCTTTACGCGACCGAGCGCGTGTCGCAGATGTATCTGACTGGGATGGGTGAAACGAACTATTTCAACATCACCTTCGCCCGCTACGGCAACTTGACCGGCGACACCTACTTCTACGAGACCGATACCGTCCAGAAGACGGTCACCGCAACCGCCTATCCGAGCATCGACTACAATTACATCCACAACAAGCCCGTTTTCGGGGGCGAGTTGAGCGTCGATGTGAACGCGCTTGCTCTCAGCGTGAACGACCCCGCCACGACGGCCGCTCCGGCGACGGAGGGGACGATGGACCATATCGTGGCGCAGGCGCAATGGCGGCGGACGCTGACCGACGATATGGGCGAGCGGTTCACCCCCTTCCTGCTGGCGCGCGGCGACGTCTACAATACATCGAGCTTTGTCGATATTGACGGCGTCTCTGGCCCTGCCGACACCTTCACCCGGCAGATGGTCGGCGTCGGGCTCGACTACAGCTATCCTTTCGTGAGCAACACGGAGAACGCCTCCCAGGTGATCGAACCCCGGTTTCAGATCATCTCGCGCGCCGGCGGCTCGAACAAGAACGTGCCGAATGAGGATTCTCAGAGCCTCGTTTTCGACGACACGCTTTTGTTCGATATCGACAAGTTCTCCGGCTATGACCGCATGGAGACCGGGACGAGAGCCAATTACGGCGTCCAATACACCTATCAAATGTACAACGGCGTCAGCCTGCGCGCGGTTGGCGGCGAAAGCTCGCAACTCGCGGGCGCGAATCCCTACGATCCAGGGACAGGTCTCAGCACGGACCGCTCCGATTACGTCTTCGGCGGCTATTTCGATTACATGAACCGTTTCCGCCTGTTGACGCAGATTCGCTTCAACGAGTCTGATTTCAGCCTCTCGAGCCAAAGCTACAGCGCGCAAACGAAGCTCGGCTTCATCGAGACCGCGATCAGCTATGTTGAAGTTGGCCCGCAGCCTGAGCTTGGCTTCCCCATTGCACGCGACGAAATCGCCGGATTCGTCGCCCTCAAGCTTAACGACCAGTGGACCATATTCGGCGACGCGCGATACGACATCAAAAACGATCAGTGGGTGAGGAACGACGCGGGCATCCAATATGCCGACGAATGCTTCATCCTGGCTGTGACGTATTCGCAGACCTACATCACCTATCTCGACCTCGTTCCGGATACGTCGGTGATGGTGCGGTTCGGCTTCAAGGGCTTTGGCACGCAAACGACAACAAGCTCGATCGGCGACCTTACGCCCGAGGCGACCCCATTCCGCTAGGCGGGCAGGCGCGCGCTCCTCATGTCGAACATAAGGCGACAAGAAAGGACGCTACGGATTGAAAGGACGGCGGCCGGCGGCCAAGTCCTGAAAGTCGGGCGTGTCGGGCCGCTAAAACCCGACGAATCCGATAACGCCGCCTCGTTTCGTCTTTCCGGCGATAGGCAGCTACTGATACAGCCGCCAAACGTGGACTCTTCGGCAAGCGCCGCCGGCGACAAAGCCCCGCTCAGAGAGTTTCGCCGCTGTTAAACTCGGGCCGCCAGCCAAAAATGCGTCCGAAACGCTATCCCACCGGGATAAGAAGCCATGACGGCAAAGTATCGCCGCAAATCAAATCCAAGTTTTTGATATGAGAATCAAAAATCGTCATCGGCTTATCAATTTGGCGGCGCTCGCGGGCCTTATTCTCGCGCTTCCGGTCAGCGCCATGCACGCCCAGGCGCAAACCATCATCGTGCTCGTCAATGACGAGCCGATTACGTCCCTCGACGTAGCCCAAAGGCTGCGCTGGATGACCCGCACCACTGGGTTCGGGGAGCGGATGAAGGCCGAGCTCGACATGCAGAACCCTGTCAAGAAAAAAGCTCTGGAGGATCGCTACCGGCAGATGATGATTGCGGCCAATCCGCGTTCCGAAGCAGAGGCGCAGGCCACCGCCGAGCGGGTCAAGAAGCAGATTCTCGAAGAAGTTAAGAACCGCGTGCTGTCCGAAGGAGGCGGCGCCGCCTCGCGCAAGGCGGCGATCGACGCCCTGATTGAAGACAAGCTGAAGCTGCAGGCCGCGAAAAAGTTCGAAATAAAAATAACAGACAAAGAAGTCGAGGAAACCTTATCTCAAAGGACTGGCGCGCCTGAAGGCAAGAAGGCGGATCTCACCGAGTTTTATGCGCAGTTCGAGAAGGACGGCATCACCCGAAAGACAATCCAGGATGTTATCCGCGCGCAGATCGCGTGGCGCGACGTCATTCGCCGGCAATACGGCCCGCGCATTCAGTCGCTGCTTGCGTCTTCGCCGGTGGCCGAGCCGAAAGCGGATGAAAGCGACGCACAGTTCGACGTTCGCGTGTTGAGGCTTTCGGTCAGCGACAGCGCCGATCAAAGGGCGGTCAGCCAGCGCATGATCGAAGCGGAGAACCTCAAGCAGAAATTCACCTCTTGCGCGGAACTGCCGAAAGAGGCGAGAACTCGTCTCGGATGCGACGGTAAGGTCCATGGATAAAGCGAAGATGTCGTCTTTCCCGAAAGACGTGCAGCCCCTGATCGCCAAGGCGTCCGAAGGGCAGATGACGCCGCCGGTTCTCGTGGGCAACGCTGTCGAGACCTACGCCATCTGCCGGAAGGCCGTCCCCGTGAAGCAAACGGCGCCCGCGGAGCAGAAACCGGACGCCCGCACGCAGGAATTCGAGCGTTTCGCGCGTCGCTATCTCCTGCAGCTGAAGCAATCGGCGGCCATCGACTTTCGGGGAAGCTAGTCTGGCGCAGCAAGAGCATGTCGGGTTGAATACTCAAGCGCAAGAAACAGTTATCCGGCCGCTGGCGGTGACCATGGGCGATCCGGCGGGGATCGGGCCGGACATTACGCTCCAGGCATGGGCGCGCCGCTCGGCGCTCGATCTCCCACCCTTTTTCATAGCCGGAGACCCAGCGGTTTTCATCGACAGAGTCCGCCGCCTCGCGCTCGACGCTAGCGTTGTCCCCGTGGAGATCATAGAGCGGCCCGAGGATGCGCAAGCGGTCTTTGCGCGCGCGCTTCCCGTCCGGCCCCTGCGCCAGCCGCTCCCCCCCGTCGCGCCAGGCCAGCCAAGCGCCGACTATGCCGCCGCCATCATAGCCTCCATCGAAGAGGCTACAGAGCTCGCGTTTGCCGGGCGAGCGGCGGCGGTCGTCACCAACCCCATCGCCAAATACGCGCTGATGCAGGCCGGCTTCGCGCATGCGGGCCACACCGAGTTCCTGGCCGAGCTTGCCGTGCGGCACGGCGCGGCCGAAGCGCGCCCCATTATGATGATGGCGTCGCGGCGGCTGCGCGCCATCCCCGTCACGGTCCACATCCCGTTGAAAGACGTCCCCTTGGCGATCACCCAGGAGCGCATCGTGACGGCGGCTATAACCGCCGACAGCGCGCTCCGCCGCTATTTCAGCGTCGCTCGGCCGAGATTGGCGGTCTGCGGGCTCAATCCGCATGCAGGCGAAAACGGCGAGCTTGGCCGCGAAGAAATCGAAACCATCGCCCCGGCGGTCGAGACGCTCAAGGCGCAAGGGATTCTGGCTTCCGGGCCGTATTCCGCCGACGCTCTTTTTCACGACGCCGCAAGGCTCGGCTACGACGCGGTGCTGGCTATGTATCACGATCAGGCGCTGATCCCGTTCAAGACGCTGTCCTTCGACGACGGCGTCAACGTCACGCTGGGCCTGCCTTTCATCCGCACGTCGCCTGACCACGGCACGGCCTTTTCGCTGGCGGGAACAGGGCTCGCAAATCCAACGAGCTTCATCGAGGCGCTCCGCCTCGCCCGCACGATGGCGAACGCCGCGCAGGCAACCGCGGCGGCGTCCTGACCGTGACCCTCCAGGACGCCATCGCCTCGCTCCCGCCGCTTCGCGAGGTCATCAAGGAGGCCGCGCTTTCGGCGAGAAAATCGCTCGGCCAGAACTTCATCCTCGACCTCAACGTAACACGGCGGATTGCACGGAGCGCCGGTCCCCTCGCGGGCGTGACGGTGCTCGAAATCGGGCCTGGGCCGGGAGGCTTGACGCGCGCGCTTTTCCTGGAGGGCGCGGCCAATGTGGTCGCCATCGAGCGCGACGAGCGCTTCAGGCCCGCGCTTCTTGCGATCGAAGAAAAAAGCGGCGGCCGCATCAAGCCCATCTTCGCGGACGCCCTCCGCGCCGATTACAGGGCCATTGCGGCGGAGACCGGCGCCAGCCGTATCGTGGCCAACCTTCCCTACAACATCGCCACGCCGCTGATCGTGTCCTGGCTGACGGACGAGCGCTGGCCGCCCTGGTTCGACAAGATCGTGGCGATGGTGCAACTCGAGGTCGCCGAACGGCTCGTGGCCGCGCCCGCGACCGAAAGCTATGGGCGTCTCTCGGTGCTCGCTCAATATCGCTCGCGGCCGCGCATTCTCTTCACGCTGCCCGCCTCGGTGTTCACCCCGCCGCCGAAAGTCTCCTCGGCTCTCGTGGAAATCGAGCCGGCCCACGAGCCTGCAGACGCCGTTCCCACGTCGCTGCTCTCGGAAGTGACGGCGGCCGCTTTCGGCCAAAGACGGAAAATGCTGCGGTCGAGCCTGTCAGCGCTCGGCGTCGATGCGGCTCAACTCCTGGCCGAAGCGGGCATCGATGCCTCGCAGCGCGCCGAGCGCCTTACGATTGAGGATTTCGTCCACCTGGCGCGCCATCTTCGGAGGCTGCGGCGTTAGGATTTGCGGCCGCGCGCTCGGTCAGACCGGCGATGAATTCACCGAGCCCCAATTGCCGGCAGCGCTTGAGACGCTCGGCGGCGAGAATCGCCTGCAGCGCCGCGAGGCTTTCCTTGACGTGGCTGTTGACCAGCACATAGTCGTATTCGGGCCAGTGGCTCATCTCGACGGCGGCGGCCTTGAGGCGAGTTTCGATTTCATGCTCAGGATCGGAGGCGCGCGCATAGATGCGGCGGGACAGCTCCCCGGCGGAGGGCGGGAGAATGAAAACGCGCACGGCGTCGCCGGGCAGGAGGCTCGCGATCGCGGCGGCGCCTTGCCAGTCCACATCGAACACGACGTCCCTTCCATCCGCGAGCGCGGTCTTGACCGGCTCGGCGGGCGTTCCATAGAAATTGCCGAACACTTCCGCCCATTCGAGAAGTTCGCCCCTGCTTCTCAGCTCCTCGAACTGGCTTCGGGACACGAAGTAATAATCGATGCCCTCCCGCTCCTGCGGACGCGGGCGCCGCGTTGTCACCGAAATCGAATGGCCAAGCCTGTCATCGCCAGCCAGCAGGAGCCGCGCCAGCGTGGTTTTACCCGCGCCTGAAGGCGACGACAGAATAAGACAGATGCCCCGCCTTAACGGCGCTTGCGCGAGCTTACTCACGGCGAGCTTTCCATACTATAAGCGATTATCAATACGCCCGGTTCGGTGGACCGCGCTCTGTCACCTTCTACCACAACCTGGTTTGTTTCAGCATTTGCGCCGCAGGTCTAGCGCATTTTTCGCTACGAGCCCGGCGCGCGGCGCGAAATCGCCGCTAACGGCGCGGGTTGCGCTGCGGCAAAGGAATGTCGACAGTCTGGAGCTTGTCGAGCGCGATGGAGGCAGGCTCGCTGTCAGCCACCGCCGCGCGCTCGTCGTCCCGCACTTTCTCGATATGACGCCACTTGGCCACGTTGCGCTGATGATCCGCGAAGGTCTCGGCAAACACATGCCCGCCCGTGCCGTCCGCCACGAAGAAGAGGTCGCTCGTCTTGGCCGGCTTCAGCACCGCCTCGATGGCGGCTCGGCCGGGATTGGCGATCGGCGTCGGCGGAAGCCCATTGTTCCTGTAGGTGTTATAGGGGTTGTCCTCGTCTTTGAGCTCGCTGCGAAGCAGGGAGTGGCCAAGGGCGCCCTTGCCGTTGCTGGCGCCGTAGATGACGGTGGGATCGGCCTCAAGGCGCATCCGCTTCTTAAGCCTGTTGAGGTAAACCGCGGCTATGCGAGGCCGCTCGTCGGCGCGGCTCGCCTCCTTCTCGACGATCGCGGCGAGATTGACGACGTCCTCCGGCTTTGTCAGCAAAAGGTCGCGCGAGCGGCTCGGCCACAATCCATCCAGGAACCTCTTCTGCTCGCCCTGCATCCGCCGGATCAACTCTTCGCGGGAGGTGCCGCGCGCAACGCGATAGGTATCGGGAAGGAGGCTGCCCTCGGGCGGGATGTCGACAATATCCCCGACGAGATCCGGATTGCTTCTCAGCCGCTCCACGATCTGCTGGCTTGTAAGGCCCTCCGGGATAGGGATGCTGTAGAGGATCGACTTTCCTTCCACCAAAACATCCAGCACGTCGCGCAGGCTGGCGTTGGCCTTTATGTTGAATTCTCCGGCCTTGATCTTGTCGTGCACCTTGAAATAGCGAGATGCGATGATGAAGGTCCAGCGGTCGTTGATGATGCCGTCCTGCTCCAGCCTGCGCGCGATGGCGCGAACGCCGCCCTCCCCTTTCGGAACGACGAAGACGGTTGGATAGGCCAAGGGGCCGGCCCGGTCGAATTGCAGCCGCACCACGTAGGACGCCACGCCAACGGCGATGAGCAGGATCAGCAGGGCCGTGAAAACGAGATTGAGGATGACAACGATCGGGCGCTGCCGGCGTTGCTTGCTCCCCCGCGGCGGCTCCGGCGCGCGGTCTGGCTCAAGCGCTTCCGAAGGGCTGCGCGGGAGAACGGAATAATCCCGCTGGCCGCGATAGGACGTGTTGTGCTTCGAATAGCGGCTGTTTCCACCCGAGTTGTAGATGTCGCCCGCCATATGATCAGCTTACACATTGCCCATGAACAAAACCTTTGACCAACGCATTGTGGCAAAACGGTGTGAAGTTAGTCTCAATACCAGTTATACCGCATTGGCGCCGCGGCGCGGCTTCGCGATTTCTCAGCTATTCGCCTAGGCGACCCGGCGCAGGATCAGGCTCGCATTCGTGCCTCCGAAGCCGAAGGAATTGGAGAGCACGGTGTCGATCTGCCTCGTCTTCGGCGTATGCGGAACGAGATCGATCGCGGTGCTTACGGAGGGATTGTCCAGATTGAGCGTCGGGGGCGCGATATTATGCTTGATGGACAGCACGGAGAAGATCGCCTCCACGGCGCCCGCCGCGCCAAGCAGGTGCCCCGTCGCCGACTTGGTCGAGGACATTGCGAGCCCTGCGGCCGCGTCGCCGAATAGCCTCTCCACTGCGTTCAGCTCGATCTCGTCGCCCATCGGCGTCGAGGTGCCGTGAGCGTTGACATAATCGATGTCCGCCGGGGCCAGCTTCGCGCGCTTCAAGGCGGCCGTCATGCAGCGGAAGGCGCCGGCGCCATCCTCGGCGGGCGCCGTGATATGATAGGCGTCGCCCGAAAGGCCGTAGCCGATGATCTCGGCGTACATCCTGGCGCCGCGCGCCCTGGCGTGTTCGTAGCTTTCAAGCACAACCACGCCAGCGCCCTCGCCCATCACGAACCCGTCGCGATCCTTGTCGTAAGGCCGCGAAGCTCGCGCCGGGTCGTCGTTGAAATGGGTCGACAACGCCTTGCAGGCGGCGAATCCAGCCAGCGACAGGCGGCACAGCGGGCTTTCCGCGCCGCCGGCGACCATCACCTCCGCGTCGTCGAGCGCGATGAGGCGCGCCGCGTCGCCAATCGCGTGCGAGCCGGTTGAACAGGCGGTGACGACGGAATGATTCGGGCCCTTGAGCCCGTGTTTGATGGATACATAGCCCGACGCGAGATTGATGAGCCGGCCGGGAATGAAGAAAGGGCTGAGGCGACGCGGCCCCTTCTCGTGCACCGTAATGGCGCCGCGCTCGATGCCCTGCAGGCCCCCGATGCCGGAGCCGATCAGGACGCCGGTGCGGGCGCGTTCATTTTCGTTGCGGGGCTTCCAACCCGAATCGGCAAGAGCCTGGTCGGCCGCCGCCATCGCGTAAACGATGAAGTCGTCGACCTTCCGCTGCTCTTTCGGCTCCATCCAGTCGTCGGGGTTGAACTCCCCTGCCCCGCCGCCCCTGGGAATGAAGCAGCCGATCTGGCAGGGAATATCCGAAACCTCGAACTCGGCGACGCGCCTCGCTCCGCTCCTTCCCGAAAGAAGGCCCGACCAAGAATGCTCCACGCCGCAGCCGACCGGCGTGACCATCCCCAATCCCGTAATGACGACCCGACGCATCATGCCCTCCGACGTTTCGATGCTTCGCCAATGAGTTCCGGCGCCATGCGCCTTCACTCGATCGGTTGGAATTTACGCCGAAACGGGAGGCATGCGCGCTGCGGAGACTCCGGCTCGATCAAGCCTTCGTCGAGTGAGCTTCCAGGAAGCGGATGGCGTCGCCGACCGTCTGGATGGTCTCGGCGGCGTCGTCGGGTATCTCCACGCCGAACTCTTCCTCGAAGGCCATCACAAGCTCAACCGTGTCCAAGCTGTCCGCGCCCAGATCATCGATGAAGCTGGCGTTTTCAGTGACTTTGTCGGCCTCAACGCCGAGATGCTCGACGACGATCTTTTTAACGCGGTCCGAGATATCGCTCATGTTTTCCTCACGGTTTCCCCAAGTGATCAAGCGCCTAACTTCACTCGATTAAGCACAGGTAATTTCAATGCCGCAACACATCGGACTTCGACTGCACTCGGGCGCGAGGTGGCTGGTAGCACTGAACCTTTGGGGGTGAAAGCCTTTTTTGAGGCGCCTGCACCCTCTTTTCCACCTTATCAGGAATTGCGCCCTGAAGAAATCGCGGCCCGCATGCCCAGCGTGGTCAGACCATCACCATCCCGCCATTGACGTGGAGCGTTTCCCCAGTGATGTAGCGAGCCTCCTCGCTCGCAAGGAACACGACCGCAGCCGCTACATCGCTGGGCTTTCCGAACGCGCCGGCTGGAATTGCGCTGGCGATCGCCTCCGTCTGTTTCTCGTTCAAAGCGTGCGTCATCGGCGTTTCTATGAACCCAGGTGCAATACAATTGGCCGTTATCCCGCGCGATGCAACCTCCCGCGCGAGCGATTTTGTCATCGCCACCATCCCCGCCTTGGACGCAGCGTAGTTGCCCTGGCCCGGATTGCCGATCACGCCGCTGACCGACGCAATGTTAATAATGCGTCCCGCGCGCCGGCGCATCATGTTTCTCAGCGCGGCGCGGCAAAGAACGAACGTCGCGGTGAGGTTGACGGCGATGACGTCGTCCCACTCCTCGTCCTTCATGCGCATGAAGAGGTTATCCCTGGTCACGCCCGCATTGTTGACGAGGATGTCGAGCTGGCCCATCGCGGCCTCCGCCTGTCCGACCAGCGCCGCGACTTGAGCGCGGTCGCGCAAATCGCAAGGGAGAACATGGACGCGAGAGCCGATCCCGGCCGCCACCGCATCGAGCTTTTCGCGGCGCGTGCCGGACACTGCAACAGTCGCCCCCTGCGCGTGCAGCGCGACGGCCAAAGCCTCGCCGATGCCGCCGGAAGCGCCGGTTACAAGCGCGCACTTTCCAGTCAAATCAAACATGGCGGCCCGATCCCATGCTGCCGTTACGCTCCCCGCGCCTTCAGCCATATGCCGAACGCTTTCACATCGTCCGGCGATCCCACCGAACGGGCGTCCGCCTCGGCTCGAATGCGCCTGGCGAGGCCGGTTAGCACGCGGCCCGCGCCAATCTCGAACAGCGTATCAGCGCCGTGGTCCACCATGTAGGCCACGGATTCGCGCCAGCGCACAACTCCCGTCACCTGCTCCGCCAACAGGGATTTTATCTCATTCGGATCGGTCACGGGCGCCGCCGTGACATTGGCGACGATCGGAACGCTGGCCGGATTGAGGGCGATGTCTTCGAGCGCTTCCGCCATGCGGTCGGCGGCTGGCTTCATAAGCGCGCAGTGGAAGGGAGCGCTGACGGGCAGCGGAATGGCGCGGCGGATGCCGAATTCGGGGGCGAGCTTGATGGCGCGGTCCATGGCGCCTTTCGCGCCGCTGATGACCACCTGGCCCGGCGCGTTGTCGTTTGCGACTTGCGAGACCTCGCCCTGCGCGGCGGCGGCGGCGAGCTTTTCCGCCTGCTCGATCTCGGCGCCGAGCAGCGCCAGCATCGCGCCTTCGCCGGGCGGAACCGCGGCTTGCATCGCCTGCCCGCGCAAGCGAAGGAGGCGCGCGGCGGCGGCCACGGAGAAGACGCCGGCGACGGCGTAAGCGGAGGATTCGCCCAGCGAATGGCCGGCCATGAAAGCGGGCTGGATCGCGTCCGCGCCGTATTCGTGGGCGAGCGCGGCGTAGGCGGCGAGGGATACCGCCATCAGCGCGGGCTGCGCGTTGGCGGTCAGCGTCAGCGCGTCTTCCGGTCCTTCCCAGATCATGCGGGAGAGATGCTCGGACAGCGCCTCGTCGACCTCTTCGAAAATGCGGCGCGCGACGGCGAAATTCTGCGCGAGGCTTTGCCCCATGCCCACCGTCTGGCTGCCCTGGCCAGGAAATGTGAATGCAAACGTCATGCGGCTCGCGTCGTCACTCGCAGTAGAATGATGGCGTGATGACGCCCTGGCCAATCACGGTTCGTTGCGCCAGAGACACGTTTCGGCGCGGGCTGTCAAGCGGGGCCTTTAGAGGGGGCGTGCGCCCTTTTGCCCGGCTCGCAGACCGCCGCTCTGGCCGAAGAGAAATGCGAAGACGGCGCCGGCGGGATCGCGCTGAAGCCGCCAAGGCGCCGCTCGCGGGAGGATGAAGCTGGGACCTTGGGCGATCCCAGCTTTCTTGCCTAAAACCGCAGGCGCAGACCCGTTACGACCGAAGCCGTGTCGATGCTTGTCTTTGTGCCTGTGGCGCCCTCGTCGGGGTTGGCCGTGCCCGGGAAGCCGGAAGCCAAGCCGCCGTTCACGACGGCGTAGGTTACGCCGGCGTAGACGTCGAAATGTTTATTGAATGCGTAGTCGAGCAGGAGCGAGACTTGATCGTAGTCGCCCGCGCAGCCTTTATTTGCGGTGGCATTGTGCTCGCCGGCGGCTGCGCCAGCCTCGGCCGTCGCGCAACTCTTACCGTATTTTATAAAAGCGTCTTGGTCCACGTGATAGTAAGCGCCCGTGACGCTCCAGCCGTGGCCAAACTCGTATTTCGCGCCGGCCCACTCCATTTGCAACTCTTTGGCCGTTGTATAGTAGGGCGACCCGTGTCCAGCGTTGTTATATATCTCATAGCCGCCATTTGCGGTAGCAAGGGCGCCGATGGGGAGAGACCCATTCGATTGTTGGATGTTCTCATAACCGGCAAAGAACGTCAGCTTCGATCCAGGGCCTTCATCTTTGAAGCCGCCGCCGAAATCATAGACGTACTTGCCCATGATAGACCACGCTGCGTCGTCCGTGACGGCTGCGTCAAGGACGTTCGCCGGTTGACCGCTGACGGGATCGTTCTCGGCTCCCAGCAAGTTAATCGCGTTATTTTCCCTGGTGTAGACGCCGTCGATGGAGAAACCTCTATAGGAGCCGCCGACGTTGAAACCATAAGCAGTGCCAAGAATGCCCGTGTCTTCGCCGCCATTCGAGTAAATGGCGCCGGCGTGCACGGGACCGTATTGAAAGACGTACTTCACCGAATTATCCCAGCGCGCCGCCTGCGTGCTGCCGGAGCCGCTCCAGGTGCCCGAATAGCCCACGAGCGAGAGCGCGTAGGAGAGCGCCATCGGATCGTATTCGCGCATCGCTTCGAGCATGAACGAATCTTGCCGTCCGGCGGTAAGCGTGCCGTAATAAGCGCTGCTCACGCCGGCATAGGCCACGCTGTTAAACGCCTGCCCGCATCGGCCGCTGTCGGCGTTCGAGGTCTGTTGGCTTGCCGAGGTGAGACCCGCGTTCTGGAGGAAGGAGCTGCAGCCGTTCGACAGCTCGCCGGTGAGCGGGTTGAAGCCAGCCTCCAACTTGCCGATGGCCTGGAAGCCGTAGCCGATGTTTTCCTCGATCTTCAGCCCGATCTTGGACTGCTCCAGCGCGTTCCCCTGGATCGTGGAGATGGCTTGGCCGGTGTAATTCCGGGTTGTCGTGAAGGGCGAATATTCGAGATCGGAGACTTCGCTTCCGAGCGGCCGGCCATTGGTCTGGTAGGCGTAGCCCAGGTCGACCGTACCGTAGATTGTGACGCCGTAGGCGGAAATCGTCTCCGGCAGCGGATCCTTCATGCTCGTGACGTCGTTCAAATCCGCGGCGTGAGCGGAGAACGCGAACCCTGCCAGCGCGGCCGCGCAAGCAACAACTTTTCTCATGGAACCCCCTTAGCGACTAACAACGAGACAGCAAGCGCACACGATCAAAAAAAGAGGCCACGCCCGAAGCTGTATATCGCGAAGCATAACAAGGAGCCGCCGCCCCGCAAGTGCAATTGGGCAACAGTTGCAGCCAATTGCCATTAATTTCTACTGGAGGTTGTGTTGACGCCTCCAAGGATAAGCCGCGGCTGAAGGCGAAATCAGTTTCCACGATCCCGCATGAATGCATGCCGCGGCGGCGCTGCGCTGCGGCTTCCCCCCAATCACGCCGTCAAACAAAGTAGGGCCGTCATCCCGGAAACCGCTCGCGGTTATCCGGGATCTCGCAAAGCCTCGACCCGAGGGAAGACCTCCGGCGAGCGAATACCAATGCACTTGCCCGGCCAAGGCAGGCCGCCGGTTTGCGCGGCGAACCTCATTTCGTTATGAAGGTTTCATGCAGCAGCTCGCAAAACCCAAGATGACCGTGGACGAGTTTCTCGCCTGGGCCGAGGAGAATCCGGGCCGCTACGAGCTGTCCGAGGGCGAGGTCTATGCAACGTCGCCGGAGCGGCTTGGGCATGCGAAGACGAAATTCGCCGTTCAGGCGGCGCTGCTCGCGGCGATCCGCAAGGCGGGCCTTCCCTGCCACATGGTTCCGGACGGCGCCACCGTTCGCATCAACGCGCGGACGGCCTACGAACCCGACGCGCTGGTCTATTGCGGGCCGGAGAAGCCGGACGCGGCAATCGAACTTCCGAACCCCGTTATCGTGGTCGAAGTCCTCTCCCCGGGGACGCGGCACATCGACAATGCGGCGAAGCTTTCCGGCTATTTCGCCGTGCCCTCCGTTCGCCACTACCTCATCGTGGACATCGAGAACCGGCTGATCCTTCATCACGCGCGCGGCGAGGGCGATCTTCTGGCCACGAGGATCGTGCGCGATGGCGCGCTTTCGCTCGATCCGCCGGGCATCGTCCTCGGCTTCGAGTCCTGTTTCCAGGCCGGGTGACATCTCCTCAAAATCAGTTGCGGCGGTTGCGAAATCGCCTATAGTGCGGGCGCCGTCCGGTTTGAGGCTGAACGGAACCGGGATGCTATTCCCAAAAGGATGGCCGCCCGCGCGGGCGCGAAAGCGCTCCGTTCCCGTGTCTCTGCTCTGCTTAAGATCCTTCAACGCCTTTCCGAGGCTTGACGGGGGCTCTGCGCCGGACAACGAACGAAACCAGGAAAGGCCGCTATGCCACGTTACGAGCATACCTTCCTTGCGCGCCAGGATGTCACGGCGCAGCAAGTGACCGGGCTTATGAACGCCTACAAGACCGTCATCGAAGAGAATGGCGGCAAGGTGGGCAAGACCGAATATTGGGGTCTGAAGTCCACAGCCTATAAGATCAAGAAAAACCGCCGCGCGCATTACGCGTTCTTCAACATCGAGGCGCCCCATCAGGCCGTGCTCGAAATGGAGCGCCAGATGCGGATTTCGTCGGACATCCTCCGCTTCCTCACGGTGCGCGTCGAGGATCTGGACGAGAAGCCGTCGATCATGATGCGCAAGCAGGACGACCGCGAGCGTGAGCGCGGAGATCGCGACCGCGGCGATAGAGGCGACCGCGGCCCGCGTCCGCCGCGCCGCGACCGCGACGACCGCGGCGGCTTTGGCGGCGGGTTCGGCGGCGGCGGCTTCCGCGACGGCGACGGCGGCGGAGCGCGCAGCTTTGGCGGCGGGCGGCCTCCCCGGAACGAAACGCCAGCCGCTGCGTCGGGAGGTGACGAATGAGCATGCAAGGAACGACCGGCGGAGCGCGCCGCCCCTTCTACCGGCGCCGCAAGACCTGCCCCTTCACGGGCGAGAACGCGCCCGTCATCGATTACAAGGACGTGCGGCTGCTCCAGCGCTTCATTTCCGAGCGCGGCAAGATCGTCCCGAGCCGCATCACGGCCGTGTCCGCCAAGAAGCAGCGCGAATTGGCCAAGGCCATCAAGCGCGCGCGCTTTCTGGGCCTCCTCCCCTATGTGCTGAAGTAGGAGCGCGCCATGCAGGTCATCCTCCTCGAACGCATCGGCCGTCTGGGCCAGATGGGCGACGTGGTGAAAGTCCGCGCCGGCTTCGCCCGCAATTTCCTTCTGCCGCAGGGCAAGGCGCTGCGCGCCACCAAGGAAAACCTTTCGCGTTTCGAAACCGAGCGCTCGCAGCTTGAGGCGACGAACCTCCACCGCAAGCAGGAAGCCGAAGCCGTGGCGCAGAAGCTCAACGGCCTGAGCTTCGTCGTGCTGCGCCAGGCTGGCGATACGGGCCAGCTCTATGGCTCCGTCTCGACGCGCGACATCTCCGACGCCGTCACGGCCGGCGGCTTCACCATCGAGCGCGCGCAAGTTCTCCTCGACCGGCCTATCAAGAACCTCGGGCTCCACGCCGTCCGGGTGAGCTTGCATCCGGAAGTCGAAATCAAGGTCACGGCCAATGTGGCCCGCACCGAAGAAGAGGCGCATCGCCAGGCCGCGGGCGAGAACGTCGCGCAGTCCGCGCGCGACGATTACGCCGCCCAGCAGGCCGCTCTCGCCGCCGAGGCGGCAGCCGCTGCGGAAGCGCTCTTCGAAGGCGAACACGCCGCAGGCTAAACCTCGCTTGCGAATGAGCTTGAAGGCGCGGGACGCGATCCTGCGCCTTTTTATTTTCTATGACTTGTTCCCCGATGCCTTTTTCGCATGGCAGCCGCCCAAATCCCCGGATTCGCCTGAAGTATACTTGAACGGCGCAATCGCGGCTCATAGCCTTTACATGGGCTCGCCGAAAGGCTGAGCTAATCCCGGCAATGACGGCGAAGAGGACCGCTTCGTGGAAGGTTCGCGCGTGCTCAATCGTGAGCTTCGGAGCAGGATCATGTCCGCCGCCGAGGCGGCCGCCCTCATCCCCGCCGGTTCGAACGTGGGAATGAGCGGATTTACCGGGGCGGGCTATCCAAAGCAGGTTCCGGCCGCGCTTGCCGAGCGCATCCACGCGCTGCGCGATCGCGGCGAGGACTTCAAGATCGGCGTGTGGACCGGGGCCTCGACCGCGCCCGAACTCGACGGCGCTCTGGCGGCGGTGGACGGCATCGAAATGCGTCTGCCCTACCAGTCCGACCCCGCCTGCCGCGCGCGCATCAACGCGGGGCAGATGCAATATATCGACATCCACCTCTCGCACGTGGCGCAGTTCGTGTGGTTCGGCTTCTTCGGCAAGCTCGACGTGGCGGTTGTTGAGGTCGCGGGCATCCTCGAAGACGGCCGGCTGATCCCGGCGACCTCCGTCGGCAACAACAAGACCTGGCTCGAACAGGCCGGCAAGGTCATCCTGGAGGTCAATTCCTGGATGAACCCTGGTCTCGAAGGCATGCACGACGTGTATTACGGGACGGCGCTGCCTCCCCATCGCAAACCCATTCCGATCATCGGCGCGGGCGACCGCATCGGCGAGCCCTATTTCCGTTGCGATCCGTCCAAAATCGCCGCCATCGTCGAGACGCACGAGACGGATCGCTGCACCAAGTTCGCGGCGCCGGACGAAACCTCGCGGCTCATCGCGGGGCACATCCTCGAATTCCTCGCTCATGAGATAAAAAAGGGCCGCATGCCCGAGAACCTGCTGCCGCTGCAGTCGGGCGTCGGCAACACCGCGAACGCCGTCATGGCGGGGCTGGAGCAAGGCAAGTTCGAGAACCTCGCCGCCTACACCGAAGTGCTGCAGGACGGCATGCTCCACCTTATAGGACAGGGCAAGATGACGCTCGCGTCGGCCACCGCGCTGTCGCTCAGCCCCGAGGCGATGGATGAGTTCAACCGCGACATCTCCTTCTATCGGAGCCGCGTGGTGCTCCGCCCGCAGGAGGTCTCGAACCACCCCGAGGTCATTCGGCGCCTCGGCGTCATCGCCATGAACGGCATGATCGAGGCCGACATTTACGGCAACGTGAATTCGACCCACATCTGGGGCTCGTCCATCATGAACGGCATCGGGGGCTCAGGCGACTTTGCACGCAACGCCTATCTCTCGTTTTTCATGACGCCTTCGACCGCGAAGAACGGGCAGGTCTCCTGCATCGTGCCCATGGTCACCCATGTCGATCACACCGAGCACGACGTGCAGGTTCTCGTCACGGAGCAAGGCCTGGCCGATTTGCGCGGGCTCGCGCCCCGGCAACGCGCCAAGGTCATCATCGAGAACTGCTCGCACCCCGATTACCGGCCCGCGCTGCAGGCCTATTTCGAGCGCGCGATGCGCTACGCCACGGGACGCCACACCCCGCACATGCTCGACGAGGCGTTCCTCTTCCTGGCGAAATGGAAGGCGGAGCAGGCGGCGATGGAGGTCGCCAAAGACATCCATGCCGGCCTGCCGCAAGCCGATTTCCACCACGCCTAGCCTTGGAGACCCCCCTCCCCTCGGCTAGCGGATTCCCGAAGCGGGGCTCGCGCGCCGCTTCGGGAATCGATCCAACCGGAGGGTTCCGCCTTTTGCGATCCCGGATAAGGCTGCGCCTTTCCGGGATGACATTTTGTCCGCGTCTTGCACGGGACGCTTCGTCTGGACGTTCGGTCCCGCGTTCGATGTCAACCCGGTAATTTGTTGGCGTTTGATTTGGGTCTGGGAGGACGCGCCGTCCGCGCTGATGTCATCACGTAAGCCGTATCGTCGGCGTTTGATGTGATCCCGTAGGACGATTTGCTCGCGTTTCGTTCCGGGATGACGCGTTGATGTCATCCCGGAAGCCGCTTGCGGCTATCCGGGATCTGCCCGGCGCAAATTCCGGGTTTTTGCGGACCCGATAAGGCCGCGCCTTTTCCGGGACGGCGATGGCAGCGCCTATTTCTCGCGCTTCCAGATGTGCGACTTGCAGACGAGGCCGCCCAGGATGCAGCCTTCGAGCTTCACCTCATCCGCAGCGGTCGAGACGATGTAGCCCGTATAGGTTTCGCCGTCCTCGCTGTTATAGAGCCTGCCCTTCCAGCGATCCGCGCCCGCCTTCGCCGCGCCCTCCATGATGACCACGCCCGCCATTGAGCGGCCCTTCAGCGCGGCGTTCGGGTTCTTGCCGTCGATCTCGCGGCCCTTGCCGGGCGTCAGCACCTTGACGCAGATGCCGCCGCCGCAGGAATACACCGACAGGATGCCGCCGGTTTCGGTATCGCGCCATGTGCCGATGCCGTCCTCCGCCGCCGCGAACGCCGCCGCCGGAAGCGCCAGCGCCAGCGCCGCCAGCCCCGCCCGCACGCCGTGCCAATGTTTCATGCCCTGCTCCTCCCGCTATCGTTAATTTTTGTTGCGCCGGAACGCTAGCATTGGCGGCTTGCGTCCACAAATGATGCTTCTGTCAAAGGCGACGACTCTGCCTTGGCATGGCCTGGAGCCTGCCGGGAAGGCGAATTTGCGGCTCACCCTTCGAGACGCCGCTTCGCAGCTCCTCACCCTTCGAGACGCCGCTTCGCGGCTCCTCAGGATGAGGCCGCGAGAACCCCAAGCAAAGACCCTCATGGTGAGGAGGCCGAAGGCCGTCTCGAACCATGAGCGACAGCCGCGGCCTCGGCCGTTGCGAAAATCCGCGCAATTTGCCACATCTATGTAATCGCATGGTTCGAGGCGGGGCGCATGGCCGACATCTTCATTTCCTATTCCAAGAAGCATGCGCAGCTCACGGTGGACCTCGCGCGCGACCTGGAGGCCGAGGGCTATACAACTTGGTGGGATACCGGGCTTTTGCCCGACGACGTGTTTTTCCCGGAGACGATCCGCGCCGAAATCGCGGCGGCGAAAGCCGTGATCGTGATCTGGGCCGAGCATTCGATAACATCGCGCTGGGTCTATTCCGAGGCGAACGAAGGCGACAAGCAGGGCAAGCTTCTGCAAGTCCGCGATGCGGCGCTCGATCCTCAGCGGGCGCCCATGCCGTTCAACTCCGGCAACATCCCGCCCGTCGCGGAGCGCGCCAAAATCTTCGCCGCGCTGGCCCGGCGGGGCATCGCGCCTTCGAACGCGCACGCCGCGCCGGAGCCGCCCAAGGCGCCGCCTCGCGCCCCAGAAGAGCGGCGGCAAGCACGGCCGAACCCGCCTCAGCCGCCCGGCAGAGTGCGGGTGATGGTGGGCGCGGGGCAGGCCGCGCGCGAGACATGGCTGAAGCCGGGCGAGAGCTTTCGCGACCTGGACATCGCGCCGGAGATGGTCGTGATCCCGCCGGGCGAGTTCCTGATGGGATCGAAGGACGGCGAAGGAAGCGACGACGAGCATCCTCAGCATAAAGTTACGATCCGGCAAGCGTTCGCGGTGGGCAAATATCCGGTGACGTTCGCGGAATGGGACGCCGGCGGTTGCCGCAGCGGCGGCGGATTTCGCTACAAGCCAGAGGATCAAGGCTGGGGACGCGGGCGGCGGCCCGTTATCAATGTTTCGTGGAACGACGCCCAAGCCTATGTGAAATGGCTATCGGAGCGAACCGGCCAGCGTTATCGCCTTTTGAGCGAAGCGGAATGGGAATACGCATGCCGGGCTGGGTACCACACCGCCTATTTTTTCGGAGACAGCATCGGAAAGAAGCTGGCGACAATTCTCGGAAGGCGGTTGGGGCAACGCGGGCGGCACACGTCGCGGTTGGCTGTTTAGCAGCCGAATGCGTTCGGGCTCTACGACATGCATGGCAATGTCTGGGAATGGTGCGAGGATTGCTGGAATGGCAACTATAAAGGCGCGCCCGCCGATGGCTCTGCCTGGACAACTGGAGGTTGCAGCTCGCGTGTCCTTCGCGGCGGTTCGTGGGACAACGATCCGCAGGACCTCCGCGCGGCCTACCGCGACAGCTGACGACCCGGTCATCCGTGATCAGCGATTATCGGCTTCCGTGTTGCCAGGACTTAAATCCTTAATCTTTCCCTCCTTACCCGTTCAGGCCGCCACGGCGCAACGGCGCGCCGCGCCCAGGAAGTCCCGCCGAAGGCGGGCCGCTTTCTCGTCATCCCGGCCAAGCGCAGCGCGAGCCGGGATCGTCCCGAACGAGGGCTTAGGCTTTTTGCGGTCCCGGATAAGGCTTTCGCCTTTCCGGGACGACGAGGGCCGGAGGCGAGTCGGCGGGCGCGGCCGCCGCAGTCAAGGCCGCGACGCCGCGATTAACAATTCGTCCAACGCAATCATAAGCCTGTGCACGCGGGGCGAATCGCGCCAGCCTCGTTCTTCGGGAAGCTGAGGGAATCAGGTCTAGTGCCCGCATGAGACGCTCCCCCGCCCTTTCCGCCGTTTCCGCGAAACCCACGCTCGAAGAGAGCCTCGACGCGCTGCCCTTCCGGCAGGCCCCGCACAATATCGAGGCCGAGCAGGCGCTGCTCGGCGCGATCCTCATCAACAATGAATCGTTCGACCGCGTGTCGGGCTTCCTTCAGCCGAACCATTTCTTCGAGCCGCTGCATGGCCGGCTGTTCGAGGTCATGGCGAAGCTGATCCAGGCCGGCAAGCACGCCTCGCCCGTCACGCTGAAGACGTTCTTTGCGAGCGAGCCGCCCATCGGCGAGCTGACGGTCGCGCAATATCTCGGCCGCCTCGCCGCCGCCGCCACCACCATCATCAACGCTCAAGCTTACGGCCGCGCGATCTACGACCTCGCCGTGCGCCGCGAGCTGATCGTCATCGGCGAGGACATGGTGAACGTGGCCTACGATTCGCCGGTGGACGCCCCGCCCGAGATTCAGATCGAGGCGGCGGAATCGCGGCTCTACGACCTCGCCGACAAGGGCAAATACGGCTCCGGCTTCATGGCGTTCGGCGACGCCACGGCCGACGCCATCGAGATGGCCGCGCGAGCCTATGAGCGCGACGGCGGCCTGTCGGGCCTCTCCACCGGCCTTGCCGACCTCGACCGCATGATGGGCGGCTTGCAGAATTCCGACCTCATCATCCTCGCGGGCCGCCCGTCGATGGGCAAGACCGCGCTCGCCACCAACATCGCTTTCAACATCGCCAAGGCGTTCCGCACGGCGCAGCACGAGGGGCTGGGCGAAGAGGTCGTGGACGGCGCCATCGTCGGCTTCTTCAGCCTCGAAATGTCGTCGGAGCAGCTCGCCACCCGCATTCTCGCCGAGCAGGCGCAGATCCCGTCCGAGAAGATCCGGCGCGGCCAGATCACGGATGCGGAATTCAACCGGCTGCAGAGCGCGGCCATGCAGTTGCAGACGCTGCCGCTGTATATCGACCATACCGGCGGCATCTCCATCGCGCAGCTCGCCGCCCGCGCGCGCCGGCTGAAGCGCCAGAAGGGCCTCGGCCTCATCGTGGTCGATTATTTGCAGCTTCTGACGGGCTCGGCGAAGCGCTCGCAGGAAGGCCGCGTTCAGGAAGTATCCGAAATCACGGTGGGGCTGAAGGCGCTCGCCAAGGAGCTGTGCGTGCCGGTTCTCGCGCTGTCGCAGCTCTCGCGTCAGGTCGAGAACCGCGACGACAAGCGCCCGCAGCTCTCCGACTTGCGCGAGTCGGGCTCGATCGAGCAGGATGCGGACGTGGTGATGTTCGTTTTCCGCGAGGAATATTATGTTTCGCGCAAGGAACCGTCGATGACCAAGGTCGAAGAGCACCAGAAGTGGCAGGATGAGATGGACCAGGTGCAGGGGCTCGCCGAAGTCGTCATCGGCAAGCAGCGCCACGGCCCGACGGGCACGGTGCGGCTGCAATTCCAGGCCGATATCACGCGGTTTGGCGATCTCGCCGACCAGAGCCGCATCCCCGACAGGTATGAGTGAGCATGGACGCAGGACCGCCCGAGCGAATAAGCGAAGCGTTGAAAGACGCGCCGCCGTCTGCGACCGGCGTGCTGTTCGTCGATCTGGGCGCCTTGCGGGGCAATTACCGCACGCTGAAATCGGTCGCGGAGGGCGCGAGCGTCGCCGCCGTCGTCAAGGCGAACGCCTATGGGCTGGGCGCCGGCGAGGCCGTGGCGGCGCTGAAGCGCGAAAACTGCCGCATCTTCTTCGTCGCGACGCTTAACGAAGCCGAGGCCGTCCGCGCGCTGTGCGCCGAGTCGCAGATCTTCGTGCTGAACGGCCTGTTGCCTGGAACGGCGCCGCGCTTCGGCGCTGCCTCGCTTCATCCGGTTCTTGGCGGGCTCGCCGAGTTGGAGGAATGGCTCTCCTTCGCGGAAGCGTCTCCCGGCTTCAAAGGCGCCGCGCTTCATCTCGACACCGGCATGACGCGGCTCGGCTTTGCGCCTGCGGAAGCCGAAGCCATACTGGGGCATCCGGCGCTGAGCCGCGTCTTCGCCCCGAGCCTCGTCATGACGCACCTCGCCTGCGCGGACGATGCGGCGAACCCGAAGAATGCGGCGCAGCTCGCCCTCTTCAACAGGCTGGCCGCGTTCGCCCCCGAAAGCGCCGCGCCCAGCGTCGCCGCGTCGGCCGGCATCTTTCTCGGCCCCGAGTATCGCCGCGGCGTCGTCAGGCCCGGCATTGCGCTCTATG
This sequence comes from uncultured Alphaproteobacteria bacterium, assembly GCA_963748525.1. Taxonomy (GTDB): domain Bacteria; phylum Pseudomonadota; class Alphaproteobacteria; order Rhizobiales; family Rhodomicrobiaceae; genus Rhodomicrobium. The sequence goes on from CAVVJJ010000018.1 coordinate 330,997, forward strand.
GTGGGCGTCCCGGCTCAAGCGGCCGCAACCCGATGGCGCCCGTCGTCTCGCTCTATGGCCGCATCGCGCAGGTCCGCTTCGCCGAGCGAGGCGAGACGGTCGGCTATGGCGCGACGCATACGCTCACAAGGCGGAGCAGGATCGCGACCGTCACCGTGGGCTATGCGGACGGCTTCTTCCGCGCGCTGTCGGCCAGCGACGCGCGCGACGGGCCGCCCGGCCATGTCGGCGCCCACCGCCTGCCGCTGCTCGGCCGCGTGTCCATGGACCTCATCGCCTACGACGCAACCGATGTTCCGGACGAGCTGGTCGAGCGCGGCGGCTTCGTCGAGATCCTGGGCGAGCGCGTTGCCGTGGACGATCTCGCGGCGTTCGCGGGCACGATCAGCTACGAAATCCTGACCTCGCTCGGCGCCCGGTATCATCGGGTCTACTTGGATGATTAAGCCGCGCTCGCGACTTTCATCGTCATGGCCGGGCTTCCACGCCTGTCCGGTTCGGCGTTTTCCCTCAGCCTTTCATATCGCGCCGGAAAGCGCCCTCGCGCTTATCCGGGATCTTCCTCAAGACTTAGGTTCGCGGTTCTGCAAGATCCCGGATAGTGCGCGAATGGCGCTCTTCCGGGATGACGATGTTGAAAACTCAGCGGAATTAAACCGGAAAGCCGTGGGTCGAGCCCGGCCGTCCAGCGACGCGTCCGTAACCCTGGATGGGCGCCTCAAGAGCCTGCCCCCGGCTCGAACGGGGGGCGGCCATGACCGCGCGGACGAGATCCCGACATGGTGAAGGCCGCGCAAGACTATGTGTGCCAGTCGTGCGGGGCGTTGTCCGCCAAATGGCAGGGGAAGTGCCCCGCCTGCGGCGAGTGGAACACGCTTGTGCAGGAAGGCAGCGCCGCCTCCGCGCCGGGCGGCGCCGGGCTGAAGGCGAAGCGCCGCGCCAAGGCCTCGGCCATCGAAAGCCTCGCCGACCAAGGCCGCGATGTTCAGCGCATCGTATCGGGCATCGGCGAACTCGACCGCGCCGTGGGCGACGGCTTCGCGCAAGGGTCCGCCGTGCTGCTCAGCGGCGAGCCCGGCATCGGGAAGTCCACGCTGCTGCTTCAGGCGGCCACGGCCATCGCGGCGCAAGGGCTCGGCGCCCTCTACTTCTCCGGCGAAGAGGCGACCGATCAGATCCGCCTGCGCGCCGCGCGCCTCGGCCTGTCGAAAGTTCCCCTCGGCCTTGTCGCCGAAACCTGCGTGGAGCGCATCCTCGCCACCGCCGAGCAGACGCCCGCGCCGGACTTCATCGTGATCGACTCCATCCAGACGTTATGGACGGAGTCCATCGACTCCGCGCCGGGCACCGTGAGCCAGGTGCGCGCCTCCATGCAGTCGCTGATCGCGCTGGCGAAAACGCGCGGCCCCGTTATCGTCGTGGTCGGCCACGTCACCAAGGACGGGCAGATCGCCGGGCCGAAGGTGATCGAGCACATGGTCGACACGGTGTTGACCTTCGAAGGCGACAACGCCCACAATTTGCGCCTCCTGCGCGCCGCGAAGAACCGCTTCGGCCCCGCGAACGAAATCGGCGTCTTCGATATGCATGGCGACGGGCTGCGGGAGGTCGCGAACCCGTCGCAACTCTTCCTGAGCGAGGGCGACGGCGCGGTCGCCGGCAGCGCGGTATTCGCCGGCATCGAAGGCACGCGCCCGCTCCTCGTCGAAATCCAGGCGCTGCTTGCTCCCTCCCCTTACGCCGCGCCGCGCCGCTCGGTCGTCGGCTGGGACCAGAACCGGCTCGCCATGATCCTAGCGGTGCTGGAGGCCCGCTGCGGCGTGAAAATCGGCGCGCAGGACGTCTACCTGAACGTGGCCGGCGGCTTGCGCATCTCCGAACCAGCCGCCGACATGGCGGTCGCCGCAGCCCTTCTCTCGGCCTTCTCGGGGATTGCGCTTCCGCGAGATACCGTTTATTTCGGTGAGGTCGGATTATCCGGCGCGCTCAGGCCCGTTCAGCAAATGGCCGTGCGGCTGAAAGAGGCGCAGAAGCTTGGCTTTCGCTCCGCCTTCCTTCCCGCCGCCGGGGAAATCTTGAGCGACGGGTTCGCCGTGAAGCTTACGAGGCTGCCTCAACTGAACGATTTGGCTACTCTTTTTGCTTAAAGCGCCGTAAGAGGAGCGGGCTGCATGACGATGGCGCAATCCGCATGAAAGGTTAAGGCTCATGCCGGTTCAAGGGCTCGACATCATACTCTTCGGCATCATGATTTTCTCGGGCTTTCTCGCCATGCTGAGGGGGCTGACGAGGGAGATGCTGTCCATCATGTCGTGGGCGCTTGCCGCCATCGTGACGCTGCTCGCCTATTCCCATTTCAAGACCGACGTGCGCGGGTTGATCGACACTCCCATGCTCGCCGACGCCACGCTCATCGCTGTCGTGTTCATCACGAGCCTCATCGTTTTCAGCCTGCTCACCGCCAACGTCTCCGAGCGCGTTCTCGATAGCCGGGTCGGCGCGGTGGACCGCACGCTCGGCTTCGTCTACGGGCTTGTTCGGGGGCTCATCCTGGTCGTCATCGCCTATCTTATCGTAGGGCAAATCGTGGATCGGCAGAACCTGCCGAGATGGGTCAAGGAAGCGCGTTCGCTGCCGCTCATTGAAAGCGCCGGAGACACCATTAAATCTTTATTGCCCGACAACCCAGATTCGCTTTTCAAACGGGACCGTCCGGCTGCGCCGCCCGCCGACGCCGACAGGACTTAGAGTTGGGTGAAGACGCCGTTTCCAGCAGGGCGGGAAGCGGCACTTGGGGTAAAGGACGCTGAAGTGGACGAGAGCGCTGGCATGCCGGCTTCGATGACGGAGCCTTTTAACTTCGGCGAGGACAAGTTACACGAAGAGTGCGGCATATTCGGAGTCTTCAACCACCCGAACGCCGCGGCGCTGACTGCGCTCGGCTTGCACGCGCTGCAGCATCGCGGGCAGGAGGCGGCGGGCATCGTGACCTACGATGGCGCCCAGTTCCACTCCGACCGCCGTCTCGGCCTTGTCGGCGATCAGTTCAACACGAAGCCTGTCATCGATCGCCTGCCCGGCTCCGCGGCCATCGGCCATGTCCGCTACGCCACCATCGGCGAGACGGCGATCCGCAACGTCCAGCCTCTCTTCGCCGATCTCGAAATCGGCGGGCTCGCGCTCGCCCATAATGGCAATCTCACGAATGCGCTCAAGATCAGGCGCGAGCTTGTGTCGTCAGGGGCGATCTTCCAGTCGACGTCGGACACCGAGGTGATCGTCCACCTCATCGCCAGAAGCCCCGAGCGGTGGAACGGCTTCATGGGGCGGCTGTTCGACTCGCTTCGCCGGATCGAGGGCGCCTATGCGCTCGGCGCGCTGACCAGGAAGAGGCTCATCGGCATTCGCGATCCGCTCGGCATCCGGCCGCTCGTCATCGGCAAGCTCAACGATTCCTGGATTCTCGCCTCCGAGACCTGCGCTCTCGACATCATCGGCGCCCGCTTCGTGCGCGAGGTGGAGAATGGCGAGGTCGTCGTCATTTCAGACGAGGGGCTCGAAAGCCACAGGGCGTTCCCTCGCTGCTCGCCGAGGCCATGCATTTTCGAATATATCTATTTCGCCCGTCCCGACTCCATCATGAACGGGCGCTGTGTTTACGACGTTCGCAAAGGGCTCGGGCGCGAGCTCGCTCTGGAAGCGCCCGCCGACGCCGATGTCGTCATCCCGGTGCCCGACTCGGGCGTGCCCGCCGCCATCGGCTATGCGCACGAAGCGCGCCTGCCCTTCGAGCTTGGCATCATCCGCAATCACTATGTCGGCCGCACCTTCATCGAGCCGGAGCAGCGCATCCGCAAACTCGGCGTCAAGCTGAAGCATAATCCGACGCCAAGCGTCGCCGTCGAAGGCAAGCGCATCGTGCTGATCGACGACAGCATCGTGCGCGGCACGACCTCGACGAAGATCGTCGCCATGATGCGGGAGCGCGGCGCGCGCGAGGTTCACATGCGCATCGCCTGTCCGCCGATCAAATACGCCGATTACTACGGCATCGACACGCCGGACGCCGCGTCTCTCCTCGCCGCCAATCACGACCTCGAAGGCATGCGGCAGCTGCTGGACTGCGACAGCCTCGCCTTCCTCTCGGTCGACGGCACCTACCGGGCGCTCGGCTATCCGAAACGCAACGACGACTGTCCGCAATTCACCGATCACTGCTTCACGGGCGACTATCCGACCCCGTTGCGGGATTGGGACGGCCCGGAGCCCGGCCAGCAGCACCGACTCTCGCTGATGGCGGTCTAGCACGAGGCGGCGCGAATCATGCCCTCAGATAACGCTCTGCCCCGCTTCGATGGGAAGGTGGCCCTCGTTACCGGCGCATCCCGAGGCATCGGCCGCGCCATCGCCACGGCGCTCGCCCTCCAGGGGGCGCAGGTGATCGCTACCGCACGCACCAAGGGCGCGCTCGAAGAACTCGACGACGAAATGAAAGCCTTGGGCGCCCAGATTTCGCTTCTGCGTCTCGACCTGAAGGATGGCCCTCAAATCGACGCGCTGGGTCCGACCCTCTTTCAGCGCTGGGGCCGGCTCGACATCTTCGTCGGCAACGCGGGCTTGCTCGGGCCGCTGACGCCGCTTGGCCATATCGCCGAAAAAGACTGGAGCGAAACGCTTGCGGTCAATCTTACCGCGAACTGGCGTCTTATTCGCACGCTCGATCCCATCTTGCGCCTTTCGCCGGCGGGCCGCGTACTGTTCCTTACGTCGGGCGCTGCGCAGCGATGCCGGGCCTATTGGGGGCCTTATTCGGTCTCGAAGGCCGGGCTTGAGGCTCTCGCCAAGACATACGCCCACGAGACGGAATCGACGCCCGTCCGCGTGAACCTGCTCGACCCCGGCAAGGTGAGAACGCGCATGCGGGCCAAGGCCTATCCGGGCGAGGACGGGAACACGCTACCGCCGCCGGAAGCGCTCGCGCCGCTCGCGCTCTCGCTTCTCACGGAAGAAACCGCCGCCAGCGGCGAGGTCTTCGCGTTCAACCCCCAAGCGCCGAACTAACCGGCCGCGGAAAAAGGCATTTATCCATCGCCTCATGGCGAGCGCGCCAGCACCGGCTTGTCGGTACGCGCTATAGTTGCTAGCCCTCGCCCTTATCCCGAGGATAAGTCTCGACCTCATCCTGAGGATAGCTCTCGACCTCATCCTGAGGATAACTCTCGCTCTCATCCTGAGGATAACTCTCGACCTCATCCTGAGGATAAGTCTCGACCTCTTCCTGAGCTTGTCGAAGGATGCACACAAAAATTCGAGCCTCCCGACAGCGCCGCCGAGGCGCTTTCCTCGAAACTCAAAGACCCGCCGCCACGAGCCGCATGCAGATTCGCCGCCGCGAAGTCCGCAACGGAACGCGGAATTCAAGCGCACGAAGGCCTGTTTGATCGGGCGAGAACTACCGGGTGGTGCGGACGGCGGGACTTGAACCCGCACAGCCTTTCAGCCGAGGGATTTTAAGTCCCTTGCGTCTACCGTTTCGCCACGTCCGCGATGATTTTCTTAGCTTTCTGACCCTGCCGGCGGCGCAGGTTGCGGATCGGCCGCGAGGCGGCTCGGTCGCAAGTCATAAGCGCGCAAAAGAACTTTGTCCACTGGGGTCATTCACAGCAGGACGCCGCGCCGGCCGTCATCGCCAAGGCCAGTTTTGCGCCTCGCGGCGGCGCCTGCGCTCTTTACAGCAGTTTACAATCAGCGCCGCTCAAACTAACGTTCTTGCGCATTGCGTCAGCGAGCAAGATTTCGGAAATGGCCCCGGTGATTCGGTGAGGGAAGCGGCTTCGATGGTTCGCACAGTTCCGCAAAAGGGCTGCGCGGCATGGGCTAACGGCTCCTTCACGGAAGACGGCGAGTTTGCGGCGTTGCGCGATGGCGTCTGGGCGAGGTTAACGCCTCGAAGAGGCGGAGCAAGGAAGGAGTGACAGAAAATGGTAGGCGCATTCGTACTCGTGATCTGCCTTGGCGTCCTGTTGGGCGCCGCGTTTGCGATGTTTAATCTCTAGGCACGCACATCCCGGCGCGGTCGGACCGCACGCTCCGCTGCGCCGGAATTCTCTAGCCTTCAGGACGCGCTGTAGGTTGGCGGCGCCGGTTTCGGGCGTGGCCGCATGATGTCGCGCGTCCGCCATCCGTGCTTGATCGCGGCAACCAGCAGCAGGAACAGCGTCAGCGAATTCAACAAGTGCCAGAGGAAGTGCGTCCCCATCCTGTGCCCCATGATGACCCAGTTCGCGCAAACCTGCTGGTCGAGCGAGCGAAACGTCAAAGACACGAGGAAGGTCGCCGCCGCGGCGGCGATAAAGGGCGCGGCGGGGTGGCGATTTAGCGCGAGCCAGCCCGCAATGAGCGCCATCGAAAGGAGCGCGGGCCCATAGCCGAGGCTGCCGTTCAGGCATTTGCCTTGCGAGCCGGGCGGCATATCGAGCCGGAACCCTACGTGGCCCTCCCAGCAATGCATGTTGAACGCCATCGCCATCAGCGCGAGAAAGACCGCGATGGCGCCGGCGACCACAAGCCAGGGCGCTCCCGCCAGGCGCCGCAGCGCGAAGACAAGATAGGTCAGCATGAAGATGCCGATCGGCCCCGTGTCGGCTGCGACGGTTGTTGCGTTCGGGACGGTATGAAACAGGAAGCTGCCGATGCCGATTGCGATGAAGTTCAGCACGAAGAAAACCGGCCAGGCCGAGCGTTCCTCCGGCGGGGTCTTCGCGATCATCGCGGCGCCCGCGAGCGCCGCCAGAATGAAGCCGCCATTGGTGATCGCGTTCAGGGGCTCCGCCCAGAAGCCAGGGTTGAAGCCCCGCTCGCAGTAGTCGAAAATCGTCGCGCCGGAAGCTGCTGGCATGGCGTCGCGCCTGTCTCTGTTGGCCTCCGCAACCAATTGTGCTGAAAGCAGCGGAGCTGGAAACAAACATAGTCCGGCCCTGCGGGGATTTCCGCCCGGCGCGGCTTGGATCAACCCGCCAAATCGATTGCAGGCGGAAAGGTTGGTCGATCCTGGAATTCTACAGCAGCCCGCGTCCAAATCCACGCGCGTCGCTGTAGTCTTGGCTATAGCGGTTCATCCGCCTGACGTAGCCTCGTTTGGGGGAAAATATCATGATTCTTCGAACGATTGTTACCGGCGCAGCCTTGCCGGGGCTTGCCGCCTCCGTCTACGCACACGGCTATAATCCCGCCCGGCCATGGCACGGCGTCTCGCGCCGCGCGCCCTATCACGGCGCCTGCCGCTTCATCCATGCCGAAAGCTGGCGCCGCTTCAAGAAGGTCCGGCGCGCCGACCTGGGCGAGCGGGTCAGTCTCCCGGGCGGCACATGGGTCTATTGCGAGTTCTCCGGCGCGGACACGCTTCGCCGGCAAAGCCTCGGCTTCTGAACCAGCACGGCGTCTCGCGCCGCGCGCCCGATCACGGCGCGGTCGGCAACCGCAATCGTCGCCCGGATATTTGCGCTTGGATTTCTACGTCCACGGCTGGGGCATCGCCAACCCCACGCGTTCTGATCTTGCCTTCAGGCGGGACCGGACCGCATGCTGACCCGCGTTCCGGCCGGCGCCTCCGCCGGCATGACGTCTGTGCCCATGAGCTTGTCCCAAAAGCGGAAATAGAGCCCGTAATTCTTGTCGAAGCGGATGTGGTGGTAGCTGTGGTGCGTGGCCGAGACAAGCTGCGAGCCGAGCGGCCCGCGCACAAGCCAGCCGGGCAGAATTTCCCAGCCTGAGTGGTTGAACACCGCCACCACGCTCATGAACATCAGGAGCGCGATCAGGAGCGCGAGGTGGATCGGGATCACGAACAGCATCGCCGGAAGCAGCCAGCCGGTCAGCGCCGCCTCGGCCGGATCGAAGGCGAAGGACGCAAACGGCGTCGGCTGGCGCGAGCGGTGGTGGCCCGCATGCATCCAGCGGAACAGCTTCGGATGATGCATGAGCCTGTGCGCCCAGTAGTAATAGGCGTCGGGCACGGCGAGATACAGGAAGAAGCTCAGGAAGAGATAAGGGACGCCGCCATAGGCGCGCCAGTCGTAATAGACCGCCGTGCCGCCATGGAGCAGCGCCACGAGCGCGATGGCGGCGGGGATGGCGTAGACCGCCGACGAGATGAGCGACAGGCGGATTTCCGCCATCACGACGCCGCGCATGGGCCGGTCGCGGTTCAGCCGCTTCGCGCTGAGCTTCTCGCCGCCCCGGCCCCAGAACAGCCAGTAGAACAGGCCGGAAAGCGCGAGATAGCGCGCCGCGATGATCGCCGTCAGCGCCGCCGTTATCCAGAGAAACTCAAGCATCATGCCGCCCTGCCCTGCCGCTCGCCGTTGCCGCGCAATTCATATCGTGAGCCGCCTGCCCTTTATAAAGCGCTGACGACATCGGTCTTCGCGAAGTCCGCGCCCTTATACAGAAGCGGCGCGCGTTTCGATTTCGCCAGCGCATAAGCGGCGCAGTCGCCGAAATTCAGCCCCGCCGCATGCCGGCCCTTCCCGTATTTCAGGAAGGCTTCGCGCGCGAGCCTCGCCTGCTCTGAGTTCGAACGGGACAATCTCGATGCTGGCGCGTGCGATCAGCGCATCGAGAGGCCGCCAGACTGTCTCATCCTGAAACCGGCCCGCCAACACCATGGATGTTTCGAAATAGCTCACGGCTGACACAACGGCGGCGCTGGCCGCGCCTATGGCTTCCGCGAAAAGAAGCGCGTCCGGTTCATTCCGCAAAATCGCGACCAGCGCCGAGCTATCGATAACGATCACGCGGGCAGGCCGTTTTCATCGTAGAGATCGTCTTCGGTGAACAGAGGCGCGCCCTGCTGGAGGCGAGCGCTTTCCTCCGCGATCTTCATCAGATCCGCGACCAGATCGCGGTCGATTACTTTGGGCGCGCGCCGCACGCCGTCATGAATGAACTCCACGCCCGCCTCCCGCAGCGCGTTCTGCACGCCCTCCGCCGTCTCCTCCGCCACGGCATATTCGCCATTCGCGGCTTCGAGGCGCCGGATCGTCGTCACGGACACGCCCGCCCGGCGCGCAAGCTCATCCTGCTCCATCCGCAGGAGCGCGCGCGCCGCTTTGATTTGCTCGGATGTTGCCATGGCGTAAAGCTACCACAGATGAGCGATATCAATCAAGCGTCTTTCTTCGGCAAATTCAGGCGGATGTGCAATTCGCGCAACTGCTTCGCCGACACCTCGGACGGCGCCCCCATCAGGAGGTCTTCGGCCTGCTGGTTCAGCGGGAACATGGTCACGTCGCGCAAATTGTCGGCGCCGCAGAGCAGCATGACGATGCGGTCGATGCCGGGCGCGATGCCTCCGTGCGGCGGCGCGCCGAATTTCAGCGCGCGGATCATGCCGCCGAACTTCGCGTCCACCACGTCCGGCCCGTAGCCCGCGATCTCGAAGGCCTTGTACATCAGCTCCGGCTTGTGGTTCCGGATCGCGCCGGAGGACAGCTCGACGCCGTTGCAGACGATGTCGTACTGATTGGCCTTGAGCGAGAGCAGCGCATCGTCGCCCTTTTTCGCGGCGGCTTCGAGCGCCTCAAATCCCCCTTGCGGCATCGAGAACGGGTTGTGCGAGAAGTCGATCTTCTTCTCCTCCTCGTTCCACTCGTAGAAAGGGAAATCGGTGATCCAGCAGAATTCGAAGCGGTCCTTCGCGATCAGGTTCAGCTCCGTGCCGACCTTGGTGCGCGCCTCGCCCGCGAATTTATAGAACTTCGCCGGATCGCCGCCCGCGAAGAAGACCGCGTCGCCTTCCTTGACACCGAGCTGTGGCGTATCGCCTCCGTGCGCTCCGGACCGATATTCTTCGCGACAGGACCCGCTGCTTCCGTTTCTTTGCTCAAGCTTTTGACGGTTGTGCCCTCTCTATCAACTATCGCCTCTTGGTGGTCGAGTGACGCCAGAAGATGTAGCCGAGGCCGGGCTGGCCCTGCTGCTGCGCCCATGAGTTCATGCGGTCGCAAAAGGCGCGGGAGCCGCCGCCCGGCGCAGGGATCGCCCAGACGCGCGCCTTGGCGTCCTTCTCCAGCATGCCGGCGAACACCTTGAAGCCGGAGCCGCGGAAATGCTCGCTCACATCCTGCATGACAAGCGGATTGCGCAGGTCCGGCTTGTCCGTGCCGTATTTCGAGATGGCCTCGTCATAGGGGATGCGCGGGAACACGGGCGTGACGGGCTTGCCCTCGCCGAATTCCTCGAACAGCCCGCGCAGCACCGGCTCGACCGCCTGGAACACGTCTTCCTGCGTGACGAAGCTCATCTCGATATCGAGCTGGTAGAACTCGCCCGGGCTGCGGTCGGCGCGGGCGTCCTCGTCGCGAAAGCACGGCGCGATCTGGAAATAGCGGTCGAAGCCCGCGATCATGATGAGCTGCTTGAACTGCTGCGGCGCCTGCGGCAGCGCGTAGAATTTGCCGGGGTGGAGCCTGGACGGCACGAGGAAGTCGCGCGCGCCCTCGGGCGACGACGCGGTGAGAATCGGCGTCTGGAACTCGAAGAAGCCTTCTTCCGTCATGCGCTTGCGGATGGACGAGACGATCGCCGAGCGCTTCATGATGTTGCGATGGATCGTCTCGCGCCTGAGATCGAGGAAGCGGTATTTCAGCCGCAGATCCTCGGGGTAGTCCGGTTCGCCGAACACCGGCAGCGGCAGCTCGTCGGCCTTGGACAGCACCTCAAGCGCGCGGATGCGCAGCTCGACCTCGCCCGTCGGCAGGTTCGGGTTCACGGTGTCGCCCTCGCGGATGACGACATCGCCATCGACGCGGATCACCCATTCGGCGCGCAGCTGCTCGGCGGCCTTGAACGCGGCGTCGCTCGGGTCCACCACGCATTGGGTCAGCCCATAATGGTCGCGAAGATCGATGAAAAGCAGCCCGCCGTGGTCGCGCACGCGATGCACCCAGCCCGACAGGCGCACGGTCTTGCCCGCGTCCGCCCTCCTGAGCTGGCCGCAGGTCGCGGTGCGATAGGCATGCGAAGCGGATGCGCCTCCCTTGGCCAAGGCGGCGGCGCCAGGCCCGCTCTTCTTCGCTGCCGGCTCGGCCGCGCCTTCATGCCCCTTATCTGCAATGGCGGATTTCGCCCGCCCGCGTTGAGCGGTTTTCTCCACTTTCGTCGCCCTTTCGGATCGAAGCCGGCCCGCGATCGCGATTCTTGACCGCGACGGGGCCCAGCGGCTTAAAAGAGACACACTTCCATACGCCCTGTTGCCACGGAGCGCGTCAAAATCATAGTGTGGCGTCTCGGCAATTTCGAGATCCAAGCCACACCAGCGCTTTGAATCGGCTAGTATCCGTTTGTCTCGGGGTTGACGCGCCAGCTGGGCGGCAATCCGGAGACGGGACACGAGCGAAAAAACCAGCGCACGGAAGGCATGGTTTGTCAAGGAGGCGAGCCTGTTCTAGGCGTTGGCCCACAAGTTCAGCTATAAAGATCAGATGACCGAATTACCGCCTGTTCTCACCTCCTCGAAAGACCTGAAGAAAGCCTGCGAGCATCTCGCCCGTCAGCCCTTCGTCGCTGTCGATACCGAATTCATGCGCCAGACCACCTACCGGCCGAAGCTCTGCCTGATCCAGCTGGCGGCGCCGGGCCTGGAGGTCGTGGTGGACCCGCTCGCAGGCATCGACCTCGCGCCCTTCTACGCGCTCATGGCCAACGAAGCCGTGGTCAAGGTGTTTCACGCCGCCCGCCAGGACATCGAAATCGTGGTGCAGGAAGCAGGCGTCATCCCCTATCCCCTGTTCGATACGCAAATCGCCGCCATGGCGCTCGGCTATGGCGACGCGATTTCCTACGGGGCGCTTGTCAAGAAGCTCCTGAAGCACAACCACGACAAGACTTACCAGGCCATCGACTGGTGCGTCCGCCCGCTCGGCCCCCGCCAGCTCGAATATGCGCTTGGCGACGTGACATACCTGCGCGAAGTCTACGTGAGGCTGAAGCAGAGGCTGCAAGAGACGGGGCGGGAGCCCTGGCTCGACGAAGAGGTCGCGGTCCTTGCCGATCCGAGAACCTATGCGTTCGACCCGGCCGAGGCGTGGAAGCGGCTGAAGCTCGGGGGAAAGTCGCGGCAGGCGCGCGCGATCATCATGGAGCTTGCCGCCTGGCGGGAGCGGACGGCGCAGGATGAGAATGTGCCGCGCGGGCGCATCGTCAAGGACGAGGCGATCTATGAGGTCGCCAAGCATGCGCCGCGTTCGCTCGATGCGCTGTCCCGGCTGCGCGCTGTCCGCGACGTGGTGAAAGCGCGCGGGAACGCCATTCTCGGCGCGGTGGAGGCGGCGCTCGCGCGCGATCCCGCCGAGGTCGCCGGCGCTTCGGCGCATATCGACCTCCCCGCTTCGGCTTCCGCAACTGTCGAGCTTTTGCGCGTGCTGCTCAAGGCCGTGTCGGCGGAGCTGAACATCGCGCCGAAGCTTCTGGCGAACGGCGACGATCTTGAGAAGCTTGCCCAGAACGACGAGCCCGACATTGCGGCGCTTCGCGGCTGGCGGCGGCAGCTTTTCGGCGAGAAGGCGCTTGCCCTGAAGGCGGGAACGCTCGCGCTTGGGATCAAGAACAATGAGGTCGCCGTCTTTCCGCTAAAGCCTGCCGAGAAACCAAAGCAGGGCTGAGAGAACCGCGCTGATCAAAAGGCAGGTTCCCAGCGGCAGATAGAGCCGGAAATTCTCGCGCTCGATCATGATGTCGCCCGGCAGATGGCCAAGGCCGAGCCGCGCGCCCGCGAGCCACAAAACGCCAGCGATCACGATGGCCGCGCCGATAACGATCAGGGTTTTGCCGGTTTCCATGCTGCTAACCAGGTCTTGCCTCCCAGCCGCCTTGTCTAAGCCGTAGTATCCCAGAAAGACGAAGCCTTGTTTAAGCCGCCATCCCGGAAACGCCGCAGGCGTTATCCGGGATCGCAACAAATCCAGGCGCTTGCCTCTTTTAAGATCCCCGCTCGCGCTTCGCTTGGCCGGGATGACAACCCTCGGAGATGGCCCGGATGACGATCCTCGGAGATGTCCCGGATGACGATCCTCCGATATATCCCGGAAAGACGAAGCCTTGTTTAAGCCGTCATCCCGGAAACGCCGCAGGCGTTATCCGGGATCGTAACAAATCCAGGCGCTTGCTTTTTTAAGATCCCGGCTCGCGCTTCGCTTGGCCGGGATGACAATCCTCGCAGATGACGATGCTTGGAGACATAAAGCAAGCGGCGCGCTTTCACAGGAGGGCGCCGGGGCTGTGCGAAGCTCAAAGCGCTTGCTTGCCGCTCCCGCGCCGAGCCGCTATAAGCCGCTCTGTCAGCTTCGCACGAAAATCCTATATTCCATGCATCGAAATCGCCAAACTGCAAAGGCAAACCCATGGCCGTTGAGCGCACCCTTTCCATCATCAAACCTGACGCCACCGCCCGGAACATCACCGGCAAGATCATTTCGAAGTTCGAAGACGCCGGGCTTCGCATCGTCGCGCAGAAGAGGGTGCATTGGGACGAGACGGACGCGGCCTCGTTCTACGCCGTCCACAAGCAGCGGCCGTTCTTCATGGACCTCGTCAAGTCCATGACGGCGGGCCCCATCGTGCTGCAGGTTCTGGAGGGCGAGAACGCCGTCGCCAAGAACCGCGAGATCATGGGCGCGACCAACCCCGCCAACGCGGCGCCCGGCACCATCCGCAAGGAGTTCGCCGAGAACATCGAGCGCAATTCCGTGCATGGCTCCGACAGCGTGGAGAACGCCGCGCTCGAAATCAGCCTCGTGTTCGAGGAAAGCGAAATCGTCGGCTGACGCTTCGCTCTTATGATTCGCCCGGCTCTGCCCCCGTGTTTGGCGCGAGGGTGGATCGGGCGACCAAAAGGAAAGCGCTTAGCGATTTCAACTATCGCTTGTCATAGTCGCCCGATGGAACGCCATCCTTTTTGACCGTTTGACACAATCTCCGAGGCGATGGCGTCGCGGGCGCTCAAGTCGGGATAGGCCGGATCGGCATCGGCCCAATGCGCGCATCGCGTCTATTGTCAGAATTCATCGTACCGGGGCGACCCCGTGCGCCAACTTTACAATCGAGCCACGGAGGTGGGCGCGCGACCGTATTTAAGGCAACACGTCAATGCCCGCGGCGCGTGCGGCCTTCGCTAAATCTCGATCGAGCGTTGCGAGGGGCAGCCGCAGACGCTGCGCCAGTTCCATATACGCGGCGTCATAGACGGTAAGGCCGTAAATATCGGCAAGGCGAACCGTCGCGCCCCACGCATTCGCCGCCGTGTCGCTGTCGGCCGAGATGGTAAGATCTGCGAGATCCTTCAGCACATCGTCGCGAAAAGCCCGGCTCACGCGTTTGCGCCGGATGGCGACGGTCAAACTATTGGCCACCTCCAAATGCCACAGATTGGGGACAACGGCGCCTTCCTCGACGACGCGGTCGAACACCGCCTCAATTTCCGGGGTGCGTTCATCGCCATGAACCCAGGCAAGGATAGCGGAGCTGTCAATGACAAGGCTCACGCCCGCCCCTCCTCACGAAAGGCCTTCCACTCGTCTTGCGCGATGGGCGCGCTGCGCTGCGCTTCTTTTGCTCTGGCGCGAAGGCGGGCGGCAGCCGCGCGCGCGGCGTCAAGGTTCCGCGCGCCCGTCTCAGGGATGAGGCGCGCCACAGGTTTGCCATGACGGGTAATGATGATCTCCTCGCCTTTTTGAACGCGGTCGAGCAGCGCGCCCAGGGTATTTTTTGCTTCGAACGCTCCAATTTCCTGCATGAGAGACCTCTTAAGCTAGCTAGACTAGCTTAATATGGGATGAGCGAAGGAGCAACCGCCCCGATTTCCGCTGACCGCGGGTCGAACCTATTGAAAGGCGGCTCCTTCTCGTTGGCGACGCTGCGCCCGCGTCAACCGGCGCGGGCGTCGAATTCGCGGATGGCGGCGGCGTCGCGGGCGCTGAGATCGGGATAGGCCGGATCGGCGCCGACATCGGCCGTGATGCGCCAGGAGCGCGCGCATTTCCTGCCCGAAGCGAGCTTCGGGACCACGGCCACGCCCTCGACCTCGTCAAGCGTGAACGCGCCCGCCGGCGGCTTGCCGGTCTTGACGGCGGCGCCGCTCGTGATCGCGATCTCGGCCCAGTCCACGCCCTTGGCGGCGGCGGCAAGCTCCTTCGGCCCGATATAGATGTCCGGCGCGGCTTCGAGGCTTGAGCCGATGCGCTTCTCGCGACGCTCGATTTCGAGCGCGCCCGTGATGACGCGGCGCACCGCCCAGATCTTCTCCCATTTCGCACCGAGCGCGTCGTCACGCCACCCGGCCGGGATTTCGGGGAAGGTGCGCAGGTGCACGGACGCGTTCTTGGCGTCGCCATGGCGCGCGAGCCAGGCCTCCTCCGCCGTGAAGCAGAGGATCGGCGCGAGCCACGCCGTCAGGCTCTCGAACAGCGTGTGAAGCACCGACAGCGCGGCGCGGCGCTTCGGGCTCGAATAGGCTTCGCAATAAAGCGCATCCTTGCGGATGTCGAAATAGATGGCCGAAAGGTCGTTCGAGCAGAAATCGGCGAGCAGCCGGTACGCCTTCTTGAAGTCGAACTCCGCATAGGCCGCGCGCACCTCCGCGTCGATTTCGGCGACGCGATGCAGCGCCCAGCGCTCAAGCTCGGGCATGCCGGCATGCGCAACCTCGAAGCCCGGCTCGTAATGCGCGAGATTGCCGAGCAGATAGCGCAGCGTGTTGCGCAGCTTGCGATAGGCGTCGATGTTCGATTGCACGATGCCCGGCCCGAAGCGAATATCGTTCGAGAAGTCCGAGGACAGCGCCCAAAGGCGCAAAATATCGGCGCCCGACTGCTTGCAGACGTCTTGCGGCGAGATGGTGTTGCCCTTCGATTTCGACATCTTATCATCGCCCTTCTCGTCGAGGACGAAGCCGTGGGTGAGCACGGCGTCGAAGGGCGCGCGCCCGCGCGTGCCGCAGCTTTCAAGCAGCGACGACTGGAACCAGCCGCGATGCTGGTCCGAGCCTTCGAGATAGAGGTCGGCGGGCCATTTCAGGTCTTTGCGCTTCTCCAGCACGAAGGCGTGGGTGGAGCCGGAATCGAACCACACATCGAGGATGTCGCGGACCTGCTCCCATTGGCTCGCGTCTTCAACAAGGCCGTCGAGGAAGCGCGCCGCCGCGCCATCGGCGAACCAGGCGTCCGCGCCTTCGGCCTTGAACGCGTCGAAGATGCGCTTCTGCAGCTCCTTCGAGCCTTTGAACGTCGCGTTCGGGATGGTCTCGCCCGTCTCCTTATGGACGAAGACCGCGATCGGCACGCCCCAGGCGCGCTGGCGCGAGATCACCCAGTCGGGGCGCTGCTCGATCATGCCGCGGATGCGGTTGCGCCCTTGCGGCGGCACGAAGCGCGTCTCGTCGATGGAGGCGAGCGCCGCCTCGCGCAAGGTGGCGTTGTGCGCGGCCTTCGTCGCGTTCGGCTTGTCCATCGCGATGAACCATTGCGGCGTGTTGCGATAAATGACCGGCGCCTTCGACCGCCAGGAATGGGCGTAATCGTGCTTGTGGCGCGGGTTCATGGCCGCGAGCGCGCCCGCGTCCTTCAGCGCCGCGATCACCGCCGCGTTGCCGTAGCGCAAATCGTCGAGCTTGCCGAAATGGCCCTTGTCGTCGATCACGCGCTTCGGCTCGTCGCCGCCGAACAGCGGCACATGTTTGCGATAGTATCCGTCCGGCCCGACCGTGTCCGGCACCTCCGCGTCGATCCCAAGCTCCCGCAAATGGCGGGCGTTATGGGTCCAGATCTCAAAGTCGTCCGCGCCGTGGCCGGGCGCGGTGTGCACGAAGCCCGTGCCCGCGTCCTCGGTGACGTGATCGCCCTCCAGCAGCGGCACCTTGAAGTCGAAGCCGCCTTCATGAAGGGGATGGGCTGCGACCAAGCCTGTCGGATCAATCTCCTCCAAAAGCTTCCACTTCTCGACGCGGGCTGCTTCGAAGAATGCTTCTGCCAGCGATTTTGCCACGATGAAGCGCTCGCCGGTAGCGGTCCAGTTGTCGGCCGGCGCCTCCGTGACTTCGTAAAGCCCATAAGCGATCTTTCCCGAAAACGAGATCGCCCGGTTGCCTGGGATTGTCCAAGGCGTCGTGGTCCAGATGACAATCTTTGCACCCAACTGTTGAAGCAAATCCGGTGCGAACGTCATGTCTCGCTGTGCTTCGACGCGGACCGTACCCTTCGGAGAGGTGGACAGCTGATGGACGGGAAACTTCACCCAGATGGCGGGGCTCGCGTGCTCGTGGTACTCCACCTCGGCCTCGGCGAGCGCGGTGCGCTCCACCACGGACCACATCACCGGCTTCGAGCCGCGATAGAGAAGCCCGCTCGCCGCAAACTTCATCAGCTCGTTCGCGATGATGGCCTCGGCCTCATAAGCCATCGTCGAATAATAATGCTCCCAGTCGCCCTCGACGCCGAGCCTGCGGAACTCGGCCATCTGCACGCCGATCCACTTCTGCGCGAAATCGCGGCACTCGCGGCGGAACTCGTTGATCGGCACGCCGTCCTTGCTCTTGCCCTTGGCGCGGTATTGCTCCTCCACCTTCCACTCGATGGGAAGGCCATGACAGTCCCAGCCCGGCACGTAATTGGCGTCGCGGCCCATCATCTGCTGCGAGCGCACCACCGCGTCCTTCAGGATCTTGTTCAGCCCCGTGCCGATATGGATGTTGCCGTTCGCATAGGGCGGCCCGTCGTGCAGGACGAACTTCTCGCGCCCCTTGGCCTCCTTGCGCAGCTGCTTGTAGAGTTCCATCTTCTCCCAGCGCTCCAGGAGCTTCGGTTCGAGCTGGGGCAGGCCCGCCTTCATGCCGAACTCCGTCTTCGGCAGGAACAGCGTCTTCGACCAGTCGCGCGCGTCGCCTTCCACGGCGGACGCCTCGACAGGCGCGGCCTTCGCGGCTTCGGTCTTGCCGGCCGGCTTGCCGTTGCCCTTAGGCTTCCCGGCCGCAGGCGCCTTCGCCTTCACAGCCTTCGGCGCGGCGGAGTGAGCGTCGTTGGAAAGGCTGTTGTCTGCGG
Organism: uncultured Alphaproteobacteria bacterium; assembly: GCA_963748525.1. GTDB lineage: Bacteria > Pseudomonadota > Alphaproteobacteria > Rhizobiales > Rhodomicrobiaceae > Rhodomicrobium. The sequence goes on from CAVVJJ010000018.1 coordinate 349,086, forward strand.
AGCCGTCTTTCTTCGATCGTCCCGCCGTGTGATCCGGTTTGTCCATGGAATAAGCCTGCTCGGCGCCTCAGCGCCGGAACGGTTGAAAATTGCCGTATGAATAGGGCGAAACTGCCATGCCCGTAAAGTGGCATGGCGCGCTGTCTTGAATTGTCGCCCCGGCAAGCGCCCTCGCACTCCATTGTCGTCCCGGAAGCCGCTTGCGGCTATCCGGGACCCAAGGCCCCGGATAACGCTGCGCCTTTGCGGGGCGACGAAGCTCAGTCGGCGGGCTGCGTCAGCGGCGCTTCGGCCGGAGCATCGCCCGCCGGGGGCGCTGCGGGAACTTCCGCCGCCGCGCTCTCGGCCACCGCTTTCAGCTTGGCGACCCCGGCCCCGGCATCGACGGGCCGCTCCAGGATGGCGCAGACGCCCATGCCGCCGGCCGTGCAGATGGAAATCAGCCCGCGCCCTCCGCCATTCTCCTCCAGGATCTTCGCAAGCGTCGCGATGATGCGCGCGCCCGTCGCCGCAAACGGATGGCCATAGGCGAGGCTCGATCCCTTCACGTTCATCTTGGAGCGGTCGATCGGCCCGAGCGGCTTGTCCTTGCCGAGCATGGTCTTGCAGTAGTCCGCGTCTTCCCAGGCCTTCAGCGTGCAGAGCACCTGCGCCGCGAACGCCTCGTGGATCTCGTAGAAGTCGAAGTCCTGAAGCGTAAGCCCCGCGCGGTCGAGCATTTTCGAGACCGCGATCGTCGGCGCCATGAGCAGCCCGCGCCCCTCGTCCACGAAGTCGATGGCGTAATGCTGGCCATAAGTGAGATAGGCAAGCGGCTTCAGCCCATGCGCCGCCGCCCACTCCTCCGAGGCGAGCAGCACGGCGGACGCGCCATCGGTCAGCGGCGTGGAGTTGGCCGCCGTGAGCGTTCCGTTCTCCTTGTCGAACGCCGGCTGCAACAGCGCGATCTTCTCAAGGCTGATGTCCGGCCGCAGGTTGTTGTCGCGGAACACGCCCGCCGTGGGCGCGACGAGATCGTCGAGGAAGCCCGAATCATAGGCCGCCGCCGCGCGCCTGTGGCTGCGGAAGGCGAGCTGATCCTGCTCGGCGCGCGGAATTTTCCACTGCTTCGCCATCAGCTCGCAATGCTGGCCCATGGACAGCCCCGTGCGCGGCTCGGCGTTGGCGGGCGGCGTAATGGCGATGTCGCCGAGCGAAAGCCCGCTGAACAGCGAGGTCGCCTTCTTGGCGACGCCCTTCTCCGCGCCGAATTTCGCGAGCCGTTTCGCCAGCGAGCGCTTCAGTTCGATGGGCGGATCGGACACGGTGTCGGCGCCCGTGGCGATGGCGCAGTCGATCTGGCCGATGGCGATCTTGGCCGCGCTGCCGAGCGCCGCCTGCAGGCTTGTGCCGCAGGCCTGGGAGAGCGTCACGCCGGGCGTGTCCTCGCGAAGCTTCGTGCCGATGACGGCCTCGCGCGTCAGATTGAAATCCTTGGCGTGGGTGATGACGGCGCCGCCGACGACTTCGTCGATGTGCTCGCCATGCAAGCCGTATTTGTCGACGAGGCCGTTCAGCGCCGCCGTCATGAGGTCGAGATTGGTGAGGTCGTCATAGCCGGTATTGCTCCGGCAGAAGGGGGTGCGGACCCCGCCGATGACGGCTACCTTGCGTAAAGTCTCTCGCATCGTAATCTCCCGCTTCCAATTCGTCATCCCGGAAAGCGCCCAGCGCTTATCCGGGACCGTGAAAAACGCAAAGTAGGCTTGCAAAGATCCCGGATGACGCGCAAGCGCGTTTCCGGGATGACGTTACTCGGCCGCGCGCGCCGGCGCCGCCGCCGCTTGAGGCTTCCGCCCCGCGCCGTTCTGCTGCCGCGCGCGATAATGCAGGGGACCGCCGAGGAAGGGCGCGAAGCCCGTCCCGAAAATCACGCCCGCATCCACATGATCGGCGCTTGCGACGACGCCGTCGCCCAGCGCCTTTTCGCACTCGTCGATCAAGGGGTTCACAAGCTCCCGGCCAAGCTCGGCGAGATCGGCCTTCGCGAAGTCCTTCTTCGCCTTGACAGCCTTGCCGTCCGTCCATTTGTAGAAGCCCTCGCCCGTTTTCTTGCCGAGCTTCTTCTCCTCGATGAGCTTCATGAAAGGGTGCTCTTCGGGGATGGGCAGTTTCAAAATCTTCGCCACGCTCAAGGCCACGTCGAGGCCCACGATGTCCGCCAGCTCGATGGGTCCGACCGGCATGCCGAAATGTTCGGCGGCGGCGTCGATCTTCTCCTTCGGCGTCCCTTCGGCCAGCCGCTGCACGGCGCCGAGCATATAAGGCGCAAGCGTCCGGTTCACGAGGAAGCCCGGCGCGGACTTCACGATGAGCGGCATCTTGCCGATGCGGGTCACGAAGCCGGCGCCCCTGCGCACTTCCTCTTCGCGGCTCTGCGGTCCGCGCACCACCTCAACCAGCGGCACTTGCGCAACCGGGTTGAAGAAGTGCAGGCCGATGAGGCGGCCCTTGTCCTGCATCGCCTCGGCGATCTGCTCGATGGGGATCGAGGACGTGTTGGTGGCGAGCAGCGCGCCGGGCCTCGCCTGCTTCTCCAGCTCCGCGAACAGTTTCTGCTTCGCTTCGAGGTTCTCATAGATCGCCTCGATGACCACATCGGCGCGGCGGATCTGCGCGCCGGGCGCGTCGCCGATCAGCCTCGCTTTGGCCTTGGACGCCTCAAGGCCGGAATGGAGCCGCTTCTTGAAGAAGCCATCGGCCCTTTCCAGCGCCCGCTTCACGGCGTCGGCGGAAACATCCTGAAGCGTCACTTCCATGCCTTGCGCGGCGCACACCATGGCGATGTCGGCGCCCATGGTTCCCGCGCCGACGACGTGCGCGCGCATCGGCTTGAAGCCATCCTTCGGCGCCTCCGCCTTCAGCATCTCGGACAGGAGGAACACGCGGCGCAGGTTCTTCGATTGCTCGGAGATGAGGAGCGGCGCGAACGCGCGCGTTTCCTCGCGCTTCATATCCTCGAAGCTTCCGCCATGCTTCTCGAACAGATCGATGAGACGGAACGGCGCGGGATAGTGCTCCTCGCTGACCTTGGCGGCGGTCTCCTTGCGCATCTTCTTCGCGAGATAGGCCCGCGCCGGCTCGAACTTCGTGAGCGGCGCCCAGACGAGCTGAGCGCGCTTCGACGCGCGCTTCTTCATGATCGCGTTGCGGGCGGCCCAGCGCAATTCATGATGGCTTGGCACGACCTGGTCGATGACGCCCGCCGCTCTCGCCTGGCTTGGACGCAGCATGCTGCCCTTGAGCATATGCGGGATCGAGTTCAGCGGCCCCGACTGGCGCACCCAGCGCGCGACGCCGTTCAGGCCGGGGATGATGCCGAGCTTGACCTCCGGCAGGCCGATGCGGGTGCCTTCCTCGCGGTCGCAGATGCGGTAGTGGCAGGCGAGCGCGAATTCGAGGCCGCCGCCGAGGCAATAGCCGTGGATGGCGGCCACGACCGGCACGGGCATGCGCTCCACGCGGTCGAAGATGTTGGTGACGGCCCGGATGACTTCCACGACCTCCGCTTCCGTCTTGAGGTCGTCGAACTCCTTGATGTCGGCGCCGGCGATGAAGCTGTTGTCCTTGCCGGACATGACGACCACGCCGCGGATGGCGTTGCCGCGCACGCCGTCGGCTGCCGCGTTCAGAAGCGCGTCCAGCTCCTCGATGGCCTCGCGGCCGAGCGTGTTCTGCGATTGGCCGGGCACGTCGATGACAGCCCAGGCGATTTTTTCGAGGTCGATATGGAATCGCCAATTCTTAAGGTGAGCAATATCGGCAGCCATAACCGCTCCTTCCCCTATGTCTTGACGGCCAGCGCCGGCCGGCCATGAAAAAATGCGTGCGCCGCCCCTTGCGGTCCTACTCGGCGGCGCGCCTTTCCGCCGGCGGGAGCTGAGGCGCTTTTGCCTCGTCCGCCGCCGCCCGCGCCTGCCTCTCGACGGAATAATGCGGCTCAAGCTCCTTCGGATCGAAATCGTCGACCGCGATGACGCGCGCGACAAGCCCCTCGAGCTCGCGAAGCGCGGCAGCTTCGGCCTCCGTCAGGACGCGCTTGTCCACTGCCTCCTTGAACCAGTCGGCGCCGATATAGCGCTTCACCTCGCCATTGCGCACGGCGCGGTCGAGCTTCTTCTCGGCTTCCTCGCAGTCGATGACCTTCTTCATGGTGACTTCGAGGAGGCCCAGCGGATCGGCCTCGTCTTGGGAAACGAAGATGCCGCGCGTGAGCCGGTCGCGAACCTCGCCCGGCGTGAGCGAAAGTTGCGCAATCGTCTTGCCAAGCTCGTCGCTGGGCTTCCTGAAGCGATTGCCCAGCGGGAAGATCCAGAACCGCAGCAAGGGCCGCGCATAGAGAACCGGAAAGTTGTCGATGGCGTCATGGAGCGCCGCATAGAAGCTGTGGAACGCCTTCTTAACGGCGTAGTCGAAGATCGGCCGGTCGGCTTCGAGCGCGCCGTCGTCTTCATAGCGCTTCAGCAGGCACGAGATGAAATACAGCTCGCTCAGCGCGTCCGCCATGCGACCGGTGGTGAACTGCTTGACCTTGAGCCCGCCGCCGAGAAGAGCGACGCACATATCGGCCATCAGCGCGAAGTTGGTCGAGGCCCGTTCGAGCTGCGCGTAGTAGAACGGCGCGGGCGCGTTCAGCGGCGACTTGGCGAAAATGCCGCCCGTGACATTGTGGAAGAATGCGCCGCACACGTTCGAAACCGCAAACGCCATATGCCCTTCGAACGCCTGCTCGAAGGCATCGAAGCCGGCCTTGCGATCCGGGTTCTGCGCCGCCTGGATTTCCGAATAGAGATAGGGATGGCTGCGAAGCGCCCCTTGCGCGAACACGATCAGGCTGCGCGACAGGATATTGGCGCCTTCGACCGTGATGCTGACGGGCGAGATCTGATAGGCGGCCTGCAGATAATTGTTCGGCCCGTCGCAGATGCCCTTGCCGCCATGGATGTCGAGCGCGTCATTGAGCGAGCGGCGCAGGCGTTCCGTCGCCTGGTATTTCATCAGCCCCGAGATCACCGCCGGCTTCGCGCCCTGGCTCACCATCGCGGACGTGACCGCGCGGGCCGCTTCGAGCGTATAGGCCGTCTCCACCATTTCGGCGAGCTTCTCGACGATGCCCTCCATGCGCCCGATTGGGATCGAGAACTGCTTACGGATGCGGGCATAGGCGCTGGTCGAGCGCAGGATCGCCTTCGCGCCTGCCGTCGACGCCGCCGGCAACGAAATCGCCCGCCCCGCCGCGAGGCACGCCATCAGCATGCGCCAGCCCTGGCCGACGCGCTCGCGGCCGCCGACAACCCAGTCGATCGGAATGAAAACATCCTGCCCGCGCACGGGGCCGTTCGGGAAGGAAGCGCCGGCGGGAAGCTGGCGGCGCCCGATCTCGACGCCCGGATGATTGGCCGGCACCAGCGCCAGCGTGATGCCGACGTCCTGGCCCTTGCCAAGCACGTTCTCCGGGTCGAACAGATGAAAGGCGAGGCCGACGATGGTCGCCTTGGGCGCAAGCGTGATGTAGCGCTTGTCGAAGGAAACCTTGACGCCGAGAACCTGCTTGCCCTCGTGGGCGCCCATCGTGACGTATCCGACGTCTCGCATATTGGCGGCGTCCGAGCCTGCGAACGGGCTCGTCAGCGCGAAGCACGGGATTTCCTTGCCCTTGGCCAGCGGCTCAAGATAGCGCTTTTTCTGCTCGTCCGTGCCGAACTGCTCGATCAGCTCGCCCGGCCCTAGCGAATTCGGCACCATCACGACAATCGCCGCGTCGGGATTGCGCGAGGCTATCTTGCCGAGCACCATCGATTGCGCCTGGGGCGAGAAGCCGAGGCCGCCATGCTCCTTGGAAATGAGCATGCCGAGGAAGCCCTTCTCGCGGATGAAATTCAGGATCGGCTCGGGGATGCCGTGGCGGTTGTGCCGGATTTCCCAGTCGTCCAGCATCTTGCACAGCTCGGTTGTCTCGTTGTCGAGGAAGCTCTTCTCCTCATCGGTGAGCACGATCGGGTTGACGGCGCGAAGCTTCGCCCAATTCGGCCGGCCCGAGAACAACTCGGCGTCGAAGCCAAGCGTGCCGGCGTCGAGCGCTTCCTGCTCGGTTTTCGAGACGGGCGGCAGCACGCGCTTCACGGTCTTGAACGCGGGACCGGTGACCAAAAGCCGGCGCGCCGGCCGCCAGGACAGGAGACCCAGCACAATCGCGGGCAAAAATGCGAGCACGTCGAGCGTCGACATCGCCGGGGCGTGCAGTTCTCCGCCGAAGAGGCCAAGCGTCCAGATGAGCGCCACGGCCGCGAACCACACCGCCCACATCCACAGCGGCTCGCGCCTGATGGCCAGCGCAAACAGGGCCGCGATCGCCAGCGCGAAGAAGATAAAGCCTATCATGGCCGCTTCCCTTTCTGCTTCAACCGGCCGCGCCGGCCCCTCTATGCGGTTCGAGGCGAGGCGACGGAAATCGCCGGATCTAATGATCAGGACTTAGTTACCGCGGGCGTAGATCGCAATGCGCAAGCGCGCAGCCGCTAACAAGAACTCTTACGGCTCGGAAGATTTGGCAGAAAAAGGTTTAGGCCGCATTAACCACTCCGTCCCGGCATCCGCCCCGATGCGTCGAACTCTATGCCAAAGTTATTAATCAAACTGATGCAATCGCAGGAGCTTGGTCGCCGCAATGAGCGCGCGGCGCCACCCCATGCGGCGCAAGGCGATCCACCGGCGCTCGCATTTAATTGATGACGCGTTTCTGGAATATCTGAAACCGAAATGTTTGAATCTCGTATACACGGCAAAGTTTGTTTCTGACGGGATGATGGAATGAAAAGCCTGGATGTGCTCCCCGAAAGCTATGAAGGAGAAATCGAAGGCGACTCAGCCGCCGGCGAGCTGGAGGAGGCCCGCGAGGCCAGCATGCTCCGCGCGCTGGCCAATTCCCGCCGCCTGCAAATCCTGAAGCTTCTCGACCGGTCGCCTCATACCGTCATGGACTTGTGCGATCGTCTCGGCCTCAGGCAAAGCCTCGTTTCGCAGCATCTCGCCCGCCTTCGGGTCGATGGCATCGTCGCAGCCGAGCGCCAGGGCCACCATGTCGTCTATTCGCTGCAGAACGGGCGCGCGCGCGACATCCTGGCGATCCTCGACGGCGACAGGGCGCCAGCCCGCAAGAATGGCTCGCGAAGGAAACGCGCCAACGGAAGCGCTTCCGCAAACGCGACCCGGTCCGCATCCTGAGCGGGGCAAGCCGAGCCGCCAAAAACCCTGAACTTCAAGCCTGACGGTGAAGTAGGCGTTGTCGCGAGGCGGCCGATTACGCTAAACCCGAGGCGCGCCGGGCTCTCCCCCGTCGCGAGCCTTTGGGATCATCGATGGAATACTTCTCGCAGCAGCTTATCAACGGCCTGACGCTCGGCTCGATCTATGGCCTGATCGCTATCGGCTACACGATGGTGTACGGCATCATCGGCATGATCAACTTCGCGCATGGCGAGGTCTTCATGATCGGCGCGTTCATCGCGCTGATCGCCATCCTGTCGCTGTTCGGCATCGGGGTGACGTGGGTCCCGCTTGTGCTGTTTGTTGCGCTCATCGCCGCGATGGCGCTCACCGCGGTCTGGGGCTGGGCCATCGAGCGCATCGCCTATAGGCCGTTGCGCAACTCCTTCCGGCTCGCGCCGCTCATCACCGCCATCGGCATGTCGATCGCGCTGCAGAACTTCGTGCAGCTCGCGCAAGGGGCGCGCTCGAAGCCTCTGCCGCCCATGATCCGCGGCGGCTTCATCCTGACGGATAGCGGCGGCTTCGCGGTGAGCCTGAGCTACATCCAGATCCTCGTCATCGCCACGACCGTGGTCTTGATGATCGCCTTTTCGCTCATCATCGGCCGGACCGAACTCGGCCGCGCGCAGCGCGCCTGCGAGCAGGACCGCAAGATGGCGGCGCTGTGCGGCGTCAATGTGGATCGCACCATCTCGCTCACCTTCGTGATCGGCGCGGCGCTGGCCGCCGTCGCGGGGCTTATGTTCCTCGCCTATTACGGCGTCATCGATTTCTTCGTCGGCTTCGTCGCCGGCATCAAGGCGTTCACCGCGGCGGTGCTGGGCGGCATCGGCTCGCTTCCGGGCGCAATGCTGGGCGGGCTCGCCATTGGGCTCATCGAGGTCTTCTGGGCCGGCTACTTCACCGCCCAATACAAGGACGTCGCGGCGTTCTCGATCCTCGCCATCGTACTGATCTTCATGCCGTCGGGGCTGCTCGGCCGGCCCGAGGTGGAGAAAGTCTAGGCGATGACGGATATGGCGAAGCCCGATCTCCCGTCGCTTGCAGACCGGGCCGCCGCCGTCCGCATCCCCGCCGCCGCGCTGAAAGAGGCCGCCGTCGCCTTTCTGATCGCGCTTGCGCTTTTCGGCTCGCTTGTGGGCCTCAAGACCGAAGCGGCGCAGGGCGGCCTTGTCATCGTCACGCGCTTCGGGACAGCCATCGCGCTTGCGGCGCTCGTGGCCGGCGCCCGGCTTGCGGCCGATGTTTTCGTCTGGAGGCGCCTTCGGGACGGCGAGAGCATCGCCGCCATGTTTCCGGCCGCGGCGCCCATCGCTCGCGCCGCCGCCGCGGCCGGGGTTGCCGCCGGCCTAGTCCTGTTCGCCGTTCCCAGCCTTCGCGCGAAGCTGATCGCCTGGGCGGAAGGGGCGTCGTGGGCGCTCGGCGCGCTCGCCGATCTCGTGGCGTTCGCCTGCGTCGCGGCTTTCGTCGTCGTGGCGGCCATGGCGCTTGTCCGTGTTGCGCGAATTGCGCTCGCCCTCGCTGCGGCAAGACATCAGCGGCGTCTCCGAACGGCTCATCTCGAAATTCTCCGGGGATTTCCCGGCTGCGCTCCTGTTGATCGCGGTCGTTCTCCCTCTCCTCGCCGCCGGCCCGTCGCAGCGCTACGCCATCGATACGGCGACGCAGATCCTCATCTACGTGATGCTCGGCTGGGGGCTCAACGTCGTCGTCGGCCTCGCGGGCCTCCTCGACCTCGGCTACGTCGCCTTCTACGCGGTTGGGGCCTATACCTACGCGCTCATCGCGACACAGTTCGGCTGGTCGTTCTGGGCGTGCCTGCCGCTGTCCGGGCTGTTCGCCGCGCTGTGGGGGATCACGCTCGGCTTCCCGGTGCTGCGGCTTCGGGGCGATTACCTCGCCATCGTAACGCTCGCATTTGGCGAGATCATCCGCATCGTGCTCTTGAACTGGCAGAGCCTCACCGGCGGGCCGAACGGCGTCAATCGCATTCCAAAGCCGACCTTCTTCGGGCTTTCCTTCGACCGGGCCGCGCATCCGAGCTTCCACGGCTTTTTCGGCCTCGACTTCAACCCCGTCTACCGGATCGTCTTCCTCTATTACCTCATCCTGGTCCTCGCGCTCATCACCAACTATGTGACGCTGCGGCTGCGCCGCCTTCCGATCGGCCGCGCCTGGGAGGCGTTGCGGGAGGACGAAATCGCCTGCCGGTCCGTGGGCGTCAACACCGTGGTGACGAAGCTCACCGCCTTCGCCCTCGGCGCGACCTTTGGCGGGCTCGCGGGCGCGTTCTTCTCCGCGCGGCAAGGGTTCATCAGCCCGGAATCCTTCACCTTCATGGAGTCCGCGCTCGTGCTCGCCATCGTGGTGCTGGGCGGCCTCGGAAGCCAGCTTGGCGTCGTCATCGCGGCCATCGTCCTCGTGGGCGGCGCGGAGCGCTTTCGCGAGCTGCAGGACTACCGCATGCTGATCTTCGGCCTTTCCATGGTGCTTGTCATGATATGGCGGCCGCGCGGGCTGATGGCGGGACGCAAGCCCTCGGCTTTTCTTCATGAGGCGAGGACGGTTTCGGCGGGCTTCGTCAAGGAAGGGCGCGGCTGATGGCGGGAAGCGCGCCGTTCGTGGAAAGGGACGAGATCCTGCGCGTGGAGCGTCTCTTCATGCGCTTCGGCGGCCTCGTCGCCATCGACGGCCTCTCCTTCTCGGCGCGGCGCGGCGACATCACGGCCATCATCGGCCCCAATGGCGCGGGCAAGACCACCGTCTTCAACTGCATCACCGGCTTCTACAAGCCCACCCAGGGGCGCGTCGCGCTCGCGCATGGCGGCGAAGCCGCCTTCGCGGCGCTGCCGGAGGTCACGCGCAAGGGCCGCCAATGGAGCGAGGCGCCCGGCGGCGCGCTGTTCCTCCTCGAACGCATGGCAGGCTTCGAGATCGCGCAAAAAGCCAAAGTCGCGCGCACCTTTCAGAACATCCGCCTGTTCGCGGGCATGACCGCGCTCGAAAACCTGCTCGTCGCGCAGCACACCGTGCTGAACGCCGCCTCCGGCTATACCTTCGGCGCGCTTCTCGGCTCCAGACGCTACGCCCGCGCGGAAAAAGAGGCCATGGAGCGTTCCGCCCATTGGCTTTCCAAGATCGGCATCCTCGATCGCGCCGACGACCCCGCGGGCGACCTGCCCTATGGCGCGCAGAGGCGCCTCGAAATCGCGCGCGCCATGTGCACGTCGCCCGTGCTTCTTTGCCTCGACGAGCCGGCGGCCGGCCTCAATCCGCGCGAGTCGGGCGAGCTGAACGATCTTCTCCTGCAGATCCGCGAGGAGCATGCGCTGTCGATCCTCCTCATCGAACACGACATGGGGGTGGTGATGGGCATCTCCGACCGCATCGTGGTGCTCGACTATGGGCGCAAGATCGCGGAAGGAACGCCGGCCGAAATTCGCGCCGACCCGCGCGTCATCGCCGCCTATCTTGGCGTCGAGGACGACGAAGTGGAAGCGGCGGAAGCGGGGACAGCGCCATGACGCCTCTTCTTTCCATTCGCGGGGTCGAGACCTATTACGGCAATATCCGCGCGCTGAAGGGCGTCGACCTCGACGTCTACGAAGGCGAGATCGTCACGCTGATCGGCTCGAACGGCGCGGGCAAGACCACGCTCATGATGACGATTTGCGGCGATCCGCGCGCGCGCTCCGGCCAGATCGTCTTCGACGGCCGCATCATCACGAAGCTTCCGACCCATGAGATCGTCCGCCTTTCCATCGCGCAGTCGCCGGAGGGCCGGCGCATTTTTCCGCGCATGACCGTCTACGAAAACCTGCTCATGGGCGCGCGCCTTGCGCCGGAAGGCGGCGCAGCCCTCAAAGACGATCTCGCCATGGTTTTCGAGCTGTTTCCGATGCTGGAGCGGCGGAGCGCGCAGCGGGGCGGCACGCTCAGCGGCGGCGAGCAGCAAATGCTTGCGATCGCGCGCGCGCTCATGGGCCGGCCGAAGCTTCTTCTTCTGGACGAGCCGTCGCTCGGCCTCGCCCCGATCATCGTCCGGCAGATTTTCGGCGTCATCCGCGAGCTGAACGAAAAGCGGGGGCTCACTGTTTTTCTCGTCGAACAGAACGCCTATCACGCACTGAAGCTCGCCCATCGGGGCTATGTCATGGTCAACGGCCAGATCGCGCTTTCCGGCCCCGCCGCCGAGCTTCTCGCCCGCGAGGACGTGAAGGCTGCCTATTTGGAGGGCGGCGCCCATGCGTGAGTCAGGTTTTCATGGCTTCGCCGCAAGCGCGGAAGATAATTTCGCCGTTGATGCCGATGTTACGGGCTGGCCGGGTGGCTTTCAGCAATCGGAAGCCCGATAACGAGTCCCCCAACCACCGCAAAGCCCAGGGCGTCGGGAAGAGTCAAGCCTTGGCCAGACGGCGATTGCGGTCCGGCGCTGGGTTCCACTGCGGCATGTGTCGGCGTTATCGACGGGTTATTTCGAGGTCCGCATTCGAAATCGTGGAGGGACATTCTGCGGATGGGGTCGACCTTGAGTGAGTTTCCCACGAAGGGAAATGCTTTTTCGAAGCCGATGCCGCGCAGGTAGGAGTGGTCGCACCTGGAATGCTGTGTGATGAAACCGTCCGCGGTGACAAAGAGGATTGTCCCCTCTTTTTCCTGCATTTGGCACGCGCCGGCGAGGGAGCAGGTCTGGACGGCGCCTTCGTGCAGCAGCACGGCGGTCTCACCCTTGTTTCCAACGTAGACGTCAAAAATAGTGCCCCGCACGCCAAGCGATGCCGTTGGGGTCTTGATCTCGTATGACTGCTTTGGCGCGAGACCGGTGAGAAACCGGAACGCGCCTTTCGAGAGAGTAATCGAGATTGATCCCGTAGCGGCGCTCGCGTCGTACACGAATTTGTCGAGCACGATCCTTGCTTCCGGTCCCACCGCGAGCTTGGTCTTGTCGAGCAGCTCAACTTCCGCGCCTGCCGCCGCGCCGGTTACGATGACCTCGTCCTGATGGACGACCGATCCCGTGACCAAGGGCTGAGGGATGCCTCCGCTTTCAAGCTTGACTTCGTTTTTGACGGCGACAGCTGTGCCGATATCGGGCTCCGCGGCAAACGCAGGCCCGGCTGTTAATTGGATAAGCCCCAGAACGCAAACGAACTTCCGAAACAATTAAATCGCCTTCCATCGCCTCCGAGCATGCAGAATGCTACTCGCTCGCAATGGTCAAGAGCAAGTTGAACCTCAAGACGTGGAGTTGCCAGAACGAGCAGCGCATATGCTCGATTTTCGTATTGATTGCGGCCGGGCTGAAGCAAAGCGTCCCGCCATCGAGGGCTCAATCCGTTTGGCCGGCCTTGTACGTCTCCCTTCTGGCCCGGCGCGGACTAAGCCTCTGATACAAGCTTGATTTCCGCTCCTCCCCCGATTGCGGACGAGGCTCCTTTTGATTGGAATGTCTCTTAACGCGATGGGTTTCGCTTCGGCATGCCGAGGCTTCTCACCCCGCTCGCGTTAAGGCTGCGCTAACGAGTTGCGGAACAATTAACCCTAGGACTTTTGTAATTTTACTTCGAAATAAGCGGAGCAGCGAGTTATTTGCAACACCACGCGCCCGGCGGCGCCGTAAAATCAGGGCTTCGAAGGAGATATATAAGTATATAAATATCGGCTTTTTTGCGAAACGAACCCAATTTTTCAGAGGATTTTAAGCAACCGATGGCCTGCGCCGAACGGATGCCCGGCGAAGCGGGTTTCGGCCAAAAGCGCGCGCGGCCGACCTCTTCCATTGGCAAGAGCGTGCAACTTCGGTTAGATCGCGCCGGTTGTTCGTCATGGCCGGAGGAGAGGCGGGCGGCATGGGCGTGATCTACGAAACCTCGATCTGGGCGTTCCTGTTCGTGACCATCTTCGCCGGCGGAGGCGCGGCCTACATGGTGGGCCGGGCTGCCGCGAAAGGCTGGAACCCGTTCTGGCAGGCGGCGCTCCAGGTCCTGGTCCTGGCCGCCGCGATCCGCTTCCTCCATTGGGGGCTTTTCGCCGGGGCGACGCTGGCAAGCTGGCGGCAAGCGCAGGGCGCGCTCGTCTCGCCGCATTATTATCTCGTCGACGCCGCGATCCTCCTGGCATTCGCGTGGCTCGGCTTCACGCGCCAGCGAACGGTGCAGATGCTGCGCCAGTATGGCTGGCTTGCAGTTCAAACAACGCCGCTCTCCTGGAGATTGCGGGACGACGTCACCGAAGAGCCGCAATCTGAAGAGACAGCCACTCCATATTTGCGGTAGTTTCCGACAACCCTGCTCATCAAAAAGGCAATGCTATGCGCGTGATTCTGGCGGGTCTTGCGGCTCTCGCCGCCGGTCTTGGGCTTTCTTTCCCCGCGGCCGCCCAATCGGAAATCCTCATCGGCTTCGCCGGCCCCATGACCGGCAAGGAGGCGACTTTCGGCGCCCAGTTCGCGGCCGGCGCGAAGGCGGCCGTCGCCGACATCAACGCCAAAGGCGGCGTGCTCGGCAAGAAGCTGAAGCTCGAAGCGGGCGACGACCAGTGCGATCCGAAGCAGGCCAGGGCTGTGGCCGAGCAGCTCGCAGCGGCGGGCGCGGTCTTCGTCGCGGGGCATTTCTGCTCAAGTTCGTCCATCCCGGCCTCCTCCGTCTATAACGAGCAGGGCGTGGTCCAGATCTCTCCCGGCTCCACGAACCCGGATTTCACCGACAAGCGGCCGGGGCCGTTCATTTTCCGCGTCTGCGGTCGCGACGATCAGCAGGGCGCCGTGGCGGGCGCCTATCTCGCCCGGGAATTCAAGGACAAGAAGATCGCCTTCCTGCATGACAAAACCGCCTATGGACGCGGGCTTGCCGACGAGACGAGGAAGGCCCTGAACGCGGCGGGCAAGAAGGAGGTTTTCTTCGAGGCGATCACGGCCGGCGAGAAGGACTACACCGCCACCGTCACCAGAATGAAGCAGGAAGGCATCGACGTCGTCTTCCTCGGCGGCTATTACGCTGAAGCCGGCCTCATCATCCGGCAGATGCGCGACCAGGGCATGAAGACGATCCTTGTCGGAGGCGACGCGCTTGTGTCGAGCGATCTTGGCCTTGCCGCAGGCGACTATGTGGAAGGCACGCTGATGACGTTCTCGCCGGACCCGCGCAAGAACCCAGCCGCCAAAGAGGTGGTCGAAGCGCTGCGGAAGGCCGGCGTGAACCCCGAAGGCTATGTGATCTACTCCTACGCGGCCGTGCAGGCCTGGGCGCAGGCGGCCGAGAAGGCCGGGACGGTGGACGGCGCCAAGGTGGTGGACGCGCTGAACTCGACGGAGTTCGACACGGCGCTCGGCAAATTTCGCTTCGACGCCAAGGGCGACCCGAACCTTCCGCCCTATGTCTTCTATCGCTGGGGCAAGAAAAGCTACGAGCAAATTCAATAGCGCGTAACGATCCGCCTTTAAGCTCGCCGCTATGCCGCGGGCATATCGTCATGCCGCGGCTTGTTGCGCTAGGATGACGCGATGCGCGCTGAACCTCGAAACCTGATCACCGACGTAGCCGGAATAACCGTCGGAAACGCCCATGACGCAAGGCTCGCCTCGGGCGTCACGGTTGTCCTCGCGGACATGATGTCCGCCGCCGCAGCGACAGTCTTCGGCGGAGGCCCGGGAACCCGCGAACTCGACGCCATCGGTCTCGAAGGCTCGGTCGGCGCCGCCGACGCCGTCGTGCTGTCCGGCGGATCGGCCTTCGGCCTCGACGCCGCGACCGGGGTTCAATCCTACCTGCGCGAGCGGGAGCGCGGCTTTCCCGTCGGCCCCGTCCGCGTCCCCATCGTGCCGCAGGCCATCCTCTTCGATCTCATGAACGGCGGCGACAAAACCTGGGGGCGGCACTCCCCCTATCGCGACATGGCGTTCGAAGCCGCGGAGCTGGCGGCGGGAGACTTCGCGCTCGGATCGGCGGGGGCGGGCTTCGGCGCGACGGTGGCGGCGGGCGAAGGCATGCTCATGCGCGGCGGGCTTGGCAGCGCATCGGAGGCGCTTCACGGGCTTTCCCGCGATGGCGGCATCGACGTGGCCGTCGGCGCGATCGCGGCGGTGAACGCGGTCGGCTCGGTCACCGTGGGCGCGACGCCTCATTTTTGGGCCGCGCCATTCGAACGCGGCGCGGAGTTCGGCGGCCTCGGCGTGGCCTATCCGTGGCCCGAAGGCGCCGCGCGCACCGCTCTCAAATTCGTCGCGCCGGAACGCGCGAACACCACGCTTTGCGTGATCGCCACCGACGCGGCGCTCAGCAATGCGCACTGCAAGAGGCTCGCCTCGATGGCCGGCGCCGGCATGGCGCGCGCGATCGTCCCCGTCTTCACCCCCTATGACGGCGACATCGTCTTTGCGCTCGCAACGGGGAAAACGCCGCTGAAAGACCCGCACGCCGCGCTTGCCTTCATCGGCGCCGCGGCGGCGAATTGTCTTGCGCGCGCCATCGCGAGAGGGGTCTATGAAGCCGATGGCGCGCTGCCGAACGGCGCGTGCTCCCATCGCAACCTTTTCGCGCGCGGTTAAATCCGGTATGAGAGCGATGGCCTCGCATTCGGGCCAAGGAAAAAAGCGCCGTCATGACCATTAAGGGACGCCCTCCCCGCCTTCTTTTTCTCGATTCCGGTTTCGGCGGCCTCACCGTGCTTCGGGCGTCGAGGGCCGCCATCCCGGAAGCGCAGCTGCTGTTCATCGCCGACGACGCGGGCTTTCCCTACGGCTCCAAGAGCGAAGACGCGCTCGTCGCCCGGCTGCTGGGCCTGGTTGAAGGCGCGATTTCACACTTCAAGCCCGATTGCATCGTGCTCGCCTGCAACACGGCGTCCACCGTCGCCCTTGAGGCGCTGCGCGGGGCGTTCCCTGTCCCGGTCGTCGGGACCGTGCCCGCGATCAAGCCCGCCGCCGCGCTGACGGCAAGCGGTCTCGTCTCCGTGCTGGCAACTCCGGGAACGGTCGCGCGAGAATACACGCGCGGGCTGATCGAGCGTTTCGGGGGCGGAGCGCGCTTTACGCTTGTCGGCGCGCCCCGGCTCGCCGCGCTCGCGGAAGAGGCCGCCTGCGGCGCCCCGGCCGGCGACGAGGCCATCGTACAGGAGATCGCTCCCTGTTTCGTCGAGGAGAGCGGGCAAAGAACGGACGTGATCGTACTCGGCTGCACGCACTATCCGCTTCTTCTCGACAGGCTCGACGCGCTTTCCCCCTGGCCGGTCACATGGCTTGACCCCGCGCCCGCGATCGCGCGGCGCATCGCCAATGTGCTGGCCGAATTGGGCTGCGTCGTCGGCGTCGGCGCCAAGCGCGGCGCCGGCCATGTTGCTTTCACCTCCGGGCGCGACCCGACCCTCGCGGCGCTCGCCCTTCTTCAATCCTGTGACCTCGCCGTGGCGCCGCCCCGAGCGGCGGCCGCAGCCTGAGAGAACGCTCATGATCCCCCGCTACTCCCGGCCGCAGATGGCGGCGATCTGGTCCGACCGCACGAGATATGAGATTTGGCTCGAAATCGAGACGCTCGCCGCCGAGGCAATGGAAGAACTCGGCCAGATTCCGGCCGGAACGTCGAAGGCGCTTCGCGAGCGCGGCGGCTTCGACATCGCGCGCATCGACGAGATCGAGCGCGAGGTGAAGCACGACGTCATTGCGTTCCTGACGAGCGTCGCCGAGCATGTAGGGCCTGAAGCGCGCTTCATGCACCAGGGCATGACGTCGTCCGATGTGCTCGACACCTGCCTTGCGGTGCAGCTCACGCGCGCCGCCGACATCCTGCTGGCCGACCTCGACGACGTGCTCGACGCGCTGAAGCGCCGCGCCATCGAGCATAAATACACGCTCGCCGCCGGACGCAGCCACGGCATCCACGCCGAGCCTGTCACGTTCGGGCTGAAGCTCGCCTTCGCTTACGCCGAATTCGCCCGCGCGAAGGAGCGCCTTCTGCGCGCGAAGGAGGATGTGGGGACATGCGCAATCTCGGGCGCGGTCGGCACCTTCGCCCATCTCGACCCGCGCGTGGAGGACTACGTCGCGGCGAAGCTCGGCCTCAAGCCGGAGCCGGTCTCGACCCAGATCATCCCGCGCGACCGGCACGCCATGTTTTTTGCGACGCTCGGCGTGATCGCCTCCTCCGTGGAGCGGCTCGCGACCGAGATCCGGCATTTGCAGCGCACCGAGGTGGCCGAGGCCGAGGAGTTCTTCTCGGAGGGGCAGAAAGGCTCCTCCGCCATGCCGCACAAGCGCAACCCCGTGCTCACAGAGAACCTGACGGGACTCGCGCGCCTCGTGCGCGGCTATGCGCTGCCCGCGATGGAAAACGTGGCCCTCTGGCACGAGCGCGACATCTCGCACTCCTCGGTGGAGCGGATGATCGGCCCGGACGCAACCGTCACGCTCGATTTCGCGCTCGCGCGCCTTGCGGGCGTCATCGGCAAGCTCGTGGTCTATCCCGAACGCATGCGCGCGAACCTGGAACGCGGCGGCGGCCTCGTGCATTCGCAGCAGGTGCTGCTAGCGCTCACAAAGAATGGCGTCAGCCGCGAGGACGCCTATCGCCTCGTTCAGAAGAGCGCCATGCGCGCCTTTCGCGGCGAAGGCTCGTTCCTCGACTTCCTGAAGGCGGACGGCGACGTGACGGCCGCCTTGCCGCCCGAGGAGATCGAGGCGCTGTTCGACACGAGCCATCACTTGAAGAATGTGGATGTCATCTTCGACCGCGTCTTCGCCCAGCGCTAATCGCTTTTGCCATTGCCGGGCTTGACTATTCCGCTTCGAGCATGCCGAGCGCGTGCATGTAGGTCGCCAGCACCGCCTCGTGGTCGCGCCGCTCGGCGGCGTCCTGCTTGCGCAAGCGGACCACGGTGCGAAGCGCCTTCGTGTCGAAACCCGTCGATTTGGCCTGGGCGTAAATGTCCTTGATGTCGCCCGCCAGAGCCGCCTTTTCCTCTTCGAGGCGCTCGATGCGCTCGACAAAGGAGCGAAGCTGATCCTTCGCCCCTTTGGCAATGCCGTTCGCCCCGGTCGTCCCATCCGATGCCAAAGCCGCGCTATTTTCCAAAACGCCCTCCACAAGCCGAATCAAAAGCCGGAACAGAACCTAGCGCGCGGATTGCAGCCCTTCAACGCGGGCGCGCCGGTCTTCCAAGGAAATCCGCGCGCTTGGGATAAAGCGGTGGCGCTCACGCCGCTGGCGGCGGCAGCCCGTTGACATGGCGAATTCGTGAAGCCTGACGGCCTTTTCGATCCGGGCGATGCGTGCGACAGCGTCTTCGCAGGGGTCCTTGCCGAACGTCTAGCGCATCCAGCATTCGATGAGTTCCCGATTTTTCGGGGGAATGACGAGACTGGTTCGCTCGCTCCCGCTCGTCGAAGTTCTCCTAATGGCGGTGGGTCTCTGCGTATTTCGCCATCGTCTCCGGGCTCGCCTCGGTCTGATGTTTCTCCTTCCATTCGGCGTAGGGCATGCCATAGACCCGCTCGCGGGCGGCCTCTTTCGAGATCGCAATGCCCCGCTCGGCGGCGGCGTCCTGATACCAGTTCGACAGGCAGTTCCGGCAAAAGCCCGCAAGGTTCATCAAGTCGATGTTCTGCACGTCGGCGCGCGCGCGGAGGTGATCGAGGAGCTTACGGAACGCCGCAGCCTCAAGCTCCATCTCCGTCTTTTTGTCCAGTTCGCTCATGGGGTTTCCTCGTGATTGCGTGTTCCGCTTCAATGTCGGACGTTCCGCGGCATGATTCAACTTTTAGCTTTGTGCCGGTTTTTCGCCAAATATCCACGCGCCAGCTTCACAGCTTCTCCGCATGGGCGGACCTTCAATCATCGATCCTCAAACGATCGTGCCGAAGACTTTGCCGATACCGGCCGTGATAGCCATGGCGAGCGCGCCCCAAAATGTCACTCGGATGGTGGCGCGCAGGATGTTGGCGCCGCCCGCTCTCGCTCCGATCGCTCCGAGAAGCGCAAGGAAGACCAGGGACGCAACGGAAACAACGGGAATAAGAGCGGTCGCGGGCGATATGACGACCATAAGCAGAGGCATGGCGGCGCCTGTCGAAAACATGGCTGCCGATGCGAGGGCCGCCTGCACCGGACGCGCGGACGTAATCTCCGACATGCCAAGCTCGTCGCGCGCATGGGCCGCCAAGGCGTCTTTGGCCATCAACTGCCGAGCCACCTGCCGCGCAAGCCCCCGTTCGACGCCTCGCTTGACGTAGATTTCGGCGAGTTCATCGAGTTCGGATTCGGGGCTCTCGCTTAATTCCTTGCCTTCGCGGGCAAGGTCGGCCTGCTCGGCGTCGGATTGCGAACTGACGGAAACATATTCCCCAGCAGCCATCGACATGGCGCCCGCCACGAGTCCCGCGGCGCCCGCGATCAAGATATCATTCCGCTGCGCAGCCGCCGAGGCCACGCCGACGATCAGGCTTGCCGTCGAGATAATGCCGTCGTTGGCGCCAAGCACCGCCGCTCTCATCCAGCCGCTTCGGCCGACGAGGTGGCGTTCCGAATGATGGCGAAGACGGCTCATACTGCCGGTTCAGATCCGCCCAATCAGAACAAGGACGAGCACAACGATCAAGAGCGCGCCGAGCGCTCCGACGCCGCCGTTGCCGAAGCCGTATCCGTAGCCGCCAAAGCGCCCGCTGAAGCCGCCAAGCAGGGAAATGATGATGATGATTAAGAGGATGGTTCCTAACGACATGGGTCTACTCCGTGGAGAGGCTGGAATGGCGCCGGGCGCTTTCGCTGACGAAGGACGCTGTTCCGGCGACACCTATTTGGGTGCGGCATGGCTCGGAGGCGCAGCTCTAAGCGCCTCCAAGAAAGCTTAACGCCTACGGGCAAACCCAGACCGGGCCAACCCAGGTGCAGAAGCCGCCGCCATATCCGTAGCCCCCGCCGCCATAGCCTCCGCCGTGGCCGCGCCCACCGCGGCGGCCGCGCGTGGCGTAACGGCCGCCGCCGCGCCCGCCACGCATTCCCCTGCTGTGGCCTCTGCCTCCAACTTGAACTATTCCCGACGCGGCCGGGGAATTTAACCCGTTAGATCCGCCGGCGGATGGGAAGGCGCCTGCGCCTGTTACCGAGAATAATGAGAGCGACATGACTGCCGCAGCCGCTAGAACCTTAATCATAAATGGCGCCTCGTTTAGCAATCCCATGCAGGCCGATGCCACATTATATGGTAAAGGCGGTGCTAACAGAGAGATGGCGATTGCGCAGGTTCCTTTACACCAGCGGAAAATACTCATTGAGCTAAATTGTCTTGGCTCGTCAACGTGGCAGATACACCCAAGTTGTTTGCCACGGTCTTATTCTTTCAATTAGAAGCACCGACGCATGAGAGAGCGCTCGATAGCGAGCGAGATTTGAGACGCGACCCCGGCCTGGCAACCTTTGCCAAGGGCCGACTGACATTTAACGAGGAACGTGGGACAGGGTGGAGCGGCGGTCCGGGAGCCGACGCCCCTGGCGGCAGTCGATGCCTGCGGCCAGGGAAAAATCTTTAATTACGGACGAGGTCTGCCGTTGCCATCAGCTCTTTTTGTGGGCGTGCGAAACGTGAGCTTTCGCGGCTTCGCTGGCGTGATGGGTCGCGTGCAAGGTGTGGGCATGCGCGGTATGGGCGTGATGAGCAGCCGTCTCGTGATGGCCGGCGGCGTAGTGCCCGGCGGCTTCCTTGTGGTGCTTCGCAGCGTGCTCGTGATGCTCCGCGGCCTTGGCATGAAGGGCTTGCGCCGGGTGGCTGTGAGATTGTTCTTTTGGCATAAGTATTCTCCCTTGTTGGTCTACTTAAACTCAACAGAAGTTGTTCGGTTCCCTGACAAAGCGCTTTTTGTCGCATAGCGCGGAATGCGCGATATTGGGTTTACGCCTCATCCCATCCGCCACGTCAATATCCTGGACGGTCCAACATCGATCTTTTCATTAGATCTATTCTTCCGCGTGTAAGGTGAATAACATCGGAATAAAAGGTTCGGAAAATACCGTATTTAAGCATCAGCTGTACATTATTGAAGCTTGGACGAGAGTATTTTCCGAGGCTTTACGCTTCATTTTTTCTGTGAGCAGATGACTTTCATGTTATACACAGGAGTTCATATCATGATACGCACGTTGACATTCGCGGCTGCTCTTGCCGCAGCACTTGGGCTTCCGGCGCTTGCCCAGGACATCAAATCCCCCTCCATGGCCGGCGCGGCGCTCACGTCGGAAACGGCGATTACCGCGCAAGAGGCGCAGGCCTGGGTCGGCAAGCCGGTCTATAGCAGCGACGGCAAAAAGCTCGGCGAGGTCGCAGCGATCCGGCGAACGGCAGACAACAAGATTGCCGAACTGCGGGCCGATATCGGCGGCTTCCTGGGCCTTGGCGAGCATCAGATCGCTCTTCCGGCGGCCCAGTTTGTTCTGCAGAACGACCGCGTCGTGCTTGACGTGACGGCGGCTGCGGCAAAGGAACTGCCGAAGGCGCAGAAATAAGCATCGACATTCTGGGGGGCAGCCGCCGGGCGCCCCCAGAGATTTATCCCTGCAAAAAGCTGCTGATTTATACCGCCGCTTTTAAGCGGCTTTTTGCGTGTTCCGCTTCCGCGTCGGACAGCGAGCCGAAATACTCCGCCCGCGACAGGCGCTGCGACGAGGCGGGATCGGCGACGATGGCTGAGACGCAGTCGCACAGAAGCGCCGCCCATTCGAGCTGGCCCTTCTCCTCGCGGATGAGATCCTGGCGGATTTCGATGAGCGCGTTCGGCAGGCCCCGCAGCGTCGCGTGTCGAAAGATGGTGTCGTTGCGCAAATAGCCGCTATAGGGCTCGTTGTCGCCGATTTCGAGACCGGTGCGCTCGCGAAGCTCACGCAGCAGCGGCGCGGCGAGCCTCGGGTCCTTGTCCCACAGCACCGCAGCATGCCACTTGCGAGGCACGCCCCGCCAGCTTTCGGTAAAGCTGTGGATCGACACGATGATGGGGATCGCGTTTTGGGTCAAGCTCGCGTCGATCTCGGCGGCGATGGCCTCGTGATAGGGCGCGAAGAAGCGCGCGATGCGGCGGTCGCGCTCGGCCTCGTCGACGCAGGCGTTGCCGGGCACGATGGCGCCGTCCGAAATCTGCATGATGAGCGTCGGGTCGTCCTCGCCGCGATTGGCGTCGATGAGGAGGCGCGAGAAATTGGACGAGACCACCGTCGCGTTCAGCCGCCGCCCCATTTCGAGCGCGACGCCTTGCGCGCCGATGTCATAGGCGATGTGC
This sequence comes from uncultured Alphaproteobacteria bacterium, assembly GCA_963748525.1. Taxonomy (GTDB): domain Bacteria; phylum Pseudomonadota; class Alphaproteobacteria; order Rhizobiales; family Rhodomicrobiaceae; genus Rhodomicrobium. Next base: position 371,647 of record CAVVJJ010000018.1, read on the forward strand.
CGCTGCATATCGGCCTCGCCGAGCCCGAGCAAGCCGTATTCCGGCGGCAGCCTGTTCGTGGCATGGTCGCACAAGATGAGGAGCGCCGGTCCGCCCGGCGAGCAGCGCACAATTTCAAAGCTTCGCCATCGCGCCGGCGCCGCCTTCGGCTCTGCGGTTTCGATCAGTTGCATAGAGGCGTCATGTGGGGGGACAAACATGGATTTGGTAGAAATGGGCCGCATGCTCCCGCAGGCGTGATCGAGGGCCGTCCGCCTGCAAGGGGTCTTTCATGCGCCTTAACGCGCGGCGGTTCAAGCCCTTTGCCGCACATGCCTTTGCCATGGCGCCGACGCGAAGATCGCTCAAAGTTTCGTGTCGAGCAGTTCGATCTCCGCAAGAACAGCGGCGAGGAGCGAAGGCGGACTTTGCGGCGCCGTGCGTCAGACGAAGTCCGAGGCGGCATTGCAATCCCGTCACTTCGTGACGCGGCAACCCATCGCCGCGGCGAAGCTTTGAGCGGCCGACTTAAGGCCTATGTGAGCGGAATCGGAGAAGAAGTAGCTTCTTCAAACCGGCCCTGAAACACGCGCTTCGATCCACGTGCCGTCCAACACAAGACGCTTCCTCAACGCCCTCTTCGATGCCGCCGTTTCGGTCGCGCAACCCGGCCGCTGCCTGCCGCGCCATTTGCCCGAGCCGCCGGCAAACGGCGAGATTATCGTCATCGCCTGCGGGAAGGCTGCGGCCGGTATGGCTCGCGCGGCGGAGGAGCATTACGCGCGGCTTGATCCGGCCCCACCCATGAGAGGGGCTGCGATCACGCGGCGCGGGTATGGCGAGCCGTTGCAGCGGCTGAAGCTCATCGAGGCGAGCCATCCGCTTCCCGACGAGACGAGCCTCGCGGCCGCCGCTGAGGCGATGGAGCTTGCGGCCTCGGCGGGCGCGCGCGATCTCGTACTCGTGCTTCTGTCGGGAGGCGCGTCCGCTCTGTGCGCCGCGCCGGCGGGAGCTATCACGCTTGCCGAGAAGCAGGCGCTCACTGCGGCGCTTTTGAAGTCCGGCGCGCGGATCCACGACGTCAACTGCCTCCGCAAGCATGTCTCGCGCATCAAGGGCGGCCGCCTTGCCGCCTTGGCCTCTCCGGCGGCGCTCGTCACGCTCGCAATCTCGGACACGCCGGGCGACGAGCCGGAAACCATAGGCTCCGGCCCGACCTATCCCGATCCCACGACGCTCATGGACGCGAGGACAATCCTGGCGCAGCGCCGCATCACGGTTCCCCCCTCCATCGCCGCCGCGCTGAATGATCCCGCGAACGAGACGCCGAAGCCCGGCGCCGCGATCTTCGCCAATGCGCGCTATGAACTCGTCGCGACGGGGCGCGATTCGCTGGAGGCTGCGGGCGAGCTGGCGAGGGGTCTCGGCTATGACGTCATCATGCTGGGCGACTCGCTCGAAGGCGAGGCCCGCGACGTGGCCCGGCTGCATGCGCAACTCGCAACGCGCTGCCTCGACCGGGACCGCCGCGCGGTCATCCTGTCGGGAGGCGAGCTGACGGTGTCGGTCGCGGGAAAGGGAAGCGGCGGCCCGAACCAGGAATATGCGCTTGCGCTTGCTATCGCGCTCAACGGGCAGAAGGGGATCGCAGGCTTAGCGGCGGACACAGACGGGACCGACGGCGGCTCAGGCGCCGCGCATGATCCGGCGGGCGCCTTTATCGATGCCGGGACGCTTTGCCGGGCGGCCGCGCTTGATCTCGATGCAGCCACATTTCTTGACGATAACAACTCAACCGGATTTTTCCGGTTAACAAGTGATCTGCTCGTTTGCGGCCCCACGGGAACGAATGTAAACGATTTCAGAGCGATTGTTGTCGATAGTTCAATCAGAGATTAGTGTGCGCGTCCGACTCACTCGATTTCTGGATCCCAGGGATGGCCTTGCAACAGTTCACTCACCCCACACGGACAGCGCGCGCCGTGGTTGCATCTTTACTTTTCTGCTCGATCCTCGCCCTGGCGGGCGCCGCAAAAGCGGAGCTCAAGCTCTGCAACAGCACATCGAGTCACATCGGCGTCGCCATCGGCTATAAGGATAAAGATGGCTGGGTGAGCGAAGGCTGGTGGAACGTCGACAGTTCATCCTGCGCGCTCCTCATTCAGGACAAGCTGCGCGCTCGTTTCTACTATGTCTACGCCTTCGATTACGACAAAGGCGGCGAGTGGGGCGGCACCATCAACATGTGCACCAACGACGTCGAGTTCACGATCAAGGGAATTGAGAATTGCGAAGGTCGCGGCTTCAAGAAGAGCGGCTTCTTCGAGATCGACACCCAGGAACAAACAGACTGGACCGTGAAATTGACTGATCAAGAACCTACTCAGCCTGTCGCCGACAGCACTCCGCCCGCGTCGCAAACGCAAGCGCCTTCCCAGGCCTCCGTGGCGTCGACGCCCGGGACGCGCCGGAGATGAAGCGCCAGCGCCGGACCAAAATCATCGCGACGCTCGGACCTTCCAGCTGCGATCCCGCCCAGCTCGAAAAGCTCGTGATCGCGGGCGCGGACGTCTTCCGCATCAATATGAGCCATTCGAGCCACGACGAGATGCGCACCTACGTGGCGGCGCTCCGAACCCTTGAAGCCAAATTCGGCCCCATTTCGATCCTCGCCGATCTGCAGGGTCCCAAGCTTCGCATCAGCTCGCTTGCCCAGGGGCAGGTGCGCCTGGAGCGCGGGCATCGCATCGTCCTCGACGCGAACCACGCGCCCGGAGACGCCCAACGCGTCGGTCTACTCCATCCCGAGATTTACGCCGTCACCGAGCCTGGACATACGCTCCTGATCGACGACGGGAAACTTAACCTCAAGATCGTGGAGACGCAGCCGGGCCGCATCGTCGCCGAAGTGGTGACTGGCGGCTTGCTCTCCAGCCGCAAGGGCGTGAACGTGCCCGACGCCGTCCTGCCGCTTGCCTCGATGACGGGCAAAGACCGGGAGGACTGCGAAGCGGCGCTCGCCGCGGGCGTGGACTGGATCGCCATTTCCTTCGTCCAGCGCGCCCAGGATGTGCTCGACGTGAAGGCCATCGTTCAGGGCCGCGCGGCGGTTATGGCGAAGATTGAGCGCCGCGCCGCCATTGGCGCGATCGACGCTATTCTTGCCGAGGCCGACGGCATCATGGTTGCGCGCGGAGACCTCGGCGTGGAGATGCCTCTGGAGCAGGTGCCGGGATTGCAAAAGCAGCTTCTCGGGGCGGCTCGCGACCGTGGCAAGCCCGTGGTTGTCGCCACGCAGATGCTGGAAAGCATGACTGCGGCGCCCGTGCCGACGCGCGCGGAGGTTTCGGACGTGGCCACCGCCGTATTCGAGGGCGCCGACGCCGTCATGCTCTCCGCTGAATCCGCGACCGGCGCCTATCCCGTCGAAGCCGTGGAGACCATGGATCGCGTGGCCCGCGAGGTGGAGCGCGACGGCAACTATGGCAGCATCCTGCATTTCCGCCCGACCCCTGCCAGCCATACCGCCGCCGACGCCATCGCCGCGGCGGCCGCCTCAATCGCGGAAACGCTCGATCTCAAGGCCATCGTTTGCTACACGGCGACCGGCTGGACCGGCCTTCGCGTGGCCCGGCAGCGCCCGCGCCAGCCGATCCTCGTGCTGACGCCGGTGAAGGAAACGGCCCGCAAGCTGAACCTCGTCTGGGGGCTTCATTGCGTTCAGACGGCGGACCCGGCGAATACGGCGCAAATGGTGAAGGGCGCGGAAGCCGTAGCGCGGGCGGAAGGCTACGCTGTCAATGGCGACCGCGCGATCGTGTGCGCCGGCATTCCCTTCAAGAGGCCGGGAACCACGAACATGCTGCGGATCTTCAAGATCGGGGAAAACGGCATCATCCCGCAGTAAGCGGTTTCGGCGGCGCTATTTGCTCTGCCATGGAAAGCGCGCGGCCGGGACAAGCCTCCGCCGCGCGTATCGGCTGGAGCGCGTCCGAAAAAGTGTGAAACTGTTTCCCGAATATGCCAACCGCAAGATACGCCGGAGCGCTGGGCGTTATGCCCGGCACGGCGCGCATCCCGGTGCAAACCGGATAAAACCTCGCGATAACAATCAGATAGATCGCCCCCTGCTGGGTTGCCGCCTTCGCCCGGAAGGACGTCGGGACGGAGCAGGACTTGCGGCGCTTGGTATGAGACGCACGATAGACAAAGAGTTAGAGCGCGCCCTTAATTCCATCAAAAGCGGACACGCTCTAACGGCGATCTCCTCGCGCAAGCGTCATCAGCCCTGCCGCGCCTTATAGCGGCGGACCTTCTTGTTGATGATGTAAAGCCTGCCGCGGCGTCGCACGACGCGATTGTCACGATGGCGCGTCCGAAGCGTCTTGATCGAATTTTTAATCTTCATAGCCAAATTCCAAGCGGTCCACTCAGTCGCCGATGGGCTGGTGGAAGCGCAAAGCCAATACGTTGAGGTTTGCGAGCGCGCAGGTGAAGGAGCGCCGGTTGGCAAACAGCTATCATGCTTTTTCGCCGTTTCCAACCCCTTCCAGCTCGAAAGAAAAGTCTGGGCTGCGCCCAAGCCCCTGCAAATGAATGGCGGCGGCAGAGCTTGGGGGCGCTAGGGTGCGGGCGCGGCGCCTCGGGAGGGAGGCGGCGCGTGCGTTTTGCGTCGAGTTTGGCGTCATGAGCAGCAGAGTTTTGATTATTGCGGTTTTGGCCGCTTCGACCGCCGCCGCTGGTTCCCAGGCTGCGGCGGCTCCTACGCGCCCCGCCGAAGCGTTTCGCGTCAATAACGCTGCTTCCGTTTCGCTGGAGCCGGAGGACGGCGGATGCCCAAATCGGCGCTTCGCCGTCCCCTACCGCAGCAGCGCGCAGACCCTGGACGCAAAAGGCGCAAGCCTGCCGGACGCGCAAGCCCCGCCCATCGTTATCGTGCGTAACCCATTTGTTGCGCCGCCTCCTCAGACGGCGAGCAAGCCAGCGCCCGCGCCTTGAGGCCGGGCGCGCTGCACGGACGCCTTCCTCTCATTGCAGCCTGTCGCGCAAGGTCTTCCGGCGGATCGCCCGCGTGATCCGCCGTCCCGAGGCTTCCTGAAATTCCGTGCGAAACTCATCGCGCATCTCGTGGATCGATGCGATCACGGGACCGGCCGGCAGCCCCAGCCCCACGAGCGAGGCCTCGGAAAGCTGGAGGCTCGCCTCGACGGTCTCCGGCACCGCGTCCGAAACGCCAATCGTATAGAGATGGCGAGCATGGCTCGCATCGCGGGCGCGCGCGACGATGAGGATGTCCGGCCTCAGCACGCGCGCGGCTTTGACGATTTCGTTGATCTGGGTCCAGCCGTCGATGGTGATGATCAGCGCCTTGGCGTGCTCAAGCCCGCAAGCCTTGAGGAATGGCGGATGGGTCGCGTCGCCGAAATAAACCTCGCGGCCTTTGCGCCTGCGCTCGGCGACGATGTCGGGATCCCTGTCGCTTGCGACGAAGGGAAAAACGTGCCGTTCGAGAAGCGCGCAAAGAACCTGACCGACGCGTCCATGGCCGACCACGATGGCGTGATCGCGAAAGCCTTGCGGAGCGGCGTCGAGATCGGGATTTGCGCCGCGCGCCCTTTCCAGCGCCTTCCTCGATATGTGCTGACCCGCCATGGCGAGAATCGGAATGAAGGCCATCGAAAGCGAGGTCACCGCAAGCAGGACGCTCGAAACCGTTTGTGCCACAAGCCCAAGCTTCGCGGCGAGCCCAATGCCCACAAAAGCGAACTCGCCGGCCGGCCCGAGGAGGAGCGCTGTTTCAACCGCGGCCGCCCTGGGAACGCCGAAAACGGCGGCGAGCCCTGTCAGCAAAACGGCCTTAACGATAATGAGAGCCGCAATAGACCCGGCCAGAAGAAGGGGCTGGTTTACGACTTCGCGGAAATCGATGCCCATGCCGACGGTAAAGAAAAACAGCCCCAGAAGCACGCCCTTGAAAGGGTCGATGGCGACCTCGATCGATTTTCTATATTCGGTTTCGGCCAGCAGAACCCCCGCGACGAAGGCGCCAAGCGCCATGGAGAGGCCCGCGCGGCTCGCCGCCACTCCCGTCGCCACCACGACAAACAAGGTGGCGGCCATGAAAGGCTCGGCCGCGCCCGTGGACGCGACCAGCCTGAACAGCGGCCGTAAGAGGAGTCGCCCGGCCACGATGATGAGCCCGAGCCCGAAAACCGCGTTTGCCGACGCCAGCGCCAGCGCCGTCCAAACAGAGGCGCCGTTTTTCGAGCCAAGAATGAACAGGAAGAGAAGAAGCGGAACGACGGCCAAATCCTGCGCCAGAAGAATGGAGAGGCTCGTCCGGCCGGTCGCGGTCGAAAGCCTCCCTTGAGCGGCAAGAACCTCGACGACGATGGCGGTCGAGGACAGGGCGAGGCATCCGCCCACAATGATCGCTGTGCGAGGCTCGATCCCCGCCAACGCGGCTAACGCCGCGATCGCAGCCGTCGACATCACAACCTGGAGGGCGCCGAGCCCGAACACGAGCCGGCGCATGGCCAGGAGGCGGGGGTAGGACAACTCGAGCCCAATGGTGAACAAGAGAAAGACCACGCCGAGTTCCGCGATGCCGGAAACCCCCTTCGCGTCGGAGATCGTAAGCCAGGAAACAAGGCCAAGCTCGCCCCTGAGGGACCCGAGGCCGAACGGTCCAAGGATCGCGCCCGCGCCCAGATAGCCAAGCACCGGGCTGAACCCAAGGCGGCGCAAGAAGGGAACGACGACCCCGGCGGTGCCAAGAAGGACGAGCGCGTCGCTGTATATGTCGGCGTTATCCAGCCCTGACATGCGTTTCCTCTGCGCCCCGTGGAACGGCAAGCGGACGATCCTGCGCGATCGCGCACTGCACAATCCGGGCCAGCCGCCGCGGCGCCGTTCGTGGTCTTGGCGGCCGGCGGGGGCGCGTTTTTATTTGATTTAGCGAAGCATATCAGGAAAGAGATGCGGCGGCGAGAAGCGCGCTCACTCGGCGCCACGGCGGGCGCAGCCGCTTCACGTCAACTCGCCGGCGCGAGGTCCGCCTCGACCTCTTTCGGGCCGCCGCCGAAGCCTTGCGCCACGCGCGGGCCATAGAGGGTATGAAATTTCTTTATGAAACGCGGCTCCTCGCTTGAGTCGGTGGGCGCGTTTATGCCGAGCGCCTCGCGCACATGCGAGTCATGCAGGTGTTTGAACTGGAGCGGGTAGGCTTCCGGCTTGGCCGCAAAAGTCATGATCTGGCCGTCGCCCTGGATGTAGTCCTCGTCGCCATCCTCAAGCGTCATCCTGGTGTAGCCGTTCGAGCCGTTGCTTGCCTGCCAGATGAACTCGATGTTTGCATCCTTATCCGATGGAAACAGAACATAGTGCGACTTGAACGCCGTCAACTCCTGGCCCTCAGGGTTGTATGAGCGGCCCGCGACCTCGAACCGGCGGCGTCTCCAATTGTAGTAGATGTGGATGAAGGAGTAGCGCAACTCCCCTTGCCGCGAGACGGCTTGAAGATAGCGCCCGGCATAGCGCTCCTCGGGCATCAGCCCGCGCCGGAGGAAGGCCGAGCGGTAGGCGAGATTCTTCCAGTAGATGCTGAGCGCCGTAGCCCCGATGCTGAACGCAATCAGGAACAGGAGGCGGAAAGCCTCCGGACCATGAGGGCGCCGGTCCAAGACCCAGCTCATAATCCAGATGAGTGCGTCCCGAATGACCTCGAACATGCGTTCCCCGCGGGCTTTGCGCGAATTTTCTTAAAATTCGCTCGCAGCGCAAGGCCTAAATTTGCCGCCGCGAATACGCCAAATCAAGATGCGCCTTTCCGCTTCCGTGGCTTCTTCGGCGCGTTGGGATCGTACAGGCCCTCCTCCTTATACCGGTCGCGCAATTCCGGAAATGCATCCCCGATAATATCCAGCTCTAGAAAGTTTTGTATCGGCGCGGAATGAATTTCTCCGTCGTACCGATCGGTGGCGACATAATCCATGTTGAAACGTTCGCACAGGCCACGACCTAAGGGCGTGCAATCTTCGCTCGGGAGCTCCTGTTAACCGGCGCTTAAAGCGCTTTCGCCTATTCGCGGCTGAGTTCTGTGCGAATAGCGGAGAGTGTCGTGAGCGTAAGATCGATGATCCGAACGCGGAGAAGGATAAGCGCCGCAAGGGGCTGGCTCAGCTTCTGGGCGTCGGCGAAAGCGAGGCGGGCGATACCAGCATAACCGGGCGGCTGTCGATCATCGCCAAGCTCAAGGCCGCAAAACGGACCGAGATCGCGCGCGGCAAGGCAGGCTCCTGGCTCTACGACGTCAATCGCCATCTCAGCATCTGCGCTTGGCTGAGAAAGGAATACGAGGCGCTGGAGGAGTTTCTCGCCGCGGGCGAGGCGGCGCTTCGACGGGAGCGGCGCGGGAGCGGATGCGCCGGCCGGCAAAGCTCCACTCCCTGAAGAACGGCGTTGCGGTCTTAATCTCGTTTAGAAGTTCTGCTTTACCATGCGCAAGCTAAGCTGAATCATTCTCCAGTCTTTGCCGACGGACATTGCGCCATGACCCATTTCTACAACGCTATCATGTTCGTGGGTTTGTTCATGATCATCAAGGCCGTTCAGATGGTCGCGAGTTTCATGTACACGACCTATAAATCGCTCACGATCCACAAAAGCTGGGCGCATGCGTTCAACCCAGGGCTGAGCGAAAGGCTGCGCTATGGGTTCAAGTCCGACATGTTCTATTATGGCGCAGGCGTCTTCATCGCGCTTTACGCCGCAAAGATCAGAGCGCTGATCTTCTGAGGCCCGCCTTTCGCCGGCATGGTTGCGCCGCTGTTAAGCGCTTGTCTTTAAATGCAAATCTTCGCTTCCATGGGAAACTAAATCCGCCGCTCGCGTGTTTCGGGCTTCCGCATGGGCAAGGAGATCCGCAATGGAGCGACGCCAGCCGAAACGAAAGAAAAGGGATGACGAGCGCCCCGCGGACATTGACCGGCGAAGCCTGCTGATCGGGGCCGGGGCGGTCGCGGCTATGGCCGGCGCTCACGCGACAAGCGCCGCCGCGCAAATGGGCGCGCCGCCTCCTGGCCTCGGCGCCGCGAGGCCGGGCGAGGCGCCGCCGATGGCGCCGGCCGGTTACAACTCCGCCTATGTCGACAACGCAATCATGGGCTTTCTGCACACGAACCTGTTCGCAGGCGAGCGGCCGTTCCTGCCCATGATCGACGAGAACTTCAGCAAGCAAGGCGCGCTCCCCTACGACCTCTGGGGGCTGCTCTATGACGGCTGGGCGCCGGACCCCGACGCGGGCACGACCGTGTTCCTGACAGGCCTCGACAAGCGCGGACCGGACAACCGCCGCAAGCGCATCTACATCTCGGCGCTGACGCCGGACCTCTACCGGCCCATCTATGCGCAGAAGGTTGCGCAATTCCTGGACCGGCTTTTCGACCGCGCCAATGAAGGCAAGCCGCTGATGCGGCGCTACCTCGATCACTATTTCGAGCTGTTCTGGGATCTGCATCTCGGCATCAAGCCTGGCGAGATTCCGCCCGAGATTCGCCAGATCGGCGAGAGCTTCAACACCGTGCTCGCCTATCGCGACCCGAGGCAACCCATCGTCTACGACAACTACATGAAGGTGCGCGCGCTGCGCAGGCCCCTGATGGAATGGGTCGACGGCCGGATCAGGGCCGTAATGGACGGCACGGCCCGGGACCCGCAAAAGACCTTCGTCTATTACTGGTCGAAGAACGGCGGCGGCGGCGAGAATTTCCGCTTCAAGGACGTCGTCTTCGAATGCTTTCACAATTTCGCCGCGCTGAGCCAATGGGGCGGCACGCTGTACAATATCATGCTGAAGCTCGGGAAGAGCACGGGCGACGCCAGCGCGAAATCCTGGTTCAGGAAGACGATGGAGAGCGATTTCGAGGACGCGAACGGCGGCGCGTTTACGCCGCTTGAGCGCTACACGATGGAGCTTTTCCGCGTCATCTCGCCGAACGGGGGAAGCATCTCCTCCCTCCAGCAACTTGGCCTGCGCCAGCCGGACCGGCACGGTTACGTCATCACGCCGCACATGGCGACAAGCTTCGATCCGCGTCATTGGAAGAATCCGCTTGAGTTCGACCCAAGCCGCTATGAGAGCGCGCCCGCCAGCAACCAGATGGACGAATCGCAGGTTCAGGCCATCGGCTTCGCCAAATGCCCGTTCGAGAAGGCCTCGTTCGCGGTGACCGACGGCCGCAACGCCCAGATCGCAAATAGCGGTTTCGGCACGGTCTTCGGCGTCGTCGATGGCAAGGCCTATCCTGTTTGCGATTACGCGGGCTATGCGCCGTTCGGTTTCGGCTACCGTCGCTGTCCCGGCGAGCTTCTCACCATCGCGGTCTTTGGCGATCTCCTTAAAAAGGTCTGGGCGGAGAAGATCGAGTTCGACAAGCTCGACCTGGCGAACCCGGAGAAGGCGCCGGCTGGCCCGACCGAAGTCGTCGACGACATCATCGGATTCCGCCGCGGTTAGGGAAACGAGCTCGAGTCATGGCCGTGATTCACTAAAGCAGCCCGGGTCCATTCGGGCTCGGGCTGCTTTAATCGCGTCACATTAAAGGCGGGGTGAGCCCGGCGGAAGCGGGTGTTTTATCACCGCATCGCTTGCCCGCCGTTGGCTGCAGCGATCCTTGCCATCTTCCGCTTGAAGAAACCAATGGCCCTGCCATGGAAGCTGTTGGCCTCGGAGAGATCTTCGACCTGGAGGCGGGGGTCGAACTCCTCACTCGCAAGCGCGCTCGGAGACGACATCAGGACTCCAAGCTTTCCCAGAACCGGCTCACTCCGCCGATCTTCGGCAAGTTGCACCGAGGCGAGCGGCCTATCTTCCAGAAGGAACGCTGCGGGCAGCGGCTCGAAGGCGATCTCGTCCTCCTGCTCTTCGCCTTCCTCGGCAAGCTGCGGCTCGGGCTGCTCCTGCGCCTCGCGGGAAAGAGTGCCGGGCTTGGGAAGAACTCCGGCCGCCTGCGGCTCCGCCTTGGCCTGCGTGTTCAAAACTGCGGGCTTCAGGAGGTTGGTTTCGGTTGGAACGAAGCTCGCGAGCATCGGGCCTGAAACGCGCTTGTGAGAGAGAACCCAAGGCAGTTCGGTTCCGCTTGCCTGCCATTTCGCAAGAGCGATGCGCACATCGGCGGGCGTCAAAGGCCGGCCGTCCGCGGGCACATGAAGCGAGTGCCCTTTCGGGAAGAGCACGGCGAGCTCGGTGCGCGGCATGCGCGGCCAATGGCGCACATTTCCGGTGTCGACATGCACGAAAGGCAGGCCCGAGGCGGGATAAAAGCCGACGCCGCCCTTTTCGCGCACGAGCGCCGAATAGCGGAGCTGCTTCAAGGGCACGTCGGGGAAGGTGAGGTCCGCCGCCTGGCCGGTGATGTGGCGGCTGTTGCGGGCCTGCCCGCCCACCGTTTTCCGCAACATCTCGTTCGTCCCGGCCGAGCGGTATCCGCAAATCAGATGCACGGGCTCCTTGGAGCCAAGCTCCTCATGCAGCTCCCAGATCAGGTCGATCAAGGCGGGGTCCATCTTGGTTTCCATGTCCCGGCGCCAATCGCGCATGAAGTGGTTGAGCTTCTGCAAGCCCTCTGGGATGTAGTGTCCGTCCTTTTTGAAGGTTACGCTGATTGTCTCTTGCGTGTGGATGTTGTACATCGCAATCGTCCGCTCCTCGGCCGAGGAGGGCGCAATCAGCATTAGGAAAAACGCCACGCACACGCCTACCGCGCCAGCCCACTTCGTGCTGGCCACGACCAACAAACCTGACTTCACGCAACTGAACCCTCTGACGCGCCCGAACGGGCTTGACTGACCAACTCGGCAGCCTCGCCCGGTTGAAAACCGCAAGGCAGCACGCAGACGTTGATACGCCGATCTGGTTAACAAACGGTTACAAATGAAATGCGAGAAAAACATGGCAGGCCCCTTCCCGGCATGGCATTTCTGCATCGCCCAAAGCTAAATTGCTGATTTTCCCGCCTAAATTCTCCTTTTGTGGATAACGGCTGCGCAGCCTCCCTTGCCGCGGCGGAAACGTGACCGTAAACAAAACGTTAAGGACGCGCCTTCCATTCCATAGCGGCGTTAAAATTGAGGCGGCTCAAGCGCATGCGGCTGTTGACCGGCTCGCGCAAATAGCCAAATGCATAAGCAACCGAGACAAGAGGAAGGACGGCGCGCATGAGTGGGCATTTTCGTGTGTTCGGGGCCAGCCCGGCTAAGGCGCTCGAAGCGGGCAGCGGCTTTCTGGAGGTGGCCCCACGCCCCGCGGAAGCGATGCCCGCCTGGAATCTGAACGACCTTCATCCGAACGCCGAAAGCCTCGGCGCCGATCTCGAAAAGGCCGCGCAAAGCGCAGCAACGTTTCGCGACGCTTACGCCGGGCGGCTCGACGAGCTGGCGCGCCGCGATCCTGCCGGCCTTGCGAAAGCCATCGCCGCCTATGAGGCGCAGTCGGACATCATGGGTCGCGCCGGCGCCTACGCCTACCTCAACTATGTGACGAATACCGCCGATCCCGCCCGCGCGAAGCTTTTCGGCGACGCGCAGGATAAGCTCACTGCAGTGAGCACGCAGCTTCTCTTCTTCGAGCTGGAGCTGAATTGCATCGACGACGCCGTCATGGATGCCGCGCTCGATGACGCCTCCCTCGGCCACTATCGCCCCTGGCTCACGGATTTGCGCAAGGAGCGCCCCTACCAGCTCCCGGACGAAATCGAGAAACTGTTCCACGAAAAGGCGATGACCGGCCCCGCCGCCTGGAGCCGCCTCTTCAACGAGACGCTCACGAGCATGAGGTTCGATGTCGACGGCGAGACGCTGACCCTCGAACCAGCGCTGAACCTTCTCAGCGACGTCAATCCGCATAAGCGAGCGTCGGCGGCGCACGCGCTTGCGACCGCGCTCAAGAGCAATGTGCGCCTGTTCACGCTCGTGATGAACACGCTCGCCAAGGACAAGGAAATCTCCGACCGCTGGCGCGGCTTTCCGGACGTCGCCTCCTCCCGTCACCTTGCGAACCGGGTCGAGCCCGAGGTGGTCGATGCGCTCGTGAAAGCGGTGCGCGACAGCTATCCGCGCCTGTCGCATCGCTATTACGCGCTGAAGGCGAAGTGGCTCGGCCAGCACAAGCTCAATTACTGGGACCGCAACGCGCCCATCAGCCGCGATCCGGAGCAGGTTATCGATTGGAAGGATGCGCGCAAAACCGTCATCGAAGCCTATTATCGCTTTTCGCCGCGCATGGCCGAGATCGCCGACGGCTTTTTCGCGAAAAACTGGATCGACGCGCCCGTGCGCGAAGGCAAGTCGCCCGGCGCGTTCTCGCATCCGACGGTGCCGTCTGCGCACCCCTACATCATGATGAATTATCTTGGCAAGCCGCGGGACGTGATGACGCTGGCGCATGAGCTGGGCCATGGCGTGCACCAGGTGCTGGCGAACGCGCAAGGCGCGTTGATGGCCTATACGCCGCTGACGCTCGCCGAGACCGCCAGCGTGTTCGGCGAGATGCTCACCTTCAAGGCGCTGCTTGGCCAGACCCGGAACGCGCGCGAGAAGAAGGCGCTGCTCGCGCAGAAGGTCGAGGACAAGATCAACACGGTGGTGCGCCAGATCGCGTTTTATCAGTTCGAGCGTCTCGTGCATCAGGCCCGTCGCGAGGGCGAGCTGACCGTGAGTCAGCTTGGCGAGTTCTGGCTACAGGTCCAGCGCGAGAGCCTCGGCCCGGCAATTGAGCTGAACGACGGCTACGAGACCTATTGGACCTATGTCTCGCATTTCGTGCATTCGCCGTTCTACGTCTACGCCTACGCTTTCGGCGACTGCCTCGTGAATTCGCTCTACGCGGCGTATGAGCGCGCGCCGGAAGGCTTCGAAGGCCGCTATCTCGACATGCTGCGCGCGGGCGGCGCCAAGCATCACAAGGAGTTGCTGGCGCCGTTCGGCCTCGACGCCACCGATCCCGGCTTCTGGGCTATGGGATTGAGGGTGATCGAGGATATGATCGCGGAGTTGGAAGCGCTCGAAGCGTGAGGCGTGATGCAAGATAAGCCAGAGAAGCCGGAAGGCGCCGGGGCGCCGGCTGAGCGCGACGACCTCGAGGGCAATCGCTTCTCGCGGCGCGCGCAGCGCTATGCGCAGGTCGGCGCAAATGTCGGGGGCATCGCCGCCCGCATCGGCGCCAGTTACCTTCTCGGCGCGGGCGCCGACCGGCAGAAGAATGCGGCGCAGCTCGCAGGAGCGCTCGGCGGCCTGAAGGGGCCGTTGATGAAGGTGGCCCAGCTCATCTCCACGATCCCGGACGCGATCCCGCCGGAATATGCCGCCGAGCTCGGCCAATTGCAAAACATGGCCCCGCCGATGGGCTGGCCCTTCGTGCGGCGGCGCATGGCGGCCGAGCTTGGGCCGGAGTGGCGGACCAGATTTTCGGCGTTCGGCGAGCAGGCGGCGGCGGCGGCTTCGCTGGGGCAGGTCCACAAGGCCGTCGCGCTTGACGGCCGGCCGCTCGCGGTGAAACTGCAATATCCCGAGATGCAGTCGGCGGTGGAGGCGGACCTCACCCAGCTTCGCATCGTCATGGGCATCTACAAGCGCATGGACCCGGCGCTCGACACTTCGGAAATCGTGGGCGAAATCGGCGCGCGGCTGCGCGAGGAGCTGGATTACGATCTCGAAGGCCGCCACATGGCGCTCTACGGCCGCATCTTCAAAGGCGACAAGACCATCGCCGTCCCGGAGGTGGCGCCGGAGCTGTCGACAAAGCGGCTGCTTACCATGACCTGGCTCGACGGCGGCAAGCTCTTGAACTACAAGACGCGCCCGCTGGAGGAGCGCAACGCCATCGCCAAGGCGCTCTTTCGCGCCTGGTGGTATCCCTTCAGCCATTACGCGGTCATCCATGGCGACCCGCATCTCGGCAATTACACCATTTTCGAACAGGACGGCCGCGCGGCGGGCGTTAATCTCCTCGATTATGGCTGCATCCGCACCTTCCACCCGAAATTCGTGGGCGGCGTCATCGACCTTTATCACGGCATCCGCAAGAACGATCGCGCGCTCATCGTGCACGCCTACGAGACCTGGGGTTTCCGCGGGCTTTCCAACGACCTGATCGACGTGCTGAACATCTGGGCGGGCTTCATCTACGGGCCGCTGCTGGACGACCGCGTGCGCCCCGTCGCCGACGGCGTGGCGCCGAACGAATATGGCAGGCGCGAAGTCTACCGCGTGCATATGGGCCTGAAGGAGAAAGGCCCGGTAAAGGTGCCGCGCGAATTCGTGTTCATGGATCGCGCGGCCATCGGCCTCGGCGCGGTTTTCTTGCACCTCGCGGCCGAGATGAACTTCTATCAAATCTTCAACGAGGTGATCCAGGATTTCAGGCTCGAAGATATCGAGGGTCGCCAGCGCGAAGCTTTCGAGGTCTGCCGCGTGCCGCTGCCGCAGTGAGCAGGCGATCTTCCCCGGTCACTCGCCGCGGCGTGCGCGCGCGATGCGGATGCGGGGCCTGACGGCGATACGGGCGCGGGCAGCCTTTCTGGACGCGCGCGCTTCGGCGCCGCCCGTCCCGCGCACCTCCACAGTGGGAACAACCGGCGGGGCGTTGAGAGTATTCGGCTCCCGCTCGATCTGGAGCGGCTTGCCGCCGTCGATGCCGTCATTCGAGCGCGTCTGAGCGATTACAATCGGAGGAAGGGCCATTCCTGCGAGCGCGGCGGCGGCGATGAGACCGAGCTTGTTCATTGGCGTACTCCACTCTCTCGTCGAGGAGGTTTTTTACCGGCCTCTGACGATAATACGCTATATGGTCAGGTCTTTCGAAAATCTTAAGCTCTCTCCAGGCGGGAAATTTTGCGTAGCGTTCGCGCTCACCGCCGCCATCCGCTTATCCTCGCCGCGAGCGGCTTAGCCGGGAAGCGGCGAGCAAAACGCGCTGGCGCTGCCCCTCCCAAAGCGTCGAGCCCGACGTCGCCACGAGAGAGACGCCGCATCGGGAAAACGGCCGATGCGGACACATCGCCCTCCCCGCTCCTACCGGCCGCTGAAAAGCGAATCCAGGAAGCCGCCCCTGTAGCCGTATGACGCGCCGCGCCGCCATCCCGGCGCCTCGGCATATTCATCCGCGGCGTAATGCCGGGGATGCGCGCTGGCCAAGTCCAGTTCCACCGGCGCCAGGTGATCGCGTCCCTTCACGATCTGATTCCACTTGCCTTCGAGCGCGAGCGTCACGCGGCGCTCATGCCCGTAGACATCGGGGAAGGTATGAAGCTTGCCGTCGTCATCGACCAGAGCCGTGAAATAGGTGATATGCACGAAGATTTTGCGCTCGATGGGGATCTCGTCATTGTTCGGGCCGGTGTTCAGCCGATGCCTCGTCGTCGCGAAGTCCCAGCCCTTGTCCTCGCGAAGCAGGATCTCCGCCAGATTGATTGGGTTCTGGACCCGCATGCAGCCGTGGCTGTATGTGCGCTGCGCGGCCTTGAACATCCACTTGTCGCGCTCCAGCGCATCATGCATGAAAACCGTGTGCTGGCTGGGGAATGAGAACTTTACCTTGCCCATCACGCTCTTTGGACCGTTAGGCTGGATCACATCGTAGGTGCGGATATCCGCCTGCGACCAGTCTATCCTGTGCCAATTCACCGGCTCGCCATCCTTGAGCACCTCCAGCCCCCATTCGCGCATCAGGCTGCCGCCCCGCAGCATGTTTGGCCACAACTCACGAACTTTGATGGAGTCGGGCACGATCCAGGTCGGCTTGAAGGTGATCTTGCGCAGCGGCCGCGTAAAGATCGGCGTCTGCTTGTCGATCTGGCCCGCGACGATGCGTTCTTTGCGGACGATCTCGCCCTTGGTCACGACGCGCTGCGTATACTCCGGAATGTTGTTCCAGACATAGACGTCGCCCATGTCCAGAGGCATCCAGCGCCATTGCTCCATATTGGCCAGCAGCTTCTTCGCTTCGGCGCTCTGCTGCTTGCCCCGTTCGAGAAGCGCGACATACTTCTGGCGAAGCCGCTCGAACTGCGGATGGGAGGGATGAAGGCCCCGAAGGTAGATGTCGGGCTGGTTTGTCTCCGCTATGCCTTCGAGGACAGTTGCAGGCTTGAGCAGCTGAGGCCGGCGATCGAGATAAGAGCTCAGTTGTTCCGACGGATTGATGATGCGGCCGCCCCGCGCATAGCGGGCGTATTTCAGGACCGCGAGCGACGCCTTGATCTCGGCGGCAGCCGCCGCTTCGGCAGAGGCGGCGCCGCTGGCTTCCGCGGGAAGGGCGAAGTCGCCCGGCTCGAGCCCCCACTCCCTCGCGCGCTTGATTTCGGCGACCGCCGCGGCCCCCTTCGGCGTGAAATGCGCCTGCGCGTCCAACCAGAGCGGAGCATAGGC
Organism: uncultured Alphaproteobacteria bacterium; assembly: GCA_963748525.1. GTDB lineage: Bacteria > Pseudomonadota > Alphaproteobacteria > Rhizobiales > Rhodomicrobiaceae > Rhodomicrobium. The sequence continues at coordinate 389,050 of CAVVJJ010000018.1, forward strand.
CCTGCCTTCGTAGAAGGAAAGAAGGGCCGCGCGCTCATTATGCTCCTCGTCGCTCGATCCCTCGGGAAGGGCCAAGAGCGCCCTCTTCAGAGCCTCGGCTTCCGCGGTAAGCGCTGGCGGAATGTCAAGCCTCGTCAGCGGCGGTTCGGCAGCTATTCTGGGCGCCGCAATTTCCGGCGCGGGCGGCGGGGCGCTGGCCTCCACGGCTGGCGTCTCCTCGGGACGAGGCGGCTCCGCAGCCGCAGGCGTCGGCAAGGGCGTCTCGGCCTCTGGCGTCATCGCCGCCGGCTCTGCCTGGACCGGCGCGGCATCGGTCTCGGCGGCCGTCTCCCTTGCAGGAGAAGTCTCCGCTTGCCTAGCGGGCATGATTTCGCTTGGCGGCGCCGCCTCAGCCGCCGATTTGACGTCGACCGGCGCCGCCTCCGACGCCTCAGCCGCTTCCTTTCGCGCGCTCGACTCCTCGAAAACGGGGGAGGCGGCGCTTCTCTCAACGGCGGGCTCTTCCGCGCGCAAGGGCCACGGCGCCGAAGCCGCGATCGCTGCCGCTCCGAAAGCGAAGATAAGCCGGAAGTTCATGTCGATGCTCCTTAAGCCGGGAAAGGCGAAGCCAAGGCTGGAAGTTAGCCCGCGCCCAAGAGAAATGTAAACATCGATGGTAAACAATAAGAAAAACCGCGACTGCCGGCTTTACATTCGTTCGCCGTATTGTTCGGTTTCTGGGCGATTTTCGAGCAGCTTAAACTGTGCGGAGTATGGTTTCCCCGCGTCCGGGCAAGGCTCACGCCGCCGCCGGGAAGCTTAAGCGCTGGTATGGGTTCCGTCGCAAAAGGGCGGATTGAGCGACTGCTTGCAGCCGCAAAGGTAAACCGTCCCGGTCTGGTCCGCTGTGAACGCGAGCGGCCTCTGGTCCGTGCCCGCGTGAGAGCCGTCGCAAAGCGGCTGACGACCGGAGCGGCCGCAGGAGCACCAATAATACGCGTTTCCCGCCTCGACCTCGACGGCATACGGTTTCATATCTGCGATGAAGCCTTCGCCTGACACAGCGCAATTCCCTCCCCTGTCGCCTCGGGGAATGCTTAGTCCTGAAACGGATCGTGCACAAGGATGGTGTCCTCGCGCTTCGGGCTTGTGGAAAGAAGCGCGACAGGCGCTTCGATCAGCTCTTCGAGGCGCTTCACATATTTGATCGCCTGCGCGGGCAAATCCGCCCAGGAGCGCGCGCCCTGCGTGGACTCGCGCCAGCCCTTCAGCACCTCGTAAATGGGCTGGACCCGCTTCTGCGCGCCCTGAAGGGCGGGGAGATGATCGACCTCATGCCCGTCGAGCCGGTACCCGACGCAGACCTTGACCTCGTCGAAACCGTCGAGCACGTCGAGCTTCGTGAGAGCGATGCCGTGCATGCCCGAAACCTTGATGGTTTGCCGGACAAGGCAGGCGTCGAACCAGCCGCAGCGGCGCGCCCGGCCGGTCACCGTGCCGAACTCGCGCCCGCGCTCGCCAAGCCGGCGGCCGGCGTCATCCGAGAGTTCGGTCGGGAAAGGCCCCTCGCCCACCCTCGTGGTGTAGGCTTTCGTGATTCCGAGCACATAGTTGATCGAGCTGGGCCCCAGCCCCGAACCCGTCGCCGCTTGCGCCGAGACCGTGTTCGACGAGGTGACATAGGGATAGGTGCCGTGATCGATATCGAGCAGCGCCCCTTGCGCGCCTTCGAAGAGGATGCGCTTGCCCTCGCGCTTGTGCCTTTCGAGAAGCTGCCACACCGTATCGATGTAGGGCGTAATCTTGGGCGCGATGGCGGAAAGCTGCTGGAACAGCTCATCGCGGTCGATCTCCGGCTGGCCGAGGCCGCGCCTGAGCGCGTTATGATGGACGAGCGCGCGGTCGATCTTCGCGGGGAGCGTCTTCAGGTTCTTGAGGTCGACGACGTGAATCGCGCGGCGGCCGACCTTGTCCTCGTAGGCAGGGCCGATGCCGCGCTTGGTCGTGCCGATGGCCGCCGCCCCCGCCGCATGCTCTCGCAACGCATCCAGCTCGCGGTGCATGGGAAGGATGAGCGTCGCGTTCTCGGCGATCCGCAGCTTCTCCGGCGAAATCGAGATGCCGAGGCTTGCCAGCTCGCTGATTTCCTTGTGCAGCGCCCATGGGTCGATGACGACGCCGTTGCCGATGACAGACAGCTTGCCGCGCACGACGCCGGAGGGCAGCAGCGAGAGCTTGTAGGTCTGATCGTTCACGACGAGCGTGTGACCGGCGTTGTGACCGCCCTGGAAGCGGACGACGATGTCGGCGCGCTCGGACAACCAATCGACGATCTTGCCTTTACCCTCGTCGCCCCATTGCGAGCCGACCACGACCACATTCGCCATTTCGATCCTCGGATGCTTTACGAAACGTCGACACTACCGCAAGGCGAGGCTGCGCGCCATGCGGTGAAATCAAACGCCGGAGACCAAATCGTCGCTTTGGAGCCGCACACGAGGCGGCTGCGAGGTCAGCCGTTGCGCCGGTAGGCTTCGATGGTCGCCTTGAGCCCGTCCTCGAAGCTTGTCGCGCCGGACCAGAAGCGCTTCGAGAACTTGTTTGAATTTACGAAGTAGGGCCGGTCCGACTGAAACCGCATTTCTACGAGTTCCTTGGTCTGCCGGTCGAACAACCCGCCGATCTGAAGCAAAATTGCCGGGATGACCCGCATTTGCGGCTCGACGCCGGCGAGGTCGGCCGCCTTCTTGATCAGCGCGCCATAAGTCTGCGTCGGCGCGTTCGGTACGTGCCAGGCCTGGCCGTAATCCGCCGAAGGCGCGTCCAGCAGCGTGACGAGCGCGCGCGCGAAATCGGGCACATAGGTGATATCGTGCGGATGAACCGCGGGAAACGGCACGATCGCCGCCTCGCCCGCCAAAAGGTTTCTCACGCCGTAGTGGGAAAGCACGGAGGTTGACACGTCGGGGCCGTAAAAATCGGAGGCGCGAACGGCGACCGCTTCCACGCGGCCCTGGCGGTGTGCGGCTTGCCAGAGCTTCGTGATCTCGGCGCGAACTTTCGGCTTCTTGCCGTAATCCGTCAGCGGCATGTCCTCGACGAGCGGCTCGGTCTGCGGGCCGTACATGTAAAGATTGTCGGCGAAGATGAAGCGCGCCTTGGCTTGCTCGCAGGCGGCGAGCAGGTTCGTTATCGCTTTCGGCCACTGCTTTTCCCAGATGCGCGCATCGTAGGGAAAGCCGAAGCAGCAAATCACCGCGTCGGCGCCATCGGCCGCGCGCTTTGCGCTTTCGGGATCGAGCACATCGGTTTCGACAAATTCCGCTTCGAGCGGCAGGCGGCGCGGATGGGAGCGCTGCCCGACGCGAAGCCTGCCTTCCCGCCCCGCGAGCAGCTTCACGGTTTCCCGCCCAACCGCGCCATAGCCAACCACGGTCACGTTCATCGCCATGCGCCCCGCCCTCCTTGATCGCATTCGAAACCGCGGCAATCGGCCTCGTGAACCCGAATTTCTGGGACGGCAAAGGCGCCGCCCAACGCAACTATTCCCTAGGAGAGATGCGTCCCGGCGTAAAGCTGATACAGCAGCGTCATAATCGGCGGCAATGTGGGCTAAATGCGTTCCTTGCCAAGCTCTTTTATCAAGGCATGGCCAAACTCGTCGCCTGCCTTGAGAAGAACCTGGGCGAAGGCCGACGTGAACGCCTCGTTGAATTTCTTGCCGGCGGGAGAGGTCATAAACTTCAGATAATTCCGGAGATCCTCTACGCTCGCTTCGCGATAGGTGTAGATGAGCGACGCCATGATCCCCTGCTTCATCCTTTCGGTCATCTTGGGACGCGCCTTCTTCAGCGCATCGTCCATGGCCGCAAGCGCCTCCTCCGAAAGACTTGTGGTCTTCTCATCCGCCGCCGCCATGCCGACAGCCATCGCGCGGGCGAGGCCAAAAGCAAGGTTCGCGGCATTTTCGGTGAGGCGCAGCGAGTTGTCCAAAGTTATCAAGACATCGGCGCGCTCCGGCTGATCTGTCAGGCTTTCCAACAGCTCCCCAGCCATGCCTCTTATCTTGGATTGAAATTCGGGAGTGTTTGCAGCCTTCGCCAGCGCGACCATGCGCGCCCCGAGCGGGCTCTTATAGAACGCGATGATGGCGCCCAAATCGGCTTCGCTCAGCTTTTCGCCAAGCGGCTCCCTAAGCTCCGACTTCAGCTTTTCCGGCGCAAACGCCAAGGCCGCCGCAGCCTCTATTCCGGCAAGCACTTTTTCTCTGTATCGCTGGTTTTCAGAAAACGCGCCGGAGGTCTGCCTCATGCCCGCCGCCAGGCCGTCGCCGAGGTTATCGAAGCTGGAGTCGATGCCTGCGACCTCCATGAGCTCCGATATTTTATCCGGCGCTTCCGCTCGCGCAGAAATGGCTGAGGCGGACAGCGCCAGAATGGCCACGCAAAAGCAGACGAGCCAATAACCCGCGCCAACCGCTCTTCGCGCCCACATTTGGCACTCCTCGCTCTGAGTTTACGCATAACGCGCCGACGCTGCAGCAGATGGCGGCGGCTCGAAACCTGCTTCGATCGAGCGGCGCAAAAAAGAACTTTCGATGTTTTGAGACGGCCATTGAAGCGGCGGGAATGAGGCAAAACTCTACGCCCCGCCGGCCTCGGTCTTGAGCCACGCCGCGCAGCAGGCCTTGGCGAGGTCGCGCACGCGCAGAATATAGCTCTGCCGCTCGGTCACCGAGATGACGCCGCGCGCGTCGAGCAGGTTGAAGATGTGGCTCGCCTTGATGCACTGGTCGTAGGCGGGCAGCACTTGCAGATGGCGCTGGCTGTTGGCGCCCGGTTTCGGCTCGCCCGCCGCAAGCAGCGCCTTGCATTCCTTCTCGGCGTCGCGGAAGCGCTGGAGCAGCATGGCCGTATCCGCGAACTCGAAATTGTGCCGCGAATATTCCTCTTCCGCCTGTTTGAACACATCGCCATAGAGCACGCGCTTGTCGTCGTCGCGGCCGTTGTAGTTCAACTCGTAGATGCTATCGACGCCCTGGATATACATGGCGAGCCGCTCCAGCCCATAGGTCAGTTCGCCAGAGACGGGGTCGCAATCGAAGCCGCCAACCTGCTGGAAATAGGTGAACTGCGACACCTCCATGCCATCGCACCAGACTTCCCAGCCGAGCCCCCAGGCGCCGAGCGTGGGGCTTTCCCAGTCGTCCTCGACGAAGCGGATGTCGTGCAGACGCGGGTCGATGCCGAGCCGCACGAGGCTTTCGAGATAAAGCTCCTGAATGTTCAGCGGCGACGGCTTCAGGATCACCTGGAACTGGTAGTAATGCTGGAGGCGATTCGGGTTCTCGCCATAGCGCCCGTCCTTAGGCCGCCGCGACGGCTGCACGAAGGCCGCATGCCAAGGCTTCGGCCCGAGCGCGCGCAGCGTCGTCGCCGGATGGAACGTCCCCGCGCCCACCTCCATGTCGTAGGGCTGCAGGATCACGCAGCCCTGCTCCGCCCAGAAATGCTGGAGCGTCAGGATCAGATCCTGGAAGGATTTGGCCGGGTCGAGCGTCGCCGCTGGGTGCGTGTGTTTCATGAGCGCGTTTCTGTTTTGATGGCTGCCCGCACGGTAGTCTTCGAAAACTCGGCAATCAAGGGCTCGCGTCGCCCGCGGGCGCCTCTCCAGGTGAAAACCGCCGCCGTCGTGAGCGCTATTCAACGTCCGCCTTGCGCAGGCCATAAGCTCGCGCTAACGGCTCCGCCTCAGACACGCCGCAACACCTTCGAGGACGCCATGGAAAGCACCGATGTCGCCGACAGCCTCAGGGAGGCCGCAGAACTCGATCTCGACAAGAAGATCGCCATCTACATCGCCCTTCTGGCGGTGCTTTTGTCGATATGTTCCGTCGGCGGCGGAAACTCCACGAAGGACTCCACGCGCACGAACATCCAGGCGTCCGACACCTGGGCCTATTATCAGGCCAAGAACACGAGGCAGGCGAGCTACAAACTAGCCGCGGAAAATCTGGAGCTGAAGCTCGGCGAGTCCGGCTTGCCCGACGCGCTGCGCAAGCAAATCGAGGAGAAGATCGCCGCCTACCATGCGGAGATCAACCGTCTCGAGAGCGATCCCAAAGGGGGCGAGGGCAAGAAGGAACTGGTAGCCAAAGCCAAGGCATTCGAAAAGGATCGCGATGCGGCGCTCAAGCAGGACCCCTATTTCGACTACGCTTCGGCGTTTCTGCAAATCGCGGTGGTTCTGGCTTCGGCGTCGATCGTGCTGAAGAACAGGGCGCTTTTGATTGGCAGCGGCGCCTTGAGCGTTCTTGGCGCGCTCCTGATGATAAACGGCTTCACGCTGGCGGTGACCATCCCGTTCCTGGAGTAGCGGCGGCTTTCATGATCAAAACACTTCGATCTCGACGCCGTCCGTCTCGAAGACCCAAAGCCCGCCTTTGAAGTCCGAGTTCGGCGTTATCTGGCGGGATTGAGGCAGGTCGAAACGCGCGACCGGGAAGCCGAGAACGATCCAGCGCTCCGCCAAGCGCGCTTGCAACTCGGCCCCGATCTTGTCTCGCAGCGGTTTCGGCAGACAAACGAAGGCCGACGTGACCGTAAACCCTGCGCCCGCGCGCAAGCGCGGGTCCTCGGCTTCGTGCTCCTGAAGGATCAGCGCCGGCCGCTCGAAAGAGATGCGCGCCGGAGGCTCGCCATATCCCTCGGGCGGCGTCGCGCCGCTCCTCCGAACCATCTCCTGCAAATTCTCGTAAAAGCGATAGTAGGATGTCTTGCTGTGGATGGCCACCGACCACAGCGGGATCGACGACGCCGAGTCGTTCGATGCGTACCAAAGCCCGATGGCCTCCTCTTTGGCCGCCGCCGCGCTCTCATTGAAGGCCGCCCGGCCCATGAACGGAAACCAATACTCATTCTTCAATTCGCGGAACTCTTCGCCGTCGTGCCGCGCCGAGACATAGAGCTTCTGTTCCTTGCGAAGACCCAAGCGCTCGATCATAGACATCGCCGGTCCCCTGACGCGCTCAGAAACATCCCGCCAGCGCGCCGCCGATGTCGAGGAGAAGGGCCGGGCCGCGCGAAATCAGGATGTAGGATGCGCCGCCGCACAGGAGCGTAAGCCCCGCGATCAAGCTCCACTTCACGCTTAACGGCATGGACCCTCCCTCGTTCATTCCGCGGGCGCTCCTGCCAGCCGCGGAGCGGGCTGTTCGCGGATCGGAAGATGCAGCGCCGCAGCCACAACGGACGCGCCCGCCGCCATCCACCATAACATATCGTAAGACTTGTACGCGTCGTAAAGCCAGCCGCCAAGCCACGCGCCCATGAAGCTCCCCGCCTGATGCGAAAGAAAGACGACGCCGTAAAGCGTCGACAGCCAGCGCGGACCGAAGAAGGTGACGATAAGGCCGCTCGTCAGCGGAATCGTGCCGAGCCAGAGCAGGCCGAGCAGAGCGGCGTAAATGAGCACGCTGGTCTCCGTAAGCGGCAGATAGATCAGCGCAAGGAAGACCGCGCCGCGCGCGAGATAGAGAAAGACGAGCGCGAGCCGCTTCGGCGCTGCGTCGCCGATCCGCCCGCAGGCATAGGAGCCAAAGATGTTCGCCCCCCCGATCACGGTCAGTGCGATGGCGCCGAGCGACGGGCTGAACCCCTTGTCCGCGAGGAACGCCGGCAGATGGATGGCCACGGCTGCGATGTGAAAGCCGCACACGAAGAAGCCCGCCGTCAGGAGCAGGAAACTCGGATATTTGAGAGCTTCGGCAAGCGCGCTCGAAAGGCGCTGGGCGGAGCGCCCGCTTGGATGCGGGGCCGCGTTCGAGCCGCGTCCGAGCGCGAACGCAAGGGGCGCCATCAGGCTCGCGGTCGCCGCCATGATCAGCAAAGTCGCCGACCAGCCCGTCTCCTCCATGATCACATGCGCGTAGGGCAGCGCGACGAACTGCCCGATGGCGCTGCCGGTGGTGGCGAGCCCGAGCGCCGACGCCCGCTTCTCCGGCGGCGCGGCCCGCGCGATCACGCCGAACACCGCCGTGAAGCCCGTGCCCGCAACGCCGAGCCCGACGAGCGCGCCCGCCGCCAGAAGCTGGCTTGCGCCCGGTGCGGTCGCCATCAGGATGAGGCCGGCGACATAGGCCGCAGCGCCCGCGAGCGCCACCTTCAAAGCGCCGAACCGGTCGCTCAAGGCTCCGGCGAAGGGGGCGGCCAGCCCCCAAACGAGGTTGAGGAACGCCATCGCGAGAGAGAAGACCTGCCTGTCGAGGTCGAGGTCCTGACTGATGGGCTTCAGATAAAGCCCAAAGGTTTGCCGGATGCCCATGTTGATCGCGAGCATGACGCCGGCGCAAACGACAAGCGTCCACAATGGATGCGCGCGGCGCATGCGTTTCTCCCGAAGCGGCCCGGTCTCCCCGGCCCCGGCCGAGGAAACATACCGCGAGACTTTACTCCAAGCTTGCGATTTCGTCGCGAACTCGACAGGGTGCGCCGAAGCCCAACTCAAGGGATGAAATCCGGCATGGCCCCTCGCCTTCCCATCCGCGTCATCGCAGCCTACTGGCGGCTGACGCGCGGCGCAACCCTTGGCGCCCAGGGCGTCGTGATCGACGGCGACGCCGTGCTGCTCGTGCGCCACGGCTACCGGCCCGGATGGCATTTTCCCGGCGGCGGCGTCGAGTGGGGCGAGACCGTCGAGACGGCCCTGGCGCGCGAACTTCAGGAGGAAGCGGGCGTCATTCTGAAGGGCCGGGCGCAGTTCCATGGGCTGTTCGCCAATTTCCGCGTCCTGCCGAGCGATCACGTCGCGTTGTTCGTCGTGCGGGAATGGGAGCGGCCCAGCATCCCGCCGCCGAACCGCGAAATCCTCGAAAGCCGGTTCTTCTCGCGCCGCGAGCTGCCGCCTGACGCCGTGCGCGGCATGGGCCAGCGCCTTGCCGAAATTTTCGACGGCGCGCCCCTCGACCCGCATTGGTGAGCGCCCACGCATTGAAGCGGGCGACCATTTCTGATGATCAATGGAAATCCGTCGCCGGCAAAATCTCAACTGAGGCAAGAAACTTACCAGAAGCTTCGCCAATTGCCGGGGTTTCTGGTAAAGTGTCCGAGCTTGCTGGAGGCGTCAACCTTGCCCCACAGCGGTGCGAGAGGAGGCCGATGGCATGACCGAACAACAGCGACGCATCGAAGAATTAGAGCGCGAAAATGAACGGCTCAAGAATCAACTCCTAGCCGCGAATGAGCAGATTGCTCAGCTCAGGATTTTGAACGAGAGCTATGCCCAGGAAGCCCGCCAGCTTAAGGAAAAGAAGATCCTTAAGCGATGCTAGCGACGCGGCAGATTGCTCCTGAATGAGAGAGCGCCAACTGGCGGCAGGCAGGCTCGAATGTCGTATTCGCTAAGCTGGCTACCCTCGCGCGCGGCCGGCCTTTTCCAGATGTTAGGCCGCCGCCAGCCGCTCCGAGGCCGCTCCCCCTGAGGTCTCGCTTCTTTCTAATTTTTATTCAGCCCCACTGCGTCCGATTTGGTGAATTTCGCCCACAGGCTGCCGCCCAAGTCGCCTGACTGGACGACCTTAGCCCAGACGGCGCCCCGGCGCGGCGCGGACATCATGACGGCGGCGGCGCCAAGCCATTTGCCGATTTTCGATGATCTGTGGCGGCGAGACCAATTCTCCAGGGTGCCGGCTTGCTGCGCGCGGCGGAGATAGGCGTAGACGATGTCCTCTTTGATAAATTTTCCAATCGAAAACGGCTCGGTCTCGATAGCGTCGAGGCGGAGCCGATGACGGTTCCCGATGATTTCGAAGGCTTGAGGCGTCCATTGACCGATGTGGTTCGGCGGCATGTCGAGCAGGCTGCCGTTCTTTTCGTTGAAGGCGATCCGGCGGGGATTCGGAACAGCGACGAATAGGATGCCATCGTCGCGCAGCAATTGGTAAAGTTTCGCAAACAACTCGTCGAGCCGGTCGAGATGTTCGACGACCTGAAACAGAAAGATCGCGTCGAATGGCCCGGTCACATCGGAGCTTCGCACATCCTCCTGAAGCGCCGTGTAACCCTTGGACCGCAACGTCGCCACGGACGCGTCGGCGTAATCCAGCGCGGTGACGCCAGATTTGGGAACATAGATATCGGCGATCTTGTCCAGGAAGAGCCCAAAACCAGCTCCAACTTCGAGCACACGTTCGCTACGGATGCCGATTTTTTTGAGCTCGGCGACAGTGCGGGCGTACTCCCACTTATCGCTCGGATAACCGTTACGCTCATAGGCAAGATTGTAGAACAACTGGTCGCCGGAAACATAAGGATCGGCGAAACGGAAGCCACATTTTGCGCAGCGGCGCAGGCTGCATTCCTGCTTGCCCCACAATGCCGCAATATGGTTCGCAAGACTTGTATGACGCGCCAGGTTTCCTTCGCGCAATACAAAATGCTGAGCAGCTTCCCGGGCGGACACCCGGAATTCGATGTGTGTGTCTGCGCTTGAACATACTGGACATGCGGCCGGGTTTGTTGGGCCGGCGTCCTTCGGTCGAATACGATTATTTAATGTGCAGTCCGATTCGGTACTGCGGGCGTCAGCCGGTGCTGCTGGATGCGTCATGAAACCTACTTTTTACCCTAGATGATCTTGCAGAAACCGCGGCTGGAAGGCAAACAACCAAGACTGCCGGCCAAGCCGCAATCCCTAACTTTTTGATATAGCTAGTTCAAGCGATGAGGCAGCGGAAGGTTGTTTATGCTTTTATCCAGCCATGATGACGCTTTTATTCGCGAATGAATACACGGCGAGCCAAGCCCTACTCCGCGGCCTTTGGCAGCGCCTCGACGACGGATCCGCGCCCGGTCTTCTCCTCAGCCTTATGGCCCATGAGCCAGCTCTGGAACTTGTCGAGGTAGATGTAGATGACGGGCGTCGTATACAGCGTCATCACCTGGCTGAAGGCGAGGCCGCCCACCATCGCGTAGCCGAGCGGCTGGCGCAGCTCCGAGCCCGTGCCGGCGCCAAGCATCAAGGGCAGGCCGCCGAGCAGCGCCGCCATCGTCGTCATGAGGATGGGCCGGAAGCGGAGCATCGCCGCCTCCTTGATCGAAACCTCGGGCGAAAGTCCGCGCTCGCGCTCCGCCGCGATGGCGAAGTCCACCATCATGATGCCGTTCTTCTTCACGATGCCGATGAGCAGGATGATGCCGATGATGCCGATCACCGACAGGTCGAAGCCGAACGCCATCAGCATCAAGAGCGCGCCCACGCCCGCCGACGGCAGCGTCGACAGGATCGTCAGCGGGTGGATGAAGCTCTCATAGAGCATGCCGAGGATGATGTAGATCACCACAAGCGCCGCCACGATCAAGAGCGGCGTCGAGGCGAGCGAGCTTTGGAACGCCTGCGCGTTGCCCTGGAAGCTGCCGACCAGCGTATTCGGCGCGCCGATCTGCGCCATCGCCTCGTTGATGGCGATCACCGCCTCGCCCAGCGACACGCCGGGCGCGAGGTTGAAGAAGACCGTCGCCGCCGGGAACTGGCTCTGGTGGTTGATGGAAAGAAAGCCGGTCTTGTTCGTGTCGAAGGTCACGAGCGTCGACAGCGGGATCATCTGCGCTGTCACCGGCGAGCGGACGTAGATGCGGTTCAGCACATCCGGCGAGCCTTGCAGCTCGGGCGTGACCTCCAGGATCACGTTATAGGTCGAGAGCTGGGTATAATATTGCACCACCTGCCGCTGACCGAGCGCGTCGTTCAGCGTGTCGTCGATCATTTGGGGCGTGACGCCGTAGCGCAACGCGCGGTCGCGGTCGATGTTGACGCTGAGCAACGGCGCATTCACGAGCAGGTCGGTCGAAACGTCCGCGAGAATAGGGATCTTCTTCAGCTTGGCGAGGACTTTCGGCGTCCACTCGTTCAGCTCATCGAGGCGCGCATCCTGCAGCGTGAACTGATAGAGCGCCCGGCTCAGTCTCGCTCCCACGGTAATGTCCTGCGCCGGGGACATGAAAGCGGCAGCGCCTTGCACCTTCGCGAGTTGCGGGCGGAGCCTGTTCATGACGCCCAGGACGTCGCTCATTCGCTCGTTATGCGGCTTCAGCGTGATGAAGAGGCGCCCGGAGTTCTGGGTGGCGCCGGGAGAAGCGCCAAGCGCGGAGCCGGCGTTGTCCACGTCCGGGTCCCTCGCGACGATATCGGAAAGCGCCAGCTGGCGGCGCGCCATCTCGTCGTAGGAGATGTCCTGCGGACCGTCGGTGACGGCATAGAGCACGCCGGTGTCCTGCACCGGGAAGAAGCCCTTGGGGATGACGACGAAAAGATAGACCGTCACGCCGAGGGTCGCGAAGAAGATCATCAGCGTGATGAGACGGAAGCGCAACGCGATTGAAAGCGTCCGGTCATATCCGGAAATCAGCGCGTCGAAAAAGCCGCCGATCTTGCGGCTGAGCCAGCCGGGCTTGTGCTCCTTCTCTTGCGTCAGGAAACGGGCGCACAGCATGGGCGTCAGCGTAAGCGACACGATCACGGAAACCGCAATCGTCACCGTCACCGTCAGCGCGAACTCGCGCATGAGCCGGCCGATGATGCCGCCCATCAGAAGCAGCGGAATGAACACGGCGACCAGTGAGAGACTGATCGAAAAGACCGTGAACCCGATCTCGCCCGCGCCCTTGAGCGCCGCCTTGTAAGGCTGCTCGCCCTTCTCGACATGGCGATAGATGTTCTCGACCACCACGATGGCGTCGTCCACCACGAAGCCGACCGCGATTGTCAGCGCCATCAGCGAGAGATTGTCGAGGCTGAAGCCCACGACATACATCACGGCGAACGTGCCGAGCAGCGATATCGGCACGACCGCGCTCGGGATCAGGGTTGCACGCACGTTCCGCAGGAAGATGAGGATCACCAGCACCACGAGCGCAATCGTCAGGCAGAGCGTGAATTCGACATCGAACACCGAGGCCCGGATCGTGACCGTCCGGTCGCTGATCACATCCACCTTGACGCCGGACGGAATGACGTTTGCAAGCCGGGGCAGGGTTTTCTTGATGTTGTCGACCGTCTCGATGACGTTGGCGCCGGGCTGCTTGAAGACGACCAGCAGCACGCACGGCTTGCCGGAGGACCATGCGCCGAGCTGCGTATTCTCGGGTCCCGCGATGGCGTGGCCCACGTCGGAGACGCGGATCGGCGCGCCCTGCTTGTAGGTGATGATGATGTTGTCGTAATCCTCGGGCTTCATGATCTGGTCGTTCGCCGCGACCGTGAAGCTTTGCTTGGCGCCGTTCAGAATTCCTTTCGCCGCGTCCGCTGTGATGTTGCCGAGAACGGCGCGCAGATCCTCAAGCGTGATTTTCCGGGTGGCCAGTCTCTCGGGATCAATCTGAACGCGAATGGCGGGCTTTTGCTGACCGCCGATCACCACAATGGCGACGCCCTGAATTTGCGATATCTGCTGCGCAAGGATGTTCTCGGCGTAATCGTCCGCCTCGGTCAACGGCACGGTGTCGGAGGTCACCGCAAGGATGATGATGGGCGGGTCGGCCGGATTGTATTTCCGGTAGCTTGGCGGCGAGCTGAGCGTCGACGGCAGCCTGCGCCCGGCCGCCGTGATCGCCGCCTGCACATCCTGAGCCGCGGCGTCGATGTTCCGGTTCAGATCGAACTGGATGTTGACCTGGGTGTTGCCGAGCGTGCTCGTGGAGGTAAGCTGGGTCACGCCCGCGATCTGCCCGAACTGCTGTTCGAGAGGGTTCGCGACCGAAGACGCCATGGTCTCGGCGCTGGCGCCCGGCAGCTGCGCGGAAACCTGGATGGTCGGGAAGTCCACCTGCGGGAGCGGCGCCACCGGGAGAAAAAAGTAGGCGGCGATGCCGGCCCAGGCGAACGCCGCCATCAGAAGCGTCGTCGCAATCGGACGGTTGATGAAGGGCGCCGAAATATTCATGAGCGCCCCGCGGCCTCGTTCGCCGCGACAGGCTGCGCGTTAAGCTCGATGCGGGCGTTGGGCTGCAGCCGGTAATGGTTTGAGACGATGACCTGATCGCCCTCGGCGAGCCCCTTCTTCACGACGGTTGCGCCTTCATAGCTCGGGCCCGTCTCGACCGGCGCCTGGGCGGCGCGCTTGTCGGGCGTCGCGATCCAGACGTAAAGGCCGTTCGGCCCCCTCTGGATGGCCGCCGACGGCGCCGTGACCGCGTCCTTCAGCGCGCCGACTTCCACCTGCACGGGCGTGTATTGCCCCGGCCATAGCGCCTCGGTCTGGTTATCGAAGATCGCCTTGAGGCGGATCGTCCCCGAGCCCTGGTCCACCTGGTTGTCGATGACCTGCAGCTTGCCTTTCGCAATCGGCTTCTTGCCGTCCTGGTCGAGCGCGATCACGCGAACTTCGCCGGCGCGCTGAGCGTCGCGGATAGCGGTGAGGTTTGCTTCCGGCAGGGTGAAGACGAGCGCGATGGGGTTCTGTTGCGTGAGCGTCGCGATCGTGGTCCCCGTGTCGTTCGCTTTCACGATGTTGCCGGGATCGAGGTAGCGCAAGCCCATGCGGCCTGGGAAAGGCGCGGCGATCGTCGTGTAGCTGAGATTGGTCTCGGCCGTGCGTATGGCGGCCCGATCGGCCTCGATAAGCGCAAGGTCGACGCCCACTTTCGCGGTGAGCTGGTCCACGGATTGCTGCGAGGCGAAACGCTGCTGCGAAAGCTGGCGGCTGCGCTCCAGGTCCTTCTCGTCGCTTACGAGCTGCGCCTGATCCTGCGACAGCTTCGCCTTCGCCTGGTCGAGCGCCGCCTGGTAGAGGCGCGGGTCCACGATCGCCAGCACATCGCCCTGCTTGACCTGCTGGCCTTCCCGGAAATTGACCTGATCGAGCGTGCCGTCGATCCGCGATCTGAGCTGCACCGTGTTGAGCGCCTGCACAACGCCGATGCCGGAAAGGAGAACCGGGATATTGCGCGCCATGGCGGGAACCACCGAAACGACAAGGGCGGGCGGCGGCGCGGCTGCCTGCTTAGGGGCGGGCGCAGCATAGAAGTAGGCGCCAGCGGCAACCCCGGCGGCCAAGAGCCCGAAAGCAAGGATTCGAAACATCCATAACCCCATTCGATCAGCGCCAGCCCTGCGGCTGAGAACGGGCGCAAGGCCCCTGTCCACCGCAGCCAAACTATGGCATGAGCACAGGGGATTCAAACGAAACGCCGCAATCTCCATTACCCGGCCGCGCCGCGCAGAAAGTCTGGGCCAATCCGGAGACGTCAAGAGCAGCCGCCCGCGCCGGTTGAGTATGGCGAAGGGAAGCTGTCATGAAAAAGGCGCCGGCCGCCGGCGAGACATAGTTTTACAAAATTCCGTCCAGGGGTCTGGTTAGGGGGACGCTCGAATGCTGATGGCCATCATCGCCGACGCTGTCTTTTGCGCCGCGTTTTTCGTCGAGACCCTGGCCCTGATCTCGATCCTCCAGGCGATCCACAGGTTCGAGTTGCATGACGCGCTCGTCCCCATCATGAGGTTCTATCACGAGAAGACGGCGCACTTGGCCGGCGCCAGCCTGTTCGGCGCGCCGGCATGGTTTCCGGACGCCGCCATCATCGCGGCCGTCCTTTTCTTCACGTTCTTCATTGCCCAGACGCGCACCGCCATGGCGCCCTACGGGGCGCCCCAAGGCTTGGCCGAGGTCTCCGCCAAGACGAGCCGCGTTGACGCGGCCATCGATCTTGTCCTCCCGGCTGCGATCTGCGCCATCGGCGCGGGCCTCGCGGCGCCGACGCTGCTGCCGTTCCTGACCCTGCCGTTCGCGCTCTGGCTGCTTCTCAAGCGGCTCGCAGGCAAGCCGTCCTGGTTCGAAGTCTCGCGGGTCTACTATCTTAACGTCGCTCTGCTCGCAGGGCTTGCGGCCGCAATTTCAGCACTGACGCGCTGATCGCTTTCGCGAGGAAGCCGCCGCGTCCCCTCGCGGCCCCGTCAGTAGACGCGGGCCTTCGGCTCGATATACTGCACATCGTTTGTCAGCGTGCGCGTGTGCACCGGACGGTAATCGAGCTTCACCGTCTTCTTGACTTCGTCGGCGTAGGCGAGCGTGTGCTTCATCCACGTCTGATCGTCGCGGTTGGGGAAATCCTCCCTCGCATGCGCGCCGCGGCTCTCCTCGCGAGCGAGCGCGCCCGTGACCGTGATCGCCGCCTGAACGATCAAGTTCGAGAACTCCAGCGTCTCGATCAGATCAGTGTTCCAGATCAAGGAGCGGTCGGTCACGTGGATGTCGTCGATGCCGTCCCATACCTCCTGGATGAGCTGGCGGCCTTCCGCCAGGACCTCGGCATTGCGGAAGACGGCGCAATTGTTCTGCATGATGCGCTGCATCCGGCTTCGCAGCTCCGCCGTGGGCGTGCCGCCATTGGCATGGCGGAAATGGTCCAGCCGTTCGATGGCTTCCTCGCCCGCCCTATCCGGCAGTTCCGGCTGAAGCTGGCCGCGCTCGATGGTCTCCGCGCAGCGCAGCGCCGACGCCCGGCCGAACACCACGAGGTCGATGAGCGAGTTCGAGCCGAGCCGGTTTGCGCCGTGAACGCTCGCGCAAGACGCCTCGCCGATGGCGAGCAGCCCCGGCACGGTTGCGTCCGGATCGCCGCCATGCGGCTTGATGGCTTCCCCGAAATAGTTCGTGGGGATGCCGCCCATGTTGTAATGCACGGTCGGCAGAACGGGGATGGGCTGGCGGCGGAGGTCCACGCCCGCGAAGATTTGCGCGCTTTCGGTGATGCCGGGCAGGCGCTCCGCCAGGATTTTCGGATCGAGGTGGTCGAGATGGAGATAGATATGATCCCTCTTTGGCCCGACGCCGCGTCCCTCGTGGATTTCGATGGTCATCGAGCGCGAGACCACGTCCCGGCTGGCGAGAATCCTTCGCATTCGGAGCGTAGCGCTCCATGAAACGCTCGCCCTCGGAGTTGGTGAGATAGCCGCCTTCGCCGCGCGCGCCCTCCGTGATGAGCACGCCCGCGCCGTAGACGCCCGTGGGATGGAACTGCACGAACTCCATGTCCTGCAGCGGCAGGCCGGCGCGGATGACCATGGCGTTGCCGTCGCCGGTGCAGGTGTGAGCGCTCGTGCAGGAGAAATAGGTGCGGCCGAAGCCGCCCGTGGCCACGATTGTCTTTTTGGCGCGAATGCGATGGATGCTGCCGTCCTCGAAGGACAAGGTCATCACGCCGCGGCAGATGCCGTCGTCCATGATGAGGTCGAGCGCGAAGTGCTCGATGAAGAATTCGGCGGAATAGCGCAGCGATTGGCCGTAGAGCGTGTGCAGCATGGCGTGGCCCGTGCGGTCGGCGGCGGCGCAGGTGCGCTGGGCGGCCGGGCCTTCGCCGAATTGGGTGGTCATGCCGCCGAAGGGGCGCTGATAGATCTTGCCGTCGTCGGTGCGGCTGAAGGGCATGCCGTAATGCTCAAGCTCATACACGGCGGCCGGCGCGTTGCGGCACAAATATTCGATGGCGTCCTGATCGCCGAGCCAGTCGGACCCCTTCACGGTGTCGTACATGTGCCAGCGCCAATCGTCCTTGCTCATATTGCCCAGCGCGGCCGCGATGCCGCCCTGGGCCGCCACCGTGTGCGAGCGCGTCGGGAACACCTTGGTGACGCAGGCCGTCTTCAATCCCGCTTCCGCGCAGCCTAGCGTCGCCCGAAGCCCCGCGCCGCCCGCGCCGATGACCACCACGTCGAAGCTGTGATCCCTGACCGGATAGGCGCGGCCATTCACTGCGGGCCCGCCGTTGGGCTTTTTCGCTAACGCCATGGATTACACTCCGAGATTAAGCTTGATGAGCGCGAGAGCGCAGGCCACGGCTATGATCATGGAAAGAAAGGTATTCAGAAAGAGGCAGGGCACCTTCAGCCCTCGCGGCGCGTATTCCTCGATGATGACCTGCATGCCAAGCCGCATATGGATCGTCGCCGATATGATGAGAAGAAGTCCAAGGATGGCGTGAACGGGATTGACGAAAAACGCTTTCACCTCCGCGCGCGATGCTCCGACCAGCGAAAGCCCGGCATAGACGAGAAAGCCCGTGGCGAAGATGTTGGAGACGGCCGTGAGCCGCTGCATCCAGAAATGGTCCGTCCCCGGGCCGCCGATGGCCGAACCAAGCCCGCGAACCTTCTTGAGATCCGTCCGGTATGTCGTCGGCATCAGCGGTTCCCCCACAGAGACAGGGCGGCGATCCAGATCACGCCGGTCAAGGTCAGCGATCCGAACAGCGTCCCCCAGGACAGCGCGCGCACGGCGGGTTGAGAGAACCCATATCCCGCATCCCAGATGAAATGCCGGATGCCGCCCAGCATGTGGAGCATGACGGCCCAGCTGAAGCCCGCGAGAATGACAAGCCCGACCGGCGAGCCCATGAGCGAACTGACGAGGTTGAATTCAGCTTCGCCCATGGCGGCGGAGACAAGCCAAGCCATCAACAGGAAGCTGCCCCAATAGCTCGCCACGCCGGTGATCCGATGCAGGATCGATAGCACCATGTTCACGCGGAACCGATAGATGGAAAGGTGCGGGGACATTGGCCTCGGGGCCATCTCCGGGACCCGAGCGGTCTGCTTGGCTTCCGCCATCATGCAATTCCTCTTAACGCGGCATGCGTTTTTTCTTAATGTGGCGTCCCTGCCGCAATGCGGCAAAGAGCGGCCAGCTGATTTGGCTAACGCCCTGTCAGCTGCACAATAAGCCCCCGGCAAGAGCCAAAAGCCTAAACGAAGCGGGCTGACGAAGTCTAGAGCGTCGAGGCGCGGAAAACCATTCTACCACAGGGCAATAGCGCCAACGCAATTTGCCCCGCGCATTGTGCGAACGGAACCTTTCCCAGAGCTATCAAGCGTTTGTGCAGCGCAATACAAAATTGTTGCGCCGCTTGCATGGCAGCCATGGCGTCAACGGGCGAGACTAAAGTGGCATGAGCGCCCAAAGATCGAGGTCAAGCAGCACGGACGGCTCGTACTGGTCGCCGCTCTTATAGGGGAACCCGGCCGCGGGCCTGTCCTTCACCGCGACAAGCCGCAGCCGAAGCGCGCCAACGTCGCCGCGCGGCAGCGCCGCCTTGTCCAGCACCTCGCTCCAGGCATACACCGTGTCTCCGGCGAAGGAGGGCGCCACATGCCGGCCCGCATTGACGGCCGCGACGTGGAAGGCGTTCTCAAGGCCGTTGAACGAGAGCGCGCGGGCGAGCGAGATGATGTGCCCGCCATAGATCAGGCGCCGGCCAAAGCGCCCCTGCCCCTGTTCATGCTGGTTGAAATGAACCTTGGCGGTGTTTTGGTAGAGCCTCGTCGCAAGCTGATGCTCGGCTTCCTCGATGGTCATGCCGTCGAGGTGATCGATCTTCTCGCCGATCTCGTAATCGCCCCAGCGGCAAGGGCTGCCGGAAAGCGCGCTGTTGAAGCTCCCTGCCCCCATAAGCGGAAGCGCGCCGCCAAGATCGGCCGGATCGACGGCCTTCTTCAGCTCGGGCACATGCTCCGCCGGCGCCGGCGCAGCCTCGTCGCGCTTCCTCACCATCACCCAGCGCACATAGTCGAGCACGGCCGCGCCCGTCTGGTTGCGACCCGTGGTGCGGACATAGACGACGCCGCTCTGCCTGTTCGAGTTCTCGCGCAAGCCTATGACCTCGGACGTCGAGGACAGCGTGTCGCCCGGATAGACCGGTTTCAGAAAGCGGCATTCGGCATAGCCGAGATTGGCGATGGCATTCAGCGAAATATCCGGCACGGTCTTGCCGAAGACGACATGAAACACGAGAAGGTCGTCGAGGGGGCTTTTTGGATAGCCCAGGGCTTGCGCGAACGCGTCCGACGATTGAACCGCGAAACGCGAGCCATAAAGAGCGGTGTAAAGCGTTGCGTCGCCTGCCGTCAACGTCCGGGGCGTCGCGTGCTCGAAAACCTGCCCGAGTTTGAAATCCTCGAAAAAATTGCCGTGCCGCGCTTTGCTCACGCCGCCCCCTTTTCCTTCCGCCGTGCAGATCGAGCCTTTCCCATATCACCCTCCGGTTATGGGGGGGAAGAAGGCGATTTCGCGCGCGTCTTGCAGGGGCGCGTCATGGCTGGCATGCGCGTGATCTATGGCGATGCGGATGAGGTCCTCGCGCTCGAAAGCGGCGGCGTAGCCTTCGCCGCGCGTCTTCAGCCACCGCAGCGCATCGCGGGCGGTTTTGACGGTCTCGGGCAGCGTGACCCGCTCCTCGGCCGTTCCGATGCGCTCGCGCACCCATGCGAAATATTTCACAGTCACTTCCATGATCGCCGCCATGCGCGAAAGACGTAGTCCGCTCCTGTATATAGGGCCAAACAGGCGGCCGCCCAAAGCAAACCGGCGCCGGCGTCGAAAAGAAAATCCGCGTGCGCTGTAGGGATGCGCGAGGCGAAGAGCGCGATCACGGCCAGGAATTGCGCCGCCGTCTTGAGCTTCGACAGGATGCTGACGGACGCGGCCAGGTCTATCGATTGAGCGTAGGCGCGCACGCCCCCTATCAGGGTTTCGCGCCATAGGAGGATGAGCGCCGCCCACAGATGCGCTCCGCGAACCGTCCCCGCCGCGATCAGCAGCAACAGCGCGGTCAGAATGAAGACCTTGTCGGCGATCGGATCGAGAACCGAGCCGAGACCGGAGGTCCGGCGCATGGCGCGCGCGGCGGCGCCGTCGAGGAGGTCCGTCAAGGCGGCGGCCGCCGCCAAACCCGCCGCGAGGAGCGGGGACTGCTCCGTAAGCGCCGCCAAGGCCAGCAACGGCGCCGCGGCAATGCGCGACGCCGTCAATATGTTCGGCAGGGTGAGAATTCCAGCGGCTCGCTTCCGGTTCATGCCGTCGCCCCAGCAGGGTGCTGAAAAGTGATATTGCGCGTGGCCTCATTGTGAGCTTGCCGCCCACGCAGGCTCAGCATGAGCTTAACCCATTAAAAACCCGGCGCCTCATCCTTGTCCGGCTCGACCTCATCTTGAGGAGCCGCCAGAGGCGGCGTCTCGAAGGATGAGCGCCACGGCGCGGCGCGAGCCTGCAATTGCCGTCTCCAAAGATTGAAGCCCAGAATGCCCTCTTTCTACGCCGCGCGCTGGCGCAACCGCTATTCGAAATCGATTCAATGCAGCAAAGTTGCTCGATCCTGAAGTGTTAGAGCATCGCCGTTTGCCGCGAAGGCGGCGACCCAGTCGATGAGCCTTGAGATTACCGGATTCCCGCTTTGGCGGGAATGACGCCGCTCAGCAATAAGACCGGTTCCGCGCCCGCTTCGCTCTCGCAGCACGCGCTCCGAAAGCACGCGGGCTGCTCTGAGGGCTGCTTCATGAAAATCAAGCAGCAGGGAGCCCCGCGCGCCAAGTCGTGCGCCTTGCCGGCGCCGCCCCTATTTCTGCAGGCTCAGAATGTAGGCCACAACGTCCGCCTTGTCCTTGGCGGGAATGATGAAATCCGGCATGTTGCGGTGCGGCGTTTGCAAGATCACAAACAGGGCGGCTCCGGTAATGCCGGGCGTGCTGGCGATCTTGGCGAAGGGCGGCGACTTTGGATTGGGCGACATAAAGTCGTCTGGCCGGAAGGCGTGGCATTCCGAACAGACGGCGCGCGCGTATTCGAGGCCAGCCTCCGCGCTGCCGTCATAGGCAATGGCGCTGTGGCAAAGGGCGATGCTCAGCACAACAACCGAGAAAATGCGCGTCATGGATACGCTCCAGAACGCTTTCAAGCATAGAGGACAGATGTTAACCGTTTGAAAAGGGGCCGCCGCTATACCGCGGCGGCGTGGCGAAGCTCGGTGCTCTGGGCGAGGTAGGAGTCGAAAACCGCGCAAACAACCCGGAGCGCCGGCCGGGCGTCTTCCGGCACGCGCACGCGGTTGCCCTTAAGCTCGACGAGGCCTTCCTCTTCGAGACCGCGCAACTGCGACATCTCCTCGAAAAAGTCGCCCTGGCCCGATGCGTATTCCTTGCGGATCTGATCGAGATCGACCTCCATGTCGCACATCAGGCGCTCGATGATGGCGCCGCGCATCTTGTCTTCGCCGCGGAACACGATGCCCTTGGCGATGGGCAGCACGCCGGAGTTCACCGCGCGGCTATAGGCGCCGGTTTCGACGATGTTCTGGGCGAACCCATCGGGCAGCGAGGAAATCGCGCTGGCGCCGAAGGCGACGATCGTCCGGCCGTCATCGTCGGTGTAGCCCTGGAAGTTGCGGTGGAGGCGGCCTTCGCGCAGCGCGACCGCCATGCTGTCATCCGGCTTCGCAAAGTGATCGAGCCCGATGCGGACGTATCCATGATCGGCAAGCGCGTCGCCCGCCGCGTTGGCCTGCTCGAAGCGCATCAGCGGCGTGGGCAGCGCCTCTTCCGGGATCATGCGCTGGTTCTTCGCCATCCACGGCACATGCGCATAGCCGAACAGCGCAATGCGGTCCGGTCCGAGAACGGCGGCCTGCTCGACCGTTTGCCTGAGCGTCGCCGCCGTCTGGTAGGGCAAGCCGTACATCAGGTCGAAGTTTACCGCGTTGACGCCCTGCTCGCGCAGAAGCCGAAGCGAGTCTTCGATCATGCTGACGGGCTGCACGCGATTGATCGACGTCTGCACCTTCTCGTCGAATTCCTGCACGCCGAGACTCGCGCGGGTGCATCCGATCTCGCCGAGCGCCACCGCGTTTTCAGGCGTAAAGGTTCTGGGGTCGATCTCGACCGCAATTTCGGCGCCGGCGGCAATATTGAAATGGCTGCGCACATGCTGGTCGATGCGGATCATGTCCTCGGGCGCGAGCGCCGTCGGCGTTCCGCCTCCCCAATGGATGTGGCGGACGGCGACGCCCTGGGGCACGGCGCGCGCGACAAGATCGATCTCCCGGATCAGGGTGTCGACATAGGACGTGACCGGGGAGTAGCGGGCGATCACCCGCATGTTGCATCCGCAGTACCAGCACATCTGACGGCAAAACGGAACGTGCAAATAAAGCGAAAGATCCGAGCGCGGATCGATCCGGGACAGCCAGGTTTCATAGCGCTTGGCGTCCACTTCCGCCGAAAAGTGGGGGGCCGTCGGATAGCTCGTGTAACGGGGCACGCGCGCGGAAAAATACTTCGCAATCCCAGGTGTCATGATGGTTTCCCTTGAAGGACAGGCCGCGAGCCGCCGGCTTGGGCTGACTTCGTCCATGAGATCTCAAATGCGCAAGCGCTTCCGCCTGTTGCCTCGCAACTGATTTCCCGAACGGTTGAGTTGCGGCTGACGAGAACCTCGAACAGGCGCTGAAAGGTTCCCGCGTAATAATCGCATTGCGGGCGATCGCTGCGGCGGCCCCGGCAAAGCGGGCAGCTCGCGATCGAGACGATCACCGGATGGCCGGTCTTGACAACAAAGGCGCCGCTTCCCGCGAAAGTCCAGGCGTGCTGCTTGATGGCGCCAAGCAGGATGCGGCTCGCCAGCGCCGGGTGCAGGATTTTCAGGACGGCCTGCACGGGTTTCGGGATGCGGTTGGCGAGGAGATAGTCGCCGGTTCTGAGGCCGGCCTCGAAGGCGATTTTGCGCGCTTCTTCTTCCTCAAGCCCCGAGAACAGCGCTGTCTGGAGGGCGCCGACATCGGTCTCCGGCACCATTCCCGTCGGCGGCGAGGCGAGATGAGGCTCGAGATGCGCGTCGGCGAAGATGAGCCGGGTGGCCTCTTCCCCCAGCGCATCCCGGAGGGTTTCCGCCACTCGGATTATCGCATTCGGGCCGATAAGGCCCGCACTCGCCGATGCATGCGCCATGCGGAGAGCGCCCTATTAGTGTGTGGTTGCCGTTTCGACGACTTTCTCGTCTTGATGCTGGCCGGTCTTGCGCGTGGTGTGGTCGAAATCGTCCAACTCGCGAACCCCGCGTCCCCGTGTCATGTCGAAGCCGAAATCCACCTTCTTGAGGGATTGCGGACCCCAGTATTTCACGCGGCCGAGATCGTAGAACTTGCGCTCGAAGCCGCTCTTGAGGAACGCCTTGAGGCAGCCCAGCAGATAGCTGCGGCGTTGCTTGTTCCAGACCCAGGGATATCCGAAGAGGGCCTTGCGCATGTAGAAGCGCCGATAATTGCGCATGACATGATTGAGCAGTTCCGTGCGCTCCATCGCGTCCGGCTTCATGATCGGCGTGACGAAATTGTACTTCTCGTAGTCGAAGACCTCGACCTTGTCGCTCAATTCCGCGAACAGGTCCGAGAACGGCCAGGGCGTGTACATCGCCCAGTTCGCCATATCCGGCTGCCAGTCAATCGCCATGCGGAACGTCTCTTCGAGCGTCTCCGGGGTCTCGTTCTCCAGCCCGACGATGAACTGCGCCTCGGCGACTATGCCATTCTTGCGCAGCAGCTCGATGGCCCGCTTGTTCTGCGCGATGGTCGTCTCCTTGTTGAAGCGGTCGAGCTTCAACTGAGCGGCGGCCTCGGTTCCCAGCGAGATATGGATCAGGCCCGCGGCGCGATAAAGCGGGAGGAGCGCCTCGTCCCTCAGGATGTCGGTCACGCGGGTGTTGATGCCCCACTGCACCGGCAGATTCCGCTTCTTCAGCTCCTCGCAGAACTCGACGAACTTCTTGCGATTGATGGTCGGCTCTTCGTCGGCCAGGATGAAAAAGCCCACCTTATGGACGCGGACGAGCGTCTCGATTTCATCGACGACCTTCTTGGGATCGCGGATGCGATAGTTCCGCCAGAATTTCCACTGCGAGCAGAAGCTACAGGTAAACGGGCAGCCTCTGGCCATGTTCGGGATGGCGACGCGCGTGCCTGTCGGGATGTAGATGTACTTCTCCCATTCGAGCACGCTCCAGTCCGGGTTGATGTCATCCAGCTTGGCGATTGGCGGCTCGGAAGGCGTCGCAATGATCTTGCCTTCCTCGTTATAGGCGATGCCCTTGATGTTCGGGCGATCTTCGCGCCAGGTCTTCTTCTCGACGGAGCGAACGACATTCAACATGATCGACTCGCCCTCGCCGCGCACGATGGCGTCGATCCAGGGCGCTTCCGTCAGCACCTGCTGATACATGAAGGTGGCGTGGATGCCGCCGAGAACCGTGACGGCGTTCGGATGCTCTTCCTTCGCGATCTGAAGCAGGCGCTCCGCCTTGTAAATCGACGGCGTAATCGCCGTGGCGCCGACGACGTCCGGCTTTTCCTTCCTCAGGATTTCCCGAAGCTCTTCTTCCGATATATTATTCGTCATCGCGTCGATGAAGCGAATATCGGTGTAGCCCGCCGCCTTCAGGGGGCCGGCGATGTAAGCGACCCAAGCTGGAGGCCAGTTCCCTGCGATCTCCGCCCCGCCCGAGTGATAATTGGGATGGATCAGGATGATTCGCATACGGCGCCCCCGGGGGATGTCAGTTCAAGTTGACAGAAGTGTGTGTCAACCGGACATTACTCCCTTGGAATGTATGCGTTTTGATCTAGATCAAGCCAACTCAGCCATTCATTCGTCGAGCGAGCAATTTTTGGCTCAAAATTAATGGCGGCTGACGCCCTTCGCTTCCTAACGCTGCAAGGATGCGGCGTCGCCGACGGCAAGTCCAAGCCTTTTAGCCTGTCCCGCCGCAATCTCCAAGACCCTCGAAGCGGGACGCGACGAAGAGATGACATCGGTCGAAAAAGGCTCCGCATCGTAGGCGATATGGACGACGCGCCAGTCGCTGCCGATGAACACCATGTCGAGCGGAACATAGGTGTTCTTCATCCACATCGTGATCTCCCGTTCGTCGTCGAACAGAAAGATCATGCCCTCGCGCTCGGGGACAACGCGCCGGAACATGAGGCCCTGCTCGCGCTTTGGATCGGTGTCGGCGACCTCGACGTTCAGAAGCACGGGACCTTTTTTTGTTTCGATCTTAAGCGTCGCGCGTTTGAAGAGAATATCTCCGAATGCTGGCGGCGCCACAGCGGCGCTCCAACAAAGAGAACCGAAAATGAAAAGGGCCGCAAGCGCGGCCCATGCTTTGGTTTTGAGACCCTGTGGCATGGGTCTATCCCTTTCAGTGCGACGCAGGGTAGCCCGTTGCGCCGTCCGGACGGAGTTCAGCGGCCATAAGGCCTTTATCACCCTTGCCATAGCGCACCTGCACGATTTGTCCAGGACGAAGCTCGGCAAAGCCGAAACGCCGGAGCGTCTCCATATGTACGAAGATGTCCTCCGTACCGCCGCCGCGGGTCAAGAAGCCAAAGCCCTTGAGCCTGTTGAACCACTTCACCATCGCGCGCTGCCAATCGCTTTCGGGAATGACATGGACGTGGGTTCGCTGCGGCAATTGCGAGGGATGGATGGCCGTGCTCTCGTCCATCTCAATCACTCGGAACGCCTGAAGCCCGCGGTCGCGCCTTAGCACTTCGCAAACGATGCGGGCGCCCTCATAGGCCGTCTGATACCCATCCCGCCGCAAAACGGTGACGTGGATCAGAACATCGGGAAGCCCGCCATCCGGAACGATGAATCCAAAACCTTTGGAGACATCGAACCACTTGATGTGGCCTGCCATTACAAAGACGTCTATGCCAGGTTGCTCTGCTATGTCGTTAAACGATGCAATAGTTGGAGGTAATTTGTCCCCCATAGGTTTAGTCCCCCGCTTCACTGAAATACGTGGCGTCCGCAAAGGCCTCGCCCAAGGCCGTTACGCACGCCAACTCACTTGCGAACCATAACATTACTTGTCGCACTGGCTAGGAAAAATTAACTTTTCCCCAGCGCGGTCTCCGGCAGCTCCACCCGACTATGGATAGGACGGGCGCATTGCCGCCGAGCAAGTGATTGATATTCCCAGTCAAATATTGACGAAAATGTGTCGGTGGCTTCCGCCGGGGGCCATCTGGGGCCACTCGCCCCTACCTTATAAACAGAGTGCGCTTTGTGCGTTTCCGCTCTATTTGGCGTCAAAAACGCCCCAAATCAGCGCCCTTTTGGCGTTTGCGGCGCGAATCAGCGCCGCCTCGCCCGAGGGCTGTCCACACCTGTTGAAACCGCGCGCCGGCGCCTCCTCCGGCGCCGGCTCTGGGCTTCGTGTGTTGCGCGGCGCAGCCATCCTTGGCTACAGTCCGCCCAACCCGGAGGCCTCTCATGAAGTATCTTCACACGATGGTCCGCGTGACCGACATCGGCCAGTCCCTCGACTTCTACAAGAACAAGCTCGGGCTCAACGAGATACGGCGCACTGAGAATGCGCAAGGGCGCTACACGCTTATTTACCTCGCGGCGCCGGGCGACGAGAGCGCACAAGTCGAGCTGACATTCAATTGGGATCCCGAAACCTACGGCGAAGGCCGGAATTTCGGCCATCTTGCCTATGAGGTCGACAATATCTATGAGACGTGTCAGCGCCTCCGGGATGCCGGGGTCACGATCAACCGGCCGCCTCGCGATGGCAGGATGGCCTTCATCCGCTCCCCGGACAATATCTCGATCGAGCTCCTGCAGAAGGGCCAGGCGCTCGCGCCCGCGGAACCCTGGACCTCGATGCCGAACGTCGGAAAGTGGTAGGGCGCATTCATGGAGCGCAACGACTACACAGCGGGGGCGAAACTCCTGCACTGGCTGATCGCCGTCCTGATCTTCATCTTGTTCCCGCTGGCGTGGACGATGGGCGACTTCTCAGGAATCCAGAAGTTCAAACTCTATAACCTGCACAAATCGATCGGGATTACGGTGCTGGCGCTGATGACGCTTCGCTTGCTTTGGCGAGCGGTCTTCGCGGCGCCCGCTTTGCCGCAGACGCTGCCGACGCTCGAGCGCCGCGCCGCCCATCTCGGCCACCTCGCGCTCTACGCCGCGCTTTTCGTCATGCCGCTATCCGGGTGGGCGATGATTTCGGCCTCGGACAAGCCGTCGGTCTTCTTCAACGCGGCGCACTTCCCGCTCATTCCCTGGCTGAGCGGCCTCGCTCCGGCCGAAAAGAAAAGCTTTGCCGATCTGTTTAAGGCGGTTCATGAAGTCGCTTCATATGTGCTTCTTGCTCTTATCGCGATCCACGTGGCCGCGGCGTTGCGCCACGCTTACATACTAAAGGATGGAATAATGTCTCGAATGCTGCCTCGTTTTGCGCATGCCGCCAAAGCCGCAAAATCGCCATCCGTTGCGCTGGCGATCGTAAGCTTTTGCGCGTTGAGCCTTGCGGGTTCGGGCAAGGCCGCGGCCGCGGAGTGGAGCGTCGACCCGGAAAAAAGCGAGGTCAGCTTTGAAGCGAGCGGCAGCGGCTACAACGCGAAGGGCGTTTTCAAGGCCTACAAGGCGGAAATCGAGTTCGACCCGGACATGCCGCAGCAGGCTTCGATCCGCGTCACCCTGGAGATGAAAAGCGCAACCACGGATACGGCGGACGTCGACCAGACCCTCCAATCGGACGATTTCTTCGATCCGGGCCGCTATCCGTCCGCTCTCTTCGCGGCCAGGGGCGCAAAGCCCGATGGGGACGGCCGCTTTATTCTCGACGGGCAGCTCACGCTGAAGGGCGTGACAAGGCCCGTAACTTTGCCTTTTTCGATCGATATCGAATCAGGCGTTGCGGCCGTGCGGGGCGAGACGACCATCAATCGTCTCGATTTCGGCGTGGGTCCGGAAACGGTGGCGGGGATGGCGGTCGACAAGGACGTCAAGTTGATCGTCGATCTGACCGCCACACGGCTTGACAATTAAGCGGCAGTTGGCCGCAAAGCATGTGCTCCGAGGCCTCTCTTGATTACAGGCGGCCTGAGGACCAGCTAAAGGTAATGCGTAAAAAGTATGCAGGCTTTCGCGCCCATGGAAACACGTCGCCCGACGCTCATTTCGGTCGTTCTGCCCTCGTATAATGAGAGCGAGGGGCTGCCGGCCGTTATCTCGTCGATCCTTGCCGTTTTGGCGCAGACTGGCTTCAGTTACGAGATCCTCGTCGTGGACGACGGCAGCGCCGACGGCACGAGGCGGGTCGTGCTCGACTTGTGCTCCCGCCAGCCGAACCTGCGCTACCTGCGGCTGTCGCGGAATTTCGGCAAGGAGGCCGCGCTGTCGGCGGGCCTCCAGGCCGCTTCGGGCGACGCGGTCATTCTCATGGACGCCGATGGGCAGCACCCGCCCGCGCTGATCCCGGTGTTTCTGGAACGCTGGCGCGAAGGCTATGAGGTCGTGGCCGGCGTGCAGAACTCGCGGCTGGAATCATGGCTCAAGCGCAGCTTCAAGGCCGCCTACTACCGCGTCATGGAGGCGGGCGGCGCCGTGACGATCCCTCCCGACGCGGGCGACTTCCGCCTTCTCGACCGGAAAGCCGTCGACGCCATCAACGACCTTCCCGAGCGGAACCGGCTGATGAAGGGCCTCTTCGCCTGGGTCGGATTTCGCACGTCTCTCGTCCCCTTCAAGGCCGAGAAGCGGATTGCGGGACACACCAAGTTCACCTGGACGCACCTCTTCAGGCTCGCCTTCACGGGGCTTACCTCGTTCACCGTCGTCCCTCTCAGGCTCGTGTCGCTGGCCGGGCTTCTGATTTCGGGCTTCTCTCTCTTCTACGCCTGCTATCTCCTGTTCGAGCACTATGTGGAGGGCGACCATCTGCCCGGCTGGGCCACGCTCTCCGTTGGCATGACGTTCCTCTCCGGCGTCCAGCTCCTCGCCCTTGGCGTGATCGCCGAGTATCTTGGCCGGACCTTCGAGGAAGTAAAGCGGCGCCCGATCTATATCATCGCGGAAGATAGCCGGCAGAAAAGCAAGCCGCACGCGGCCGCGCCAGTTTACGACGCGACGCACCTCGTGGCCGACGCGCGCCTTCAAGACACGCCCGCGATCTCATAATGCGCCAGATCGCGATCTTCGTGGCGGTGGGATGCGCGGCCGCGGCGACCCATCTCGCCGTCGTGGCACTTGTCCACGAACTTCTCGGCCTCACGCCGCTCGCGGCGAACGTGATCGGCTTCTGCGTGGCTTTCCTGGTGAGCTTTGGCGGCCACGCGCGCTTCACCTTCCCGATTGCGCCGGAACGCTTTGCGGCTGCCCGAAGGCGCTTCTTCGCCGTGGCGCTCGCGGGCTTTGCGCTCAATCAGTCCGCTTATGCCGTGGCGCTCGATGTCTTCGGCCAGCGCTATTATCTCGCCGTGCTTTCCGTGATTCTTGTCGGCGTCGCCATCTCGACTTTCCTTCTCTCCAAGCTTTGGGCCTTTGCGCAACCTCAGGGGTAGCCCGATGACCGAGCCCGTGATCATCAACGCCGACGACTATGCGATGGACGAGGATGTCGATGCCGCCATTCTTGAGCTTGCCTCGAAGGGCGTCGTGACCGCTGCAAGCGCGATGGTGCTGTCCCCAACCTGGCCGGAGGCCGCCAAGGCTTTGCAGGACGCGCCCTTGTCGCGCGGGCTTCATCTCGATTTCACGAGCCCGTTCGCGGGCAAGCTGTTTCCGAGACAATCCATCGCCGGGATGACGATGCGCTCGCACGCAGGCGCCTTGGACAGGGGCCGTTTGAAGCGAGCGATTGGCCGCCAGCTTGCGCTTTTCGAGGCGCATATGGACGCTGCGCCCGATTTCGTGGACGGCCATCAGCACGCCCACCAGCTGCCTGGAGTAGCCGAGGCGCTGGTGACCGCTCTCAGCGAGCGCTATGGCGCAAATGCGGGCGGCGTCGGCATTCGAATTTGCGTGTCGCGCAGGTGGCGCGGCGTGAAGGCTTCGATCATCGGGCGCACCGGCGCCTTTCGCCTTGCGAAGCTGGCGGCCTCGCCCGGACACTCCGCGAATACCGATTTTGCCGGCGTCTACGATTTCAACGAAGATGCGAAACTCGAGGCGCTCTGGGCCGGCTGGCTTACCGGCCTCGAAGGCGCAGCCCCGCTTGTCATGTGCCATGTCGCGAAGCGCGAAAAGCGCGACGGCGGCGGCGACCCGATCAGGGCCGCGCGCTATCGCGAGTATGATTGGCTCGGCAGCGAGGCGTTCGCCGCCCTTACCCGGCGGCTTTCGAGGACGCCGGCGCGCTGGCCTCGGGCCTGATCCAAAGGTCGGGGAATGGCGGCAGCGTGGGCTCTACCGGCCTGTCCTTCAGCTTGGCCATGATCTGCTTCACGGCGCCCTCCACCGGCCTGAACTCGAAGCGGACCACATGCCTGCCGGCCGGAACCTGGATGGCCCTGAACAGCACGTTGGCGCGCAGGATGTCGGCTGGCTTGCCGTCCACCGTTCCAAACCACCACGGGTGCCACACGTCGTTCAGCACAAGGAACCCAGCCCTTGGCGCATTCACCGTAACCTGCACCTCTGTGTTTTGGTAGACATCGAGCGCCGTCGACGCTTCGGGCAAGGAAACCGGCCTCGGCTGAAGCACGCTCGTCACCGGCTTGCCCCTCAAAAGAACGGTGCGTCTTGGATCGAAAGAGGGCCAGCGGCCATCCTTTTCCATCTGCTCGAAATTCGCGGGCTGCCAGTCGAACGCGAACAGCACGCGGGGCAGCGCCCGCGGGTTCTCATAGATAAGGGCGTTGCGCGTCGTGCCGACGAGCGTCAGGTCGCCGGGCTTCAGCTTGGTGTCTAACTTCTCGATGGGGCGGTCGATCGCGATATAGCGCAAGCCGAGCAGATCGGCCATCGTCGAACGGTAGGACGGAAACAGCGGCGTGAACTTCCGTTCATAGATCTCGGCGACCGTTTCGTTGGCGCCGATGCCTTGCACCATTTCCGCAAGGCGAAGAGGATTGTAGCCGAGCGTGTGATCGAAATTGTGGATGAGGCTGATATTGGGCCAATCGAAGCCGAGGCTCACCATCTCCACCCGATCCCGCCGGGATGAACTCTTCGGCTGCTTCAGATGCGCCTTTAGGAAGGTTACCGTTTCGTTCTTTGTGTCCGGGCGCATCTCGTCGTAATAGGACGGAACCTGCGCCGTGGAGCGGTTCGGACCGTTGTTGATGGCGAGGTCGGCGGTCATAAAGGCTACGAGCACCGCTACTGCGAGCGCGCCGTGGCGCGGCGCATAATGCTTCGCGAGAACGAGAGCCAGCCACCCCCCCGTGAAGATGCCGATCGAAAGCAGAACCGGCTTCACAGCCATGTAGAAGTGGCCGTGCGCGAGAGCGACGCCGAGGCTCAGCGCGAACAAGGCCGCAAGGATCGCCCCAACCGCGGCCTTCTGCCTAAGGGACGGCTCAGTCCCTGACAAATAGCGATGCATGAGATAGCCGGTCAGGATCGCCGCCATCCCGCCAAGCGCGTAGGTCGCATCCGCAGGCCTGCGAAACAGATCGACGCCCGGCAGATTGTAATAAAGAAGCGTGAAAAACCCGGTGTATCGTCCGAGCGCATACAGAAAGAGGCACGTCGCGGCAATGGTGAAGAAGCGAATCTCCTTCGCAAAAACGCCGCCCTTCATGAAACCGATGGCAAGAATCAGGAGGATGGGAAGCGCGCCGATATAAACCTGCCCCATGTTTTCCGTTATGGAAAGGTAGTCCGCTACCCATTCAATGCTTGCCGGTCCCCAATAGGGCAGGTTCGAATGGGAGCCGTAGAGATCGGGAACGACCGCCGTCAACAGCGAGGCGGGATGAAGCGCGCCTCTCGCCGCCTCGTTGAAGGCGATTTCAGGACGGTTCGAGCCTTCGAGAAAAAGATAACTTAAGATGATGGGCCCAGCCGAAAGGACGGTGGCGGTTACGCCTCCCCCAAGCAAGGGCAGCGCCGTCTCCTTCACCGACGTTACAAAGCGCGGCGCGCTCAGCCAATGATGGAGCGTATAGCCCGCGAGCACGTAAGCGCCGATGAGCGCGATCTGTCCGGGCGATATGACCATCCCGCAGGCGGCGAGGCCCGACAGCACGCCGTATCGAAGGGATTTGCGGTCGAGCGCCCGGGCGAGCAGCCACAGGCACAGCATGAAAAAGGCGAAACCCTCGATTTGGGCGATATGCTGGATGCGCCAGATCGCTGACCCGCCGAAGGCGGCCGCCAGGGCGGCGACGGCGGCGCCTGCGGGATGCCAGCCCCGATCCCTGAACAGCATCAGGACGGAAACGGCGACAATCCCCAGGAGCAGGAAGCAATAGGCGTCGAATTCCCGGAAGCTCGGCGCGGGGTCGAGATAGGCCAGCAGGAACGCGGGCGAGAAGATCAGCGATTGCGGGTCGGCGATCTGGGGAGACCCGGCGAAGACGTTGTGCGTCCAGAACGGCGATTCGCCCGAATGCAGGGCGTTGGCCAGGAATTGAAGCTGCGCCTGGAAATGCGCCTTGGCGTCATAAGGGATAGTATATTCCCCTGACAGCCACGGCAGGGAAAAAATCAACCACCCTAGCGCGACCGCGCCGAAAGCCGCGGCGTAACCGCCTGAACCCTTCACGTTCATGTCCTTTGTTTCCGGGATTGGGAGCTATGCGTGGCGACCACTTTCTGCAATCCTAATTTGTCTTTTTTGTATCGAAATTTTAAAAAGCCACCGGAGCCAAATTGGCGCAGCTAAGGCGCTCATCGGGCCGGAGCTGCGGTCCCTTTTTAGCGACAGGGAGGCCGCGGCGCAAAGCGTCGCCGGCCTTAGCCCCCAGCTCGAAAGAGGTTGTGCAATCGCAACCGTAACAGCGCGGTTACGACGGGACTATGACTTGCAGGCGCTTTTTCCTACGCTATAGTGCGGTCCTTGCGCCGCGCAGGCGCGAAGTGGAGAGATGGCCGAGTGGTTGAAGGCGCACGCCTGGAAAGTGTGTAGGCGGGAAACCGTCTCGAGGGTTCGAATCCCTCTCTCTCCGCCAGACAACGCCGAACGCCGTTCCCCTTCCAACCTCGCGGGAAGACCAGCGCGCGGCGCCAAGTGGAAGCAAGCAGCTAGATTTCAAATTTCGCCGTTGGCGGCTTCGGGGGTCTGCCGTCCGATGGCGAGGCAGGTGATGTCGTCCGATTGCTCCGCTCCGAGCGTGAAAGCCTGCAAGGCGCTGAAAATCTCGCGCACAAGGCCGTGCGCCGCCAGCCCCCTCGCGCGACCCAAGGAATCCAAAAGCCTCGCATCTCCAAACTCGTCGCCGGAGGGGTTCATGGCTTCGGTCACGCCGTCGGTGAAAAGGAGAATTTTATCGCCGGGGGCGAGGGTTACGCTCGGAACATCGAAGGAGCGGCTTTGAAAAAGGGCCAGAGGCAGTCCCCCGCCGGGAAGCGCGCGCGCTTGCCCATCCGGCGATACAACAATCGGTGGGTTGTGCCCGCAGTTGCAATAGTGAAGCAGGCCGCTGTGCAAATCCAAGACCGCGAAGAACACCGTCGCGAACATCGAGGACGCGTTCTCGCGGCACAGGATTGAGTTTGCGCGCTCGATCGTAGCGGCGACGTCGTTTCCTTCCCGCGCGCAGCTTCGCAAAACGGTCACGACGACAGCCATGAAAAGGCTCGCCGGGACGCCTTTGCCGCACACGTCGCCGATGGCAATGGCGATGCGGGGCTTGTCCAGCGGGAAGACGTCGTAGAAGTCGCCGCCGACATGGCGCGCGGCCCGCATCTCGGCATACAGATCGACGTTCTGCCGGAGAGCCTCGATCGCGTCCGGCCTGGGCAGCATCGCCCGCTGAATCAGTGCGGCGCTCGCCATCTCGTCCTCGTGACGGCGCTTCTCCTGTATTTGCTCCGCGAATCGCCGGAAAGTTTCGGAAAATTCGGCCAGCTGCGGCGTCGGATTCTTCAGTTCGTCCAGGATGCGCGCGTCGAACTCGCGCTTTTCGAGCGCGCCGAGCGCATTGGCATAAAGCCCGATGGCTTTGTTGACGCCGTCGATCTGCCGTCCCAGTTGTTCGATGACGGCGAGGAGAAGCGAGGGAGACCGCTGTCCAAATGCGATAAGCTCCGCCCTGGCGATTGGCGCAACCCTGACCGCTTCGGCCGCGCGGACGCTCGCTGTTCGGGGAAGGTTTGCAAGAACGCCGATCTCTCCGATCATGCACGGAGCGTGAAGCGTCGCGAGGGGGACCGCGCCGTAGGATGTTTCCGCATAAACCAGCACGCTTCCGGCTTCGAGCAGGAACGCCGTTTCGCTCGGCTCGCCTTGCCTGACAAGGATTTCTCCCGCTTCGCAGATGCGGACGGGCCGCGCTTTGAGATGATCCCGAAGAGCGGCCAGCGCATCGTGGCCGGCGTCCCGATCCAGTTGCGCGGCGGGCGTCATCGTGGCGCCGTCCGCAGCGAATTCAGCAATCACGCGATTGCGGCCGCCGGCGCGCTGATAGCTCAATCTCTTTGCGAATGCCTTGATAAGGACAATGCCAAGCCCCCCCGGCTCGCAATCGGCGGGAGAAGCCGAGGCCTTGCGCGCAGGCGCCTCTGTGATGTCGAAGGCCGCCCCCTCATCTTCGACGATCATGCGCACGCAGTCCGGCGCGGTTTCGACCCACACCTCCACGAGGTTGGCCGCGCTCGATCCGTGACGCACGATGTTCGAGAACAGCTCCTCGAGACAGACTTGCATGGCGAAAACAGCCTGCTCCGGGACTCCCGCTTCCGCGGCGGCCGCGTCAAGCCAACGAGCGGCTCCCGAGATCGCCGCAAGCTCTCGGGGAAAGCTTCTCCTATGGTTCTGCATTGGCCCTCGCCGTCTTGGAGCGGCTGGTGGAGCGAACGTTACGCAGCAAGCGGATGCAAATCGGAACCGGACCGCTAGAGCTTATCCGCTTTTGATAGAATCAAAAGCGCGCTCTAGCTCTTTGTTTTTACGTGCGTCTTTTCGGAAAACCGCTTCACACTTTTCCGGACGCACTCTAGGCGCCAAGAATGGCGCGCGCCGCCTCAATATCCCGCACGATGGGGATGATGGTGTCGACGCCGGTCGTTTGCAGAACCTTCTCCACATTCGGCTGAGGATTGACGAGAACCATTTTGCCGCCCTTCCCCGCGATGGATTTGGCGCCCATCATCAGGGTGCGCAGACCGAGCGAGGCCAGGAACGTCACGTCCGTCAGATCGACGGCGACCTTCTTCTTGGCGCCTGCGATGATGCTGAACTTCAGATCCACCGCGGTCGCCCCGTCGATATCCATCCGGCCGGAGAGCACGACTTTCGTGATCCCGCCTTCCAGATCGAGTGTGTTCATCTCCATGGCTTGCCCCATTTCTGCGATGTGTCGCGCTAGTTTAGAACGGCAGGCCCGGAACTGGAAGGATGCGCTTCAGTTGCTGCGCCGGCGCCGTTATCGTCTGATCGATTGAGGGTATTCCCTTCAAGAGGGCGTTATGCGAAAGCCGCCGGACGGGATCGATGGCGAGCCGCGTCCCCACGAAGGGAAAAGCCTTGGCGACGCCGATGCCTTTCATGATCGATCCATCCCATTTGAGGAGGCTTGAGAAAACCCCCGCGACCCCGACATGCAAAATGCCGCCGATCTTGTCGATACGCTGACAGGCGCGGCTCGTGTTGCAGACGTCCACGCCGCCCTCGTGGAGGAGAACGACTGTTTCCCCGTTATCCGCGACATAAACGTCGAAGATGGTGCCTCTGACGCCGAGCGAGGCGGTCGGCGTCTTGATTTCGTAGGCCGCTTTCGGAGACGACCCGGTTATGAAGCGGAACGCTCCTTTGGACAGATTGATTGCGATCGATCCGGGCTCGGCTTTGGCGTCATAGATAAACTTATCCAGCACGATCCTCGCATCCGCGCCGACAGCGAGCTTCGTCTTGTCGAGCAGTTCGATTTCGGCGGTCGCCGCGGCGCCGGTGACAAGAACCTCGTCCTGATGAACAGCGCCGCCTGCAGCAAGGGCGTGCTTGCTTTCTCCGCTCTCGATTGCGACCTCGTTTTTCACGGCGATGGCTTTGCCGACATCCGGCGCGTCTGCCTGGGCCAATTGCGCGAAGCCCGCTATCAGGGCGACAAATAAGAGCCGGCCTATGACTTTTGAGAAATTCATCGTTGCTTTCTGAAGCACTGCGTTATGATTTGCAGCTTAAGTGCGGCGGCCGGCCAAAGTCCAGAAGGCAAGGCGTTTGCGGCCACAATTTTTAGCGCCGGGCCTACACTACGGCCGGCCAGGCGTTGAATACGCCGTCCCAGTCGCCGGGTGGCGGGCTGTTCGTGAACCTTGCGAGCCGCGCCGCATAGACATCCATCAGTTTATCCGCTCCGGGGCAGTTGGCCTTCCTGCAACTTTCGATCTCGCGCAGTGCGTCGCCCCATTTCCTGCAACGGTAATTCTGCAGCATGGCTTCGAACGCGCTTTGCAGAGCCATGAAGGAGGGGTCTCGCAACAGGGCGCTGCGGCCGAGGACCGAGTAGATCGTTTCGGCCTCCTTCTTTCCCTTCACCAAAACACGGTCGACCTCGATAATCGCGAGTTTGCCCCGGCACTGCCGCGCTGTTTCGGAGCCGATAAGGATGCGCAGGCCGTAAACCGCCGTCAGCGCTTCCAGCCGTGAGGCAAGATTGACGGCGTCGCCGAGCACGGAATAGTCGAAGCGGATATCCGACCCCATATTGCCGACGACGCTCAGTCCCGTGCTGATGCCGATGCCGACATGCATATCGGCAAAGGGCGCGCCGGCCTCAATCGCTTCCCGCCTGCGCTCCCCGTTCAACGCATCGAGCCGGTCGAGGACGTCAAGCGCCGTCTCGCACGCATGGAGCGCATGGTCGGGATCGTCCAGCGGCGCGTTCCAGAACGCCATGATGGCGTCGCCGATATATTTGTCGATGGTGCCGCGCCTCTCGATAATCGGATGGGAGAGCGAGGTCAGCATGCGGTTCATGAGAGCCGTAAGGCCGCCGGGGTTGTCCTTGAAGCTTTCCGCGATGGAGGTGAAACCCCTCACATCGCTGAAGAAGATCGACATTTCGCGCGCTTCGCCGCCAAGGACGAGACGCCGCGGCTCCCGGATCAACTGCTCCACCAGCGGGGGCGACAGATATTGGCGGAAGGCCTCGCGAACTTGACTGCGGCGCTTCTCTTCCCGCCGGTAGTTCATGAAAGTCATGAGCAGGAAGACGCCGAAACTCGAAGCAAGCGGATAGGAGACGTCGATCAGGGTCCGGTGAGCCACGAAAAGGTGCCAGGAACCCGCCGTCAGGAGCGCGGCAATGGCGCCCCCGATCGCCAAATTCGTGACCGCGCCTGCAAGCGGGGCCGCTATCACGAGGATCGCGCCGAACGCTATCGCGAGCGCAACCTCCAGGCCAAGCGCGAAATTCGGCCGGTTCAGCGTTGCGCCCTCAAGGATGCTTTCGAGAATCTGCGCATGAATTTCGACGCCCGGAATGACCCTCTCGACAGGCGTCGACTTCAAATCGAAAAGGCCGGCCGCCGATGTCCCGATGAGGACGATTTTCCCCTGGAAGCGGCCTTCCGGCGCGGTTCCGGCGAGAACTGTCGCGGCGGGGACATAGCGCCGGATGTCGTGGCCCGTAAACCTGATCCAAAGCTGGCCGTCCCGGTCTGAAGGAATCTCGACGCCCGCGACGACGACGCTGCGGACGCCGGCCTCGTCGCGCTTCACCACGAGGGCGGACGCGCCCGAAGCCACCCGGAGAAGCTCCACCGCCATGCCAGGGGCTATTGCGCCGCCGGCGGAGAGGATAAGAGGCGCGCGCCTGATGACGCTGTCGCGCTCCGGCTGCACGGTCAACATTCCAAAGCCGCTGGCTGCGGATTCGAGTTCCGGAAGGTTCTTCAGCGCGGCCGGCACGCGCAGAATCTCGTCTCGCGGGTCTCCGCCGATGGTGGCGATGGAGGCCTTTCCGTCCGCCTCGCGCGAACGGGCGTCCGCAGCGGCTGCGGCCCAGAGCGCGGAGCGGCCGAGCACGACGCGCGTTTGCTTCAAGGAACGGGCGAGCAAAGCATCGTTGTCTGGCAATGCGGCGAGCCTGCGCTTCAATTCGTCGTCGTCATTCGGGACGAGATCCGCGAGCCGGCTGCCCGACAACCGGTCGCGCTCGGAGAAAACCATGTCGAAGCCGATGGCGGCGGCCCCGTCCTTCTGGAGCCTGTCCACGAGGGCCGCCAGCACCGAGCGCGGCCAGGGCCATTGCCCGATTTCCCGCAAGCTGCGGTCATCAATGTCGACGATCGCAACGGGATAGTCTTCGACAATGCGCGGATGCGCCCTCTGGTAGAGATCCAAAAGGTAGTTGCGTGCGATTTCGAGAGGGATCGCGTCCCAGAAACGAAGCGCCGCGAAGGCCGCGATCAAAAGGAAACCCGCGAACTCGGGCGGGCTGAAAAAACGCCCTCGGATCGAGCGCTCTCACGATGCCGGCTTTGTTGAACACAATCTCCCCGCTCCGCGAAGGTTCCGCCTCCGCTTGCGATCGCGATTAGAGCATTTGGTTTGATCAGGATCAAAGGCTAAAGCATTGCGCTACGATTACTCCTCGCCAACCGGAGCGAGGGCGGCGCGGGCTTTTGGAAGAGACTATGGCAGGCATTTACGCTGAAATCGAAGCCGACGATAATCCCGAACACGACGAGACTCTTGTCGCCTTGAAGGGAGACGCCGCCAAAGACATCGCCGATCTCGAATTTGTGCTCCAGCAGCGGGCGCTCTTCACCAGCAACATTCATCTCGCCGATCAAAAAAGCGGATACATCGCCATTCTGCACGGCGTCCTGATAAGCGGCGTATCGAGCCTCATGCAGAACAATGAAATCCTGACCAAATTTTCGGGCTCCGTCGACAGCCGCCTCTATGTTTTCGCGATCGTCATGCTTTTCATCTCGTTCATCGCGAACATGATCGCTTTCATTCCAAGGGTGCGGCGCGCCTCGAAAGACCAGTCCTGGACGGATTTGGCGAGCGCCAACGTGGATGGGTTCGTTGAGTTCATTCGCAATGAGCCCCACGCCTCGCGCATCAGAAGGATGGCGGCGCAGGTGAAGATGCTGGCGCAAATCTGCAATGAGAAGTTCGCCTATATCAGATACTCGATCGTGTTCCTCGGCTTGTCCATGGCGAGCAGCATCGTCCTCTATCTGAGGCTCGTCCTCGCCTAAGCCCGCGCCGGGCGCGCGACGCAGCCGCTGCTAAGGGGCGCCATGAGCTTTGCTGTCACGGGAGTTTCATTGAACTCCGGCACAAAAAGCGAACATTCCGATCCGGCCAGCGCGGCGCCCGTGGCCATAGAGGAGGAGGCATGCGACCCTGTTTTCTACGCGTTCTTGCGGCGGCGCTTGGCGCGGCTTGCTCGACGGCCTTCGCCCAGGAAGCGCCAAAGCCAGTTCCTGGCCTCGAAAAAATCAACCACATCATTGTTATTTATCTCGAAAATCGTAGCTTCGACAATCTGTACGGCCTCTTTCCTGGCGCCAACGGGATTAGCGAGGCCGGAGCCGCAGCGACGCAGGTCGATCGCGCGGGAGTTCCCTACGAGAAGCTGCCGCCGGTCCTGAACGCCAATTTCAAGCCGCCGATTGTGGACACGCGCTTTCCGGCGGACCTACCGAACGCGCCGTTCCGCGCCGAGGCTTACGCGGACCTCGATCAGACGACTGGCGACGCCGTCCATCGTTTCTACCAGGAGCAGCTTCAGATCAACGGCGGCAAAATGGACAAATTCGTCGCCTGGTCCAACGCCGGCTCGCTCGTCATGAGCTACTACGACGGATCGCACCTGCCGCTTTGGGAGTACGCCAAGACTTATGTGCTGATGGACAATTTCTTCCACGCCGGCTTTGGCGGCTCCTTCCTGAACCATTTCTTTCTCGTCTGCGCCTGCGCGCCCGTCTACAAGGACGCTCCGAAAGAGTTCGTCATCGAGCTTGACGGCAAGGGCGCGCTTGTTAAGGACGGCGCGGTCACGCCGGATGGCTACATCGTCAACAACGCGCAGCCGGCGAACGGCCCAAAGAAAGCCGGCCACAGCGTGATCGCGCCTCTGCAGGAGATGCCCAATATCGGAGACCGTCTGAACGAGGCGGGCGTTTCCTGGGCCTGGTATTCCGGCGGCTGGGACGATGCGGTTGCGGGGAAGGCCGACCCGCTCTTCCAGTTCCACCATCAGGTTTTCGCCTACTTCAAGAACACGGCTCTCGGAACCGAGGGCGCCAAGGCGCACCTGAAAGACGAATTGGACCTGATCGCGGGCATCAATCGCGGAGACCTGCCGCACGTCGTCTTTTTTAAGCCGATAGGCGAGGACAACGAGCATCCCGGCTATACGAATGTCCTGGCGGGCGAGGCCCGGACGCGCGATCTCATCCGCATGATCGAGAGGAGCGATCTCTGGAAGGATAGCCTGATCGTCGTCACCTATGACGAAAACGGCGGATTGTGGGACCATGTCGCGCCGCCCAAGGCAGATCGCTGGGGGCCGGGCGCGCGCGTTCCGACGCTGGTGATAGGTCCCGCGGCCAGGAAGGGCTATGTCGATCACACGCAATACGACACGACCGCGATCCTGAAGCTCATCGAGACGAGGTTCGGCTTGAAGCCGCTTGGCGAGCGAGACGCCGCCGCAGCGGACATGACCGCTGCGCTCGATCTGGCGCCGCAGACGAAGTGAGCTCGTTGGCAGCGCGTCCCTTCTAAATTTCTGCGC
Source organism: uncultured Alphaproteobacteria bacterium (assembly GCA_963748525.1). Taxonomy (GTDB): domain Bacteria; phylum Pseudomonadota; class Alphaproteobacteria; order Rhizobiales; family Rhodomicrobiaceae; genus Rhodomicrobium. The sequence continues at coordinate 430,503 of CAVVJJ010000018.1, forward strand.
GCGTTTACGGCTTCGTCTGCGAAAGAACTCGCTCGGGCCATCGCACCCCGGGAAGCAAATGCGGTTCCGCGCCGGCGCGGAACCGCGGCGCTGGGTGAAACATTTGCCTTGGATGCCGACAGCGAATGCGAGGTAACCGGTGCAACCCCACAGCTCCCCAACGCAAGCGTCTCCTCCCATAAAGGCGCCGTCCAAACTTCCCATCGCCATCGTGGTGAACGGCGCCAGGAAGCATTGCGAGGTTGCGCCGTGGACGACGCTCTTGGACTTCCTGCGAGACCATCTCGACCTTACCGGCACGAAAAAGGGCTGCGATCACGGTCAATGCGGCGCCTGTACCGTTTTGGTCGACGGCAGGCGCATCAACGCGTGCCTGACGCTCGCTGTCATGAAGGACGGCGCCAGCGTCACCACGATCGAGGGCGTGGCCGCGAACGGCGCCTTGCATCCGTTGCAACAGGCCTTCATCGACCACGACGCCTTTCAATGCGGATATTGCACGCCGGGGCAAATTTGCTCCGCCCTTGGGATGATGGCCGAAGGCAAAGCGAAGTCGGCCGATGAAATCCGCGAATTGATGAGCGGCAACATCTGCCGCTGCGGCGCCTATCCGAACATCGTCACAGCAATCAAACAGGCGATGGCGCATGATTAACTTCGATTATCTGCGCGCCACCGACGTGGCCGGCGCGGTCCAGGCCATCGCAGCCGACCCCGGCGCCAAATTCATCGCGGGCGGCACCAACCTCCTCGACCTGATGAAGGAGGATGTCGAACGCCCGTCCCGTCTCATCGACATATCGAGGCTTGCTCTAAACGGCGTCGAAGAGACGGCCGATGGAGGATTGCGCATCGGCGCTCTCGTGCCGAACGCCGACCTCGCCTACCACCCGCTGATCGAAGAGCGCTATCCGGTGCTGTCACGCGCAATCCTTGCAGGCGCTTCGGCCCAATTGCGCAACATGGCCTCCACAGGCGGAAATCTCCTGCAACGGACGCGCTGCTACTACTTCTACGATGCCGCCCTCCCCTGCAACAAGCGCTCCCCTGGGAGCGGCTGCCCGGCCATCCACGGTCTCAACCGCATTCATGCAATCCTTGGCGCAAGCGAGCTTTGCGTGGCGACGCATCCCTCGGACATGTGCGTCGCGCTCGCAGCGCTCGAAGCCACGGTGATCGCGGAAGGACCTCGCGGGCAGCGGCGCATTGCGTTTTCGAACTTTCACCGCCTGCCCGCCGACGCTCCGGATCGGGACACAAATCTTGCCCCCGATGAACTCGTCACCGCGATAGAGCTTCCGGAGAAGGGCTTCCGCAAGACGTACACCTATCTCAAGATCCGCGATCGCCTTTCCTATGCGTTTGCGCTTGTGTCGGTCGCGGCCGTGCTCGACCTCGACGGCGGCGTCATCAAGGAGGGGCGCATCGCCCTTGGCGGGGTTGCCCACAAGCCTTGGAGAGATGAAGCGGCGGAAGCGGCGCTCACCGGGCAGGCGCCGGGAGAAGCCTGTTTCAAGCAAGCCGCGGACATCCTTCTGCGGGACGCCAAGGGCCTCGCGCATAACGCGTTCAAGATCGAACTCGCGCGGCGCGCCATTGTGCGCGCCCTGTACCAGGCTGCGAACGCAACGCCGCAAACACAGGCCGACAAGAGAATCCGATGAACGCAACGCCATCGCATATCGGCGCCGCGACCCCCAGGGTGGACGGCAGAGCAAAGGTGACCGGCGCCGCGAAATACGCCGGCGAGTTCAATGTCCCGGGCCTCGCTTATGGCGCCGTGGTCACGTCGGCGATTCCGAAGGGCAAAATCCTTTCGATCGATGCAAAGGACGCGATGCGGGTCGCAGGCGTCGTCGGCGTTCTGACCCATGAAAAGCGCCCGCCGATGGCCGAAGGCGATCAGGCTTACAAGGATGACGTAGCGCCGGAGGGTTCGCCCTTCCGTCCGCTCTATGATGGGACGATCCTGTTCAGCGGGCAGCCCATCGCGCTTGTCCTGGCGGAGGATTGGGAGACCGCGCGCTTCGCCGCGTCGCTCGTGCGCGCCCACTGCCAGAGGGAAAAGCACGAAACCGATCTGTTTCAGGAGCGCGGCGACGCCTTCGCCCTCGAAGGCAAGGCGTTCGCCATGTCGCTTGCGAAGCCGCGCGGCGATGCGGCGGCTGCCTTCGCGGCCGCGCCTTTCCGCCATGAGGCGGATTATTTTGTTCCGGTCGAGCACCATAATCCGATGGAGCTTTTCGCATCGACCGTAATCTTGGAGGGCGACGGAACACTAACCGTCCACGACAAGACCCAGGGCGTTCAGAACGTGCAGCGCTATCTATGCGGCGTGTTCGGCTTGAAGCCTGAGGATATTCGCGTGGTTTCGCCCTACGTGGGAGGCGCCTTTGGATCGGGTCTTCGCCCCCAATATGAAACGGTGCTTGCCGTACTCGGGGCGCAGGCCGTCGGACGTCCCGTGAGGCTCGTGCTGACGCGCCAGCAGATGTACGCGCTCGGTTACCGGCCGGGGACGATCGAACATCTGGCGCTCGCCGCGGACGGCGGCGGCGACCTCGTGGCGACGAGCCATGAAGCGATTGCGATGACGTCACGCTATGAGGCCTTCGCCCGAAACGATGCCACCTGGTCGGGCGCGCTCTATAAATCTCCGAACGCCAAATATTCGCACAAGCTGGCGCCGCTCGATGTTCCGACGCCCTGCGACATGCGCGCGCCTGGCGGGGCCTCAGGCGTCTACGCCCTGGAATGCGCCATGGACGAACTCGCCGCCGCGCTCAGGCTCGATCCCCTCGATTTTCGTCTTCGCAACTATTCGGATCGCGAGCAAAACAAGGACGTCCCCTACACGAGCAAGGCCCTGAGTGAGTGTTACCGGCGAGGCGCCGACGCGTTCGGTTGGCGGCAGCGCAATCCGGAGCCGCGTTCCATGCGTGATGGGAAGGAGCTTGTCGGATGGGGCATGGCGACCGGCATCTGGGAAGCGATGCAGATGGAGACCGCCGCGCGCATTACGCTGACGTCGAATGGCCACGCCAAGGTTACGTGCGCGACATCGGACATCGGGACGGGCACTTACACGATCATGGCGCAGGTCGCGGCGGATATGCTCGGCCTTCCCTTGGGAAACATCAGCATCAAGCTTGGGGATTCGACGCTGCCTCGATCCCCGGTGGAAGGGGGATCGTGGACCGCGGCATCCGTCTCGCATGCGATTGCGGACGCTTCTCACGCGGTTCGGGCGCAACTGCTGGGCTTCGCCAACAAATCGGCGGATTCGCCGCTCGCGGGCCTCAGCGCAGACGAGACGACCCTTTGCGCGGGCGCCATTGTGGACAAGCGGCGCCCTTCTCGCGCGGTCTCATTTGCCGACGCAATGCGCCGCGGCGGCGTGGATCGCGTGGAGGCCGAAGGAACCGCCAATTTCAAAGAGGACAGCCAGCACGCCAGAAATACGCATTCCGCCGTCTTCGCGGAAGTTAAAATCGATGAGGATCTGGGCGTCATCCGCGTCGCGCGCGTGGTCAATGCGGTGGCGGCGGGGCGCATCCTCAACACGAAAACCGCAAGCAGCCAGATCATGGGCGGTTGCGTGTGGGGCATCGGAATGGCGCTGCACGAGGAGACGCTGATCGATCACATCCACGGCCGTTTCATGAACGCCAATCTCGCCGAATACCACGTCCCGGCAAATGCCGACATCTACGGCATCGAGGTCATCTTCGTGGACGAGCCCGACACAATCATCAATCCCCTTGGCATAAAGGGCGTTGGCGAGATCGGCATCGTCGGCGTCGCCGCGGCAATCGCCAACGCCATCTACCACGCCACGGGAAAGCGGGTGCGGGATTTGCCAATCACCCTGGACAAGCTGCTGCGATAAGGTCGGCGCCGCCGCCACTCGCGATTGGTCCTTTCGGGAACAGCGGGCGTCGGCGCGTATTTCATAAAGCCGAGAAGGGCAATCGGCGGGAACGCCGGTCCGCGAAACCACCTTGATCGCCACTGCCGGAGAGAACGCGTCATGTCCCACCATCTCAACTCGCCCATAGCGCGGCAAGACGTTCGTCTGGACATTACGGATCTTTATGTTTTTCGCGGTGAAACGGGCACGGTTTTCGTGATGAATGTCTGTGACTCCATCGCGGGCGACATCCCTGTCCCAGGCTATCACCCCGAGGGAATGTACGAGTTCAAGGTCGATCTCGACGGCGACGCCGTTGAAAACATCTCCTATCGCGTGATTTTCGGCGAACGCGATTCCGCGGGAAGGCAGAAGTTTACGCTTCGGCGCATTTCCGGCGACGACGCCGCCGATCCGCATGCCGCAGGCGCAATCGTCGCCGAGGGCGTGACCGATCGAGCCGCAAGCGGCGAAAACGGGGTCCGCATCTGGGCTGGCAAGGCCGGCGATCCGTTCTGGGTCGAGCCTGACGTGCTGCACGCCGTCGGTCACGCTTTGCAGGATGGGACCAAAGTCGATTTGTCCGCATGGGACCCGGCCAAGGCGAAGAACCTGTTTGCGGGATGCACGGTGTATTCGATCGTGCTGGAAGTCCCCGACGCCGAGCTTGTGCCCAGCGCGCGCAGCAATCGCCGCATTGGCGTTTGGGCCTTGTCCACTCTCGCCACCGACGCCGGAGGATGGCGGCAGATCAACCGCGTCGGCCTGCCGATGATCCATCCCCTGTTCACGCAGTACAACGAGGGCCTTGGCAACCGCCTGAATGCCGGCCGCCCGGCGGACGATTACGCCACTTATGGCGAAACCGTCATCAACGCCATCGCCGGCGCAGTCGCAGCCAACGGCACAGCGGACGATCCGAAAGCCTACGCCGAAACAGTCGCGCACCGCTTCTTTCCGAACGTTCTCCCTTACACGGTCGGAACTCCCGCGGCGTTCGGCTTCGCGGAGTGGAATGGCCGCTCGCTCACGGATAACGCGCCGAACGTGATGTTCACGATCGCATCCAACTCTCCGATCGCCCTCGGCATCGGCAAAGAGTCGGTCGCCTCGAAGCCCTCGAAAGCGTTTCCCTACGTTCCCGCCGCCGCATAGAACGCAACGTCAATTCCGATTAAGACGGATTGAGCTAGGCGGCGCCCCTCATCGGGAACGGCATCACGTTCTCCGCGGCTTTGCGCGGCGCGGGTGCGGCACGCGTCACGCGCGATTTCGGCAAGATCAGCGTGGCTTCGGTGCCCGCTCCGACCTTGCTCGAAAGTTCGAAACGCCCGCCATGCAGCTCCGCCAGTCCCGCCACGATCGGAAGGCCAAGGCCCGTCCCACTATCGCGCAACTTAAGCGCCAGCGACCCTTGCCCGAATGCGCTCAGCACGCGCGGAATCTCCTCATCCGGGATGCCGGGACCGTTGTCGCGGATGGTAAGGATCGCCTCGCCGCCTGGGAGCATGTCCGTGCCCACGGCCACGACGCCGTGCTCGGGCGTGAACTTGATTGCGTTCGAGATCAGGTTCAAGCAAATCTGCCGCAGCGCGCGCTCGTCGGCGTAAACGGAGGGCATATCCGCCTTGAAGTCGGTGATGAGGCGCAGCTTCTTGGCCTGAGCGTCGAGCCGCAGGAACCGGAGGCTGTCCTGCACGATCTCCCGGAAATCCAGGGACTTCTCGCAAAGCTCGTAGCGTCCGGCCTCGATGCGGGAAAGATCCAGGATCTCGTTAATGAGCTTCAAAAGATGATTGCCGGACTCATGAATATCGGCGGCATAGGCCCTGTAGGTCGCGTTCCCCATCGGGCCGAGGATCTCGTCCTTGATCATTTCCGAGAAGCCGAGGATGGCGTTGAGCGGCGTCCGAAGCTCGTGGCTCATATTCGCAAGGAACTTCGATTTCGCCAGATTGGCCGCCTCGGCTTTCATGCGGGCCTCGTCGGAGGCGGCCTTGGCCGTCGCCAGCTCTTCGATAAGCCTTTCCTTGGCGGCCCGGTAATCGAGCATCGACAGCACGGTGCGCTGCAAGCTGGTGACGAGGAACACGAAATAGAAATGGATGCCGACGGCGACGACGGCCATGATCCAGAAGAAGGCGTCGCCCGTCATGAGGAAGCGCAGCACGAGAGCCGCAGTCACGGGGATCGTGCCCGCGTGAAGGATCGGCATGACCGAGGCTGCGAACAGCATTCTGATCGCCGTGACGACTGTGAGCGCGGCGAACAGGAAAAAGTAGGCGGCCTGGCTTTGGTGAGGAAATTCGGCGAACGCGACCGCAGCCCAGCAAACGCCATAGAGGAACTCGGCCGCCGTGAGATTGCGGCGCCATTGCCGGAGGTCCACCGTTTCCCGGGGTTGCTTGCGGAACCTGCGGCACAGGGCGAGCAGGATGCCTTCCGAAATGAAGATCGTCGCAAGCCAAAGCATGAGCTGGCGGGGATTGGACCAGTTCAGCATCGTGACGGCGACGACGATGGCAAGGATCGGCACCGTGAGCGCCGCCACCGCTTCGTTGCGCACGAACATCAGAAGAAGGTCGTAGGCGAAATCCCTCTCCGCCGCTGCCTTCGCTTCTGGAATGCGCTCGGCCACGGCTTTCGGACTTTTGCTGCCTCGCCGCGCAAATGCGCGCCAGACGGTACTCATAAACCCGAGATCCACTTCTGAAGGGACTGCGCGCGATTTGCCCTCTTCGCGCCAGAGACAACGATGCTTACTGAAAAAGTGCTAATATTAAGTTGACAGAACGTCATTCTTCCTAAGTTTGGAAATTGGTTCCGTGTCAAAAACGTGAAATTTCTGAGGCTTGGTTAACATGAAAATCCTCGATGAGAGGCGCGCGCCGAACCCTCGCAGGGTGAGAGTCTTCCTCGCCGAAAAAGGCATCCATGTCCCGTTCGAGCAGGTCGAGATCATGAGCGGGGCTCATAAGTCGGCGGAGTTCGCCAAGCTGAATCCGGTCCAGCGCGTGCCGGTGCTGATCTTGAACGACGGCACGGCGATCTCGGAAAGCATGGCGATCTGCCGGTATTTCGAAGGCATACAGCCCGAGCCATCGCTCTTTGGGCGGACCCCCATCGAGATCGCCTTGATCGAAATGTGGAACCGCAGGGCCGAGCTCAATTTCTTCTTTCCCGTCGCCCATTATTTCAGGCACACGCACCCCGCCATGGCCGGCCTCGAAATCCCGCAGGTTGAGCAATGGGGCGAGGCGAACAAGCCGCGCGTGGCCGAGATCATTCGCATCTTCGACGAAAGATTGAGCGCATCGCCCTTTCTCGCGGGCGAGCGCTTCTCCGTGGCCGACATCACCGCCATGATCGCCGCTGACTTCATGAAGCCCGCGCGCCTCGCCATTCCTGACGATGCGCTTCACTTCAAGCGGTGGTACGCTGAGGCGTCTTCCCGGCCCTCCCACAAAGCCTGAGGCTTCATGAAATTAACGATCATCGGATGCGGCGACGCTTTCGGCTCCGGCGGGCGCTTTCACAGCTGCTATCTGCTCGACACGCCGCAGGGGCGCATCATGCTGGACTGCGGCGCGAATTCGCCCCTTGCGCTCAAGAAAGCGGGGATCGCGATCGCCTCCGTCGATGCGATCGCGATCACGCACTGCCACGGCGATCATTTCGGCGGCCTGCCCTTCCTCTTCATCGAGCGGATGTTCCTGGAGAGGGGGCCGAAGCCTTTGGAAATCCTTGGGCCGCCCGGCATCGCGCGGCGAACCGGCGAGCTTTTCGAAGCGCTCTATCCTTCTCTTTCGACGGCGCCGAAGGAGTTTGAAATCCGCTATCGCGAGCTTGAGCCCGGCAGCGCCAGCCAATGGCGCGGCGTCTCGATCGCGGCTCATGAAGTCGAACATTTCTCGGGGTCGCCATCGATCGCCCTGGCCTTTTCCGACGGCAGCCGGCGGTTCAGCTTCTCCGGAGACGCGGGCTGGTGCGGCGGCGTGATCGAAGCCGGGCGCGGCGCCGATCTCTATCTCATCGAATGCACGACCTACAGCATAAAAACGGGCGTGCATCTGGATTATCTGACGCTCGCGGGGAAGTTCGACGAGATCGGCGCGAAGCGCTATTTGCTCACCCATATGAGCCCCGAAATGCTTGCATCCGCAGAAAAAATCGACCGAAGCCGCTGCATCCTCGCGGAAGAAGGGATGTCCCTGGACGTTTAGCGCATGGCCTGAGACTTTTTGCGCATGGCCTCCGGGGAAAATTTTTCTATGCTTTGGCCTAGGCGATATGTATCTTCGCTCAAGTTTGCACTCTTTGGGCTCCCCAAGGAAGATTTTACCGGATGCTCCCCATGCTCGACGCGATGGATATTAAGATACTGACGATTCTTCAGGAGGACAGCACGCTCCCGGTGGCCGAGATCGGCAAGAAGGTCGGCCTTTCGACGACGCCGTGCTGGCGGCGCATCCAGAAGCTGGAGCAGGACGGCGTCATCGAGCGCCGTGTCGCCCTTCTCAATCCGAAGAGCGTCGGCGCGGGCGTCACCGTTTTCGTCGCCATCACCACAAACCAGCATAACTCCGCGTGGCTCGAACGTTTTCACAACGTCGTTGCGAGCTTCCCGGAAATCGTCGAGGCCTATCGCATGAGCGGCCAGGTCGACTACCTGCTGCGCGTGGCGGTCCCCGACATCGCGAGCTACGACCGGTTCTACAAAGCGTTCATCTCGCAGATCGACCTGACGGACGTGAGTTCCAGCTTCGCGATGGAGCAGATCAAGTTCACCACCGCGCTGCCGTTGTCGTTCGCGGCCAACGCCGCTGCCAAGCGCCTCCAGCACACTTGACGCCAAGCCAGATTCGGCGGATCTCAAGAGACCATGGCTCTTGAGGGAACACAGCCGGCGCGGCCGGAATGGCGCAATGCGCGGCGCATCGCCGTGAAAATCGGCTCCGCGCTTTTGACAGACCGCGCGACCGGCGCGTTGAGGCAATCCTGGCTTGAGGCCATCGGCGACGACGTGGCCCAGCTTAAGGCCGAGGGGCGCGACGTAATCCTCGTCTCGTCGGGCGCCATTGCGCTCGGGCGAAGCGCGCTCGGCCTCCCGCGCGGGCCGCTGCGGCTCGAAGAAGCGCAGGCCGCCGCCTCCGTGGGCCAGATCAACCTCGCGCACGCCTATCAGACCGTGTTCCGCGAGCGCGGGCTTACGACGGCGCAGATTCTCGTGACGCTTGGCGACACCGAGGAGCGCCGCCGTTACCTGAACGCGCGCAACACCATCGAGACGCTCCTGAAGCTCGGCGCGATCCCGGTCGTGAACGAGAACGACACGGTGGCCACCTCCGAGATCCGCTACGGCGACAATGACAGGCTCGCAGCGCGCGTCGCCACCATGATGACCGCGGACTGCCTCGTGCTCCTCTCGGACATCGACGGTCTTTATACCGCGCCGCCCGCGCAGGACCCGAACGCGAAGCGGCTCGACGCCATCACCGCCATCACGCCCGAGATCGAAGCGATGGCGGGCGACGCCGGCACCGAGCTTTCACGCGGCGGCATGGTGACGAAGCTCGTCGCCGCCAAGATCGCGGTCGCGGCCGGCACGCACATGGTCATCGCCTCGGGCAAGGACCTGCATCCGCTGCGCGCGCTGGGCGAAGGCGCGCCCTGCACCTGGTTCCTCGCCAGCGCCAACCCCGTGGCCGCGCGCAAGCGCTGGATCGCGGGAACGCTGGAGCCCAAGGGCGTGATCGTGATCGACGACGGCGCGCGGGCGGCGCTGCAATCGGGCCGGAGCCTGTTGCCCGCGGGCGTGAAAGCTGTGAGCGGGCAATTCGAGCGCGGCGAAGCCGTCATCATCCGCGATGCGGCGGGCCGCGAGATCGGCCGCGGCCTTGTCTCTTACACCGCCGAGGAGGCCGCCCTGATCGCCGGGCGCAACTCGCAGGAAATCGCCGCGACGCTCGGCTATGCCGGCCGCGCCGCGCTCATCCACCGCGACGACATGGCGCTGCATCGCGACCTCGATTGAGCGAGGGGCTTCCGCGAAAACTGCTATGGCCGTCCTTCGGCCGGAAGAACATCGCCGCGGCGTCGATGGAACCCTGAACTGGCGCATCCTTCAACTTAACTGAAGCCTCTCGCCAGGGGATTTCAGCGCGGTTCAGCCGGCGGTTCGATGCGAGTTCCCATCGACGCGCCGCTCGCCGCACGCTAATAATTTGTTAGGTCTGGGTATTTCCCGAGTTTAGCGGGCTAATGCGCGAATATAATATAATAGATTTTCAACGTACAGCGGTCCAACCATGGGAGAAACAACATGAATCCTGCATTAATCTGGATCGATATTATCATCTTTGCGTTTGTTATCATGGTTTACCTCGCTTATTTGAAGGGCGCGGTCAATGTTCCCACCTCTTCATATTATCTCAATGGCAAGGGACCGAAGCCGAAGGATTTCCGCGAGCCACCCGTAAGTTTCTGAGAAATCGGCTCACCGACCATTTCCCCGGATTGCTTTGCTGCGTTGGATGCGGTGGGGATCGGAAGGACGCCAAATTTGATCCCTAGCCGCTTTCACTCGGCAGCTCGGGCATGTAGACCTGCGCCGGGGCGACCGGGCAAAACACAACCGTCTTAGCTAAGGCGAAGCACCGCTTGCCATGTAGTAATGGCTTTCGCGTCGCGACGGCTGGCGCCAGAAGAGGCGAAGGTCTCGGGGGATGCGCGGCGGCCTCGTCGAATCGAAAGCCGCCCTCAAGGCGTCGCCCGCAAAGGGAGCCTTGCGAGAATTCTCGCAAGGATCCTGGGCTAAAATCCAGTGCGGGACAATGACAGCATAAGCGCTCCAAGGTCTTCCCCTTGTCCCGCAGCGTCGGACGTCTTCGGCGCGAACAAGGCGAGGAAAGCGCACGCGGCGACGGCGCCCCAGACAATGACGAAAGCCAAGCTCCGCCGCGTTTTCATGGGCGCGCCTCATAGTTGAGCCTACGCCGCCATTCCACCCGGTTTGCCGCTGGGGCGCAACCTTGGCGTGTGATTACGATTAATAGATTGCAATTTTCGCTTTTACGCCCGCTTAAGTTGTGATAAGCATTAACCCCAAGCTTACGGTTTCAAAGAACGATCGGCCCCTCCATCCGCCCCACCCCGCCCCTTTTCTCCCTCCCGGTAACCAGCCGATGGATCATAATCCATGGACGTGAGTCTCGTTGTTGTTGCAGTCAGCGGGCTTTTCTTCGCAGGCGTCATCAAGGGCGCGACGGGAATCGGATATTCTTCCTGCGCCTTGCCGTTCCTTGTCGCCACGCTAGGGCTCAAGGAAGCCGTTGTTCTCGTCGTCGCCCCCGCCATGGCGAGCAATTTCGCGGTATTGTTCACGGCCGGCCGGCTTGGCCGCAGCTTGAAGCGTTTCTGGCCGCTCTATTTGGCGACCCTTCCCGGCATTTTCTGCGGCGTCCTTCTGCTCACGGAGGTGGATAAGCGCATTCCGACGCAGATGCTCGGCGTCATCATCTGCGCCTACGCCGTGCTGGCGCTGCTGCGGCCTTCGCTCGCGCTGGCGCCGGCGACCGCGAACAAAGCGCAAGTTCCGGTCGGGTTCCTGAACGGGGTGATCACGGGCGTCACGGGCTCGCAGGTCATGCCGCTCATGCCCTATATGCTTGCCCTGCGCCTGGAGCCGGAACTGCTCGTGCAAGCGGTGAACGTTGCGGTTGTAATCGCGTCGGGTTTTCTGGGCGTGGGGCTTTGGATCACGGGCCTGATGTCGTCGCCGGAATTGAGCTTGTCAGTGCTGGCGGTGGCGCCTGCCCTTCTCGGAGTTCGCCTTGGAGGCTGGGCGAGGCGGCAGATCCCGGGGGCGCAGTTCAAGTCCGTTGTGCTGGGAGTGCTCGTAATGATCGGCATGTCGCTCGCGCTGAGGGCCTGATCGCTCCGCACGGCGCGGCGCTTGCCTGACGCGTCAGGTTCGCGCTTGAACCCTCATCCAAACATTCGTATAACGCCGGAGCTTCATGAAAACTGTTGGGGCGTAGCCAAGCGGTAAGGCAGCGGATTTTGATTCCGCCATGCCCAGGTTCGAATCCTGGCGCCCCAGCCAAATCTCACGCTTCGCCGTTTTTGATAGATCGGCCGCGCCAGCCTGCGAGGAGTTCGCGACAGTTTCTGCCGCGCGCGTTCAGTTTAATTGAAAACTCCTCAATTCGAAGGCTGGACCTGACAAACCAAACAGGTTCGAGGCTCTCGCTCGAAGTGCACGCGGACGTACGAAACCCGGCCGGCGATGTACGCGCGGGTGCGATCCTGGCGCGAAATACTCCTGATTTCTCAACGAGAAGCTTTGGCCCGCGGCTTGCAATAAGGAGGCAGGTCGAGATTCGAGCGGGGCGGCATGAGCATATCTTCAGATTGTTTGGCGATCCAAACCCGCTTCTCAAGCGTGACGTCGCCCGCGCTTCATCGGCCCTTTGCGCGCGCGACGGCGCAGGACTGGGCCATGCCTTCGGCGCCTCGCGGGCTGATCGCGGCGGAACGGCTCACCGTGCGCCGAGGGGACCGGGAGATTTTGCGGGATGTTTCGCTGGCCTTCAAGGAGGGGACGGTCACCGCGGTCGTGGGGCCATCCGGCGTCGGAAAGACGACGCTGATCGGGGCGCTGAATGGGCTGATAAAGCCGTCAGGCGGCGCGGTTTCCGTCGCTGGAGTTGGCCGGCTCGACGACGCGGCGGCTCTGAAGGAGGCGCGCCGCATCACCGCGACGATTTTCCAGGATCACGCGCTGATCGGACGGCTTTCGGCCCTTGAGAATGTGCTGCTTGGCTTGGCCGATGCGCGGCATCCGCTATCGCTCCTGCCTTGGCCGCAAGCCATGCGGAAGCGCGCGGCGCTGGCCTTGCACGAGGTCGGGCTTCTCGACCGGGCGGCGGCGCGCACGGACCGGCTTTCCGGCGGCGAGCGCCAGCGCGTCGGCATCGCGCGCGCGCTTGTGCGGCGGCCGCGCCTCCTGCTTGGCGACGAGCCTTTCGCGTCGGTCGATCCGGCGCTGGCGATGAGGCTCGGCGAAGAGTTCCACCGGCTTGTCGCACGCAGCGGCCTCACGGTGGTTCTTGTGCTCCATCAGCTTCAGTTGGCGCGGATGCTCGCCGACCGGATCGTTGGCCTGAGCGATGGCCGCGTGGCTTTCGACGGCGCGGCCGCAGACTTCGGGCCATCGGATGAGAAGCGGATTTTCGGTCTTTAGACCGGCTTGACCCAAAAGAGAAGGAGAAAACATGCTAAAGACGCTGAGCCGTCTAACGATAGCGGCTGCTTTGTTGCTTGCGGCGCTTTCGCCCGCAGGTGCGCAAACGAAGCCGCAGAAGCTCGTGGTGGGGCTGCTGCCGGGCGAATCCGCGCCGACCGTGATCCGGCTGAACGAGCCCTTGCGCGCCTATCTGGAGAAGCGGCTCGGCCTGCCGGTTGAGTTGCATGTCGGCGCCAACTACGCCGCAACCGGCGAAGCGCTGCGCTTCGGCCGCATCGACATCGCGTACCTCGGGCCGGTGACCTATATCCTGCGCTCGCGAGCCGCGAAGCTGGAGCCTTTCGCGCGCCCTTCCCATGAGGGCGTGGGGCCGACCTTCCAGGCCGTGATCATCGTTCCCGCCGATAGCCCGGCGAAGACGCTCGCGGACCTGAAGGGCGGCGAAATCGCGTTCGGCGATCCGGCCTCCACATCGGGCACATGGGTTCCGCGCTATCAGCTCCTTGAGGCGGGTCTCGTCTCCGGGCGCGATTATACGCTGCGCGTGCTCGGCGCGCACGACGCGGTGGCGCTCGCCGTCTCCAACCGCAAGGTCGCCGCGGGCGGGCTGTCGCTGCCGATCTACAACCGGCTCCTGAAGGAGGGGAAGATCAATCCGAATACGGTGCGCGTGCTCGCCGCCTCGGCCGCCATCCCGGAATATATGTGGACGTTCCGCGAAGGGCTCGACCCCGCGTTCAAGGAGAAAATCCGCAAGGCCTTCATTGCCATGACCGAGCCGGAGGCGCTGAAGGTCTTCCGCGCGGAGGCCTTCATTCCGGCGGTCGATTCCGATGTGGAGCTGGTGCGGACATGGATCGCGGCGATCAAGGCGGCCAACCCCGACGCGGTCCCGGCCTCGCAATGAGCGCTCTCGATGCGAACATCGCGGCCGTCCTCGCGGATGGCCGCCGCAAGCAGGCGCACGCGCTCCTGACGGCGGCGGCCGTCGCTTGCGTCATCGCCTGCGCCTTCGCCTATGCGGGCGGCTTCGAGCGAGCCCGCTACGCCGACGCGCTGCCGACCATCCTGCGGCTCGCCGCCGACGCCATGCCGCCCGATTTCAGCCGCTGGCGCGAATGGGGCCGGCCGCTGCTGGAGACGCTGTCCATGAGCGTCGCCGGCACCGCGCTCGGCGTGGCCGCCGCCCTGCCGCTCGGCGCGCTCGCGGCCCGCACCATCGTGGCCCGCACCGCAATTGGCGCGCCCGCTCGGCTCTTCCTCAATGTGCTGCGCTCGGTCCCCGGCCTGATCTGGGGCGTGATCTGGGTCGCCGCCGTGGGCTTCGGCCCGCTGCCGGGCATCCTCGCGCTCGCAACGCATTCGACGGGCATGCTCGGCAAGTTCTTCGCCGAGACCATGGAGCATGTCGATCCCGGCCCCGGCGACGCGCTGCGCAGCCATGGCGTCTCTCAACTTGGCGTGTTGCGCTTCTCGGTGCTGAGCCAGGTTCTGCCGCGCTTCGCCGACGTGATCGTCTATCGCTGGGAGCACAATCTGCGCGCCGCCACCACGCTTGGCGTGATCGGCGCCGGCGGCCTCGGTCTCGAAATCATGACGGCGTTTCACCTGTTCGAATATCGCGAGGCTTCCGCGCTGATCATCGTGCTGCTCGGGCTGGTGACGGCGATTACAATGATCGGCGCCACGCTCCGCCGCCGCTTCCTGGGGCGGGGCTGACGCCATGCCCTCCGCTCAAGAACCGGCGTCGCGAAAGACGAGGAAGTATTGCCTCGGCAGAAACTCATGCGTCTCTACGAGCGCATAGCCGGCTTCAGACAGTTCTTCCGTCACCTTCTCCGATGGAATGCGGTGCTGCGGCGGCGGGCCGTTCGGTGAATTGGCTTTGAAGTCGATGATCACGAGGCGCCCGTTCGGCTTCAAAGATGACTTCAGCTTCGCGAAGTAATGCTTCCGATGCCCGATGTGATGATAGGTGTCGACCACCAAGATCAAATCCACCGGCTCGGAGAGGTTGGCCGCGTCTGCGTTCGCCAGAATCGGGTAATGGTTGGCGAGCTGCTCGCCCCGCCCGCGCTCGCCGAGGTAGCGCACCATGTCCGGCTCGACATCGACCGCGAAGACCTTGCCATCGGGGATGCGCTTTGCGATCCGCACGCTGAAATACCCCGTGCCCGCGCCAAGATCCGCGACGCTTGAGCCGCTTTCCAGATGCAGAGCCTCGATCACTTCGTCCGGCTTCTGCCAGACATCGCGTTCGGGATTGTCGAAGTCCTTGGCCCATTTGTCGGCGTCGTCGAAGCGGCGATGAAAGGCGCCGTCATCGGATGAGCCATCCATCTGATGGCCCGCATGGCGGTCCATCCCCGCGCCTCCTTCATGCTCCTCAGCAATCGGCTCGGCCAAGGCGATGCGCAGCGTCGCCCCGGCGCCCAATATTCCAAGAACGGCGACCGTCCGAATGACCCAACCCTTCACGCTCTCCTCCGCCATCGCCGCGTATGCCGGCCGGTTCTAGTCCTGATCCCGCCGTAAGAAGCTTTGCTTAAGCGCTCCGTCGCCTCGATGCGTGCTATGTATAGACCGATAAAGGATTTGCATCGCTCAGTCCACGCCCTGAGCCGGAGGGACGACCAAAGCAGCGAATGCCGCGCTTTTGCGGAGTGGTCGCGACCGCTAGATTTCCTGCTCGTCGAGCGGCAGGCGGTTGCCCTGCGCGTCGCGCAGCACGCGGCGGAGCCACAAGGGCGGCGCTCCCTTCATGAGGCGCTGCAAATTCTCGATCACCTCCTCGATGCCGCGCGCCTTCGCGCTCTTGACCGGGAAGACGCGCTTGTCGTGGATGCGCACTGCGGCGAGGTCGGAGAGGCCGAGCGTGAACACCACCGAGCAGCCGGAGAGCGATTCGACGCGCTCGACCAGCGGATCGTGGCCCGCGCCGTCGTCGTCGCCCATGTCGTCCATCACGCAGCGGCCATCCGCGCCGCCCGCGCCGCCGCCGAGGCCCTTCTTGCCAAAGCGGCTGAATTTCACCACGTCGACGAACTCGGACGCGTCGCGGGTGACGTCGTAGAACACCATCTGCTTGGCGGAGGCGAAATTGGCGTCGACAGCCACGAGGCTGTTGGTGGTGATGGCGATCCGTAAATGTGCGGCATCCATGGCGAGGTCTCTCTCATCGTAAAAGTGCGAGTTGCCGAAAAGCCGAATTCTTGGCTTCATCCTTCGACAGGCTCTGGATGAGGCCGGCGTTTTCAATCGGTTGAACCTCATGGTGAGCCTGTCGAACCATGGGCCGCATCGTATTCACAGCGGTTCGCGCCGTAAGCGATGGGGCGGGGGCGGCATGTCCCCGCCCCATCGAGCGTGAAGCGGGGGCGGCATTCCCCCGCCTCGTTTGGGAAGGCGTCCTACCAGGTGTTAAGGAGCCACTCGCGGTCCTTGGTGTATTCCATATGCGTGAACAGCGCGTTGGCGATGGCCTCGCCGAGCAGCATGGCGCCCTTGTAGCCCATGGTGGGGTGGCGATAGAGGCCGGCGCGATCGAAGGTCGGGAAGCCCACGCGAACCATCGGGATGTTGGCGTCGAGGGCGACGTAGCGGCCCTTGGAGTGGCCGAGGATCAGGTCGTACTTCTTGCCCTCTTTGATGCGCTTTTCGAGTTCCCAAAGGTCGGCGTTGCAGACAACCTCCATGTCCCAATCGGCCTTTTCCTGCAGGGCCTTGATGCGGGGATCGCGCTTGTATTTGCCATTGTCGTCGCCGAGAAGCAGAAGCGAAGGCTGCAGCTCCACTTCGAGGCAGAACTCGG
This sequence comes from uncultured Alphaproteobacteria bacterium, assembly GCA_963748525.1. Classification (GTDB taxonomy): domain Bacteria; phylum Pseudomonadota; class Alphaproteobacteria; order Rhizobiales; family Rhodomicrobiaceae; genus Rhodomicrobium. The sequence continues at coordinate 447,471 of CAVVJJ010000018.1, forward strand.
CGAGCCCCATGACGAGGTCGGGATGGCCGAACAGCGCCACCTTCTTGCCCGCGAAGAACATGTGCGCGAGGTCTTGCAGCGCGTCGATGGCGATGCCCCGCTCATGGACGAGGCTGTCCGGGATCGGCTTGCCGGTGATGCGGCTCAGCTCCTCCAGGAGCGCGTCGGTGTTGGCGATGCCATAGGGCGTCGGAACCTTCGAGACCGACACGTCGAAGGCGTTCTTCAAGTGCTGCGCGGCCGGATCGCTTTCATAGCGTGCGAGCGACACCGACGCGAGCGCGTTCGGCGCGTCCTGGAAGTCCTCGACCGTGGTGCGGCCGTGGGTGTGGATCGATTTGTCGGGCAGCATCGGCGAGTCGAAGTCTTCCGTGTCCATGAAGAAGGTCGCCTCGACGCCCAGTTCCTTCACGTAATGCTTCAGAAGCTTCAGGTCGCCCGGATTGATCCAGCCGGGGAAGAAATTGAGCTTGCCGGACGGCTTCGTCTTCCCCTTGGCGATGCTCTTCACAACTGAGAGCACGCATTCGGCGTAGCCCCCGACCTGGCTCGATTTGAAGCTCGGCGTGTGCACCGCCATGATGTGGATCTCCCGGTCCGGGAAGATCTCCTTGAGCTTTTTCTGGGTACGCACGATCGCGCCTTCGCAGTCGTCGCCGATCACCTCGGTCGAGCACGTCGTGATCATGGGAACGACGCGCAGGTTCGGATAGCGCTTGGCCAGAACGATGAGGCCTTCCTCGATCCGCAGGTGGCCGCCGAACACCGCCGAGTCCTCATGCAGCGAGGACGAGGCGACGTCGAAGTTCTCCTTGAAGTGCTGGGCGAACAGAAGCCGCACGAACATGGTGCAGCCCTGGCCGCCATGGACCAGCGGAATGCAGTCCTTGATGCCGATGCCGGCATATTGGGCGCCGGCCGGCTGGCAATCGTATATCGGGTTGATGACGCTAACCCGGTCCTTGTTGATGACTTCGCAACCCATTGTCTTACCCTATCTTGCTTGCCGTACCGGCGTCCGCTGGCCTTGTCATGGCCGGGCTTGACCCGGCCATCCATAATGCCTAAACGCCCTGCTTGTTAACTGGATGGCCCGGTCAAGCCGGGCCATGACGATTGCCCTAATACAGTGAGTGGTTCAGTTCGTGGTTCAGCGACTTGGTGATGCTGATTTCCTCGACCCGGTCTTTCAGGCCCTGCATGAGTTGGGCGATCTCGGCGGGCGCGGTTTCCCTGATCCAGGGGAACCGCTCCTTGAAGTCGTGCACCATGATCTTGGCGTCGGCGTAGAAGAGCTTGTCCATCGGAGTCTCAAGCTTGGGCACGCCTCCGCTCAGAAGCTCGGTGGCCGTCTTCATGATGCCGTCGATGTTCTCCTTGCGGTCCCAGGTGCGCGAGAAGAACTGCCAGAGGCAACGCTCCTGCACATAGCCGAACAGTTGATCTACTTTCTCCGTCGTCATGCCGCGATCTCCAAGACAGGGGCTTTCACGTTGCCGCGGATGTCCTTGGCGGCGAGTTTCAGAAGCGGGTTGTGGGTGGCGTTGTAGATGTCGCGCGCCATGTTGAAGAAGCCCTCGAACCCCATGTATGGCCCGTTGTGGTAGGCGTGGCCGTTGATGTAGGGGATGTGCAGCTTCTTCATCAGTTCGCCGACGCGCGGGCCGGTGAAGATGAGGTCGGGCTTCACGAGGTCGATGATCTCGAAGAACTCAAGCTCGTTGCCGTCGTCGACGTAGTAGGCGCCTTCCTGGCCGCGAGCGATCACCTTCTCGAAGTCTTCCTGATGGCCGAACTTCGACGACATGGCCACAACCTTGATGCCGAGATCGTCTTCGACCGCCTTGGTCCAGTGCCACAGGCGCGGCCCGCCGGTCCAGATCGCCATCTTCTTGCCGCGCAGGCGCTCCTTGTACCAGTCGAGCTTGGGCTTCCACTTCGCGTATTCTTCCGCGATCAGCTCCTCGCCCTTTTCCTCGATGCCGAAGAAGGCGCAGACCTTGCGGATGGTTTCCGCCATGTAGTTGAAGCCCCAGGTGTCCACGTCAAGGCGCGGGATCCCGTAGCGCTTCTTCAGCTCGTTGGCGATGTAGCCGGCCGAGCGGGCGCAGTTCACGACGTTCAACTGCGCGCGATGCATGGCGCGCAGATCGTCGTAGTTCGCGTTGCCGGTGAAGTGCGCGATCACCTGGATGCCAAGGCGCTTCCAATAGGTGTCGAGCAACTGGGTGTCGCCCTGGATGTTGTAGTCGCCGATAAAGTTGATGGTGTAGGGGCTCGTGATCTCGGGCTCGACGGTTCCGACCTTGTCGTTGATCCAGCCGATGTTCAAGACGTGGTGGCCCTTCGACTGCGACACGCCTGAGAAGCCAGGGCATTCGACAGTAAAGATATCGACGCCGGGACGGTCGGCCATCACCTTCTTGACGGTCGCGCGCACGTCGTCGCCGATCAGCGCCGTCGGGCACGTCGTGTAGACGATCATGCGATTGATGTGCGGCATCTCGTCGAAGGCTTCGTGGCAGGCCTTTTCGAGCCGCTTGTCGCCGCCGAACACGATGTGGCTTTCCTTCATGTCCGTCGACCAGACATACTTCATCTGGAAGTGGCCGTGGTCGCTCGGATAGCGCTTGGTGTGCCAGGTGTCATAGGCGCAGCCGACGGGACCGTGGATCATCTGGATCGTATCCTTCAGAACCCCGCCGATGACCAGCTTTGCGCCGCAGAATGCGCAGCCGCGCTCGGACAATGTTCCGGGAATCGTCGGCGCATTGGAGACGGGAAGAAAGTCGCGCGTATCTTCGCCTTCAACCTTCAAGTAGATATGCTTTTCGCGCTCCGGAATATCCGTATCGCACTTCAGGAGTACCATCGGCATGATGAAAGATCCTTGGTTTATTCGGTAACTCTTCTTCCCGTTTGCTTGCAGACGGAAGGTGACGCCCTCCTTATTGCAGGAGGCGTGCCAAACCTGAAAACTTTCGCAAAACGCCAGTCAATGCGCGCCAATTCGGGGCGTTCGCGGATGTACGGGCGTTCGCCGCCGTTCAAATCCGTACGAAACCGTAAAAAATAGTTCATGGGAGTGCGGAGGCCGCCAAGCGGCGCGGCGTCAAAAGCCGGTCAAGAAATCGGAAGGCCAAGCCGCCACTCATGGCCGCCTTCGATCCCCGGATCAAGTCTTAGGACCTGGCAGCCATGTAGAAAATCGGCGTTGCTTCAAAGGCTTCTGGTCGAGCCCGGCCATGACAATCACTGCTCGGGTCCATGACAGCCGAGGATGAAATTGCGGTGCGCCTTGGTGAAACGGCGTCTGGCACGATGGTTGCCATTAGGCTTTTCGATTTCGACCATCTGGAGAGAACGCCGTGACGACTGACACGCTCGAACGCCCAACCGCCGAGGCCGCCGCGCCCGCCGCCTCGCTCCGCATTGCCGTTGCAAGCCGCGACGGAACCACCGTGAACCTCCACTTCGGACAGACGCAAGAGTTCCTGGTCTACGACGTGACGGCAGAAGGCGCGGCGCTGATCGCGCGGCGCGATATCGAGAGCCATGCGCAAGGCGAGGACGAAGACCCGCGCGAAACGGTGTGCCGCATGCTCGCCGACTGCAAAGTCCTGCTCGTGGCGAAGATAGGCCCCATGCCGGCGGAGAAGCTCGGAAATGCCGGCATCGACGCCATCGACGCCCATGTCGGCAAGCCCATCGAGACGGCGCTGACGGCGGTCTTCGCCGAAAAGACGCTGCCGGTGAGCGACGAGCCCATCGACGCGTCGGCGTTTCGGCTCGCGCACGCCATGCTGCGCGTCAGCGACCTGGAGCGCTCCCTCGACTTTTACACGCGGCTCCTCGGCATGAAGGTGCTGGAGCAGCGCGACCACAAGAAGAACCAGTTCACGCAAGCCTATCTCGGCTATGGCGACGGCGTCGCGCAGATGACGCTGGAACTTGTCTTCAACTGGATGCAGGAGGGCGCTTACGTGAAGGGCGACGCATTCGGCCACATCGCCATCGAGGTGACGAACATCAACCGCTTGTGCAATCGCCTCGCGGCTGAGGGCGTGTCCATGCCGCGCGCGCCGCGGGGCCAGCGGCACGGCAATAATATCATCGCCTTCATCGAAGACCCGGACGGCCACCGCATCGAGCTGATCCAGCCCGCCGAGCCCGCAAGCTGACGCGGAACGTCGTCCCGTGCGCGCCGCGGCATGACAATGACGCTGCGCCGACACGGGACCCTAAAACGCACCGTCTTTCGTAACGATTCCGTATCCGCAGAGCGCCGCTTCGCGCCGCGCTGCGTACGGGACGACGATTAACCAGTTATTGCAATATCAGGAGATCATCGAATGTCTGTCGAGTCCGCCATCGCCTACATCACGCGCATGCGCGAAGACAAAGACTTCCACCGCGCCATCAACGAACAAAGCGAGGATGAAGCCGCGAGCTGGGCTCTCATCCGCGCCCACGGCTACGATTTCACCATGGAGGAGTTCATGGAAGCCAAGGACCAAATCTACAAAGAGTTCGGCATCACGCCGCTGTAGCTCATCCTACCTGTTATAGGAGAGCACGGCGTTGCGCTTGGCCTCGAAATGGTCCGCCAGGCGGTCGCTGGCGCCGTCGGCCAGCGCGACGCCGTACTTCTCAGCGGCCGCCGCAAGTTTCTCGGCGGGAAGCGCCTTCAAGGCGTTGACGCCGGCCGACGCCATTGCGCTCACGCGCTTCTTCAAGCCTTCATCGCCGCACTGGGCGAGCCAGGCGTCGCGGAGCGCGCCCGGCGCGAGAGCTTTGCCGGCTGCGATGGCGTAGCCCGGATCGAAGGTCTTGATGGCGGCCGCCATGGCGATGTCGGCGAGCATCAGATGATAGCGCTGGTTCGCGGAGAGGCGGGGCTCCGGCTGCTCGCTCAACTGAGGGCCTCCTTCTTGCGGAACGTCTTGTAGGTGATCGCGTGCTTTTCCATGCGCAGGCCGAGAATGCGCCGGGTCAGGCCGAGATCTTTCGCGGCTTCGGTCATGTTGCCGCCATGCGTCTTCAGCGCCTCGACGATCATTTCATATTCCACCGCCTGCAGCTTCGCTTCGAGGCCGCAGCCGAAAGTCGTGCCGGTCTCCGTGGAGGTCTGGAGCGACGGCGGCAGGTTATAGCCGTGGATCACGCCGTCTTCCGAAAGGATTACCGAGCGCTCGATCACGTTCTCAAGCTCGCGCACATTGCCGGGCCAGTGATAGGCCATGAGCATGTTCAGCGCTGGCGTAGAGATTCGCTTCACGTCCTTGCCGGTCTCGTTGGCGTAGACCGCGACGAAATGATCGGCAAGCAGGATCACGTCGCTCCCGCGCTCGCGCAGCGGCGGGATGGTCATCGGAAACACGTTCAGCCGGTAATACAGATCCTCGCGGAACGTCCCCTTCTCTACCATGTCGAGCAGGTTCCGGTTCGTGGCCGCGATGATGCGCAAGTCCACTTTCACGGGCTTCATGCCGCCGACGCGCTCGAAGGTCTTCTCCTGCAGCACCCTGAGCAGCTTCGCCTGCATGGGAAGGCTCAACTCGCCCACTTCGTCAAGGAAGATGGAGCCGCCGTCGGCCATCTCGAAACGGCCCTTGCGCATCGCGACGGCGCCGGTGAACGAGCCTTTCTCATGGCCGAACAGCTCGCTCTCGACGATGTTCTCCGGCAGCGCCGCGCAGTTGAACTTGATAAACGGCCCATCCGCGGTGAGGCCATTGTAGTGGATGGCGTTGGCGACGAGTTCCTTCCCGACGCCGCTTTCGCCCAGGATCAAGACAGTCGCCTTGGTGCCCGCCACCTTGTGGATGAGCTCGTAGACATCCTGCATCGGCTTCGAATTGCCGATGATGTTGGAGGGCTTGAAGCGCTGTTTCAGCGCATTGGCGAGGCGGCGGTTTTCGTTCTCAAGGCGAACCTTCTCGATGTTCTCCATGAGATACAGCTCCACCGCCGGCGCGATCATGGACGCGATGGTGGCGATCAGCTCCACATCCTGCTTCAGGAGCCGCCGGTTGTGGTAGACGCGCTCCGCGCTGATCGTGCCGAGAACCTTTTTCGCGTGCAGGATCGGCACGCAGAAGAACGAGGCGTTCTTGTTCGCGCCTCCGCCGCTGATGGAGTGGGTCGCCGAGGCGGGGTTGTCGCGCAGCCGCGGCACGATGATGGGCTTGCCGCCTTCGACCACCTTGCCTGTGACGCCTTCGCCGGGAGCATAGATGCCGCGCGCCTTCTGCTCGTCCGTCAGCCCGAAGCTTTCATGAACGAAGATGCGCTCGGCTTCGCGGTCGTAGAGCGTAACCATCCCGCGCGCGATCTTGAGCCGCTCCTGCATCACCTTCAAGATGATGGCGAGCGTTGTCTGAAGGTCTTCGCTTTCGGTGATGATTTCGCTGATCTGGAACAGGATCGGCAGCACGTTCACCCTGCACTCGCCGGTGAAACAGTGCGTGAAGTCCTCGCCGATGTCGTTGAGTTCGATAGCGACCGCTTGGTCCATGGATAGTCTCGATGCGCCTAAACAGACGCCTGCTTTGCAAGGGCAATGCCAGACGCGGAATGCAGCGCTGGAAGGCGCCCCTGCTCCAGTGACTAGGGCTGCCTGGGCTTTCCGCGGCATGGAAAGCCCAGGCAAGGAGCTCGCGAAACGTACCGAAACGAACGAAATCCTACTTTCCGTTCCTTCCATGTACGAAACGCCAGACGCCCCCTCATCCTGCCATAGCTATATATGTATGGGAATAGCATATGGCCTCGGCTTTGCATTATTTCGCGGCATGCCCGTTCGCAAGAGGATACCCTATGCCTGCCGCCCCTGCCCCATCAAGCGCGTTTGACGCCTGCAAAATCTGCACGATCCGGCTTGAGGAGCTCTGCTACCGGCGCGCCTGGTGGTTCCGCGCCTTCCGGGAGGCGCTCGCGACAGGAATCAGGCTGTTCGCCATCGCCTTATGGATCCGAACCGACCAGGGGCGGGCGCGCTCCAAGAAGTGCCACGGCTGCTTGCGCTTCCGGAAAAACGCGCTGAAGCAGCGCTCGCCTCTGTTCAATTGGCTCGACGGCTTTCTCAACCCCTTTTTCAACCGCGTCCGCAACTCGCTCCTGACGCCTGAAGAACTGGAGCAGGCTCGCGCGCTCGCCCGCTCTCGCGCCGATCCGAATGTAGCGGAATCCGTCTCTGGCACATCCCTTGCTGTATCCATGCCGATACAGGAGTAAGCCGCATGAAACACGAGGACATCCTCGCTCTGATGAACGAGCCGGCCTGCGCGCAGAACGCGAAGTCGAAATCCGGCTGCGCGAAGCCGAAGCCGGGCGCCACGCAAGGCGGCTGCTGCTTCGACGGCGCCCGCAACGCGCTGCTGCCGATCGCCGACGCCGCGCATATCGTTCATGGCCCCATCGGCTGCGCGGGCTCCTCCTGGGACAATCGCGGCACGCGCTCCAGCGGCGCCGAGACCTACCGCATCGGCATGACCACCGATCTCTCCGAGATGGACGTTATCTTGGGGCGCGGCGAGAAGCGCCTGTTCCAAGCCATCCGGCAGGCGGCGGAGGGCTACAAGCCGGCCGCCGTCTTCGTTTACAACACCTGCGTACCGGCGCTCCACGGCGACGATATCGAGGCTGTCGCCAAGGCCGCCTCGGGAAAGCTCGGCCTGCCCGTGATTCCCGTCGATTGCGCGGGCTTCTACGGCAACAAGAACCTCGGCAACCGCATCGCGGGCGACGTGATCTATAAGCGCGTCATCGGCACGCGCGAGCCTTCGCCTCCGCCAGCCTCCACCGAAAGGCCGGGGATCAAGACCCACGACGTGAATCTGATCGGGGAATGGAATGTCGGCGGCGAGTTCTGGAACGTCGCGCCGCTGTTCGACGAATTGGGGCTGCGCATCCTTTGCACCTTCTCGGGCGATTCCCGTTTCCGCGAGGTGCAAACCATGCATCGCGCCGAGGCCAATATGGTGGTCTGTTCGAAGGCCATGCTGCACGTGGCGCGCAAGCTCCACGAAGATCACGGCACGCCGTTCTTCGAGGGCAGCTTCTACGGCATCGCCGACACCTCCGACGCCTTCCGCAACTTCGCGGCCCATCTCAACGACGCCGATCTTGCAGCCCGCACCGAAGCGATCATCGCGCGCGAGGAGGAAAAGGTGAAAGCCGCGCTTAGTCCGCTGCGCCAGCGTCTCGCCGGCAAGCGCGTGCTGGTGTTCGCGGGCGGCTACAAATCCTGGTCGCTCGTCTCGGCCATGCAGGACCTGGGCATGGTCGTGGTCGCCACCGGCACCGAGAAATCGACCGAGGAGGACAAGGCCCGCATCGTGGCGCTGATGGGCCCGGACGCGCGCATGATCTCGGATAACGATCAGACCTCGCTGATCGAAAGCTTCCATGACTGCCAAGCCGACATCCTCGTCGCCGGCGACCGCTATATCTATCCGGCGCTGAAATCGCGCATCCCGTTCCTCGACATCGACCATGTGCGACGCATCGGCTACGCGGGCTATGACGGCATGATCGAACTCGCCCGCAACGTCGAACGCGCCGTGTTCTCGCCGGTGTGGGACAAGGTCCGCGTGCGCCCCGCCGCATCCAAGCGCGCAGCATGAGGGAAATCATGGCCGAGATCGTCCTTCCCACAAAGCCGCTCGCCGTCAATCCGCTGAAGGCCTGCCAGCCCATCGGGGCCTCGCTCGCCTTTCTCGGCCTCGCCGAGGCCATGCCGCTGGAGCATGGCGCGCGCGGCTGCACCTCGTTCAACAAACTGTTCTTCATGCGCCATTTCCGCGAGCCGATTGCGCTGCAGACGACTGCGATGGATCAGGCGACGGCGGTGCTGGGCGCCGACAGCAATGTGGTCGAGGCGCTCGCCACCATTTGCGGAAAGGACAAGCCGAAAGTCATCGGTCTGATCACCACCGGCCTGTCGGAGACGCAAGGGGCCGACATCCCGCGCACCATCAAGGCGTTCCGGGAGGAGTTTCCGCAGTATGACGGCGTGGCGATCATCCCGGCGAGCGCCAGCGACACGCTGGGCTGCCTGGAGACGGGCTTCGCACTCGCCGTCGAAGCCATTATCGCCGCGTTGGTTCCCGCCGAACCGTCGAAGCTGCGCCGTCCGCGGCACGTGAACGTGCTGGCGTCCGCCATGCTGGCGCCGGGCGACGTCGAGGCGGTCAAGGACTGGATCGCCGCCTTCGGTCTTGCCGCCATCGTGCTGCCGGACATCGCTGACTCGCTCGACGGACACATGATCGAGGCGGGCTTCTCGACGCTGACCTATGGCGGCACGCCGCCGGCCGGCATCGCCGCGATGGGCGAATCCGCCGCCACGCTCGTCATCGGCCGCTCACTCGACCGAGCCGCCGATCTGCTGCACGCCAAAACCGGCGTCCCCGATTATCGCTTCGCGAGCCTGATGGGCCTCGACGACTGCGACGCCTTTTCCAAAGCTCTAAGCGAGATCGCGGGCTGTCCGATCCCGCTGCGCATCGAGCGCCAGCGCGCGCAGCTTCAGGACGCCATGGTCGATTGCCAGTTCCAGCTTGGCGGCGCGCGGGTGGGCGTGGCCGCCGATGCGGACCTGCTGGCCGCCTTCACGCGGTTCTTCGTCTCCATGGGCGCGGACGTTATCGCGGCGGTGGCTTCTTCGCGCGCCGATCATCTGTCCGAACTGCCCGTCGACAGCGTCGTCATCGGCGATCTCGAAGACCTTGAATGGCTGTCGCGCGAGCACGGCGCGGACCTCATCGTCGCCAACTCCCACGGCGCCGAAATCGCAAAGCGGCTGAAGACCGCTCTCTTCCGCGCCGGCTTCCCGATCTACGACAGCTACGGCGCGCATGCGCGCGCTCTTGTGGGCTACGCCGGAAGCCGCCAGACCTTGTTCGACATGGCGAACCTGCTCGCCAGCCAATACCGGGAAATCACGCCCTACCGCTCGCGCTACTGGCAGGGAACCGAACGCGAAGCCGAAACGGGGAGGGACGCCGCATGCTGAGGATCGCCTTCGCCTCCAGCGACCGGAAAACTGTTAACCTGCATTTTGGCGGCGCGGAAAGCCTGATGCTCTACGACGTGTCGCCGGGGCATGCCGACCTCGTCGGCTTCACCGAATTCGCCAAGGCCGAACAGGCGGGCGAGACCGGACGCGCCGGCTTGACGGGCACCGTCCACGACAAGGTGCTGCCGAAGCTCGATTATGTCCAGGGCTGCGCCGCCGTCTACGCCGCCTCCATCGGCGCATCCTCCATCCGCCGGCTGATGGCGCTCGGCGTCCAGCCCATCATCGTCGATACCGGCCACGACATCGTGGACCTCTTGAACGAGGTGAGTCTTGCGCTCGCCCAAGGCGGCGGGCTTGCCTGGGTCGACCGAGCCAAGGCGAGGGCCGTCGCCCTGCCTCAGCGAAGCCTCGCCGAAGGCCTGGCCGAAAGCCACCGCCTCATCCGCTCGATCGACGAATTGGAGTGACCGAAATGGATTTGACTTTCTTGGACCAGGATTTCCTTCAGGAACGGGAGAGCATGACCGCCGAGGAGCGGCTTCGCATCATCCAGGAGACAATCGCGGAGGTGCGTCCTGTCGCACAGGCCGATGGCGGCGATATCGAACTGGTCGCCGTCGAGGGGCATCGCGTCAAGGTGCGCCTGACCGGCTGTTGCTCGACCTGCTCCATGGCAATGTTTACGCTCGGCGGCATTCGCCGCCTCCTGATGAAAAAGCTGGATGCGCCAGTCATGGTAGTTCCGGCGGAATAGCCGGCGACGCCACGACGGCAACGCTGGCCAGCGGGCGTATCATCGGGCCTTGGATTGCGCCCTGTTTACCGAGGTCGAAACGGCGCGTAGAATTCAACCAGCCGGCAGATATTGGCGCCAGTCTTGCTCTGCCTGTCGTATGGAAGAGACCGCAGCCTTGAATATCGTTTGGCTGAACGCTGGCGAGCCCATCAACTTTGGCGATTTGCCCGAGCCCATCGACGCGCTCTTGCAGAGCGGCGTCATCGCCTACCGCACCGATCCGGCGCGGGCAGACGCGCTCTTCCGGGAGGCGCTCGCAGCCGATCCTGCTCAGCTTCCCGTCTATTTTTGCCTTTATAAAATTCACACTTATCGCGGCAGGCTGGATGAGGCGCTCGCCGCCGCTCGGGCCGGGCTAGCCGAGGCAGCGCGTCAGGCTGGCTGGGACGCGGATTACCGGGAATGGCAGCCGCAGCCTCAGTCGGAAGGACCGGGTCGATTTGCGCTCTACACCCTGAAGGCGCTGGCCTTCATTCACCTTCGCCGCGACGAACATGAGGAAGCACGTCGGCTTCTCGACATTTTGTCGCGCGCCGACCCAAGCGGCGCGGTAGGCTGGCCGGTCGTCGCCGCGCTGGCCGAAGCGGCTGCGCCTGCGTAATTCGGCCCGGCGTCGCATTCGGCGCTCGGAGCCAGAGACGTCCTCAGCAGCGATTTTTTCAACGGTATCGGCCAGGGCGCCCGAATAAAGCGCCAGCCCGGCACCCACTTCAAAAATCGACCGCGACTCCCAATAACTAGGCGGCAGGTTTTTAAGAGGTGGGCCGATGTCGAGGCGTGTTGAGAAGACCGAAGCGGAATGGCGGGCGCAGCTCACGCCCGAGCAATACAAAGTTACGCGTGAGCATGGGACGGAGCGGGCCGGTGGAAGCCCGCTCAACAGAGAGAAGCGCGAAGGCGTGTTTGCGTGCGTGTGCTGCGGCGAGCCGCTCTTCTCATCCAGCGCCAAATTCGAATTGGGAACGGGCTGGCCGAGCTTCTTCGAGCCGATGAACTCGGACGCCGTAACCGAGCACGATGACCGCTCCTACCTGATGCGGCGCACGGAAGTCCGATGCGCCAAATGCGACGCCCATCTCGGCCACGTCTTTCCCGATGGGCCGCGCCCCACCGGACAACGCTTTTGCATGAACGGCGCGGCGCTCGATTTCAAGCCGAGTTCCGGCAGCAAAAGAGAGGCCTGAGACGGGGCTGGGCGCTTAAGCCGCTAGGCCCTGTTCGCGCCCGGCCTCGACTTCCACGCAGCCGCGCAGGCTGGCTCAAGCTCGCTCGCATGGCTTTGAAGGCATTTCGCGAGGCTGTTGCGCTCGCTTCCGGCTTCCGCGCAAAATTTCCCGGCGTCGGCCTTGCAGCTCGCCTCGATCTTCTTCCAGGCCTCTCTGGCCGCCTCCCGCGCGGACTTGCATTCCGGCGACAGCTCGGCCGCATGGCTTTCCATGCATTCGCGAAACTTGCCGTCGCCATACGTCATGCCGGCGAAGAATTTCTCCCGGTCGGCTTTGCAAGCGGCGCGAGGATCTTGAGCCTGCGCGCAAGAGCATACAAAGGCGGCGAACGCGGCGAAAACGGCCGCATAAAGAAAAGCTTTCATTCGTGACTTCCTTCGGCTTCACACATCGTTTTTGCCGATTAGCCCCGATCCTCGGGCGCCTCAAGACGCGGCGCGATTTTTTGAAGCATAAAATTGTATGAAAGTGCGACGCCGCAAAAACTGGCGCCGCAGATCAGGAAAAGGCGATTGTATTCATGATATTAGCGCACCGAGGGCTGCATGGCGTCGGGGCCAGGGCATGCACGCTATCCCCAGCTTGTCGACAAGCCTAAGCGCTTCCTTGTAAGCGACGCCCGGGCGCCACAAGATGCGGTTAGTTCGGGCTTCGAACAAAAATGCATACATGCGTCTTGTTGCACTCGTGTGACAGCGCGGGGGTCCGGATGATTGAGCCTCTTACTGCCGCTAGCGGGGAGCACCCTCGACCTTCTGAGGGTGCGGCGGCGTCTTTCGCGAGCATCCCGCCGGGCGCGCCCGGCGCCGCATAAAGGAAGCTGTAAAGCTCGCGACGACACAGAGGAATGAGGGCTATCGTAGTTCCATGCGGTAGCCCTCGAGTTCCCTCCGATCCTAAAGCCGTGCATATCGCGCGCCTTCACGACAGCTGCACGGCCTACAGTTGATTTGGGTCAAGCATAAGCCCGAGTTGCGGTGTAGAATTCGCGAGTTGGATCGCCTAGGGAGGATCACAATGCAAATAGGAAAAAAAATAAGCCGCCGCTCTTGTTAAAGGCGCGATTGCCGCCGCGGGCGCGGTACCGCCGCTTGCCATGCCTGTGGAACCCCGGCGTACGCGAAA
>CAVVJJ010000019.1:0-438071 GCA_963748525.1 uncultured Alphaproteobacteria bacterium
GCCAAGGCTACGATCGCAAGGCGCTGGAGATCTTCGAACGCAAGAGCGCGCGGGCCGTCCTGGAGCAAGTCGGCCAGAGCGCGGCCCAGCATTTCCGGGGCGTGCCCGCCGAGGTCGTCGCTGCGGAGCGCGAGGCCGACGGCGCGGCCGAGCGCGCGCAAGCCGCGCTCTCCAAGCTGCTCTCGGCGACGCAAGCCGACCAGATCGCGATCGCCTCGGCCGAGCAGGACCTCGCCGCGGCGAAGGCGCGCGCCGCGACCCTCGAGGCGAGCATCAAGGCGCAGTATCCCGCCTACTACGAGCTGCGCCATCCCCAGCCGCTGTTGGCGCGGTGCGGACAGGCGCCGTGCGCGACGATCGCCGCGTTTCAGCAGACGGTGCTGCGGCCGGGCGAACTGCTGCTCGTCTACGACCTGCTCCAAGGACAGAGCGTGCTGTGGCTGATCGACCGGGATCGGGTCCAGCCGGTCCCGCTTGCCCCTAGCGCCGGAATCGACAAGGCCGTCGCCCGGCTCGGCACGCACGTCGCCGGCATGCTCGTCCCCGGCGTCAGCGCGGCGAGACGCGAGCGCAGCGCCGCAGCCGATCTTCCCGCATTCGCCGCCGACAGCTACGCGCTCTACCGCCTGCTCGTCCCCGAGGCCGCCGCCGCCGCGCTCGGGCGCGCGAAGAGCCTGATCGTCGTCCCCTCGGGCTCGCTCTACCGGCTGGCCTTCGAAACCCTGGTCAGCAAGGACCCGGCGAGCACCGCGCAGCCGCACTACCTGATCGAGGACCTGCCGGTCTCGTACGTTCCTTCGGCCTCGCTCCTCGCGGTCGTGCGCACGTCCTACGCGCGCCCGAGCGCCGGACGCAACCCGCTGCTGGCCTTCGCCAACCCCACTTTCGGCGCGGCCGAACCGGGACAAGCGCGAGGCCTGTCGAGTTACGCCGGCCTCCAGCTCGCGGCGGTGCGCTCCGCGTTCCGCAGCGACAGCGGTGCCGCGCCGCTCGGCGAGACCGTCTTCCAGCGCTTCCCGGGACCCAAGTTCTTCGCGCAGGAGTTCCGCTGCCGCCGCTTCTGGCTCGACAAGCCCTTCGGCAACGGCATCGCTCGCTTCTGGCTTGGCTGGATCTACGGCGGCGTGGCGAATTTCGGCCGCTCCCTGGTCCGGCCCCTGATGCTTTGGCTGATCTCGATCCTGCTTTTCGCGCTCTATTATCTCTCGCAACGCGGCGCCGCGGCTGGCGACCGGTTTTGGTTCGCCGGCCTTTTCAATGGCAAGCCTTGCGTCGCCGGCTCGTCCGACCCGTTTTTCGAGTCGCTGTACCTGTCGTTCAGGAACGCCTTCCTGAAGGTCGACTGGAACGACGCCATAAACGCACGGCGGGTTTTCGGTTGCCTTTACGGGGCGGAGCCCGGCGGAAACGCGGTCTTGCCGCTCAGCGTCTCGGCCATTTCGTTGTTCCAGGCGTTCGTCAGCGCGGGTCTCATCTTCATGTTCCTGCTCGCGCTTCGAAACCTGCTCAAGGTCCGCTAGATCAGGCCGCCTTTCCTCGGACGCGATTAAAGGCGAAAAAGTTGATCTCTTGTAAAGGGCTGCTTGAGCGCGTCCCGCGCAATTCCCTACCGCCGTTGCGCGAACTCCCAGCGCATTGGGATAGGATTGCGATGCAGCCAAAAATTCCGCCCAAGTTTGCGCTTTAGCCGGAGGCCGCAACAATCGCGACGGCGATGCCGCTCTTGCGGGGAAGGCGTTCGGAGGTTGCGGATGACAGATTGGGCGTTTTCTGTTCTTTAGGGCGTTACGAACGACCCACCTTCGCGCAGCCCCCCACACGCCATGCCGCCCATCATCTCCGTTTCCAACGTCACGAAAACCTATGCCTCCGGGCTCAAGGCGCTGAAGGGCGTCAGCCTCGACATTCATCGCGGCGAGATCTTCGCCTTGCTCGGGCCCAACGGCGCGGGCAAGACGACGCTGATCGGCATCATATGCGGCCTCGTCAACGCCTCTTCGGGCACGGTCAGGGTCGACGGCTACGATATCGTCGATGATTACCGCGCGGCGCGCGCGAAAATCGGGCTTGTGCCGCAGGAGCTTGCGACCGACACCTTCGAAACCGTATGGGCGACGGTCTCCTTCACCCGCGGCCTGTTCGGATTGCCCCCAAATCCAGCGCATACCGAGAAGGTGTTGAAGGATTTGTCGCTCTGGGATCGGCGGAAAAGCAGGATCATGACATTGTCGGGCGGCATGAAGCGGCGCGTCATGATCGCGAAGGCGCTGAGCCACGAGCCGCAAATCCTGTTTCTCGACGAGCCGACGGCGGGCGTCGACGTGGAGCTGCGCAAAAGCATGTGGGACCTGATCCGGGAGCTTAGCGCCTCCGGCGTAACCGTCATTCTGACGACGCATTACATCGACGAGGCGGAGGAGATGGCCGGACGGATCGGGGTCATCAACAAGGGCGAGCTGATCCTCGTGGAGGAGAAGAACGAGATCATCCGCAAGCTCGGACAGAAGCAACTCACGCTCGACCTGCAGCACAGGATCGAAGCGCTGCCGCCTGAGCTGGCGGCTCATCAACTGACGCTGATTTCGGAAGGCCAGCAGCTCGTCTACACCTATGACGGCCACGCCGAGCGCACCGGGGTCGCTGCGCTTCTGAACGACCTCAGCAAGGCGGGCATCCGCTTCAAGGACTTGAATACGAAGCAAAGTTCTCTCGAAGACATTTTCGTTGGGCTTGTGAGCGGCAAATGAACTGGCGGGGCGTTCTTTCGATCTATATATTCGAGATGGCGCGCATGCGCCGGACGGTGATGCAGAGCGTGATCTCGCCCGTGCTCTCGACAGCGCTCTATTTCGTCGTGTTCGGCTCGGCCATCGGCTCGCGCATCACCGACATCCAGGGCGTGAGCTACGGCGCCTTCATCGTGCCGGGGCTGATCATGCTGACGATCCTTACCAACTCGATCGCGAACGCGTCGTTCGGCATCTATTTCCCGCGCTTCGTGGGGACGATCTACGAAATCCTGTCGGCGCCCATCTCGCCGGCGGAAATCGTGATGGGGTATGTCGGGGCCGCGGCGACAAAGTCGATCATTCTCGGGCTCATCATCCTCGCCACGGCAGGCTTCTTCGTGCCCATTCAGATCGCTCATCCCTTCTGGATGCTGACCTTTCTTGTGCTGACGGCGTTGACCTTCAGCATGTTCGGCTTTCTGATCGGCATCTGGGCCGACAATTTCGAGAAGCTCCAGATCATTCCGCTGCTCGTGGTCACGCCGCTCACCTTCCTCGGCGGAACCTTCTATTCCATCAAAGTGCTGCCGCCCGCCTGGCAGAAAGTCACGCTGTTCAATCCGGTCGTGTACCTTATCAGCGGCTTCCGCTGGAGCTTTTACAACATCGCCGACGTGAGCGTGCGTCTGAGCCTCGGCATGACGGCTTTCTTTCTTGCGCTGTGCATGATCGCGATTTGGCGCATTTTCAAGTCCGGCTATCGATTGAAGACCTAAGGCAAGCCCATCGGCGCCCCGCAAAAAACCCGGTTGCGCGGAGCGTTAACACTCGTTAAAATTGTAATCGACTCGTAGTGCGTAGTGTCGCAATCGATTCGAGGCGCGAGTGGCAAATGCAAATGAGCGATCATTCCGGGTTTGACTTTTTCGAGGTTATCCTCTGTTTCGAGAACAATTCCTGGTTGTTCTCGACCTACGCCAAAACCTTCCAAATCGAGGATGCATTGGACAAAGCCGAGGACGAGTTCCTCATTCATTCGGCTCTGCACGACCTCACCATGCCACGGGCGACGTCCGCTTATGTCCTCACGGACTTCGGAAAACATTTCTATTCGAAGCGGAACGGCGCCTGGCAGACCACAGGCGCCTCCGCGATGCCCACGCCGGCCTCTGCCGATAAAATCGTCGCCTTTCCGCTGGGCGCAGGGCAGGCCGGGAACGCTCGCGCGGCCAAGCATTGACAAACGCCGCCCTCGCTCACGCGTTCTGGGGAAGAAAACGCGCTATCGAACGTTTTTCCCCTGTAGCGGAACGCGTGAGCGAGGGCGGAACCCTCCTTGCGCGTTTTTTTTAATGGAGGGAACCATGACGTGTGAGGTCGGCTCGCGGGTTAAATGGGCGGAGGCTACGCCAACGCGCCTCGGTTATAAGATGTCCGATATCGGAAAGGTCGTCGGCATTCGCGACTGCCCGTCGAAAGGCAGAGAGATCGACGTGCAGTTCGAAGATGGCAACGTCGTACGCGGCGCTTTCGAGCGTTGGTTCGAGCCGGCGCAACCGGCAAGCAAGCCGCAGGATGAGGGATCGCCTTCGCCCGTCGAACACTGACCGCAGCCGGCGCGCGCGGGTGAAGTTCACGCCGGCTTGACGGGAAGCTTGCCGTCGCCGCGCGTTTTGGCCAGAAGGCGCGCGCAAGCTCGCTTTGAAGGTCGGCGCCCGTGTGAGCCGCGCAACTTCAATCACCGTTCCGGGCAAGGGCTTCCGGCTCAAGCTCGCGTCCGGCTTCCACATCCCGGAGCACGCAAGTGTTGTGTGAGCACGCGGCCTTTCCGATGGCGCGACCGGCAAGCTTCGACGCATCGGCCTCGCAAAGCTCGGCCTCGCGAGAGCCGCGCCGCAGCTTACCCGGAGGCTGGCGTTAGACTCGCCGCGCGTTTGAGGTGCGAGAGAAAATCGTGAAACCCGTTGCGCTGCGGTTCGGCGAGCGCGCTGCTCCAATCAAACCTTCTTGACGAACTCCGATTTCAGGCTCATCGCGCCGATGCCATCGATTTTACAATCAATGTTGTGATCGCTATCGACGAGGCGGATATTCTTAACCCTGGTGCCGATTTTAACGACTGCGGAGGAGCCTTTCAATTTCAGGTCCTTGATCACAGTGACCGTATCGCCGTCTTGTAAGGTATTTCCCGCTGAATCGCGGTAGATCCTGCCGCCGGCTTCATCGTCCGCGCTGGCGGCGTGCGCATCCCACTCATGGGCGCATTCCGGGCAAACGCAAAGGCTGCCGTCCTCGTAGGTGAATTCGCAGTTGCATTTGGGGCATGGCGGCAGCTCGCTCATGGATCAATCCTCGCGATGCGTGGAATTCGGTTCTTTCGGAACCTCGAAACGTTGGCGCTATAGCATAGACCACACGCCGCCAACCAGATGCAATGCTGAAGGATCGGGGAGCGTCCTCGATATGGCGTCGCGTTGATCGGCCGCCCGGCCGCCCATCGCGCGACGGATCAAATGTGACATAGGCGAAGGTCTCGTAGGTTCTATAAAAGGTCGCGCTTTTCGGCATCGAGCTTCACGATGCACCTGACTTCATTTCCGGATCCTAGATATTCGAGGCTGTCGAAGGATACGGCCCGGGAGGTCGCGATCCCCCGCCCGTGGGGGTCGGTCGCGCGACCGGGCGCATAGTCGATATAGCTCTTCCAATCGAAGCCATCGCCAGCATCCCTGATGTGAACGATGAGGGCTCCTTGCGCCGCCTCGAAGGACAGGATCGCGAACTTTTCACGGTATTCCGGCGAGGCGATCCTGCGCTCCACTTCTTCCTTCCAGCCGCCGTTGCGAATGAGGACGGTTTTTTCGGCATAACTGATGCCGAGATTGCCATGCTCGATCGCATTCAGCAGCAACTCATGCAATCCGAGGACTGCCCGGTCCGGGTCTGGAAAGCAATTGGCGATGTACGACGCAAGGCCCGCGGCTTCGTCCAAGGTCCGAAATCGGAAACGCGCCTTTTCCATAAGGCCGAGCAGCCGGCCACAGCCATGAACCTTGTTCTTCAGATTCCTCTTGGCCTGGGCGTTCTCCAGTGCGGCGTTCACCACGCCGATCAGCACGGCGCTATCGTAAGCTTTGGTCAGGCAGTAGCGGACGCCAGCCTCGATCCCCTGCAGAACTTGATCCGGGGCGGCGGCCGCCATCTGCATGACTACCGGAATCTCCTTGAACCGAGAATCCCCCTTGATGCGGCGGAGAACCTCCATGCCGTCGAGCTTTGGCATCATCCTGTCGAGGAGGATCAAGTCGACGTCGGGGTTCTCTTCCAGCCTCTTGAGCGCAACAGCGCCGTCTTGGGCCAGCACCACGTCATGGCCTTCCCGGGCGAGATGATGATCGAGAATGTCGAGGTAGAACTCCTCATCGTCGACGGCGAGTATTTTCGATCCGCTGGGCATGGCGTTTCCAGGCATCCCGGCCAAGTTGACAGGGTTCGCTTCCTTCGCAACAACCAAGAACTCGCCCGCGCACTATGCCCGTTCTAACTACATTTTCCATTGGCGGGCGCATGTCATTTGGGCGCTAACGAACCACGCTTTCTTAGGCGCCATCCCTCGATAGCCGCGGCATCGGCGCCGCGCGCACCGCATTCCCGCCCGTCGCAAGGCTCATCGAAGGGCGCGTTGCAGCGCGGCGCTTAACCAAGACCGTAAACTTGCCTGCTCAGATTGCAACGCATAAGCGGCGCCTGTTGACGCCCGCAATTACCCATGCTATCCCATATGTGCCCGTTCGGAAGGGGCTGATTTGGAGGGAGATTCGAAACGCTTATGTCGCGCACGGCCACTGCGCGTCGAGGTTTCTCCCTCCGATCCTTTCGAAGCGACACAAAATGATTAATTATGGGATACATTTGTAACTTTTGAACCGCATTCCGGCCGGCGACGGGCGGATCTAAGCAGAATCGCCGGATTTTAGCCTGGGTATATCTGGGCAAAGATGGGAAGCGGGGCACGCAGAGACAAGAGCGGCACACCATGCGCAGCCGTCGCGTGTGCGTTGAGACGGGGCGTGGACTTGAGGAATGGATGAGTTCGCATCGCGCATTGACAGCAAGGTTGACCAGCGGGGGCGCGTCGCAATCCCTGCGTCGTTTCGCGCGGTCCTTGCCCAGGAGGGCGGCGACGAAATCCACTGCTATCCGCATCTCGACTACGCTACGATCGAAGCTGGCGGCGCGCGTCTGGTCGAAGAGATTAAAGGGATTGTGGGACGGCATCCGACAGGCTCGCCGCTCAGGGAATCCCTCGAACTCGTCTATTTCGGCGAGTGCGAAAAGCTCAAGATCGATCCGGACGGACGCACGGTTCTGCCAAAACGCCTTCGAGATCATGCCGGAATCACGGAGACGGCCGTTTTCGTCGGCTTTGGCAACAAGTTTCAAATCTGGGAGCCAGAGGCTTACAACAAGTTTCGCGAACGCGCGCGCGAACAAGCGCTTGCGCATCGCAGGGAGCTCGGCGCGGGGAACCGCTGATGAAGCGGCGCAAACGAGGGGGCGACAGGGACGTGGCGGACCGTGGGAGGCCGGTAGAGGGCCAGCCTTCTGGCGGACCGGTCCGTCACATCCCGGTGCTACTCGCGGAAGTGCTGAAAGCGCTGGCCCCAAAGCCGGAAGAACGCTTCATTGACGGCACGTTCGGCGCCGGTGGATATGCGCGGGCCATCCTTGTAGCTGCGCCATGCAGCGTGCTCGCGCTCGACCGCGATCCTTCGGCCATAGCGGCGGGCCGCGCCCTTGAAGCGGAATTCGGCGGCCGCCTCAGGCTCGCGCAAACGCCCTTTTCACACATGGAGGAGGCCGCGAAGGCGGCTGGCTGGGAAACGGCCGACGGCGTTGTCCTCGATCTTGGCGTCTCCTCGATGCAGCTCGACGAAGCAAGCCGCGGCTTTTCCTTCATGCGCGACGGCCCGCTCGACATGCGCATGTCCGGCGAAGGGTTGAGCGCCGCCGACGTCGTGAACACGTTCGAGAAGGATGAAATCGCCGATCTTCTCTACCGGCTCGGCGAGGAGCGCCGCTCGCGCGCCATTGCGGCGGCCATCGTGGCTGATCGCCGGACGGCGCCGTTCAAGCGCACGGCGCAGCTCGCCGAACTCGTCAGCCGCGTCTTGGGGCGCCGCGCCGAAGAGGGAAAGCATCCGGCGACGCGCACCTTCCAGGCGCTTCGCCTTTACGTCAACGACGAACTCGGCGAGCTTGAACGCGCGCTGCTGGCGGCTGAGCGCATCCTCAAGCCGGGCGGCCGTCTGGCAGTGGTGAGCTTTCACTCGCTTGAGGATAGGATCGTAAAGCAGTTTCTCGTGGAGCGTTCGGGGAGACGGGCGAAAGCGTCCCGGTATCTTCCTTCGTCTCAGGACGGCCCGGCGCCGTCCTTCGAGCTGAAGGACCGCCACGGAATCGAGCCCTCGGAAGAGGAGATCGGCGCAAATCCCCGAGCCCGCTCTGCGCGGCTGCGCTGGTCGATCCGCACCGCGGCGCCCCCCGCGTAACAGAAGAACCGGCGGACCTTTGCTGGCGCGCATATGGCGTGGCGTCTCTTATCTATAGGCGGCAAGAGCCATCAACATGGCGCCAACGACCATGATGAAGGCGCCTTCCAATCTCTTGGATATGACTTCCCCAAGAAATAATGCGCTCAGCAAAACAGTTATGATGGCGCTGGTGCGCTTGATCGATATGACGTAGGGCACCAGTATTAGCGTAAGCGCCACGTTTTGCAGAACGGCTTGCAACGCTTGGCCCAGTCCTGGGATGAAAAACAGCCAATGAAGGCGCGCCGGCCGGTCGCGCGGGCGAGCAAGCAGCCAGTATAAGCATGCGCACGAGGCGACGAAACAAGAGATGCTGGCGGACCATAGAAGCGGGGTCGACGCGATGACGCCCATCTTGTCGAGGTTGGACGTCACGCTCCAAATCGCTACCGCTACCAGCATGGAGCGGACGCCGCGATTTCGCCCAAGCGCTTTGAATGGCTGGAGAACTCCGGCCCGGCCATCCAATTCGCCGAGCCTGTACGACCCCACAACGGCAAGCAGGATTCCAAGCGCGCCTATGGGAGGAACGATCTCGCCCAGCATGAGAGGGGAAGTAACCAGGAGAAGGATCGGCGTGAGCGACATGAGCGGCGCCACCAACGACGCGTCGGCTTCCCTGAAGGCTCGAATGTAGAAATAGGCTGCGATGGCGTTAAGGGCGCCGTCGGCAAATAACAGGCGCCAAAAGCCGTCCCGCGTCATCCCGGAAAGGGTTACGTTCGGGCTCGTAATGAGGCCGGGATAGCAGATCAATGCGAGCGCGGTCAGGATCGACGCGCTCGTTATCCAGTTCAAGGCGAGGAGCGAACTCGCATCCAGTTTTTGGACCGAAACCTTCGTCGCAATGTCGGTGGCGGACGTGGCTGCGGCGGCGCCGAAAGCCGCCGCGAGGCCCAAAAGAACGCTCATCGCCTCTCCTGACGTTGTCCCGTGCTCATCGGGCGTGACGATTGCCCGATTTACCTTAACTCGTTCATAGCCTGACCCTTCCAGGCAATGCGCTCGCTTCTATGGTAAGCGGGGAAAACCGGCGCCGCGCGGCTTCTCCTTCAACGCGCATGCCGTAGACTTCCGCGCCGGCCTCGTCGAGTCGGCAGGGCGCGGAGGGCGAGCATCGTTGGCCATGCAAAAAACGAACGCGAGAGGCGACGCGGGGGACGCGAAGAGCGCCACGCCCATGATGGCGCAATATCTGGACGTGAAGGCGAAGCATCCGGAGTTTCTGCTCTTCTACCGCATGGGCGATTTCTTCGAGCTGTTCTTCGATGACGCGGTCGCCGCCGCCAACGCGCTCGGCATCCAGCTTACGAAGCGCGGCAAGCACGCGGGCGAGGACATCCCGATGTGCGGCGTGCCCGTCGCGCGCGCCGACGACTATCTGCAAAAGCTGATCCGGCAGGGCTTCCGCGTGGCGGTGGCCGAGCAGCTCGAAGACCCCGAGCTTGCCAAGAAGCGCGGGCCGAAAGCGGTGGTGCGCCGCGATGTGGTGCGGCTCGTCACGCCCGGCACGCTGACGGAAGACGCGCTACTTACGTCGGGCAGCAACAACTTTCTGGCCGCCGTCGCGAAGGCCGGCAAGGGATCGGCCGCGCGCTATCATATCGCCGCGCTCGACATCTCGACGGGCGAGTTCCTTTTGAGCGAGGCTGCGCCGGAGGATCTTGCGGGCGAGCTTCTGCGGCTCAGGCCGGCGGAGCTTCTGATTGCGGAGGATGAGATCCAGGATGAGGCGTTGAAAGCCGCGAGCGAAGCGGCGGGCTCAAGCCTATCGCCGCTGCCCCGCGCCCTGTTCGCCAAGGCCAAGGGCGAGCGCGCGCTTAAGGAGGCTTTCGAAATCGCGGCGCTCGACGGCCTCGGCGACTTCGCGGACGGCGATCTCGCGGCTATCGGCGCGCTTCTCCATTACGTGAGCCTCACTCAGATGGGCGAGCGGCCCGCGCTCCGGCCGCCGAAGCGAGAGGCGGCGTCGGCGCTCCTGTCCATCGATGCGGCGACGCGCGCGAGCCTTGAGCTGCTGCGGCCGCGGAACGAGGGCGCTCCCACCGTCTTCGCCGCCATCGACCGCACGGTGACGGCGGCGGGCGCGCGCGAGCTGATGGGGCGCCTCGTCTCGCCGTCGGCGGATGTGGAGCTGATCAACCGGCGGCTCGATGCGGCGGCGGCGCTGATCGAGGATTGGGCGCTGCGTGAGCGCGTGCGCGCCATTTTGCGGACCGCGCCGGACATGAGCCGGGCGCTGTCGCGGCTGAAATTGAAGCGCGGCGGACCTCGCGACCTCGGCGCCATGCGCGACGGGCTCGCCATTGCCGGCGAGCTTTGCGCGCTCATCGCGGCGGCGGCGGCGCAGCCCGCGCATATGGCCGATATCGTGACGGCCCTCTCGCCCTTCTCATCGGGCGTCGAGGCGCGGCTTGCGGGCGATCTGGCCCGCGCTCTTTGCGAAACGCCGCCGTTCTTCGCGCGCGACGGCGGCTTTATCGCGAGTGGATACGACCCGAAGCTCGACGAGCTGCGAGCCCTCGCTGCCGGCTCGAAAGTCGTGCTTGCTTCCCTGCAAGCCGATTACCAGGCGCGGACCGGCGTCAAGACGCTGAAGATCCAATATAATCAGATGTTCGGCTATTTCGTGGAGGTAGGCCCAGCCGCGGCGGCGGTCTTGCAGGGCGAGCCGCATGCGGGCGTGTTCCGGCACAAGCAGACGCTCGCCAACGCGGTGCGCTTTACGACCGGCGATCTGGCGGCGCTCGAAAGCCGCATCCTGAACGCGACGAGCGAGGCGCTCGCCCGCGAATTGGCCCTGTTCGAGGAGCTTTCGGCCGCGATCCTTGCCGCCGAAGCGCCCATCGCCCGCGCCGCCGCCGCGCTCGCCTCGCTCGACTGCCTCGCGGCGCTCGCCGAACTCGCGCAAGCCCAGAACTATGTGCGCCCGCGCGTGGACGAAAGCCGCGCCTTCCTCATCGAAGGCGGCCGCCACCCGGCCGTGGAGCAGGCGCTCGCGCGCTCGGGCGAGCCCTTCATCTCCAATGACTGCAAGCTCGACGGCGCGGGCGAGCGGGCGTCCGGCTTCCTCGTCGTAACCGGCCCGAACATGGCGGGCAAATCCACCTATCTGCGCCAGAACGCGCTCATCGCCGTGCTCGCGCAGATGGGCTCATATGTGCCCGCCGCGTCCGCGCATATCGGCGTGGCCGACCGCCTCTTCGCGCGCATCGGCGCCGCCGACGACCTCGCGCGCGGCCGCTCGACCTTCATGGTGGAGATGACGGAGACCGCCGCGATCCTCAACCTTGCGAGCGCGAAAAGCCTCGTGATCCTCGACGAGATCGGGCGCGGCACGGCGACCTTCGACGGGCTGTCCATCGCCTGGGCGGTGCTGGAGCACCTGCACGACGCCGTGCGCTGCCGGGGCCTTATCGCCACGCATTACCACGAGCTGACGCGGCTCGCTGACAATCTGCCGCGCGCGGGCAATGTGCGCATGGCGGTGACGGAGTGGAAGGACACGATCGTATTCCTGCATGCGGTGGAGGCGGGGCCTGCGAACCGCTCCTATGGGGTGCAGGTGGCGAAGCTCGCCGGCGTCCCGAAGCCGGTGCTCGCGCGCGCGAAGCAGATTTTGGCGCAGCTCGAAAGCGGGGCCGGGCCGCATGGGCCGCTGACGCTGCCGACCGACATGCCGTTGTTTTCCGCGCCTGCGCTTGCAGCGGAGCAGGCGCTGGAGGACGCGCCGCATCCCGCGCTGGAGAGGCTCGCCGCGCTCGATGTGGACAGCCTCAGCCCAAGGGATGCGCTGGAGCTGGTTTATGCGCTGAAGGGATTGCTATAGCGAATGCCCCGCCGCTGCTGTTGCGGCGTGCACGGTCCATTAACTCTATTGGGTTCGTTTCGCAAAAATGGTTTTTCCGGTAAGGAAAGTATTAAGGTTAATACTCGCAAGCCCTAGTCCATTGTCTCGCTGACGCTTTTGTGTTTTGACAGGCTCCCGATTTGGATAGTTTTTTTGTTGTTTGCGGCTTGGCGGCAAAGGACCAAGCCTTGTGGGGAGAGTTAATGCAATGGGTATTCTCGCGGAACAGCGAGCCTTATCGCCGAAAGTTCAGCAATCCGTCGCCGAGGAGCACCGGCTTCTCGCGGAGCAGGTCGATTTGGCGGCCTCGGAGATCGACACCTTCTTTTCGACGCCGGCCAATAGAAGCCCCGCCGATGTTCAGAGATTGGTTCATCTCTCGGGAGAACTGATCGAGACAGCGGAGGCGCACTTTTTTCACGAAGAAGCTCTTATGAAAAAAGACGGATATCCCGGCCTCTTTTTTCACAAGCGCGATCACGAGAATTTACTCAAAAAGCTGAACCGTTTCGTTTCATCTCTTGCTCGCGCTGGCGTCGCCGCATCAGCCGGCTCTGGCGTAGATTTGCACAGCTGGCTGACGTCCCACACGAAGAAATTCGATGAGCCTTATGCCGCCTTCGTGGAGTCTCACACGCGAGACCCGGGCGACTGAAAAGGCGCCAGCCTTATCAAAGCCAGTCCTGCAGGATCGGGATGAGCGGCAGGTCGGCGGGCGGCATGGGGTAATCGCGCAGGCGGTCTTTCCGCACCCAGGCGAGGCGCTGGCCTTCGAGCGGCTCGGGCTCGCCCTCCCAGTTGCGGCAGGCGTAGAGCGGCATCAGCAGGTGGAACGTTTCGTAGCTGTGGCTCGCAAATGTCAGCGGCGCGAGGCAGCGCGTCGGAACGTCGATGCCAAGCTCCTCCTTCAGCTCGCGGACGAGGGCTGCTTCCGGCGTTTCGCCCTCGTGGAGCTTGCCGCCGGGGAACTCCCAAAGCCCGCCGAGCTGCTTGTGCGCGGGGCGCTGTGCGAGGAGCACGCGGCCGTCCGCGTCGATGAGGGCGACGGCGGCCACCAGCACGAGCCGCCGCGCGGGCGCGTCAGCTCCGGTAGTCGGCATTGATGTCGATATAGCCATGGGTGAGGTCGGACGCCCAGACGGTGGCGCGGCCGGGGCCGCCGGTTCCGGCGTCGACGCGGATCTCGATTTCGGCGTTCTTCATATAGGCCGCGCCTTGCGTCTCCTGGTAATCGGGATGGCGCAGGCCGTCTTTCGCCACCGGGATGTCGCCGAACCAGATCGCGAGCCGGTCGCGATTGGCGGCCTCGCCCGATTTGCCGACGGCGGCGACGATGCGGCCCCAATTGGCGTCCTCGCCGGCCACGGCCGTCTTCACCAGCGGCGAATTGCCGATGGAAAGGCCGATGCGGCGCGCGGCGTCGTCGCTCTCGGCGCCGTCGACATGGATGGTCATCAGCTTCGTGATGCCTTCGCCGTCCTTCACGACTTGCAGAGAAAGGTCGTGCATCAGCGCAAGCAGCGCGGCCGAAAATGTCGCGGCCTCGGGATCGTCCGGGGAGGCGATCTTCGGCGCTCCGCGGGCCGCTGCCGCGCCCGTCGCGAAGATGAGGAGCGTGTCGCTGGTGGAGGTGTCGCTGTCCACCGTGATCGAATTGAACGTCGTCTTCGCGTGGCGCTGGGCGAGCTTCGTCAGCGCGTGGCTCTCGATGGGCGCGTCGGTGACGATGAACGACAGCATGGTCGCCATGTCGGGCGCGATCATGCCGGAGCCCTTGGCGATGCCGTTCAGCGTGACCGGCACGGCGCCGACAAGCGCGCGGCGGGTTGCGAGCTTCGGAAAGGTGTCGGTGGTCATGATGGCGCGCGCGGCCTCGGCCCAGAGGTCTTCGCGGGCCGTCGGCGCAATGGCCTTCAGCACGTCCTTGAATTTCGAGGCGTCGAGCGGCTCGCCGATCACGCCGGTGGACGCAATGAACACGCGCTCGGGGTCGCATCCCGCCGCTTCGCCGGCGAACGCAGCCGTGGCCTCGACCGTCTCGCGGCCGCGCCAGCCGGTGAACGCATTCGCATTGCCGGAATTGACGACAAGCGCGCTCGCGGCGCCATGCTGGAGCTGCTCGCGGCACCAATCGACCGGCGCGGAGGATGTCATCGAGCGCGTCAGCACGCCGCCGGCTTCCGTCCCTTCCGGGAAAAGCATCAGCAGAACGTCAGTGCGGTTCGCGTACTTAATGCCGGCCTCGGCGACGGCGATGCGCACGCCCGCTATGGGGGGAGGCGCCGCAAGCTCGCCGGGCGCAAACGGCGAAACCTTATGTATTTTCGCCACGGCGATCTCCGGGTCAGACCTTATTTCTGTTGCGAGGAGGATTCGATCGCTGCGGCCTTGGCGTCCTCTTCGATCGCC
This sequence comes from uncultured Alphaproteobacteria bacterium, assembly GCA_963748525.1. Classification (GTDB taxonomy): domain Bacteria; phylum Pseudomonadota; class Alphaproteobacteria; order Rhizobiales; family Rhodomicrobiaceae; genus Rhodomicrobium. The sequence continues at coordinate 14,583 of CAVVJJ010000019.1, forward strand.
TTCTTCAGCTCCGGGTCCACGATCTCAACCGTCGCGGAGCCTCTCAGCTTCTGCACAACGTCGCGAAGCTGCGTCTGGATCAGGGAGGCCATGATCTGGTCTTTCACCTCGTCGAAGCTCGGGACCGGGCGCGTGCGCTTGTCCTCCACCTTGATGACATGCCAGCCGTAATCGGATTGGACCGGCCCGGAAATCTGGCCGGGCTCCAGCGCAAAGGCCGCGTCCTCGAACGCCTTCACCATCTGGCCGCGCGAGAAATAACCCAGATCGCCGCCGGTGTTCGAGCTTGGGCCGTCGACGCTTTTCTTGGCAAGTTCGGTGAAATCGGCGCCGCCTTTCAGCTCCGCGATCAGATCCTTGGCTTCCTGCTCGGTCTTCACCAGGATGTGGCGCGCGCGCACTTCGGGCTCGGGCTTCAGCTTGGCGATCTGCTCGTCATAGGCGGCTTTGGCCTGCGCCTCCGTGACGGCCTCGCGCACCTTCTTCTCATAGAAGGTGTCGCGCAGCGCCCGCAGCTTGTAATAGGAGAGCCGGTCTTCGTAATCCTTGCCCGAGCCAAGCTTGCTCTTGCCCGCTTCGTCCGCGAACAGGTGCGCCTCCACGAGATATTCGACGAGGACGCGGCGGCGGCTTTCGACGGGAAGCCCCGCGATTTCGGCGCCGACTTCGGCTTCGGCGAAGGCGAGTTCGGCCTCGGTGATGTCGCTTCCATTCACGCGGGCGACTGGCGCGGCCCAGGCGAACTGCGCGCTAAGCGCCAGCGCGGCGGCGCTCATGCAAAAAATCCTTAAAGTCACGGCTGGGAACTCCTCGCCTTTACCTTCCTGTCGCGCGCTTTGCTGTGGCGCGCGAGAATTTGCCGCCGCTTCTAGAACGGGCCGCGCGCGATGGGAAGCATGTTCTGGCGGTTATTAAGGCCTTTGCAAGGACCAAGCAAGAATTGTGTTAACCGCGGATGCTCACGCATTCGATGCTAAAATGGAATTTCATATCCGAGCCTCGGTCGCGGATCCCCGCGCCGAAGAGAGAACTCGCCCCGCGCTTGATTTTGCCGGCGCCGCGGATCGTAGCCACCGCTCGAACTTCGGGCCGCCCCGGCATTGCCAGGTGTTGAAGAGCGCGCCGCCGTCGGCTTGAACTGAATGCTTTTGGTTCCTTCATGAAGCCGCGGATAGGCTCCCCTTGGACAACGCCGGCGGGCTTTCCCGCCTTATCTTCCGTGCGCGGGAAGCGCGCGTTGACAGCGCCGGTGCGTCTGCTTATTTCTGCTGCAATGGAGGAGAAGGACGCTTCTCCTCGGTCATTTCTAAAAAGCCCCTAGGAAAAGCCATCGCCAGACAGAAACGGCGCTCTGGCAGCGGCCCCCAAAACTTGGGCTGCTTTTCTCGGCGAGGCAGTGAGGCTCGGCTAGCATGATTTCCCTTGGCGCGTTCGCAACCAAAATCTTTGGCAGTTCCAACGAAAGACGCTTGAAGAGTTACAGGTCGCAGGTTGGGCCCATCAATGCGCTGGAGCCGAGGTTCGCATCCCTGTCCGATGACCAATTGCGGGGCAAGACGGCAGAGTTCCGCGAACGCTTCGCCAAGGGCGAGACCCTCGATGCTCTGTTGCCGGAAGCTTTCGCGACGGTGCGCGAAGCCTCGAAGCGGACCCTGAAGCAGCGGCATTTCGACGTGCAGCTCATGGGCGGCATGGTTCTGCATGAGGGCAAGATTTCGGAAATGAAGACGGGCGAGGGCAAGACGCTCGTCTCCACGCTCCCCGCCTACCTCAACGCCCTTCCCGGCCGCGGCGTCCATATCGTCACGGTGAACGACTACCTCGCCAAGCGCGACTCCGAATGGATGGGCGAGATCTACAGGTTTCTCGGGCTCACTGTCGGCTGCGTCGTTCACGAGCTCGACGACGACGACCGCCGCCGCGCCTATGCCTGCGACATCACCTACGGCACCAACAACGAGTTCGGCTTCGATTATCTTCGCGACAACATGAAGTATTCCCCTTCCGACATGGTGCAGTTTGGAGGCCGGCCCGCCGAGCTTCAAGCCCATGCCTTCGCCATTGTCGACGAGGTGGATTCCATCCTGGTCGACGAGGCGAGGACGCCGCTCATTATCTCGGGCGCCATCGAGGACAAGTCCGACCTCTACAACACCATCGACAAGTTCATTCCGCAACTTTCGAAGGAGCATTACGACCTCGACGAGAAGATGCGCACCGTCACCCTGACGGAAGAGGGCAACCAGCGCATCGAGGATCTGCTGGAGCGGGCGGGCTTCCTGAAGCCCGATACGTCGCTCTACGACGTAGAGAACGTGTCGCTCGTCCATCACGTGAACCAGGCGCTGCGCGCGCACACGCTCTTCCTCAAGGACCGCGACTATATCGTGCGGCGGAACCAGGTGGTCATCGTCGACGAGTTTACCGGCCGCATGATGGAGGGCCGGCGCTATTCCGAAGGCCTGCATCAGGCGCTTGAAGCGAAAGAAGGGGTGGAAGTTCAGCCCGAAAACCAGACGCTCGCTTCGATCACCTTTCAGAATTACTTCCGCCTTTACGACAAGCTCGCCGGCATGACTGGCACCGCTTTGACGGAGGCCTCCGAATTTCTCGATATCTACAAGCTTGAAGTGATCGAGATTCCAACCAACCGGCCCATGATCCGCAAGGACCAGGACGACGAGGTCTACAGGACCGCGCAGGAAAAATACAATGCGATCATCAATGTGATCGGCGATTGCCACCAGCGGGAACAGCCCATTCTGGTTGGCACGGTCTCCATCGAGAAATCCGAGACGCTCTCGGAGATGCTGAAGCCGCACGGCATCAAGCATCAGGTGCTGAATGCGCGCTTCCACGAGCAGGAGGCGCACATCATCGCGCAAGCCGGCGTGCCGGGCGCCGTGACGATCGCCACCAACATGGCGGGGCGCGGCACGGACATCCAACTCGGCGGCAATGCGTCGATGCGGCTATCGGATTGGATAGCCGAGCGCGAAGCGGCGGGCCAGGCGCCCACGCCCGAGGAGATCGAGGCCGAGCGCGCGAAAATCGCCGCCGATGTCGAGGAGAAGAAAGAGCGGGCGCTGAAGGCCGGCGGCCTTTACGTTCTCGGCACCGAGCGTCACGAAAGCCGGCGCATCGACAATCAGCTTCGCGGCCGCTCGGGACGCCAGGGCGATCCCGGCGCGTCGAAATTCTATCTCTCGCTCGAAGACGACTTGATGCGGATCTTCGGCGCCGAGCGCATGGATCTCGTGCTTCGCAAGCTCGGCATCAAGGAAGGCGAGGCTATCGCGCATCCCTGGATCAACAAGGCGCTGGCGAACGCGCAGAAGAAGGTCGAGGCGCGCAACTTCGACATGCGCAAGAACGTGCTGAAGTTCGACGACGTGATGAACGATCAGCGCAAGGCAATTTTCGATCAGCGCATCGATCTCATGCAGGACGAGAACGTCGAGGAGACGGTGGCGGACATGCGCCGCGAGGTCGTGCAGGAACTCGTGACGGCTCACATTCCGGCCAAGGCTTTCGCCGAGCAATGGGACGTGAAGGGCTTGCGCGAGGAGTTCAAGGGGATCTTCGACGTGGACGCGCCCATCGAGGAGTGGGCTGCCGAGGAAGGGATCGCGGACCAGGAAATCGAGGAGCGGTTGCAAAACCTCGCCGACTCTGCGGCCGCGCGCAAGGCCTCGGATGTTGGCCCTGAAATCATGCGGCATATCGAGAAAGAGGTTCTGCTCAGGACGCTCGATCATCTCTGGCGCGAGCACCTTGTCAGCCTTGAACATCTGCGCCAGGCGGTGGGGTTGCGGGGATACGCGCAGCGCGATCCGCTTCATGAGTATAAGAGCGAGGCGTTCCAGCTTTTCGAGCACATGCTCGGCCGGATGCGCCGGGAGGTCACCGGCCAGCTCCTCCATGTCGAACTTGCCCGGCAGCCCGACGATTTTGCCGGGGCGGGCGACCTGCCCGAAATGCACGCCCATCATATCGATCCTGTTACGGGCGAGGACGAGTTCCAGCTTGAGGCGCTGGATCGAGCGCCTGCGCTGTCAAGGCAGGAGCGCCGGGCGGCGGGGAAACAGGGCAACGGAGCGCCCGCGCAGGCGGCGCGCAAAGGCGGGGCGGGCAGGGAGCCTGGCCGCGCGTCGGCCCAGCAGGCGCGAGCCAAGGGCGGCAGGCCGGCCGCCGTCGATCCAAACAACCCGGAGAGCTGGGGCAAGGTGGCGCGCAACGCTTCCTGCCCCTGCGGTTCGGGCAAGAAGTACAAGCATTGTCACGGCGCGATCGCCAGCGCCGCCGCCGAGTAGCGGCGGCGGCCCGTGCCCCGGCGCCCTTGGCTACCTGAAAAGTTGATGTTGCCCATCCCCTCGCGGTGAGACGCGCCGGCAATAGCCGCCGCGCGTGACAGCGGCATGGAGCGCCGCCGAATCCCAACGGCCTCGTCAAGAGGTTAACCCGTTGAAAGCCCTCAGCACGTCGAAAACGCTGCGCCTCATCCTGAGGAGGCGCTGCAAGCGCCGTCTCGAAGGATGAGCCTGTCGAAGCATAATGTCCGCTTTTTCAGCACCTTCGCTGGCGGACAGGGCGGCTCGGCTGGCGGCGCCAACCGAGGGCGCTCCCTCTCGTATCCCACCGACCTCGGGAGATGAGGGGACGCGCTTTTGCTGCGCGTGCGGCCGGACTCCCTCTCCCGCGCCGCGTGACCCCCCCAAGGCGAGTTCACCGGGCAATGGACGTTGAAGGCGACGACCGTTCAGCGCGAGCGCAGGCGGTCGAGCAACTCGGGGCTGGGATAGGAATCGGCGGGCAGCCCGAGCTTCTGCTGAACTTTCTTGATGCTCGCCCGCGTGGCGAGGCCGAGCTTCCCGTCCACCTCGCCGACTTCGTATCCGCGCGCCTTCAACAGGCCCTGAAGCTCTTTCGTCTGATCGTAGCCGAACGCAACGACCCCTCGCCCGCGATTAAGCGCTGGAGCGCCCTCGATCCGCGTCGCCAGATACGCGACCGTCACGGAATAGACGAGCGACTGGTTCCACTCCAGATAGACCTTGAAGTTATTGAAGGCGAGGAAGGCCGGGCCGTTGCGTCCCATCGGCAGCACCAGCGACGCCGGAAGGTCGCCCCGGACGCCGCCGCTGTCGGCCAGATGCACGCCCATGCGCGACCACTCGCTCAGCGTGTGCTGGACATTCAAATCGGCCTCGGCCCAGTCCATGCTTTCCGGGACGCGCGCCTCCTTCAGCCAAGGCTCGCCGGGCCGCCAGCCGAGGCCATGCAGGTAATTCGCCGAAGACAAGAGCACGTCCGGCACGCTGTGTATGAGATCGGCCTTGCCGTCGCCGTCGCCGTCGATGCCGTATTTGTAGTAGATCGAAGGCACGAATTGGGTCTGGCCCATCTCGCCCGCCCAAGGCCCGCGCATCTCGTCCGGGCTCAGATCGCCGCGATCGACGATGCGGAGCGCGTCGATCAGCTCGCTGCGGAATTTCTCGGGCCGGCGGCAGTCAAAGGCAAGCGTCGCGAGCGAGCGAAGCGTGGACAGTTTGCCGTTGTTCGCGCCGAAATCGGTCTCCAGGGCCCAGTAGGCGACGATGACCGGCGCGGGGACGCCAAACCTCTGGTCGATCTTGTCGAAGATGGGCTTGTATTTCTGGATGAGCTGGCGGCCCTTCTCGATGCGGTATTTCGCGGCCATGCGGTCGGAAAATTCAAGGAAGGTCTGCGAGAAAACCTTCTGGCCGCGGTCGGAATTGATGACGCCCTGGTCGAACGTGACGCCGTCGAGCGCGGACAAGGCTTGCGCCGAAATGCCTTTGGACCGCGCCTCCGCCTTGAAATCCGAAAGCCATCGCTCGAAGCTGCCGGAATTCGTGCATGCAGCGACATCGCTGGCCGCGCCCGCCAGCGCGAGGCTTACGAGAAGTGCGGGAAACAAGGGCCGTTTCATGGGCCGCCTCCGGTCGGATTGTTTGGGAATCACGCTCTTGATTTCGCAATCGCGCCTGAAAATTGGGCGATATGAAGACGTTTTGCCGCCTCAGGCGGCCCGCCGCTTGTGGATGGAAAGGTCGCGGATCGTGGGCGCGCGGCCCGTCAGCGGATTGTCCGGGTCCCATTTCAGCGCAATGGTCTGGAACCTCGGGCCGAGCGCGTCGTAGATGAGGAGGCGGCCGATGAGCGGATCGCCAAGCGAGAGGATGAGCTTGACGACCTCCACCGCCTGAAGCGTGCCGATCACGCCCGCGACGGGGCCGAGCACGCCTGCCTCTTCGCAATTCGCGACGGCGCCGGGCGGCGGCGGCTCCGGGAACAGACAGCGATAATTCGGCAGGGGCTGGCCGGCTTCATCCTTGCCGTAAGCGCGGAAGGTCGAAACATAGCCGTCGAGCTGGCCGAGCGCGGCGAACACGAGCGGCTTCTGCGCGAAGTAGCAGGCGTCGTTCACGAGGTAGCGCGTGGCGAAATTGTCCGAGCCGTCGGCCACGATGTCGTAGCGCGAGACGATCTCCAGCGCGTTCTCCGCCGTCAGCCGGAACGGCATGGCCTCGACGGCCGCATGCGGGTTGAGCGCTTCGCATAGCGCCGCCGCCCGCTCGGCCTTCAGCGCGCCCACATCGCCGGTTTTGAACGCCACCTGCCGCTGCAGATTATCGAGCGCCACGCGGTCGTCGTCGATCACGCCGATATGGCCCACGCCCGCCGCCGCGAGATACATGAGAACCGGCGAACCGAGCCCGCCCGCGCCGACCACCAGCACGCGCGCCGCCTTGAGCCGCTGCTGGCCCTGCCCGCCGATGTCTTTCACCAGCAGGTGCCGCTTGTAGCGCGCGATTTCCTCCGGCGTCAGGATGCGCCGCCCGATCTCGTCCATGCGATGCCGATTGCCTCTCTGCCGCGCAATCTAAGCAGAGTCCCCCGCTTCGCCAACCCGCGCCTGTGTGGCGGCGCCGAGCGTCTCGTCCTCCATCGCACGTTGATTCCAGCGCGGCGACGAATAGACCACGATGTTGGCCTGTTAGCTGTCGCCCAGGGGCTATTGGTTCGTGGATGACTATCCACAACGCGAGCGGCCGATATTGCCAGAAATGGAAATCTCATTCAAATAGCCGCTTGAGATTTATTTTATTAGGAGGTTTTGCGATGCCAGCCGCGGCCCTCGTCCAGAGTTCCCTTATTCGCATTCGCCGGGCGTTATTGATGGGGTGGGTGGCGCTGGCGCTCGGCGCGGCGCCGGCAGCGGTGGCCGGACCCGCGGAGGACTTGGTCGCGGCGGCGGCTCGTGGCGACGCGGCCGTGGTGCAGGCGCTGCTCGACAAGGGCGCTGACTTCGACGCCAGGATGAACAACGGCGCGACCGCCCTGATGGCGGCCTCCGAAACCGGGCGCCGCGAAATCGTGCAGATGCTGCTAGACAAGGGCGCCCGCGTCGACGCCGCGATGAACGGCGGCGCGACCGCGCTGTCTTTGGCTTCCCAGAACGGCCGCATCGAGATAGTGCGGGCGCTGCTCGCCAAGGGGGCCAGCGTCAACGCCAAGGACAATCTTGGCGCGACCGCGCTGATAGTGGCCTCCGGAGCTGGCCACCGCGAGATCGTGCAATTGCTGCTCGCCAAGGGGGCCAAGGACGACTTGTTCAGCGCGGCGTCGCGTGGCGATGCCGATGCGGCGCAGGTTCTGCTCGCCAAGGGGGCCGACGTCAATGCCAAGAACAATCCTGGCGCGACCGCACTGATAGTGGCGTCCCAGAAGGGCCACATCGAGGTCGTGCGGGCGCTGCTCGCAAAAGGGGCCGGCGTCAACGCCAAGGACAACCAAGGCTTTACCCCGCTGATAGTGGCGTCCCAGATGGGCCACCTCGACGTCGTGCAGATGCTGCTCGCCAAGGGGGCCGGCGTCAATGCCAAGAACAATCTTGGCGCGACCCCGCTGTTTGTTGCTTCCACGAATGGCCACCTCGACGTCGTGCGGGCGCTGCTCGCCAAAGGGGCCGACATCAATGCCTCGGAGAGCCACGGCGCGACCCCGCTGCATATTGCTTCCATGATGGGCCACCGCGAGGTGGTGCAGATGCTGCTCGCCAAAGGGGCCGGCGTCAATGCCAGGACAAGCACTGGCCTGACCGCGCTGGAGATGGCTTCCATGAAAGGCCTCCGCGAGGTGGTGCAAGTGCTGCTCGACAAGGGGGCCGATGTCAATGCCAAGGACAATCTTGGCGCGACCGCGCTGATTGTGGCGAAGCCTAATGTGCGCGACCTGCTGGTGCAGGCGGGCGCCAAGGAATGACTGACCGGGGCGGCGGCGTTTAGCGCATCGCCGACTTGGCGCGCATGGGATCGCGGGAAAACCGGCACAGCCGCTCTCTGCCCCGGTGCAGTCCTCCGCTCAGAACGTGGCGAGGAATTCTTTGTAGTTCGGGTTTTGCCGCAGCAGGCTGCCCGCCGACGAGATGAGGAGATCCACGTCGTCCTTCGGTAGCTTGAAGCTCGTCGGGATCTTTTCGAGCCTGGCCTTCACGCTCGGCTCGCGCATCTGGTCGAAGCTCACCTTGGCGACCTGGAGCGAGAGAGCGCGGCAATCCCAGCCCTCGGTCGTGCCGCGCAACGACGCCACCTCCGGCGGGGTCAGCCCGCAGCGATAGTCGATCATGCGCTCGCGCCATTTCTCCATCTCGGCGAGGAAGGCGTCGTAGGCGGCGCGCACATTCGCGTCGACGGCGGTGTCGGAGACGGCCTGGATCAAATCGAACAGCTCGGGCAAGTCGGCGCTCTTGGCGAGATCACCGCCGGGCGGGCGGCCCGCGTCGACCACCACGAACAGAAAGCGCTTCAGGTTCACGACCTGCTTCGGCGTGAGCGGCTCGTAAGGCTTCGTCGCCGCCGCAAGCTCGAGCACGAGGCCGCTGAGGCCCAGATTGTCGGTCATGCCGCCGTCGAGCAGCTTGACGAATTTCACGTCCGCTTTCTCGCGATAGCGCTGGATGGCCGCAGCCGAGGCGCGCATGATCGCGGGCGCGCCCGGCCGGTTCGCGGAATAGACCCAATCGGGCGGCGTGAACTGGCAGCGGTCGGCGTAGTTCTCGATCACGATGGGCGCGAACACGAGCGGCACGGCGGCCGAAGCCGCGACCGCCTCGGACAGGGGATAGCGCTTGAGGTCGCTGCACAGCGCGCCGAAATTCACCGAATTATAGATGAAGGTCGTCCGGTTGTAGATGTCGGAGGCGTTGATCCAGAGCTGCGGGTGGCCGGGTTTCAGCACGTCGGCATAGGTGGCGCCGCTGAACAAATTCTTGTCGAGCCAGACAGGCAGGCCGCTTCGATCGTTGACGCCGCCCTTCGCAAGCAGCATCAGGTTCGTCACGTTGACGGAGGTGTTGAGCGACGCCTCGACGTCCTGGATCAGGAACCGCTTGCGGAAGTCGGCAAGCGTATCGCGCCCATGAAGCGCGAAATAGGCGGCCGTGATCGATCCGCCGGATACGCCCGAGACAAGAGTCACCTGATCGATCAGCGAACGCGCGCCGTTTTGCGACGGCCTCTCCGTCTGGGCGAGTTCTTTCAAGACGCCGAAAGCGAAAGCGCCCGCGCGCGTGCCCCCGCCGGAGAAGCTCAGGCCTATGATGGTTTCGGAGTTCTCCTGCAGCAGCGCGGGCGATGCGACGATGGCGTCCGGCAAACCCTCGGCTTCGTCGCCCAGCGCCGAATTGATCGGCGCGTTGCGAAGTCCGAATCCCGCGCAGGCCGAAAGCGCAACAAGGCTCGCGAGACAAGCCGCCGCCGCCGCGAGGCGCCGGAACCGCTCAAGCATGCCCGGTTGACCGTTCAAGATGCTTACCCTCCCGCTTCGATACGGCCCGCTGAGGAATGCGCGGATGCCGGCGCCGCCCGCAAGGCCAGGAGGCCGCGCCATGATCGGCGCCGGGCGCGCGCGGAGAAGAGCACCCTTGGCGAAGCTGGTGCAACATGGACGCGTCGAAAATGTGGCCGCTTCATCCGGCAAGCGCGAGACAGGCCCCGCGGGTTATGCCGCAAGGGCCGGCAATTTTGTGCTGTCCCGGTTTTTCCTTTCGGCTAGAGTGCGGGCGAATGTTGAGGCGCTTACCAGTCGTTCTCTATCTTCTTGCGGGCCTCTTCCTGGCGCCGGCGCTGACGCCTGTCCAGCAGGCGTTTGGCGATCCGTATCAGGAAGCGCTGGCGAAGCTCACGCCCCTGCAGCAGGCGACGGTGAAGGCTTACGAAGCGGCGCGTCTGGCTCATGCGCGGCGCGTGGATCAATACTGGCGGCGGGTGGAGCTGAAGCGCAAGAAGCGCAAGGCGAAGATCGCGGCGGGCAAGGCGCTCAGCATCGACGACTACGTGAAGGAGCACCCTCCCGTCTATAATGGGCCGAAGCGGCCTGACGAGATCATGGCGCTGCTCCCGAAGCCGCCGCCGGTTCCCGTCCCGCCCCGCGAGCCGGTCGCGGTGATCGCCGATTTTCTGCGCGAGGCGGAGGCCAATTACGGCTTCAAGCCCGATCGCGTGAACGAAGACGAATTCATGATCTATTACGCGCTCGAATCGATCCGGCTCGGGCTGACGAGGGATCAGGTCGTCCGCGTCTATGCGCTCGAGACAGGCGGCGATGGCAGGCACGATTTGCAGTCGGGCTATAACGCGAGAACGGGCCATGCCGCCTCGACGGGGCTTGGCTACGCGCAGCTTCTCGCCGCAAACTCCATCGAGAGGGTTCGCAAGGACGGGCCAGACTTCGCGGCAAGGCTTGAGCGGCTGGCGGAGGAGCCGGGCGTCTCTTTGGGGTCGGCGCAGGCGCTGCGCATGAAGGCGGCGATCGTCCGGCGCATGGTCGCCGACGCCAAGAGGGTGCATGAAAGCTGGCCGGCCCATATCGCCTATGCGAAGACGCCCAAGGGCCTCGCCATGCACGCGCTCAATCTCGACGGCAATGTCGGCCCCTGGATACAGGCGGTGAAACTTCGCGACATTGTGGAGTTCGCCGCCAGGAAGGGCGCGACGCAGCTGACCGGCGCCCAGCTCGAAATGATGAACCTCGCGGGACCGGCAAACGGCTTCGAGATGATGCAGGCGCCCGGCAAGGACGCGCCAACGGCGAACTTCTTCGAGCGCGGCGGCTATGAGCGCAATCCCGTGGTGCATGAACGGACGGGCGCGCAGCTTCTCGCGAAGTTCGACGAGATCATGGACCGGAATTCGCAGAAGCCTGGGGCGCAGAAGTTCGTGAAGATTTTCGATAGCATCGCGCAGCGTCAGAGCCGCGCGTCCGCGCAAGCGGGGAGGCCGGCTTTCGATTTCCTGGGACCGCGATAAGCGCGGGCCGCTCCTGCCGGCCATGATTTGGCTTGATCACCCGAAATTTAACGCTAGCTTGATCGAAACAGCGCCGGGATCGTGCTAAGGCTCGGTGTTGAAAGCCGGGAATTGCAAGTCCGGCAAAGGGAAGAATCGTCTAGTGTGCGTCGGCGCGCAGCTTGGCCCTCGGCTTTTGCTGCGGCTTCTTGTGGGGGACGGGATGAGGAAAGGCGCGAGAGGGAGCTATTCGGCGTCCTTGCTGATGCTGCTGGCGCTTTCGAGCCCGGCGGCTTACGCCGCGGGAGATAACCCGCCAGCCGCCGCCGAGAAGGCGACGGAAGCGGCTTCCGACGACAAATCCTATCTGCCGCCCTGGATGCGAGGAGAAGCCGGCCCCGCGGATGCGAGCGCCTCCGCAGCGCCGACGCAGACGGCGGAAGCGGCCGAATCCATCGCTGCGAAAAAGGCGAGAAGCCAGCGCAACCGTCGTCATGAATGGGGCGGGGGTTTTTGGGACAGCTTGCTTGGGCGTTGAGGCGCCAGCTAAAGCGCGACCATGAGCCCGGTCTTGCGGGCGTTTTTCAACCGTCTTATCTCTCGGCGCGGTCGCCAATCCTTTCAGCGGCGGCGGCTGGCCGAGGCGGGCCCACATCCTCGGTAGGAGCGCCCTTTGCCTTGTGCGCCCAGGCGCGGGCGAAGTCCGGATTGTCCCGGCGCGCGGGCGAAGGAATGACTGTCGCCGTCCGTTTCGACGCATCGCTCGTAACGACATCGGCGTCGGACAGGAGCCAGCCTTTTTCGGCGAGCTCCTGGCGGCGGCGGCGATAGGCGAGCCCCAGGAGATCGCTTCGCACGTTCAGCTCGGCGGAGAGATCGAAGGGCAGCAATTCCGGCCGCACTTTTTCCATTACAGCGGCGTCCTGCTCGTAGATTTTCAGGCTGCGCGCGAGCGCGTTCCTGTCCGCCCAGCGCCCTGTGAAGAACGAGCGCAGCGAGAAGAACTTCGTCAGCGTCGTGGTTTCGTCGATGGGGATGTTGCTCGCATAGCTGACCAGTTCGCCGATGGGCAATGTGACGTGCAGCTTGACGATGTTGGGCAGGATCCACCCGGTCGTCGTTCGCACCGGCGGCCGCTCCTTCAAGCCGGTGCGCGCCCGCCAAAGCATGCCCCAGAGTCCTTTCGGCGCGGGCGGATAGAGATCGACGGTCGCGAAAGCAGACCACGCGTCGGGCTGCTCCACTTTGTAATCGGGAACTTCGGGGCGCTCAGGATCGCCGAACGAGCCCGCATGCACGAACGGCCCGTGCGCGATATCGCAGCCGTTCTCCAGAATGCGCTCGTAATTGGCGCGCCACCGGAACTCCCCGGCGATGGCGCGAAACCGGCCGCCATACTCCGTGAGCTGCTCCAGCTCGGGCAGCTCGGGCAAGGGCGCCCTCTCCTCCTCGGGGAGATCGCCCAGGAAAACCCAGACGAAGCCGTATCTTTCCTGCACGGGATAGGAATCGACGCGCGCCTTCCGCGGAATGCCGCGCGCGCCGGGATTTGCGGGGATTTTCACGCAGCGCCCGTCCGGCGCATACTCCCAGCCGTGGTAGGGGCAGACGACGCAATCGCCCCTGAGCCTGCCCCCCGAAAGGGCCGCGCCGCGGTGCACGCACAGATCCGAAAGCGCCACGAGCCGGCCTTCGGGGGTGCGGTAAAGCGCGAGATGCTGGCCTAGCACGGTCACTCTCTGCGGCTCGGGGCCAACCCGGCCCGCGAATTCCACCGCATACCAGAAATTTTTCAGCATTGATGCTCCTGCATCAAAGCGCCCCGGTCTCCACCGTCCCTCTCAATCCAGCCTGAAGAGGCGTAAAAAGTATATTGACAAGTGCGTGTGCTGCTTTTTACCGGAGGTTGCAGCGCGAGCGCGGCTCTTGTCGCATCGCGTCTGCAAAGGGCGCCGGATTGCCGCAAGCGTGAGCCCCGCCGTCGCCATATTCAAAGCCTAACACGAAGTTACCGGGCGCCTGCACAAAATCGCAGGACCGCCCCCGCAGATGGAAGTCCCGCCAAGCGCGTCCCAGGCTAAGCCCTGCGCCTGCGCCGGCCATGCCGCCAGCGCCCTGCCGCGGCTCTTCCGAACCGACAAGTGAAGAGGTCAAGCGTATGCGACTGCTTATCACGGCCGCGAGCCTTCTTGTGTTCGCAATTCCGGCTCAGGCCGCCCACCGGCATCATCGCCATCACCACTCCTCCTACCACCATTATCGCGCCTACCAGCCTTCCCACCGCCAGGCGCCGGGCCGGGTCCAACGCGGCGGCGGCGGCATCGTGACGGTGCAGACGCTCGCCGGTCCGATCACCGTGGCGAGCCATCTCGCCGAGCGCTTCAAGGCGCTGATCGCGGATTTCGTGGCGAATGGCTACAAGCCCCGGCGCATCGGCTGCTTCGCGCATGGCGGGCACGTGGCGAACTCGCGGCACTATCACGGCGCCGCCTGCGACTTCGACCAGTCGGGATGGGGCAGAACCGTCCGCTTCATGTATCACGCCCACGATATTATCAGGAAGCACGGCTTTCGCGATGGCTGCAGCTTCGGCGATTGCGGCCATGTCGACGACGGGCAGGCCACTCATGGGCATTTCGCGCGTTCCTGGTCGGACGGCTGGTTCGGCGGCTGACGGCCGGGGAGGGCGGCACGCGCCGCCCTTCGTCACTCCGCGAGGCAGGGCCGCTTCTGGCAATTGCCGGAAATGAAAAGCAACTTGAGATCGGCCTTGGGCGTGAAGTCCCGGCCCTCGGCAATGAAAGAGCGACCCTCCTTGCGCAAGCTCAATCCCGGAATGGGGCAGAGCGAGATGAAATCGGCCTCGCCCTTTTAAATCTCCAGGCGAAAGCGAGAAATCGGCCCCGCCCAGTTCGCCCCCGTCTTGAGCACATATTCGAGCCAGCGGGCGGCCAAATGGGTTCCGCCCTCTTCGTATCGCGGCAACTTTTTCAGCCCGGCCGCCAGGGCTGCGTCGGGACACCAGGGTTGCGTGAACCTCGGGCGCTGAAAATCCTCCAGCGCAACCTCGCTGCCGCCTAGCACCGGCTCGTAGCGGTGCTCGATGGCGGTTACGGCCGAGGCGGGAAACGTCTGCTCCCAATGATAGGCCGCCTTCACGATCCAGGCCGGGTGGTGAAGTTCGTCCGGCGCGAGCGCGCCCGCCTTTTCCAGCGCCGCGATAGCGGCGGGGTCGAGCTTTTCAATCGCGGCCCAGACTTCGGAGCGGCCTTCCTCGCCCTTGTCCACAAAAGGCACGCCGAATGTCTTGAGGAGTTCCGTGACCTCGGCGCCGTTCTGCGCATAAGCCCGCGCCTCGAACTGGGCGGCGACGGGCTTGCCATCGGCGGACACGCGGAAATTGAAAATATCTCCGTCATGGGCGGAGGCGTGAAAGCCGTGCGGCGTCTCGGACATCTCGGCCGCGTCGATGTCGGGCAGGGGGAACGCCACGGTCATCGCGACGTCACGGCTCGTCAGATTGCGAAACCGGTAGGAAACGGCCACCTCGCCAGGGGCGATGACGAGCTTCTCCTCCTCCATGCGAAGCTCCTCCGTGGCGACGAATTTAAGCCCGCCGGCCGCGAACACGGCCTTTGTGTCGTTGGCGAAAGCGCCCTCGCTCGGAAGGGCGGCCGCTGCGAGCGCCAATCCGGCAATGACAATCAATCGGAAACCGGGCACAAGCATTCTCCTTGCGTTTCCATCGACCCGAGACCCCCGCCCGCCATGAGGACTAGTCCCCATCCCTATCTGGGCCTCGCGCTGCTCACCGCGCTGAACCTCGTCAATTACCTCGACCGCTACGTCTTGGCATCCGTGGTTCCGCCGATCAAGGCCGAGTTTCAGCTCGGAGACGGCGAAATCGGCTGGCTGACATCCGCCTTCATGATCGGCTATTTCGCGACCTCGCCCATCTTCGGCTATCTCGGCGACCGCTGGCCGCGCAAGGGGCTGATCGTTTTCGGCGTCCTGTTCTGGAGCGCCGGGACAATCCTCACCGGCTTCGCCCATGATTACTGGACGATGCTGGCCTGCCGCGTGCTCGTCGGGCTCGGCGAAGCCAGCTATGCGGTCTTGTCCCCGGCCTGGATCGCCGACCTGTTTCCTGCGGGGCGGCGCAACAATGCGCTGACGCTTTTCTACGTCGCGACGCCGATTGGATCGGCTCTCGGCTATCTGCTCGGCGGTTTCGCGCTCACGCATGGCGGCTGGCGGTACGGCTTTTTTCTCGCCGGCGCGCCGGGCTTGATGCTCGCTCTCGCGCTCCTTCCGCTCCGGGAGCCCGCGCGCTGGACGGCGAGCGATGGCAGTCCCGTCAGCGCGGCGGCCGCCGCCGTCCCGCCCCCCGGTCTTGGCGCATATTTGAGGCTGTTTCGCATCGGCGATTATGTCCTCGCCCTGATTGGCCTGACGGCCTACAGCTTTGCGCTCGGCGCATTCGCGGCCTGGGGGCCGACCTTCCTGAACCGCGTCCAGGGGCTCGAACTTGGCGAAGCGGATCGCTTTTTCGGCGCAACGCTCGTTGTCGCGGGGCTTCTCGGCACGCTCATCGGCGGATTTGCGGCCACGGCCTGGCGGCGGCGTTCGCCTGCCGGATATGCGCTCATGCTTGCCTGGTCGGCCGCGCTTACCGTTGTGGCGGCTACGACAGCGTTCCTGAGCGAAAGCCCCGCCATTTCCATGGCCAGCCTCGCGGCGGCGATGTTTTTCGCTTTCCTGCCGACAGGGCCGATCAACACGATCCTCCTTGAGGCCGTGCCCGCCTCGCTCAGGGCGAGCGCCATGGCGGCCGCGATCTTCGTCATCCATCTGTTCGGCGATTTCTGGAGTCCCGCGATCGTCGGGATTCTGGCCGATTGGGCTTATCAGCCTGACAGGCCCGGCGCCGGATTGCAGCAAGCGATGCTGATCCTGCCCGCTGTGTTCAGCCTCGCCGTGCTGTTCTGGGGCGCGCTGGCGCTGAAGCAACGTCGCCGCCCGTCCCCGCGCCTCTCACAATAAAGTTGCGCCAGCCTTGTCCGGCGACGATATTCTAGGAAAGCCTGGAAAAAGAAGCCGGAAATGGGAGGATAGAATGCGAGGCGGAGAAGCCTCATGCGCGCACTCCGGACAGGGTTGCGGCGCGAACCTCGCAGCAAGATTTGGCTCTGACCGATGAACATCCACGAACCCGCGACGCCGAAGCGAAACGGCGCCAAACCCAATCGCAGCGTCCATCCGGGCGCGGGGCGACGCAAGACGCGCGAATTTCCCCGCGGGCGCCTCGTCGAGCCCACAGCCCTCGACGAAGTGCGCGCCATGCTCGGGGACCGCTCCCGGCAGCCGGACCTTCTGATCGAGCATTTGCATCTCCTGCAGGACCGCTATGGCTGCCTCAGCGCCCGCCATCTCGCGGCGCTCGCCCAGGAAATGCGGCTTGCCCTTGTGGAGGTTTTCGAGGTCGCGTCCTTCTATGCCCATTTCGACATCGTGATGGACGGCGAAACTCCTCCGCCGCCGGTGACGGTGCGCGTTTGCGACAGCCTCTCCTGCGCGCTCGCAGGCTCGGAAAAACTGCTGCGCGACCTGAAGGAACGGCTGGAGCCGGGCGTCCGCGTGATCCGCGCGCCGTGCATGGGCGGCTGCCATAACGCGCCGGTGACGGCGGTGCGGCATGCGCTACACGAAAACGCGACCGTTGACAGCGTCGCCAGCGCGGCGCTCGGCGCCGAGCCGCATTCGCCGCTGCCCGCCTATGTCGATTTCAATCACTACCGCGCTCACGGCGGCTACGCGCTCCTTGCGGATTGCCTCGCCGGGAAATTCTCGCCGGGCGACATCATCAAGAAGCTTGAGGATTCAAAGCTGCGCGGCCTCGGCGGCGCCGGCTTTCCCATCGGCCGCAAATGGGAGTTCGTGCGCGCGGAGCCGGGCCCCCGGATGATGGCGGTCAACGCCGACGAGGGCGAGCCCGGCACCTTCAAGGATCGCTATCACCTCGAAACCGATCCGCATCGCGTGCTGGAAGGCATGCTGATCGGCGCCTGGGCCGTGGGGGCCGGCGCGGTCTACATCTATTTGCGCGACGAGTATCCGCAATGCCGCGAGATCCTGCGCCGGGAAATCGCGGCCATCGAGGCGGCGAACCTCGCCCCGCACACGTCGATCCGCCTTCGGCGCGGCGCCGGCGCCTATATCTGCGGCGAGGAATCGGCGATGCTCGAATCCATCGAGGGCAAGCGCGGGCTGCCGCGCCACAAGCCTCCCTTCCCGAGCCAGGCGGGACTGTTCGGGCGGCCGACGCTGATCAACAATGTCGAGACGCTGTTCTGGGTGCGCGACATCGTCGAGCACGGGCCGGACTTTTTCTCCAGGCACGGCAGGAACGGCCGCAACGGGCTTCGCAATTTCTCGGTTTCGGGCCGCGTCAAGAGCCCAGGCGTGAAGCTCGCGCCAGCGGGGATCACCGCCCGCCAGCTCATCGACGAATTCTGCGGCGGCATGGCTGAAGGCCACGTTTTCAAGGCCTATTTGCCCGGCGGCGCCTCGGGCGGCCTCCTTCCGGCGTCGATGGCCGACATCCCGCTCGATTTCGGCATGCTGGAGAGCCACGGCTGCTTCATCGGCTCGGCGGCGGTGGTGGTTTTGTCCGATAAAGACTCGATGCGCGACGTGGCGCTCAACCTGCTGCGCTTCTTCGAGGACGAGAGCTGCGGCCAATGCACGCCCTGCCGCGTCGGCACGGCGAAAGCGGTGGCGCTCATGGAACAGCCCCAATGGGACGAAACGTTACTGGATGAGCTTACGGCCGTCATGACCGATGCCTCCATTTGCGGCCTCGGACAGGCGGCGATGAACCCGGTGAGGGCGGTCCTGAAGCATTTCAGGGACGAGATCGCGGTCACGGACCCGGACAGCGACGCTCATCTGCCGAAGGGTCAGGCGGGCATCAGGAGCTTGAGATGACGGAGCCTGTCACGTTTCTGCTCGACGGCCGGGAGGCCATGGCGCTTCCGGGCGAAACCATCTGGCAAGCCGCGCAGCGCCTGGGGACCACGATCCCGCATCTTTGCCACCTTCCGCAGCCCGGCTACCGCCCAGACGGCAATTGCCGCGCCTGCATGGTTGAGATCGAAGGCGAGCGCGTCCTGGCCGCCTCCTGCCGCCGCAAGCCCGTGGCGGGGATGAAGGTCAAGACGAATACGGAGCGCGCGAAGCGGTCGCGCAGTCTCGTCTTCGAGCTGCTTCTCGCCGACCAGCCGGCGCGCGCCACGGCGCACGACCCGAAGTCGAGCTTCTGGCGCTGGGCCGACGCAATGGGCCTGTCCGGCAGCCGCTTCCCGCCCTCGGCGCGGCCGAGCAAGACGGCGGATTTCAGCCATCCCGCGATGGCGGTGCAGCTCGACGCCTGCATTCATTGCAATCTCTGCGTCCGCGCCTGCCGCGAGGTGCAGGTGAACGACGTGATCGGCATGGCCGGGCGCGGGCATGTGGAGAAGATCGTTTTCGATTTCGACGACCCGATGGGCGCCTCGACCTGCGTCGCCTGCGGCGAATGCGTGCAGGCCTGCCCGACCGGCGCGCTGATGCCGAAGACGCTCGTGGACGAGAAAGGCGCGTTCGCGAACGAGCCCGACCGCGCGGTAAAAAGCGTCTGCCCCTATTGCGGCGTCGGCTGCCAGCTGACCTACAGGATCAAGGGCGACCGCATCGTCGCCGTGGATGGGCGCACAGGCCCGTCGAACCAGAACAGGCTGTGCGTGAAGGGCCGCTTCGGCTTCGACTACGTCCATCACCCGGACCGGCTGACGAAGCCGCTTATCCGCAAGGACGGAGTTTCCAAGCGCGATCCGGTCATCGATCCGCTGAACCCGCTGACGCATTTCCGCGAGGCGACCTGGGACGAGGCGCTCGACCGCGCGGCGGCCGGCCTGCGCCGCATCCGTGACGCGCATGGCGGCGGCGCGCTTGCGGGCTTCGGCTCCGCCAAGGGCTCGAACGAGGAAGCCTATCTGTTCCAGAAGCTCGTGCGCACCGGCTTCGGCACGAACAATGTGGACCACTGCACGAGGCTCTGCCACGCCTCCTCCGTGGCGGGCCTGCTCGAAGGCGTGGGATCGGGCGCCGTTTCCGCGCCGTTCATGGCGGCCGAGGACGCCGATGTGATCGTCGTGATCGGCGCCAATCCCGCCGAGAACCACCCCGTCGCCGCCACCTTCTTCAAGAACGCGGTTGAGCGCGGCGCGAAGCTCGTGGTGATGGACCCGCGAGGCACCGCGCTCGCCCGCCACGCCACGCATATGCTGCAATTCACGCCGGGCCGCGACGTGGCCATGCTGAACGCCATGCTTCACACCATCATCGAGGAGAAGCTCTACGACGTTCAGTATGTGCAGGCCAACACCGAGGACTTCGAGAAGCTGGCCGAAAATGTGCGCGGCTTCCCGCCCGAGGCCATGGAGAAGATTTGCGGCATCCCCGCCGAGACCTTGCGCGAGGTCGCCAGGCTTTACGCCCGCGCCGAGGCCGCGATCATCTTCTGGGGCATGGGCATCAGCCAGCATATCCACGGCACGGACAATACGCGCTGCCTGATCGCGCTGGCGCTTGCGACGGGCCAGATCGGCCGCCCCGGCACGGGGCTGCATCCCTTGCGCGGCCAGAACAACGTGCAAGGCGCCTCCGACGCGGGCCTCATCCCGATGTTCTATCCCGATTACAAAGCCGTCGATGACGCCGAAACGCGCGCCTTCTACGAAACGTTCTGGAACGCGCAGCTCGATCCGAAGCGCGGGCTCACCGTGGTCGAGATCATGGACGCCATCCACGCGGGGGAGATCAGGGGCATGTACATCATGGGCGAGAACCCCGCGATGTCCGACCCCGACGTGAGCCACGCGCGCGAGGCGCTGGCGAAGCTCGACACGCTCGTGGTGCAGGACATCTTCCTGACCGAGACCGCGAAATACGCCGACGTGGTCCTGCCCGCTTCCGCGTGGCCCGAGAAGAACGGAACCGTCACCAACACGAACCGGCAGGTGCAGATGGGCCGCGCGGCGCTGCCGCTTCCGGGCGAAGCGCGGCAGGATCTGGACATCATCGTCGATCTCGCGAACCGGCTTGGCCTCGCCTGGCCCTACACGCATCCGAAGGACGTGTTCGCGGAGATGGCGCAGGCCATGCCGTCGCTCGCCAACATCACGTGGGACCGCGTCGAGCGCGAGCATTCCGTCACCTATCCCTGCCCCGCGCCCGACCAGCCGGGGCGCGACATCGTTTTCGGCGACGGTTTCCCGACCCCGAGCGGACGAGGCAAGTTCGTGCCCGCGAAGCTCATCTCGCCCGCGGAAGAGCCGGACGCGGACTATCCCTTCGTGCTGACCACGGGCCGCCAGCTCGAACACTGGCATACGGGCTCCATGACGCGCCGATCCGGCGTGCTCGACGATTTGGAGCCGGAGGCGATTGCGTGTCTTTCCGCGCGCGACATGGAGCGGCTCGGCCTGTCGTCGGGCCAGAAGCTTCGCGTCAGCACGCGGCGCGGCGCCATCGTACTCAAGGCGCGCATCGACGGCGCGGTGCCGCCGGGCCTCATCTTCATTCCCTTCGCCTATGCGGAAGCGGCCGCCAACATCCTCACGAACCCGCAGCTCGATCCGTTCGGCAAGATCCCAGAATTCAAATATTGTGCGGCGCGCGTCGAGGCCGCACAGCAACCGATAGCCGCGGAGTGAAGATTTTGCCGGCGCCCATCCCTTCATCGTCGTCCCCGAACGGCGGCCAAGCCCGCATCGGGGATCGCCGCGAGACTGAACGCTTTTTGCGATCCCGGTTCGCGCTCATCTGGGCCGCGACGGCGGCCGGGCAGAGGAGCTGATCATGGCGAATGCCCTGGAAGGGGTGAGGGTCCTGGACTTTACGCACGTCCAGTCCGGGCCGACCTGCACGCAGATGCTCGCCTGGCTGGGCGCGGACGTCATCAAGGTGGAGAAGCCGGGCTCGGGCGACATTACGCGCGGGCAGCTTCGCGACATCCCCGATGTGGACAGCCTTTACTTCACGATGCTGAACCACAACAAGCGCTCCATCGCGCTCGACGCCAAGCACCCGGCGGGCCTCGAAGTGCTGGAAGCGCTCGTGAAGGTTTCGGACGTGCTGGTCGAGAATTATGCGCCGGGCGCGCTCGAACGCATGGGCCTGTCCTGGCCGCGCATCCAGGATCTCAATCCGCGCCTGATCCTCGCTTCGGTGAAGGGCTTCGGCCGCGGCCCTTACGAGGATTGCAAAATCTATGAGGCCGCTGCGCAATGCGTGGGCGGCTCGGCCTCGACCACCGGCTTTCGCGATGGGCCGCCGCTTGTCACGGCGGCGCAAATCGGCGACGCGGGCGTGGGGCTTAATCTCGCGCTTGGGATCGTCGCCGCCTTGTATCAGCGCGTGAGCACGGGGCGCGGGCAACGGGTCGAATGCGCCATGCAGGACGGGGTGCTCAATCTTTGCCGCGTCAAGCTCAGGGACCAGCAGAGGCTGGCGCGCGGGCCGCTTGCCGAATACAGCCAGCATGCGGAAGGCGTCCCCTTCGGCGACGCCACGCCGCGCGCGGGCAACGATTCCGGCGGCGGACAGCCCGGCCGGATGCTGCGATGCAGGGGCTGGGAGGACGACCCGAACGCCTATCTCTACTTCATAGCGCAGGCGTCGGCCTGGGAGCGGATTTGCGATGCGATTGGCGAGCCGGGCTGGAAGACGGACCCCCGCTATGCTCCCGGCGCCGCGCGGCTCGCGCGCCTGAACGAAATCTTCGCGCGCATCGAGCGCTGGACCATGGAGCGAACCAAGATCGAGGCCGCCGGCGAACTCTACCGGGCGGGCATCCCGTGCGGACCTGTCTTTTCGATGAAGGAGATCGCGGAAGACCCAGCGCTCAGGGCGTCGGGCGCCGTGGTCGAGGTCGATCATCCCACGCGCGGCAGGCATCTGACCGTCGGCAATCCGATCAAGCTCTCGGACAGCCCCTGCGAAGTGCGTCCCGCCCCGCTTCTCGGCGAGCACGCCCGCGAAATCCTGCGGAACGTGCTCGGCTTTTCGGCCGACCACATCGCCGCCATCGAGGCGTCGGGCGCGCTCGGCGCTCCGTCAGAGACTTAGTGCAATCGCCGGATCAACCTCCCCGGAAAACGCTTGCGGAATGACGCTCAGCTTCCTTCCCCGAAAGCGCTCGCAGCCACAGTCGTCTCCCCGGAAAGCGCTTGCGCTTATCCGGGGGCTCCAAGAATAACGTGTTTGCATTGTGTGCGATCCCGGATACGGCGCAAGCGCCATTCCGGGATGACGAGGCGTGACGCGGCTACGCCTTAGAACGGGCTCCAGAAGCCGCCTCCGCCGCCGCCCCAGCCCCTGCCGCCGCCCCAGCCGCCGCGATAGCTGCGCGAGGAGAACCACGGATCCTCGTCCCAGCCGCGCCTCGCATAATTGTCGCGATGGTGGGCGCGAATGGCGAGCGAGCCCTGCGGCTCCCCGGACATGAAGATCACGAAATCCGTATCCTTGCCGGTTTCGACGCTCGGGGCTTCGTCGGTGACGATCAGCGACGAGCCCGGCATCACGATCTCGGAGATGCGCTCGATGGTCTCGTCCGTCAGCGTAAGCCGCGCGAGCGCGGCGTTGGCCGCGGCCGTGTCGGCGGGAAGTCCCTCCCCGTGCCGCGCGATCGCGGAACCCTGCTTCGCCATCGCATTCGGCTCGATGTTGAGCGCGTTCTTGAACATGGACACCATCGCCCAGCGCATTCCGCCCGAGCCATCCTCCTCCAGGGCGGTCCAGACGAATGAGCCGATGGGCTTGCCCGCGTCCCGGATCAGGACGGGCGCCTCGAAGACCGGAGTGTTGTTCTTGCGGATGTAGAGCCGCTGCGTCTTGCGGCTGATGAGCACCGAGACCGGCGTCATATTGCGTCTCGCCTCCTCCGCGGCCTTCATCGCCGCCGAAAGGGTTGCGTCCGCCGCCTTGATCTCGGCCGACGCTTGCGCGATGGCGTCGGCCTTGACCTTCGACAATTCCCTCGCAGAGGCCAACCGCTCCTGCGCCGCCTCGATAGTCGCCGACGCTTGCGCCCTCGCCGCCTCGCCCTCCGCTATCTTTTCGGGGCTCGCGTTTTCGAGTGAATGCTCCAGCGTTTTCAGCTCCGCTTCGGCTTTGGCGAGACTCTCCTCCGCTGCCCTGACGACCCTGGCGGCCGCCGAAGCCTCCATCGCCCGCTTGCCGGCGCCAAGCCTGATCTCGCGCACGCGCCGAGCGGCCGCCTCCACCTCGGCGAGCCTCGACGCGGCGGAGGCGGCCGGCTTCTCAGCGGGGCTTTGTGGCGAATAAGCCGAGTTGATGGTGGAAACGCCGTCGCGGGATGCGCTCTCTGAGCGTTGCTTCGCCGCTTCGCCTCCAAACATGAAAGGCTGAGGAACGTCCGCGGGCGCAATGTCCTCCCGGACGACCAGCACGCGCAGGCCGAGATCCGTCACCTCATAGAGGCTCTCCGCGAAATCCTCCGGCAGGCGCACGCAGCCGTGGCTGGCGGGATAGCCCGGCAGGACGCCAGCGTGCAGCGCCATGCCCGACCAGGTGATGCGCTCCATGAAGGGCATGGACGCGTCGTCGTAGAGGTTGGAATGATGATCCTCCTCTTTCTGCACGATGCTGTAGATGCCTGCGGGCGTCTCGTAATTTGTCTGGCCGGTCGAGACCGGCGACTCCATGATCTTGCCCTTGGCGTCGTAGACCGAGATGCGCTGCTCCTTCAAGCCGACGACCGCAAACAGGGGCTTTCCGGGGGCATGGTCCGGGACGAAGCGCTGCTCCTCCCAGCCGGGGCGCGCATCCACGGGGCTCGCGGCCGGCAAGGCGAGGCCTGCCAGGATCAGGGCGGCCATCGCGCAAGACAGTTTACTGTACATCATGGGAGGAAACCTCGGATCGAAAACAAGCCGCCGCGGGCGTTAAAGGGACCTTGCAACGCGAAAACCGAAATTGTTGAGGCGAACGTCCGGCGGCGTCGCGTAGCGGTAGGCCGAACGCAGGAGCTTGGGGTAGTAGTTCCAGGCGCCGCCGCGAAGAATGCGCAGATTGCATGGCCCGGAAGTAACGGGCGAGCCATCCGTCGGCGCGCCTTCGTAAGACGGCCGGTAACAATCCTGAACCCACTCCCAGACATTGCCATGCATGTCGTAAAGGCCGAACGCATTCTTTGGGAATGATCCTACATCGGTCGTCTTCTGGCGATAGGCGCCCTGCTGGCCCGACCCGTAGGTGAAGTTCGCGTCGTAGTTCGCCTGCCTGTAGTTGATTGTGGCGCCGGTGTAGAAGGGGCTGCTTTGATCGGAGGTCTTGGTCTGCCCGCGAGCCGCGTATTCCCATTCCGCCTCCGACAGCAGACGGTAGTCCTTGCCGGTCTTTCGCGAGAGCCAGTCCGTATATTGCTTCACGTCGTGATAGGATACGTTGATGACGGGGCGCCGTCCCCGGCCCCACCCCTCATCGCTGGGGTTATAGCTGCAGCCCCGGTCCGCAACGCACGCGTCCCATTCCGCGAACGTCACCTCGTACTTGCCGGCTGCGAAGGGTTGCGCGATGGCGACCTGATGCTGGGGGCCTTCGTCCCGGCCGCGCCCTCTCTCGCTCTCGGGCGACCCCATCAGGAATTCTCCAGCGGGCACGACAACCATCTCCGGGCATGATGGACAATCCCGGAAGACATGCGCGGCTGCATCGCCCGCAGTTTTGGTTTCAGCCAGGGCGGCGGGCGCGGCCACGATTAGAAAAAACAAGGCGAGAAGAGTTTGAACCATCGGGAAAGTCCGTCTCTATAGCCGCGCCCACGGTAAAGCGCTCATCCTTTACCATCGGAAGCTGGCGTGCGGAAGAAGATCCATTCTTTCCGCTAACGATTAAATCTTCGCTTTTAAGGGCGGGGCCGCGCCTGCCCATGGTTCGACAAGCTCACCATGAGGTTACTGCGTCGAAGCCACGGCGCCTCATCCTGAGGAGCCGCCATCGGCTACGTCTCGAGCATAGACTGCCCATGGTTCGACAGGCTCACCATGAGGTACTGCGTCGAAGCCCCGGCGCCACATCCTGAGGATCCGCCATCGGCGGCGTCTCGAGCATAGGCTGCCCATGGTTCGACAGGCTCACCATGAGGGTACTGGGTCGAAGCCACGGCGCCTCGTCCTGAGGAGCCGCCATCGGCTACGTCTCGAGCATAGGCTGCCCATGGTTCGACAGGCTCACCATGAGGTACTGCGTCGAAGCCCCGGCGCCACATCCTGAGGATCCGCCATCGGCGGCGTCTCGAGCATAGGCTGCCCATGGTTCGACAGGCTCACCATGAGGTTACTGCGTCGAAGCCACGGCGCCTCATCCTGAGGAGCCGCCATCGGCGGCGTCTCGAAGGATGAGCTTTTCGGGGGGGCCTAAGACGCGAGCGCGAGCTTCCTTTCGGCGCGCGTGCGCGGCCGTGCGTAGGCGCTATAGTCTTCCATCAGCGTCCTGGTGATGTCGCCAACGGCGAAGCGGTAGTCGCCGATCTCGGACACGGGCGTCACCTCCGCCGCCGAACCCGTCAGGAAGCACTGCTCGAAATCGCTCATTTCCTCGGGCTTGATCTGGCGGACGACGACCTCAAGCCCGCGGCGCTTCGCAAGCGCGATCACCGTCTGCCGCGTGATGCCGTTCAGGATGCACTCAGGGTCGGGCGTGTGGAGGGTCTCGCCCTTCACGAAGAAGACGTTCGCGCCCGTCGCCTCGGCGACAAGCCCGCGATAGTCGAGCATGAGCGCGTCCGCATAGCCGAGATCCATCGAGCGATGCTTCTCGATGGTGCAGATCATATAGAGGCCGGTCGCCTTCGCTCGGCAGGGCGCGGTGCGAGGATCGGGGCGGCGGTAATTCGCCATGCAAAGCCGGATGCCCTTCAACTTCTCCGCTTCGGGAAAGTAGGAGCCCCAATCCCAACAGGCGACGGCGAGATTGATGCGCGCATTCTTGGCCGCAACGCCGATCTCCTCGGAGCCGCGCCACGCGATGGGCCGGATGTAGCCCTCGACGAGCCCTTGCGCCTTGATCGCGTCGCGGCAGGCCTGATCGATCTCGGCGACGCTGTAAGGGATTTCGAAGCCGAGGATATTCGCCGAAAAATGCAGCCGCTCCGAATGCTTCGTCAGCTCGAAAACCTCGCCGTCGTAGATGCGGGCGCCCTCGAACACGCCGCTGCCATAATGCAGGGCATGCGTCAGTACATGGACCTTGGCCTCCCGCCATGGCGTGAGCGAGCCGTTCATCCAAATGAAACCGTCGCGCTGGTCATAAGGAATAGGGGCCATAGCCGTCTCCCATGCTTGTTTTTGCTCTGGCGATATGGAAAGGCGCCGGCAGCGGCGCGCTCTCAGGCTGAAAAAGCCGAAGAGGGGAGTAAAGCGCGTCAATAGCGCTTGCGTCCAGTCAAAAGTTGTTCTGAGGTGGGGCTCGATCTCAACTCAAAAAAGGCTTTGCACAGGGCCATGACCTCCGTCCAAGCGCTCGATATGGAAATGCCTGTATTGGCGGACGACGCGCCGCATATCCTTGTCGTGGATGACGACGAGCGCATCCGCGACCTTCTCGGCGGCTATCTGCGGCACAACGGCTTCAGGATCACGCAGGCGGAAAACGGCGCCGCCGCGCGCTCGCGGCTCAAGGGATTCGCCTTCGATTGCATCATCCTCGACGTGATGATGCCGGGCGAAAGCGGGTTCGACATCGCCGAGTCGTTGAGGAAAACCTCCAACGTGCCGATCCTGATGCTGACGGCGCGGTCGGAGCCGGAGCATCGCGTAAGGGGCTTGGAGCTTGGCGTCGACGATTACGTTCCAAAGCCCTTCGAGCCTCGCGAGCTGCTCTTGAGGCTGCAGAACATTCTCAAGCGGCATTCCTCGCCGCGCGCAAAGCAAGGGGAAGTCTCGTTCGGCGCGTTCACGTTCAACCTCCGCCGCAACGAGCTGAAGCGCGGCGACGAGGCGATCCGTCTGACGGACAAGGAGCGCGAGGTGATGCGCCAGTTCGCGCTGGCGGGCGGCGAGCCTGTCTCTCGCGAGGATCTCGCCCGCCTTGGCGAATACGAAAACGAGCGCGCGGTGGACGTGCAGATCAACCGGCTCCGGCAGAAGATCGAGACCGATCCGGCGAACCCGGCCTATCTTCAGACCGTCAGGGGCAAAGGCTATGTGCTTTATGTGGATTAGCCAAGGGAGAGACCGGCCATTTCCGTAGGCTTCACCGAAGGCCCGCCCCGCGCCGCCGGGGCCGGGGAACCGGGCGCTTCCCGCGCGGGCGAAAAGAGTTTGCCCTCCCCAGGGGGGACTTTGCGCGCGAAGTCGCGGCTGGCGCGGCTTAGCGCCCGTATCGGCCGCCTGATGCCGAAGGGGCTTTATGCGCGCGCGCTCATCATCATCATCGCGCCGATCGTGATCCTTCAGTCGATCCTCACCTTCGTGTTTCTCGACCGGCACTGGCAGGTGGTGACGCGCCGCCTCTCCACGGCCACGGCGCAGGACATTTCCATGGTGGCCGCCGCCTACGAACTGTTGAAGACGAAAAGCCCGCAGGAACTCGACCGGCTCAGCGATATGGCTCGCAACGAGCTCAACCTGACGGTGCGCTTCGTTCCAGGCGACGAGCTGCCCAAAACGCGATCGAAGCCCTTTTTCGGCTTCCTCGACAGCTATCTGTCGAGCGAAATCCGCTACAAAATCCACAAGCCGTTCTGGATCGATACGCTCGGATCGTCGGCGTTCATCGAAATCAGGATCAAGCTTGAGGGCGCCGTCATGCGCGTGCTGGCGCCGCGCGCCCAGCTCATTCCGTCGAACACCCATATTTTCATAGTCTGGATGGTCGTCTCCTCCACAATCCTCCTCATTGTCGCAATCCTGTTTCTTCGCAACCAGATCCGGCCCATTCTCTCTCTTGCCGACGCGGCGGACAGGTTCGGAAGGGGACGGGCGGCGCCCCCGGATTTCCAGGTTCGCGGAGCGCGCGAAGTGCGGCTTGCCGCACAGGCCTTCGTCGATATGCGCGACCGCATCGAGCGCCACGTCGAGCAGCGCACCATCATGCTGGCGGGCGTGAGCCACGACCTCAGGACAATTCTCACGCGCTTCAGGCTGCAACTCGCCATGATGCGGGCGCCCCAGGTCGAAGCTTTGAAGCGCGACGTGGACGAGATGCAGCAGATGCTTGAGGATTATCTGGCGTTCGCCAAGGGCGATTCGGGCGAGAACGCGCGGCGCGTCAATGTCCGGCGCGTGCTGGAGGAGGCGCAGGCGGCGGCGGAGGCGCCGGGGAAAACCATTCATCTCGACGTTCGTCAGGATCCGCTGGTCGTGCCGCTGCGCCGGAACGCCTTCAAGCGGGCGATCACAAATCTCGTGACGAATTCCTGCCGCTACGCCGACACCATCGCGATCAGGGCGCTGCGCTCGCACGGCTGGCTTACGGTTCTCGTCGAGGACAACGGCCCAGGCATCCCCGAGGACAAGCGGGAGGTCGTTTTCAGGCCCTTCCACAGCCTCGACAGTTCGCGCAACCAGAATAAGAAAAGCTCAGGGCTGGGGCTTGCCATCGCCCGCGACATCGTTAGGAGCCACGGCGGCGAGATCACCCTGGAAAAGAGCGCGCTCGGCGGGCTCAAGGCCGTGATCCGCATACCGGCCACGCCCGCAATGGAAAAGGCGGCGGGATAGCGCGCAAAAAAGCCCGTTGCCCCAAACAAATACAGAGCCGGTTCTCTGCCCTACTTTTGCGCCCTGGAGCGAACGATCTCGCAGCCGAGCGCCGCGCCGGGAATGCGGTCGAGCTTCTCCACCACCACACGCACGGACACGGCGCGCCTGTGCGAAAGACAGTGCTCGGCGATGCGTTCGGCGACGGTTTCGGTCAGCAGCACATGGCCGCCCTCGAGCGACTCCCTGATGCCGTCGATGATGAAATCATAGGAGACGACGCTGCTCAAATCGCCAGGCCGATGCCGCTCGGGCGACACCGAAAGCTCCACCGTGAACCTGACGCGCTGGCGAACGCCTTGCTCTTCGCTCCATATGCCGATGCGAGCCGGCATGACGAGGTCGCGCACGCACACCTTGTCGTAAGGCAAGGCTTGCGCTTCTGGCTCGGGCCGCTCATGCGGCGCGTATTTCTTCAGCGGCATTGCGCCAGCTCCTGTTGGAAGCTTTCCCGCAATCGGAGGCGGAGCGCCTTCGCCCGCGCCGCGCCGGCTGCGGTCGAACAGCTGCGTCCCATCCGCATAGTCGAGGGAGGATGGCGATGTCGAGCCCTACCTGAGCCGCGTCCCGTTCGAGCGCCGGCTGCGCTTCCTGCGTTTCATGCCCGCAGACAAGTGCGAGCATAAGCTTAAGTTCCGCTCTTTCAAGCATAAACTCTACACGTTCCTGGTAAACACACATTCACTATAATGTTTTATGGCCTGTCTTGGTCCATCATATTGATAAAAGTTCATCTCGCCGGCAATACTCTGTTATTCACACCTCAAGGCGTTGCCCGTTTTTTGAGAAAGATCAATATTGTAACTTCAACTTGATTTAGGTTTCTGGCCTAAACCAAAGTCCATCAAAGGCCAAAACCGGAGAAAATCTCATGAAGCGGGCATCCGCATTTTCTGTAGCCGCGTTTGCGCTTGCGGCCTCAACTTTCGTTCTCACCGGGCCGACGCCGGCCGGCGCCTATGGCCCTGGCGAACGCACGTCCGATCGTCCTCAAATCCGCGAGGAACTACGCGACCTCCTGGCCGACCGCCTGAGAAGCCGCGAAGATCTCCGCAATCTGCTGGCGGACCGCCTGCGTGGCCGCGAGGATTTCCGCGATCTGCTTGTGGACCGCATTCGTGGCCGCGAAGACCTCCGCGATCTGCTGGCGGATCGGCTGAATGGCCGCGAAGACTTCGGCGATCGGCAGGGGGATCGCGGGTATGACCGCGAAGACCTCCGCGAACGCCTGGCGGAGCGGCTGCGCGGCCAACAAGACTTCGGCGATCGGCAGGCGGATCGCGGGTATGACCGCGAAGACTTCCGCGATCGTCTGGCGGACCGCGGGTATGATCGCGAAGACTTCCGCGGCGCCCATGGCGGCGGAAACATCCGCGAAATGCTCGCCGAACGCTTGAGGGAGCGCGAGGATTTGCGCGATCTGCTGGCGGATCGCCTTGAGCGCCGCGCCCTGCTGCGCGAGCTTATTGGAGAGCACATGCGTCATCCGGCCGCCTTCCGCGAGGCCCTCGCCAACCGGCTGCAGGAGCGCGGAGACAGCCGCGGCGGCGGCGCTGAAGGCGTCAGCCGCGAAGACCTGCGCGACTTCATCCTCGAACGCGTCCGCAACAGGGGCGACATCAATCAGGTCCTGGAGCAGCTGCGCGACCGGATCGAAGGCGAGGATTAAACGCCCGCCGAACAAAGGCTTTGCCCCGATGACGGCTTGAGGCGCCCCCCGGCGCCTCTTCCCATAAACCCATACGGAGATGACGAAATGAACAAGGCTGTCTTTCTCGCGGCGGCGCTCGTGCTTGCGCCGCTGCCTGTCATGGGCCAGCAGGCTCAGCAGAACCAGGATCAACCCCAGGGGAACGCCCAGGAGCGAGCTCAGAGCCAGCGCGATGAGCCCCAGCGCGACGCTGAACGCGAAGGCGACCATGGCGGCGCGAGGGGCGATCTTCTGGATCGCCTTTCCAGATCCGACCTCAGGGATCGCCTCGCTTCGGCGATTGAAACGATCGAAGACGCCTGCGGAAACGACATCGAACGCTGGTGCGGCGACGTCGAGCCCGGCCGCGGGCGCATCGCGAACTGCATGCAGGACTATGCCGATCGTCTGAGCCTTCGATGCCGCTTTACGCTTCGGCGCGCCGTCAACAATTTCGAACGCGCCGTTGAAAACATTGCGGACGTCTGCGGTTCAGCCGTTCAGCAGCAATGCGGCGACGCGGATAATGTCCGGCAATGCATCCGCGAGAAGGCCGCTTCCCTGCCGCAATCCTGCCAGGCCATCGTCGCGGCGGCTATCCATGCCGGTCAGGCGCTGCCCGCAAGAGCCCAAACCCCGGCCGCTCAGGATATGACGCCGCAAGGCGCGCAGGGAACCTCAACGCAGCAAGGCGCGCCCGGGCATATCCTGTCCCTCAAGGGAATGCCGGTTTTCAGCTCCGACGGCAAAAATCTGGGCCAGATCGTCCAGGTTGAGAGAGCG
Organism: uncultured Alphaproteobacteria bacterium; assembly: GCA_963748525.1. Lineage (GTDB taxonomy): Bacteria > Pseudomonadota > Alphaproteobacteria > Rhizobiales > Rhodomicrobiaceae > Rhodomicrobium. The sequence goes on from CAVVJJ010000019.1 coordinate 46,196, forward strand.
CCGGACGGCAAGATCCAGTCCGTGCAGCTTCAGGTCGGGCGCCTTCTGGGCCTTGGCGAGAAGGTCATCACCATCGATGGCGACAAGATCGAACAGCTTGCCGATCGCATCAAGCTGCTCATGAACAGCGACCAGATCCGCTCGCTCCCCGAGGGGAGAGCCCCAGGCAGCACACAACGGTAAATTGCGAGCCCTGCTTCCGCCGCGAAAACGCGGCGGAAGCGAGCCGCGCGAGAGCTACCGCGCCAGCACCGCCAGCCGGGCCCTCGCCTTCTGCTGCGCGTCGCGGTTTGAATCGAAAAGCGCCTTCTGCTCGATCGCCTTCTTGAAGTCGAGGATCGCGAGTTGGGGAAGCCCTTGCGCCTCGTAAATCTGGCCGCGGCCCCACAGCGAGTTGATGCTGTCGGCATTCGCCCGAAGCGCCGCGTTGAAATCCTCAAGAGCAGCGTTCGAGTCGCCGAGCGCCAGAAGGATATGGCCCCTCGTATCGAGGTAGCGCCAGTCGTTCGGCTTCAGCGCCAGAGCCTTGTCGGCGTCGGCCTTCGCTTCCTTCAGCTGCTGTTTTTCAAGCAGAAGCGCGGCCCGCGCGTTGTAAGCGCCCGCGTCCTTCGGAGCGAAGCCAATCGCCTTGTCGAAGTCGGCCTGCGCCTGCGCCTCTTCGTGTTTGCGCTGCCTGGCGAGCCCCCGGCCGACATAAGCGGACGCCCTTTGCGCGTCGATGGCGATGGCCTTGTCGAAATCGGCGAGGGCGGCGGCGAGATCGCCCCGGCCGTCGCTCATTGCGATGCCGCGGAGCTCATAGGTTTCGGGGTTCGACGGATTCAGCGCGAGGGCGGCATTATAATCGGCGATGGCCGGCTCCCACTCGCCTTCGGCGGCATGCGCGGCCCCCCGCTTGATATAGGCCGCCTCGAACTTCGGATCGAGGGCGATCGCCTTCGTGAAGTCCATCACGGCGCGGCCATTGTCGGACACCGAGAAATAGGTGATCCCCCTGCCGAAATGCGGCTCCGGATATTTCGGATCGAGGCTCATGGCCTTGTTGAAATCGGTGATGGCGCCCTCGAACGAGTTTCTATTCAGGTGGACAAAGCCGCGGCCCGAATAGGCGTTCGTGAATTGCGGGCTGAGCCGGATGGCCTGGTCGTAATCGTCGAGCGCGCTCGCGTGATCGCCTTTGCGCTCATATGCGCGGGCGCGGCTGAAATAGGCGATCGGATTGCTGCCCCGCGTATCGGCGATGACCAAGGTGCAGGCGCGAATGGAGAGATCTGTATTGACGTCCTGGGCGCAGTCGCTGTTCGTGTCGGCGAAAGACGCGCCGCTCATTGCCAGCGATAGGCCGAGAGTGACGGTGAAAACACGCATAGGAAAATCCTCCCAATGTTATTTTGCGTGAATATACAGCGTTATGAATGTAAGCGCCAGCACAGCCGATCAGCGGCTGCGCCTGGCGGCGGGTGCGTTCGAGACGAGCGCAGTTTGAGCGTGCCGCACCGACGCATGCCATAATTAGGTTTTTTCGATATATTTTCCCGCAGTTGCGCCGCAATTGCGCGCCATTTGCTGGTGTTTAAAGAAGTGCTTGTATTCCAATAGCTTTCGGATCGACTGTCATGAGACGGATCATTGTTGCGGTCGCCCTTGCTGGCGTTCCTTGCATCTCCCTAGCAGCAGAGTTTCCCCTGAAGCGCGTGGTGCTGTCGACGTCCGGCCTCATCCAGTTCACACATACGGGCGACGCCGAGGCGGGATCGGTCATCGAGCTGCCGGTGCGCGTCGATCAGGTCGACGACGTCCTGAAAAGCTTGACGATTTTTGACGCCGCGGGCGCGGTCGGGGCCGTCAGCCTGCCGGGAAAAACCCCGCTCGCCGAACTTTTCCGCGACCTGCCCTTCGACAAGGCCGCGCTCGAATCCCAACCGGCGCTCTTGAACGCGCTCATCGGCGCGGAGGTCGAAATCGAGGGCAGCGTCGCCGCCTCGGGCCGCATCTTCCGCGTCGAGAGGGAGACCGTGAGGCTGCCGGATAATGGCGGCGAGACCAAGCGGCACCGTCTTACCCTCCTCACCGACAAGGGCTTCGTCCAGGCCATCCTGGAAGAACTGAGCGCGGTGCGCTTCAAGGATGCCGCAACGCGCGCCCAGATCGACCGCGCCCTGTCCGGGCTCGCCGCCAATCGCGCGAAAGACCGGCGCACGCTTTCCATCGCGCTGGGCGGGGAGGGAACCCGAAAAGCGGGCTTCAGCTATGTGGTTGCTGCGCCGGTCTGGAAGACCTCCTACCGGCTCGTGCTTCCCAGGGATGGCGGGAAGGCCCGCCTTCAGGGCTGGGGCATCCTCGAAAATCTCAGCGGCGGCGACTGGAAGGACGTCGACTTGACGCTCGTCTCCGGCAATCCGGTGGCGTTGAAGCAACAGCTTTACTCGGCCGTGTACGTGGACCGGCCCGAAATTCCGGTCTCCTCCTCGCTGCGGATCGTCCCCAAAAAGGACGAGGCTGACGCCGCCGTCGGGGGCTTTTATTCCAAACAACCGCGCAGCCTCGCCGCTCCGGCCCCGGCTGCGTTCGCCTCGCGCGGCCTCGCCCGCTCTTCCGACCTTACGGAGACGCCCGGCCTCTCGCAGGTCACGGCGGCGGCGGAGGAAGCCGCGACGCATGTGCTGTACCGCTTCCCCGGCAAGGTGACGCTCGCTTCCGGCTCCACCATGATGATCCCCTTCGCCGACCGCGACGTGACCGCCGCCCGCACCTACATTTACCAGCCCGAAACCAACGCCCAGCGCCCGCTCGCCGCGGTGCGCCTCACCAATGACGGCGACGCCGCGCTTCCGGCCGGGCTCATCACCTCGTTTGAGACAGGCGGAGACGGCTCGGCCAACTTCGCGGGCGACGCGCAGCTTCCCCTTCTCGCCAAGGGCTCGACGAAGTTCATCACCTTCGCTCTCGATTCGAAAACGGACATCCGCCGCGAGGACAAGGGCGTGAGCCAGACCCGGCTTGGCAAGGCTGCGCGGGGCGAACTCACGGTCACGGTGAAGTCGCGCTGGGCGATCGACTATGAGATCACGCCGCCCGCCGAGGAAGACCGCGAGGTGTTCATCGAGGAGCCGCGCGACGCAGGGTGGAAACCCGCCGGCGATGGGAAAAACATCGAGGAGACAGCGACGCGCCTTCGCTTCAAGGTCGATGCGCCGAAAGGAAAGACGACGAAGGCCACGCTCACGCGCGAGCACATCGACAGCGAAACGGTAAGCCTCGTCTCGTTTGCGCCGGACCGCATCCTCGCCACGGTTTCAGGTCTGCAAAACGAAACCCCGGCGTTGAAGGAAGCGATTGCAAAGCTTGGCGCCGTCGTCGGCGATATCACGAAGATGAATGCGCGCAAGGCCGCCCTTGAGGCTGAGCGCGACAAGATCGGCGCCGACCAGGAGCGCATCCGCCAGAACCTCGGCAGCGTCGGCCAGTCGTCCGATCTCGGCCGCCGCTATATCGAGACGCTGAAGGCGCAGGAAGATCGCCTTGCAGCCATCGCAGCCGAAGACAAAAAGCTCGATGACGACCTCGCCGCCAAGACAACGAAGGCGGAGGACATCGCGCGCGACCTCGTCTTGTAAGAGCGCGCCGCCCTTCGTTCGCCAAATGAAAATGGCCGGGACAAGCCCGGCCATAGCGATTGCAGCAGAGCGGGCTAGCGGTTCAAGGGCACCTTCGGAATGAGCGCTGTCGGCGTCCGTTCTCCGCCTTCGCCATCGCTCGCGGCGTCAACCTCCTCGGCCTTGACAGGCGGCTTGCTCTCGATGACCTCGAAGGCAAGCGCCTTCTTGCCGTCCGTCTCCGCGACGACAACCCGCACAGTGCCGCCGCCTTCGAGCTTGCCGAACAGAAGCTCCTCCGCGAGCGGCTTCTTGATGTGCTCCTGGATGACGCGGGCAAGCGGCCTTGCGCCGTAATGCTCGTCGTAGCCGTGGTCGGCGAGCCAATCCATCGCCTCGGGCGAGACCTCGATCATGACGTTCCGATCGGCGAGCTGCGCTTCGAGCTGGAAGATGAACTTCTCGACCACGCGGCCGATCATCTCGCGCGACAGCCGCGCAAACGCGATGGTCGCATCGAGCCTGTTGCGGAACTCGGGCGAGAACATGCGCTTGATCGCTTCCTCGTCCTCGCCGGTGCGCTGCGCGCTGCCGAAGCCGATAGCCGCCCTCGCCATATCCGCCGCGCCCGCATTCGTGGTCATGATCAGGATCACGTTGCGGAAATCGACCTGCTTGCCGTTATGGTCGGTGAGCTTGCCGTGATCCATCACCTGGAGCAGCACGTTGAACAGGTCCGGATGCGCCTTCTCGATTTCGTCGAGGAGGAGGACGCAATGCGGGTTCTGATCGACGCCGTCGGTCAGAAGGCCGCCCTGGTCGAAGCCGACATAGCCGGGAGGCGCGCCGATGAGCCGCGACACCGTGTGCCGCTCCATATATTCCGACATGTCGAAGCGCAGGATCTGCACGCCGAGCAGGCTCGCGAGCTGCCGCGCCACTTCCGTTTTGCCGACGCCGGTCGGGCCGGAAAACAGGTAGCAGCCGATGGGCTTCTCCGCGTCGCGAAGGCCCGCGCGGGCGAGCTTGATCGCCGCCGACAGCGCATGGATCGCCTGATCCTGGCCGAAGACGACGCGCTTCAGATCGCCTTCGAGATTGCGCAGAAGCTCGGTGTCGGACTTCGACACCGTCTTCGGCGGAATGCGCGCCATGGTCGCGACCGTCGCCTCGATCTCCTTCACGCCGATGGTGCGTTTTCTCTTTGACGGCGCAACCAGCATTTGCGAGGCGCCCGTTTCGTCGATGACGTCGATCGCCTTGTCGGGCAGCTTGCGGTCGTGGATGTACTTCGCGGAAAGCTCCACGGCGGCCTTGATCGCCTGGGTCGTGTACTTGATGTTGTGGAAGTCCTCGAAATACGGCTTCAAGCCCTTCATGATCTCGACCGCATCCTCGACGGTGGGCTCGGCCACGTCGATCTTCTGGAAGCGGCGGACCAGCGCCCGGTCCTTCTCGAAGTGCTGGCGGTATTCCTTGTAGGTGGTCGAGCCGATGCAGCGCAGCACGCCCGACTGAAGCGCCGGCTTCAGGAGGTTCGAGGCGTCCATCGCGCCGCCGGAGGTCGCGCCGGCGCCGATCACGGTGTGGATTTCGTCGATGAACAGGATCGCGCCCGGATAGGCTTCGATCTCCTTCATGACCGCCTTCAGCCGCTCCTCGAAATCGCCGCGATAGCGCGTGCCGGCGAGCAGCGTGCCCATGTCGAGCGAGAACACCGTGGCGTTGGCCAGCACCTGCGGAACCTCGCCGCGCACGATCTTGCGCGCCAAGCCTTCCGCGATGGCGGTCTTGCCGACGCCCGGATCGCCCACATAAAGCGGGTTGTTCTTGGACCGGCGGCATAGCACCTGGATCGTGCGCTCGATCTCCTTGTCGCGCCCGATCAGCGGATCGATGCGGCCGTCCTTGGCCTTCTGGTTGAGGTTGACGCAGTAAGCCTCAAGCGCGTCCGTTGAGCGCTTCTTGTCGTCGGAGCCATCCACGGTCGTTGAATCGTCCTCCACGCCTCTCACGCCGCGCGGCTCGGACATGCCTGCGCGCTTCGAGATGCCATGCGATATGAAGTTCACGGCGTCGAAGCGGGTCATGTCCTGCTCTTGCAGGAAATATGCGGCGTTGCTTTCGCGCTCGGCAAACACCGCGACGAGAACGTTCGCGCCCGTCACTTCCTCGCGCCCCGAGGATTGCACGTGGACCACGGCGCGATGGATGACGCGCTGGAAGCTGGCCGTTGGCTGCGCCTCGCTGTCCTGGTCTAGGACGAGGTTGGTGAGCTCCTTGTCAAGGAAATCGACCAACTTCGCCCGAAGTCGTTCGACGTCGACGTTGCAGGCTCGCATGACGGATGAAGCGTCCCGGTCATCGAGCAGCGACAAAAGCAGGTGCTCGAGCGTCGCATATTCGTGATGACGCTCGTTAGCGTATTCGATTGCGCGGTGAAGCGACTCTTCGAGGCTGTTCGAGAATGATGGCACTGCCGCACCTACTCCTTTTCCATTGTACACTGCAACGGATGCTGATGCTGGCGTGAAAAGTTCATCACCTGCGTGACTTTCGTCTCAGCGACCTCATAGGTATAGACGCCGCATACGCCGACGCCCTTCTGATGCACATGAAGCATGATGCGGGTCGCCTCTTCGCGGGGCTTGTTGAAAAACCGCTCAAGCACGTAAACCACGAACTCCATCGGAGTGTAATCGTCGTTCAAAAGGAGAACTTTGTACAGGCTCGGCCTCTTCGTCTTCGGACGAGTCTTCGTGACGACGCCTGTCTTGAGGTCGTTGTCGCCTTTGAAGCCGTTATTGCCTGCCATCGCCGCAACCACCGAGAGCCATCTCAAAGCCTGAACGTTCCCGGCGCTTCCACCCAGCGGGAGCATTCCCCGCGGTCTATTAAGCCAGGCAGCCGTCACGCCCATTCTCCCGTTTGTCGGTTTCGTCTGTCAAGGCCCGCAAGCGTAACGCTTTGCGGAATATATGGTTCGTTTTCCTCGATGAAAGGGGCTGCCGCGTCATCGCATGAGCAGGCATGACAAAGTCGCAAACTTGGCATCTTCGCCGGATCGTTCGTTCATGATATTCGCCCAGGGATAGGTAAGAGAACGTTAACACGCAAACGCGTATAGCAACATTGCCGCACAACCTTACGTAGGCGCATTCCAGCGACGGACCGTGGCGCGATTGCCATGCTCAAGACAAGTTTCTCGTGTTTCCAACAGAAAAATGATCCGGGACAGCCGATGTCTTTCGTGATTTGGGAGGGAAGTTCGAGGCAAGCGGCCAGGCTTAGGGCGCTGGCCGTTTTTCTTTGCGCTTTCCTTGCGTTGCATCTCTTGGCGACTGACGCCGAGGCCCGCCGCCGCCATCATATGCGGGAGGCGTATTCGCCGCCGGCCTCGGCCATGGCCATCGATGTCCATACCGGCCGCATCCTCTACTCCAAGAATGCGAACGAGCCCCGCTATCCCGCATCGCTCACCAAGGTGATGACGCTATACCTCCTGTTCGATGCGCTGCGCGACGGCAAGCTCACGATGCAGACCAAGCTGCGCGTCTCGGAGCACGCGGCGGACCAATCGCCGACAAAGCTCGGCCTCGATGCGGGCGAAACGATCACGGTGGCCGACGCCATCGGCGCCATCGTCACGAAATCGGCGAACGACATGGCCGTGGCCGTCGCGGAGGCGCTGGCGGGTTCGGAAGAGGAATTCGCAAGGCGGATGACCCAGAAGGCCCGCACCATCGGCATGCTGAATACCACATTCCGCAACGCCTCCGGCCTTCCGAACCCCGACCAGAAGACGACCGCGCAAGACCTCATCATTCTCGGCAAGAACATTCTGGCCGACCATCCCGAACGCTCCCGGGTTTTTTCCACCAAATATTTCCAGTACGGCGGGGAAGTGTTCCGCAACCACAACACCCTGCTCTTTTCCTATGAGGGCATGGAGGGCATGAAAACCGGCTTCACCTCGGCGTCCGGCTTCAATCTGCTGGCAACGGCGCGCCGCGGCGAGAAGCGGCTTCTTGCGGTGGTGCTCGGCGGAGCGTCGGCCGGCGCCCGCAATGCGGCGATGCGGAATATTCTCGACTCCTCCTGGTCGAAGGCCATGACGCAGACCGCGGCCCGGAAGACGGGCGTCCTTACCGCCGCCGCGAAGCCGAAGGCCACCGAGCCCCAGGCCAAGCCGCTGCCCGCCTTCAAGACGGCCTTGGAGGACAAGCCGCAGAAGAAGGAAGCGTACGTCAAAGCCGTCCACGCCTCGGCGACGCCAGGGTTGCGCGAGGCGCAATGGATCGGGCGGAAGGCGGACCGGACCTCCGTCGCCATGATTATCTCGTCCCTCGATAGCGGGCTCGCCAAGCAGTCCCGCACGCCCTCGAAGCCCATGGGCGACGCGGCCTCGGACGCCACAACCGATGAACCGGAAGACAAGGCGGAGCGGGCCGCAAGGCAGAGCGCGGCTTACGTCCCTCCTCCGGCTCATGAGATTGCCCGCAACGAAACGCTGGTGGCCCAGGCGCTGCCTCAAGCCCCGCAGAACGTCTCCGTGCACTACAAGACCGTGCGGGTGGCTGAGGTGGAGCCGCTCGACGCCGTGGCTTTCGATGCGGCGCCGGACGCCAGGCCCGCCAAGGCTCCTGCGGCTGACGCCAAGCCAGCCCAGGGCGCTGCGCTTCAGAACTCGCCCGCCAAGGCTCAGGTCACGGCGCGCGCCGTCGAGCCCGAGAAGCCGCAGCCCCAGACTCTTGCGGCCGCCGCCGTGGCCGTTTCCCGCGACATGGATCAGCCGGGTCCCTTTCATGTCCAGGTCGGCGCCTTTCCCGACCAGGAGCAGGCGCGGCAGCGGCTCGAAAGCGTCAAGCGGGCGCTCGGCGCGGCGGTGATGAAAGATCATCCCGAGTTCATCATGACGGTAGCGCTTCCGACAGGCGTGACGATGTTTCGCGCAAGGCTGAGCCGGTTTGCGAATGAGGCGCAGGCGAAGGCCGCCTGCAAGCAGTTGAAGCGCAGCAGCATCGAGTGCTGGGACATCCGCGCCCAATAAGCGTTTCCGCGCATCTTCAGGCCAGGGATTGCGGCCGCGACGCCTGCGCAACGCTCGCGTTTTGGGCCGCCGAAGAGGCCGCGCCGCGCGGCGCGTAACGCTTCCGCCTATAACCGCCGCAAGGCTTAAGCCCGGAGGTCGCGCAAAGCGCGGCTGTCACAAGGGCGCAAGCGATTGGCCGCTCGCCATCGAAAGCCCAAAGCTTCTCAGGAAGGGGCGCCTCAAGAAGAGCCGCCGCGCCCATCGCTTCGACAATGCGCAGCCGCCAGAACCATCCGCTCTCCGTCTCCAGCCGCGCGCCTAACAATCCGGCTTCGGCTTGACGCGGACCCAGCGCGAGCCTTCCGGATAGACCTCAAGATGCTCGCGGGACAACGCCACGTAAGGCGGCTGAAAATGGGAGTAGTTCTTATAGGGCCGAAGCAGGATGCGCCGGTGAACAACCTCCACCGAGCCATCCCCGCGCTCGACCCGCTGGTGCACCCATCCATAGAGGGAGGGAGAGCGCGTCACCTCATAGACGCCGGGCTCGACCACGTCGCGCCGGATATAGGTCCGCCGCACCGGAGGCAGCGGCGCCTGCACATAGCACTCGGCCGCCGCCTCTTCCACCGGCGCGCAGGCAAAGGCCAACGCCCCAAGGATCGCAACGCCGAACACCCGAGCGCACTGTTTCATCTTCATCCCCCGCCTTGCCTTCGCGAGAAAGCCGCCGCCGTATTTAACTCTTAACCCTTGTTCGCCGCGCCCGCCATGCGGGAACGGGAGAAACTTGTATGCTATTGCGGTCCTGCAACAGGATGCTTGCGCCGGGCGTGTGGGGCGAGGCGATGGCCATCATTTTCACCATGCCCGAGGCGACGGCCTTGAGAACGGCCGGCGCAAAGCCAAGCTCTTTCTTGCCGGGCCGAGGCGGCTTGCGGCCCGCCAGCCCTTCGAGGTTGCAATCTTCGGGCGCGCCGCCATTAGAGAGTGGACATCGCGCGGGAGGGAGCATCGCCATGGCGTTACTGGCTGAAACCTTAAGCGGCGGCGGAAAGCTTGCGGCCATCGTGCAAGCCTTGCCGGGCGAAGGCGGGGACGGGATTGCGGCGGCTTTTGCGAAAGAACTCTTCAGCGGCGTGGACGCGGCCGAATTTGATCCCTACGGCGCGCGCGATCTCGCCAACGTGGCGGCTGCCGCCTTCGAAATCTTCCGCAAGCGGCGCGCGGGCGAGACGAAGATCGCCGTCGGGGGGCTGTTCGCCGGCAAAACCGAGTTCCTGGCCATCGACATCGTCAACGACGACATGCCGTTCCTTCTCGATTCGGTTCTCGGCGCGCTGCGCGACCTCGGCCTTGCGCCCGAACTTGTCGCCCATCCCATTTTTGAGACGCGGCGGGACAAAGACGGCGCGTTGACGGCGCTCAGCGCTGCGGGGGCCGTCCCCGATGGCGGCCTGAGAGAAAGCTTCATCCATGTTCACATCCGGAAGCTCGGGCCGCTGCCGCCTTCCGCGGAAATCGAGGCCGCGCTCGCCCGAACGCTCGCCGACGTTCGCCTCGCCGTGGCGGATTTCCCCATCATCGAAAGGCGCCTCGCTGCGGCAATCGAGCATTGGGGGCGGAACCCGCCGCCCGCCGCAGCCGAGACCAACGCGGAATCCATCGCATTCCTGCGCTGGCTTGCGGCCGACAATTTCATTTTTCTCGGCGTGAGGGAGTATGGCTATGCGGGCGGCCGGGACGAGGGACAGCTCGTTCCCCGGCCGGAGCTGAGCCTTGGCCTGCTCCGGGACGAAACCGTCGGCGTGCTTCGCCAGAACCAAGACGATCACCGCCTCCGCCCGCAGGGCCGCGCCTTCTTTCTCAATTCGCCGCCCGTCATCATCCTCAAGGCCATCGGCAAATCGACCGTCCATCGGCGCGCCCACATGGATGCCGTCGCCGTCAAGCTCTACGGCGCGGACGGCGCCATCGCGGGCGTCGTCCTCTTCGTGGGGCTGTTCGCGGCTACAGCCTACAACCTTCCGACGCGCGCCATCCCGCTTCTTCGCCGGAAGGCCGACAAGGTCATGCTCAGTTCGGGCCACGCTCCGGAAAGCCATTCCGGCCGGGCGCTGACGAACATCCTCGACACCTTCCCGCGCGACGAGCTGTTCCAGATTGCGCCGGCCCAGCTTTCGCGCATCTGCGGGGAGGTTCTCAAGATCGATCTGACGCCGCGGCCGCGCGCTTTCGTCAGGCGCGACGAGTTCGGGCGGTACGTCACCGTCTTCATCTATGTGCCCCGCGAGAGGCATAACACCGAGGTCCGTCACGGCATCGAGCGGATGCTGGAGCAGGCGTTTGGCGGGCGGCTCGACGCCGCGACGCCGTTCTTCCCCGAAAGCGCGATGGTCCGAGTCCATTATGTGCTCTGGCGCGAGGAGGCCGAGCTGAAGAACCCGGCCGAGGCCGATCTCGAATCCCAGGTCGAGGCGATCATCAGGACGTGGTGCGACGCGTTCCGCGACCTCATCCTCGACCGCTACGGCGGCGCGGGCTACGACCTCATCCGGAAATATCTCGACGCCTTCCCGGCCGGCTACCAGGAAACGAACGCGCCGGAGAGAGCGCTGGAGGATATGGCGCGCTTCGAGAGGCTCGGGACCGACCGGCCGACCGACATCGACCTAACTTGCGGCGATGCCGCCGGGGCCGGCAATGTGCGAGCCACGCTCCAGCAGCTCGACGAGCCGCTGACGCTCTCGAAGCGCGTGCCGATCCTCGAAAATTTCGGCTTCGACGTGATTTCGGAAAGGACGTTTCGCCTTACGCCGCAGATGGACGGCGAGGCGCGCCGCGTTTTTCTCCACGACAGCGATTTGCGCCTGCCCGGCGCCTGCGCGGATCTCGCCGCCGTCCGCGCCAATCTTGAGGAGGGCTTCCTCGCGGTCTGGAGCGGCGCCGCGCCGGACGACCGCTTCAACGGCCTGATCCTCTCCGCCGGGCTCGACTGGCGGCAAGCCGCGGTCCTTCGCGCCTACGGTTCCTACTACCGCCAGACGGGCGCTCCCTACAGCCTCGCCTATGTCGCCGAAACGCTGAACAAATATGCCGCCGCCGCCGCCGACTTGTTCGCCCTGTTCGATGCGCAATTCAACCCTGCAAACGGGCTTGGCGCGGACGGAAGGGAGGCCGAACGCTCCAGGATCGCAAAGCGCGTCGGCGCTGCGCTCGACCGCATCCCGCTCATCGACGACGACCGCATCTTGCGCGATCTGCTCGCGCTGATCGGCGCCACGCTCCGCACCAATTTCTACCAGCGCGGCGAGGGCGGCAAGCCGCCGGATGCGATCGCCTTCAAACTCAGAAGCCGGGAGATCGAGTGGCTGCCCGCGCCAAAGCCCTATGCCGAAATCTTCGTGCAGGCGCCGCACTTCGAGGGCGTGCATCTGCGCGGCGGGCCTGTCGCGCGCGGCGGCCTGCGCTGGTCCGACCGCCCGCAGGACTTCCGCACCGAAATCCTGGGCCTCGCCAAGGCGCAGCAGGCCAAGAACGCGGTCATCGTCCCGCAAGGCGCGAAGGGCGGATTCGCGCCGAGGAAGCTTGCGGCGGATCGCGAAGCCGTGCAGGCCGAGGGCCTCGCCTGCTATGAAGCCTTCGTCTCAAGCCTGCTTTCGATCACCGACACTCTCGTCAAAGGCGCGGTCGTCCCGCCTGCGGACACGATCCGGCGCGATGGCGACGACCCCTATCTCGTCGTCGCCGCCGACAAGGGCACTGCGGCCTTCTCGGACATCGCGAACGGGATAGCGCTCAGGCGCGGCTTCTGGCTCGGCGACGCCTTTGCGAGCGGCGGCTCGGCGGGCTACGACCACAAGAAGATGGGCATCACCGCGAAGGGCGCCTGGGAGGCCGTGAAGCGCCATTTCCGCGAAATGAACATCGACGTCCAGACGGCGCCGTTCACGGTTGCCGGCGTCGGCGACATGTCGGGCGACGTCTTCGGCAACGGCATGCTGCAATCGAAGGCGATCAAGCTTGTGGCCGCCTTCGATCACCGCGACATCTTCATCGACCCCGATCCCGACCCCGCCTCAAGCTTCAAGGAGCGCAAGCGCCTGTTCGAGCTGCCGCGGTCGAGCTGGCAGGATTACGAACGCTCCAAGCTTTCGGCGGGCGGCGGCGTCTTCAGCCGCGGCGCAAAGCACATCGCGCTGTCGCCGCAAGCCCGGAAGCTGCTCGACCTTGGGGAGAGCGCCGCCCCGAACGAGGTCATCGCCGCGATCCTGAAAGCGCCGGCAGACCTTTTGTGGTTCGGCGGCATCGGCGCCTATATTCGCGCCAGCGCCGAGACCGATGCGCAAGTCGGCGACAAGGCGAACGACGCGATCCGCATCGCGGCGAAAGAGGCGAGGGCGCGCGTCATCGGCGAAGGCGCCAATCTCGCCGTCACACAGAAGGGCCGCATCGAGTTCGCCGCTCATGGCGGCCGGATCAATTCCGACGCCATCGACAATTCGGCGGGCGTGAACACCTCCGACGTCGAGGTCAACATCAAGATCGCTCTCGGCGATGCAATGGCGGAAGGCGCGCTCGATGAGGCGTCGCGCAACGCGCTTCTCCACGCGATGACGGCCGACGTCGCGGGGGCCGTGCTCAAGAACAACTATCTGCAGACGCTCGCCATCAGCATCGCGGAGTCGGAGGGGCTTTCCGATCTCGGCTTTCAGCAGCGCCTCATGCAGAAGCTTGAAAAGGAGGGCCGGCTCGACCGGGCGCTCGAAGCCTTGCCGTCCGACGCCGAGATCCTCGACCGGCAGGCGGCCGGCCTGTCGCTCACGCGGCCCGAGATCGCGGCGCTGCTCGCCTACGCCAAGATTGCGCTCAAGGACGATCTCATTCATTCGGCGGCGCCCGACGACCCGTATTTCCGCGGCAGGCTGTTCGACTATTTCCCGAAGGCCATGCGCGAGCGCTTCGCCGCCGGGATCGAAGCGCACAGGCTGCGGCGCGAAATCATCGCGACGAGCCTCGCCAACGACATCATCGACAGCGGCGGACCGACCATCGTCGTCCGCATGTCCGAGGAAACCGGCGCCACGGCGCAGGACATCGCCCACGCCTTCGCCGCCGCCATGGCCATCTATGACGTCGACGCGCTCTACACGGCCATCGACGCGCTCGACGGCAAGATCGACGGGCGCACGCAGCTCGCGCTCTACCGTCGGGTGCAGACCCTGCTTCGCAGGCAGACCGCGTGGTTCTTGCGGCGGCAGGGCCGGTTCGCGCAAGGGCTTGAACCGGAGATCGCGCGCTATCGCGAGGGCGCGGATGCGATTTTGAGCGGCATGGCGGCGCTTCTGCCGCAAAGCGCCAGGGCTCGGCTGCAAGAAGACGAGGCGCGGTTCGAGGCCGACGGCGCGCCCCCGGAGCTTGCGAGGCGGCTCGCGGCCCTTGGCCCTCTCTCCCACGCGCTCGATATCGTGAGCGTGGCGCGCGCCGCAGGCGCGCCGGTTGCTGCGGCCGCGAAGATCGTGTTCGCCATCCGCGACGCCTTCCGCCTGGACGAACTTGCGCAAGCGAGCGAAGCGCTGGCGGCGGGCGACCATTTCAACCGGCTTGCGGTCGACGCCAGCCTCGCCGCCATTGCGTCGGCGCAAAGGGCGCTGGCGACGAGCATTCTGCCGGCGTTCTCCGATTTCGCAGCCTGGAGGAGGGCCAACGAAAGCGAGGCCGCCCGCGTTGCCGAAAGTTTGGCGGAAATGCTGACGACGCGGGCGCCAAGCCTCGCGAAACTCACGGTGGGCGTGTCGCAATTGAGGGATCTCGCCTCGGGCTGAGCCTTCTGCTTCCGCTCGAAAATTGTAGCGGTTCTTGTCAAAGCCGCGTTACCGGCCCCGATTGCAGCGATCCTGCTGTGGTCAAATCCGTACAAGGCGCTATGCTAGCGGCGAGAGGGGCGTCGAGTTGGGCGTTCGTTTTGGCCTAGAAGTTGCTGAATGAGCAACCAAAGGGCGTGGCGCGCGTTCGCGCTCGGGCGCAGAGCGGTAAGGCAAGTGAACCTGGCAAACGCATCGGCAAGGGTTTTCGGGCTGCGCGGAGCCGCATCGGGCGCGCTCGCCGAAACCGCCGCGCCAAGCCGGACGCCCGCGGCGGACAAACCCCATTACGATCGCCGCATCGATTTTTTTCGCGGCCTGTCCCTGATCTTCATCTTCATCAATCATATCCCCGAGAACACCTTCACCTATCTCACTTCGCGGACGTTTACGCTGTTCGACTCCGCTGAGGTGTTCATGTTCCTCGCGGGCTATTCGGCGGCGCTCGGCTATTTCGGACTTGTGCCGCAGGGGTTGCAGGCGCTTTCCAGAAAGGCGCTTGCGCGGGCGCGGACCATCTGGACCTATCACATCGCCCTCTTGGTCCTTGTCATGACGGCGACCTTCGTCATGCACGAGAGCTTCGGCGTCAGGACCGACTACGAAATCTTCCTCGACAGGATCGCCAGCGATCCGCTTCAGGTGCTGATCGGGGCGCCGCTGCTCGCCTTCCAGGCGCCGCTTCTCGATATCCTCCCGATGTATGTCATCGTGATGCTGCTCGCGCCGCTCCTGATCTGGATGAGGGCGCGCGGCGAGTTGGCCTTGCTGGCGGCGTCGGGCCTCGTCTGGATGTTCGCGGCGCGCTTCTTCCCCAGCATCCCCACCATGACTTATGACGTGGCGTGGAACTTCAACCCGTTCTGCTGGCAATTCCTGTTTGCGATAGGGCTCGCCTTCGGCTGGCGCACGCGAACCGCCATGCCTCCGGTTGCGGCGGGCGAGGGGCGGCGCATCCTCGATTTCTGCTGCGCCGCTTTCGTGGTGTTCAGCGCTTTCGTCCTGATGACAATCGCGTTCCGCACAATCGACGACGTCGGCACGAACCGGCTTCGCGACATGTATTTCAGCCTGAACAAGCAATGTCTCGATTTGTGGCGCGTCGTCGGCCTTCTCGCGTCGGCTTATCTCGTTGCGCGCCTCGTGCCGCAGGACGCGAGCTGGATCAGGCTCGCGCTGCCGAGGTGGGTTTGCGCGGCGGGCGCGGCTTCGCTGCCGATCTTCGCGCTCACCGTCGTGCTCTCATTTTCGGGCAAGTACTTCGTCATCGCTCTCGGCAGGACGCTGCTTGCCGAGGCCATCGCCACCGGCGCTGGCGTCGTCGTGATCCTCGCCGTGGCGCTGGGACTGAAGGCCGGAGTTTTCCAGGCCGCGATGCACGCGCTTTCCGGCGGATCGTCCCCTCGAAACGCGCCCGCTCCGCGTCTATAGGCCTCCGCCGTCATTCCCTCTATCTCCCGCGTGACGAAAGGGCGCGAACGCACGATGATGCGTTTTGGCGACCGGCGCCGCCCGAACGGTTCGGAGGGAGAGATGCGAGATTACGTTGGCGCGATCGACCAGGGGACAACGTCCACGCGCTTTGTGATCTTCGACCGGAACGGCGCCATTGCCGGGTCGGCGCAAAAGGAGCACGAGCAGATTTATCCGAAGCCCGGCTGGGTCGAGCACGACGCGGCCGAGATTCTGGCGCAACACGGTCTCCACCATAGTCGAGGCTCTTGAGGCGGCCCGGCTCACGCCATCCGACCTCGCCGCCGCCGGCGTCACAAATCAGCGCGAGACGGCGATCCTGTGGGACCGGCGGACGGGCGAACCGCTCCACAACGCCATCGTCTGGCAGGATACCCGCACCGCGCGCCTTGTTTCCGAGCTGTCCCGGCACGGCGGACAGGACCGTCTTCGCGCCAAGACCGGGCTTCCGCTCGCCACCTATTTCTCGGCCCTTAAGCTCGCATGGCTCCTGGACAATGTTCCGGGCGCGCGGGAGAAGGCCGAAGCGGGCGAGGCGCTGTTCGGCACGGTCGATTCCTGGCTCGTCTGGAACATGACCGGAGGAGCAAGCGGCGGCCTTCACGTCACCGACGTCACAAACGCAAGCCGCACGCAGATGATGGACATCGCCGCGCTCGACTGGGACGCCGATCTCCTTGCGCTCTTCGGCGTCCCGCGCGCCTGCCTGCCCGAGATCAAGCCATCCTCCCGTTTTTACGGCGAGGCTTCGGCGCCGCTCGCTGGCGTCGCCATCGGCGGCATTCTCGGCGACCAGCACGCAGCGCTTTTCGGTCAGGCCTGCCTCAAGCCCGGCGAGGCGAAAAACACTTACGGCACCGGCTCGTTCATGCTCATGAACACCGGCGAGCGCATGGCGCCTTCCGCCTGCGGTCTTCTCACCACGCTCGGCTACCAGATCGAAGGCGAAAAGCCCGTCTACGCGCTCGAAGGCTCGATTGCGATCACGGGCGCTCTCGTGCAATGGCTGCGCGACAATCTCGGCCTGATCCGGCGGTCGTCCGAGATCGAGGCGCTTGCCTTAAGCGTCGAGGACAACGGCGGCGTCTATTTCGTGCCCGCCTTCTCGGGGCTTTACGCGCCCCACTGGAAGGAGGACGCCCGCGGGGTGATCTGCGGCCTGACCCGCTTCGCGACCAAGGGCCATATCGCGCGGGCGGCGCTGGAGGCGACGGCCTTCCAGACGCGCGAAGTGCTCGACGCCATGGCGAAGGATTCCGGCGTCGCCATCGCGGAGCTGCGCGTGGACGGCGGCATGGTCGTGAACGACACGCTGATGCAGTTCCAGGCCGACATGCTGAACGCGCCCGTGGTCCGCCCGCAGGTTATCGAGACGACGGCGCTTGGCGCGGCCTACGCCGCCGGGCTCGCCGTAGGGTTCTGGCCTTCGGCCGCCGGGATCGCCGGGAACTGGCGCGCGGCCAAGCGCTGGCGGCCGGCCATGGATCGCGCGCAGAGCGATGAGCTTTACCGCTGCTGGCAAAAGGCGGTGGCGCGCTCGCTTGGCTGGGTGGAATAGGCCGCTTTCGCGCTCGCGCCGCGTCGTGTATGGCTGGCGCAGATTCAAATTCTGGAGGACGGCATGACTCGTCGCGCAATCGTTGACGCGCCTGGGCTTGGAAAGGCGCTCGGACCCTATTCCCGCGCCGCCTGGGCGGGGAATATCCTTTATCTCGCGGGCCAGCTCGGCGTCGATCCCGCCACGAACACGCTCGTCGAGGGCGGCGCTGGCCCCGAGACCGAGCAGATCCTGAAGGGCATCGCCGCCGTGCTCGGCGTCGCGGGCCTCAGCTTGGCGAACGTGGTCAAGGCGAATGTCTACCTCACCGACATGGCCGACTTCGCCGCCATGAACAAGGTCTACGAGACCTTTTTCGAGGCGCCCTATCCCGCGCGCACCACCATTGGCGTCTCGGCGCTGCCCGCTGGCGCCCATGTCGAGATCGAGGTCGTCGCGGCGAACCCAAGCTGACGCTAGCGATTTAGGCTTCCTCGCTTTCGCGCGAACCGCAAAGCGGATTGCAATCCGGAACCGTTCAGTTGCGCCGATGTTGACAAAACGGCGCGATGGAGGGGATGGAGAGCAACATGACCTATTTGGAAGTCGAAAGCGCCTCGTCGCTGCCGCTGGAAAGACGGCAGTCGCGGGTCCGGCAGACAACCCGCCAGAGGCGGCTTCTGCGCCTCGCGGAAATCCTCGACGCCCACGACCAGACGGTGCCTATGCTTACGCGCATGGAATATGCGCCGTGGGACGAGCGCCCCTACCTTCGGGAAGACCGTTCGCCCCTGACGATCGCCTTCGAGGACGCGGGCTTCCGGCGCGAAGGGCTTTCCGGCGACAGGCTTGGCGACATTATGGACTTTTTCGAGCTTAACGACCACGAAGCTCATCACCTCTTGTGCTATTGCCATTACGCCGGGTCGGTGACCTCGAAAATGGTTGCGGAGCGGGCGCGCGAGCTGTCCCGCAAGAAGACGCTGGCGCAGATGTGGCAGGGCCTTCGGCTCCGGCTGTTCGGCGCGGCTTAAACGCGCTCAAGCGGCGCCGTGCCGGCGAACTGGCGCCGCCGCCTCCGGCCTCCTTACGGTCCTCGCGCGCTACTGGCGGCGGCCCTGCTTTCTGTTAAGCCATGCTGACGGCATGGTAACTTGCATCTTTACCCTTTACACCCTAACGTCCATCTAAAGGTGTGCCGTTAAGATTCGCGCAAGCTCTGGCGCGTGCGCGAGGCGGGGCGCGGGCGCGCGTGGCGCCACACAGGGCAGTAGAGGGACGATATGATTTTAAGAATGGCGACTGGCGTCGCGATTGCGGCTTTCTTCGCCGGCCTTGCTCCTTACGCAAGCGCTCAGCAAGCCGGGAAGCCGCACGCGCCGGCCGGCATCGCGCTTGACGCTTCTCCAGCCGGCCGCGCCGCCCCCGATCCGCTCGCCCCCGAAGAGAAGGAGGGGCCCGCGCCGCTGGCGCCCGGCGCCGAAGCCGCAAAGCCCGCCGAGCTTGCGGAAACGCCCGCAGCGCAGGAGCAAAACCCCATTGCGGCGCAGATCCTCGCCCGCCTCGCCAGCGCCGGCGGGAAGGCGGACGCCCGCGAGGACGTCGCGGGACTGACCGCGTTCTACAATCAGACGAAGGGTCAGCCGGCCTGGACGTCGAAGGATGGACTGACGCCGAACGCGCTGAAGGCGATCAAGGAGATCCGCAATGCGGACGACTGGGGCCTGGAGGCGTCGGCCTTTCATCTCCCAGCCGATCCCGGCGCGGAAGCCTCGCCGGAAACGCTCGCAGACGCCGATCTCAAGCTCTCGCTCGCCGTCCTGAAATACGCGCGCCATGCGCGCGGCGGCCGTCTCGATCCGCCGTCGATCAGCGAAAATATGGACAGACGGCCTCACATCTACGATCCGAAGTCGGTGCTGCAAGGCATTTCGGCGGCTGAGTCCGCGGACGCTTATCTGCGCGGGCTGCACCCCAAATACGAGCAGTTCAGACGCCTCCGGCAAGCCCTGGCGGCCATGAATAAGTCTGGAGGCGGCGCCCCTCCGATCCGCATCCCCGCCGGCCCGAATTTCAAGCCGGGCGATGACGATCCGCAGATTGGCCTGATCCGCAAGCGTCTTCAAGCGGGCCTTGAAGAGCCGCGCGACACGGTCTACGACGCAGCGCTCCTTGAGGCGGTGAACCGCTATCAGAAGGAGCATGGCCTCGACGTCACCGGCGTCATCGACAGGAGGCTCAGGGCTTCGCTGAATGAGGCGGCCGGCGCGACCGCCGACGAGACCAGGATGCGCATCATCGTCAACATGGAGCGGTGGCGCTGGATGCCCGACGATCTGGGCGCCTTCTACGTCTGGGACAGCCTGCCAGAGCAGCTCACCCGTGTATTCGATCACGGCAAGATGGTTCTGGTGGAGCGGATCGTGATCGGCAAGCCGACCTCGCAGACGCCCTCGTTTAGCGCCAACATGCAGTTCATCACGTTCCATCCGGAGTGGGGCGTTCCCGACGGGATCAAGGTGAACGAGATCGGGCCGAAGCTCAGGCGCGCGGGCGGCGGCGGAGGCTTCCTGTTTTTCGGCGGCGGAGGAAGCAGCGAGGTGCTGCAACGCCTGGGCGGGCTCCGCGTTACCGCCAACGGGCGCGAGGTGGACCCGGATTCCGTCGACTGGTCGAGCGTGGATATCCGGCGTTTTCAGTTCATCCAGGGAGCGGGGTCGCGCAACGTGCTCGGCATCGTGAAATTCCGCTTTCCGAACAAGCACGACGTTTATATGCACGACACGCCCGATCGCAGTCTGTTCGGCAACGAGCAGCGCGCTTTCAGCCACGGGTGCATGAGGACGCAAAATCCTGTGCATCTGGCCGAGGTTCTGCTCGCTCATGACAAGGGATGGTCCGAAGCGCAGGTGCGCGCCATGGCGGACGCCGGCGGCACCAATGAGATCAAGCTGACGACCGAAATCCCGGTCCATGTGGTCTATTTCACGGCCGAGGTGGACGACAGGGGGCAGCTTCGCACCTTTGCCGATCTCTATGGCCTCGACGGCAAGGTGGCGAGCGCTCTCAAGGGCGAAGCGGTGCACTTCGCCAACGAGCCTGTCATCGTGGCCGAAAACGATGCGCATGCCCGCCCGGACCGCGCGGACCCCTCGCAGCGGGCGCGCGATCGCAGGTTCGCTCCCGGCGCACGGCCCTGGAATCCTTTTGGGGACTGGAACTGACCGGCGGGAATGGCGCGCAGGCATCGGCTGGGCGACAATCGTTCTGCGTGTCTTGACGCTGCCGCCGGCGCTTCCCTACTTTGCACATTTAGGGAATCAGCGGTTATTTCCGCGCAACGAAAGAGGCTCTCATGGCGACTTCAGCCGTATCCGATGCAAACTTCGAGGCCGAGGTTAAGAAGGCTGAATTGCCGGTGCTCGTGGATTTCTGGGCGGAATGGTGCGGGCCGTGCCGCATGGTCGGGCCGATCCTCGAAGAGCTTTCCGAAGAGTTCGCGGGCCAGATCAAGTTCGTAAAGCTCGATGTCGAGAGCAACCCCCAGGTTGCGCAATCCTACAATATTCGCGGAATCCCCGCGCTTCTCCTGTTCAAGGAAGGCCAGGTCGCCGGCCAGCAGATCGGCGCCCTGCCGAAGCAGAAGCTGCGCGCGTGGCTCAACGAGGCGATCGCCTCCGCGTAAGCTCCCTTCATGGCTTAGAAAACCCGGCGCCAGGCCGGGTTTCTTTCGCCCTCATGCTCCCCGCAGCGAAAGCGCAAGTTTTTTTATTTTCTGGCGCGCTTGGCTTCATCGCGACCCGGATAGGGCCACGCGCCGGATGAGCCTTGCAGCCATTCAGTTTATGCCTGGCCTCCCAAGCTTTCACATATTTAATTGAAGATACGGCTTCACATCCAAACCCGGCAACCCAGATCTCGATACAACCGAAAAGCGGCGTGACCCTGAAGAAGAAAGGTTTGGGCCGCGCTCAATTCTTGCGGAGATCACAATGACAGACGGCCCGGGTGAAAAGCTTTCTACTAAATTCGTAATTCTATCGCGGCTCCAGAAGCGCGGCGCGCTTTATGTTTCCGCGCTCGCGCTGGCGCTGACCGGAGCGCTGGGCGCAGGCGTCGCCGACCTTCGTCCCGTTCATGCCTTCGCCGAAAACCAGGCCGCGACGCAGCAGAAGCTGCCGAGCTTCGCGCCGCTTGTCGCGAAAGTGAAGTCCTCCGTGGTGTCCATCAGGGTGAAAGCGGACGTCGAGGCGAGGGTGGCCTCCAACGACGACGGAGATCAATTCCAGGAGGAGAATCCCTTCGAAGGCACCCCCTTCGAGCGCTTCTTCAAGAATCCGGATTCGCCCTTCAGGCATTTCCACTCGCCTCATGGCGGCCACCACACCGTGATGGCGCAAGGCTCGGGCTTCTTCATCTCGCCTGACGGCTATCTCGTCACGAACAACCACGTCGCGAGCAACGCGGTGAGCCTCGAAGTCGTGATGGACGACGGCAAGCTCTACAACGCCAGGGTCATCGGCACGGACCCCAAAACAGACCTCGCGCTTCTCAAGGTGGAAGGGCGAACCGATTTCCCCTACGTTAAATTCTCTCATACCGGCGTCGAGGTCGGCGATTGGGTCGTCGCGATGGGCAATCCGTTCGGGCTTGGCGGCACGGTCACGGCAGGCATCGTCTCCGCCCGCGGACGCGACATCGGCGAAGGGCCTTACGACGATTTCCTGCAGATCGACGCGGCGGTCAACAAGGGCAATTCGGGCGGTCCCACCTTCAACCAGGATGGCGAGGTCATCGGCGTAAACACCGCCATCTATTCGCCGTCGGGCGGCTCCGTGGGCATCGCCTTCGACATTCCCGCGAGCACGGTCGAGCGCGTGGTGGCGGCCCTCAAGGATCACGGTCACGTTACGCGCGGCTGGCTCGGCGTCCAAATCCAGGGCCTGACGCCCGAACTCGCCGACAGTCTCGGGCTTAAGAAAGTGACCGGCGCCCTCGTCGCCGTGCCGCAGGACGGCAGCCCGGCCGAGAAGGCTGGCATCAGGGCGGGCGATCTCATAACCGAGGTCAACGGCGCCGAGGTGAAGGATGCGCGCGACCTTGCCAAGAAAATCGCCGAAATACCGCCAGGCTCGGACAGCGCCCTGACGGTTAACAGAAACGGGCAAACCAAAACCATAACCGTCAAAATCGGGGAAGCGCCCGAGAAGTCGGAAAAACACGCCAACGCCGAACCGTCGACGTCCAAGACGGGCTTGACCGAACTCGGCATCCGGGTCGCTCCGGCGAGCGAAGTCAACCCGGATGAGACCAAGGGCCTCGCGGTTGTCGGCGTCGAGCCGGGCGGAAAGGCCGCTGACGCCGGGTTGGCGACGGGCGACATCATTCTCAAGGTGGGCGACGAGACCGTCAATAAGGCCGAGGATTTGCAGCGCGCTCTGGAGAACGCCAAGAAGACCGGGCGCAAGAACGCTCTGGCGCTGGTGAAGCGCAACGGCGACCAGCAATTCATCGCCCTTCCGGCCAGCGTGGGCTGATCGGCTTCAATTGCGCCAGCGAGGAGCCCGGAGGCGCCAAGCGCGTCTTCCGGGCTTTTGTTTGCCTCCCTGCGTGGCGGCGCCCTGTCTCATCTTGCGCGGCGGGGCGGGAGCGCCGAAATATTAATCCTGTTTTCGGATGCTTCCTAAAGGTCGCTCGATCAAAAGGCAGGACGCGCCATGAACTTTTTCCGCACCATGCTTTTGCTTGCCGCGCTGACGGCGCTGTTCATGGCCATCGGCTACGCGCTCGGCGGCGGAACCGGCATGACCATCGCATTCCTGTTCGCCGCGGGCACGAATCTGTTCGCCTACTGGAATTCGGACCGGATGGTGCTCTCGCAGCAGGGCGCCGAGGAAGTGGACGAGAAAGCCGCGCCCGAACTTTACGCCATCGTGCGCGAGCTTGCGCAGCGCGCGAAGCTGCCCATGCCGCGCGTCTATATCATCCAGACCGAGCAGCCGAACGCCTTCGCGACGGGACGCAACCCGGACCACGCCGCTGTTGCGGCTTCATCCGGCCTTTTGCGCATGCTGAGCCGGGAGGAAGTGTCGGGCGTGCTCGCCCATGAGCTTGCGCATGTGAAGAACCGCGACACGCTCACCATGACGGTTGCGGCCACAATCGCCGGCGCTATTTCCATGCTGGCGAATTTCGGCATGTTCTTCGGCGGCCGGCGCGACGGCGAAAACTCGGGCGGCATCCTCAGCACGCTTCTCGCCGTGCTCGTCGCGCCAATCGCCGCGGCCATCATCCAGATGGCGCTGTCGCGCTCGCGCGAATACGCCGCCGACCACGACGGCGCGGAGATCGTCGGGCATCCGCTGTGGCTCGCCTCCGCGCTTCAGAAGATCGACCGCGCCGCGCACGAAATCCCAAACGACCAGGCCGAGGCGCACCCCGCGACCGCGCCGCTCTACATCGTCAACCCGCTCAATGGCGGCGGCATGGACAATCTGTTCTCGACGCATCCCAATACGGAGAACCGCGTGGCGGCGCTCGTGGAGCAGGCGCGCGAAATGGGCGAGACCGAAGCGCCGCGCGGCGGCTTCCTCCCCGTCGGCAGCCGTTCGAGCGGCGGCCCCTGGCAGCGCGGCCAGCGCAGCGGCGGACCTTTCGGCCAAGGGCCTTGGGGCTAGCAGGCCGCTGAAAAAGGAAGTTTGCGCATGGCCTCATGGTAAAGCTTGCCGAACCACGACAGGCTGACAACACTCGACCTCATCCTGAGCTTGTCGAAGGATGGAGCCAGAAATCCGGGTTTTTCAGCATCCTGCCAGTTCGCCGCCTATTTCTTGTCCGTAACGTCATCCCGGAAGCCGCTTGCGGCTATCCGGGATCTTTGCGAATGAAACCTGGAGACCCTCTTTTGCGATCCCGGGTAACGCGCTTTCGCCCGTTTCCGGGATGACGGTTACGGCGCTCGATGCCCCCTGACAAACAATCGCAGCACGAAACATCCGGGCTTGAAGCGCGCCGGCTCGCCTCCCTGCTGTTGAAAGCCGTGTTGCGCGACAAGCAGCCTTTCGACGACGCCTTCGCCGCGTCGAGCGCAAGGCCCCCCTTCTCCGCGCTCGCCTTCCGCGACCGCGCATTCTCCCGCGCCATCGCTGCAACCGCGCTTCGCAGGCTCGGCCAGATCGAGGACATGCTCGCCCGCTTCATCGGGAAGCCGCTGCCCGACGACGCCTTCGAGGCCCGCTTCATCCTGATCGGGGCGGCCGCGCAGCTCGCCTTCATGGAGGTCGCGCCGCATGCCGCCATCGGCCTTGCCGTGGAGCAGGCAAAGGCGTCGCGAGGCGCCCGCCGTCTCGCCGGGCTCGTGAATGCGGTGCTGCGGCGCGTCAGCGAGAACGCCGCGGCGATCCTTGCCGGCCAGGATGCCGGCCGCCTCAATGCGCCGGAATGGCTGTGGAAGCGCTGGGCTCGCCATTATGGCGAAGAAACCGCGGCCAGGATCGCGGAGGCCCATCTCGCTACGCCGCCGCTCGATTTGTCGGCGAAGGCCGATCCGCGGGCGCTTGCGGAGCGCTTGTCCGGCGAGGCGCTGCCCTGGGGAACCGTGCGGATTTCCGCCAAGGGCCGCATCGAAGAGATCGACGGCTATGAGGAGGGCGCATGGTGGGTCCAGGACGCCGCCGCCGCTTTGCCCGCGCTTCTCTTCGGCAACGTCCAGCGCTTGCGCATCGCGGACCTCTGCGCGGCGCCCGGCGGCAAGACCGCGCAGCTTGCGGCGCTGGGCGCGCGCGTCACGGCGGTGGACATCTCAGCCTCGCGCCTGCGCCGCCTTCGGGAAAACCTCGCAAGGCTCGATCTTCACGCCGAAATTGTCGAGGCCAACGCGGGCGAGTGGGCGCCGCCCGAGCCATTCGACGCCGTGCTGCTCGACGCGCCCTGTTCCGCCACCGGCACCATCCGCCGCAATCCCGATATTCCCTATCTCAAATCGGAAGCCGATATCGCCGCGCTTGGCGCCGTTCAGGCGCGCCTTCTTGGCCATGCGCTGAGCCTCGTAAAGCCCGGCGGCCAGATCGTTTACGCGACATGCTCGCTCGAACCGGAGGAGGGCGAGGCGCAAATCGAGTCCCTGCTCGCAGGCGGCGGCGGCGCCGCGCTCCTCCCGATCCGCGCAGACGAACTTGGCTGCCCCGCCGAATCGATCACACAGGAGGGGATGCTGCGCACCCTTCCTTTTCACGGCGGCGGCATGGACGGCTTCTTCGCCGCCCGGCTCACGAAATTGCGCTAGCTTCCCCGCCGCGCGGGCAAAAAAGAATACCCAAAGGCGCCGCGAATCGCAGTTAAGCTAGGCGTTAAAGGGCGCAAGCAAACGCCGCGCCGCAGGTTGAGAGAATATCTTGCCTGCATGCTCACAGATCGCCTAAAACTTTAAATGATGCAGGCTCAGATTTCAGATCAGGCGCGGCTGGCCGCGCTCGCCGTGAACAAGGCGGGGCGCTCGGCCCTCAATCTTGCGTTGAGGTCGCCGTTCTCCCGGTGGATGGCGGGCGTGCCGACGGCGTACCACCTCCTTATCCTTCCGCAGGACCTTCGAACCGGAGACCCGAGTTTCGCCGTCGAGCTTTACGACGGCTATTTCGGCGTCGCGGGCGCGACGGCGCCCATCGGCTCCGAGTCGCCCTTTCAAATCCTGCCGCCGACCGTCCCCTGGCAGAAGGAGCTGTACGCCTTCGCCTGGCTCAGGCATCTCCACGCCGCCGAAGATCAGATCGCGCGGGAGAAGGCGCGCAAGCTGACCTCCGATTGGATCGCATTCAGCCGCAATGCGCCGCCGCTGGCGCGAGACCGCGACATCACGGCGAGGCGCGTCATCGCCCTGCTTTCGCATGCGGCGTTCCTTCTCGACGGCGCGGACCCGGAATTCTACGATTCCGTGATGCGGATGCTGAGCCGCGATCTGCACGACCTGACCGTCGTCTACGCCGATGGGCCGGGCGTGCCGAAGCTGCGCGCGCTCATCGCGATCCTGCTTGCGGGTTTGTGCATCGCCGAGCAGGAAACCTATCTTTCCTCCTACCTTTCCACATTCACGGCCGAGCTCGATAAGCAAATCCTCGAAGACGGCGGCCATGCCTCGCGCGATCCGAGCGATCTTATCGAGCTTCTCCTGGAGCTGCTTCCGCTGAAGCAATGCTTCGTGGCGCGCCAGATCGACCCGCCGCCATCGCTTTACGCCGCGCTCAGCCGCATGCACGCCATGCTGCGTTTCCTGCGCCTCGGGGACGGCAGCCTCGCCCATTTCAACGGCATGGGGCCGACGCTCCTCGATCAGGTTTCGACCGTGCTTGCCTATGACAATTCCTGCGGCATGTTCCAAGGCGCGATCGCGCCCCAATCGGGCTATGCGAGGCTTGCGGCGGGGGAGGTCGTGGTCATCGCCGATGCGGGAGGGCCGCCCGCGATCCATCTCAGCGCGAGGGCTCACGCAGGCTGCGGCGCTTTCGAGATGAGCGTCGGCCACGAGCCGTTCATCACCAATTGCGGGGCGCCGCAGGACGAAACGGGCGACTGGTACGTGGTGTCGCGTTCGACGGCGGCTCACTCCACGCTCGCCATCGAGGACCTGTCGTCCGCGCGCCTCATCAAGGCCCAGGAGCAGATCGCCGGCCGCGAGCTGTTCTGGCTCGCGGGTCCGAAGCATGTCCAGCATGAAGCCGCCGACCACGAATCCGCCTCAAGCGTGCGGATCTCCCATGACGGCTATCGCGAGCGCTTCGGCTTTGTGCATCGCAGGCGCCTTACGCTGCGCAAGTCGGGCCTTGAGTTCGAAGGGCACGACCAGCTTTCCCCGGCAGCAGAGGCCGCAAGCAAATCCGCCGCCCGCTTCGCGATCCGGTTCCATTTGCACCCCCGCGTGGCGGCGCATCTCTCCCGCAACACGAATGCGGTGACGCTGACGACGCCCGGCGGCCAGATCTGGCGCTTCGTCGCGGAAGGCGCCGATCTCGACGTCGAGGAGAGCATTTTCTTCGCGGACCCGATTTGTCTGAAGCGCTCCTTGCAGATCGTGCTGAAGGGGCCGTGCACGAAGGCGACGTCGGTTTTGTGGAAATTCGAGAAGGCGGCTCAGCCCCAGCGCCCGCTCCCTGGCGGCGGCGGCCACCTTCCCCGGATCGCATGATCTTGATCTTCGGTTGCAGCATCACACTTACGAGCCATGTCAAAGCACCATGATTTTCCCGTCCGGCGGGCGCTTATCTCCGTTTCCGATAAGACCGATCTCGCCGCGTTCGCAAAGCGGCTCGAATTGCTCGGCGTCGAGATCGTCTCGACGGGGGGCACCGCCACCTTCCTGCGCGACGCCGGCATCCCGGTGACGCCGGTTTCCGCGGTGACGAACTTCCCGGAGATCCTCGAAGGCCGGGTCAAGACGCTGCATCCGGCCATTCATGGCGGCATCCTTGCCAATCTCACGCAGTCGAGCGCGGTCGAGGCGCTTTCCGCGCATAACATCGCGCCGATCGGGCTCGTGGTGATCAACCTCTATCCTTTCGAGGAGACGGTCAAAAAAAGCGCGCACGACATCGAAACCATGATCGAGACGATCGACGTCGGCGGCCCCGCGATGCTGCGCGCGGCGGCGAAGAACCACGCCATCGTCACCGTCGTCTGCGATCCGCGCGATTACGACGCCGTGGCCGACGAGCTTTCCGGGGAAGCGCGCGCGACCACGCTTGAGACGCGCCGCCGCCTCGCCGCGAAGGCCTTCGCGCGCACCGCCGCCTACAACTCCGCCATCGCAGCATGGTTCGCCTCGCTTGAAGCCGAAGCTTCTTCGCCCGCCTTTTCGATTACGGGCGCCTTGAAGCAGGCTTTGCGCTATGGCGAGAACCCGCACCAGCAGGCGGCTCTCTACCAATCCGGCGATCGCCACGGGCCGAGCATCGTCCGCGCCGAGCAGGCGCAGGGCAAGGAGCTGAGCTATAACAATCTCACCGACGCCGACGCCGCGTTCGAGCTGATTTCCGAGTTTCCGCCCGAGGCGCCGGCCGTCGCCATCATCAAGCACGCCAATCCTTGCGGCGCAGCCGTCGGCGGCTCCATCGTTCACGCCTATCAAAAAGCGCTCGCCTGCGACCCCGTGAGCGCCTTTGGCGGCATCGTCGCCCTGAATGGCGAGTTGGACGAGGAGGCGGCGCGCGAAATCCTCAAAATCTTCACGGAGGTCGTCATCGCACCGTCGGCGACGCCCGAGGCGAGGAAAGCGTTTGCGAGCAAAGCCAATGTGCGCCTGCTTCTGACGGGCGGGCTTCTGCCGAGGGAGAACAGGGCGCCGTTCTTCCGCTCGGTCGCAGGCGGCTTTCTTGTCCAGGACGCCGATGGGGGCAAGCTCGACGAGCGCACCATGCGAACCGTCACCAAGCGCGCGCCGACGCCGGAGGAAAGCGCGGCCATGATCTTCGCGATGCGCGTCGCCAAGCACGTGAAGTCGAACGCCATCGTCTTCGCAAAGGATGGCGCGACGGTCGGCATCGGCGCCGGGCAGATGAGCCGCGTCGACAGCGTGCGGCTTGCGGTCTGGAAGGCGCGCGAGGTCGCCGCCGCCGCCAAGAAGGACCCGGAGCAGGCCTTGTCGGGGACCGCCGTCGCCTCGGACGCCTTCTTCCCCTTTGCGGACGGGCTGCTGGCGGCCGCGGACGCGGGCGCAACGGCGATCATCCAGCCCGGCGGCTCCATGCGCGACGCGGACGTGATCGCGGCCGCCGACGAGCGCGGCCTCGCCATGGTCTTCACGGGCGTGCGGCACTTCCGCCATTAGATACACAAGGCGCGAATTCCTGGCTGGTCCTTCGACAGGCTCGGGAGGTCTCGCATTTTCAGCGTGTTAGCCCTCACGGCGAGGCTGTCGAACCATTGGCCGCATCGCTTCTCGGCGGCCTGTGAAAAATGATCTTGCGCATTTCGGATCGTTTCGGCATTTCCGGTCGCTGACGAAAACCGGCATGCCGTTTCAACCGCCCCGCCCTCGCTTGACGTGCGGCGTCACATGCCTTTTCTGCAAGGCAACGAAGCCTCATCATGCCATCGATGGAAGACGTGGAAACGCATTGCCGGCGCGGCATCGGCCATTCGACCAACCTCGTAGGGCGACCGTCCGAGTGGCTGGCCAGCTGCGCCTTCAACGAAGCGCCGGTTCCGCTGCACATCTGGGGCGTGCGCGAGATGAACCGGAGCCTGTTCGCCATGCTCGATAAGGCCGCCGATTTGGCGCAGGCGGGCGAAGCGTTTTCCTGCTACATGATGGCCATGTTCGGCCTCGATCCCGAGCAGCGCGACCGGGAGGTCGCCGGCGCCGGGCGAAGGCGCTTTCGCTCCTCCTTCCTGCGATTGATCGAGGGCTGGGGTTTCGATAGCAACGGGCCGGAGGGCGCCGTGCTGAAGGGCTGGGTCGAAAGCCGCTTCGGCATCGGCCCTTCTTTTCATAAAGCGGTCATCGAAAGCGTCTTGGGCGGCGCCTGGGCCGCCTATGTGGAGGAAAAGATGTCCAGCCGCTTCCACAACAATGCGATCTGGGTTCAGTTGGACCTGCTTTTCGAGTTCTGCCAATGGGCGATTCAGCGATTCGCCTTTCCGGGGCGGACCCATCTGACGCTGTTCCGCGGCATCAACGCCTTCGACGAGCACTGGATCGTGGAGCGAACAGCCAAGCGCGAAGCCGTGATCCGGCTCAACAATCTCGTTTCCTTTTCATCGGATCGCAGCATCGCCGGTTGCTTCGGGGACGCCATCCTCACCGCGCGGATGCCGCTCAGCAAGGTCCTGTTTTTCAACAATCTGCTATCATCGCATCCGTTGCAGGGCGAAGGCGAATTTTTAGCCGTCGGCGGAGAATGCCGCGTAACGGTGGAGTATATTTAAAATGACCACGCTCACCTTGGAGAACCGGGCGCTTGCCGCATTTTTAGGCTTCGCAATTGGCGACGCGCTTGGCGCAACCGTCGAGTTCATGACGAAGAGCGAGATCCTCGTAAAGCACGGCGTCCACCGCGAGATTTCGGGAGGCGGCTGGCTGCGGCTCAAACCGGGCCAAGTGACCGACGATACCGAAATGGCGCTGGCGCTGGGCCGCTCGATCATCCGGCGCGGCGCGCTTGACGCCCGCGATGTCTGCGAGGAGTTCGCAGCCTGGCTGAAAGCGGGACCGGCCGATGTCGGCAACACCTGCCGCCGCGGCATCCGGCGCTACATCGTACACGGGACAGACGTCGGCCAGTTCTCGGATGGCGACGCCGGCAATGGCGCGGCCATGCGCGTCCTGCCCGTGGCGCTGGCGACGTTCGGCCAGCCTGGCAAGGCGGAGGCCTGGTCGCTCGCGCAAGCTCGCACCACGCATCATCATCCGCTCTCGGACGCCGCCTGCTTGGCGTTGATTTCCATGGCGCAGGGCCTCCTCGGCGGCCACGGCAAGGATGAGGTCCGCAGGATCGGCGAGGAGCTGGCGGCCAGCCACAAGCCTTTCCGTTTCGATCCCTATCCCGGCCAATGCACGGCGTTCGTGGTCGACACCTTGCAGACCGTGCTGCACTATTACCTCCGCGCCGATTCCTTTGCCGATTGCGTCATTCAAACCGTCAATGAAGGCGGAGACGCCGACACCGCCGGAGCGCTCGCGGGCATGCTCGCGGGCGCGACCTACGGCATGGACGCGATCCCCGCGCGATGGCTTGCAAAGCTCGACAGCGACGTGGCCGCCCAGATCCGCTGGCAGGCGCCGCTGCTGCTGCGCATCTCCGGCGCGGGCCGCAGGAACGCGGCCGCCGCCTGTTAGCTCGCGGGGTGGGCTTCGCCGTCGTCGCCGGACCAGTTCACCCGCAAAGTGGCGAACATGGACGCGGTGAGCAGGATAAACCCAGCGACGGAGCCTGCGAGCAGCGCATAGTCCTCCAGCTGCAGGATCATGTAGAGCAGGCCGAACAGCACGCCGAAAATGCCGAGCATGGTGAGACCGCGAGTCAGGCTTCGCACCGTCATTCCGACATAGGCGGAAATCATGGCGCCGGTCGCCACCGAAGCCGCGAGATAGGCGCCCGAAAAGCCGATATGCTCCGACAGCGAGAGCAGAAGCACATAGAAGATCACAATCGCGAGGCCCACGAAGATATATTGGATCGGGTGCACGCGCCGGCCGCTCAGCAGTTCAAGCACGAACACGCCGCCAAATGCCGCCGCCACGAACAGAAAGCCGTATTTCAGCGCACGCTCGACCAGCGCATAGAAATCCACCGGTACGAAAAAATTCACGCCCAGGTCCTTGCCCATGAACCGGTCGAGCACAATCGCCTGCGGCGCTCCGGACCACGCTTGCGGCACATCGCGCGCAAGATAGGGAACGCTCCAATTGGCCGAGAATCCTTCGCCGCTGATGGTGCGCGATGCCGGGAGGAAGCCTGTGAAGCCCGGATGCGGCCAATTCGAGTCCAGCGCGAGGCTATTCGCACGCCCCGCAGGCGCCAGGGCGAGCGAAGATGAGCCATTAAGCTCCAGCTCGATCTTGTAAGGCAGCGGGGCGGCGCCATTCAGTCCGCCAGCGACGGCAAGCGGTTTCAGCCGCGCGTGAATGCCGTTAAATCTCGCCGTCTCATCGGCAAGGCCGGCGCTCGGCTCGAAATCGATCTTCTGCCCGGCGGTTTGAAGTTGCACATTGTTCTTGAGCCCGGAAACGTCCTGGATGCCGAGCGCGATGAACGCATCCTGCCAGCGGATGGAGGCCGGCGTCTCGGGCTCGACGAGACTGAAATCCGTCGCGCCGTATTGGCCTTCCAATGTGAGCTTGCCCTCATAAACCGTCACATCGTAGATCGAGCGGCGCCGCTTCTGCGTTTGCACGTTGCCGCTCACGTTCAGCGTGTCCGGCAGGAACACGGCCTGCCGCGTTGCCTCCATTTCCACGGGCTTGCCATCGACAAGCCGTTGCATCTTCACCGTATAGGGCACGATCAAATAAGGCCCGAGAATGCGCTGGCTGCCGCCCCAATCGCGGGCGATCTCCGCCTGCACGGAGTTGGCCCGGCTTTGGCGTTCGGCGCTCAACAGCCAAACCACGCCGGTAAGAGCCGAGATGAGCAGGACGAGCACGCCGACGAGCACGAATTTGAACGATGGAGAGCGGACAAAACTGGCGAAATATCCCGATGCAGCCACGGGGCGATCCTTTGCGGAAGTTTCGCTTCCATGGAGCGCGGCTCAAGCAGGCAATTGTGCGTCTGGAATCCGCCGGTATTGCGCCCGGATTGGGGGGAAAACGCTGCTGCGCGATTGGCTCATGCGACCCCCAACAGGACATCCGCGCTCGGTTTTAAATAGATGGATAACTGTGCGCGTTAGAGGCCAACGGCTCCATGGCGCCGCTTCTGGGCGCGACAAAAGGGAAGCGGCAGGCATGTCGGGTTTCGATCCTCCTGATGCTGTGGCCGATTTTGAGGGCCGCCCGCAAGGGTGTTTATCGAAAAGACGCCAGAGAAGGCGCACAGATAACCACCTTTGGAGAACGCGCCATGACCCGCAATTTCACCGAACATTCCGCCAATGAGCGCACCTTTCTTGCCTGGATACGCACCGCGATCGCTGTGATCGGCTTCGGATTCGTGTTGGAAAAATTCAACCTCTTCATCTTGGCGCTCGCCAGCTCAGCTCCGGCTGAAGTGGGCAAGGCGATCCGCATGGACAGGCTGAGCGGCCCTATCGGCCGTTATGAGGGGCTCGCTTTCATGCTGACCGGCCTGGCGCTCATCGGCTTGGGCTATTTGCGTTTCGTCCGCAACGAGAAGCTGATCGAGACCGCTGAACCGCACCGGCCAACGGGCGTGCAAGCTGAGATTGCCGTCTCCGCCATCCTGGCCGGGCTCGTTGCAGTGTATTGCGCTTCGATCCTCGTTGGGGGACGCTTCTGATAAGTCCGCCGAACCGGCCAAAGGCCGCCGTAAAGGCTACCCCAAAGAAGCGGTCGCCTAAGAGCCGCTGTTTAGGAGCGTGGGCCGAAAACGTCATCTTGGCGGTATTCCATGTGTTTCCAATTAACCGGAATATGACAAAATCTCGAATCTATCTGTTGCCAAGTCTCAGTTATTGCGGCGGAGTCAATGCGTTTTTTACACAGCGGGCCTGCGACCCATATCGATTTTATATACGACATTTCGTATTTCCCGAGCGTCCATCACAACAGTGGCGTCTGCATTTGCCTGCTGATTGTGTTAAGAAACACTCCCTTGCAGAGGTTTGGCGTGGAAAGCCGCCTTATTTTCGATCTCAAAGACGCGGGGTATCCTTGGCAATACCTCGCGATTGTGTTGCTTGGCGCCGCACTGATGGGGCTCGTTGCTATTTTTGCAAAACCGAGAAGCGAGCTTAGGCTCTTGTGCATTTCTTGCACCAGCTTGTTTGTCCTTTGGATCGGCGCCCTCGTCAGCACAACCTATCCGGCCTATTCTTCGCTCCTGGACGCGGCGCGGCGTGGGCGCTTGACCGTCGTCGAGGGGACCGTCAGCAATTTTCATCGCGGCGCCGGCTTCAGCAAGGAACGCTTTTGCGTTGACCGCCGATGCTTTCAGTACACCCCCGAAACGCTGCCCGTAAGCTTCATGAACAGTCCCATCCAGGGCGGCCCTATCATCACAGATGGATTGCGCGTTCGCATCGCCTCGGCCGGTGAGGCAATCGTAAGGCTTGAAGTGCTCAATGCTCGTCACGAACGATAGGTGAACGGGTGAGCGCGCCTGTGCGGGGAAATTTCGCCGGCTTTTCATCGCATTGCTGACTGGCGTCATTGTGATTATCGGCGGGCTTACAATCCTCCCGGCGCTTACGCTAGGCCCTGTCGCGGAGCATTTTGCCATGCGCGCAGGGCTTCTTTTTTGAGCCATGAACGAAATCCGGCGCCTCCCACAGAACGCACAGACCCTTTATCTTGTAACGCACCCAGCGAGGTCCATGACAATGACCAAG
The DNA here is from genome assembly GCA_963748525.1 of uncultured Alphaproteobacteria bacterium. Taxonomy (GTDB): domain Bacteria; phylum Pseudomonadota; class Alphaproteobacteria; order Rhizobiales; family Rhodomicrobiaceae; genus Rhodomicrobium. Next base: position 80,696 of record CAVVJJ010000019.1, read on the forward strand.
AACCCGCCTGCGGCATTGCGTGCGGCGTTCTATGCCTTGCGGGGCGGATTTCTTGTCCGGCCCTTTGTCATCGCGTTTCTGGTTGGAACCGCGGGCGCCGTTCTATCCGGCATCGAAGAACGGTATCCGGCGATCCAGGCCATCGTTCCGTGGACCCTGTTTCCTTCACATGCCGATCCCCAGGTGGCGCAGGCCATCCTTACGACGATCGCGACAGCAACCATGACGGTTGTCTCCATTGTCTTCGCCATCCTCTTGATGACCTTGACGCTCGCGTCCACGCAGTTTTCGCCCCAAATCCTCATCAGCTTCGTCCGGGATCAGGTCACGCAATGGACGCTCGGCATCTTTCTTGGCACTTTTTCCTATTGCATAGCCGCACTTCCGGCCGCGCGCTCGCTTCCTTCTCCCTTCGTTCCGGTTGTCACCGTTGTAGGCGCCATGGCGCTGGCGCCGATCTGCGTGGGCTGGCTCATCTATTTCATTAATCACATTTCGATCGCCATCAACGTCAACACCATCATCGACCGCATCAGGCGGGAAACCGAGTTCGTGATCGACGAGCTGATGCCCTATCCCCGCCGGGCCGTTAACATGGCGGAGAGGGATGGCGCCCCTTCTTCGAATTTCGACCGCGCTGTCGCCAGCAGGGCCTCGGGTTACATCCGCTATGTCGACATCGCTCGTCTTCGCTCGCTTGCAAAAACCTATGGGGTCTGCGTCCGGCTTGAACGCCGGGTGGGCCATTTCGTTGCCGAAGGCGTGCCGCTTCTCAAAACGACGCGGGGCGAACGCATCGGCGATGACCGGGGGGCCGACTTGCTGGCGGCCATCGATATCGGTCCAACGCGAACCATGCAGCAAGACGTGGAATTCGGGATCGTCCAGATTGTCGATATTGCGTTGCGTGCGATGTCGCCAGCGGTCAACGACCCGACGACGGCGCTGAGTTGCGTCGATCAGCTCAGCTGCATTCTGATCCGCTGGCTCAGCCGGGAAACGCCGCGCAGCTTTTATTACGACCCGCCGCATGTCCTGCGCGTCGTGCTTCCCTGGATCCATTTTGAGGGCCTGCTCGATCTGGCCTATGAGCAAATCCGGCATTATGCAGCCAGCGATGCGGCGGTGAGCTTGAGGCTTATGCGAGCTCTTGGCGATATTGCTTTCACCGCCGCCGATCCGTCGGTGCGTCCCGTCCTGGTTGAGCGCGGCAAGCGTTTGCTGGAGGGCTGCGAGGGCAGGCTTCAGAAGGACGATCTCGAAAGGCTGAGGAGGCGCCTGCTGCTTTTGAGCCCGCCTCCTCCTGCTCCCGCGCACGAGGATTAGACCGCGCGAGCTGCTTTGGGAGCCGTCTTCAGGTCACGGTTTGAGAACCTGCGTGAGGAAACGCCGAAGGGTCTGGGTAAAAAGCTGGCCGCCCGGCCCCGCAAGGTTGAAATCAAATCCGTGCGTGGCCCAGGGCAGGCTTAGGAAGGCAACCGGAACCTTGAGATCGCGCAATCGGGCTTCGAGCCGTTCGCTCTGACGATGCCACACAAGCTTGTCGGCCTGCCCATGGGCGAGGAGCGTCGGGCAAGATGCGCTGCGGGCGAGAAGAAGGGGCGAGCCGGTCCGGTATTGTTCGGGAACCTCCTGCGGACTCCCGCCGAGATAATTCCTGAGAAGCGTCAGCGGTTCGAGAATGGCGCCGGGCTTCGAGGACCGCCAAGCCAGGAAAAGGTCGGTGGGAGCATAAAGGGAGACGAGCCCTCTCGGCGCATTTTCCGTCATCGCGTAGGCAAGCACGCCGGCGATCTGCCCGCCCGCCGACCGGCCGAGAACAGCCCACCTTTCGGGGGAGATTCCAAGCTCGCATGCTCGGCCCCGTATGAATTCGACGGCGGCTTGCGCATCTTCAAGAGGCGCTGGCCATTTGTGCTTTGGGGCCAGCCGGTAGGTGATGGCGAATGCCGCAATCCCCCAGTTGGCAAGCACCGAATTCAGGGCCGAAAGCTGTGTGGAGTCGCCTGTTTCCCAGCCTCCGCCGTGGATGACGAGAACCCATGGGGCGTCGCCAACGCCCTGAGCCGGGTAGTAATCGAGGGTCAAAGCCTGGTCGCCGGAGCGGCTGTATTTCAGGCGCTGATAAGGAATGCGCTTCAGGTCGCCCCCAGCCAAAAGCGTGCGAAAGCTTATGGCGAGATCGGCGGGAAATTCGCCGGTCGCCCGAGTTCTGATGCGATGTTGCAGCCGAAGCGCCGACGCCAGGGGCCAAGCAAAAGCGCCGGTTAACGCGATCCCCAGGGCGAAAACCATCACGCGCGCCCACCACACGAGCGGCGCCGTTTGAAGAAGCGCTGCCACAACAGCCACGGTAAGGATGGCGGCGTAATGGCCATACTCCTTGGCGACAATCGACATCATCCAAAGAAGCGTCGACTTCGACCAATTCAGCGTCGAGAAGGCGAAGACCGTCAGAAGAGCCAACACGGCGCCGAGCGCGGCTGTCAGGATTTCCATGCAGCAACCTGAATGACGTCAAGGCCGAGCCGTTGCGCACTGGTCCTCGACGACAGGACGCAATCCGGGTACGGTCTGCTCTTCATGACCGACCCCGCCGGAATTCCCGTCTCGCCGCCCCTTGCCCGGACTGTCATTGCCCCCACGCCGCCCGATGGTTGCTTGGCGCCGGCATTGCGAAGTCTCGCCCCTTTCACCTGTGTCGTTCCTCTTTGCCGAGCGTGATCATGCTGCTGATATTCGATTGTGACGGCGTTGTCGTCAATTCCATGCATTTGCATACCGAGGTTGAATCCGAGGCCTACCGCTCGATTGGCATCGACATATCGCCGAAAGACCTTGCGCTGCGTTTTTCGGGCGTGGGCGACGCCGAGGTCAATCGCATCCTCTCGCAAGACTTCGATTGCGCCATCCCGCCCGATATCGCCGTCCGGATCGACCGGCGTAAAAGGGAAGTTTTTGCAGAGCGGCTCAAGCCGATCGCCGGCATCCGCGAAGTTCTGACGAGGATCGGCAGCGCGCCCCGTTGCCTCGCCTCCGGAACAGGCGTCGATTTGTTACACCACTTGCTTGGGATTGCAGGACTTTACGACCTGTTCGCGCCCTATATCTATTCGAGCGAGATGGTCCCCAGGGGAAAGCCCTTTCCCGACCTCTTCCTGCATGCGGCACATCAGTTGGGACATGCTCCCTCGAACTGCCTGGTGATCGAAGACGGCGTTGCAGGCGTGCAGGCCGGGCGCGCCGCGGGCATGCGCGTTCTCGGGTTTGTTGGCGGCAGCCATTGCGATGAGGACCACGAACAGCGCCTTATGGCCGCCGGCGCCGAGCTTGTTTTTTCGGATATGCGCGAACTGCCCAGCCTTCTCGAAAAGTTCGACAGGACATAGCGAGGCGCTTGCGGTTGCCGCCCGTTCAGAATGTTTGTTCCGTCGCCGCCTCCGGAATCCACGCGCCGTGGAAGCCTTGCGGGACGCGCTTTGGAAGCTGAATGCAAGCAACGGGCGCGGCGCTGATGCGCTGTGCATCGAAAATCATCAGGTCGCTGGCGTGTCGCGCGCGGTCGTAAACAAATCCGATGAGCCAGCCCTCATCCTCGCCCGCCCCAGGCGCTGACGCCAGGGCGAACTCGCTTGGCGTCCGGCTTTCCCCGAAATCGTGGTATTGGGTCTCGCCGCTTTTCAGATCGTAGCGCAGCAGGCCGCCAAAGGCGCCGTTTTCCAGATCGCGGTTGTTCGCGAGCGCATAGACGATATCGTGCGGCCTGCCGGCGTTGCGATCGTCGATGCGCGGGAACTCGATCTGCCGATCGTCGAGTCGCACTTCTTCCGCTTTGTTCGCGCCGGGCGGGATGCGCCATCGCGTCAGGCGAGCGCCGGTCCTTTTCCCGTCGGGCCGCCACGCAGAGTCATACCGCGCCACGTCCAGGGATATCGTTCCATCCGCCGCCTCGAAGGCGTTCGCGACATGATAGACATAGCAGGGGTCCACCTCCACCCAACGCAGCGCGTCGAGCCCGGCGCCGCGGGGCAGGACGCCAAGCCGCGCTCCGTAGTCATCGCTCCAGGTGAAGGGTATGCTCGCGTTGAGAGCGAGGTTCAGATCGAAGACGACGGGCAGCTCCATGAAGATGACATGGCCCGAGGTCAGCGCAAAATCATGCATCATGGTCGGCCCTTTGACCGGGACCTCAAGGCTGCGGAGCAGCGTGCCTTCGGCGTCGGCGACGTGATAGGTGAGGAAGGGCGGGACCACCCTGTATCCGAAGAAATGCATCTCGCCCGTCAGCGGACAAATCTTGGGGTGCGCCGTAAACGGCGTTTTCAGAGCGCCGCCGAAATCCTGGAAGCCAACCGTATCGAGCTCACGGGTAATTTCCATGGGGAGCGCGTTCTCGACGAGCGTCAAGATGCGGCCGGCATGCATGACGACGCTTGTGTTTGCGACGCTGCACCGGATATCGAGGGCGTTTTCCACCGTAAGCTTCTGTCCGTAAAAACAGGGCGTCCGGACCCACCGGTTGCGATACCACTCCGCTTTGCCGTCCCTGATGGAAACGCCGTGAACCATTCCATCGCCGAGAAACCAGTGACCGCTCAAGCCCTCCCGGGGGTTGGCGCCATTCCTGGCATAAAGGCCGCAAAGCTCCGGCGGTATGCGCCCTTCCACGGGCAGATCAAGCGCCGTCGCCTCCTCCTGCACCGGGGCGTAATTGCCTCTCATCCATAACGGGGTTTCGGCTTCATCCTGCATCCGCATTGCCTCCTGGGCGCCCGGCAAAGTAACACGCACGAAAACGCGCGGCCAAAACACAAACACGGCACACGATCACGCGCTTTATGCGCTCTTCTTCCGCATGCAGGCGCCGCTTCGGGAGACCGCGTTTGAACTGTGCGCCGCGGCCCGCGACGATCCGAGCGGCATCCGCTTAACCCGCAAAAGGCAGGGCCGGGCCAAGAAAAGATCGTGCGCCGCGGCAGGTCCGTTCCCGTTTTGCCGCCTCCGACGCACCACCTATGAAACCGGCCATGGCGACATATCGGCCTTCGACTGTTATCATCTCACCGTGATGATCACAGTGGCCCCAGCTCTCTCTCCCCAATCCGAAATGTAATGGTAAACCAGGACGTCGGCGCCATGAAAGCCAGGTTCGGACCGATAGACGACCTGCTTTCCCATGATTTTCATGCCGGCGCAGCGTCCGGCAACGCCGAATTTTGGATGTGGGTTCGCCGTATTCAATCCGTCTGTGACCGTCACCGTCCCATGAGTTGGCGGTTGGGTTACGGTCACCGCGACCTCGCGGGCATTGCATGCGCTGTTCCAGAATGTCGGCCGCGAGAGCACCAACTCCGAGCCGGAATCGACGCTGCGTCTGACCGTCCCTGGCGGATCTGCAAACGCAGCGTCGGCAACGAGCAAAGCACTTGTGGCGCCGGCGAGGAACAATGCAGCAACGATGATAGCCCGTGTCATGATCGATCCTTCGGCGGCGCCAAATGCCGGCTCGCCTATTGGTCGCCGGCGACCTGGAGGAGGTTCGAGCCCTTACGGCAATTCGAAGCCCCACTCGCCAAGGCGCCTAACGGTACTCTATCGGGAGCCTTGCGGCAAACCGGCTCGCTTTGGGGCTGAAGCTGCAGCGCCGCTGAAGGACGAGGGTCGCGATTGCTTCCCCCTTAAGGCCGCATCGCGCTAGGCTAAACCCAGCGTTTCAGATTCCCTGTCCCTTAGAAACATGCAACCAAACGCAACGTCTCATTCGCCCGGTCATTCGCAGGCGTCTTGGTATATGACGCTAACACATTGATTTTAATGGTGGACACGACAGGGATTGAACCTGTGACCCCTACGATGTCAACGTAGTGCTCTACCGCTGAGCTACGTGTCCCTTGCGCGGAAGAAGGCTGTTTAGCATGCAGGGCGCCGCGCTTCAAGCAAGCTCTCGCGATGGCGGCCATGAAACCAGAACGCCGCCGCGCCCGCGGCCGCGCTTGCGGTAAGACCGAAGATGCCATTCCGGCCGGCGCGCGCTGGCGGCCGCCTCGTTGAACAGCCGCAAGGCGCCGGGTCGAGCGGCGGAACACGTCACGGGACGTCAAGCGGAGGCGGTTTCAAGGGAACACAAGGCGCAGGCTGCGTTTTTCCTTGCGCACTTCCATCATAGGGGGACGGCTTTCCATGAACGGCGTGCCGCTGCAGCCCATTATCGCAATCCTGGCCGGCATCATGATTCTGCTCAGGCCGTCGCTTCTGAGCTACGTCGTGGCGCTTTACCTGATCATCGCCGGCGTTCTCGGCCTCGTCGAGCCAAGACGGTCCTAGCGGCGCAACGCCTCAGCAACTTTTTCTGAAGTAGTCGATTGCATAGTGGCCAGATCGCTTATCGGCAGATCGCCGCCCCACGCTTGGAAGCGAGACGCCGTTCGCCGCCGATCTGGCCAGGAGCTCCGCCATGGTTTTCGGTTTGGACGCCACGATCCTCGCCCGGATTCAGTTCGCCTTCACCGTCGCCTTCCACATCGTCTTCCCGGCGTTCACCATCGGGCTTGCCTCCTTCATCGCAACGCTTGAGGCCGTCTGGTTTTTTCGCGGGGACGAGCGCTTTCACAGGCTCGCGCGCTTCTGGACGAAGGTTTTCGCGGTCTCTTTCGCGATGGGCGTCGTGTCCGGCCTGCCCATGTCCTACCAGTTTGGAACCAACTGGAGCAAATTCTCGGTCGCCGCCGGCAACGTGCTTGGCCCGCTGATCGGCTACGAAGTTCTCACCGCGTTTTTCCTGGAGGCAAGCTTCCTCGGCGTCATGCTGTTCGGCTGGAACCGCGTGCCGAAAGGGCTGCATTTCTTCGCGAGCCTCATGGTCGCGTTCGGGACGCTGCTCTCGGCCTTCTGGATTCTTTCCGCTAACAGCTGGATGCAATATCCGGCCGGTCACGAGATCAAGGACGGCGTCGCCATTCCCGCCGACTGGCTCAAGGTCATTTTCAGCCCGACCTTTCCCTATCGCTTCGCGCATATGGTCACGGCGGCCTATCTCACCACCGCCATCGTGGTGCTGGCCGTCGGCGCGCGCTACTGGCTCGCCAACTCCTATCATGAGGAATCCCGGATCATGGTTCGCATGGGGCTTGGGGCCGCGCTCGCGCTCGCGCCTCTGCAGCTCTTCATCGGCGACCGTCACGGCCTCAACACCGCCGAATATCAGCCCGCGAAGCTCGCGGCGATCGAAGCGCATTGGAACGGCGCCAAGCCAGGCGAACTCGTGCTGTTCGGCGTGCCGAACGAAAGCGCTCAGCGCAACGATTACGAGATCAGCATTCCGCGGGCAGGCAGCCTGATCGTCACCCACAGCTGGAGCGGGCATTTCAAGGGGCTGAACGATTTCAAGCCGGAGGACAGGCCGCCTGTCTGGGGTCCGTTCTACGGCTTTCGCATCATGGTCGCCATCGGCTTGTGGCTGATCGCCCTTGCTGTGTGGGGCGCTGTGCAGTGGGGGCGGGGAAGGCTTTTCGAAAGCCGGGCCTTCATGCGCGCCGCGGCGTGGTCATGGCCGCTTGGCTTCATCGCGGTGCTCGCGGGGTGGACCACGACCGAGGTCGGACGTCAGCCCTGGGTTGCAACCGGCCTTATGCGAACGGCCGAGGCCGCCTCGCCCGTTCAAGCCGATGCCGTGGGAGCGACGCTGTTCTTGTTCGTCCTCGTCTACCTCGCCGTCTATTCGGCGGGCATCGTCTACATGAACCGCCTGATCCGCAAAGGCCCCGCCGCCCAGGCCCCATCCGCCGTGGATGAACGCCGCGTGCCGCATCGCCCCTTCTCGGCTGCGAGCGAGACCGGCGATGACCCAAGCCTTGCCGAACAATAGGAGCCGCGCCATGGACCCCATCGCTTACTGGCTTCCCGTGGTCTGGGCCGCGCTCTTGGGCGTCGCCGTCGTCATGTATGTGCTGCTCGACGGCTTCGATCTCGGCATCGGCATCCTGTTCCTGACCGGCGCGGACGAAGAAGAGCGCGACACGATGATGAACTCCATCGCGCCCTATTGGGATGGAAACGAGACCTGGCTCGTGCTCGGAGGCGGCGGCCTGCTCGTGGCCTTCCCGCTGGCCTACGCCATCATCATGCCCGCGCTTTATCTTCCGCTCATAATCATGCTTCTCGCGCTCGTCTTTCGGGGCGTCGCCTTTGAGTTCCGCTTCGTGTCGAAGCCTCATCACCGCTGGTGGGACTGGTCCTTTGCGCTCGGCTCGACGGTTGCGACCTTCTGCCAGGGCCTTGTCCTCGGAGGCTACTTGCAGGGCATTCCCGTAAGCGGGCGGCAGTTCGCGGGCGGCAGCATCGACTGGCTCCGACCGTTCCCGATTGTCTGCGGCTTCGGGCTTATCGCGGGCTACGCGCTTCTCGGCTCGGCGTGGCTGATGATGAAGACGGGCGGAGAGGTCGCGGAGCGCGCGCGCCGCCATGCGAAGGCGGCGCTCTTGCTGACGCTGTTTTTCATCGCGGTCGTCAGCGTCTGGACGCCGCTTGCCTCCGAGCGCGTCGCCGAGCGCTGGTTCGGCGGGGACCGGCTCGCTTATCTCTGGCCCGTGCCGGCCCTGACGGCGGCCGTCGCCTACGCCGCATGGCGCGGGATCGGGAAGGGAGCGGGCGTGCAAACCTTTCTTTCGGCCATGGGTCTTTTCCTGCTCTGCTTCCTCGGCCTTGGCATTTCGACCTTCCCCTATCTGGCGCCGCCAAGCGTCACCATCTGGGAAGCCGCGGCCGTTCCCGCGTCGCAAATCTTCAGCTTGATCGGCGCCCTCTTGTTCTTGCCGCTCGTTCTCGCCTATACAGCCTTTGTCTATTGGACCTTCCGCGGCAAGGTTGCCGAGGGCGGCGGGTATCATTGAGACGGCAGCCTTCACGGCTGGTTGACTATCGCAGGCTGCGCTGACGGGACCGCTTGAACTTCGCTCCGCTCCGTTTCACATAATCGGAGGCGGGGCGGCTCGGCTTCCGCCCCTATCGCTCTGGAGGAGCCGCATGTTCCCGGCACGTTTTCGACTTTTCACCCTGCTGGGCTTCAGCGTCAGCATCGATATTTCGTGGTTTTTTCTCGCCTTCTACCTCGTGTTGAGTCTCACCCGCTATTTTCCGACTGTCGTTCCCCATCAAAATACTTATACCTACATTGTTATGGGAATATTGGGCGCCCTTGGGCTCTTTCTCTCCATCATATTGCACGAGCTTGCCCATGCCGTGATGGCGCGGAACTTCGGCCTGCCGATCGGCGGAATCACGCTCTTCATTTTCGGCGGCGTCGCCGAGCTTAAGCAGGAGCCGACAACGCCGCGCTCGGAATTCTGGGTGGCCATCGTAGGGCCGGTCGCCAGCGTCGCGATCGCGGCGTGCTGCTACTTTTTGGCGATAGCGACCGGCGCGGCCGAGCTTCCCGCGTTAACAGGCGTTTTTGGATTTCTCGCGCTGACGAACACGGTGCTGGCTCTGTTCAATCTCGCCCCCGCCTTCCCGCTGGACGGCGGACGGCTCCTGCGCTCGATCATCTGGTGGCGCACGGGCAACCTCAAGCGGGCCACGCGCATCGCCTCGCTGGCCGGCTCCTTCTTCGGCGCCTTCCTTGTGGTCATGGGCCTCGTTCAAATCGTCAACGGCAACACGCTCGGGGGAACCTGGCAGCTTCTCATCGGCATCTTCCTCGCCGCCGCCGCCGCGCAGTCGCGCACTCAAACCAACGCCGCCGAAAACCTGAAGGGCGTCTCGGTGGCCGATCTCATGGACCGCGCGCCCTTGTCGGTGGCTCCCGACATCACTGTCGAAGCGCTCGTCAAGGACTTCATCTACCGGCTGAACCGGAAGTTCGTGATCGTGGCGGAGGACGGCAAGGCGTTCGGCTATATCGGGCCGGACCAAATCAAGAGCGTGCTGCCATCGCAGTGGCGAGACACATTCGTGCGCACGATCGCCGAGCGCTTCACTCACGACACCGTGGTTTCACCGGCGGCGTCCGCCATCGAGGCGCTTCGCAAGCTGCAGTCGAACGGCGTGCGCCATCTCGCCGTCCTTGAGGGCAGCGCGCTTGTCGGCACCGTCTCGGAGACGAATTTCCTGAACTACATCACGGTGCGGGAGGAACTCGCCCCGCCGTCGAAAGCGCTGCCCCCCGCCGAGGCCGCCCCCTCAGGCGGCTAGCATCTTGTCCACTTCCCGGACGAGATCCTTCAGATGGATGGGCTTGGAAAGAATCCGCGTCTGCTGCGGCGCCTCGGAATAATGCTGGAGAGCCACCGCCGCGAACCCGGTGATGAACATGATCTTCATATCGGGGTTGAGCTCGGCGCCCCTTTTCGCAAGCTCGATGCCGTCCATCTCCGGCATTACGATGTCGGTGAGCAGGAGCGTGAACGGCTTCGCCTTCAACCCTTCGAAAGCCTCGGCGCCGTTGCCGTAAGACACGACGTCGTATCCTGCGCGCTCAAGCGCCTTTTCGAGGAAGCGGCGCATCGAATCGTCATCCTCGGCAAGCAGAATCGTGGGCATCTCTTTACTCGCAAGCAACTGACGCCGGCGCGGCGACGGCTTAAGGCATGAGCCGGGCGCCAAGCTTTAGCGCATCTTCAGGCAAGATCGAGTCTCAACCTTGTTTTAACCTTACCTCTCGCGGGCAGGTTTAACACGCTGCTTTTATTCAAATTTTAGCCTTCCGCTCGGATGCGAAGCCGCCGATGAAATCGACCTCGATCCTGCGCTCGTGACCGCCTTCGCGATGCTCGATCAGATAGACCTCCTGCCATATGCCGAGCCCGAGTTTCCCGCGCCTGACGGGCAGCGAAAGGGAGGTCGCCGTCAGAAGCGTCTTGATGTGCGCGGGCATATCGTCGGGGCCTTCGCTGCGATGGCGATAGCGGACCCCTTCCGGCGCAAGGCGATCCAAGGCGTCGGCCAGATCCGCAAGGACGTCGGGATCGGCGTTCTCCTGGATGCACAGGGACGCCGAGGTGTGCGTCGAAAACAGCGTCACGACGCCGTTCGCCGCCTCCATCTCTTTCAGCCGCTTTGACACCTCGTTGCCCAAGCGGGTGAAACCGGGCCCCCTGGTTGCGACGATCACGGCGGCGCTGGCGTGCCCGATGTTGGTTCCGGATGTGCTCATGGTCGAACCCTAAAAAAAATTTGCGAATTTTACCGGACGTTTACGTCATGTTTGCACATACATGGCAATGATAACAATCGCATAAGCCATCCGGCGCACTGTGCGCAGACGATTCGGCAATTAAAGCCTTCGGAGACAGCCGAAGGCGCGCTTCAACGTAAGGCGGGACCGGGCAAGTGAAAGCAGGGCGCTTGACGAACGGCGAGTCCAACCTCGACGGGGATCGGGGAGAGCCGGAGTGCGCGCTCGAAGCCTCGCCGGATCTGTCCTCCCCGGCGCAGCCTTACTCGCCGCCCGATCCGTCGCTCGCTTTCTCGCAAGAGGCCGGGGCGGACCAGCAGCTTCAGGCCTACCTCGATCATTCCAGGGCGCCAAAGCAGAGGGGGTTCCCTCCGCTTGACGCCTTGTCCGCGCGCCTTGGCGAATTTCCCCCGCCCATCCATAACGCCGAGGCGTTCAGAAGCACGGGCAGGGACGCCGATCCGCGCGCTGCATCGCCTGCGAGCGATTTCGCGTGGTTCGAGGAGAGATTCTCGGAGCTGAAGGGCCTGCTCGCGCCTCAGCAAATCGACAAGGGCGAGATCATCTCCATCAACACGAAGCTCGCCGAAATCGCCGGGCAAGTCGACCGGCTGTCATCGGCGATTCCCAAGGAGAAGACCGTGGCGGCGGTCGAATCGCGTCTCGCCGCGCTGTCCCGCTCCCTTGAGGCCGGACGCGGCCAGGGCGTCTGCGAAGCCGACCGCATCGCGCGGGCCGCCAAGGAGATTCTCGCCGCCACCGAACGCGCCGAAGAGGCCCGGGCTGGTTTCGAAAACGCCGCGCGTCACACCGTCAGGGAACTCGGCCAGACTGTGACGATCGCGGCGACGCAGGCCGCCGTCGTCACCGCCGAGCGCTTCGCCGCCGCGCTGCAGCGCTCCTCCTCCTCTGAACGCGGCGGCATGGCCCGCGTCGAGCAGCAACTTCGCGATCTGAACGCCCATTCGAGGCAGAGCAGCGAGCGCACGACCGAGGCTCTCGATCGCGTGCAGGAAACGCTTCGCCTCTTTGTCGACAAAGGACCGGCGGAGCGGATTGCGGCCCCGGCGCCCCCGAAGAAAAGGGCCGGCGTGCATATGCCGATTGCGGCGGGAGCGCCCGCATACTCGCGCTCCGACGCGTATTTCGGCGCGGAACTCGCGCCCAAGCCGAGGCTCGACACGATCACGCTGCGCACGCCTCCGCCTCGCGACCCCAACCTGCTCATAGCCCTGCAGGAAGCGACAGAAAGAATGGGCGCCCGGCGCGGCGAGCCCATAAAGGGCGAGGAGGGCGAACGGCAGCCGCCGAAGCCTTCCTCCGCCAGCGCTCCCTTCTTCAGGGAGGAGGAAAAGGCGCTGCCGCTTTTCGGTCTCGGGATCGTGGCCATCGTGCTTCTGATCGCGAGCGCGGCGCTTTACTATCTGCAGACGCAGCCGAAGCTGCCGCCCTTCCACCTGACGGTGCTGCCCGACCTTCAAGACGCAAGGGTTGCGCCGGCTCGCGCGGAAACCGCCCGGTCTAATCGGCCCATTGCGGAAAGCGGCGCGTGGAAGCTTCCAAGCCCGGCTCCGAAAGAAGCGCCGGGCCTCTTCACGGCGGCCGACCAGACTCGCGCGCCGTCTCCCCCCAAGCCGGAGGCGGGCGAAGACCTTCAAATGCTGACCACCGCGGCCAGCCGGGGCGATCGCGAAGCCCAGTTCCGGATCGGCGCCCGTTTCCTGAGCGACGGCGCGCAGGCCGATCCCGCGACCGCGGCGCGATGGCTTGCAAGGGCGGCGGAGCAGGGCCATACGGAATCGCAATTTGTGCTGGCGTCGCTTTACGAGCGCGGCGCGGGCGTCCCGAAGGACGAAGGTCTGGCTCGCGAACTGTACCGAAAGGCGGCCAGCGCCGGCCATATCCGCGCCATGCATAATCTCGGCGTGCTGCTTGCGGCGCAGGATACGCCCCAGGACTACCAGGAAGCGGCGCGCTGGTTCATGAGCGCGGCCGCCGCCGGGCTGATGGACAGCCAGTTCAATCTCGCCCTCCTGTACGAGCGCGGGCTTGGAATTGAGCAGGACAACCGGAAGGCCTATTTCTGGTATCAGGTCGCGGCGCTGGCGGGCGACAAGGAAGCCGGCGTGCACGCCGAAAGGCTCAGGAGACAGCTGCCGGAGCCTGACTCGGAGGCCGCGAGCGAGGAGGCCGGCGCGTGGCGCCCCACATCGGAGCGCCTGCCCGGCCTCGCCAGCGGGAACGCCGTTCGCGGCTGACGCTCGCGAAGCGCTGGCTGCGCCAACCCTTTTCAGGTGACGGCGCTTCTCCTTTCCGCTAATAACGCGCAAAAAACCACGCGCCAAGGCGCAAACCGCGGCAAATTCCGGTTACGCCAGCCATGCTTGTCTATTTGCCAATCGCCGAAATGCCGGTGAACGCGCTTCTCATGCTCGCGCTCGGCGGCGCGGTTGGCTTCCTGTCGGGTATGTTCGGCGTCGGCGGCGGCTTCCTGATGACGCCCATGCTGATCTTCGCGGGCATTCCGAGCGCGGTGGCCGTCGCCACCGGCGCCAACCCGATGATCGCCTCCTCGATAACCGGCGCGATCGCTCAATACCGCCGCAGGAACATGGACATCAAGCTTGGCCTGTACCTGCTGGCCGGCGGCGCCGTGGGCGCGCTTATCGGCGTTCAGATCATAAAATACCTCCGGCAGATCGGGCAGGTCGACCTGCTCGTGTCGCTTCTTTACGTCGTCTTCATGAGCGCGGTCGGCGGCATGATGCTTGTCGAGAGCGTGCGCGCCTTGCGCAAGGTGCGGCAGGGACAGCCTTCGGCGGCAAGGCGCCTCTCCAAGCATACGTGGCTCCATCGCTTGCCCTTCAAAACCCGCTTCAGGGCGTCGAAGATTTTTGTCAGTGCGGTTCTCCCCGTCGCGCTTGGCATGCTCGTCGGCCTCATGTCCGGCGTCATGGGCGTGGGAGGCGGCTTCATCATGGTTCCCATGATGATCTATCTCTTGCGCGTCCCGACCGGCATCGCGATCGGCACCTCGCTGTTTCTGGTCATCTTCGTGAGCGCGATCGCCACCGTCCTGCAAGCCGCGATGAACCAGACCGTGGATATAGCGCTTGCGCTGCTGTTGATGGCGGGCGGAGTGGTTGGCGCTGAGGCCGGAGCGGCGGCGGGACAGCGCCTGCGCGCCGAGCAGTTGCGGCTTCTCCTTGGGATTCTGGTTCTCGCGGTGGGATTGCGGCTCGCCGTCGAGCTGTTCACGACGCCTGAAATCTTCAGCATCAGCCGCGCGGGGGCTTGAATGGCGCCGCGGGCATTCGGCGAAGTGCGCCCCGTGGCGTGCGCGCTTCTCCTCGTGCTGGCGTTCGGGCTTTTCGCGGCCGGCCGCGCCGCGCTCGCCGAAGAGTTGAGCATCGTCGAAGCCGGCGCGTCCCAGAACCATTTCTACATCGAGCCCAGCTATGACGGAACGAGCATCGCGCTTTTCGGCGCCGTCGACGCCAGCCGCCTCAACGACCGGCCGTTCGATGTCGCCGTTACGATCCGCGGCCCCGTCACGCCTGTCACCGTCTGGAAAAAGGGGCGCCGCGCCGGCTTGTGGGTGAACACGGAAAGCGTTTCCTTCGAAGGCGTCCCCAATTATTACGCGGTGCTTTCCACGAAGCCGGTCGATGAGATCGCGCCGCTGGAGGAGCGCAAAGCCTATGGGATCGGGATCGACGCGCTGCAGCTTCCTCTGAAGGAGGGCGATGACGGGGCGTCGGCCAGCGCGCCGCCCGAGTTTGAGAATGCGCTCATCAAGCTGAAGAAAGCTTCGGGGCTTTTCGTCGAGGAAAACCAGGCCGCCATACGCTTCTTCGGCGAAAGACTGTTCCGGGCGAGGGCGTTTCTTCCGCCCGCGGCGGGTCCCGGCCTCTACCGCGCCGAGGTTTACATCTTCCAGGACGGAAAGGCGATGGGCGTGGCGAGCGCGCGCCTTCGCCTGACAAAGATCGGCATCGAGGCGCGGCTCTCATCGGCCGCTTCCGATCACCCCTGGCTCTACGGCGTGCTGGCGGTGATCCTTGCGGCTGCCGTCGGAGGCGGCGCTTCCTTCGTTTTCCGGCGGTTTTGAAAGTCTGCGCGTTCGGGCGGCGCGTCAGGCCGCCCGGTCTTCCATGAGCTGGGGCGAAGCCACCGAGGTCACGCGATCCTGTGCGATGAACCACACGAACAAGCCGCCCTGCCCGAGAAGCGGATCGAAGTCGGGGCTCAGCACATTCGTCCCGCGGGAGTAGTTTCCAAGCGACGGCAGGATCATGCGCATGCCGTTCGACAGGAAGCAGCGCCCGCGCTGGAGATAGCCATAGTGCGAAACCTGCGCAACGGGATGCACTCCGCCCGCGATTTCATTGGCCACCGGCGCCCGCACCGGCTCCGCGCGGAACTTGACGCCGCCGAGCATCATATGCGGCGCGACCGTGCCGCCGACGCCGTCCGGCAGCTCGCCGAGGTTCGACGAGACCCAATACCATTCCCGCCCCTCCATCATATCCTGAAGCCAGTCGTTCTGATGGGGGCCGAGGCCGCACGAGGCCGACCTCGCGAAGCTGTCGCCAAGCGCGATCACGCGAGCGGGATCGTAGCGGTCCAGCGCATCTTCGAGTTTTTCGAAGGACGACGCCGTATCGTAGGGCGGCAGGACCACGTCCTCCCCCTCCAGATACGAGCATTTCGAAAGCTGAAGGTCGGCGACGATGAGGGTGTTTTCGGCTGGCCAGAACAGAGCGCCCGTCGGATCGGCGACGAAGGATTTGCCGCTCAAGAGAATCCGCGAAGCATCGAAATCATGAAGAGCTGCGCCAGAATCACGCTGAAGTGCTGCAAGCATTTGTCTGCCCTTATCGGCGAACCGGCGCAAACTCAAGCCGTTGGCCGCTGACGTCCGGACTGACACCTCACTCGGACAAGCATTGAATGTCGTGACTCGTCAAGAATGACTGATTCGCGTGATTATTGTTACACAAAAATCACTTTTCGCGGTATTCGACACAAGATGGCAAAATTTCGGCGGATGTTGCCGCAAGATCACAGCGATGTCTCACCTTTGCCTCAATTTGAAGAGGCGCCCGCGATCTTCACCGCCTTTGAGGGGCAAGAGCGTTGAAAAGCCTTAATAATTCTGAAGAGACGTTAAGTGCTTGCGGAGCGTGACCGTGACAGCATCGATATATGACCCGATGCCGCACAACTTGAGCTATACTCTGCCGCTTCCGTCAGACCCTCGCATCCGGCCGGCGCGGCAGCCGTGCGCCCCTTGTCATCGCGAAAGCGCGCCGCGCCCCATTGTCGTCGCGGAAAGCGCCTTTGCGGTCCATTGTCATCGCGGAAGCCGCTGGCGGCTATCCGCGATCTTCCTCGCCGGATGCCGGATAAGGCGCGGGCGCCTTTCCGGCATGACATCGGGGAGCGCCCCCCCGAATTCAATCGCTGATGCGCGCCCGTCGTCAGCCCCGAGGCCGTGCGGCGCAGTGTCATCGCGGAAGCCGCTGGCGCCCCGTTGTCATCGGAGGCAGAGCGCCCTGTCGTCAGTCGCCGGGGTCCGCGCGGCGCAGTGTCATCGCGAAAGCCGCTGTCGCCCCGTCGTCATCGGAGGCCGTGCGCCCTGTCGTCATCGCGGAAGCCGCTCGCCCCGCGTTGTCATCGCGGAAGCCGCTTGCGGCTATCCGCGATCTTAGCCGCCGCAAGCAAGATGCCGGATAAGGCTGCGCCTTTCCGGCATGACATCTGGGACGCCCCGTCGTCATCGGAGGCCGTGCGCCCTGTCGTCAGTCGCCGGGGGCCGCGCGGCGCAGTGTCATCGCCAGGCCGCGCGGCGCAGTGTCATCGTGGAGGCCGTGCGGTCCATTGTCATCGCGGAAGCCGCTGGCGGCTATCCGCGATCTCCTCGCCAGGATGCCGGATAAAGGCGCGGGCGCCGCGACATGTGTTTTCGCTGTTCCCCAAAGACAGGGCTATTTCCCGGCGCTCAGCGCGTCGCGCATGGCGTCGGCGACGATGCCGGGGAGATCGCGGCGCAAACCGCTAATATCCGCGGAGACCTTCGCCTCCAGCGCATCGAACTTGGCGTCCAGCGAACCGACCTTGGCGTCCAGCGAACCGACCTTGGCCTCCAGCGCATCGAACCTTTGGCCGAGCCCGACGGCATGCGAGCGCAGGATCGCCACGTCGTCGCGCAATTCGGTCAGCATCCCGAGAATCCGCACATTGTAACGCTGCTGCCCCTGAGCTTCCGCTTCGAGCGCGGCGACGCGGCGCGTGAGATCGGCGATCTGTGCTGCAACGTCCATGCGAACGCCCCCATCATGTCGCCTTCACGTTACGCAGCAGAAACTGGCAAATCAACGGCGCCGCCGGCTACTCGGCCCGGATTGTCATCGCGGAAAGCGCCTTGGCGCTTATCCGCGATCTTGCATCAAATCGAACCAGTCCGGGTTATCGCGCTCGATCAACTCGACCTTCCACGCGCGCCTCCACTTCTTCAGCCGCTTCTCGGCGGCCAGCGCCTCGTTCACGTCCTCGAAAGGCTGCGCATAGACGAGGCGCATGACGTGATATTTCTTCGCGAACCGCGAGCCGCCGCCGTTCCGGTGCTGGTGGATGCGGGCGGCGAGATTGTTTGTGACGCCTGTATAGAGGACGCCGTCCTTCTTGCTCGCCAGGATGTAGACCCAATACCGCTCCACCGATCTTTCCCGCCGCAAGCAAGATGCCGGATAAGGCTGCGCCTTTCCGGCATGACATCCGGGACGCCCCACACCGTCATCGCGGAAGCCGCTCGCTCCGCGTTGTCATCGCGGAAGCCGCTCGCCCCACATCGTCGTCGCGGAAGCCGCTCTCCACAGCGTCATCGCGGAGCTGTCAGCCTCCCATTGTCATCGCGGAAGCCGCTCGCTCCGCGTTGTCATCGCGGAAGCCGCTTGCGGCTATCCGCGATCTTCCCGCGACAAGCAAGATGCCGGATAAGGCTGCGCCTTTCCGGCATGACATCCGGGACGCCCCACATCGTCATCGCGGAAGCCGCCCGCCCCACATCATCGTCGCGGAAGGCGCTCTCCACATCGTCATCGCGGAAGCCGCTCGCCCCGCGTTGTCATCGCGGAAGCCGCTTGCGGCTATCCGCGATCTTCCCCGCTATAAACAAGATGCCGGACAAGGCTGCGCCTTTCCGGCATGACATACCTGCGCTCGCCGCGGCGAGCCCGCGCCCTAGAACCACCCCTTCTTCTTGGTCTTCGCAAGCTCCTTCTCCGCCTCGGCCTTATGCGAAGTCACCCAACGGTAGTTGGTAGGATCGATCTGGAACGCGCGGTCGTAGTCGCTGATCGCCCGAGCGTAATCCTTCTTATCGTAGAGCCAGACGGTGGCGCGACAAGCGTAGGCTGCTGCAAAATCCGGCCGCAAGCGGATCGCTTGATTGTAATCGGCAATGGCGCGGCCGTTGTCGCCTTTTGCGCTATTGGCGTTGCCGCGATTGTTGAAAGCGGATGCGTGATTCGGATTCAGGCGTATCGCTTGATCGTAATCGGAGATGGCGCGATCGTTGTCGCCTTTGTCGTAATAGGCGTTGCCGCGATTGTAGTAGGCGTCCGCGGAATCTGGCTTCAGGCGTATCGCTTCGCTCCAATCGGCAATGGCGTGGACGTAGTCTCCCGCTTCAAAGGCGGCATAAGCGCTCTCGAAGAAATCTTGCGCGGTTTTGGCTGGCGCCGCTGCGGTTTTGGCTGGCGCCGCTGCGGGTTTGGGAGCCGCTGCGGGTTTGGCGGGCGCCTTGCCGCCGCCGACAGCCGCCAGCAGCGGGGCCAGATCGCCGGGCCAAGCCCTCACGTCATGCGTGTGATGCTGGCCGAAACCGAAGGGCAGTTTGCAGCCATCGATGCGCAGCGGCACGAGCTTGTTCTGCTGCGCCGCCTCGCCCGCTTCGTCCAGCACGAAATGCGATTTCACCGACGTCTCGGACCACAGCACGATCACATGCCGCGCTTCGCCGATGCGCCGCTCGATCTCGTCGCGGAACACCTCGCCCGGCTTGAGGCTCATGTCCCACCAGACGGTCAGGCCGGCGTCTTCGAGATAGGTCGCGAGCCGCCTTGCGGCATCGCGGTCGGCGCGCGCGTGGAGATGAAGATTTCCGCCATGGGGAGGGTCAGCCGGTCTGGAGCGTTGCTTCGAGAAAGGTAGCTATATCTCCGCCGCAGTTCAACTGGCCGCTAACCTTCGCAACTGAAGACCGTCATAAGGCCAAAAATCCCGGCCCTCCGAGGCGGCCCTCATGTGGTAGCATAATACCGCCAGAGACATTGCTTTTTGCGAAACGAACCCAATAGGGTTAATCGCGGGTGTTGATAGACCCTCATCAGGGTGAGGATTGCGCCGCCGCTTACGCGGCCTCGTTGCGCTCGACGCGGGCGAAATACGGCACGAGCTTGAACCGCGCATAGGGCAGATATTGCTGGTTCTGGATCAGCCCTTCGAACTGCGTCAGCCGCTCCAGCACCCCATGCAGATGCGCGGCCTCCACCCCTGAATTGGCGCCGCACAAGGCGCGCACCACGGCCTTCTTGTGATCCGGCTGCTGGTTCTTGAGATAGATCTTGGTGTCGAGCGCGCCGGACAGATCGGGCGGCAGGTCGCCCGGATATTGCGTGCCGATGGCGATGCCGGCGCCGAAGGCGCGGCCCTCGCGGGCAAGGTTTTCGAGATGCGCGCTGTTGGCGACGCGCCACGCTTCGTCCACCACGAGAAGCCGCGTGAGCCGCCTCGGCTGGGCGCGCCGCAACAGCACGCCGTGCAGCCGGATGATGATGAGCTCCGCGAGCGCCGCCTTGATCTCGTCGGTCGGCAGCGCGAACAGCGAGAGCACCAGTTTCTCGTCAACCATGGCTTCGAAGGGCGTGCCTAGATCGCCCGACTTCGGGAAAAGGCCAAGCTCGAACAGCGGCGCGATGCGGTCGAGAAGGCTGATCGCCTGCGGATTACGCGCCTCCTTCTGTTCTTCCAGGATGGCGACGACATCGTCGAAGCTCGGCGGGCGCAGATCATCGACATCGACCCATTTCTGTGGATTGACGCCGCGCCGCTCGAAAGCCTCCTTCACCGCGTCGCGCAATGTCGCGGTCTGGCGGTCGCCGAGCCCGAACACGCGCTTCAAGACGCCGGTGATCGTGAAGATATGCTCGATGGGTTGGGCCTGCCCGTCCTCGCTGGCGCTCGGCATCAGCGGATTGAAGGGGATGCCGAAGCGCCGCACATCGTGGACTTTCAGCCCGATGGCCTGCACGAAGCTGCGCTCCGAATAGTCGTTCTTGAAGTCGAAGATGCAGATGGGAAAGCCCATGCGGGCGATGCCGTCGATCAGCACGTTCAGCGTTTGCGTCTTGCCGGAGCCCGGATCGCCCGTGACGAGGATGCCGAAATTCAGGAGCTTCGCTTCGGTTTCGAAGGGCGCCCAATGCACCTCGCCGCCGTCCTCATGCTTGCCGAGCATCACGGATTGGGCCGCCGGCCCTTTCCGGAGCGGAGCGGGCGGCGGAGACGGCGCGGGCTCGGGCGCTTCGTCCTCGCTCTCCTCCTCCGCGGCCTTGATGTAGGGATATTGGACGATGTCGGACAGCGAAGCCGTTTTCGTCAGCGGACGCGCGTCTCGCTGCCAGGCCTCGAATCCGGCCGCGTCCTTGAAGTTGCGAAAGAAGTGGCGCGCGGAATCGAGCCGCTCCCACGCCAGCATTTCGAATTGCGGGACGATGATCGCGTGCATCTCTTCGGCGTCGCGGATGATGGGCGCGATGAAGCGGCCGGAGCGCGGCAGGCGTCCGCCGCGCGGGCGCACAATCACGGGACGCGCGCCATTCGCCGTGCGCAGGAAAACGCGGATCTCCTCCGCGAGCGGCGCCCCGCGCGCCTCGTTGCATAGCGCGATTTCCCGGCGCTCGACGCTTTGCCCGTCCTTCTGGAAATCGGCCTCGATGACGACCGTTCCGGCGCGCCCCCGAACGCTCCGCCGCGTCTTGATGGCCGTGATCCCCTCGATCTCGGCCGCGGACGCCTGCACGGCCCATTCCAGGATCTCCGCCTGCTGGATGCCGTTTCCGATGGAGGGCTGCACGGTTCTGGAGGTCAGCTCGCCATGCCATTTGTCGTCGAAATTGATCGCGGCGGCCGAAGGCGGAGGCGGCAGCGCGGCCTCGCTCGCAACGACCGGCGGGGGCGGCATGTCGTCGAGCGCCGGAAGCCTGCCGGTCGTGAGAAAGATGCGCCGGAATTGCTGGATCAGCTCGAACACGTAGCGCGACGTCTGCCCGCCAAGCTCGGCCAGCATCCAGGCCGGGAAGGGAAACAGCGGGTCGGCCGGGTCCGCCTTGGCGCCGCAACGCTCAAACAATTCCGCGAGCCTGCGTTTCAAGAGCGCCTCGACCTGACGCCGGGCGAGCGGGCGGAGCCGCACCGGCAGCGCGCCAAAGCGTTCGATGCGATCGCGGATGGAGCCGTCGATCCCGTCGCCGATCGTGTCGTAAAGCGCGGGCAGCACGGCATAGGCGACGCAAAGCGGCGGCAGCGTCTCGGCGAGAAGCGCGCCTCTGCTGAACAGGTGCCGCAGCCTCTGCTCCCACCCGGCCACGCGGCTCTGTTCGAGCTGATCGAAGGCGAGGAAGAGCGCGCCGCCGGTCGCGCCGATCAGATTGCACAGCGCGTCGATATGGGCGCGGCCGACATGATCTTCGAGGAAATGAGCGAGCCGTACGCCGCCGATGCTCACATTCACGGTCTGGCCGCGCAGGAATGCGAGACAATCGTCGTCGCCGGCCGCCGCGCCGACGAGCGCGGTCATGAAGGCCTCGGACGGAACCGGCAGGTGCGACGCCTTTTGAAGACTGGCGCGGATCGAGACAATCAGCGGCCGCAGATCGAAGTCGCGCATGTCGCCGCCGTCCCTAAGCACGTCGCGGCCGAACGCTGCGGCAAGCTCCGGATCGCCACGCTGCAGCGCTTCGGCGGCCAGCCGCGCCAAAGGCGAGGGCGCGCCCGAGGCGACAAGGTATCGCTCGGAAAGCCGTGAGACGAGCGCGCGCAAAAGCCAGGCGTCGAGATCCTTTTCCGCGACGAGATCCACCATCGGAAACAGCGCCGCATAGACAAGGCCCTCCTGATGCATGCGGCGAATGGCGGTCAGAAGCGTATGCGTCTTGCCGGTGCCCGTCGCGCCCTTGATGAGCAGGATGCGGGAAGCCGGATCGGGGTTTTGCGCGCCCGCGTTCGCCGCGATCCGCGCCAGCGCGTCGCTCGCCTCCGCCTCGATCTCGGGCACATCGACCCGCTCCTCGTCCGCCGCGCCGGCAAGCGACGCCACCGCGCCGAAGACACGGTCGAACTCAGGGCTTTCGAAGGCTTTCAGACGGGGATCCATGAAGCGGGCGCTAAATCCACTGGTTGACGATGAAGTGACGCTCATCGCGCCCGAAACGCAGACGCGAACGCTCCTTTAGCCTCGCGTCGAGCGGGCCGGTGATGTCATAGCGTTCGAGATCGACAAGACCTTCGCGCGCGGCTTCGGCGAGGTGGAGCTTGAACTCGTCGAGAGTTCCGAGTTCCAAGCCTTCGGCGAGGCCGGCATCGTAGACCTGCGCGATCGCGACGCGCCCGGAATAAGGTCTGGTTTCTAGCCTCCGGGCAAGCTTTCTGACTGATTCAGCGAATCCGTCCAAGTTAAAAGCCTCCTCTTTTTGCGGCGCCTCCGGGGCGTTCGCTTTCAGCGCCGCCCGGACGAGCGTTGCGCTAAGCTCGGCGACGGTTGCCGCGGGGCCGCCGAAAGCGGACGACAAGAGCTGGGCGTCGGCTTGCAGCACCGTGCCGGCGTCAAGCCCAGCGAAGGCGAGATAGATGCGCCGGCTCATGGGATCGAAGGAGAACGCCTTGAAGGGCTTGGAAAGCCTCGCGGCGAAAGGTTCTCCGAGGCTCGCAAAGATCCGGCGGAGAAGCTCGCAACGAACCTCGCCGCGGGCGGGGCAGGGCGAAAGCGCGGCAAGCCCGTAAAGCGCCCGAAGCGCCGCCGCTGCGAGATCGCGCTGCCCGCGGCCTCTTTCCGCCGGGTCGATCCCAAGCGCGCGGCATGCAAGGTTCCGGCGGGCGTCGGCCCAGTTCGCGGCCCGGACGGCGGCTGAATTCGCAGGCGCCCGGCACACGCCCGCGCGCTCCTCGATGAGCCCGGCCCCGATCGCCTCCGCCAGGACAGGCCCGGCGTTGAAGAGGTCCGACAGGGCGGCGGCGGCGTCCGAGCGCGCGCAGCCGTCCTTCTGCGCCGCCACGTAAGCGGCGGCGACCGCGCTGGCGGCGACCGGTCGAAGGCATGCTGGATTGGGCTGCGGCAGACGCGAGGGAATTCCTCTTGTCGTCATGGCGTGCGATCCGCGTCGATGGCGAAAATGAAAGCCTCCCACCCGTGAGCTGCCGCCATTCTTAACCGATTCTTATGGGCGTTGAACCCCGCCGCCTGCGCTTGCCCGCGTCCGCGAGCCGCTTACCCACCGTTTCCGGCTCGCGCGGCGCCATCGCCGGTTTGACGCGGCCATCCCACCAATCTGAAGGTTGCGCGACTTCGCCAAGATGGCCGCCTCAAGGGCAGCCAAGATTGTGCGCCCCGGAGCCTAGATGCCCGGATCGTCGGAGAGCGATTCGCTGGGGACGCTCACTTTGATGGACGCAGCCGGCGTCGTCACGTCTATCTTTCGCGCGGGCGTTATGCCGGACGGCTCCGGAAGAACCGGGTCGCCGGAATGACTGTTCGCGAACAGGATCGTGTCGAGCGCGAGATGATGGGAGCGGAACACGCCCCTGTCGAACAGGATGGTGCCCAGGAAGAGGAAGCGGGGCGCGTGATCGGCTGCGCCGTTGGTCGAGCTATAGGCTTCCCAGTCTGTTTTGCAGCGCGCCCAGGCCCTGTCGTCGAAGGCGGGTCCGAGCGAGATGGCGGGTCCGGCGTCGCCTCCGCTCGGCGGCTTCAGGAAGGCGTAATAACCCATGATCCTGTCAATCCGCGCGAAGTCCTTGCGCGTGAAGGTCAATCTGCTGCTGCTGAATGTGGCGATGATCGCAACCTGCTTGTCGCTCCAGCGGTAGCGCGGCACGCCGAACAGCGAATATTTCGTATGAGAGGCGAACTCCTCGAACGTGACAGGGGAATAGGAAATTCCGTTGATTTCAACCTGTTGCCGGGGATCTGCCATGCTTTAATCCTCACGCTCGCGTCTGAATGCGGTCCTTTCGGGGACTGGCGTCATTATGCCAAAACTGTGGCAAAAACGAGACACCGCCCCCAACGAATGTACCAGCCGAGGCGTCTCGCCGCTATTCGATCGGGAAATCGTATCGCCGTCGGTCTTTGGCGCCGGCCAAGGAGAAGTGCCACCATTCGGCGGGATAGGCGTTGAAGCCCGCCCGCTCCATGATAAATTTCAGAAGTGCGCGCGCTTTCTTTTGTTCCGGCGCGGCGACAGGCGAATCCGTGTTCGCCTTTGGGTCGAAGCAGTCGAAAGCCGTGCCCATGTCGAGGCTCCCGTCGGACTCGCGCTCGGAGGCAGGCGCGGTGCAGTCGGCGCCCGCCGAGCCTGCCTGGCGGTGCGGCGGCTCGCCGGAACGGATCAGCGTCAGGTCCACTGTCGTCCCGTGCGAATGGGTGGATTGCGGCGAGATGTATCCGGGGGTCAGCGCCGACTTCGGAAGATGGGGATAGAAGCCCTTTGTGCGCCCATCCTCCGGCGCGGCCGCCCATGCCATGAAGGCGCGAACGGCGCGGGCCGGGCGGTAGCAGTCGTAAACCTTGAGCGAAAGCCCCTGCGCTTGAGCCGCTTTTTGCGCACGCTTCAGCGCCTCGGCGGCCTCGCGCGTGAGGACGCATTCCGCGGCGCCGTAGCCGGGCACGGCCTTGCCGGTGAAGTTGTTGGGACTTGCGTAGCGCATGTCCTGGATAATCGAGGGCTCGACATCACGGAGGCGGACGAAGCCCTTCGGGAGATCCGCGGCGTGCGACACTGTGAAAGCCGCCGCCGCAAGAGTTACTGTGAAGCCCGCCGCAAGAGTAAGAGACCGATAAAGCGCTAGTAGCAGCTTATAAACTCCCGAAAGACCCAGCCGATGCCGATATACGCCCTGGCGCTGCCCTGGCTGTCGAAGGTCATGCTATAAAGAAGATAATAGCAGACTTTGCATCACACGCACCATTACTTGTTCGCTGATGCGTTAAGTCCAAGGCGCGCCGTTGCTTGGCCCGCCCCCTCTCGGATCTCACCCGATCTTTTTTCAGCCGGCCGCTGCGACGATGAGCCAGAGCCCAAGCGCCGCCGTCGCCAGCATGACGCTTGCGGCCACGAGACATTCCTTTACGGTCGGCTGAAAGGCTGCGGCCGAATTCCGTCCCCTAGGCGCCGCGTTCGCCGGCCCGCGCGGCGGAGCGGGGCGAACCTGCGCCCGATGCTCAAGAGGGAATGTCTTCAGGAAAGTTCTAACTTCGTCCGGCCGGTATCCGATGGCGCTAAGCGCCGTCCGAGATAAGGCGATCATCGTGCACTCCCGAGTCGGATTACATCACTTCTCGGAAGCTTGGCCGGGCGGGCTTGCGCGAACCTCGCCTATATTCGCGTTTCCACAGGCCTCTGATCAACTCGGCGTAAGGTTCAGTGCAGCCGGCGCCCCGACCGCCGTTTCGAACCGGGCGCGCCCCTCCCTCCCTCGCTGAACAACTCCGCAAGCTTCTCCGTTAGCGCGCCCGCAAGCTCCTCGGCATCCGTGATGGTTACGGCGCGGCGATAATAGCGGGTCACGTCGTGGCCGATGCCGATGGCGATCAGCTCCACGGGCGAAGAGGTCTCGATCTCGTGGATCACTTTTCGCAAATGCCTTTCGAGATAGACGCCGGAATTCACCGACAGCGTGGAATCATCCACCGGGGCGCCGTCGGAAATCATCATGATGATGCGCCGCTGCTCGGGCCGCGCCAGCATGCGCGCATGCGCCCAGGCGAGCGCCTCGCCGTCGATATTCTCCTTAAGCAGGCCCTCGCGCATCATCAGCCCGAGATTGCGCCGCGAGCGCCGCCAGGGCGTATCGGCGGATTTGTAGACGATATGGCGCACGTCGTTGAGGCGCCCCGGATTGGACGGCTTCCCCGCCGCGAGCCACTGCTCGCGCGCCTGCCCGCCTTTCCACTGGCGCGTTGTGAAGCCAAGGATCTCGACCTTTACGCCGCAGCGCTCCAGCGTGCGCGCCAGGATATCGGCGCAGCACGCCGCCACCATGATCGGGCGGCCGCGCATCGATCCGGAATTATCGAGCAGCAGCGTCACCACCGTGTCGCGGAAATTCGTATCGCGCTCGCGCTTGAAGGACAGCGGATGGAAGCGATCCGTGACGACGCGTGAAAGCCGCGCCGTGTCGAGGATGCCGTCGTCGAGATCGAAATCCCAGGCCCGGTTCTGCTGGGCCAGCAGGCGCCGCTGCAGGCGGTTGGCAAGGCGGCTCACGGCCACATGCAGCACGGAAAGCTGCTTGTCGAGAAAGGCGCGCAAGCGTTCAAGCTCGTCGGCGTCGCATAAGCTTTCCGCGCTCACGAATTCGTCGAACAGCCGCGTGAAGACCTGGTAGCCGAAATTTTCGGGGTTATCCAAAACGGATGTATTCGGGCGGCGCGGCGGCGCGTAGGGCTGCTCCCTGCCGTCCTGATCGCCGGGCGTGTATTCCTTCTCGTCGATCATCGTCGGATCGGCTTCCTCGTCGCCCTCCGATCCTTCGACATCCTCGCTTTCGGCCTCGCTTGGCTGCGCTTTATCTTCCTCCTTCTGCTCGGCGCCTTGGCCGGGAGCGTCTTCCTTCTGTTCGGATTCGGCAGGGGCCTCCTGCTGGTCGGATTCGGGCGCTCCTTCGATGAGCTGCAGCGCGACCAGCACTTCGCGCGTGAGCTTGCCGAACGCCGCCTGATCATCGACAGCGCCGTCCATGCGCGAGAGGATGTCGCCGGCGCGCTTCTCGATCCATTCGCGCCAGACGTCCACGATGCCGTTGGCGCCGCGCGGCGGCCTGAAGCCCGTCAGCCTCTCCCGCACCATCAGCGCAAGCGCGTCGCCGAGCGGCGCGTCCTGGCGGTCGACGTCCCAATCGGGAAGCCGTTCATACTGGTTTGCGAGCTTCGCATTGAGGTTCCTGGCGACGCCCTTCATGCGAAGCGCGCCTAGAGCTTCGACGCGCGCTCGCTCGACGCTGTCGAAAACCGCCCTGGCTTCGCCCGAAGGCGGGGTCAGCGAGGCATGAAGCGCCTGATCGTGCTCCGCGATGAGCAGCGCGATGGAGTCCGCGTAGCCGCGAATGACGGCGATCTCCTTGCGCGTGACGGCGCGGCTTGGCTGCGGCAGGCGAATGGTCTTGCCGTCGAACCCAGGAGTCTCTGAGCCGAAAACGACGTTGACGGCCTTGTTTTCCGCGATGGTGCGAGTTGTCAGGGAAAGCGCCCGCTTGAACGGCGCCAGCGGATCGGTCTTCTTTTTTGCGCTGCCCGGCATGGCCCTTTGCGGAACCTCAACTCAGCGCGATGTTGGCGGTCGACTCCTTCAGCTCCTCGCCGAAGCAGCGCTGATAGAATTCGGCCACGAGCCCGCGCTCCAGCTCGTCGCATTTGTTAAGGAAGCTCAAGGTGAAGGCAAAGCCCGTGTCGCCGAAGATGACGGCATTCTCCGCCCATGTGATCACCGTGCGCGGGCTCATCACGGTGGAGAGATCGCCGTTGACGAAGGCCGTGCGCGTCAGCTCGGCTACCCGCACCATGTTGCCGACAGCCCGGCGGCCCTGCTCGGTCTGATAGCCCTTTGCCTTGGCGAGCACGATGTTCACCTCGTCCTGGTAGGGCAGATAATTCAGCGTCACCACGATCGACCAGCGGTCCATCTGGCCCTGGTTGATCTGCTGCGTGCCGTGGTAGAGGCCGGAAGTGTCGCCGAGCCCTATGGTGTTCGTGGTCGCGAACAGCCGGAACGCGGGGTGAGGGCGGATGACCCGGCTCTGGTCGAGCAGCGTCAGCTTGCCGGACACTTCCAGCACGCGCTGAATGACGAACATCACGTCGGGGCGGCCGGCGTCGTATTCGTCAAAGACAAGCGCCGTGTTCGATTGCAGCGCCCAGGGCAGGATGCCCTCGCGGAACTCGGTGATCTGCTGGCCGTCGCGGACGACGATGGCGTCCTTGCCGACGAGGTCGATGCGGCTCACATGGCTGTCGAGATTGATGCGCACGCAGGGCCAGTTCAGCCTCGCGGCCACCTGCTCGATATGCGTCGATTTCCCGGTGCCGTGATAGCCCTGGATCATGACGCGGCGGTTGTGGGCGAATCCTGCGAGGATCGCGAGCGTCGTGTCGCGATTGAACAGGTAATCAGGGTCGAGTTCGGGAACGAATTCGCTCGATTGCGAATAGGCCGGAACCTCCATGGCGCTCTCGAAGCCGAAGACCTGCCGCACGGACACTTTCATGTCTGGCTGGCCGGGCCGGCCCGCTTCACCGTTTATCATCGATCCCCTCGGGATTTTCTATCTGCGTTTTGCCTGCAAATGCGCGGCTCAAGGTTCTACCTGACGAGCCCGGCCTGCTTAAGATAATTATAGGCAGAGAGGACTTCGCGGAAGCGTTCTTCGGAGCTGCGATCTCCGCCGTTGTGATCCGGATGATGCAGCTTCACAAGGGCCTTGAACTGGATCTTGATTTCGTCAGGCGTCGCTGCCTCGTCAAGATTGAGAGCCTGCAAGTGTTTCTTGGCGCCTTTCGAAATCATGCGGCGCTTCGCTTGGCCCGGGGTCACATTTTCGTGGACTCGCGCCCGCGCGCCCTTGAGAAGTTCGAAGGGATCGCTGGCCGCTCCCGCCGCCTGGGCGTGGCGCAGCGTTTCCGGCGCCACAGAGGCGTCGGCCCCATGCACGCCCATTGACCAGGTCGGCCGGTGGCCCGTCGCCGCCGACTTCTGAAAATCCGCCACCTCGTTGTCGTTCATGCCGGCGAAATAATTGTAGGATTTGTTGTACTCGGTCACGTGCTCGCGGCAGAAATAGTAATATTCGCCCTCGCAGTCCCGCCCCTTCGGCGCGCGGTGGCGCCCGGTCTTCGAGCAATTGCGCCACTGGCAGGCGGGAGCGTGCTGCTCAGGCGCCTCCACGCGCCGCCGGCTGCGCCCGCGACTGACGCGTATGCTGTCGAAATATTTCGAATCAAGTTTCACGGAACGAGACTTCTCACGCCAATGCGTTTGGGGAATACAGTATGCGGCGGCTGGCGCGCGCTTACAAGCCCTTGACAGGACGCCAAATCGTGGTCCGTAAATTACGGGGATGCGGGCTGCGCGGTTTTGGCGCCTGGAGGTCGAATGTCTGTCGAAAAATCCATAAGGGACAAGCTCGAAAGAGCGTTCTCTCCTTCGGAACTAGCCGTGGAGAACGAGTCCGGCAAGCATGCGGGCCACGCAGGCGCGCGCGATCATCTGGGCCGTGTAACCGGGGAGACGCATTTTCGCGTCCGCATCGTGAGCGCAAGGTTCGAGGGCAAGAGCAGCATCGATCGCCATCGGGAGATCAACGCAGCCTTGAAGGACGAACTGGCGGGCCCTGTGCATGCGCTGGCGATCAAGGCTCTGACGCCCGCAGAAGCGGCCGGCTAATCATCCAAGCTCTGGGGGGACCCCGATGGCAGATCACCTTGACGGACCGCGCTTGCCGCCCGCCTCAGGAGGCCCGGCGAAGCAGCTTGTCATTCTTTTGCACGGCTATGGCGCCGATGGAAACGACCTCATCGGGCTCGGCCGCGAATGGGCGCGGCTTCTGCCGGATGCGGCCTTCGTTTCGCCGCACGCGCCGGAGGCGCTCCCAGGCCAATTTTTCGGCGGCCGGCAGTGGTTCAACCTCGAAATGCGAGGCGAGAAGGAGTGGAGCGAGGGCGTCCGCAAGGCCCATCCCATCCTCAGCGCCTTCATTCAGGAGGAAGCGAAGAAGGCGGGGCTGCCGCTCAGCGCGGTCGCCATTGTCGGGTTCAGCCAGGGCACGATGATGGCGCTGCAAACGGGCCTGCGCCTGCCCGAGGCGCCAGCCGCCATCGTCGGCTTTTCCGGGCATCTGGCTGGAGCGGAGCGGCTCGCCGCCGAAATCAAGGCGAAGCCGCCCGTGCTGCTCATTCACGGCGCCGCCGACGAGGTGATCCCACCTGAAGCCACCCATCTCGCCCGCGAGAACCTGGCCGCAGCCGGCGTGCCAGTCCAATGGCAAATCAGGCCCGGCCTCGGCCATGGCATCGATCCCGAGGGCTTGCGTGCGGCTGGGTTGTTCCTCCGCGCCGCCTTCGGCCTTACCTGAGGCCTCTTCATTTCATTGGCCCCACCGGACGAGTTCAGCCGACAGGCGGGCGCCATTTCTCCCGCATGGTGACAAGCTCCTCCGCGGCGGTCGGATGCAGCGCGATCGTCGCGTCGAAATCGGCCTTCCGCGCGCCCACCTTCACCGCGATGGCGAGCGCTTGGATGATCTCGGCCGCGTCCGGCCCGAGAATATGCGCGCCGATCACCTTGTCGGACTCGGCGTCCACCACAAGCTTCATGAGCGTGCGCTCGGGCCGGCCGGGGAGCGTGTTCTTCAAGGGCCGGAAGCTCGTCTTGTAGATGTCGACCTTGCGGAACATCTCGCGCGCGCTTTCCTCCGTGTAGCCGACCGTGGCGATCTCGGGCTGCGAAAACACCGCCGTCGGCAGGTAGGCGAGATCGACAGGGTTGGGATTGTTCCTGTACGCGGCCTCTATGAAGGCGATGGCGTCGCGGATCGCGACCGGGGTCAGGTTCACGCGATCGGTCACATCGCCCACGGCATAGATGCTGGCGATGGAGCTTTGGTAGCTGTCGTTCACCATGATGCGGCCATTCCAGCCGCATTTCACGCCAAGCTTCTGCAAGCCGAGGCCCAATGTATTCGGCCGCCGCCCGGTTGCGAACATGACCGCGTCGCAGGCGACGCGCGTGTCGCGGTTCGTCATCACCGAGAGGCCGCGCCCAGCTTTCTCAATGGCGGCCGGCTCCATATTGCAGCTGATCGCAATCCCTTGCGCTTTCATGATCCCGGCGAGCGCATGGCGCAGATCGTGGTCGAAACCGCGAAGGATCTCGGCGCCGCGATACAGCAGCTCCACTTCGACGCCGAGGCCGTGAAAGATGCAGGCGAACTCGACGGCGATATAGCCTGCGCCCACGATCACGATCTTCCGCGGCAGCTCCTCCAAGTGAAACGCTTCGTTAGACGTGATGGCGAACTCGCGCCCCGGGATATCCGGAATAAACGGGTGCCCGCCCGTCGCGATAAGGATGCGCTCCGCCGTCACGGCGCGGTTCTCGTTCACGATCCTGACCGTGTGCGGGTCCACGACCTCCGCGCGGCTGTTTATGACGGTTCCGCCCGCCGCTTCGACGCCGTTCGAATAGAGCGAGCTGAGGCGCGCGATTTCCTTGTCCTTGTTGGCGACGAGCGTTTTCCAGTCGAAGCGCTTCTCGCCGACGCTCCAGCCGTAAGCCGCCGCGTCGTCGATGGCGTGGCCGAATTCGCTCGCATAGACGAACAGCTTCTTCGGCACGCATCCCCGGATCACGCAGGTGCCGCCGAAGCGGTATTCCTCAGCAATTGCCGTGCGCACGCCAAGGCCTGCGGCCAGCCGCGCGGAGCGGACGCCGCCCGAGCCTCCGCCGATGACAAAGAGGTCGTAATCGAATTTCGGCATGGGAATCCTGAGAAAGAGCCCCGGCCAAAATCTGCCGGAAGCCCCTCATATATTCGCTACTCTCGCCGCGCGAAACAACGATGATTCGAACGCCTTCCAGGTTTGAGATCGTCACAGGAGAAGAAGCGCCTCACGGCGCACGCGATCGATAGGATCGAGGCGGCCCGTGGCTGCGTCCGCGATTTGCTCGAACCAGACGGCCCTTCATCGAAAATGCATCGGCGAACCGATGCGGATCAAATCGGCGGATCGCGCAGCTGCAAGTCTTCAAGTGACTGCTGAAGCCCTTTGCGCGTTTCAGGCGAGATGCGATTTTTCAGGGCTTCCATCCACCTCTGGATGAGAGCGGACCACTCATCCCGCACCTTGTCACGCTCATTGGCGCTCTTTTCCCGAAGTGCGGCCTTCTTGTCGAGGTCGTCGAGCGCCTTGCGAAGTTCGAGGACGTCCTCCTTCGTGAAAGCCGTCGCGGACTTGACCGCGTTGTGCGTCAAATTGAACGCTTTCGTAAAGGCAGGCGAGCGCACATAGGCGCGAAGCGTATCGAGTTGCTCGTCCGTCAAGGCGGCTGCGAGCGCCGATGGCGCAACCCCGATAACGATCGCCTTCTGCATGTTGTACAAAAATTCGAACTGCTCGATTTTTCCAACCAGTTCCTCGCGGTCATCGTCGGGCAGAGGCGCCGTTTCCGCGTAAACTTCGCGGGCGAACCGCTGCACGTCGGCCGCCATTTCATCGAAATGGGATACGCGCAGGATCTCATCCACCAAACTTTGCGCCTTGAGCACTTTCCTGGTCGAAGGCGCGGGACCTTCCGTTCCCGGCATCGACTTGGAAATGTCAACCGAGAGAGAATTTGCCCAGGCGGAGAACTCCGAAAGCTTGCGGCTGTCTTCATATGTGAAGCCCGTGACAAGCTTCGAGACCGCGTATGCCCCGTCCATCGCCTTGCGGACCGCGGGAAGGTCCATCATTCGCTTGAGGTCGCCGATTGTGGATTCGTCGGCGCTTCTGGCCACCTCCTCGGCCACATCCGAGACGATGGCGTCGCGGTCTTTCGACAGCGCCGCATCGAGTTCATCGCCGGCCTTGCGCAGGTAATCCATGAAGGTGAGCATCCTCGCGAGCGATGCGGCGGTCGCGGCGTTCGTCTCCGGCGCTCCTGGAAATCCGCCTTGGACCATTTCGCGCATGATCGGAATGTAGACGTCTTTGAGGGTCCGCCGCAGTTCGGAGAATATCTCTGTCGCGTGACTGTCGTTCAGCGCCTGCTCAATAAGGTCATGCGCGAGGCTTTTGATCTTCGGATCGACGGGCGCCTTTTGCTGCTCGGATGGAGCGCCGGGATCGGCGGGCGCTCGCTCTCCTTGCGGCGCGGGCGGCGCCTGGGGCGCCTGCAGCTCGGGAGACCTGTCCTGCGCACCCCCCGCGCCGGCGAACGCCGCGGCGAACGCAATGAAAACACTCAATAGATATGCCGTGACGCGCATAGCCGCGCTCCTGTCTTCGCAGCCGCGTTCGGCGCTCCTAGTCTTCGTCTTCGTCGTCTTCGCTCTCGGCCTGGAAAGTCTTGACGCCCTCGGGCCCGGCAAGGATCACATCATCGGCTATGCCAAGAAAAAGGCCATGCTCCACAACGCCTGGAACGATATCGAGGAGGTCCGCCAGG
Source organism: uncultured Alphaproteobacteria bacterium (assembly GCA_963748525.1). Taxonomy (GTDB): domain Bacteria; phylum Pseudomonadota; class Alphaproteobacteria; order Rhizobiales; family Rhodomicrobiaceae; genus Rhodomicrobium. The sequence continues at coordinate 114,347 of CAVVJJ010000019.1, forward strand.
ATTTCCACATCCGGGATCGCCCTGAAGGCGCAATCCGCGATGAGGTGTCCCCCATCGGTGCGGTAGAGATCGCCCGAAGCCGTATGGCGGAGTTTGACTTCGCCCTGGCAGCCTGCGTCCTCGGCCGCCGTCTCGATCATGGCGAGGGTCGCCGCCAGGCCAAAGTCGACGATCTCGATCGGCAGCGGGAACGCGCCGAGCTGCGAAACCCATTTCGAGCTGTCCCCGATGATGCACACGCGGTCGGACGCCATGGCGACGATTTTCTCGCGCAGGAGCGCGCCGCCGCCGCCCTTGATGAGGTTCAGGCGATGATCGATTTCGTCGGCGCCGTCGACCGTGAGATCCAGGTCCGGGATGACGTTGAAGTCCGCGATCTCGATCCCGTTTTGCTCGGCGAACTGCCGCGTCTGTTCCGACGTGGCGATGCAGATCAGATCGAGGCTCTCCGTCTTCAGGCGCTCCGCGAGGAGCCCCACGAAGGCGAGAGCGGTGGACCCTGAGCCAAGGCCAAGCACCATCCCCGGTTCAACCAGTTCAAGCGCCCGGGCCGCAGCCTGGCGCTTATAGTCTTTCGCGTCGCTCAATTCGTAAGCCCCCCTAAGAACATGTATTTCATTTCGAGAAACTCCTCGACGCCGTGCCGCGATCCCTCCCGGCCGATGCCCGATTCCTTGACGCCTCCGAAAGGAGCGACCTCGGTCGAGATGATTCCATCGTTCACGCCGACAATGCCAAATTCGAGGCGCTCCGTCACGCGGAACACGCGCCCCACGTCGCGCGCATAGAAATAGGCTGCAAGGCCGTAGGGCGTCGCGTTGGCGAAACGGATCGCTTCCTCTTCGCTCTTGAACCTGAAAAGCGGCGCGACCGGGCCGAACGTCTCCTCCGTGGCAAGCCGCATGTCCGCGCCGGCGTTCACAAGCACGGTGGGCTCGAAGAACGTGCGTCCAAGCGCATGCCGCTTGCCCCCGACGATCGCCCTGGCGCCCTTGTCGAGCGCGTCGGCCACGTGAGCCTCGACCTTCCTGAGCCCGGCTTCGTTGATGAGCGGGCCTTGCGTCACCCCCTCCTCGTCGCCCGGCCCGACTTTCATCTGCGCGACGCGCCGGCTCAGCTTCTCCGCAAACGCGTCATAGACGCCATCCTGCACGAGGATGCGGTTGGCGCAGACGCAGGTCTGGCCCATGTTGCGGAATTTGCAGGAGATCGCGCCCTCAACCGCCTTATCGAGGTCGGCGTCGTCGAAGACGATGAACGGCGCATTGCCGCCAAGCTCCAGCGAGACCTTCTTCACCGTGGCGGCGCATTGCTCCATCAGAAGCTTGCCGACCCGCGTCGAGCCGGTAAATGTCAGCGCGCGCACCAGCGGATTGCCGGTCAGCTCACGGCCGATGGCCTCCGCGTCGCCCGTGACGATGTTGAGCACGCCTGCCGGAAGACCCGCCTGAAGCGCAAGCTCGCCGAGCGCGAGCGCGGTCAGCGGCGTTTCGGGCGCGGGCTTCACGACGACGGCGCAGCCGACCGCGAGGGCTGGCGCAACCTTGCGGGTGATCATCGCCATGGGAAAATTCCAGGGCGTGATGGCGCCGACGACGCCTATCGCCTGCCGAAGCACGATGATGCGGCCGCCCTTCCTGTGCGTCGGAATCGTCTCGCCGTAAATGCGCTTGGCTTCCTCGGCGAAGAATTCGACGAAGGACGCGCCGTAGCTAACCTCGCCCCGCGACTCGGCGAGAGGCTTGCCCTGCTCGGCCGTCATGATCTGGGCGATGTCTTCCGCGTTCTTGAGAAGCAGCTCGAACCAGCGCCGAAGGATCGCGGCGCGCTCCTTGGCGAGCAGGCCGCTCCAGGCCGGGAATGCATCCGCTGCGGCTTCGATCGCCTGCCTCGTTTCCGCCGCGCCGAGGTTCGGAACGTGCGCGATGACCTCTCCAGACGCAGGGTTTACAACCGGGGATACGGGCTCGCCCACCCAATGGCCGCCGATCAGGCACCTCTGACGTATCAAGGATTGAGGGTGTCGCTCCATCGGGCTGTCCTTGTTGTGGATGCGGCAAACATGGCGCTGCGCGGGGAAAACTCCAAGCGGAGCTAGATTGCAGAGCCCTGTTTCCAAAATAGCACAAACTGTTTTTAAATGAGTTTCAATCTAAAGATGAGTTTGCCTCAAGCGGCAACCGAAAGTTATTTTGCCGTAACAGCCCTTTTGAGAGCGCTCAACACGCAACACAATGGAGCCCCCATGACGAGCGTTTTATCACCGGTTCTGGCCGAAAGCATCCACAAACAGGCGTCCGCTACCGAATTGAGAGAGGCTTCGCCGCTGCCGAAACAGGACACGAGGGAATATCTCGCCGACATGCTCAGGGAACTCAGCGCAATCGCTGCCTGGGCCGATCTCGATCGCGCCCGCGAGCACATCGACGCCGCTCTCCAGGAAATCGAGAAGGAATAAGCTCGCCGCGTTCGCGGATCGATCCGGAGCCCAACGCCATCGCCGCGGCTTCCGGAAAGCCGATTGCGGCTATCCGGGTCCTTCGCTAACGGACGCGGATAGGCTGCGGCGCGCTTTCCGGGGCGACGAGAAATCGATCGACATCGCGGAACCGGCGCTCGCACACGCGCCCGGCAGCGCCTTATCTTTTTTGCGCGTCCGCCGGGCTGCTGGCTGGCTGTTTGCTGGTTTCGTTTGGGCGCGAGGACGCCTTTTTCGGCGGTAGGCTTCGCCGCTTGCGGCTCCGCGGACTTATCGGCGGCTTGCGGCGAAGCCGAGGGCTTAGGATCGACGCTCGCGCTCTTAGTCGCCGCAGCCTTGGGCGCCGGCTGCTTTTCGCCTTCTTCCTTTGCCTCTGAAGCTGCTTGCTCTGCGCCGGCTTGCCTCGGCGTTTCCGGAGCGCGCGCCGCCGGCCGCTGGCGCGGGCTTGAGTTGCGGCGCCGCCCTGACCTGCGCCGCCGCCTGAAGGGCGGCCTGCGGTTGGGGGGCAGGCGCTTTTTGCTCCAGCGGCGGCCGCAGGATTGCAAGCACCGGCCCATTGACTTCTGCCGTGCGTTCGACCGCGCGCCTTATCTGCTCGACGACGACCTCCATGTGATGCCCGCTCGCATGGATCATCCAATCGGGAGATTGAGCGATCGCCACATGGCCCTTCCAGAACAACAGGTCTCCTCTTTGCACCGCGTCGAGGTTCGACGGATCGATAGGGTCGCCCGCCGTCGTCATCTGCATGTCCGTGTCGCGAAGAGACGGAATGCCCGCCGCCTGGAGCGAGATCTGAACGAGGCCGGAGCAATCGATCCCCAGCATCGTCTTGCCGCCCCATAGATACGGGACGCCCACCATGCGCTCGGCGACGCGAACGAAGTCTCTCGCGCGCTCCCGGATTCCAACGAGATGATCGGCGAAGATGAAGCCGCCGCGGGAAAGCTCGAAAAAGCGGCCGTCCAGCTTCCTGACCGGCGAGACCGTCGACGAGAAGCTGAGCTTCGTGATGGGCGGCCGCTTGATGTCGGGCGCCGGATAGAGATAGGTCAGCCGCGCGCTGACGCGGTGGGTGTTCTCCTCGATCACGGAGGAAAGGCAATCCAGCGTCGTGTAGCCGACATAGCCGTCCTCGCGAAGCTGCACCCACGCCCAGCCGTCCTTGGCGTCGTAAACCGTCACAAGCTCGCCCGACAGCGCCTCCGTCGCGAGCGCCGCATCGAACTTCGGGGCGACGCGAATAGGGGCCGTCGTCGCCGCGACCTGCCGGATTTCCCCTTCGGAATAGCGCGGCGCTCGAACCCGATCCTTGAGAGACGCTGCGGCAAGGTCTTCGCGAAAAGCAAAGAGGCGCGGATCGAGTTCGGTCATTCGGAGTGCCTTCCAAAGTCATTGCGTATGATTTCGAATAAGGCTCGCGCCCCCTGAGGCTCGCCGCCGGCGGGTCTGGCCGGCGCGCTGCGGGCGGTCCAGCCATAGATGTCGAGATGGGCGTAGCGCTTGGCGTTCTTCACGAACCGCTTCAGGAAAAGCGCCGCCGTGATCGAACCCGCGAACGGGCCGTTGGAGATGTGATTGACGTCCGCGACCTTGCTTCTCAAGTCCTTGTCGTATGGCGTCCAGAAGGGCATCCGCCAAACCGGGTCGGCGACTTCCAATCCGGCGGCGGAAAGGCTTGCGGCGAGCGCGTCGTCCGTCGTGTAAAATGCGGGAAGGTCCGGCCCCAGGGCCACGCGCGCGGCGCCGGTGAGCGTGGCGATATCGATCAGAAGGTCGGGCGAGTCCTCATCGGCGAGCGCGAGCGCGTCTGCCAGCACGAGGCGGCCCTCGGCGTCGGTGTTTCCGATCTCGACGGTGAGCCCGGCGCGGCTCGGGATGATGTCGCCCGGCCTGAACGCGCTGCCGGAAATGGCGTTATCCGCCGCCGGAACGAGGATGCGAAGGCGCACTGGCAGCTTGGCCGCCATGATCATCGCGCCGAGCGCCATCGCCGTCGCGGCGCCGGCCATATCCTTCTTCATCAGGACCATGGCCTGCGACGGCTTGATGTCGAGGCCGCCCGAATCGAAGCAGACGCCCTTGCCGACGAGCGTCACCTTGGGATGCCGCTTGTCGCCCCATGAGAGGCTCGCAAGGCAGGGCGGCCGCGTGCTTGCCCGGCCGACCGCGTGGATAAGGGGGAAATTCTGGTCGAGGAGTGCGTCGCCGCGGATGACGCTGACCTGCGCCTTGAACGCTTTGCCGAGGCTTTCAAGCGAAGCGGCAAGATCAGCCGGCCCGAGATCGTTGGCGGGCAGGTTGATCAACTCGCGGGCGAACCAGATCGCTTGCGCTTTCGCCAGCACGGCCTTGCGGTCGACGCCATCCGGCAGGACGAGCTTGCGGACATTCCTCTTTTCGACTGTGATATAGCGATCGAACGCATAGGCGCTCAACAGCCAGGCGAGCGTTGCGTCATCGGCGCCGCCTTTGAAATCGGCGAACGCGTAGGCGCCCACGGGCAGGGACGCCGCAAGGCCGCCAAGCTGAAACGCCGCCTTGGACGTCGCTCCGTCGGCTCCAAGCGCCAGAAGGACCGCTTCGAGTCCGCATTCGCCGGGAAGAAGCGCATGTCTTCCAGGCTTAGCCTTCCAGCCCGTGGCCTCAAGCCAGGCCGCCTGGGCCGGCGAGACGAAAGCGGATAAGCATTCTCGAAGCTCGGCGCTCTGCGCCACGCGAATCGGAACAGCGTCATCGCCGCTTTCGGCGAGAGTCTCGGCAACGGCCTCCGCGAAGTCCTGATAGGAAAGTGTCATTGAAGCAGCCTGCAAAGAATCGCTGACGCGATCCACTCCTACGAGCGCGGCGTCATACGGCCCATCTAAGATCGAAAAATGGCGAAGGGAAGAGAATTCACCGCCGAGCCGGCACACCGAGTTGGGCCTATAAGGACATGAGCCAGTCCGGGAAGACGGCGAGCGCGCCGGTCGCGACCGCGGCGCCGTAGGGGATCGTGCGCGAAGGCGAAAGCGTCAGGCCCAGTTGCGCGGCCGCGGCCTGGGTCGCGAGAGAGAACAGCGAAAGCGCTCCCCCGGCCAGAGCGGTTGCCGAGAGTAACGGAAGAAGCGAATCGAAGCCGAACCATAGCGCCGAAGCCGCCAGGAGCTTTGCGTCGCCGCCGCCGAAGAGGCGCTGCGAATAGAGCAGAAACCCAAGCGCAAGAACGAGGCCCGCGCACGCCGCATGGGCCGCGACCTGCGACGGGGACAGTCCCGCCGCCAGGGCGAACGGGATGAAGCACGCCGCGAGCGCCATCGCAACCTTGTTCGGGATCGCGCGCGTCAAAACATCGACGGCGCCGGCCCATACCGTGAGAACGGGTAAGGCCAGCGCCGCCGTCGCGATCAGTTGCGAGTCCATGTGCTGCCAACCAGGCGAATGAAGTCAGCTCATCGCATGAAGATTGAACGAGCGCAGATAGTCGCGCACACGTTCGAAAACGATCTTCACCTCTTCATTCATTTGGCCAGCCAGCGTAATAAGGGCCACACAGAAACCGGCTGCAATCAGACCCAGCTCGATGGCGGCTGCGCCCAACTCGTCGTCCAAAAATTGTTGAAGATTGAAACGCATAACACTCCTCCAACGTACCCGTATGAGACGCCTCGGAAGCGGCGTCTGTTCGCACGTTAGGGGCGCATGCATTAAAGACGATTTAATTCGAATTTTTCGCCAAATCGAATCGCATTTGATGGTTTACGCGGCTTTAGGGCCGATCCTTTGCGCTTTGTGAATTGGCGCTAAACCCGTGCGTAGACGTCCTCGACGCGCACGATGTCGTCCTCGCCGAGATAGGGGCCGGACTGCACCTCGATGAGCTTCAGCGGGATAAGGCCCGGATTTTCGAGCCGGTGGAGCGAGCCGAGCGGCACATAAATCGACTGGTTCTCGGTAAGGAGCTTCGCCTCGCCGTCGATGGTCACGCGCGCCGTGCCGCGCACGACGATCCAGTGCTCAGAGCGATGATGATGGCGCTGCAGCGACAGGCTGGCGCCCGGCTCCACGCAAATCTGCTTCACCTGATAGCGGTCGCTCGAGTGCAGCGTCTCGTAGCTTCCCCAGGGGCGATGCACGACAAGATGATGCTCCGCCTCGTTGCGGCCGTCGGCGGCGAGCTGCTGGACGACCTCCTTAACGGCGCCGCTCTCGCCACGCCTTGCGATAAGCGTCGCATCCTTTGTCGACACCACAATGAGGTCCTCGACGCCCGCCACGGCCACCATGCCGCTTTCGGCGCGCACATAGCAGCCGCTCGCGTCCTTCAGCAGCACGTCGCCGCGCGCGACATTGCCTTTCTCATCCTTCTCAGCCGCGTCGAACAAAGCGTCCCAGGTGCCCACGTCGCTCCAGCCCGCATCGAGCGGCACGAGAGCCGCCTTGTCGGTCTTTTCCAGCAGCGCGTAGTCGATGGAATTGCTGCGGCACGCCCGGAAACTGTCGGCAAGGCGAATGAAGTCGAAGTCGGCCGTCGCATTCTTGACCGCGGCGAGGCTCGCCTGAACCATTTCGGGCTCGAACCGGGAAAGCTCGTCGAGATAGGCCTTCGCGCCGAACAGAAAAATTCCCGCGTTCCAGTAATAGCCGGGCTCGGCGCAAAACCGCCTGGCCGCCTCCTTGTCGGGCTTTTCTACGAAGCGCTCGACCTTCAAGACCGGCGCCTGTCCCAGGATTCCCGAGGTTCTGACATAGCCGAAGCCTGTTTCCGGCCCGGTTGGCTTTACGCCAAATGTAACGAACAGGCCCGCATTCGCCGCGCCGTACCCGGCCTCCACGGCCTCGAGAAACGCGCCTGGGTTCTCGATATGATGGTCCGAGGGCATGATGAGGAGAATGGCGTCCGGGCCGGCTTTCTCAAGCGCAAGATGCGCGGCCACGGCGGCCGCGGGCGCGGTCGAGCGGCCGGCGGGCTCAAGCACGATGCCTTGATGCGGCAGGTTCGCGCGCTTGAAGGCGGCCGCGACGCCAAATCGATTCTCCTCGTTGGTGACGATCAGCGGCGGCGCAAATGGTTCTGCGGAAGGAATGCGGCGCGCGGCGTCGACAAGCAGCGGCTCGGCGCTCACAAGCGCATGAAACTGCTTCGGGTATTTGGCGCGCGACAAGGGCCAAAGCCTTGATCCCGATCCCCCGGCAAGAATGACTGGAATAATCATCGAAAGCCCTCGCAACGGCTGTGAAAGCCGACGAGTGACGGCAAAAGACGCCAAAAACAAGACTCGTAATCTCAAGCGATGCTGCAATCGCGGCGGAAGTATTGCCGAATGGCAACGCTCCTCCCGCTCAATCTCCGAGGGAGGCGGCGTCGCGGCCCGTGACCGTTGCCTCTTCGCTGCCCCTGGCGCCGTGGAACAAGCTTCCGCCAACTGGCAGGAAACGGAACTGATCAGCGCCTCAACGTCCTGCAAGCCGCCTTAAAGCGGCGTCGATGCCTTCATCGGATGACGACCGCACCCCCGCCGCCGCCCCAACCAGCGCCCCAGCCGGGATATCCACCCCCGCCGCTGCCCCATCCAGAACTTCCGCAACAGCAACAGCAGCAGCTGCCGCTGCCGCCTCCGCTCCAACCAGCAGCCAAGCCAGGATATGCAGCATATCCACCCCAGCCGCCTCCCCAGCCAGGATATGCGCCGTATCCGCCCCAGCCGCCGCCGGTCCAGCCAGCAGCCCAGCCAGGGTATGCGCCGTATCCACCCCAGCCGCCGCCGCCGCCCCAACCAGCGCCCCAGCCAGGGTATCCACCGCCCCAGCCGCCGCCTCCGCCCCAACCCGCACCCGAGACGGCGCCTCCGCGCCAGCCGCCAGCGCCCCAGCCGCCGCCTCCGCGCCAGCCGCCAGCGCCCCAGCCGCCGCCTCCGCGCCAACCGCCAGCGCCCCAGCCAGCGCCTCCGCGCCAGCCGCGAGCACCCCAGGCGGCGCCTCCGCCCCACCGGTTTCCCGACCCCCAACCGCGATGCCAATAGGCCGACGGTTGAGCGCGTTTCTCGAAGGTTGCCTTGGCTGCAGGCGCGCCCGGCGCCATAATCAAAGCGCTCAGCTTATGGTCCTTTTCAGCCAAAGTAAAGAAGCCGAAAAACGATGCCAGAGCTATAGCGAAGACTTTGCCCCGCACCGGCACTGTACTCGCCGCCGCCGTCGAGCCCGCCACTATGCTCATCGATATCTCCAATATTGATCGGCCTTAAGAATTAGTTTTCGCGATAGGCGTTATATAATGGCTTATTTTGCAGGGCGATTTGAAATGAGATAAGCGCCTTCCGCGCTAATGTGACGCAGGAGGTAAAGAAACCGTTGTTGAATTACTCGTTTATTTTTGCGGTAATACTACGAAGGCGGAGGTCCTCAGGACCTGAACAGCTTTCGATCTTAATTCATCTTCACGTTTTTGACCGTCTTCAGACGGCAGCGGCGGCGCTGCGTTAAGATTGCCGCGTTGTGGGTAGCGCGGGGCGCCTGTTCTGCTCCGGAGACACGCCTGCTCCGCCTTCGAACACAGACGTCAACCGGCCATCGAACTCCGCATAGGCCCTTGCCGGAACGGAACGGCAGGCGTCATTCCGCTGGCGCGGCCAACGCTTTCGGCTTTTGCGCTTCGCCCGCGTGCGCCGCCTCGTCCTTTGGCCCGACGAAGCGGCCGAGCAGCCAATGGAAGACGCTCCCGACGTCGTCCATCACCATGTAGAAGGCCGGCACGAACAGAAGCGAAAGCAGCGTCGAGACGAGCAGGCCGCCGATCACCGCGATCGCCATGGGCGAGCGGAATTCGCCGCCCTCGCCAAGCGCCAGCGCGCTCGGAAACATGCCGCCCACCATGGCGATGGTGGTCATGACGATCGGGCGCGCGCGCTTTCGGCCCGACTCGACGATCGCGAGGCGCCGGGGCGAGCCGCGCCTCTGTTCCTCGATGGCGAAATCGACGAGCATGATGGCGTTCTTGGTCACGATGCCCATCAGCATCAGGAAGCCGATGAAGACGGGAAGGCTGATCGGCCGGCCCGTCAAGAGCAGCGCGAAAATCGCGCCTCCGATAGAGAGCGGCAGCGAAAGCAGGATCGTCACCGGCTGCACGAAGCTGCCGAACAGGATCACGAGCACGCTGTAGACCATCATAACGCCGGCGCCCATCGCATAGGCGAAGCCCGTGAAGGTCTCGCTCATGATTTCGACGTCGCCGGATTCGTGCAAGACCACGCCCGGAGGCAGGGCCTTCGCTACCGGCAGCTTGTAGACGGCCTCAAGCGCCTGGCCGAGCGCGTCCGTGCCCACGAGATCCGCGCCGATGGCGACGCGCCGCAAACGGTCGTAGCGTTCGATGGAGGAGGGGCCCTTGCCCATCTTCACGTCGGCGACCGTGATGAGCGGCACCGCGTCGCCGCGCCCTGTCTTCACTTTCAGGTTCTGAAGCGTCTGCAGGCTTGCGCGGGCCTGCTCGTCGAGTTGCACCCGGATCGGCACCTGACGGTCGGGCGCGTTGAACTTCGCAAGGTTTGCGTCCACGTCGCCAAGCGTTGCGATGCGGATCACGTCCGACAGGCCCTCGGTCGAGACGCCAAGCTCGGCCGCGATGACGGCGCGCGGCGTGATCTGAATTTCCGGCCGGTCGAGCGCCGCGCCGTTCACGGCATTGGCGAGATAAGGCACGGTGCGGATCTCGCTGGCGAGCTGCGCCGCCGTCTCGATCACCTTCTCATTGTCGGTTCCCGTCACCTCTATGCTGAAGGTGCGCTGGCCGTTCTCCTGCACCACCCAGGTGCGCACGTCCGGGATTTCCTTGAGATCGGCGCTGATGGCATGCTCAAGCTGGCGCTGCGTAAGCTTGCGGTCCGCGCGCGGCGTATAGTGAACCGTCAGCATCGCCTTGCGAACGTCCTGGGCGCCGCCGGTCTCGCCCAGAATTCGGCCGCCGTCGACGAACACCGAAATGGCTTCAGGTCTGCGCCGGATGATGTTTTCCGCCCTCTGAGCCAGCACTTCGGTGTCGCCGAGCTGCGAGCCCGGCGGAAGCTCCAGCGCGAAAATCGAGCGGCCGGTATCCTCGGCGGGCAAGAACCCGGAAGGAAGAAGGAAAACGCTCGCAATCGACAGCGCGAAGACGACGAAGCCCAGCACGAGCGTGGCGTAGTAATGGCGGACGGTCCAGCCGATAAGCCGCGCATAGCTGCGCATCACCAAGCCTTCCCGGTCCGTCTTGGCGTGGGGCCGAAGGAAATAGGCCGCCACCATCGGGGTGATGAGACGGGCGACGAGGAGCGAGACGAGCACGGCGGCGGCTACCGTCAGCCCGAACTGCCGGAAATATTGGCCGGCGATGCCGCCCATGAAGCTCACAGGCGCGAACACCGCCACAATCGTAAACGTGATCGCGATGACGGCGAGCCCGATTTCGTCGGCGGCTTCAAGCGCAGCGCGGTAGGCGGATTTGCCCATGCGCATGTGCCGCACGATGTTCTCGATCTCGACGATGGCGTCGTCGACGAGAATGCCGGTTACGAGCGTGATCGCCAGGAGCGACACCATGTTGAGCGAAAAGCCGAGCGCCTGCATCGCCCAGAACGTCGGAAAGACCGACAGCGGCAGCGCAATCGCCGAAATCAACGTCGCCCGAAGATCGCGCAGGAAAAGAAAGACCACCAAAATGGCCAGCACCGCGCCTTCGATGAGCGTGTGCATCGCGGAGCGGTAATTGCCGAGGGTGAAGTCCACCGTGGAGTCGATCTTCTGGAACGTCACGCGCGGATTGGCGGCCCCGAGTTTGGCAAGCGTCTCGGCAACGCGCCCGGCGACGCCCAGATCGCTCTCGCCCTTGGCGCGCACCACGGTAAAGGCTACGACATCGCGGCCGTCGAGCTTGGCGAAAGTGCGGCGCTCCTGGGCGGAGTCGGTCACCTGGCCCAGCTGGTCGAGCCTGACCTTGCGGCCGCCCGGAAGCGTAATCGAAGTCGACGCCAGCCGCTCCACCGTCGTCGCGCTCGCAAGCGCGCGAATGGATTGTTCCGCGCCGCCGATCTCGCCCCGGCCTCCGGCAAGGTCGGTGTTGGTCGCGCGAAGCTGCTGGTTCAACTCGCCCGCGGTGACGCCGAGGGCCAAAAGCCGCTCGGGATTGAGGGACACCCGGATTTCGCGCTTCACGCCGCCGACGCGGCTGACCTGCGCGACGCCGCGCGTGCCCTGAAGCTTGCGCGCCACCGTATCGTCGATGAACCACGACAGCTCTTCGAGCGTCATCGACGGCGCCGAGGCGGCGTAGGTCACGATAGGCAGGCCCTCGATGTCGAGGCGCTGGATGATCGGCTCGTTGATCGTGCGCGGCAGCTCCTGGCGCACCTTGGAAACGGCGTCCTTGACGTCGTTGACCGCGCGATCGGTGTTCGTGCCGAGCTGGAACTCGATGGTCGTCTTCGAAGAGCCGTCCATGATCGAGGACTTGATATGCTTGACGTTCGTGACGCCCGCCACCGAATCCTCGATGCGCTTCGTCACCTGCGTTTCAAGCTCGATGGGCGCTGCGCCGGACTGGGTGACTTCGATGGTGACGATGGGAATGTCGATGTTCGGGAAGCGCGTGACGCCAAGGCTGTTGAAGCTGATGAGCCCGAGCGTCATCAGCACGAGGAACAGCACGAGAGACGGAACGGGCCGCCTTATGGACCAGGCGGAGATGTTCGTGCTCATTTGCTGATCCTGCCGCCGGTTTCCGCGGTCTGCTTGTCCGCAAACTGCGGAAGGATCGCGTCGCCGCTGCGAAGGAGCGAACCGGCCCGGAGCACCACGACCTCGCCTTCCCTGAGCCCTTCCTTGATCTCCACGCTGTCGCCCGACAGCAGCCCCGGCTTCACGGTGCGCTCGCGCACCTTGCCGTCCAGCACCGCCAGCACGGTCGCGCTGTCGTTCTGGTATAGGACCGCCGTCGAGGGAACGCCGACCGCGTCGCGCCGCCCGGCGTCGATCATGGCCTTGGCGAACATGCCGATGCGAAGCTCAGGCGCGGCGCCGAGAAAGATGCGAACGCGGCCGAGCCTGCTCGTCGTGCTGACTTCCTGCGAAACGAGGCGAACCGTCCCGGTCCGCTCGCCGGCGCCTTCGATTTCGATCCGTGCGCGCAGGCCCTGCTTCAGCTTCGGCAGATAGAATTCGGGAACCTCGGCGTCGAGTTCGATTTCGCCGTCCTTGATGATGCGAAACAAGGAGTCGGCGGAGGACGCGGAGACTGCGCCCATCCGGGCCGTGCGCCGGCTGACAATGCCGGCTGCGGGGGTGCGGATGTCCGTTCGCGATAGCTTGACTTCGAGTTCCTGCCGCTGGGCGCGTATCAGCGCCTGCTCGGCTTCGGCGAGCTTGAGCCCCTCTTTCTGGGCGGCCAGCCTCGCCCGCGCCGTCCGGAAGGCCGCGTCCCTTTCGTCGTAGGTCGCCTGGCTCGCCACGCCGGATTCCCGCAAGGGCTTGACGCGATTGAAAGCGTCCTCGACCTGGCGCAGCGTGGCCTCGCTCTCCGTGATCTGGTTGCGAACCTGCTCCGAGGCGGCCTGGGTCTTCGACAGCGACGCGGAATTCTGCGCGAGCTGCGCCTCGATGATATCGCGCGACAGCCGGGCGAGAACCTGCCCCTTTTTGACCGTGTCGCCCTCCTCGGCGAGCAGCTCGGTCAGACGGTATCCGTCGATCTCCGGGCCGACCAAGACCTCCTCACGCGGAACGAGGGAGCCTGTCACCAGCACGTTATCCACAAAAGAAATGCGCTTCGCCTCGACCACCGTCACGGCGGGCGGCTTCGCCTTCTGCGCGAGCCCCGGAACGGCGGCGGCCGCCGCTTCTTCGGCCGAGCCGGCGTCGGGCCGCAATGCGCTCAAAGCCAGCGCAATCCCCAACAGCAAAGCTAAACGCATTCCTACGCATCCCCAAGTCACCGGCATCACTTCAGCTTTCCCGTTGTTTCGCCGCGGTCCAGCGGAGGCGCCGGCGACAAAAGCGCTTCTATCATGATCATCATCGCCGGCACGAGAGACTTTGGATCGAACTCCGGATCGAGAGCGCGGCGCATGAAGAGGCCGTCGCCCAGCGCCCCCATCGCCCTCACAATGATTTCGATCGGCGCTTTCGGCGCGATACGGCCCTGATCCCTCTCCTGTTCAAGAAGATGAACGAGGCTTGAGCTGACGGCCTTGTCGATCCCGCGCACCCTGTCTCCAATGACCGCGTTGCGGCTCGCTTCGGCGCCAATCTCTACGTGCAGGCGCGCCTTTTCGATAGGTTCGTGACAGCAGTATTGCTCGGCCATGGAGCGAAGCGCGCCAAGGAAGCCGGACGCCTCGGTCATCTGCGACAACTCCCTGCCGAAGCGGTCTTTTTCCCGCTCGCACAGCCCCACGATGAGGTCCTCCTTCGAGGCGAAATAGGTATAGAGCGCGCCAGCGCTCACGCCCGCCTCGCGGCAGATTTCGTCCATGGTCGCGGGGTGAAATCCCTTGCCGATGAAGCAGCGCTCGGCTGCATCGAGGATGCGCTCCCGGCGAGCATGGTGCGTGTGCGGAGCGAGCTTTGGCATGCCGTCCTACTCAAGTCAGAGTTCCTATAAAAGGAACGCTCGCTCTGTTTGTGAATAGCTTCACGGCTATGTTATGACAAGGTCAGGGGGGAGATAGGATTAATGCTCGGCCAGGAAGTCCCCTGCGCTCAAAATCGCGCCCGTATGCCGGACGAGGGGCCGCTTCAAAAGCTGCGCCGCCGTGAGCCCGAATACGGGGTGGTGCCAGAAGGGCGCGACGTCGCACAACGGGCGCAAGACGAATGCCCTCTCATGCGCCCTCGGATGCGGCAAAATGACGCGCCCCTCCTTAAGAGGGGAACGCATCTTCCAGTTGCATACAATCTCTTTGTAGCTAATTAAGTCGAGGTCGAGAGTGCGGGGCGCCCAGCGGAGAGCCGCGGGATCGACGCTGTGTGATTTTTTTCGCCCCGCTAAAGCCTCAATCCGCTTCAACAGTTTTAAGAGGGCGTCAGCTGAAAGAGGTGTTGAAACCGTCGCGATGGCGTTCACAAAGTCGGGTTGAGGGGTGCGTGCATGCGCCAGAGTGTGATACAACCTGGACGTGCTTGTAATTTTGACGCCCAACGCCTCCAATTCGTCCAACGCTCTGCCGAGCGTGCTTGTCGGCGAACCATAGCGGCCAGCCAAATTAGAGCCGAGCGAAACAATGATCATAGAGCCTTGATAAGACTTGCGATGTTTTGATACTCTACCACGCATCGCTATATATTTGGCATGATTCGGGATTGTGGGCCGTGCTAGCCAAAATAGATAGAAAGCAACAACTCCGAAATTCGCAGCCAAGGTAACCGGATGAATTTCTACGCGACTGAGCGCATTGCTCTCTTCATAGACGGAGCCAATCTTTATGCTACAGCTAAAGCTTTGGGCTTCGATATCGACTATAAAAGGCTTTTGAACCTATTTAGAAATAAAGGTCTTTTATTAAGAGCGCTGTATTATACGGCGCTGGCGGAGGAACAGGAATACTCCTCCATCCGCCCTCTCATCGACTGGCTCGACTATAATGGCTATTCGATGGTCACAAAACCGACGAAGGAGTTCACCGACGCGTCGGGGCGCCGCAAGATCAAGGGAAATATGGATATCGAGCTTGCTGTCGACGCCATGGAACTTGCGGATCATCTTGATCACATTGTTCTGTTCTCGGGCGACGGCGACTTCCGCACGCTTGTGGAGGCTCTCCAGCACAAGGGCAAGAGGGTGAGCGTCGTCTCAACCCTGACCACGCAACCTCCGATGGTTGCCGACGAGCTTCGCCGTCAGGCCGACCAATTCATCGATCTGGCCGACCTGCAAAAGGATATTTGCCGGACGCAGCGGGTCGAGAACGGCCGCGAATACCAGGCGCATATACACGAGCAAAGGATGCATGAGCGCCTTGGCGCAGCTTCCGCGCTTCGGGAAAGCCAAGTGGACGCAGACTAGGAGTTGAAGGGGCGTGACCTTTTTTATCGCGCCTCCCCTCGAGCCTGCGATTGACGGAAACACCGCGGCGGAACCCGATCGTGATTGTTTTTTCTGTCCGCGGCTGGCGGATTTCCGCCACGGCAATCGCATAGCATTTCCCGGATGGTTTAACGCGCCGGTTCCTTCATTCGGGCCGCGCGGCGCCTCTTTCCTTATTGTCGGGCTTGCTCCCGGCTTGAAGGGCGCCAACCGCACCGGTCGCCCTTTCACGGGCGATTATGCCGGGGTTCTGCTTTACGAGACGCTTCTGGCCTATGGCTTCGCCCGGGGAGCTTACGGCGAGCGGGCCGATGACGGCCTCGTTCTCACGGACTGCCGGATCACAAACGCCGTTCGCTGCGTTCCACCCGAGAACAAGCCGACGCCCGCCGAGGCGGCGGCCTGCCGTGGATTTCTCGCTGCAACGCTCAAGGATATGCCGAAGGTGCGCGCGATACTGGCCCTGGGAAGGATCGCGTTCGAGTCCACGCTGCGCGCTCTTGCGCTGAAGCCGTCGCAGTATAAATTCAGCCATGGCGGCGCCGTGGACCTTGGCGCAGGCCTAAAGCTTTTCGGCAGCTATCATTGTTCGCGTTACAATACGAATACGGGCCGGCTTACTGAAGAGATGTTCAGGGCCGTTTTCGACGAAATAAAAACTCATCTTAAGACAGCTTCTTGAACAAAACAGAGCAAAACAATGCTTGAAATATCGACGGACAAGGTTGCGCACGTCATACTCAGAGCCCGCGAAGTCGACGTGAAGACAGCAGCGTGGGACGACGTGGACGACATCGACCGCGACGATGTCAACAGCGAAACGATCCTGGAAGACTTGCCGGGCGATGCAACGCGCCAAGAGCTGAAGGAATTTCTGGAAGGCCTGAACGTCGACGAACTGGCCAGCCTGGTGGCGCTGGCTTGGATCGGGCGAGGAACCTACGCGCCGGAGGAGATCGGTGAGGCGATCGTGACGGCCA
Source organism: uncultured Alphaproteobacteria bacterium (assembly GCA_963748525.1). Taxonomy (GTDB): domain Bacteria; phylum Pseudomonadota; class Alphaproteobacteria; order Rhizobiales; family Rhodomicrobiaceae; genus Rhodomicrobium. Next base: position 130,839 of record CAVVJJ010000019.1, read on the forward strand.
AGGCGGAGCATGGGGGCAACTCGGTGGCTTACCTGCTTGGCCTGCCGCTCCTGCCCGACTACCTGGAAGACGGCCTCGATCAACTCGGCTACTCCGTCGAAGACGCCGAGCAGGACATTCTTCGTCCCGCCTAGCCAGACGGCTTCGCACAGCTTTTTTGGAGGCGCCCAGCGGACGGGGAAGGAGAGGGAGCGCGCATGGCGACATTTTTCGTGTCGGACACCCATTTCGGTCACGTAAACATTATCAAGATGTGCAAGCGGCCCTTCGCAACCGTGGAGGAAATGGATCAGGCTCTCATCAGCCGCTGGAACGAGCGCGTCGGCCCTGGCGACGTCGTCTATCACCTCGGCGACTTTTGCTTCCGGAACTGGCGCGGCGCCGATGCTTATATCGGGCAGCTGAACGGGCAGATCCATCTGGTCGCGGGAAATCATGACGACGAGACGATCGCCCATCACGCCTCGCTCTTTGCAAGCGTCAGCCATATCCGCGAGATTCAGGAGCGCGGCCATCGAATCGTGATGTGTCACTATCCGATGCGCGAGTGGCACGGCTCGTGGGAGCGGGCCTGGCACCTCTTCGGCCATGTCCACGGGCGCCTCGATCACGAGCCGAACGGCTACAGCCTCGATGTCGGCGCCGACGCCCATGACTTCCGGCCCTGGAGCCTGGAGGAAATCGAGCGGGAGTTCGAGGGGCGCCACGACCCCTTCAGCCGCCAAATACACGGTTAATTAAGTCTGGTGCCAGCGCCCTACCTGAAGGTCGGAAGCAGAAGATCCGGAAGGTGCAGCGGCGGCAGGAACGAGATCAAATGGCGCGATTTGTCGTGGCCGATGACCTCGAGGCAAATGAGATCGGTGCCCGCGTGGGCGATCTCGATCCCGGCCGGATGGCTGATCATGTGCTCGACCGCCCCTGCGCGGATCGCGACGACGCCGCCTTTCGGGTCGTAGCTCAAGCCGCGCAGCGGCACATTTTCAACCTCCTTCTGCGCGCCGAAGTCTTCGCGGATCACCTCAATGGTGACTCTATGCGTATTTTCGCAACGCGATATGTGGTCGAAGATGTTGCGCCAATCTTCTTGTTCAAGGTGAAGGTTTTGCATATCCACGCTTGCTCCCTGAAGCTGATCGCTCATCTCTAGATGGCTCGCTCGTCTCGCACCTTGATAAATCACAAAAATTCCGCCTCTTCCGTGTTGGAACAATGTCCTAGCGCAAATTATTAAAAGCCTGGGTTCGGCGTCGCGCGCGCGAAAGGCCGCCGCCGCGAGTGTTGCAGCCTTCCTCGGCACGCGGGTTCGTACAATGGCGCAAGACGCAACTCATCACATTGAGGTTCAAAGGCCCTCCCTTTCCTGGCCGCTTTGGCCTGTCTTGAGGTCGGTGGTTCAGAGCGGCGCTTTGCGGGTTCGCGACTGCCGGGGCGAAGTCCGCGCCTTCGGGGACGGCACGGGAAAGCCGGTCGCCATCCATTTCCAAGACGAGGGCGCACAAAGAGCGTTCCTGCGCGATCCGCATCTTGCTTTCGCTGAAGCTTACATGGACGGGCGCATCGAGCTTGAGTCCGGCTCTATCTACGATCTTCTCGATCTCTTCGCGAGGAACCTCAATCGGACGGATTTTCCCGTCTGGATGAGGATCGCCGATGGCGTCCGGCGCGCGACGCGGCGCTTGCGGCAAGCGAACGGCCGTCGCATGGCGAAGCGGAACGTCAGCCATCACTATGATCTGCCGGATTCCCTCTACGAGCTTTTCCTCGACAAGGAACGCCAGTATTCCTGCGCCTATTTCCGGACGGGCGCGGAAACCCTGGAGGAGGCGCAACAGGCGAAGATGCGCCACATCGCCCAAAAACTTTGCCTGACGGCCGGGCAACGCGTTCTCGACATCGGCTGCGGCTGGGGCGGCCTGTCGCTCTATCTCGCGCGCGAGGCCAGGGCAACGGTTCTCGGAATAACCTTGAGCGAGGAGCAGGAGCGTTACGCACGCGCGCACGCGGCTGGGGCGGGCGCCGGCGAAGTTTCCTTCCGGCTCCTCGATTACCGCGCGGTCAACGAGACCTTCGACCGCATCGTTTCGGTCGGCATGTTCGAGCATGTCGGCCTGCCGAACTACCTGACGTTCTTCAGACAAGTGAATGCGTGCCTTAAGGAAGACGGCGTCGCTCTTCTCCACACCATCGGCCGCCTCGGCGGTCCGGGCTTCACGAACCCCTTCATCGCCAAATACATCTTCCCCGGCGGCTACATTCCCGCTCTGAGCGAAATCGTTCCCGCCATCGAAAGATCGGGGCTGCTTGTTACAGACATCGAAGTGCTTCGCCTTCACTACGCCAAGACGCTCGCCGCCTGGCGCAAGAGCTTCGAAAACGCCAGGGACAAGGCCGCCACCCTCATGCCGGAACGGTTTTGCCGGATGTGGGAGTATTATCTCGCGGGCTGCGAGGTGAGTTTCCGCCGCCACGACCTTGCGGTGTTTCAGATCCAGCTTGCCAAAAAATTGGATGCGGCGCCGCTAACGCGCGATTATCTCTGCCCATAGGGCGATGATGTTGTTTTGATTTCGATCATGGCGCTTCGCCAAGCGCTCATGCGCCAATAATTGCCGCCATTCGATAAGGGAGGAGACCATGACGACGGGTCTGGATGTCTTCGACTCCACGGTTCAGCAAACGAACCTCTGGCTGAAGGATTTGATGACGAGGCTTTCGACTGCGGACAGACACTTTGCCTATCAGGTGCTTCGCGCGACGCTGCATGTCTTCCGCGACCGCATCGGCCCCGAGAACGCCGTGCATTTCGGCGCGCAGCTGCCCATGCTGATCCGCGGCTTTTATTACGAAGGCTGGCAGCCGAGCAAGCCGCAAACGAAGACGCGCCACCTCGACGATTTCCTGAACGCCATCGAAGACGAGGCGGGACGCAGCTTCGGGGTCGATGTTAAGTCCAAGGTCAAAGCCGTCTTCGCGGTCGTCGCCGACAAAATAGACGCGCACGAGATCGAGAAGCTGCGGAAAGTCCTGCCTGCGGAGTTGCAACCCCTGTTGATGGAGGAATTCTATCTGTATTAGGTCTGCGGCGAGGCGGCCTTCCAGCGTCCGCGGCAGCTGAATGGCCGCCTCAAGGGCGGCTCAGTGATGAGCAGAGATGGCCTTCACCATCTCGAAGGTCAGTTCGCGGGTGGCGGCGTGCGAGATGTCGCCGAGGCTCAGAATGCCCACCATCCTCTTGTTGCCATCTATGACGGGAAGCCGCCTGATCTTGTTCTTCTCCATCAGCTCCAGCGCTTCCTCCATCTCGCTGTCCTCCTTGCACCAGGTGACGCCCTCCGTCATGACGTCGCGGGCCGTCAGCCTGCCGATGTCGCGACCCGCGGCGACGCCACGGCAGACAATGTCGCGATCCGTGACCATGCCGATGAGCTTGTCGTTCTCGCCGACGGGCAGCGCGCCGATATCCTCCTGTTGCATCTTCTTGGCGATTTCCATGAGGGGAGTATCCGGCGACACCCAAACAACGCCCTCGTGCATGGCTTTCTTCACTTTCATGACATCGAACTCCCTGACTATTACATTGTTACGTAAGCATAAATTTTCAGGGCGGCGCACGACATTGATGGATATCAAGTTCTCAAGGATCGTGAGAGGCGATTGATGGAGGCATTGCAAGCGCGGCTTATCGCGGTGCTTCAGCTTGATCTTGAAAAGCTCCAACAACGGGATGAAAATCCTGGTGTGCGCCGCCATTTTCGCAAAGGGCCGGCAGGGAAAACGGCCACCGTTCAATCCTTCAACCGGGAGAAAAAGCAATGAAGCCCATCCGCACCTATATTCTCGTCGCCGACGGAGCGCGCGCTCATCTTCTCGTGTCGGAAGGACGTGGAAAGCCATTGACCGAAGTTGCGGGTTCGGACATACGCCACGATTCGAAGCTCGATCACGAGCTGAACAGCGACCGCCCGGGCCGCGTCCACGAATCGGCGAACGTCTCGCGCCACGCGATCGAGCGCGACGATCTCCATCAGAGGGAAAAGAAACGTTTCGCCCAATCTCTGGCGGATGGGCTGGATAAGAGGCTCGCCAATGGCGAGTTTGATCGGCTGGTGATCGCCGCCGCGCCTGAGACGCTCGGCGTCATTCGTTCGGCGCTCAGCGACAAGGTGCGAGCCGCCGTTCTGAGGGAGGTGGCGAAAGACCTGACGAAGATTCCGAATCCTCAAGTCCGGCTTCATCTCGGCGATGACTTGCCGCTCTGAGATGCACTCCTTGAGCTTAAAGCACAGCTCAACCAGGCGGTAAGGCTTGGCCATTGGCGCGGCAAATTCGTTTGATCGAATAAAACCGTGGTGTTATGCTCACCGCTTGTGCAGTTAAGGAAGAGCCTGATGCATGGCATTTGCCCGCGCTGCGAAACATGTCAGGTCCGGCGCGGCGGTATTTGCGCCGCTCTCGCAACTGAAGCGCGGGCAGAATTACTCAAGCTATCCAGGCAAAAAACTGTTCCTGCTCATCAGGCTATCTTCCGTGACGGCGATTTAGCCAACTCCTATTATAATATTACTTTGGGCGTTGTTAAGCTTGTGAAAACGCTGGCCGATGGGCATCAGCACATCGTGGGCCTGCTCTATCCAACCGATTTCATGGGACAATCGCTCAACAAGCGTCATACCTACGCGGCCGAGTCCGCCACCGGCGTAGAGCTTTGCGTTTATCCCAGGCCGCAATTCGAGGCCTTCCTGAGGGCTCACCCGGAGCTTGAGCGGCAGATCTTTCATCTGACCATTCGAGAGCTCGATCTCTGCCGCGACTGGACGCTTCTTCTGGGCCGCAAGTGCTCCTATGAGCGGGTCGCCGGATTCCTGCTGATGATGGCGAGGCGCGTTCCCAAAAAGAACGGCGCGCGCGGTCCGAATTCTGCGCATTTCGAGCTGCCTTTCACGCGCGCCGAGATGGCGGACTACCTCGGCCTCACGCTCGAAACCGTGAGCCGGCAATTCAGCCAGCTCAAGAAGAAGCAAGTCATCGATCTGCCCTCCAGCCGGGATATCATCATTCCGAATATCGAACTCCTCGGCGTTGTCGCGCAATTGGAAAGCTGTTCCGAAGAGCTTGATGAAGGTCAAAGCCGGGCTGTTGCCTGAAGCCTAGTATGCGTTATCGATGGGCGGCCGGAGCGGCTATCATGTCTATCAAGACAATCCTGGTTTATTTACCGTCCGAGAAGAACGCTGCAGCCATTCTTGAGCCTGCGTTGAAGATAGCGGCCGAGCGAAATGCTCACGTCATCGGACTTCACCTGACCGCCGATCTGCCCATTTACGGAGAATTCCCCGCCGAAGTCTCCGAGGAGGTGCTTGCGCGCCTTCAGAAAGCGGGCAAGGACGCAGCCGCCGGCGCGAAGCGCATCTTCGACGACGCCGTGCAAACGCTGCCTGTGACGCATGAATGGCGCTGCTTCACCGCATCCTACGCGACCGGAAACGACCTCATCGCCATGAATGGACGCGCGGCCGATCTCATCGTTTGCGGAAAGCCAAGCGACGAGGTTGCCGACGCCTGGAGCGACTTTTCGGAAACGGCGATCATGCGCAGCGGCCGGCCCGTCTTGATCGTGCCTGGGCTCAGGCCCCAGAAAACGGTCGGCGAGCATGTCGTCATCGCCTGGAACGACACGCGGGAAGCCGCGCGCGCGGTATTCGATGCCCTCGACCTTATCAAGGGCGCCTCGACGGTGCGCGCCGTCACCCTCATCGAGAAGGAGAGCCAGCGCGAAGCGGCGGAAGCGCTCGGCGCGGATCTCATCGCCACCCTTGCCCGGCACGGCATCGGCGCTTCGCTCGACGTTTCCCATGCGGGCAACAGCGGCGCCGGGGAGGCCATCCTTTCAAGGCTGCTCGATGACGGGTGCGATCTCCTCATCATGGGCGGCTATAGCCACTCCCGGTTCCGCGAAATGATCTTCGGCGGCGTCAGCCGGGACATTTTGCGCGACACTTTCGTTCCGACGCTTGTCTCACATTAGCATCCATCGCTGGAGATCGGTTCATGACGCTAAAAAAAATAAGATTGGAACTGGCGAGGGATCGCGAGCATCCCGAGGGCAGCAACCGGCACGGATATGAATTTGTCGGACCGCTCGACGAGGAGGGCCATCTCGATGCGGCGAGTTGGAAAAAATATCGCGAGCGCTGCCGCGTGCGCCGCTTCTGGCATAACGAAGCGGACGAGCTTGGCCATCTCGTGAGAAAGCCGGGCGGCCATTGGGCCTTCCACTACGACATTGACGGCGACGCCGCCGACGACGAAGGCGGCTATCGCCTGGGCAGCCACAAATTCGCGGTCGGCGAATATGTGTCCATCCGCGAACATGACGACGTGATGCGCACCTTCCGGGTGGTGCGCGTGGAGACGCTGCCGCAGCCCGCCTGAATCCGATTGGGATCTCCCTCGGAGTCGGCGAATGCGCCGCAGCTGGCGCCCGGCCGCATGGCTGGCGCCGCTTCTTTCGTCAGGCGGCCTTCCCGTTGGCTATGCCGGTCATCAGCTCCGCAACCGGCTTCGCAAGCTTCTCGCTCTCGTGCATGTAATCATTCGCGAACTGGCTGAGAAACTGCGCCTGAACGTTTCCCAGATCCGTAATCGAGCGGCAGTGCGAAACCTGATCGGGCAATTTGAGATACTGCTCCCAGCGATTGCCGAAAAAGCGGCAGATTTCGACCTGGTTTTCAACGAAGCGCTTGAAGAGCTCCTCGCTCGACTTCTGCCAATTCAGGACCGCCGCGTCGATGGCCGAGGCGCCGCCGTCCGCCGCTTGCGCGGCCTTGTCGGCGTCGGCCCCATAAGCGCTTTGCATTTCCTTGGCGCTCTTGGCGAGAGTTTCGTAGCTCTTCTTCCAGGCCTCGACGGATTCCGTGTACATCCTCAAGACTGGGGACATGTCGAAGGGGTTAGGTTGGGCTGTCATGGCGGCGTACTCCACTAAGGTTGTGCGCACTTTTTTCTATCAAAAGTATATAACAAATTGCGTCATGTACCGTTGACGGTTATCAACAATTTCGGAGAAAAATCTTGGCTCAATCCTATACTGAAAGAGCCTTTTGTTTCGTCGCGTTTCTCCATTTTTCTTCGGTCGCGAAGCTTAAGTCTATCCGGATGCCGGCCTGAACTTCGCCGCCAGCGCTTCCGCGCCCCGCGCAAGGATGCTGATGTCCACGCCCACCGCCGTGAACAGGCTGCCCGCCTCGATGTAGCGCCGAGCCAGCGCCTCATCGCTGGTCAGGATGCCGGGCGCCTGTCCCAGCGCGCGAATGCGGCGGATTGCGCCTTCGATCACGGCCACGACATCCGGGTGCTTCTGCTGGCCGAGATAGCCGAGAGACGCCGAAAGGTCGCCGGGGCCGATGAAAACGCCGTCGACGCCTTCGGTGGTTGCGATGGCGTCGAGGTTCGCGAGACCCAGCTTCGTCTCCACCTGCACCAGCACGCACAGTTCTTCGGCCGCACGCGCGTGGTAATCCTTCACCCGCCCGAAACGCGAGGCCCGCGACGCGCCCGCGAAACCGCGAATGCCGGCCGGCGGATAGCGCGTCGCCGCAACCGCGCGGGCCGCCTCCTCCGCCGTCTCGACCATCGGCAGAAGCAGCGTCTGCGCGCCCGCGTCGAGATAGCGCTTGATGGCGACCGCGTCATTCCACGGCAGGCGCACGGCGGCGTGCGCGGCGCCGCCCGAGGCCGCGGCCTGGAGCTGGCTGTAGACCATGGGCAGCTCGTTCGCCGAGTGCTCCGTGTCGAGGAGCAGCCAGTCGAAACCCGCGCCCGCCAGCGCCTCGACCGTGACGTGGCTCGGCAGGCTGCACCACAGGCCGGTCTGCTGGCGGCCGGCCTTGAGCGCGCGCTTGAAGGTGTTGGGGGGAAGGGGCATGGGTGGGATTAGCCTGATAGGTATTCAAGCGCTTAATCAAGATCCTGTATCAATTAGGTCGTCATATATTAACACGCTTTTAGTAAAGTGACGTCGTTCGGTATCATAATACCGCAAAAACGCAGTTTTTTGCGAAACGAACCCAATAGAGTTAATGCGCGGTATCCGCTCGCTCGATTGCGCCCGGTTTGCCCTGACGCTCCGAGGGGCAAAAAATAGCGGCCGGAACCCGCGAGCCCCGGCCGCAAAATCGCAGTCTCAGCCCAGGCCGGCCTTAGCCTTCCTGGCCCCAAAGTTCGGCGACGGCCTCGCCGCGGAAATCGGGCCGCGAATGATAATGCAGCTCGACGTCGCGGATGACGCGGCCCTCGTGCCAGCCATGAGGCAGGTCCACAACGGCCTCGCCGCCATCGTCGATGTGCCGGTCGAAGATGATGTCCTCAACCTCGCCATTGCCGAAGAACACCTTGATGGTCTTGAGCTTGATGTCGTTGCGGCGGACGATCAGCTTCAGCCGGGTGAACTTGCCGTCCTGACGGCCGACATGAATCGTGTCGTAGTCGTTGATGAAGCCGACATGGCGTTCGCCGAGCCTCACCCATTCGTGACCGTAGACGACCGGGGAGTACCCGCCTTCCTCTTCCTGGCCAAACAGTTCGGCGAGCGCTTCGCCGCGGAAATCGGGCCGCGAATGATAATGCAGCTCGACGTCGCGAATGAAGCGGCCGTCATGCCAGCCGTGGGGCAGATCGATCACGGCCTCTTCGCCGTCGTGGATGTGACGATCGAAGATGATGTCCTCAACCTCGCCATTGGCGAAGAGCACCTTGATGCTGTTGAGCTTGATGTCGTTGCGGCGGACGATCAGCTTCAGCCGCTTGAACTTGCCGTCGCGCCGGCCGACGTGGATCGTGTCGTAGTCGTTGACGAAGCCGACATTGCGGTCGCCGAGCCTGACCCATTCGCCCGCATAGGCGGCGCTCACGGAGAGAAGCGTTGCGGCAAGCGTTACTGCGAGTTTACGAAACATTATTCCTCCACTGCGTTGGAAAATACACGTCAAATCTTTCCCGGCGAGCAGACACTTACCCAGGAATGTGCTGGAGGTTTGACGGATTGCGGCGAAAAAAGAGGCGCTTAGGCGGCGATGCGAAGGCGTCGCGATCCGCTCGCCTCGCCACGTCAGCAGCGCGGGCGTATCAAAAACGTTTCGGCCGGAGCCCGCGCGGAGCCCCGGCCGAAAATATCGCAGTCTCAGGTTGAGCAGGTTCTAGTCTTCCTTGCCCCAAAGCTCGGCGAGCGCCTCGCCGCGGAAGTCGGGGCGCGAATGGTAATGCAGCTCGACGTCCCGGATGAAGCGGCCCTCATGCCAGCCATGCGGCAGATCGATCACAGCCTCGCCGCCATCGCGGATTTCCCGGTCGAAGACGACATCCTCAAGCTCGCCATTTCCGTACAGCACCTTGATGCTGTTCAGCTTGATGTCGTTGCGGCGAATGATCAGCTTGAGCCTTTTAAACTTCCCGTCATGCCGGCCGACATGGATGGTGTCGTGGTCGCTGATGAAGCCGACATTGCGGTCGCCAAGCCTTACCCATTCGCCAGCGTGCGCGGCGGCAACAGAGAAAAGAGTCACTGCGAGCGTCACTGCGAGTTTTCGAAACATGAGTCCTCCACTGCGTTGAAAAATACGCGTCAAATCTCTCCCGGCGTGCGGAGCCTAGCCTTAGAAATGTGCTCGACTTTTGACCGGCCGGGCGAAAAAACGGCGCCGGGGCGGCAAGAAGAGGGTTTATTCGTAAAAAAATGTATCGGTCGCGAACGCTCGCGCAGAAATAGAGACGCCTTACTCCGGCGCCTTCCGGCGGTTCAGGAACGCCAGCCTTTCGAAAAGCTGCACATCCTGCTCGTTCTTGAGCAGCGCGCCATGGAGCGGCGGAATGAGCTTGCGCGGATCGCGCTCCTTCAAGACTTCGGGATCGATGTCGTCGTTAACGAGGAGCTTGATCCAGTCCAGAAGCTCCGATGTCGAAGGCTTCTTCTTGATGCCTGGAACGTCGCGCACGTCGTAGAAGATGGTCAACGCCTCGCGCAGGAGCCGCGGCTTCAGCCCTGGGAAATGCACGTCCACGATGGCCTGCATGGTCTCGCGATCGGGAAACCGGATATAGTGGAAAAAGCAGCGGCGCAGGAAGGCGTCGGGCAGCTCCTTCTCGTTATTGGACGTGATAATCACGACCGGGCGCAGCTTCGCGCGCACGACCTCGCCCGTCTCGTAGACGTGGAACTCCATGCGGTCGAGCTCATGCAACAGGTCGTTCGGGAACTCGATGTCGGCCTTGTCGATCTCATCGATGAGGAGGATCGGCCGCACCGCGCTTTCGAACGCCTCCCACAGCTTGCCTTTGCGGATGTAGTTCCGGATGTCATTCACTCGCTCGTCGCCGAGCTGGCTGTCGCGCAGGCGGTTCACGGCGTCGTAGTCGTAAAGGCCCTGCTGCGCCTTGGTGGTTGACTTGATGTGCCATTCTATCAGCGGCGCTCCAAGCGCGGACGCGATCTCCTTCGCAAGCATGGTCTTGCCGGCGCCGGGCTCGCCCTTCACGAGCAGCGGGCGCTCCAGGACGATGGCGGCGTTGACGGCCACGCGCAAATCGTCGGTGGCGACGTAGGTTTCCGTTCCTTCAAAGCGCATCGATGATTCCTAAGACCGGCAGAGTGAGCCCGCCCTCATGAAAGCCGCTAGAGCTTGTTTGATTGTGAAGCGGTTATCAAGCAAAACTGGGCTTCCTGGCTCGCCGCTCGCCCGCAGCCTATTTGCAAGCCACCGTTGCCGGTGATTGATCGATCCCGCTCTCTCCCCTCATAAGCCTGTGAATTGGCGTCATTTCTGTTGCGACGAAGCGCCAAGCTCGGCGTAATTGGTCGGGGTTTGAAGCGCAGCAGAGATTGCACGAAACGGAGAAGCGCATGTCTTCGAGCAGGTTCTTGATCCTCGCGGCCTTTGTCTATGCTCTAAATCCGCAGGGCGCGTTCGCCGGCGCCCCCTTAAAGGGGATCGACTGCAAGCTCGGCAAGAACAAGGGCGGCGGTTGCGTGGCGCGGACGACGGGAGGCAAAGGGGGATCGAACGAGGTCGGCGCCGCCAAGGTGAAATCGCATAGCAACACGAACAACAATTGAGCGCCGTGCCTCTGCCGCTGGCAAAGTCAGTTGCCCATGGTTCGACAGGCTGACCATGAGGGCGCTATCGGGCGGCGACCTCATACATAGGATGTATAAGTCAGGCCGCGGCGCCAACGAAAGTCTTGACCTGCTGGCCACGGACTGTCAGGTTTTGTTTGATGGTTCCCTGGGCGCTTTTTTTCGGTCCAGGGTGAAAAGGGAACCCGGTGAGACGCCGAGATGGCGGTAAGTCCGGGGCTGCCCCCGCAACTGTAAGCGGCGAGTTTCCGGCACAAGGATTGCCACTGGCAGCAGCTCCACGCCACCGTGCGCTGCGCAAAAGCCGGGAAGGCTGACCGGAAAATGAAAACCCGCAAGCCAGGAGACCTGCCATCGCTGTTTGCGCGCGCGACGTTTTTCCAAGCGGGGTGACTTGGGAGAGAGGGATGCGCCGCTCATTAAACAGGGTGGTTCTATGCATATCATGGAGGGATATCTGCCCGCGGCGCATGCTGCAGGGTGGTTCGCAGTATCCGCGCCATTTGTCATCGCTGGCGCGGTTCGCTTGAAGCGCATTGTCGCCAAAAGTCCGGAAGCCAAACTGACGCTCGCCGCAGCCGGCGCCTTCACCTTCGTATTATCGGCTTTGAAAATGCCGAGCGTCACCGGCTCTTGTTCGCATCCCACCGGAACGGGGTTGGGCGCTGTTATCTTCGGCCCGGCGGCGATGGCGCTGATCGGCGCCATCGTCCTTCTGTTCCAGGCGCTGCTCCTCGCGCATGGCGGCTTGACGACCCTTGGAGCCAACGTGTTTTCCATGGCCGTCGTCGGCCCCTGGGTCAGTTGGGGAATATGGCGACTTGCAAGCGGGCTTGGAGCCTCGATCGCTGTCGCGGTCTTCTTCGCCGCCGCGCTGGGCGATCTCGCCACCTACGCCACGACGTCGGTGCAACTGGCGCTTGCCTATCCCGATCCCGCATCGGGCGTCTTGGGGGCTGGTCTCAAATTCGGGGGCATCTTTGCCATCACCCAGATCCCCCTCGCCATTGCCGAAGGCTTGCTGACGGTGGTGGTCATGAACGCCCTGTCGGGACGCGCCGGCAAGCCGGACGAGATTCAAGTTCTATCGGGGGAGGTTCGGTAATGTCGGCCACCCGTTCGGTCTTATTGCTCTCCGCCGCCGCTGCCATTGTCGCCGCTCCCCTCGCCATACCGGCGCTTAAGGGAGAGTTCAAAGGTTCGGATGATCTCGGGACGGAGGCCATTCTCGAATCGCGGCCAGGCTATAAGCCGTGGTTCGAGCCGCTCTGGAAGCCCCCAAGCGACGAGGTGGAGAGCATGCTTTTCGCCCTTCAGGCCGCTATCGGAGCCGGGGTGCTCGGCTATGTCATCGGCCGGCGGCATTCACGTCCGGGCAGCAATGCCGATCGCCGATAGGGCCGCAAATCTCAACCGCTGGCGGCGCAAATCTCTCGTTGAGAAGGCTACATTGGCGCTGGGCATGCTGGTGCTTTCCCTCCTGCTGCCGCCCTTCCCGGCAGCGCCTGTCATAGCGGCGATCATGACGGCCGCCGCCTTGATCGGGGCGCGGGCGCCGGCAGGGGTCTGGCTTGCCTTGGCGGCCGGCCCCTTAGGATTTATGCTCACGGGGGCGGCCATGCTGACCGTGCAACTCGATGCCAGTGGTCTTTCGCTGGCGCCCAGCGGATTCGGCTTGGCGGCGGGGCTGATCGCCCGCTCGACCGCAGGGCTTACCTGTATTTTGTTTCTGGCATTGACGACTCCAGTGACAGATCTGCTCGCCGGAATGCGCAGGCTTGGCCTGCCGGTGGAAGTTGCCGAAGTTGCTCTCCTGACCTACCGATTTCTCTTTCTTCTGGCCGATACAGCGACGGCGATGGACGCGGCCCAAGCCGCGCGCCTTGGCCATGACGGCTTCCAACGCCGTTTGCGCTCGCTCGGTTTGCTTGCCGCCAACTTGTTACCGCGCGCCATGGACCGGGCGCGCAGGATGGAGATCGGATTGGCGGCGCGCGGATGGGAAGGCGAAATGCGTGTGCTGCCGCAACAGACAAAACTGTCGGTAACGGGATTGACGGCGGTGCTTGCCGTGGAAGCCGCAACGGGCGCCATTGGCGTGTTCTTGTCATGACGCTGTTGGAGGCGCGCGATCTGACCTATTCCTATCCGGGCGGAGTGCTCGCCTTGGATGGCCTCAATCTCAAGGTGACGCGCGGCCGGCGGCTCGCCATTCTCGGACCGAATGGCGCGGGCAAAACCACCTTGCTTTTGCACCTCAACGGCACGCTTCGACCGGCGTCGGGACAGGTTTTCCTGGAAGGCGCAGCCGTCAGTTATTCCCGCGCCGGCCTATCGGCCTGGCGCCGCCAAGTGGGATTGGTGCTGCAGGACGCTGAAGACCAACTGTTTGCCGCTTCGGTGGCGGAGGACATATCCTTCGGTCCCCTCAATCTCGGCCTCAGCGAACGCGAAGCGCGCCGTCGCGTGGACGAAACGCTTGCGGCTCTGGACATTGCCGGCTTGGCCGAAAGACCCCCTCATATGCTGTCCTTTGGGCAGAAGAAACGCGTCGCCATCGCCGGAGCCGTCGCGATGCGGCCGCGTGTGCTCTTGATGGACGAGCCGACCGCGGGGCTTGACAGTCACGGTTCGGCGCATCTCCTGGCCGCCCTCAAACAGCTTGAAGCGGCCGGGACAACATTGGTGTTCGCCACGCATGACGTCGATCTTGCCTATGACTTTGCAGACGACGTGGCTGTGTTCAGCGCGGGCAAGGTTCTCGCTCAGGGAGAAGTGGCGCGCGTCCTTTACGAGGAGGCTCTGCTGAAACAGGCCCATTTGAGGCTGCCCCTGATCCTCGGCCTCGGGTTGAAGGCCCGGGCGTGCGGATTGTTACCGGAAGGGGCGCCGTTGCCGCGCAGCCCAAAGGACATGGAGCGTTTGTTGGATCAGGCTGCCGCAATGATCATGCGCCGCGATCAAACAGCTAACCAGGGCGGCGTCATGAACGCGCCGCATGATCTGGGTCCCGGTCCAGACGACCTGATTGCGGAAGCGCCCATTGCCGGAGCCAATCGATATCGGCGGGGCCAGTAACGCTCGGGAGGGACCGTTGGTAAGAAGCGGCCCTTTTGTTCGCATGCCGACAGTAGCAAGAATTGCGAAAACCCCCGGGGCGCCAGACGTCGCGCGGCCCAGGCCAGAACCTACGACGCGCTCTTGAAGACCATTGGCGATATCTGCAACCTCTTCGAACCCGAAGAATGCTGGAACTTCTTCAACGCCGCGGGATACGCGTCCGATTAAACGCACGACGCTCTAGGCTTTTCCGAAAAGCTCCTTCGCCGCCTCGGCCGTTTTTGCGTCGAGGGGCTTCGGCTCAAGATCCACGCCTTTGCCCAGCCGTCCGATTAGGATGTTGAACGATGCGAGGCGAGCGTAGTTCTTGTGGTTCGCCGGAACGAGATGCCAAGGCGCCTGCTCGGTCGAGGTTTTATCCATCATGTCCTCGATCGCTTCGGTGTATGCTTCCCAATAGTCGCGATTGCGGAAATCCTCGTAGGTGAGTTTCCACCGCTTGAGGGGATCGGTCAGCCGGTCCCTGAACCGCTTCGCTTGCTCATCGGCCGTGATATGCAGGAAAATCTTTGCGATGCGCGCGCCATCCTCAGTCAGCATGCGCTCGAACTCATTGATCTCGCGATAGGCTCTTTTCCACTCCGATTTCGTGGCGAGGCCCTCGATGCGCTCCACCAGCACGCGGCCGTACCAGGAGCGATCGAACACCACGATCTGCCCATGGCTCGGAAGCGTCTCCCAGAAACGCTGAAGGTAGTGCTGCTTCTTCTGGCTCGGCGTCGGCGCGGAGATTGGATGAACCTTGAAGCTTCGCGGATCGAGCGTCCAGCCGAGCCGCCGCACGACGCCGCCTTTTCCCGCCGTGTCCCTGCCTTCTAGAACAACGATGGCGTGCTCTTTCGTGCCGAGATAAGCCTGTTGAATGGATTGCAGCGTCGCCTGGAACTGCTTTAGCTGTTTCTCATAATCCGCGTAAGCGACTTGCGGAAAATTGACAATAGACGCGAGCGCCGGTCGCTTCGAAACAAGAAACCTGTCTCCATTCATGCGGTTTGTCATCCAAATCCAGGGGCCGCTCCCATTGTAGAATGCAAACGGGCCTTAATAAATCAGATAACGCGAGCCTCGCAGGCGAGTGGCTTCTTCCTTAAGAGAAAAACCGGAAGCGCCGCCGGTTGCCGGATCACAAGAGAGAGAGCGCCGCCGCGCTCAGTCTCGCGTTTATTCAATGGCTCGCAGCCCCGATCGCTGCGGCTTTGATTGCGCCGATAAACTCTATTTCAGCGGCGCGTATTCCTGCTGGACGCGGTAGTTCAATCCCAGGCGGAATGTGTAATAGGAGTGATCGGCCGAAAATGCGCCGAGCCCCGTAGAGGTCGGGCCGAGATCTGCGCCCTCTGCGAGCGCGACTTTACCAAGGTCTAAATACTGGTATTCCGCCTTCAACGACCAAACCGGGGTTAGCGCATACTCGACGCCGCCGCCCAGGACATAGCCAGTCCGAAGCCCGTCTTTCGACACGGTATTGCCATAAGGGGTCAGCCCAGCGGCTTCGTTTGTAACCGTGACGGATAGCGTGTCCTTGACGCCGCCATAGGCGAAGCCGCCGGTGACATAAAACAGCGCCCGGTCAACGCCGTAACCCAAGCGGCCGCGAATGGTGCCGAAATAGTCCAAACTGCTTGCGGCGCGCGACGCCGTAATCGTTGTCGACGGATTTAAGAGATTCCCGCCATCGGCTGCGGCCATTGTGAGTCCGCTGCCTGGAAAATTGGCTGCCTGGAGATCGACCTCAACGCCGAGGACCGCCCCATAACGCTCGAGGTTGAAACCGATTTGGCCACCTCCAAGCTCGGCGCTTCTTTCGAAGGACCTCGCAGCGAGATCCGTGGCAAGATTGACCGTGGCGTCGTCGGCGTAGGCCGAGACGCTGGCCTTGTCGGCGTTCCAGCCATAGCCGCCGTTCACGCCAACGTAGAACCCGTTCCACCAGGAGGGACCGGGAAGATATGTGTCCTTGTATCCCCCTATGCCCGGCACGTAAACATCCGCGGCATGAGTTGACGCCGTGACGGCGGCGACGCTGGCGGCAATAACAACAACTCGGAAAAACATGCAAACCCCTATCTCAACCACAACTGCTGCGAGCAAGGTTGATCAATAAGTCGCGCTACACAAGCTCCAGTTGTAGTTTATCGCGCAATCCACCGCTTACTGTTACCCAGACGCCACAACCAACCGCGAGCTTTCCCCAACTAAACCTCCCGAACGCGGTTTGCCTGTGGATAGCGTAGACCCCTGGCGCGCGGTACGGGGTAGGGCGCGGGACGGCTCTCAGCCGGCGGCGAGGCTCGCCGCGAAACGCGCCGCGACGAGCAGCAGGAAAGTCATGAACACATATTCGAGCGCGCGCCGGGGGAGCCGATGCGCCAAGCGCGCGCCAAGCGGCGCCGCGAGGACGCTGACCGGGGCAATCACGGCAACTCCGAGAAAGCTGACATAGCCGATGGACAGGGGCGGCAGGAGCGGAGAGCCCCATCCTTCCGCCATGAAGCCGATGACGGCCGGAATCGCGATGATCGGGCCGAATGCGGAGGATGTCGCCACCGCCTTGTGGATCGGCCAGCCGAGGAATTTCATGTAGGCCGTTATATAGGCGCCGCCGCCGATGCCGATCAGCGTCGAGATAAGGCCGATGCCAGCGCCCGCGAGCCCGTCCCAGGGATGCCCTGGCAGCGTCGCGCCAGCGATTGCGGCGCCGTTTCCGAAGGCGAGGCGCGACGCGATGAACAGCGTCGAGACGACGAAAACCCCCTTCAAGAAGTTCGCGGGCGCGTGCGCGGCGATGAAGACGCCCGCTATGGCGCCGCCGACAACCCAGGGGCCCAGCGCCTTGATGACGCCGAGGTCGACCGCGCCGTGCTTCCAATGCGAGCGCGCCGAGTTCACCGACGTCGGAATGATGATGGCGAGCGAAGTCGCCACGCAAACCTGCATCCGGATGCTTGCGTCCACGCCCTCGAAGCTGAAAAGCTCATAGAGGATGGGGACCATAATGGCGCCGCCGCCGACGCCGAGAAGCCCCGCCAGGAAGCCTGTGAAAAGGCCGCCCGCCAGAAGCGCAAGGATGAGGCCGGCGATTTCGCTCCAAGGGAGGTCAAATGTCATGAAGGGTGCGCGAGCGGGTTGAATGGCATGAGCAACGCAAGGTAGGGGCCGCGCGGCAGACGAGGCAATCGGCAATTCGTCGGTTCCGCGCCCACGCGTCAGGCCGCCAGCCGCGCCAGCGCTCTCTCTTCGGCTTCGCGGGCGATCTCGATGGCGGCGCGGAGCACTTCGAGGCCCGCTCCGGGCTTCACGCTCTCTTCGGTGAGAAGCCGCCGGAAGCGCCGCGCGCCGGGGGCGCCGTTCAAGAGCCCCGTCATATGGCGGGTGATCGAGGAGAGCCGGGTTCCGCGTTCAAGCTCGCTTTCCGCATAGCCGAGCATCCGCTCAAGCACGGCGTGCGGCGCTGGTGCGTCGTCCGGTTCGCCGAAGAGAAGGCGATCCACATCGGCGAGAAGCGCGGGCGATTTGTACGCGGCGCGGCCGAGCATGACGCCATCGACCACGGCAAGGCATGCCTCTGCCTCCTCTAGGCCTGCGATGCCGCCATTCAGCACAATCGTAAGCTCAGGAAACGCCTGCTTCAGCCGGTAGACGCGGTCGTAGTCGAGCGGGGGAATCTCCCGGTTCTCCTTGGGGCTTAGCCCCTGGAGCCAGGCCTTGCGCGCATGCACGATAAAGGTCTCGCACCCCGCTGCAGCCACGCAATCGACGAAGCGGGTCAGATCCTCTTCGCTGTCCTGGTCGTCGATGCCGATCCGGCATTTTACCGTGACGGGCGCCGCGCCCGCGGCCGCTTCACGCATGGAGGCGACGCAGGCCCCCACGAGATCTGGCTCGGCCATGAGGCAGGCGCCGAAGCGTCCCGACTGGACGCGATCCGATGGGCATCCGCAATTCAAGTTGATTTCGTCGTAGCCGAACGACAGCCCGATTTCCGCAGCGCGCGCGAGTTCGACCGGGTCCGCGCCGCCGAGCTGCAGCGCGACCGGATGCTCGATGGTATGGAACCCGAGAAGGCGCTGGCGGTCGCCAAACAGGATCGCCGCGGACGAGACCATCTCCGTATAAAGCCGCGCGCGCCGGCTCAGCTGCCGGTGAAAATACCGGCAGTGGCGGTCCGTCCAGTCCATCATGGGGGCGACGCAAAAGCGCCAGGGGTTCGGCTGCGCCTGCCGCCCAACGAATTCAGCGGGCTTTTCCATCGCCTCCTTGCTTCAACGATGCGGTTCACGGCATATATGGCTTAATTCAGCAGTTTCAGCGATAGCGAAAACTCCAATCTCGCTTGCGCTTCAATTTTTTAGGAGGGGGTTCCATCCGCAGGCGCGCTGTTGTATCGCCGCTAGTATTTTCATAAAGGACGGAAAGGGCAACCGACATGAAGAAAAGTGTACTGGGCCTCGCGATTCTCGCGGGCGTTCTCGGCTCTAGCCTCGCCAGCGCCGGGGACGATCCGATCAAGGAGCGCAAGGAATTGATGAAGGGAAATGGCGCCGCGGTAAAAGGCATTATCGCCATGTTCAAGGGCGAGAAGCCCTATGATGGCGCGGCCGTCGAAAAGGCGATGAAAGATATCAACGGCTCGATCCCGACCTTCATCACCCTGTTCCCGAAGGGATCGGAGACGGGCGGGGAGACCGCGGCCAAGCCGGAAATCTGGGAAAACAAGGCTGAATTCGACAACCTCGCGAAGGACGCGGAGGCTGCCACCGCGAAAGCCGCTGAGGCGGCGCCGGGTGGGCTCGATGCCTTCAAAGCGGCGTTCGGCCCGGTTGGCAAGGCCTGCAAAGCGTGCCACGAGAAATTCCGCGAGGAGAAAAAAGAATAGGTTTCACATGCCGATCGCCCGCGCTCTCATCCTGTTGGCCTGTCTCGCCGGCTGGGCATCCTCGCCCTACGCCGCCACAGCCGAGGCGCGCAATGTCGAGAACGGGCGGTATATATTCTTCGCCGGCGGCTGCGCGTCCTGCCACGCGGCCCCGGCGTCCGCCAAATGCGAGGATCCGAAATATAACGATCCTCTGGCGGTCACCGGCGGCCGCTGTCTGAAAACCCCGTTCGGCACGTTCTATGTCCCGAACATCACGCCGGATAAGGAGACGGGCATCGGCGGGTGGAGCGACGACGACTTCATCAAGGCGATGACGGAAGGCGTGTCGCCGAAGGGCCAGAACTACTATCCAGCGTTTCCTTATGCCTCTTACCGCCATATGAAGCGGAACGACCTTCTCGACCTCAAGGCGTTCCTCGACACGCTGACGCCCGCGCGCGCGAAAGCGCCTCCGCACCAGTTGTCCTTTCCTTACAACATCCGCATGGGCGTTAGCTTCTGGAAGTGGCTCAACCTCGGGCCATTGGGGTTCACGCCCGATCCATCGAAAAGCCCCGAGATCAATCGCGGCGCCTATCTCGTTGAAGGTCCGGGCCATTGCGGCGAGTGCCACACGCCGCGCAACCAACTCGGCGGGTTGATCAACGAAAAGAAGCTTTCCGGCGCGCCGGCGCCTGAAGGCAAGGGCTTCATCCCCAATATCACGCCCGACGCCACCGGGCTTGCCTCCTGGAGCGCCAAGGACATCGCTTACGCGCTGGAGACGGGCTTCACCCCGGATGGCGATGCGGTGGGCGGCGCCATGGCGAAGGTTCAAGAGAACATGGCGCACCTCACGCCCGAGGATCGGGACGCCATCGCCGCATATTTGAAGACCGTGCCGCCCATCGCCAACGCGCGGCCAAAAAAGAAATAGGCCGCAGCCACGCCTATCATTCAGAAAGCGGTTGCTTGTCGATAATCTCCTGCCGGACCTGGGCGTAACTGAGCACCGAGAAAAGGACGGTTCCGCCAAAGACGTTTCCGGCGAGCGTCGGAAGGAAAAATCGCAACGCCACGTCTTGAAAGGAAACGAACCCCGACGCCCAGCCGTAAAGCGCTTCGGCGGAGCCGGCGACGATGTGCGTAAATCCGAACAGCGCGATCAGATACGTCAGAAGCCCGATCACGAAGAATTCGACGCCCGAAGTCGAGGCGATGATCCAGACCACCGCCGCAATGAGCCATCCGGCCCCAATGCCTTTTGCAAACATTTCCCATGGCCTATTCGCCATCAGCGTCTGCACGAGATTGACCATTTCATCCGATACGCGGCCGCCGACAATCGGCAAATAAGCGAAGGCGCATGCGAAGATGATACAGCCCGCTGCATTCGCGGCGAGGACGATGCCCCACAGCCTCAGCATTCTGAGAAGCCAGCCGAGCTTTCGCCGCGTTATGACCGGCAGCACCGCTGTGAGCACGTTTTCCGTGAAGAGTTGCTGGCGGCCAAGAATGACGATGATGAATCCGACAGAATAGCCCAAGTCCCCGACCAGATGCCGCCAATCTGAAGGCGGGAGCGACGCGGAAAGCGCGGCCTGCGTCAGAAACGAGAACCCGATCGAGATGCCTGCCGCGACGCCGGACCACCACAACGCCGAAATCGGGCGTCGCAGTTCCCTTTCGCCATCCAGGCGCACGATCTCGTAGACAACGGGGGCGCGAGGCCTTTGCGCTTCCCGCACCTCCCCCTGCTCCTTGTCCGTGAGGCCGTGCTCAGCCTCGGGCACCTCTTCCTCTTCAAGCGGGCACGGCTCATTCAGTGCGGGGGAGACTTCGGACTTGATCACTGTTCTATCCTTGCAACGCCACAAGCGATAGGATTCAAAACCGCCGGAGACGCACTCGATCCCCCAACCCTTCGGCGCCAGCCCGTCGCGTCACTCACAGAAATTGCGCCATGCCCGACGAACAGCAAAAGACCGATCCGCATCCCTTAAGTCACTACGTGACGGACGCTTTCATGCGCAACCGCGATCCGATCCTGCAAGCCTTTGAGGCGGCGTTCCCGAAGGCGGGCGATGTCCTTGAAATCGGCGCGGGCAGCGGCGGCCATCTCGTCTATTTCGCCCCGCGCTTTCCCCGCCTTTGCTTTCACCCGTCGGACCGCGATGCGAACCTGTTCGGCGTCATGGAGGCGAACCGCGCCGCAGCCGGCGTTACAAATGTCGCGGTTCCGATTGTCATCGACCTTGCAAAGCCGGAAACCTGGCCCGGCGGCGACGCCGTCTACGACGCCGTGTACGCCATTAACGTGTTGCACGTCGCTTCCATTGCCGCCGTGGACGGCGCCGCGGCGATCTCGTCACGCGCTCTGAAGCCGGGGGGCCTTTTCGCTATCTATGGGCCGTTCAAGCTCGACGGGGAGTACACCAGCTCATCGAACGAAGCCTTCGACCGGAGCATTCGCCGAATGAATGGAGCGTGGGGGCTTCGAGACGTCCGCGACCTCGAAAATGCGATGAACGCGCATGGCATGGTCTTGCGCGAAAAGCTCGATATGCCTGCGAACAATTTTCTCCTGCTCTTCAAAAAAGCGCAGGCAGCCTAGCAGCAAAGGGGCGCTCGCGCTTCACACGAAGCGGAAGGCGAAGGCCGGCTCTCGCCAGAGCTTCTTCTCAGTTCCTTGTGCAGCGCGCGGATGTAGGCTGGCGTCGTGCCGCAACATCCCCCGATAATTCTGGCCCCAGCCTTTTTCCATCGAAGCGCGTTATCGACGAAGCCGGCGATATCATGGTCCTGGTCATCGAGGCGCCAGCCCCTGTCGTCGTGGGCGTGGCCGGCGCCATTCGGATAAAGGCCAATGAAGCCATCATGCGCCGCCAGCGCCCGGAATGCGGCGTCGAGGGTGCCGGCCGGCCTGCAATTCAGGGAAACTCCGATGCGCCCCGGCAAGTCCGTTCTTTCAATTGCTTCGGCAAGGGATGCGCCGTCCAGGAGCCTTGCCGCCTTGTCGACGACGAAACTGACGATAAACGGAAGACCCGTGGCCGACGCCGCTTCGGCCATGATCTCCGCCTCGAGGCTGGAGTTAATGGTCTCAGGCAGTAGGAAATCTACACCGGCTTTCGCGAGCCAGGCGGCCTGCAGCGTATGCTCGGCCCGAAGCTCGCTTTCGCTCGGCACCAGGTCCGGCCGGTAGCAATCTTCGAGCGGCGCGAACGAGCCTCCCACAAATGCGCGCCGCCCCGCGCTCTCCTTCGATTTCAGCGCGATGGATACGGCCGACTCGAACGCTCGCCGCGCCTCGCTCTCGCGTCCGGCCTTGCGGAACGCCCGCGGCGTGGTGCGAAAGGTGTTGGTGATGGCGACGTCGGCGCCGGCCTCGAAATAATCTTCGTGGATCTCCCTGACGAGGCCAGGCGCATCGAGATTGGCCGCCGCCGACC
The DNA here is from genome assembly GCA_963748525.1 of uncultured Alphaproteobacteria bacterium. GTDB lineage: Bacteria > Pseudomonadota > Alphaproteobacteria > Rhizobiales > Rhodomicrobiaceae > Rhodomicrobium. Next base: position 153,400 of record CAVVJJ010000019.1, read on the forward strand.
ACAGCGGCAGCGCGGTTTCATAGCCTCGGCGCTGCAGCTCGGTGCCCATCGCCCCAGCGAACAGGACGCAAGGAGAATGCTGAACGAAGTCGGCGAAACTTTCACGATGGGCTTTCACGCGCGCGCCGCTCCTCAATTTTACGCAAACCGTTCGAACCGGCCTAGCCGTTAGAATATCATTCTAATCGGTAATGACATGTGTGCGCAATAGAGGATTTTTTTCTAAAGTTAAGCCGAGCTCCCCAAGGCGCGAGGACAAGAAAAAATTGGCGCTCGCGAGAGCGCCTTTAGCACAAGCTTCAGATGAAGGCGCAACTGCCGAGGAGCCTATGCTCTAATCCGCTGCTTCCTGGGGCAACATGTCCTGCTTTGGGCGGGGGTCGATAATGGTGTGCCCGGTCGTGATGTAAGTTACCGCTTCGGCAATGTTGGTGCAGTGATCGCCAATGCGCTCGATGTTCTTGGCGCAGAAAAGAAGATGCGCGCCATAGGAGATCGTCTTCGGATCTTCCATCATGTAGGTCAGCATCTCGCGGAAGAGAGAATTATATTGCCTGTCGATTTCCTCGTCGCTCAACCAAACCTTGAGAGCGAGCGCAGCATCCCGCTGGGAATAGCTGTCGAGCACGCTTTTCAACTGCCATAGCGCAGAATCGCCCATCGCGCCGAGATTCTTCGTCATGGGCGAAAGCCAGGCGGTTTCATCGAAGGCTGCAATCCGCTTGCCGATGCTTTTCGCCATATCTCCGATGCGCTCGAGATCGCCGGCGATGCGCATGGCGCCGATGACGCTGCGCAAATCCACAGCCACGGGCTGACGCCGCGCGATGATATGCACGGCAGCGTCCTCGATTTCCCACTGCATCGCATCGATGGCGGGATCCGCCGCGACCGCCTGAATCGCCAATTCCGGATCGGCATTGGCGATGGCGGAGAGCGCGGTCTTGAGCTGATGCTCGGCGAGGCCTCCCATCCGCAAGACACTCGTATCGAGGGATTTCAAATCTTCATCGTAGGAGGTGACGGTATGGGCGATCATGTCCCTGTCCCTTCGCTTCGAGCAAACGCAGCTCCCGAAAAATTCGCGCCGCCTCACTTTATCACGCGCCGATTTCGCGCCGATAGTAAACTGTCCTTAAGACAGAACCGTAACAGCGTCCGCCAGCGCCGTCGCGGCTTTATTTAACGCTTCGCTTGCTTGCCACCCTCTGGCCGTCTTCCTTCTTGAACGGGCCGATATCCGGGTTTGGAAGGATGTCGAGCACACTCTCGGCTGGGCGGCACAGGCGCACGCCTTTCGGCGTCTGCACAATGGGCCGGTTGATGAGAACCGGATGGGCGATCATGAAATCGATCAGCTCGTCGTCGCTCCATTTCGAATCGGACAGGCCCAGCTCATGAAAAGGCGTCCCCTTCTCGCGCAGCACCGCGCGCGGCGGAACGCCCATCGCCGCGATCAGCGCCTTGAGCTTCTCGCGCGTCGGAGGCGTCTTCAAATAGAGGACGATTTCGGGCTCCACGCCGCTTTGCCGGATCATGGCGAGCACGTTGCGCGAGGTTCCGCAGGCTGGATTATGATAGATGACGACGCTCATATCTGGCTCCGCTCTCTTCCCTGGCCCCTGTTCGTCACCCCGGAGCGCACATCCGGGGTCGTCCAAAACTGCATGCGTGGTAGGGCGACGGGGCCTTTCCAGGATGACGCCCCATTCAGCCCAGGCGCCGATTCAGAACTTCCATCAGCTCGGCCACTTTCTTGCGCTGCTCGTCCGCGTTCCCGCTCGCAATGGCATGCGCAACGCAGGTGTTGACGTGGTTCTGCAAAATCTCCGCTTCGACTTTACGGAGCGCGGCCTGAACCGCCGCGATCTGCGTGATGATGTCGATGCAGTAGCGGTCCTCGCCGAGCATGCGCGCGATGCCGCGCACCTGGCCTTCGACGCGGCTCAGGCAATTCAGGCATTTGTCCTTGGCGTCCTGTTGCATGAAGCGCTTATACCACCGGAGGGTATACCCGGCAACAAAAGGCGAAGCGCGCGAAATGAAAGCGCAGCGCGCTTCATTGGCGCGGCGCGCCTTGCTATATATACCCTACCTGGGTATTCTGCCAGGCGCGAATCAGGCTTTGGCGGAGGGTTCATGGATAAGGCGGAGCGCTCCAAGGGTCATCGCAGCCGCGCAAGCGAGCCGACCGAAGCCCGCGACGTTCTTGACCCTGTTTGCGGAATGACCGTAAGCGCCAGCGCTGCGCGCTATCGCGCCAGCCACGAAGGGCGCGAGTTCTATTTCTGCTGTGACGGCTGCAAGGCAAAATTTGAGGCCGGCCCCGATCGCTATCTGAACGACGCGTCGCGTCAGAGCGAGCCCGTCCCGGAGGGCGCGATCTACACCTGCCCCATGCACCCCGAGATCAGGCAGCCCGGGCAAGGCTCGTGCCCAATCTGCGGCATGGCGCTCGAACCGGAGCTGCCTTCGGCAAGCGAGGCGCCCAATCCGGAACTTGCCGATATGTCGCGGCGCTTTTGGGTCAGCCTAGCGCTGACGGCGCCTGTTTTCGCGGCCGAAATGGGCGGACACCTTTTCGGTCTTCGCCGCTGGATCGATCCCGAAACGATGACCTGGCTGCAGTTTGCGCTGGCGACGCCTGTCGTTCTGTGGGGCGGCTGGCCCTTTTTCGAGCGCGGCTGGGCATCGCTCAAGACGCGCAACCTCAACATGTTCACGCTTGTCGCCATGGGCACAGGCGTCGCTTACGCGTACAGCGTCGCCGCGACGCTTGCGCCCGGGCTGTTCCCGGCGGCTTTCCGCGCGCATGGCGGCGCCGTGCCGGTCTATTTCGAGGCGGCTGCCGTCATCACGGTTCTGGTGCTGCTCGGCCAGATCCTGGAGTTGCGGGCGCGCGCAATGACGGGCAGCGCCATCCGCGCGCTTTTAAACCTTGCGCCCAAAGAGACGACGCGCCTCGTCGCGGGCGGAATGGAAGAAAAAATTCCCGTCGACCTCGTGGCTCCGGGCGACCGGCTCCGGGTGCGCCCCGGCGAGTCGCTCCCCGTCGATGGCGAGGTGGCGGAGGGCCGCAGCGCCGTCGACGAATCGATGGTGACGGGCGAGTCCATGCCCGTCGAGAAAGGCCCTGGCGAAAAGGTCATCGCGGGGACGATAAATCAAAGCGGCGCGTTCGTCATGCGCGCCGAAAAGGTCGGCCGCGACGCCATGCTTGGGCAAATCGTGGCCATGGTCGCCGAGGCGCAAAGGAGCCGCGCGCCGATCCAGAGGCTTGCCGACCGCGTCGCGGGCTGGTTCGTGCCGCTCGTAATCGGCGTCGCGCTTGCGACGTTCGCGGCGTGGTCGCTTTTCGGCCCCGAGCCGCGCTTCACTTACGGCCTTGTCGCCGCGGTCTCGGTTCTCATCATCGCCTGCCCGTGCGCGCTGGGGCTCGCCACGCCGATGGCGATCATGGTTGGGGTCGGGCGCGGCGCGCAAAGCGGCGTGCTGTTCAAGAACGCGGAAGCCCTGGAGCGCTTCGAGCGCGTCGATACGCTCGTCGTCGATAAGACGGGCACGCTGACGGAAGGCAAGCCGAAGCTTGTGAGCTTCAGGGCGGCGCCGGGCTTCGAGGAAGCGGAGACCTTAAGGCTTGCGGCGAGCCTGGAGCGCGAAAGCCAGCATCCGCTCGGGCGCGCCATCGTGAGGGCCGCGGAGGAGCGCGGACTAACGCTTTCCGCGTCGGAAGAATTCGATGCGCCGCCGGGAAAGGGCGTGACGGGACGCGTCGACGGGCGCCGCCTCGTCATCGGCAGCCAGAAGATCGTGGAGGAGTCTGGCGTTGACGCCGCAGCGCTTTCCGCCGACGCGGGCGCGCTCCGCGAGGACGGCGCGACCGCCATCTTCATCGTCATCGACGGCAAGCTCGCCGCCGCCGCCGGAATAGCCGATCCGATCAAGCCTTCGACGCCGCAAGCGCTCGCCGCGTTGAAAGCCAGCGGGGTCCGCGTCGTCATGCTGACCGGCGACAACTGGACCACCGCCAGGGCGATCGCTCACAAGCTCGGCATCGAGGAGGTCGAAGCCGAGGCGCTTCCCGACGACAAAAGACAGGTCGTGGCGAGGCTTCGCGAAGAGGGCCGGGTCGTGGCCATGGCGGGCGATGGCGTGAACGACGCGCCCGCGCTCGCCGCCGCCGATGTGGGCGTGGCCATGGGAACCGGCGCGGATGTCGCGCTCGAAACCGCGGACGTGACGCTGCTCAGGGGCGACCTCATGGGGCTCGTGCGGGCGCGCCGCCTGTCCGAGGCGACCATCGCAACGATCCGCCAGAACCTGCTTTTCGCCTTCCTCTATAACGCAGCGGGAGTTCCGGTCGCCGCCGGCGTTCTTTATCCGTTTTTCGGGATCCTGCTGTCGCCCATGATCGCCGCAGCCGCGATGGCGCTTTCGTCCGTCAGCGTGATCGCCAACTCGCTACGGCTTCGCAACGCCGCCTTATAACACTCGTCAGAGCCATCGACGCAGGTCGGACGGAGGGACACCGGCGCTTAACCTTATTGGGTTCGTTTCGCAAAAAACATGTTTTTGCGGTATCATGATACCGTACCATAGGAATTGCCGCTGAAAAAGATAGAGGCGGCCGAAGCCGCCTCTTTTCCGCTCACCAGCCGCAACCGTGGATCACGAGGCAGCGGCGGAAACGCCAGCCGAGGAAGGGCCAGCGTCTGGCGCATTCCTCACGCCAGAAATGACAGCGGCCCCATTGGACCTGCGTGACGGCGCTTTGTTCCGGCTGGCCCGCGAGGCCGAGCGGGCTGGCGGGAGCAGCTTGTGAAGTGGATGCGGCGAAGGCGAGCGGAGCCGCGATGGCGGCGATTGCAAGAATGCGTTTCATGGATAGAGACCCCTAAAATTGTCCTCCTCGGCACAGTCTTAGGTTAACCCTGCGCGAATGAATTGCTCATGAACGGCTCGTTCATAGTAATTCGACCCGCAAAATAGTCTCCGGGAGGGCCGCTCAACTCGCGCATGCTCAGGCAAAGGGATTTTTGATCGTCGCCGGGGTCTCTGCCGCCGCCACCTGGATCGGAAGGCTCGGGCCGTTTTCCAGCTCGTTCACGATCCGCTCCGCGATCTCTTTCAAGGCTTTCGCCGCGGCGAGGCCGGCCCGGTCCCGCGTTACCGCGAGCCGACCGTATATCGCGATATGGTCCTCGCGGTTCTCGATCTTGAGATCCCCGAGCGTAAGAGCGTCGCTCTCATTCCTGAAGGGTGCGAAATTTATCATTTTCTCTCCCAGAGCTAGCGGCGCGCCTCCGAGGTCTGGAGGCGGCAGCCGAAATGCGGAGTTGGCTCGGGCAGGATCATAGCATGTTTTCGGATATCGCCGTCAAGTTGCGGAAAGACGTCAACGCCAACCCGCTTTTCAAGCTCCGCGATGGAGACGGCTTCCCAGGCCTGGCTCGAGTCGTTGGGCGCGAAATAGGCCCCCGCCGCATTTTGCGATGGGATGTAGATGGCTTTGAACAGGTGGGTGGGCACGAGGACCCGGCCTTTCAAGCTTTGCAGTTCGGCGCCCAGAAATGCCGGGCCTGTCACGACGAAGACATCCTCCTTGATCGCCACGCCGCGCACCGCGGACTCGATCCCTTCCCACAGCACCTCGTTGTTGCAGGGGTCTTGCGGGATCATGTTCGCGAGCGAAAACAACTCTTCCTGCGCCTCGGGCGTGGACATGTCGCCATTGGGCGCCATGTGGCCGCGATCGAAACCGCTTCGTTTGTAGTCGGACAGCTGCGACCGCTCCTCCGCGGGAAGGGTCGGCTCCTCGTGAAAAGCATTGGAGCGAAGCCGGGCCAGGGTGCGCGCGCGCTCGATTCGCTCCGGGGTCAGACGCTCAGCGGACCAGATGGGAGTGCGCGCGATGCCGGAATACATGACGGTGATTTCCGAAAAGCAAAGCGTGTGGGTCTGGCTCGCGAGTTTCTCGCTCGTGATCGCGGGGGACACGCCCTTGTAGAATTGTTCCGCGCACTCTCTTTGCCCGGCATGGCCGGGAGCGCTCAAGATAACGAAGGCGGATAACGCAAACGCCAGGAAGCTAGAAAAGCGAGCCATGAGCGTCCCCCAGGATTGGACCGGCAACCAACGGTCCGTCTAGGGGTATGCAATTCGCCGGGGCCACAAAACGCGCCGGCCCCGCAACTTTCTTTCAGCGGGCGGAAGCTAACAACAGAGATGACTCTCAAAAAAAAGGCCGGACTAATCCGGCCATGATTGCGTTCGAGACGGCAGCTATTTGCAGAGGGATTTCGCCGTCGCGTCGAGGAGCTCGCCCGCCTGCTCGTCCGGCGCAGCTTCAAGACCGATTCTCTTGCCAAGTTCTTCTTGCTGCTGATCGAGCGCGTCGAGCGCCTTCTGGTCCTTCTTCTTCTCCGCAGCCTCGAACTTGGCCTGCAAAGCGTTCAGGTCGCAGAAATCCTTGGTCTTCGACTTGTCGGCCTTGATAGCGTCGACGATCTTTTGCGCGTCGGCCTTGGTGAGCGCCGGCGGCTCCGCCTCGCCCGCCGGGGGCTTTTGTTGCGCCAACGCGGGCGTGACTGCAAACGCAGCGCAAACCGCGAGAGCCGCGGCAAATTTTGTAGTCATGAAAGGCTCCTGGATTTGATGAGACTAACGGTGAAGGGTCTGCAGAGAAATTAAAGTCTGACCTGAAACTTGCGTTTCCGACCCTCCACAGATTTTTAAATGTCGGCGTTTTCACGACAGGGCAGATGAAATATTCTTCATAAACCCTTCTGGGCGGACTAGTCTTCTACTTCTCCAGGCGCGCCAGCCTCAGCTTGAGCCCCCGCTTTCCATGAAACGCCCCGCGACGCAAGCGGGCTGTTTTCCCGCCATAACTGAGAACGCCCAGGCACACGGGCGTCAAGCCTCCGCCGCCCAGCGCTCGCGATGCCCCGCTGGAAAGGTCTATGATGCGCCCCTTCACAAAAGGTCCCCGGTCGTTAATGCGAACGACGATGCTTCGCCCCGTGCGCTGGTTGACGACGGCGACTTTCGAACCGAATGGAAGCGTCTTGTGAGCCGCCGACACGCTTTGAGGCTTAAATGCTTCGCCGTTCGCGGTGATTTTGCCGGTCGAGTAGTTCGAGGCGACGCCGCATTGCGCGGAGGCTGGAAAGTTTGCGCCTGCGACCAGGGCCGCAAATGCCAAGCCGATAAGGGTGGAACGTCTCATCCGTTGCCTTTCTCACGATTGCATTGGTGAACGTGAACAAATGCAATCTCGAGAAAGTTCGGTATTTTCGTTAACCCTGCTTCGAACTAAATCGATTAGAAAAGAACTTTTGCGGGCGGAAGCAGGGCCGCGTAACAATTCAGAGGCCGGATGAGCGGGGAACGTTTCCGTCCCCCGCTCGATTTCGGATCAATCGTCGTTCGAGGCGTAGAGGCGCCTGCGATGCCCTCTGCGACCGCGATAGTGAGCGCGGGCATAGCGCGCGCGCCTTTGATGGGCGTAGTGCGGCCGTGCCGCCGAGGCCCTATCGATTTGAGGAGCTCCGTTGGCCACTTGCAGAGGCTCGCGGAGTTGTGGGTTGCGGAATCCCTTATTTCCGCCGCCATAGCTTACAACTTCGAGGCATACCGTGGCGAGACCGTCCATACCCAGCGCATTCTTGGCGCCCGTGGACAGATCGATGATCCGGCCCGCTACAAACGGTCCCCGATCATTGATGCGCACAGTAATGCTGCGGCCCGTCCGCTGATTGCGAACCACCACACGCGTCCCGAAAGGCAAAGTCTTGTGCGCAGCCGAAATACCCATATGGTTGTACCGTTCGCCATTCGCCGTGTGTGACCCGGACGAATATGTGGAGGCGACGCCGCACTCCGCGAAAGCTTGCTGGCTGCAGATGGTAAAACCCACCGCCAGCAAAACACCCGCATAGATACGCTTCACTCTCTTCATCACAACCTTTCCTTGTCGATCTTTGGACGGCCGCGATGAAGAGGGTAAATAAGGCGTAAATTTGGAGCTCATTCATGAATATGAGGCATGCATTTTGCGCATGTGCGCCTCAGGCAACGATTATTTTTTCGGTCGGAAAGTATTTTCTAAATCATTTCAGACCCTTGAAATTATATAGTTGCTGTTAACTATAAGCAATTTTGCTCCGTATTGCCTATAAATATTTAACTGAACTTGAGGGTTATGCGTCAATCGAACGCATAAACGCAGAAGGATTGAAGCCTCGCGCGCCGCCGCATCGGAGAAATCTGGGCGCCATTGCGCGGGTCTTTCGCGGGCGCCCATCCGTAATCGTAAGCACGGCTTCTTGATCGCGTAGATATATTTTGAAATTGCTTTTTTTCGGCGTATATCGTAGAATACACAAGCTAAAGTATAGAGAGAACGGTTTTTCAGCTGCTTTGCGAGAATTGGCATGAAGTTCTCTACAGTAAACACTGGCGCAGTTACACTTTGGATATTCGTACTAGCGGCGTTCTGGTTCCTGCTTCAGCTACATTCATCGCCCATTAACCTCGCTTTATGCCTAGCGTTATTTTTTGCTTTCTTGGTACCGGGGGTTTTTATGATTGCGCGGCGCCAAATCCGGAGCGATCGAGTTCGGAGGGCCGATCTTTTTCGGGATCAATTCGACACAAGTCCGAGCCTCGACCCTCACTTCGAATTTCTGGCGAGAAAGTATGGGTCATCCGAGTCAGGCTCAAACCCTGGCGGGGATAGGTTTGCCGGCCCTTATTCAATCCTCCGGGACGCCCCCACCGCAGCCGCCAGCCTCCCCTTCGTGGCTTTCACGGCGGCGGGCTTCTTTGTCCTTTTTCTTCCGGCCAGCGAGCTTCCGCAGTTGCTCGGCGGGTCGCTCGGGGCGAGCATCCTGAGCGTCGGCGGAGCGAGCGAAGCCGGCCCCAAGGATTACGAGAGCGCCGTAACGATCGCGTCCCTCGCCTTTGCGGGCGCTTTCCTCTATTCGTTGAGGCTGCTGCTGAAATCGCTCATCGCTTTCGACCTCTCGTCGATCACTTTTCTCCGAGCTTTCGTCCATATGCTCCTCGCGACGTTGGTCGCGGTCGTCGTCTGGCGCGCCGCGCCGGACGCAAGCGCGCTCTTTGGCAGCGCAAAAGCCGGCGTCCAAGCGCACGCGTCCGCGGCGGCGCGAACGGAGCCCGTTTCCAGGCTGTGGCTCCTTTTGGCTTTCGGGGCGGGCTTTATACCGGACGCGGCATTCTCGTGGCTGTGGAGGCGGGCTCGCCTGAGCGTCGGCCCTCGCGCGGCGCGTTTTGCGAGGCGCACGGCGGACGCGCCGCTGACCCTCATCGAGGGCGTCGATTTCCTGACCGCCTGCCGGCTGGAGGAGATAAAGGTTGCCAACGTCCAGAACCTTGCCGCCGCAAATCCGATCATGCTGCACGTGGAGACCTCGACCTGCATCTTCACGATTATGGACTGGGTTTCGCAGGCTCAGCTCTGCGCGGCCGTCGGGCCGCAGCGCTTCCTCCTTTTCCGGAAAATCAACTTGAGGACGATTTTCGACATGGAGCGAGCCGTCCTCGATCCCTCGGCCCCCCTTGGCTCGAAGCAGATGGCGGGCGCCGTTCTCCTTGCGAGCGACGGCGACACGAATGTCCTGCGCGAATTCGGCATAAGGCCGCTCGCCGTGGCTTACCGCGACTTCGACAAGGCGCTGGTTTCCTGGGTGAATGTCGAGGTCGTCGAGCATCTCGTTCGCGTGATCGCAGACGACCTCCACGTCTGCCGCTTGCGTCAAATCCGGCGCGCGCTCGAAGCCTCGGTTGACGCCGCAAAGCTGGAAGAACCGCGACGCGCGCTCAGGATTTCGGCGAACCAGCAGGCCGCCGCCAACTCCTACGCCAACGGCTATGGCCACGATCGCGCCGCCGGCGCCGAAGTCCCCGCCGGTCTGCAGGCCGTCCGTTGAATTGGCGCGGATAGGCCTCCAAAGTTTCACGCCCCTCTCGATTGCAATCTGGCGGGAAGTTTTTATACTGCCCGTCAAGATTTACATTCTATTAGAGGCCAGATGTCCGCCGCACCCGCAAAAGTCTCTCCCTCGCACGGTCAGCTTTCCGCCGATGGCAAGTTCTTTTCCGCGCCGCTTGCTGAAGTCGATCCCGAAATCGCAGGCGTCCTTTCGAGCGAGCTTGCCCGCCAGCGCGACGAAATCGAACTCATCGCGTCGGAAAACTATGTCTCTCGCGCGGTGCTCGAAGCGGCGGGCTCGGTTCTCACCAACAAATATGCGGAAGGCTATCCGGGAAAGCGGTATTACGGCGGCTGCCATGTCGTCGATGTCGCCGAGGAGCTTGCGATCAATCGCGCCAAGAAGCTTTTCGGCTGCGATTTCGCCAATGTGCAGCCCCATTCCGGCAGCCAGGCGAACCAGGGCGTATTCCTCGCCGTCCTCAAGCCCGGCGACACAATCCTCGGCATGGGGATCGACGCGGGCGGGCATCTCACCCACGGCGCCGCGCCGAACCTGTCCGGCAAATGGTTCAACGCCATCCATTACGGCGTTCGCCGCGACGACTGCCATATCGACTACGAGCAGGTTGCGCGGCTCGCCCGCGAGCACAAGCCGGCCCTCATCATAGCAGGCGGCTCGGCCTATGCGCGCATCATCGATTTCAAGCGCTTCAGGGAGATCGCCGACGAGGTTGGAGCGCTTCTGCTGGTGGACATGGCGCACTTCGCCGGGCTCGTCGCGGCGGGCGTCCATCCAAGCCCCTTCCCGCACGCCCATATCGCGACGACCACCACGCACAAAACGCTGCGGGGCCCTCGCGGCGCGCTTATTCTGACGAATGACGGCGATCTTGCAAAGAGGATCAACTCCGCCATCTTCCCCGGCCTGCAGGGCGGCCCGCTCATGCACATTATCGCGGCGAAGGCGGTCGCTTTCGGAGAGGCGCTGCGGCCTGAATTCAAGGCCTATGCTCGCGCTGTCGTGGCCAACGCCAAGGTTCTCGGCGAAGGCCTGAAGAGCGGCGGCTTCGAACTCGTTTCGGGCGGCACCGACACACATCTTCTTCTTGTCGACCTGCGCCCGAAGGCGCTCACGGGCAAGGCCGCCGAGGCGGCGCTCGGCGCAGCCCACATCACCGTCAACAAGAACGGCGTACCCTTCGACCCGCAGAAGCCCGCGATCACGTCGGGCATCCGCGTCGGCTCGCCCGCGGGCACGACGCGCGGCTTCGGAGCGAACGAATTTTCCGAGATCGCCGCCATGATCGTCGCTGTTCTCGACGGCCTGAAGGCGGGCGAGGACAAGTCGCGCGGGTCCGCCGAGGCGGTTAAGGCTCAAGCTCTTGCCCTTTGCAATCGCTTTCCGATTTATCAATTCAACAAAGCGTAGGCGGCGCGGGGGTCATGGCGCCGCGCAAGGCAGGCTGAGACAGATGCGGTGTCCCCATTGCGGCGCGCTCGATACCCAGGTGCGCGACAGCCGTCCGTCAGAGGATCACGCCGCCATTCGGCGCCGGCGCTCCTGCCCGGATTGCGGGTCGCGCTTCACCACCTTCGAGCGCGTGCAGCTTCGGGAGCTGACCATCATCAAGCGGAGCGGGCGGCGCGCGCCCTTCGACCGCGAGAAGCTCCGGCGCTCCATTGAGATCGCGCTTCGGAAGCGCCCCATCGGCGAGGATCGCATCGAGCAGCTCGTGAGCACCATCGTGCGCACGCTCGAAAACGGCAATGAGGCCGAAATCAACTCGGAAACCGTCGGCAAGCTCGTGATGGAGGGCCTCAAGGCGCTCGATGGCGTGGCCTATGTCCGCTACGCCAGCGTCTATCGCGACTTCCGCGAGGCAAAGGACTTCCATCGCGTCCTCGTCGAGCTTGGCGATTCCTTCAATCGCGCCGCGGACGAAAAGTGATGACCGAAATGCCCGCATCCTCCTTGAGCGCGGCCTCGCGCCAGGGCGCCCCTCCGCTCCTCCCCGCGGGCATTTTGGCGTCGTTGATGCGGCGCGCGGCCTTCCTCGCCGAAACCAATCTCGGCGCAACGTCCCCGAATCCATCGGTGGGCGCTGTGGTGGCGGACGCCGCGACGGGCGAAATCATCGCGAGCGCGGTAACCGCGAGAGGCGGCCGCCCTCATGCCGAGGTGCTGGCGCTGCGACAGGCAGGCGCGAAAGCGCGCGGCGCCATCCTCTTCACCACGCTTGAGCCGTGCAGCCATTTCGGCGCGACGCCGCCTTGCGCGCACAGCATCGTGGATGCGGGCATTTCGCTTGTGGTTTACGGCTCGCGCGATCCCGACATGCGCGTGGCGGGGCGCGGGCTGACCTGGCTCGAAACCCATGGCGTCGCCGCGATCCGGGGGGCGTTCGCCAAAGACGCGGATTGGATCAATCTCGGCCATGCCCTGCGGGTGACGGAGCGCCGTCCCTTCGTTCAGATCAAGCTCGCCGTGGACGCCGAGGGGCGCGTTCCGCGAGGCTTGGGCAAGCCGGTCTTCGTGACGGGCGAAGAAGCGCGCGCCCGCGCGCACCTTTTGCGGGCGCGGGCCGACGCCATCCTTGCCGGCAGAAGGACGATTGAAGCCGACAACCCGGAGCTGACCTGTCGCCTGCCCGGCCTCGCCGACCGCTCGCCGGTGCGAGTCGTGCTCGCGCCCAGCTGCAATATATCCCCCGATGCGCGCGTCCTTAAGTCTGGACACCCGCCCGTCTGGATCGTCTGCGGCGATTCTTCCAAGGGCGGCCATCTTTTCGGCCGCCGGGGCGTGCGCATCTTCGATATCGGCGCCTCGTCGAGCGGAATTCTCAACCTGAAGCTTGTCATGATGCGCCTTGCGGCCGAGGGAATAACGCGGCTTCTCGTTGAGGGCGGCCCGGCCACATGGCGCGGCTTCCTCGAAGCCGGCCTTGCGGACGAGGTCATCATCATGCAGGCGGAGAAGACGCTTCCGCCAGGCGCCGGCGTGCCCGCCTTCGGCGATCGAGGGCTTGAGCTTGTGACATCCTCGCCTGCTTTCATGTCCACGGAACGGCGAAAAGCCGGCGCCGATACAATCCTCACCTACCGCTCCACCTTGCACTGGCAGGCTTCGCAATGTTTACCGGAATCGTAACCGCGCAGGGCGCTGTCGTCGCCGCCGAAAACGGCCGCTTCGCCATCGCCTGCCCCTTTGAAGTCAATTCCATTGCGCTCGGCGCCTCGATCTGCTGCGACGGCGTCTGCCTTTCCGTGACCGGGGTCGAGCCCGCCGCAGGCGGCGCTCAGTTCAAGGTCGATGTGTCGGACGAAACCTTGAGCAAGACAACGCTCGGGCTTTGGCGCAACGGCCGCCGGATCAATCTCGAACGGTCGCTGCGCGCGGGCGACGAGCTTGGCGGCCATCTCGTGTCGGGCCATGTCGATGGCGTCGCCGAGATCGTGGGCGTCACGCCCGCCGGCTTTTCAAAGATCTTTGAGGTGCGCGCGCCGGACGCTCTTGCAAAATATGTTGCGCCTAAAGGCTCGGTGGCGCTCAACGGCGTTTCTCTTACTGTGAATGAGGTTAGCGGCTCGCTTTTCACCATCAACCTCATTCCGGCGACGCTCGAGGCGACGACCTTCGGCGAGAAGAAGCCGGGCGACGCCGTTAACCTGGAAGCGGACTTGATCGCCCGTTACGTGGCGCGGCTACTCGGGCAATAGGTTTTAGGCAGATGCAGACCGATCGGACACGCCCGCTCGACAAATCTCAGATCCATGAGCAGCTCTCTTCCATCGACGAGATCCTGGAAGATGCGCGCCAGGGCCGCATGTTCATTCTCGTCGACGCCGAGGAGCGCGAGAACGAGGGCGACCTCGTCATCCCGGCGCAGATGGCGACGCCCGACGCCATCAATTTCATGGCCCGCTTCGGCCGCGGCCTGATCTGCCTCGCCGTCACGCCCGAGCGCGCGGAGACTCTGCACCTCGAACGCATGGCGCGCTCGAACCAATCGCGGCATTCGACGGCCTTCACAGTCTCCATCGAGGCGAAGGAAGGCATCTCGACCGGCATTTCCGCCTACGACCGCGCCAAGACCATCGCGGTGGCGATCAACCCCGAAAAAGACTGGCGCGACATTGTCAGCCCCGGCCATGTTTTCCCGCTGGTCGCGCGCGATGGCGGCGTGCTCGTCCGCGCCGGCCACACCGAAGCCGCCGTCGATCTCGCGCGGCTAGCGGGTCTCCTTCCCGCTGGCGTCATCTGCGAGATCATGAACGACGACGGCACCATGGCGCGCATGCCGGATCTCCTATCCTTCGCGCAGCGGCACGGACTCAAGATCGGCACGATCTCCGACCTGATCGCCTATCGCCGCCGCACCGAGAGCTATGTGCGCGCCGTTCACGAGCAGGACATCGAAACGCCCTATGGCGGCGCCTTCAAGCTTCGCGTCTATCTCAACGCCGTGGACAACACCGAGCATCTGGCGCTCATCAAGGGCGACGTTGCGACCGCCGATCCGGTGCTGGTGCGCATGCACGCCGTCAACATCCTGGAGGATCTGATCGGCATCGGCCGCAACGGCAACCGCCGCTCGCTCGTCGAGCGCGCCATGCGCCGCATCGGCGAGGAAGGGCGCGGCGTCGTGGTGGTGATCCGCGACGTGCGCGAGGGCGCGATCCTTTCAAGGCTTTCCGAGAGGGCGCCCGCCGCCAATGGCAAGCCCGCCGAGAAACGCCTTACCGATTACGGCATCGGGGCGCAGATTCTGCTCGACCTTGGCATCAAGAACATGGTCCTGCTATCGAACTCGCCCACGCCGAAAATTGTCGGTCTTGAGGGCTATGGCTTGAACCTCGTCGCGCGCCGGACCATTGACGAACAATGAAAGACCCCATTCACATCCTGGTCATTGAAGGCCGGTACTATCACCATCTGGCGGATGCGCTTCTGCTCGGCGCCGAGACGGCGCTTCGGGAAGCCGGCGCGACATGGGAGGTGGTGTCCGCGCCAGGCGCGCTTGAGATCCCGCAAGTGCTCGCGGCGGCGATCGACGCCGGCGCCTTCGACGACGCCTCGCCGAAGCCCTTCCATGGCTCTATCGCGCTTGGTTGCGTGATCCGGGGCGAGACCACGCATTATGACATTGTCGCCAATAAATCGGCGCGCACGCTGTTGGAGCTTGCGACGCATCAGGTTATACCGGTGGGGAACGGCATTTTGACTGTCGAAAACGAAGCCCAGGCTGTTGCAAGGGCGTCCCTAACCGGCAAAAACAAAGGGCGCGAGGCGGCCGAGGCCTGCCTTGAAGTGCTTCGCTTAAAACGTGAATTCGGCAAGAGACGCCGCTGATAGCCGCGCCAGGCAACAGAATCGGAAGCATGACCATGGATCCCGAGAATGGCCGCGAGCACGGCCTCGAAGATGGCGCGCCCCATGGGCAGGCCCGCACGCGCGCCAGGCTCGCCGCGGTCCAGGCGCTCTATCAGATGGATATGACGCAGCGCGATCTGAGCGCAGTTTTGGAAGAATTCCTGAGCCACCGCTTTGAGAATGTGGAGATCTATGAGGGCGCGGACCGCGGCTTCTTCCGGGATCTCGTAGACGGGGTTGCGCACCGCCAGGCGGAGATCGACGCGGAGGTCGCCTCGCATCTGGCGCAAGGCTGGCGACTGTCGCGCATTGACAGCATCCTGCGCGCGATTCTGCGCTCCGGCGTGTACGAGATCTCCGCGCGCGCCGATGTGCCCGCTCGCGCAATCATCAACGAATATGTCGAGATCGCGCACGATTTCTTCGGCGGCGAGGAGCCGGCCGTCGTGAACGGCGTGCTCGACCGGGTCGCACGCGAGAAGCGGCCGGGCGAATTCGGGCGCAAGTCTGGGAGAAAGCCGGGTTAATGGCATGCGCCGGCTTGGCGAAATTGCGCTGATCGCCGAATATCTCGCGCCTCTGGCGACGCACCCGGGCGCCTTCGGCCTCAAGGACGACGCCGCCCTTCTTTCCGGCCTGCCGCCGGGCGGCCTCGTGGTTACGACGGATGCGCTCGTGGCGGGCGTTCATTTCTTCGCAGACGACGACCCAGGCGACGCCGCCTACAAGGCTATTGCTGTGAATGTGTCGGACCTCGCCGCGAAGGGGGCCAAGCCGCTCGCATACACGCTCGCGCTCGCGCTCGCGGACGCGCCGTCGGAGGACTGGGCGGCAAGGCTGGCGGCGGGCCTCTCGCGAGCGCAAGCGGCGTTCGGCATCGCGCTTGTTGGTGGCGATACGGTCACGGCGAAGGGCGCCTGGTGGATGTCGGTTACGGCTTTCGGCGAAGCGCCTGCGCGGGGGCTTGTGCCTCGCGGCGGCGCGAAGCCAGGCGATCTCCTCTATCTCAGCGGCACGCTCGGCGACGCAGCCCTCGGGCTCGCGCTCAGGCTTGGCAAGGCGGAGTTCGCGGCAAACCTCTCCGCAGAGGACCGGGACTTCCTCCTTTCGCGCTATCTCTATCCCGAGCCGCGCCTTGGCCTGTCGGCGGCGCTGGCAAGCTACGCTTCCGCGGCGATGGACGTCTCAGATGGCCTCGCCCTCGATCTCTCGCGCCTCTGCGCCGCCTCGGGCGTGACGGCGGAGGTCTGCGCGGCGTCCGTTCCCCTTTCCGCGGCGGCGAGAGCCGCCGTCGCGGCGTGGCCCGCAGCCCTTGAGGCGGTATTGTCGGGCGGCGACGACTACGAAATCCTCGCCGCGACGCCTGCGGCAAGCGCCGCCGCCTTCGAAGCGGAGGCTGAAAAAGCGGGCGTGCGCGTGGCGAAAATCGGCGTGGCGCGGGCCGGCTCGGGCGCGCCCGTGTTCACATCGGCAGGTGGCTCGACCCTTGCTCTTTCCGTGAAGGGCTTCGAACACTTCCAGATTTGAAAACTGCGGCATGAGCTGTAATCTGAAGATCGCACTTGTGTCGCTCTATAATTGCGCTATGCAGGCGCACGCCTTTCCGTTGTGCCGGTCACATTCATGAAACTCGAACTCATAAAAGAAGCGGCGCTCGGCCCCTCAAAGCCTGTCAGGGTGCTGTTCGTTCACGGCATGTGCACCGGCGCGTGGGTGTGGCGGCCGTTCTTCCTCCCCTATTTCGCGCAGCTCGGCTATGACGCCTACGCGCTCAGCCTTCGGGGCCATGGCGAGAGCGAAGGCCGCGAGAGCATCCGCAAATTCACCTTGGCGGACTTCGCGGGCGATATCCAATGGGCATTGAACGAAATTGGCGGCCCAACGGTGATCGTCGGCCATTCGCTCGGCGGCGGGGCGGTGCAGAATTTCATCCAGCGCGGCGGCAACGCGGCCGGCGTCGTGCTCCTGTGCTCCGCGCCCCCGCATGGGCTGATACGCTCCTCCGCCGCGATGATGGCGACAAATCCAAAGCTTGCGGGCGCGATGAGAAAGGTTCTCGACCACGGACTTTCGGCGGCGGACCTCGACATCATCGAGGATGGGCTTTTCCTCAACCCGCCGCCGCGCGAACTGCGCCGTTCGATGACCCCGCTTATCAGCGACATCGCCGAAGCGGCGTGCCGCGAACTCATTGGCTGGGTGCCGTTTGCGCCCTTGCCGTGGAGCATGCCGAAGCTGCTGGTGATCGGCGGAGAGAAAGACCAGTTCGTCCCCGCAACCGACGTGCGGCTGACGGCGATCTATTACGGCGCGCGCTCTGTCATCGTGCCGAATGGCGCGCATGCGATCATGCTGGATTCGAACTGGCAGGACGCGGCGGCGCCCATCGCGGAGTGGCTGGCGAAGTCATTTAAATAGACGTCGCATCCTCTCATCCTGTCGTGAGGCAGGTCGCGCGCGCCGCAGCGGCGCCTCTGCTTCCACAGCGAAGGGCGACGTCGCCTTGGAACTGGGCTCGTCGCGCCGGCGCGACGAGCCGCCGGGGGTTACAAGCTTTTGGCGGTGCGCCCATATGAGGCGAAGGGAGGCATGCCCGTGATCCGCATCCAGGAAGAAGATTTCGACGTCGGCGCCGAAATAGCGGCGTTACGCAGCGGCAGGTCCGATATCGGAGCGATTGTCTCGTTCATCGGAACGGTCCGCGGCGAGAAGGCCGCCGCGCTGGCGCTGGAACATTATCCCGGAATGACGGAGAAAGAACTCGCGAAGATCGAAGCCGAAGCGCGGTCGCGGTGGCCGCTTCTCGATTGCCTTATCGTGCATAGGGTCGGCCGGCTTCTGCCAGGCGATGCTATCGTGCTCGCCGTCACGCTGTCGGCGCACAGGCGGGCAGCGTTCGAGTCTGCCGAATTCGTTATGGATTATCTCAAGACAAACGCGCCGTTCTGGAAATCGGAAGAGTGCGCCGAAGGCCCCGCCTGGGTTCCGGCTCGCGAAACCGACGCCGCGGACGCCGCCCGCTGGGGCCGCTGAACCGCTTTCGTTCTTGCCCGATCAGCCCTTCGCGGCCTGCGCCTGAGCAGCGGCGCCTCGGCTTTTCTTCGCCGCCGGCTTTTCTGACTTGGCCGCCGCTTCCTTTGATTTCGCCTCCGCGTCTTCCGCCTCCTTGGCGAGACGCAGCGCGCGAAGCTTCGCCATCTTTTCCGAGCGAAGCCGGGCGGCGGTCTCTATATCCTGCCGCACCGCTTGGTCCCGCTTCTGAAGACTTGCAAGGCGCTCCGCGGCCTTGGATTTTGTAGTGGCGGACATGAGGTTACCCTTCTTCTTGATCGCGCAACCATACGCGATGAGAAAAGCGCGCTAGCGCCTTCCCTGAGCGCGAAGCCTCTTCCAAGGCCATCGCCCAAAGCCATTAGTTGGGTAACGCGCCTCTTTTTCGCAAGCGCTCGCGCGGCAGTGCGCGCCTAACGCGGCGCGCGAGACACCCGGGCAAGTCTCGCGAAGAAACCGCCGCTAGCTGAACCGAATGCGCCCCCGAGGTGTTAAAGCTCTTCATTGCGCGCATCGGGATCATGAAAAAACGCATCGAAGACTACGCTCTTATCGGCGACTGCGAAAGCGCCGCGCTAGTGGCTCGCGACGGCTCCATAGATTGGCTATGCTGGCCCCGCTTCAATTCCGGAGCGCTCTTTTCGGCGCTCCTTGGCTCGCCGGAAAACGGACATTGGAGCATCGCTCCTGCGGGCCGCTCAACAAGCCGGCGGCGGTATCGCGGCCCGACGCTCATCCTCGAAACGATCTATGAGTGCGCAAGCGGCGGCGCGACCGTCATCGACTTTATGCCTATGCATCGGAGCGGCCCGAGCCGCCTCGTGCGCCTTGTGCAAGGGACGTGGGGCGAGGTCGAGATGGCGACCGAACTCCTGCTGCGTTTCGATTACGGCTTGATCGTTCCGTGGATCACGCGCATGGACAGCGAAGGGCTCCAGGCCATCGCCGGGCCGGATATGGTTGTCCTGCACACGCACGCGCCGATAAAGGCTGCCGGCTACAAGCACTGCGGCGTCTTCACGGTGCGCGCGGGCGAAACCATTCCGTTCGTCTTGAGCTACGGCACGCCTTACGAGCCGCCGCCTCCGCCCATCGATCCGCTGAAGGAATTGGAGCATACGGAGAAAATCTGGCGGCAGTGGTCCGAGCGCTGCTCCTGCGCGGGGCGCTATTCTGGCGCCGTGCTGCGCTCTCTCATAACGCTCAAGGGCCTCACCTACCATCCAACTGGCGGCATCGCAGCCGCGCCGACCACCTCGCTGCCGGAGGAAATCGGCGGCCCCCGCAATTGGGACTACCGCTATTGCTGGCTGCGCGACGCCACGTTCACCCTCCTCGCGCTCATGAATTCGGGCTACCGGCACGAGGCCGGTCAATGGAGAACCTGGCTTCGCCGCGCGGTGGCGGGCAGCGCCGAGCAGGTCCAGATCGTCTACGGTCTCGCAGGCGAGCGGCGCCTCGTCGAAAGCTCCATCCCATGGCTTTGCGGCTACGAAAACTCGAAGCCCGTGCGCGTCGGCAACGCAGCCGCCGGCCAGTTGCAACTCGACATTTTCGGCGAGGTCATGGATGCGCTGTTCCAATGGGAGGAGGGCGGCCACGATCCCCTGCACGAAGCCTGGCCCTTGCAGCTCAATCTGATCGAGCATCTTGAGACGATCTGGCGGCTTCCCGACGAAGGGCTGTGGGAGGTCCGCGGCGGCGCCCGACATTTCACCCACTCGAAGGTGATGGCCTGGGTGGCCTTCGACCGCGCCATAAGATCCGTCGAGCACTGGGGAGTTGAGGGTCCGGTCGAACGGTGGCGCAAGATTTGCCAGGAGATCCGCAGGCAAGTTTGCGCCGAGGGGTTCGATCCGGGGATCGGGGCGTTCGTGCAAAGCTATGGATCGACCGCGCTCGACGCCAGCGCGCTCCTTATCCCGCTTGTCGGCTTTTTACCCGCCGACGACCCGCGCGTCCGGTCCACGGTTACAGCCATTGGCGAGCGCCTGCGCGACGGCCGGCTGATCCGGCGCTACGACACGGCGATGTCGAAGGACGGGCTCCAGGGCGGCGAAGGCGCCTTCCTTGCGTGCTCGTTCTGGTACGCCGACAACCTCGTCATGCTGGGCCGGCGCGAGGAGGCGGAGGACCTGTTCGAATACCTTCTCACGCTTCAAAACGACGTCGGCCTCTTGGCGGAGGAGTACGATCCCGTCGCCGGGCGCATGCTGGGCAACTTTCCGCAAGCATTTTCCCACGTTGCCCTGATCAACACCGCGAACAACCTCACGCATCCGATGAAGCCGGCGGAGCAGCGGTCGAGTTGCACGTAAAGTACAAGCTGGCGCGAAGTCAGGCCGGGAATCGATTTCTCCGTCGCTTCGAAAGCGGCTTCACGGCGTGGTCGTTCCTTTCCTCGAAGGAACGGTCCTCGGAAGTTGACATCCTAGCCGGATTACCTGATAAATCCGCATTAGCCCTATGAGGCGGAAGTCGCGCGACCTAAGGCCAATCTCCCGCTACGAGAGAACAAAGTCCGCCGCTGGCGGCGCCGATCGGTGCGTTTCAAGAACGATAGAGGACTCCATGTACGCGGTGATCCGCACGGGCGGCAAGCAATATAAGGTTGCTCCGCAAGACGTGCTACAAATCGAGAAGATCGAAGCGGCCGCCGGCGACGCGGTCACATTTGCGGATGTTTTGATGGTGGCGGGCGATGGCGAGCCGGAATTTGGCGCGCCTCTCGTTTCCGGCGCCGCCGTGTCGGCCGAAGTGGTCGAGCACGCGCGCGGTCCGAAGGTCATCATCTTCAAGAAGAAGCGGCGCCAGAACTATCGCCGCAAAAGGGGCCACCGGCAGGAATTGACCACGGTGCGCATCCTGGAAATTTCGACCGGCGGCAAGGCTGCGGCGAAATCGGAAAGCGTCGCCAAGCCGAAAGCCGAGACGGCCGACGGCGAGGCGGCGTTGGCCGCCGAGGCCCAGGCGAAAAAAGCCAAGGCCGCCAAGGCCAAGACGGAAGAGGCGGCGGCGGAGGCTCCCAAGAAGCCCCGCGCCAAGAAAGCCGACAAAACCGAGTAGAATTTTTTAAAGGCAAAAGACATGGCGCACAAAAAAGCAGGCGGTTCGTCCAGGAACGGCCGCGACTCCGCCGGGCGCAGGCTCGGGGTCAAGAAATTTGGCGGGGAGCAGGTCATCCCCGGCAACATCATCATTCGTCAGCGCGGCACGCAGTGGCATCCTGGCGAGGGAGTCGGCATCGGCACAGACCACACCATCTTTGCGGAGCGCGAGGGCGTGGTCGAGTTCAAGACCAAGGCGCGCGGCAGGACCTACGTATCCGTCGTCACCGGCCAGTAAGCCGGATTTCAAGAACGCCGGCGCGCGGGAAGCGCGCTGCGCGATCCGATTTTAGGCGCGTCCTGTTGTTGAGCATGCCGTTGTCAGGAACTGGCGGACAGGATGAGCACGCGGCTACCGGTTATCCGTCACGTAAAGGAGCTGCGCCAGATGGTGCAGCAATGGCGCAGGCGCGGCCAGAGAATAGCGCTGGTTACAACCATGGGCGGTCTCCACGAAGGGCACCTTTCCCTCGTCCGCCTGGCGAAGAAACATGCGAGCCGGGTTGTCGTGTCCGTGTTCGTGAACCCGACGCAATTCGCCCCGCATGAAGATTACGAGAGCTATCCGCGCAATGAGGAGCGTGATTGGCATAAGCTGCTGAGCGTGCGCCCCGACGCGATGTACGTGCCCGACGTCCACGAGATCTATCCGCACGATTTTGCGACCCGGGTCGAGGTGGCGGGCGTCACGCAAACGCTCGAAGGCGTTTCCCGGCCGCACTTCTTCGCGGGGGTCACGACGGTCGTCGCCAAGCTTCTCCTTCAATGCCTCCCCGACGCCGCGGTATTCGGCGAGAAAGACTACCAGCAGCTTCTCGTCGTGAAGCGCATGGTGCAGGATTTGAGTTTCCCGGTGACGATTGTGCCCGGCCCGATTGTGCGCGAGCGCGACGGTCTCGCCATGTCGTCCCGGAACGCCTATCTGGACGCAGCCGACCGTGGCCTCGCGCCGCAGCTCTTCGCCACGCTTACCGCCGTTGCGCAAGATCTGGCTTCCGGGCAGCCGATCGACGCCACGCTCGCGCGAGGCGCGGAGCGGCTTGAAAGCGCGGGCTTCCGGATCGACTATTTGCAACTGCGCGATGCCGAAACCCTGATGCCCATCGACGCCGTCGGACAGGCGCCCGCCCGGCTGCTGGCCGCTGTCTACCTCGGCCGCGTCCGCTTGATCGACAACGTTCCGGTTTGAAAGTTTCGTTGAAACTGGCGGGGGCGGGGGCTCCCGCCAGCTTCCGCGCGCCCGCCCGGGGCGCGAGGCGAATGCGTCTGCGCGATCAGAACTTGTAGTTCAGGCCCACGCGGATGATGCTGATGTCGCCGATCTCGTGGATATAGGTCTGACCGTCATGCTGAGAGACCGTGCCTGTGTAGCCGCTCTCGCTGCCAAACCCATCGGCAAACAGATATTCGATCTTGCCGCTAAGCCGCTCGGTGAAGGCGTGCTCGATGCCGGCGCCGACGACGTAGCCCGATTTCCAGCCCTGGTAGAAGTTGCTTTCGCTGGCGTCGTTGCCGACGATGGTTTCATTCGCGTGCACGAGCGCGAGACCTGCAGTGCCGTAAAACAGGTTCGGCCCGATGGCGTAGCCGGCGCGGCCGCGTATGGTCGAGAAGCCGTCCCAGCCGCCAGACCAGTCGTGCCCGTCGTAAATATACTTGTGCTGCTCGCCCTCCATCCCTGACCAGCTGAAGTCCGCTTCGGCGCCGACGATCCAGTGGGGCGCCAGCTGCCAGTTATAACCGGCGGTCGCGCCCAGGAGAGCGCCGTCCGGATTGTTGTTGGCCCAACCGTGGGGGTTGTTGTCGTTGGGGGACACGTAATTGCTGGAGGTTCCCCAGCCGTAGCCCGCCGTCACGCCGCCATAGAAACCCGTCCAGTTCCACGCTGTCTCGACATAGGGGACGTCCTTCAACCCGCCGGAGGAGTTACCGACATCGGCTGCATTTGCGACGCCCGACGCAACTAACGATACAGTTACTCCTGTGAGAATGGCCCTCAAGCTCATTTTCTCTCTCCTGTTGAAGAAGTCATGCCGAGAGTATGGCTCGGCATAGCCTTCTGTTGTGCGGAGGAAATTAGAGAGGATATCAACGGGCTGGAGGTTTGCTGATTTGATTGACGATAGATGGGCTGAAAAGTGACAGTTACGCCCCTTATGAGACAATATATTGTCTCGTGAAAAAGCCTAACAATATGATAGGTTTGAATTATTTATAGTCATATGCAGTTTATAGCGCCAATGTTGACATATTTCTGCGGCTGTTGCGCGCTATCTGGAATAAATATATTTCGAGAAGTGGGGTCTCGCGCGGCCGTAATATTATATTTACTTGGAGCGGGAATAAAATATTTGGGACGACTGGGGGAATAAAATCTAAGACAGGCTGAAAAAGCGCGAGGCATCCTGAAATTCGCGGAAGCGCCTGCGCTGCCGCTCTGCAGCCTCATAGTCCTCTCCCCATTGGGCCGTCTGCCAATTCTCGTCGATATGAGCGGCCGCCCAGGCGGCGTCTACATCGAGAAACCCTTCGGCCCGCGCCAGCGCGATCAGAGCCGAGCCGGTCAGCGTCGTCATGACATGCAGCGCGGCGAGCTTGAACGCGCCAAACGACGCGACCTTGCGCCGGATGGCCTCCAGCGAGGCGGCAGGCTGTTCGATATGCTGAAGTCCGGTCCCAACGGAGAAGCGCGCGCCGTAAGCCTTCAGAACCCAAGCCAGGATCGGATCCCAAAGCCGCGCCTGTTCTGCGGCGAGCTTCGCGGGAGAAGCGGCCCGGTAGCACAACAGGTCGCTTGCGGCATAGTTCACGATGTCCTGGATCGCTTCCCCCGCCCTGGCAGCAACGCCATCGATGGCGCTGTTCGCGATGCGCGTCAGCGGAAGCGTCGCGGGCGCTATCTCCTCTCCTTGCGCGTTCCATTCCGCGGCGATTGCATCCGCCAGAGCCCGCGTCGGCGCGGCCAGGGGGTGACCCGCAGGCGTCTTCACGGGCCGCCCGTCGAGTTGAACCTCGAAATCCTCGGGGCCGCGCTCCGCGACCGCTGCTTCCTTGTAGAAACGTTTCCGGGTCTTCGATGGCGGGGAGATCATCGTCTGCGTCCTTAAAGCGAGCGGCGCCGCGCGGCTCGCCAGAATCCTCCAGAACCGTCGTAGCGGGCTGATGGAGACGACAGTGTGCAAGGGATCGTAATCCGGCGCGGCCATCGCTCTTAGATAAGGCTTGACGAGCGTCAGCGGAAGGAAGGCCGGCCAGGCGTCCGTATCGAGGCCGGCCGCCGTCGCGCGAAACTGCTGAAAAGCGCGCGCGGCGACGCCTCTGAGGTCGGCGATGGCGGCGGCGAAGCTCGGAGTCGTCGTCCCGCGTCGGACGGCGGCCAGATCGACGCCGCGGCTGTCCAGATAGGACGAGGGCAAGAGGAGCCGGTCCCGCGAGGCCTCGAAAGGAAGCTTGAGAAGCATTTCCGTCAGCCCGTAAGCGACACCGGCATGGATTGCGGCCTCTCTTGCGGCTTCGCTCGTGTCGCCGAGAATGGCCGAGGCCAGCTCGAACGTCGCGCCCTCGGTCTCGCGCAGCGAAGCTTTCAGCGCCTTATCGTCCGCGGGCGCTTCTGCGAACAGGGTGGGAATGCGGCCGTCGACCATGCCCGTCAGGAGATCTTTGGAAAGGGCGTGATCGGAAATCGCGGTGAGCAGAGCGTCGGCGAGCGGGTTTCCGGTTCTCGTTCCCGGCGGGGCAAGCACGATAGCGTCGCGCCACCATTGCAGGCGGACCTGGCCTGCCATCGGCTCGGATGCGCAGGCTACGATGCGGTCCAACTCCGCATTGAAGGCGTAGAGCGCAACGAGGCCAGACTGCTTCGTGCGCGGCGCAAAAAGCGCGGTCCAATAACGGTCGCGGTCGCGCTGCATGACGAGCGCCAAGGCGGCGGCGTTCTCTAGACTTCTCTCGCCTGTTTCCCCGGACTCCGGCACGTCCCGCTCCTGAAGCGCTCTCCCGTGGAATAGGCTTAGGAGCGGGGCGGATCGTTCGCAAGCGGAAGCAGCGCCGCCGCGAAAAGCCGCGCTTCGGCGACGAGCACGTTATAGGTTCGGCAGGCGGCGCCCGTGTCCATGACCTCAAGGCCGAGGCGCGCGCGCTCGACTTCGGCTCTGAACGCGGGCGATGGGAAATGGAGAGTTGGGCCGGTTCCGAAAAGAAGGAAATCGCCTTGCGCCCCGGCGAGGCCGGCGAGGAATGCCAGAATGTCTTGCTCGCTCAGCGGGCGCGGCGCGGTCCAGGAGAAAATTTCACGGCTGGAGACAAGCAGCGGACCCTTCCTCGATGCGCCGCCGAGCTGGAAAAATCCGTCTCGGGTCAGCGAAATCGGAGCCTTTGCGCCGATCCAGTCCAGGCCATCGCTCATTGCGTCCTCGAAGGCCGGCTAGCCCCGCCGTTTCGAGCGTCCGCCGCCCGCTTTGTTCTGGCCCTTGCCCCGTTTCAAGCGGTGTTGCGATGGCTTTCGCGGCGGCGACACGGGGATCGGCCCAGCCGGCCTTTCCGACCCGCCAAGCGGGATCGAAGCCGAGAATCCGACGCTTTGGACGTCGCCGTCCTCGTCCTCGATCGAATGCAGCAGATTGGCGGCGGGCTCCGGGACAGGCGGAGACTTCGCCGCGGGTTCCGAAGACTGCGCGGGCCTTCCGCCGGGTCGCGCCGCCTCCTTCGCCTTGCCCCTCTCAATGCCGCTCCAATCGCGCTTTACCCCGATCATGATCAGGAACGGCGCCGCGATGTAGACCGAGGAATAGGTGCCGACGAGAACGCCGAACAGCATCGCAAAGGTGAAGCCCCGGATCACTTCGCCGCCAAAGAAATAGAGCGCAAGAAGCGCCATCAGCACGGTGCCCACCGTCATGATTGTGCGCGACATGGTCTCGTTCACGGACAGGTCGAGCAAGTCGCGCAGCGGCATACGCTTGTATTTGCGCAAGTTTTCGCGAATACGGTCGTAGATGACCACCGTGTCGTTGATCGAATAGCCGAGGATGGTCAAAAGCGCGGCGACGACGGTCAAGTCGAAATCGAGCTGGAACAGAGACCAGACGCCGAGCGTGACCGTCACGTCGTGCACAAGGGAGACGACGGCGCCGAGCGCAAACTGCCATTCGAAGCGGAACCAGACATAGGCGAAGATCACAAGGTTCGTGAGGACGATCGCCCAGATCGCGGACTCGATCAGCTCTTTTGAAACCGTGCTGCCGACCTGCTCGCGCCTCAGCTCCTTGGAGCCGGAGGGAAGCGCAGCCAGCACCTTTTCAGCCGCGACTCTCTGGGCATCGGGCCCGCCGGTCTGCTCCGGGAAGCGGATCAGGAGTTCGTCCGCCTTGCCGAAGTTCTGCAGCTGGATCTCGCCGATCCCGAGGCTGGACAGCGTCGTCCTTATTTTTGCGGCGTCGGCAGGCCCAGGCGTCTGGATCTGCATCAGAGTGCCGCCCTTGAAGTCGATGCCGAAATTCAGGCCCACCGTGAACAGCAAAACGAGGGTGCCGATCAAGGCGACCACGGACAGGCCGAAGCACAGCTTGAACCACCTCACAAAGTGGAGGTTCATCTTTTGCGGCAGGCGGAACAGCGGTTTCAGCAGCATGGGATGGCTCGTTCGGCGCTAGATTTGGAGGACGGCAGGGCGCGCCCGGCGCAGCCATGTCGAAACCATCAGGCGAGTGACCGTGATGGCGGTGAAAAGCGAACTCACAATACCGAAGGACAGGGTGACGGCAAAGCCGCGCACCGTGCCGGAGCCGAACGCGTAGAGGATCAGCGCCGCCAGAAGCGCGGTCAGATGTGAGTCGATGATGGTGCCATAGGCGCGGTCGAACCCCGCTTCGATGGAGGATATGATGCCTCGCCCGGCCTTCATCTCCTCCCGGATGCGCTCATAGATCAGCACGTTCGCGTCCACCGCCACGCCCATGGTGAGCACCATGCCTGCGATGCCGGGCAGCGTGAGCGTCGCGTGGAACACGGAGAGGCATGCCATGATAATGGCGATGTTCACGACGAGCGCGAAAATGGAGAACAAGCCGAACAGGCCGTAGCCCGCGACCATGAGCAAGGAGACCGCTCCGAAGCCGACGATGGCCGCCGTCTTGCCGGCCTCGATCGAATCCGCGCCGAGGCTCGGGCCGACAGAGCGTTCCTCGATGATCGACAGCGCGGCTGGAAGCGCGCCGGACCGCAAGAGCAGCGCCAGCCTGTTCACCTCTTCGAGCCCAAAATTGCCGGTGATCTGTCCGCGTCCGCCTGGGATTTCCGAGCGGATGACGGGCGCCGAGATGACCTTGTTATCGAGGATAATTGCGAAGGGCTTGCCGATATTGTCCCGGGTCACGCGCGCAAAAGCGGCCGCGCCCTTCGAGTTGAACTCGAAATCGACGGCGCGCTCGCCGATGCCGCCCGCGCGGTTGTCATAGCCGGCATAAGCGTTCACGAGATCGTCGCCCGAGACGATCACTTCCTTATGCACGAGGATTTCGCGGCCCGGATGTTCCTGGTCTGGCAGCAGCACGTCGTCGGGCGGCACGCCGTTCGTTTTCGCGTCCTCCGCCGAAATGGACTGGTCGACAAGCTGGAACGTCAGTTTCGCAGTCGTGCCGACGCGCGCCTTGACCTCGTCCGGCGCGAGGCCGGGCACTTGGATCAGGATGCGGTCCTTGCCGCTGGCGCCGCCCTGCGCCTGGATGGTCGCCTCGGTCGTGCCATTCGGATCGACGCGGCGGCGGATGACCTCGATCGAGCGCGTGACCGCATTCTCGATTCTGCGCTTCAGGCCGGCCGGCGTTGGTTCGAGCGTGATGACGCCGTTCTCGCCTTTGACGTCGATGTCCATGCCCGCGCCGCCGCCGGTTCCTGTCAACAGCGAGGCGGACAAGGGCTGCGCGATCGTCTTCAGCCTCGCGAGCGCCGCCTGCATCTTGTCCGGGTCCCTAAGCGTAGCCCGGACCAGGTTGCCGGTGACTACGACGCCTGAATGAGCGATTTTCTCCTCGCTGAGCGCGCGGCGCGTTTCGGTCTGGAGGGATTGCAGCCAGTCCTTCTTCAATTGCGCCGTGTCGATCTGGTAAAGAAGATGAGTGCCGCCCCTAAGATCGAGACCGAGCGGCATGCGAGGAAGCTGCGCCCAGCCCGGCAAGCTCTCGTAGGTGGACAACGGAATCACGTTCGGCAGCGCGAACACAATCGACGCAATCGAAAGGAAAAGCGTCAGCAACGCGCCCCAGCGCGAGAAGTGCAACGAAAAACCGAACATGGAGGTCTGTCCCTTTAATATGCGGCTAGCCAGCGGACCGCGAAATGAGCTGAACTAGGCGAGCGGCTGCTTGCCGCTTTCGTCTTCATCGGGCTTGCTTGGCGGCGCTGGAGGCGCGGCCTTGGCCTTCTCCTTGCCGCCGCCCTTGCCGGATTTGGCCTGGGGGGCCGGCTTCTCCTCGGGCTTGTCTTTCTCCTCGGCCTTGATTTCCTTTACGGGTTCGCCCTTGCCCCGCACCTCGCTGATCCCGCCTTTCACGACCTGGATTTGGACGCCGTTGGCAATCTCAACCCGAATCTCGCCTTCCGGGCCCACGCGCACGACCTTTCCGACAATTCCGCCTGTCGTCACGATGGTGTCGCCGCGCTTGACCGCGTCGATCATCGCCTGATGCTCTTTCATGCGTTTTTGCTGGGGTCTGATCACCAAAAAGTAAAAAATGGCGAAGACGGGAACCATCGGGATAAGGAAATCAAGCGCCCCGCCGCCGAGGGGACTGGTCGTTTGAGCGAGTACAGGTGAAATCATCAAGAGTCCCCGTGCTGAGCGGAAAGGAGTGCGCTGTTTTTGGCGCGGCGCAGGCGTTGACTTCTTATAGCGGCTTGCTTGAAGTTCGCAACTTTCACAATGCGCCGTTGCGCCAGTGGTAAAATAGCGCATAGTGCGCCTCTCTTCCAGGCCGCGCGGCCCGAAACTTCATATTTGCCATCGTCCAGCAATGACCAAAAACGCGCACTCGCTTGAATCAGCGCTTCTTCGCATCGCGCAAGCGCTGGAGCGGTTGTCGCCCGAGGCCAAGCCCGGGCCCGATTTCGACGCCGCCTCAGCCTTCGTCTGGCAAGCCGAGGACGGGCGCTTCATGCCCGTGCCCGAGGTGAACCGGACGCCCATCGCGCTTTTGAAATCCGTGGATCGCATGCGCGACACTCTTCTCGCCAACACGGAGAGCTTCGCGCGCGGGCTTCCCGCCAACAACGCCCTGCTCTGGGGCGCGCGCGGCATGGGCAAAAGCTCGCTCGTGAAGGCGGTGCATGCGGAAGTGGCGCAGAACGGCGAGGCCGCCGGGGCGCCGCCGCTCAAGCTCGTGGAAATCCATCGCGAGGACATCGCAAGCCTGCCGCGCTGCCTTTCCTACCTTCGCGGCCGCCGGCATCGCTTCATCGTGTTCTGCGACGACCTGTCCTTCGACGCCGACGACACGTCGTACAAATCGCTGAAGGCCGTGCTGGAAGGCGGCATCGAGGGCCGGCCCGGCAACGTGGTGTTCTACGCCACCTCGAATCGCCGCCACCTCATGCCGCGCGACATGATGGAGAACGAACGCGCGACCGCCATCAATCCCGGCGAGGCGGTGGAAGAGAAGGTGTCGCTCTCGGACCGCTTCGGGCTTTGGATCGGCTTCCACAATTGCAGCCAGGCCGATTATCTCGACATGGTGGCGGCCTACGCCGGGCATTACGGCTTGAGCGTCGCGCCAGAGCGGCTGCGTGCGGAAGCGCTCGAATGGTCGATGACGCGCGGCGCTCGCTCAGGTCGCGTGGCCTGGCAATACATCCAGGATTTGGCGGGGCGGCTCGGCCAGCAGCTCGGCTGACGCCAGCGCTGCCTCCCGCGCTTCGATGTATGCCTCAAATCCTTCGGGCTGCGCGACCTAACAGCAGCGCCCGGCGCCTCCTAGCCTGTGCATTTCCCAGAAAACTTCCAGCTGATAACGCCTCGGACATTCGTTCCGGATGATTTCATCGAGAACCCAGGCGCCCTTCAGTCTGAATATTTTTTCGATCAATTCGATTGGATAGGCCGTAACCCAAGATCTGAGCGGCGCAAAAACCGGTTTGGAAGGCTCGACGGAGACGAGCCGGTCCGTTCCCCTCTCTTCGATTCGCAATCGTGCATCCGGGTGGTGTAAGACCACAGTAGTGTTCTCATGAGCGTCCAATTTTCAATACCCCTTAGTTTCCCTGCCAAGTCCATGTTCTTATCAAATCGAACGAGAACAGAGAGATTATCTGAGATGCGGTCGTATCCTCCACACACTGGAAACGTGCGCCAAACTTAAGCTCGTCAGGTTAACGAAATTGGATTAGAAGCCGCCGAAGTCTAGATCATATAAATAGTGCCTCACGCAGATGAAATGCTTTTTAGGCATATCTTATATGATGCTCTGATCGAGAAACCGAGCCGGCGCGCTAAACGAAGCAAAATAAACGCAATTATATTCATTCTTGATTGGCCGAAATACCTCTGCGCCGAAGCGGATCAGGCTCGCGTCACTATCGCATCCAAGCGGCCCACGGCGAAAGCGCACTAACCGCGCGCGCAAGAAAACGGACCCGGCGCAAACTCCCGGCTGAGCTTGACGCGAAACAATAACGGCAAGCCGGCGTTTTCTCAGGGCTATGGAGGAGGAAGCGCCATGAGAACGACACTTATCGCCCTCGCCGCCGCTGCGGCACTCGCCTCGCCGGGCTTTGCGCAACAGCAGCCCGACGCAAGCCCAAGCCAGAAAATGGACCAAAGCGGCGCCGCCGATCAGGAAAAGGAGGCCAAAGGCCCGGCCGTGCGGCCCACACGGTCGCAGACCCGCATGCTGCAGCAGATGCTGAACCGGATGGGCCTCGACGCGGGCTCCGTGGATGGGATCATGGGAGCGAAGACGCGGCAGGCGCTCGAGAAATTTCAAAGCCAGAAAGGGCTCAACGCCTCCGGCCAGATCGACCGCGAAACAATGGCGGCTCTTCGCTCGGCGCGCGGAAAGTCCGCTTTGGCGAGGAGGTCGCCGCAGGGCGGCTCAGCTCAACCTCAGTCCCAATCTGAGCCCCAGAGCCAGTCCGATCAGGATGCGCCGAAGTAGATCGTCATGACGCGGGCGCCGCAGCGCATGCTGGACTGCGTCATCATCGGCGGCGGCCCCGCAGGTCTGACCGCGGCGCTCTATCTCGCGCGCTTCGATCGGCATTTCATCGTAATCGACAACGGCGACAGCCGCGCCGCCTGGATCCCCGAAAGCCACAATATCCCGCTTTTTACTCAAGGGATCGGAGGACGCGAAATCCTGAAGCGGCAGCGCGAGCACGCCGAGCTTTACGGCGCTCGCATCCTGGAAGGGAAGGCGACCGGGCTTACGCGCATCCCGGCGGGCTTCGCCGTCTCCTTCGATCAGCGCGGCGGCGGCGCTGGGTTGGTCGAGGCCCGCTTCGCGATCCTCGCCACCGGCGTCGCCGATATTCCGCCCGAAGCCCCGGACGTCGAATCCGCCGTTGGCTGCGGCCTTATACGCTACTGTCCGATCTGCGACGGCTACGAGGCCAAGGGCAAGAAAGTGGGCGTCATTGGCCGCGGCGACAGCGGTCTGAAGGAAGCCTTGTTTATCGCGCGCACCTATTCGCAGGATGTGACCCTGCTATCCCTGCGTGAGCCCCTGACAGTGACGGGGGAGCAGCGTACGAGCCTTGACAGATATGGCGTCCGATTGGTCCCCGAGCCGATCACATCGCTTTCGTGCGATAATGACAAGGTTATCGCGACCGGCGCGGCGCGATACGTCTTCGAGGCGGTGTACTCGGCGCTTGGCGTGCGATACCGCTCGGACCTCGCCGTCTCGCTTGGCGCCGCCTGCGACGAGGACGGAGCGCTCCAAACCGGAGACCATGCCGAGACGACCGTGCCGGGCCTTTATGCGGCGGGAGATGTAACGCGAGGGCTTAATCAGATCGTCGTAGCGATGGGACAGGCGGCGAAAGCCGCAACTCACATTCACAACCATCTCTGAAAATGGCGAAGGCGTCGAGAAACGATCAGGATGCGGTCCGCTGGCTGGCTCCGCATCGAGCGCAGGCGCGGCCTCGTCGCTCGACGCTCACGCCAAAAGCTACGAGCCATCGCGTCGATTGCCAAAACAGCGCACTACGGCCCATTTCAGCGCCCTCCGCGAATTCGCGAGACCCAAACCTGACTAAAAACATGACCTTTACCATTCACATTCCTTCATCTGCGCCTATTTCAATCGGGAAAAGTCGTGTTGCGGCGGCTGCTCAAGCTCGCCCATGACAACAAAAAGGGACGTGTCATGACATATCGAGGCCTAGCCTGCCTGATGGGGATTATGGCGCTGTCTGCCGTCCCCGCCGTTGCAGAAGACGAAGTCAAGACGATTGCCGCGAAGGGCGGCGAATCCATCGACCTGATGCCGGTCTACGGAGCGCACAATTGCCGTTCGACCCTTGTGGCGCCGCCCCAGGTGGAAGTCCTGAAGGGGCTCCCGGAGGTGACGCTCTCGGTCAGGGAGGAGATGGTGACGCCGAAGAACTGCTCCGCCAAAATCAAGGGCGGGGTCGTCGTCGCGGCGATCGCCCAGATCAAGCAGCCCGTCGAGGGGAAGCTTATCTTCCGCGTCAAGTACAAGGCCAAGGACGGCGACCACCAGGTTGGCCACGTCTACGCCGTTTCGCTCGTTCCCTGAGATGTCCGCCGATCTGGGCGGGCGGCGATCGTTGCGTTTCAAACGAATCGCGCACCGCCAGCTCCCTCGCCCGTGAGCCGGCAAGCTACGGTGAGCGCCGCGCGATAGCCAATCGGATCGCTGCATTCTGCGAGAGGAGCTGCATGAGAAGCGCCTGCCGCGAACACCCCGTTTTCAAAAGAACCTTTCGCAAGTGGGTTTTCGCCGTATTGATGGAAACTACCGTTCGATTGGCGTAATCCGCAAGCGTTTCGCCGGCGCCCAACGCGGACGCCAAGCGCGCTTCGGCTGGCGTGAGACCGAAGGCTTTTATCAGTATCTTTTCGGGCTGCTCATGCTCGCCGGGCATGCTTGCCGAATCCGAAAACATAAGGACCGCGGCCGGAAGCGCAGGCCCAAATCCAGCGGCTAAGGCCCTGAATGGCGAAACCAGCATGCAAGTCGAAAGGCCGAGCCGGTTTTTGACGGTCAACAGCCCGCCCGCGGCATTGCCCTCCCCTGAGCTCATTTGGGCCGCGTCGGCGACGAGCCGCTCGAAGTTGCGGCTTTGCGCCAGATCGCTCACCTGGACGGCGCCGCGTGAGACGGTGAGCCATCCTCCATGCTCCAGCGTCTTTTCACCCTGCTTGTTCGCAAAAATGAGCTTCCGCTGCGCAGTGACGCAAATTGTGGCGACCTGTAAGTCGGAAAGAGCCTCAAGGCTGAACTCGGTTGCGCGCTGCGCCAGGTTCAGCCTGGTATGAACTTGCACGGCTCTTTGCAGATGCGGAAGAAGACGCTCCATGATTTTGCGGTCCCCGTTGCCGAATTCGGGAGCGCCGCGCGGGCGATGCGCGCCAAATTGGCCGCTGACGGTTTCCGAAATCAAGAATTGACAGCCGAGCACGTGAAAGGCGTCGAACTTCTGGCAGTAATCGTACCATTCAGAGCGCAGCAGCGTTCGCTCATCAACCAACTCCCCGCCGATTACGACGGTGGGCATCCCCTTTTTGCAGCCTTCGCGATACCAGATGTTGCGTTCATGATAATATTCGGCATAGGCTTTACGCGCCCAATCATCGAAATTGCACGTCGTCGAGGGCAGCCCGATGATGGCGGGCAATTGGGAGGTTCCGGGTTCTGGCATCGCGTTAAAGGCTAGAAACCCGCTTTCCGTGCGCAAAACGCGAGCGATAACCAGCGCCAGCCGCTCCAGCCCTAGAGGGTCTGTCGCCGCCTCATAAATCTGATCGATGACGGGAAGCAGGTCATCGGCGCTCGCCATTCGTCTCAAACTCCTACGCCGTCGACCCCTGCCCCGTAGCGATGCCCGCCCCGATACAGCTGCCGCTCGCTCGCCTGAGCCTAACCTAGGCCAGGTTGGGCGCTGGCGGCAAGATTGTTTCATCGTCAGGAAAACAGCTTATCAGCGCTGAAGCTGCGGCGTTTTTTCTTGACGGCGGCCGGGCTCGCGATTAACAACCGCAGCGGGACACCTCCCCCCAACGGGAGGCAACTATCTGAAAGGGTAGACCGCTATGACGGCTCCGAAGCCTGCCAGGCGCCCAGATGTGGCGCATTTTTCTTCCGGCCCTTGCGCAAAGCGCCCCGGCTATTCCCTCGAAAATCTCAAATCCGCCGAATTGGGCCGCTCGCACCGCTCCAAGCCCGGCAAGGCGAAACTGAAGCTCGCCATCGACGAGACGCGCGCCGTTCTTGGCGTGCCCAGCGATTACCTGATCGGCATCGTGGCTGCGTCCGACACGGGCGCCTTCGAGATGGCCATGTGGTCCATGCTCGGCGCTCGCGGCGTGGATGTGCTCGTCTGGGAAAGCTTCAGCAAGGACTGGGCGACGGACACCGTCAAGCAGCTCAAGATCCCCGGCGCGAGAGTTTTGGAGGCGCCCTACGGCGCGCTGCCCGATCTTTCCAAGGTCGACTTCAACAATGACGTCGTCTTCGCGTGGAATGGAACGACCTCGGGCGTTCGCGTCCCCGACGCAAGCTGGATTCCCGCCGATCGCGAGGGGCTGACCCTTTGCGACGCCACCTCCGCGGCGTTCGCCCAAGACCTCGATTGGAATAAGCTCGATGTCATCACCTTCTCCTGGCAGAAGGTGCTCGGCGGAGAAGCGCAGCACGGCATCCTCATTTTGTCGCCGCGCGCGGTGGCGCGGCTGGAAAGCTATACGCCGGCTTGGCCGATGCCGAAGCTGTTCCGCATCACCAAGGGCGGCAAGGTGAACCGCGAGATCTTCGAAGGCTCCACCATCAACACGCCGTCCATGCTGTGCGTCGAGGACTATCTCGATGCGCTTGCCTGGGCCAAGGGGCTCGGCGGCTGGAAGGCGCTTGCCGAACGCTCGAACGCGAACTTCAACGTCATCGCCGGCTGGGTCGAGCGCACGCCCTGGGTGGATTTCCTCGCGGCCGATCCGAAGACGCGCTCGAACACCTCTGTCTGCCTCAAGATCGTCGATCCCGATCTTCCCTCCGCCGAAGCGCAGGCCGCCGTCGCCAAGCAGATTGCGTCCGCGCTGGAAAAGGAAGGCGTCGCCTTCGACATCGGCGCTTATCGCGACGCGCCTGCGGGCCTTCGCATCTGGGCCGGCGGAACGGTTGAAAAATCTGACCTCGAGGCGCTTACGCCCTGGCTCGACTGGGCTTTCGCCAACGCCAAGGCCAGCCTCGCAAAGGCAGCCTAGTCCGTCAGCGTCGCCGAGGACTCGCCATGCCCTATTTCTTCTGCCGGTTGAACCCGCCGCGCTCCACCTTCGCCGTCGATATGTCCGAGGCGGAAAAGGGGCTGATGCACACCCATGCCGCCTGGTGGTCGGATTTGACCGCCAGGGGCGTGGCGGTTGTGTTCGGCCCCGTTCTTGACCCGAAAGGCCCTTGGGGGCTGGGGATCATCGAGGCGGAAGACGAAGGCCGGGCGCGCGCGCTGACTGCGGAAGATCCGGTCATCAAAGCCGCGGCGGGCTTCTCCTATGACGTCCTGCCCATGCAGATCGGGTCATTCCGCCGCGCGAAAGCCTGAAAGCGAAGAGCTACGGCGAAATCGCCGAGCCTCATGAACCAATTTTTAGGAGACGCCTCTTATGACCGCCCCTCGCGTTCTGATCGCAGACAAATTATCGCCAGCCGCCGCCGCCATTTTCAAGAATCGCGGCGTCGAGACCGACACGAAAATCGGCCTCGACAAGGACCAGCTCGCCGAAATCATCGGCAATTATGACGGCCTCGCCGTCCGCTCCGCCACCAAGGTCACCGAAAAGGCGCTCGCGAAGGCTGCGCGCCTCAAAGTGATCGGGCGCGCGGGCATCGGCGTCGACAATGTCGACGTTCCCGCCGCCACGAGCCGCGGCATCATCGTGATGAACACGCCGTTCGGAAACTCCATCACCACGGCCGAACACACCATCTCCATGCTGATGGCGCTCGCTCGCCAGATCCCGGAGGCGGACCGTTCCACTCAGGCCGGCAAGTGGGAAAAGGCGCGTTTCATGGGCGTGGAGGTCACGTCCAAGACGCTCGGCATCATCGGTTGCGGCAATATCGGCTCCATTGTCGCCGATCGCGCCCACGGCCTGAGGATGAAGGTTATCGCCTACGATCCGTTCCTGACGGAGGAGCGGGCGCTGGATCTCGGCGTCGAGCGCGTGCCTGTCGAGGAACTGTTCCGCCGCGCGGACTTCATCACGCTGCATACTCCGATGACGGAGAAGACGAAGAACATCATCAACGCGCAATCGATCGCGACCATGAAGAAGGGCGTGCGCATCATCAACTGCGCGCGTGGCGGCCTCATTGTCGAAAGCGACCTCGCCGAAGCGATCAAGTCGGGCCATGTGGCCGGCGCCGCCATCGACGTGTTCGAGGTCGAGCCGGCGAAAGAGAACCCGCTGTTCGGCCTGCCGAACGTGATTTGCACGCCGCATCTGGGCGCGAGCACCAGCGAGGCGCAAGAGAATGTGGCGCTGCAAATCGCCGAGCAGATGGCCGATTTCCTCCTGCAAGGCGCTATCTCGAACGCGGTCAACTTCCCGTCGATCACAGCGGAGGAAGCGCCGAAGCTGAGGCCCTTCGTGAAGCTCGCGGAGCAGCTCGGCTCGTTCGCGGGCCAGCTCACGGAGGCTGCGCCAAGCTTCATCCGCCTCGAATATGCGGGCGACGTGGCCGAAATGAACACGCGTGCGCTGACGTCCGCCGCCATTTCCGGCGTGCTCCGCCCCTTCCTCCACGTCAACATGGTTTCCGGGCCGATCGTCGCCAAGGAACGCGGCATCAAGGTCGAGGAAGTCAAGCGCGGGCAGGAAGGCGCCTACGAAACCTATGTGCGCGTGCTGGTCAAGACGGAGAAGCAGGAACTCGCCGTCGCCGGCACGGTGTTTTCCGACGGCAAACCCCGCATCATCCAAATCAACACGGTGCCCGTGGATGCGGAATTCTCGGCGAACATGCTCTACACCGAGAACGCGGACAAGCCCGGCCATATCGGCGCGCTCGGCACGCTTTTGGGCAACGAGGGCGTGAACATCGCGACCTTCAACCTCGGGCGGCAGGAACAGGGCGGCAAGGCGATTGCGCTTGTGAGCGTCGACGACCGCGTCGAGGACGCCACGCTCGACAAGGTGGTGAAACTTCCCTATGTGGGCCGCGCAGCCCGGCTTAGCTTTTGAGCAATTCGAGGGGGCCGGACGATCCCGGTCCCCATCTTACTCAAGAGAGGGCGCGATAAAGCGCCGTCTTTGTTCCAGTTTCGTGACTTTCAATGCGCCGCCAGAATCCGCTCACGCAGCTCCTCCTCGCACTTCTCGCCGTGATTTTGCTTGGCATCGGCGCCAAGATTACCGGCATCGGCAAGGAGACCTATGGGCTCGCCGTCGGAGCGTTTTTTCAGTACGGAGGCATCTTCGTATTTCTTGGATCGCTCGCCCTGATTGTGTGGGTCATCTATAAAAAAACGAAGATTTGACGTGAGCGCGAACCCGGTACTCATCGAAGCGACGCGCGGCCCGGCCGTCGAAAGCCGCCATCGCGGCGCCTTCGCAATCGTCGATGCGGCCGGCGAAATCGTTCGCAGCGCAGGCGACTCTGCCATGCCGGTCTTCCCCCGCTCGGCCGCGAAGCCGTTGCAGGCCATCCCCCTGATCGAAACCGGCGCCGCCGACCGCTTCGGCCTTACGGATAAAGAACTCGCGCTGGCCTGCGCGTCCCATAAGGGCGAGCCAGCCCATGTCGAGGCCGTTGAAGCATGGCTCCGCCGCATCGGCCTTGGTCCCGCAGCTCTGGAATGCGGCGTGCAGCCGCCGCGCACACTCGAAGCGGCAAACCGCGCAATTCTTGCGGGAACGCCGCTCAGCGCCGCCTATCACAACTGCTCCGGCAAACACGCGGGCTTCCTCTCCGTCTGCGTGGCCTGCGGCGATGACCCTTCAGGCTACATCGATCCGGATCACCCGGCGCAGAAGCGGGTCGGCCGCGCGCTTGCGGAGATGACGGGCTGCGACGTGGCCGCCGTCCCGGCCGGCCGCGATGGATGCGGGATTCCAACGTACTGCATGCCGTTGCGCAGCCTGGCGACGGGGATGGCGCGGCTTGCGGACCCATCCAAGCTTCCGGCGGCGCGCGCCGAGGCCGCGAGGCGCCTTGTCGCCGCCATGACGCGCCAACCCTTCTACGTGAACGGAACCGGCGGCTTTGCCACCGAAGTCATGGCCGCCGCTCCCTTATGTTGCGTCAAGGGAGGCGCCGAAGGCGTCTTTGCCGCGGCGTTGCCGTCGCTCGGCCTTGGGTTTGCGCTCAAGATCGACGACGGCGCGATGCGCGCCGCCGAGTGCGCCGCCGCCCACATCCTTCGCGAACTCGGGTGCTTCGCTCCCGATCAGGAGCGGCGTCTGAGACGCTTTCTCGAACCGGAAATTACAACCGACGCAGGCCGGACCGCGGGCGCCATCCGGCCAGCGGCGCAGCTTCTGTCTTCCCTTCGCGCCTGAAGCGGGGCGCCTGCAAAGCCTGCCGCCGCCTACCGCAGCCACCCTTCCAGCCAGATCGCCTGCCGGGCCGTCGCGCCGAGCCTGCAATAGGCGCTCATCGGGCTCGCCATGCTTCCCTTGAAAACGATGGACGGCTGAGCGCAGGACGCGTCGCGCCACGCCATCCAGGCCCGTTGCGTCTTCCGGAGGCCCTCCGCAACGTCTTTGCCGTCGCCATTGGAGAGCAGCCTCTTATAGGCCGCGTTGAGGCGCCGGTCCCAGGCATCGGCTTCGCTGCCATAGCAATCCGTCATGACGGCCGTCGACGTGTTCCCTTCGGCTTGAATGCAGGCCGTCGCCGCCACTCCGATGCAGCTCTCGGCCTGAAACGCCGCCGCCGCGCGCGCCGCGTCGAGCCGGCCACGGGGGCCGGTTTTCTCTGTCAGTTCGTCCTCCTCGTGGGGAGGGCGCGCTTCGACGTTTTTCTGCACGAGTTCGAGGCAAGCTTTTAAGGCGAGGTCCGCGTTTTGGGCGCTGTCTTCGGCGCGCGCATCGGCCATCGTCAGGCAGAAGAGGGCAGCGATTGCGCAGCTAAGGCTCCGAGCCGCCAGGAGATGAGAAGTCATGAGACGAAACCCAGGAGAACAGGTTGCGGGAAAAGACGCTGTCTGCGCAGCTTTCCCGATGAGCTTGCGCTTTGTCCAGACTTCAATTCGGGCTCAGCCCAAAACCGCCCTGTTCCATCGCACTTCGCACGGAGGCGGAGGACGCGGGCATTCTGCGTTCTCGGCGGGCTCGCGGATAATGATCGCGTGATCGAGTTGACGCTCGCCCGACAGCAGCCGGGGCAGCCGCCGCAAACCATCCTCGGGAACAGCGCCGTCGCGGCGTTTTTTAACATCGGGCCGGACGCGAGCAAAGCGGCGCAGACCCAACAGCCTCCTCGTTAAGGCTATATTGCGCTCCGCTTCAAAAGGCGTCATGCTGCACCGCAACGAATACAATGTGGGGGCATACGCTGCAAGGAGCGCTTTTATGAGTGAGGTCATTGCTTTCAAGCAATCCGCATCCTCGAACTCCGGGGGCGGCCTGAAAGATCTCTACGAAGTCGGAGAGATACCGCCGCTCGGTCACGTGCCCGAAAAGATGTACGCATGGGCTATCCGAAAGGAGCGCCACGGGCCGCCCGACGAGGCGATGCAAGTCGAGGTCGTTCCAACCTGGAAGCTCGATAGTCACGACGTTTTGATCCTGACCATGGCCGCCGGCGTGAACTACAACGGCGTGTGGGCCGCGCTTGGCGTGCCGGTCTCGACGCTCGACAGTCATAAGCATCCCTATCACGTTGCGGGTTCGGACGCGGCCGGCATCGTCTGGGCGGTCGGCTCCAAGGTGAAGCGCTGGAAAGTCGGCGACGAAGTTGTTGTGCACTGCAACCAGGACGACGGCGACGACGAGGAATGCAATGGCGGCGACCCGATGTTCTCCACGTCGCAGCGCATCTGGGGCTACGAGACGCCCGACGGCTCTTTTGCGCAGTTCGCCCGCGTGCAGGACCGCCAGCTCATGGCGCGGCCGAAGCACCTGACCTGGGAGGAGAGCGCCTGCTACACGCTCACCCTCGCAACCGCCTATCGCATGCTGTTCGGCCATCGCCCGCACGTGCTTCGCCCCGGCCACAATGTGCTCGTCTGGGGCGCCAGCGGCGGCCTTGGCTCGTTCGCCGTGCAGCTTTGCGCGACGTCTGGCGCCAACGCCATCGGCATCGTCTCCGAAGAGGACAAGCGCGACTTCGTGATGTCGCTCGGCGCGAAAGGCGTCATCAACCGCAAGGACTTCAAGTGCTGGGGTCAATTGCCGAAAGTCGGCACGCCCGAATACGGCGATTGGTTCAAGGAAGTCCGGAAATTTGGCGCCGCCATCTGGGAGCACACCGGCAAGGGCAACAACGTCGATTTCGTTTTCGAACATCCGGGCGAGGCGACGATTCCGGTGTCGATCTTCGTTGTGAAGCGCGGCGGCATGGTGGTGATCTGCGCCGGCACGAGCGGCTACAACCTCACGCTCGACGCGCGTTATCTGTGGATGCACCAGAAGCGCCTGCAGGGCTCGCACTTCGCGAATCTGTTGCAGGCAAGCCAGGCGAACCGCCTTATGATCGAGCGTCGAATTGACCCGTGCATGAGTGAAGTTTTCCCCTGGACCGACATTCCGAAAGCGCATATGCGCATGTGGAAGAACGAGCATCGGCCGGGCAACATGGCGGTACTCGTCAGCGCGCCGCATACTGGCTTGCGTACGTTCGAGGATGCCGTGGAGGCGTCCAAAGCGCGGTTCGGTTGACAACCCGGCTTCGTTCTCTATCCGCAAGACGCGAAAAGAACTGGAGCCACGCATGACGCAAGCATCAGACGAGTTCCTGAAAGCGTTGGCTGCCCTGCGTAGGGCCGCCGATAGCGAAGTTACGGGCGCGGCGCATAAAGCGGCAGCGCAATTGATCGATGAATTGACCCGGCTTGCCGGCGGCGGCGAATACGCTGGCGCGGGGGCCGAAGAGGTTTCTTTCGGCGCCGCTCTCGCCGACGTTCGAAGGCTTGCCGAGCGGGAGCTCTCCGGCAACGCATTTTATCTGGCGTCGAACCGGCTCGACGCGCTCGCGTCCCTGCCGCTGAGCCACGCGAGCGAGCCAGCGGCGCCCGCGCCTGAGGTTGATGCCGCGCCCGCAAGCGCCGCGCCGCCAGAGCCGGAAACTAGTCAAGCGCAGGCGCCTGCGCGCGTGGCCGACGCCACCATCGAAAGCGCCCTTCAAGGGGCAAGCTTCGATGAGCTTGCCGCCGCCTCGAAAGCGCGCGTGGATGAGGTGGCCGCAAGCCTCGGCGTGGAGCTCGCGCACCGCCATCACGACACGCCCGATCTGCATCGTCATGTGGAGGAAACCCCGCACGAGGAGACGGCGCCGGAAAAGCGTAGCTCCGAGCCTTGCTCCATGCCGGAAGTCGTTCCTCTTGCCGTCGATGCGGAGTCCGCGCCCGCCGAAGCGCCTGTGGAGGTTGCGTCCGTCCGCGAGGTCGTCGAGGCCGCGCACGAGATTGGCGCCCCAGCAATAGAAGCGGCGCCTCTGCCCGAAGCGCCCGCAGAGATCGAAGTCACGCCGCATCCCGCCGCAGCCCCAGAACCTGTCGCTGCGCCGGA
Source organism: uncultured Alphaproteobacteria bacterium (assembly GCA_963748525.1). Lineage (GTDB taxonomy): Bacteria > Pseudomonadota > Alphaproteobacteria > Rhizobiales > Rhodomicrobiaceae > Rhodomicrobium. The sequence continues at coordinate 195,789 of CAVVJJ010000019.1, forward strand.
GCCTGCCCCAGCCGCCGCGACGGAGCCGCCCGCGCCTGAGCCGGAGCACGTTCCCGAGCCTGCTCCAGCCGCCATCGCCACGGAGCTGCCGTCGCCTGAGCTGGAGCACGTTCCCGAGCATGCCCCAGCCGCCGTCGCCACGCAGGCGCCAGCGCCGGAACAGCAGGCGCCGAAGCCGGAGCCGGCCGTCGCCTTCGATCCTGCGCCTGAGCCTGCCCGCGCCCCGGCGCGAGAAGCGGCGCCCGCGCCCGCTGCAAAGCGCGACGCGACGGCCAGGAATGAGCCGAAACCGAACGAGCCGCAGAAGACGTTTTTCAGTCTTTGGCTCGATATGGTGTTCGGCCGGAGGAAATAACCGCTGCGACGCCACTCGAAAATGGCGGCGCCCGCGCGTTTCGAAAACCGGGCGCGGCGTGCTACGCTGTGTGAATTCTAAAAGCCGCATGAAAATCGAAAGGAGAAGCCAAGCATGAGCCTCGCCGCCGAAAGCCATTCCCCCATTGTGGCGCCAGACCTGCTGTCGCTGTGCGACGAGGCGGCGGCGAACGCCGAGCGGCTGGCAAGGCGCGCCACAGTGGCGGTGCGCGCGAGGGTCAGTGCGAACGATGCGCTGTCGAGCGAGCTGATGGAACGCGAGCAGCATGCCTGCCATGGCCTCGCCTGGCTCGCCACCTACGCCGAGGCGATCAAGCAGATGGCGGCCTATGCGCGGCGCCTCGCGGCGGCCCACCGCTTCGGCGAGATGGAAGCGCTCCTGACGCAAATCGGCGTCGGCGAATATGTGACGCAGATCCTCGGCGGCATCCCCATGAGCCAGTCCGAGACCGTCCGCTTCCACGATCTCGGCCTGGAGCCCGCGGACCGCGACATGTTCGCGAGCGCGGGCGTCGTCACGCTCATCAAGGCCAATTCGCCAGCGGCGCGCGCGCGGCTTGTGGAACTCGTCCAGCACGCGGCGGGAACGGGGCATTTCGGCGATGGCGGGCTGGACGACACGCTGGAGGCGATGCGCGGGGAGATGATCCGCTTCGTCGAGGCCGAGGTGAAGCCGCACGCCCACGAATGGCACATGAAGAATGAATACATCCCGCTCGACATCATCGTGAAGATGAACGAGCTGGGCGTCTTCGGCCTCACCATCCCGGAGGAGTTCGGCGGGCTCGGCCTCGGCAAGGAAGCGATGTGCGTCGTCTCCGAGGAACTGAGCCGCGGCTATATCGGCGTCGGCTCGCTCGGCACGCGCTCCGAAATAGCGGCCGAGCTGATACTGGGCGGCGGCACCGACGAGCAGAAGGAGAAATGGCTGCCGAAGATCGCAAGCGGCGAGGTTCTGCCGGCGGCTGTCTTCACCGAGCCGAACACCGGCTCCGACCTTGCCTCGCTCAAGACGCGCGCGGTTCGCGACGGCGGCGTCTATAAGATCACGGGCCAGAAGACCTGGATCACGCACCCGGTCCGCGCTGACGTGCTGACCGTGCTCGCGCGGACCAACCCTGCCGAGCCGGGCTATCGCGGGCTTTCGATGTTCCTTGCGGAGAAGCCGCGCGGCACGGATGCAAATCCGTTTCCGGTCGAGGGACTGACCGGGGGCGAGATCGAGGTGCTCGGCTATCGCGGCATGAAGGAGTATGAACTGTCCTTCGATGGGTTCGAAGTTCCGGCCGAAGGGCTCCTCGGCGGCGTCGAGGGCCAAGGCTTCAAGCAGCTCATGCAGACCTTCGAATCGGCGCGCATCCAGACGGCGGCGCGCGCCGTTGGCGTCGCTCAGTCGGCGATGGACCTCGGCCTTCGCTACGCCATGGAGCGCCAGCAGTTCGGCAAGGCGATCGTGAACTTCCCGCGCGTGTCCGACAAGATCGCGATGATGGCCGCCGAGACGATGATCGCGCGCCAGCTCACCTACTTCGCCGGCCGCGAGAAGGATGGCGGCCATCGCTGCGATCTCGAAGCCGGCATGGCCAAGCTGCTCGCCGCCCGCGTCGCCTGGTCCTCAGCCGACAACGCGCTGCAGATCCACGGCGGCAACGGCTTTGCGCTCGAATATCCGATCAGCCGCGTGCTGTGCGACGCGCGCATCCTGAGCATTTTCGAGGGCGCCGCCGAAATCCAGGCGCAGGTGATCGCGCGCCGCCTCCTCGAAGTCAGGAGCTAGGCGAAGGCGGCATGGTAGGGAATTGTTTGCCTTATTGGGTTCGTTTCGCAAAAAACGTTGTTTTTTGCAATCTCAGGTAGAGTAATCAGCGGGAAGACAATCTGTGGCAGCGTAAATAAATTATGCTTCGCTAATGGTTAAGCGGGCGAGCCTTCTGTGTCGGGTCGTGAGCGGAGATTGCTCCTAAAATTCCGGCGCCCGCACTGCCTTCGAAACCGGAAATTGCCTTAAACATGGAAAAATGGGTGCGCCCGTTCGAAATGAGCGGACCCAATTGAGTTTCCGCGCATTTTGTTCTGGCCGGCGACAATGGAGGCAGCAATGGATCGCCGCACTTTTCTGGAAACGCTCGCCGCCGCCACAGCGGCTTCAGCTGTCGCCCGTTTTGCAGTGGCCCAGCCTGCCCCGCCAATCCGAAACGTGGTTCTGGTCCATGGCTTGTTTGCCGACGGGTCCTGTTGGAGCGAAGTGATCGCCCGGCTACAACGTGCCGGTCTCAGGGCTACATCGGTACAAAATCCCTTGACGACGTTGGATGAGAGTGTCGCGGAGACGCGGCGTGTTCTGGCTCTCCAGGACGGCCCAGTCGTCTTAGTTGGGCATTCATTCGCGGGCATGATTGTCACAGAGGCCGGTGTCGACCCAAATGTGGTTTCCCTTGTCTACGTCGCGGCGCGGGCGCCCGATGCCAGTGAAGATTACACGGCGCTGGCAAAGCAATTTCCTTCTCCCCCAGCATCTGCCGGGATAGTTTTTACAGGTAATTATGGGCAGCTCAGCGAAGATGCTTTCCTGCATGATTTCGCCGGCGATTTGCCCGCAGAGAAGGCCCGCGTACTTTATGCGGTGCAGGAGCCCTTCCGGCGCGAATTGCTCGCCGGCAAGACAAGACATGCCGCATGGCGGTCTAAACCGAGCTGGTACGCAGTTTCAATTGAAGATAGAACCATTAACCCGGAACTTCAGCGGTTTATGGCCAAGCGGATGGGCGCGAACACTATCGAAGTCAAAGCGAGCCACCTTTCGCTGATTTCGCAACCGGAAATCATCACAAGCCTGATCTTGGAAGCGGCTGGCAGGGCATCTTCTGAGAATGGCGGCTCCGCACAATTACGCGGCGGTGGCAGGTATAGCCGCCGTTGGCCTCAGCCTCAATAAGTGAGGCAAACGCGGCTGGATGTAATGTCCTTGCTGCAGAGTCGTTACCGGCAAGAACCCCTGAAACGTTTGCGGAAGCCCTGCATCGTCAACCGGAAAGGCAAAAGCCGCGTTTCGCCTGATGGGCTGGCGCCGCGTTTGAACAGCCGCTTATCACCCAACAAGGGGCATTCTCACAAGTTGGCCCCAGGTCCGCACCCGGTCCTCAACCCGAGATCGAACGCGCGGCGGAATTCAAAATGTTGGCGTGTTCGGCAAACCCTGCTTAGGATCGCGCCTCGCGTCGCCCGCTCTCCCGGAGAAGAAGTCCGGTTGCAAAATTTGCAGGGCGGCACGGATGACGGATTGGAGAAGGCACGATGGATAATGTTCGCGGGCGGACCGCGTTGATCACGGGCGCGTCCGCGGGCATCGGCAAGGCGTTTGCCGAGGTTTTCGCCGCCAAGGGCTGGAACGTGGCGCTGACCGCGCGGCGCGCGGAGCGGCTTGAGGCGCTGGCGGCGGAGCTTTCGGCGAAGCACAATATCGCTGCCACGGCGATCCCGGCGGATCTCGCCCATCCCGATGGCGTCAAGCGCCTCGTCGAAGCCATCAGCGATCATCGCCTCACCATCGACGGCCTCGTGAACAACGCCGGCTATGGCGTGCCCGGCTATTACGCGAACACGCGCTGGGAAGACCAGGAGGCGTTTTTGCGCGTGCTCGTGGTCGCGCCTTGCGAGCTTGCGCATGTGCTCGTGACGCCGATGATCCAGCGCCGCTTCGGCCGCATCATCAACGTCGCCTCGCTCGCGGGGATGGTTCCGGGCTCTGCGGGGCATACGCTCTACGGCGCCGCGAAGGCGTTCATGATCAAGTTCTCGCAGTCGCTGCACCTCGAATACCGCGACGCCAACGTTCTGACGACAGCGCTTTGCCCCGGCTTCACCTATTCCGAGTTCCACGACGTGACCGGAACGCGCAAGCAGGTGTCGCGCTTGGGCAGGCATTGGTGGTCGGCCGCGGAGGACGTTGCCGAGGCGGGCTATGAGGGCGTGATGCGAAGCCGCCCCGTCGTCGTCACCGGGCGGCGCAGCAAACAGGTCGCGGCGCTGATGAAGGTCTTGCCGGATTCGCTCGCGCTTGGCATCGTCAATAGGCAGTCCAAAACCTACCGCAAGAAATAGCGAGGCCGCCCGCCCATGACCGCCGCCATCGTCATTCCGGCGCGCTACGCGTCGCAGCGCTTCCCAGGCAAGCCGCTCGCCTTGGTGGCGGGCGTTACGATGCTGGAGCGCGTGTGGCGCATTGCGCGCTCCGTCCGCCAGGCGTCGCGCGTGGTGATCGCCACGGAGGACGAGCGCATCCTCGCCCATGCGCGCAGCTTCGACGCGGAAGCCATCATGACCTCGCCGGATTGCGCCAACGGCACCGAGCGCGCGTTCGACGCCGTGAGACGCGCCGCGATTTCCGAGGACATCGTGCTCAATCTCCAAGGCGACGCCGTGCTCACCCCGCCCTGGGTGCTGGAAGCGATGATCGACGAGATGATCATCGACACCGCGCCGCAGATCGTGACGCCCGCCGTCAGCCTCGCCGGCGCGGCGCTGGAGGAATTCGTCGAGAAGAAGAAGCTGCGCCCCGGCGGCGGCACCACGGTTGTCTTCGATTTGAAGAAGAACGCGCTCTATTTCTCGAAGGCCGTGATTCCGCACATCCGCCATGCCGGCCACGCCTCCATCTACCGGCACATCGGACTTTACGGATACCGCAAGGCCGCGCTTGCACACTACGTGGCCTTGTCGCCGTCTCCGCTTGAAGCGACGGAGGGGCTTGAGCAACTGCGCGCGCTGGAGAACGGGATGACGATCCGCGTCGCCGTGGTCGACTATCGCGGGCGGACGCACTGGTCGGTGGACGCGCCCGAGGACGTCGCCGTCGCCGAGGCGATCATCGGGCGGGAAGGGGAACTGATCGAGCTGAGCGCGGGCGGGCGTTGATGCTGCTTCTGCTCGCGCGCCACGGAAACACGTTCGAGGCCGGAGAGACGGCGACATGGGTCGGCGCTCGCACGGATCTGCCGCTCACCGCCAAGGGCCGGGAGCAGGCCGCCGCGCTCGCCGCCGGGCTAGAGCCTGCGAAGGCGCGGATCGTTCGCATCGTTGCCGGCCCGCTGCTGCGGACGCGTGAGCACGCCGCCATCGCAGCCGGCCGGCTGGGCCTGGAGAAGCCGATGGAGATTGACGAGCGGCTCCGCGAAATCGATTACGGCGCCTGGGAAGGCAAGTCTTCGGAAGAAATCCGCGCCGCTGGCGGCGAAGCCGAACTCAAGGCCTGGGACCGGCGGGGGGTTTGGCCGTCCGCTGCCGGCTGGCGGCCATCGGAGGACGCCATCGCGAGGAACGTGGCGGACATCGCAAACGGCCTCGCCGCCGCGCTTTCAGGCGAAGACGCCGCGCTCATCGTGACGAGCAACGGCATTTTGCGGTTCTTCCTGAAACTCGTCCCCGGCGCCTTCGACGCCATGGCGGCAAGCGACGCGCTCAAGGTCGCCACCGGAAACTGCTGCGCGCTGGCGTTCGAAGAGGGCGCCTGGCGCATCGCGTTCTGGAACCGGCAACCGCCAAACCTCCTCTGACCCTATCCACTCGACGCAGCCTTCGCCAAGACCTCCTCCGGCTTGATCGAGATCAGCCTTTGCATGGTCTTGATCTTGCGGTCGGCGAAAAGCACGTTCGGGATGTCGATCTCCTGCTTGCGCGCGCCTGTCGTAATCAAGAGAAGATCCGCCGCGCCTAATCCAACCGTGTGGCGGAAGAAGTCGTTGCTGCGCTGCTCGAACAGCATGCCGCGGGTGTCGTAGCTCTGTTCGCCGCCGCCAATCAGGTGCTCCTCCGTAAGCTGACCGGGCCGCAGGCGCCAGAAGATAAGCCGGTCGAATAACAGGAACCGGAGCGCCCATATGGCGAAGAGCGCAGTCGAGAAGGTCAGATAGAAGCCGAGGTTCATGTAGACGGTGAGCTGCGGAATAAAGGCGAAGATGCGATCCCACCATCCGAGCCAGCCGAACAGGACGGTTACGAAAGCGATCGTCAGCAACAGCACCACCGAATAGATGCCGCGCAGCTTTTCATTCGACAGCATCATGATGAGGATCAGAATGACGATGAAGGTGAGCCCGAGCCCCGTGTTGTGGTGCACGACGATCTTCGTCCCATTCGACAGCGTCAGCGTCTCTCCCCAGATCGCCGTGATCGCAGCGATGATATAGCCCGCCAGCCATACCGGCCACCAGAAGAACACGGTGGACCGGCTGTAGATGCGAAGCTCCGGCAAAACCGACGGGTCCGGCAAATCCGACGGCTGAATTTCGGGGCGATTTTCCCGATCGGGGAGCGGCTTCTCTTCGATCTTTCGCGCCGCGGCATCCGACATCGCTTCCTCCCAGGACATGGCGCGAAGCGCTTATTCCGTCCGCGCCCAGAAGTCGATGAAGCAACACGAAGCTCGTCTCGCGAGTTCCGGCGCGGGGCGAGATCCGCGCAACCTTTGTCGAGGCGGCGCATCAACACCCTTACTTTCTTAAGAATCTGCCTCTATATGTTCAGCGAGGCGGACGAGACTAAGATACGGATGTCGCGAGATCACCGCGAAACTATCTCGGCGATGAAGGCGGAAATTCCCCGCTTGAGACGTTTTGCGCGCTACATGACGCGGGACGCGGACTATTCGGACGATCTCGTCCAGGAATGTCTGACCAGAGCGATCGCCAACATCGAGTCATGGCAGCCCGGCACCAACCTTAGAGCGTGGCTCTTCGTCATTCTCAAGAACGTCTTCCGGAACGACAAGCGGCGCGCTCAGCATGATCTGGCCTATCGGAACGGCCTGGAGAAAGACGCCCTCTCCTATGCGCCGGCTCAGCAGCACCATCATCTCGTGTTGTCGGAAGTGCAAAAGGCCTTCATGCTGCTCACGGACGATCACCGCGAAGTCCTCATGCTGATCGCGGTCGAAGGCCTTCGCTATGAGGAAGCCGCCTCGGTCCTGAACATCTCCGTCGGCACGGTGAAATCGAGGCTCTCGCGGGCGCGCACGGCATTGCGGGCGCTCATCGACATAGACCCGGAGCCAGAAAGCGAATAACGCCGGCCCACCCGGGAACGGCGTCCAGGCCGGTCAGGTTTCCGTCGCCGCCGGCGGCGTCGCAAGCCATCCAGCCTCGCCCGGCGCGTGGCCGCGTCTGAAGGCCAGGTTCTTCGATGTCATCAGCTGCACAGTCTCGCCGTTCTGGTTGATGGTCGCCGTTCTCACTGTGACGACGGCCTGATTGGGCTTCGAGGACGACGGGACGATCTCGAGAATCTCCACTTGCACCGAAAGCTCGTCGCCCGGCCGCACGGGCCTCAGCCAGGACACTTCCACCCCAAATCCGACCGAGCCGCCGACAAACGGCATGGCGCCGTCGACAATCATGCGCATGGTGGCGGCTGCGGTGTGCCAGCCGCTCGCCGCCAGGCCCTTGAAGACGGTGGACTTGGCCGCCTCCGGGTCCGTATGGAAGGGTTGCGGATCGAACTCCTTTGCGAAGGCGATAATCGCCTCCTCGGTCATGACGACCGGGCCGCCGGAAAACTTCCCGCCGGGCGCAAGGTCCTCAAGATAAAGTCTCTCGTCGGACATCCTTCCCTTCCTCGCAACCTTCCAGAGCCGCCCCGGCCCTCTCTTTCGTCGCCCCGGAAAGCGCCGCGATTATCCGCGCCCAACAAACTTGGCGATTGCGGATAACCGCATCGGCTTCCGGGATCACGCGGAGGGCCGATGCGCCCTTCAAGATGCAGACAAGAGACGCCGCGCGATCCGCCGCCTTTTTAACCGAACAGCTTCGAATAGGCGCGCGGCTTTCTGTTTCGCCAATGGCCGGTGTGATAGGCGTCGCTTGCAAGCAGCGGCAGAACCGATGTCGCTTCCGCAAACACCATCTGCTCATGCGCGGTGTCGACCTTGCCCCAGGAGCAGGCCTCCTTGAGCGTCGAGCTTGAGCATGCGCCGTCGCGCACATCGGCGACCGTGATCTGGATCGCGTATTTGTGCATGTCGACCTCGCGGCCTAAAACTTCCGCGCATACGACGGTGTCCTGCGCGAAGTTCTTGGGCACGCCGCCGCCGATCATGAGGAGGCCCGTCGTTCCGGCCTCGATCTTGATGTCGGTGAGTTCGCGGAAATCGCGGACGGAATCGATGGTGAGGTAGCTTTTCGGGTTGTCCGCCTGATGCTTGACAAGGCCGAAGCCCGCCGACGAGTCCGTGAACGCCGGGCAGAAAACCGGCACATCCTTCTCATAGGCGAGTTGCACGAGCGAATGCGGCTTCTTCGCATTGCCGTCCGCAAGCCAGCGGCCCATCTCGCGGATGAATTCGCGCGAGCTGTAAGGGCGGCGCTCAAGACCGTTGGCGAGTTCGCAGATGGTGTGGTCGCACGCCTTGAGCGACTCCTCGTCGATATAGGTGTCGTAGATGCGGTCGATATAGAGATCGCGCAATGTCCTGTCGTCGCCGAACTGACTGCCCCGATAATGCTTGAAGCCGAGCGCCTCGAAGAAGTCCATGTCCACGATGGATGCGCCCGTCGCGACGACGGCGTCCACCATGTTGTAGGCGATGAGGTCCGCATAAAGCTTCATGCAGCCGCCGGCCGAAGTCGATCCCGCGAGCGTCAGGATGATCGAGCAGCTTTCATCCTTCAGCATGGCGTTGAAGATTTCGGCCGCGCTTCCGAGGTCGCGGGACGTGAAGGACATGGCGCTCATCGCCTTGACGATGGGGCGCGCGTCGAAGGACGTGATGTCGATATGCTCGATTTCCTGCGACAGCAGGTTCGTCTTGAGCCCGGATTCGTGTTTCATTTTTGTGGTTCCGTCGAGATTTCAGGAGACAAGCCGCCGCCTTGCGGCGCGCGCTGGATGTTCGGTGCCTGCAGAAAAAAGCGTTCGTTCCTCGCCGCCCTTATGCGCGGCGCCGAGGGCATATTTTTCTTCCGTTTGGGCGGTGCTTGAATCTCGATCCAAGTCCATCCCCAATTGGAAGAGGGCGTCATGAAATGCCATGATGGCGTCCTCCCCAACCAGCAGATGTCCAGATGTGAACAAGGGGGGTATGTGCATGGCAATCCCCCCCATTTCAAGTAAAAAAAACGCGGCTCCGCCCAATTTATGGGCCGCGCCCGGCAGCCGATTTCCGCGCCTCTCAAGGTCTTGGCGCGGCGGCGCGGCGCAGCCGGTCGTTGATGGCCTCTCCGAGGCCCGCCGCCGGGATCGGCATGACCGCGATCCGGAGCGGGCGCTTCGCATCGAGCGCGCGCAGAAAGGCGAAAAGATTGGCCGCCGCCTCGCGCAGATCTCCAGCCGCGCTCAGATTGAGGGCGCCTTCCGGGGCGCCCGGCCCGAACGCGAGCAGCGCCTCGCCCGGCAAGGCTTCGGCCGCGTCGAGACGCAGGGCGGCGCGCGGCGCGTAGTGGCTGAGAAGCTGCCCCGGCGCTTGCACTTTGCCCGCGGAGGGGGCCGCGAGGGCGCGGCCGAGAGCCGCTTCGATATCCTCGCGGGCGATGGCGCCCGGACGGAGCAGCGTTGGCTGCGGGGCCAGCGCGACGATGGTCGACTCAAGCCCCGCATCCGCGCCGCCGCCATCGAGGATCGTGCCGATCGCGGCGCCGAAATCGTCAGCCACGTGCGCGGCGCGGGTGGGGCTCACGCGCCCCGATTTGTTCGCGCTCGGCGCGGCGATGGGAACGCCCGCGGCCTCGATGAGCGCCCGCGCTATTGCGTGCGCCGGAACGCGGATGGCGACGGTATCCAGCCCCGCCGTCGCAAGCTCGCTGACGCGGGCGTGGCCAGCGCGTGGCAGCACGAGCGTCAGCGGCCCCGGCCAGAAGCGCCGCGCGAGCGCCAGCGCGTCCTCGCCGAACTCCGCCAGATCGCGCGCGGCGTCCAAATCCGCGACATGGACGATCAGCGGATTGAAGCGCGGGCGCCCCTTCGCCTCGAAGATGCGCGCCACGGCCTCGCCTTGCGTCGCATCGGCGCCGAGCCCGTAGACCGTCTCGGTCGGGAAGGCCACAAGCCCGCCCTCGCGCAAAATCCGCGCGGCATCCGCAATTGCTTCCGGGGTTGCGTTTAGGATCATGTCAGACTTGCAGCCTCGCAAGCGCGCGATGACGCGAAATCATGTTTAACGTGATGGGCATTGGGATTAATGTAGCCTTCTTCCGCGCCTGGAACAGCGTATTTTAAGAGACGCGAACGACTCGGAGGATCCATGACCTATCGCGCGCCCGTCGCGGATATCGCGTTTGCGCTCAACCACATCGCGGGGTTTTCCGGTCTTGTCGAGCGCGGGCTGTTCGAGGATCTCGACATGGACACGGCGATGGCGATCCTTGAGGAGGCTGCGCGGTTCGCGGACGAGGAGCTGGCGCCGACGAACCGGGCGAGCGACGAGCAAGGCGCGCGGCTCGTGAACGGCGAAGTCGTCATGCCGGACGGCTTCGCGGACGCCTATCGCAAATGGGTCGCGGGCGGCTGGGGCAGCGTGGCCGCGCCTCGCGAGCATGGCGGCCAGGGGTTGCCCTTCGCGCTGTCGCTGGCGCTGACCGAGATGTGGAACGGCGCCAACATGGCCTATGGGCTGAACCCGCTTCTCACCCAGGCCGGCGTGCACGCCATCATCGCGCATGGTTCGCCCGAGCTTCAGCGCACGTATCTGCCGAAGCTTGTGACGGGCGAATGGACCGGCTCCATGCAGCTGACCGAACCGCATGCGGGGTCGGACCTCCGCTTTCTGAAGACGCGCGCGGTTCCTGCCGGCGACGGCTCCTACAAGATCACGGGCACGAAGATTTTCATCACCTATGGCGAGCACCCGCTTACGGAGAACATCGTCCACATGGTTCTCGCCCGCCTGCCCGATGCGCCCGCGGGCACGAAGGGGCTGTCGCTCTTCCTCGTCCCGAAGCGCTTCGTGAACCGCGACGGATCGCTTGGAGCCCTGAACGATGTGACCTGCGCCAAGCTCGAACACAAGCTCGGCATCCATGGCAGCCCCACCGCCGTGCTGAACTATGGCGACAAGGGCGGGGCGGCCGGCTGGCTCGTCGGCGCGCCGAACGGCGGCTTGCAGGCCATGCTGACCATGATGATCGAGGCGCGCGTCGGCGTCGGCGTGCAAGGCGTGGGCATCGCGGAGCGCGCGTTCCAGCAGGCGCTGGCTTACGCGCGGCAGCGCAAGCAGGGTTCGACGGAAAGCGAAGCCTCCGTCGCCATTATCGAGCACCCGGACGTGAAGCGGATGCTGCTGTCGATGAAGGCGAAGACGAGCGCGGCGCGCGCGATCTGTTTTGCTACGGCGGTGGCGATGGACATCGCGCATCATGCGCCGGGCGGCGAGGAACGCAAGCGCGCGCACGCCGAGGCGGCGCTGCTCACGCCCGTAGCGAAGGCTTATGCGACCGACATCGGCGTCGAGGTCGCCTCCGAGGGCATCCAGGTTCACGGCGGCATGGGATACATCGAGGAGACGGGCGCCGCGCAGCATTATCGCGATGCGCGCATCGCGCCGATCTATGAGGGAACCAACGGCATCCAGGCCATCGACCTCGTCACGCGCAAACTGCCTTCGAATGGCGGCGCGGCGGTCGCGGGCTTCATCGCCGCTCTGAAAGAGACGGTGCGCGAGGTTCGGACCGCGAACGAACCGGGTTTCGGCGCCACGGCCGAGCGGCTTGAGAAGGCGGTCGCGGACCTGGAGGAGACCAGCGGCTTTCTCACGCGCCAGCTTGTCGAAAACAGGAACGCGGCGCTGGCGGGCGCAACGCCTTTCGCGCGGTTGTTCGCTCTTTCCGCCGGCGGCGCATTTCTCGCGAAGGGCGCGCTGTCTTGCGCGCGGGCCGAAAACGGCGCAGGCCACGCGGGCGCGCGCATCATTGAGGCGAGGCATTTCGCGGAAAGTTTGCTGGGCGAAACGGCCGGCCTGAAGCAGGCTGTCCTCCACGGACACGAAACCGTAGCCGAGGCCGACGCCGTCTTGGGAGGACGCTAGCCATGAGCGACCATGTCGCGATCGCGCGCGAGGGCGCCGTACAAACCCTGCGGTTGAACCGCCCGGAGAAAAAAAACGCGCTGACCATGGCCATGTATGAGGCGCTCGCCGGCGCGCTTAACGCGGCCAATTCGGACGACGGCGTCGCCGTGACGGTCATTCTGGGCCAGCCCGGCATCTTCTGCGCCGGCAACGACGTGGCCGACTTCCTCGCGGCGAGCCAGGGCGGCGCCGTGCTCCACGGCTTCGAATTTGTCAAGGCGCTTGCCAATTGCGAAAAGCCGCTGATCGTGGCCGCGGATGGCCCCGCGGTGGGCATCGGCACGACCTTGCTTTTCCATTGCGATCTCGCCTATGCGAGCCCGCGCGCCGTTTTCCAGACGCCGTTCGTGGATCTGGGCCTCGTGCCGGAAGCGGGGTCGAGCTTGCTTGGGCCGCGCGTGATGGGCCACGTCCGCGCCTTCGAGCTTCTGGCGATGGGCGCGCCGTTCACGGCGGAGCAGGCGAAGGAGGCCGGGCTTGTCAATCGCATCGTCCCCTCCGAGGCGCTGGAGAGCGAAGCGCTGAAGGCGGCGCGAGCGCTGGCGCAGAAGCCGCGCGAGGCCCTGCGGATCGCGCGCCGGCTGCTGCGGGGCGATACGGCCGCCGTCAGGGAGCGGATGCAGGAGGAGGGCGCTCTCTTCCTGGAGCGCGTGAAGTCGGACGAAGCGGCGGCGGCCTTCTTCGCGTTTTTGCAGAAAAGCAAACGCTCGGCTCAGTAAAATGGCATAATGCGCGCTGTCGCGCGGCGTCGTGACACAAGAAGAACTAAAGGCATTGAGAATGGGAACGCTTCACAAAAAGACGCTTTTCATCACGGGAGGGAGCCGCGGCATCGGGCTCGCGATTGCCCTTCGCGCGGCGCGGGACGGCGCCAACATCGTGATCGCCGCGAAAACCTCCGACCCGCATCCGAAGCTGCCCGGAACCATCTACACCGCCGCCGCCGAGATCGAGCAGGAAGGCGGCAAGGCGCTTCCGATCCAGTGCGACATCCGCTTCGAGGATCAAGTGCAGGCGGCGGCCGAGGAAGCCGCGAAGCATTTCGGCGGCATCGACATCCTCATCAACAATGCGAGCGCGATCAGCCTTACGCCCACCGTGCAGACCGACATGAAGCGCTACGACTTGATGCACCAGATCAACGGGCGCGGCACGTTCCTTACCTCGAAAACATGCATCCCCTATCTGAAGAAGGCGGCAAACCCCCACATCCTCATGCTGTCGCCGCCGCTGGACCTCAATCCGAAATGGTTCGCGCCGCACGTCGCCTACACCATCGCGAAATACAATATGAGCTTGTGCGCGCTGGGGCTTGCCGAAGAGCTGAAGCGCGACGGGATCGCGGTTAACGCGCTTTGGCCGCGCACCACCATCGCAACCGCCGCCGTCGCCAATCTTCTTGGCGGGGATAAGCTGATGCGGGCAAGCCGCAAGGCCGACATCCTGGCGGACGCCGCGCATGTCATTCTCACAAAGCCCGCGCGCGAATTCACGGGCAATTTCTGCATCGACGACACCCTGCTGTGGGACAACGGCAGGCGCGAGTTCGACCATTACCGCATCGACCCGAGCGAGGACCTCGCCCCGGATTTTTTCGTCCCCGAGGACAGCCAGGCGCCCGTTTCGCTGAAGGCCCTCGTAAGCAAGCAGGCGGGTTGAGGATCTTTCAATGACCACCCTGCAAATCACGCATAACGCCTTTCTTCGGCACGACACCGGCGAATGGCACCCGGAGCGGCCCGAGCGCCTGAAGGCCATCGAGCGGGCGCTCTCCTCGGCGCGATTTCAAAATCTCATCACGGTGGAGGCGCCGCTCGCAACGCTCGACCAGGTGGCTCGCGCCCATCCCAGGGCCTATGTCGATCTTCTCGAAAAACGGCAGCCCAAGAGCGATCTTATTGCGCTCGACGAAGGCGACACCATCGTTTCGCCCGGAAGCTGGGAGGCGGCGCTTCGCTCGGCCGGCGGCGCCATCTACGCCGTCGACGAGGTCATGAGGGGCCGCGCAACCAACGCCTTTTGCACCGTGCGGCCCCCGGGCCATCACGCCGAAATCGCCAAGGCGATGGGCTTCTGCCTGTTCAATAACGCAGCGGTCGCGGCGTTCCATGCGATGGCCGCGCATGGCGCCGAGCGCGTCGCCGTCGCCGATTTCGACGTGCATCACGGCAACGGCACGCAGGCCATTTTCTGGTCTCATCCGGCGTTGATGTACGCATCGACCCACCAAATGCCCTTGTTTCCCGGCACGGGCAGCATCACGGAGCGGGGCGAAAGCGACAACATCGTCAACTGCCCCTTGCGCGCGGGCGACGGCGGCCCGCAATTCCGCGAAGCCTTCGAATCGGTCATCCTCCCGGCCTTGCGCAGGCACGCCCCCGACCTGATCATCGTTTCGGCCGGCTTCGACGGCCATCGCTCCGATCCGCTCGGCAACATCAATCTCGTCGAGGACGACTACGCCTGGGTCACGCAAAAGTTGATAGATGTAGCTCGGGAACGCTGCGGCGGACGCCTGGTTTCAGTGCTCGAAGGCGGTTACGACTTGACCGCTCTCGGCCGCTCCGCGGCGGCCCATGTGCAGACGCTGTTGGAAGCTTTTTGAGGGAAGACCATGCAGACCGACGCAGTCAAGGAGGCGGCGCGCACGCCTCGCCCACCCTTCGCCGAAATCAAGGGCATGAGTTTCGAGACCGCTCTGAAAGAGCTTGAGCAGATCGTCACGCGCCTTGAGCGGGGCGACGTGGAGCTTGAGCAGTCCATCGATATCTACGAGCGCGGCGAGGCTCTGCGCGCCCATTGCGACCAGCTTCTCAAGCGCGCGGAGGCCAAGGTCGAGCGGATCACGCTCAGCGCGCAAGGGACGCCTGCCGGAATTGCGCCTCTCGACTCCGAGGTTTAGTGACGCACGCAACACGCTCCGCAACGCCAAAGCCAACCCCTTCTCCTCGGCTCCGATTAAGAAAAAATTCCGCTTGGCGTGCAATTTTGTGCGTCGCCGCGCCGAAATGCGCTCCAATGAGGGGGAGCGCAGTTTTTTTGCCGCGTCTCTCCGCGAAAGCGTAGCCGTCTGCAATTGCGACTAAAAACAGCGTGTGCTTGCGGGACGGATCGGCATAGAGTATGGGCTTTGAGCCTCTGAAGGAAAGCGTTTGACGTGACAATCAGCAACCGCACCCCCCTCCTCGATACGATTAAGTCTCCCCAGGATCTCCGAAATCTGGACCCCGATCAGCTGCAGCAAGTCGTCGACGAGCTGCGATACGAGGTGATCGATGCGGTCTCCGTGACGGGCGGCCATCTGGGCGCGGGATTGGGCGTCGTGGAGCTGACGGTCGCGATCCATTATCTTTTCAACACGCCCGAGGATCGCCTGATCTGGGACGTCGGGCATCAGGCCTATCCGCACAAGATTCTCACCGGACGCCGCGATCGCATCCGCACCTTGCGTCAGCCTGGGGGCCTGTCGGGCTTCACCAAGCGCTCGGAGAGCGAATACGATCCCTTCGGCGCGGGGCACTCCTCGACGTCGATTTCGGCGGGCCTCGGCATGGCTGTGGCGCGCGATCTCAAAAACCCCGATGACGGGCGGCATGTGATCGCCGTCATCGGCGACGGCTCGATGAGCGCGGGCATGGCCTACGAAGCGATGAACAACGCCGGCGCCATGGACAAGCGCCTGATCATCATCCTGAACGACAACGACATGTCGATCGCGCCTCCGGTTGGCGCCCTGTCGCAGTATCTGGCCCGCATCACCTCGTCGGAAACCTTCCTGAAAGTCCGCGATATCGCGAAATATTTCGCGCACAAGCTGCCGAAAGTGTGGGAGCGCCGGGCGGCGCGCGCCGAGGAGTTCACTCGCCATCTCTTCACGGGCGGCGTGCTCTTCGAGGAACTGGGGCTTTACTATGTCGGCCCCATCGACGGGCATAATCTCGATCATCTTCTGCCCGTGCTGCGCAACGTGCGCGACGCCCATGGCGGGCCGGTGCTGATCCATGTCGTCACGCAGAAGGGCAAAGGCTACGAGCCCGCGGAGAAGTCGGCCGACAAATATCACGGCGTGACCAAGTTCAACGTCGTCACCGGCGCCCAGGACAAGGGCAAGGCCGGACCGCCGAGCTATACCAAGGTTTTCGCGGAAAGCCTTATCGAACAGGCGCGCAAGGACGACAAGATCATTGCGATCACGGCCGCGATGCCGGGGGGCACCGGCCTCGACCTTTTCGAGAAGGAGTTCCCGAACCGCTGCTTCGATGTCGGCATCGCGGAGCAGCACGCCGTGACCTTCGCCGCCGGCCTCGCCACCGAAGGGATGAAGCCCTTCGCGGCGATCTACTCGACCTTCCTGCAGCGCGGCTACGACCAGGTCGTGCACGACGTGGCGGTGCAGCACTTGCCGGTCCGTTTTGCGCTCGACCGCGCCGGCCTCGTGGGCGCGGACGGCGCGACCCATGCCGGCACGTTCGACCTCGCCTATCTCTGCTGTCTGCCCGATTTCGTGGTGATGTCGCCCGCCGACGAGGTGGAGCTGAAGCACATGGTCGCGACCTCGGCCGCCATCGACGACCGGCCGAGCGCAATCCGCTATCCGCGCGGCGAGGGCTTTGGCTATGAGATGCCCGCGGAAGGCGCGATCCTGCCCATCGGCAAGGGACGCATCGTCCGCGAAGGCGCGACGGTTGCGCTGTTGTCGCTCGGCACGAGGCTTCAGGAAAGCCTCAAAGCCGCCGACAAGCTCGCAGCCATGGGCCTCTCGACAACGGTCGCCGACGCGCGCTTCGCAAAGCCGCTCGACCACGATCTCATTCGCCAGCTCGCGCGCCATCACGAGGTGCTCATTACGGTGGAGGAAGGCTCAAGCGGCGGCTTCGGCAGCCACGTTTTGGAGTTCCTCGCCCGGGACGGGCTCCTCGACCAGGGGCTCAAGATGCGTCCGCTCTCGCTTCCGGACATTTTCCTGGATCACGGCAAGCCTGAAGCCATGTATGAGGCCGCCGGGCTGAACGCGAGCGGCATCGTCAACGCCGTCATCAAGGCGCTTGGCCAGGCGACGATCAAGACGCGGGACGAGCGCGCTTAAGGCTGGCGCTCCGCCAGCCGCTTCGGGCCTGCACAACGCTTATCCGTTCGACTTGTGAAGATCCCGGATAAGGCTGCGCCTTTCCGGGATGACAAATATTAACGTTTTCCGTTCGGCTGCAACGCTTATCCGATCGAATTGCGAAGATCCCGGATAAGGCTGCGCCTTTCCGGGATGACAAATATTAGCGTTTTCCGTTCGGCTGCAACGCTTATCCGATCGACTTGCGAAGATCCCGGATAAGGCTGCGCCTTTCCGGGATGACAAATATTAACGTTTTCCGTTCGGCTGCAACGCTTATCCGATCGCCTTGCGAAGATCCCGGATAAGGCTGCGCCTTTCCGGGATGACGAATGTTTTCCGTTCGGCTGCGCGGCGGTGCTATTGCGCCAGTTCGAGCATGATCTCGTTGCGGCGCAGGAAGGGCAGCGTCCAGGGCGGATTGTAGAACGCCAGCACGGGCTCGCCGACGGTTGCGAGCTTTCGCATTTCCACGAAACGCCGCAGCTCTTCGGTTTTCTCCGCGATGGCCCCATCGCGCGCTATGCCGGAGAACGTGATGACGGCGAAGCGACGCGCGGGATAAGGCTTCAGGCTCACGCGCGGGTCGGACGGCGCCGGCAAGGTTTGCATCGTCCATTCCTTCGGCATGATGAAGCGCACGGTCCACAGGTTCTGCCCCTTGGCCTGCTCGGTGACGGGGGCCGTCATGGCGATCTTCTGCGCCTTCTCCTGCTCGACCGGCGCCGTCATCTCGATCTTCGCGCGCGGCTCGTTCTTGCCGAAGATGTAGGCCGCGATCAGCCGGAAACCTTCCTCGATGGCGGGCTTGCGCTCGCCTTCAACGGTCGCCTCGGCGGCGATCATCGGCCCGTAATCGCGGATTTCGATCGGCCCGTCCTTCTCCACAACCTTGTAATCCGGCTGCTCAACCCGGCTCAGGACCGGACCCGCGGCCAGGGCGGCGACAATCGCCGCGGCGGCAACCCCGCCAACGGCGAAGACAGCTCGGCTCGATATCATGCCTATCACCCGTATTATCTGCCTGTCTCTTGGCCTGGAAATGTTGCTCGCGGCGCCGCCGCGCAAGAAGGGCCCGCGCCGGACGGGACTTCACGCTTGCGGGAAGCCTTAATGGTTTGCGCCGCAGCATCCGGCGCGATAACATCCGCGCGCCCGCCGACGCGCTCCAAGGTAGCCTCATGAAAATCCAAAGAACCCGGATCGAGTTCGAAACCGTGCAGCCGATCCAGATCCTCGACATCACGAAAGAGGTGAAGGACTGGGTCGCGACAACCGGCGTTCGCGACGGCCTTGTCACCGTGACCTCGCTCCACACCACGGCGCGCGTGAACGTGAACGAGCGCGAGCCGCAGCTTGAGAAGGACATCGTGACGTTCCTCAAGCGCTTCGCGGCCCGCGACGGCGACTGGCTTCACAATCTCGCAGCGGTTGACGGCCGCGACAATGCGCATTCCCACATCATCGGCCTCTTCATGAACTCGTCCGAAAGCGTGCCCGTGGCGGGCGGCGAACTCGTGCTCGGAAGCTGGCAATCGATCTTCTTCATTGAGCTCGACGGGCCGCGCCCGAAGAGAGGGCTTGAATTGCAGGTCATGGGCGAGGGCTGATCGTGACGCCGGACGACGTCAGGGCCTTTTACGCCAAGCGCGGCGAACTCTCAGCCGAAGACTATATCGAGCTGGATTTCACGTTCGAATGCGCCGGCGACCCGCGCGAGGCGGCCGCGCATCTGTGCAGCGAGCAATCCACCGCGCAGTGGCGGCGCGTGGGGGTGGACGAGGATTTCCGCCCGCGCTTCGCTGCGAAGGTTCTGGAGATCGAGTCCGAGCCCAGGCCGTCCGGCTTCAGCATTGCGGTCGAATGCGCGGCGCGCGGCCCTGTCCACGCCGTCCGCGCTGTGATTGCGCATCCGCACGGCAATTTTGGCCCGCGCATCCCGAACCTGCTTTCGGCGGTCTGCGGCGAGGGCGTGTTCTTTTCGCCCGGCATTCCGCTGATCCGCCTTGAGGACATCCGTTTTCCCCACTCGTATCTTTCGCGGTTCGAGGGGCCGCGTTTCGGCGTGGCGGGTCTTCGCGATCAGCTTCGCGCCTACGGCAGGCCGATCTTCTTCGGCGTTATCAAGCCGAATATCGGGCTGCCTGCCGCGCCCTTCGCCGAACTTGGCTACCAGAGCTGGCTCGGCGGTCTCGACATCGCCAAGGACGACGAAATGCTGGCCGACATCCCCTGGTGTCCGCTGGAGGAGCGCGCCGCGGCGCTGGGCGAGGCGCGGGCGAGAGCGGAGCGCGAGACGGGCGAGCCGAAAATCTATCTCGCAAACATCACCGACGAGGTGGACCGGCTTGCCGAGTTGCACGACGTCGCCGTGGAAAGAGGCGCCAACGCGCTCCTGATCAACGCCATGCCGGTGGGCCTCTCCGGCGTGCGGATGCTGAGAAAGCACGCGAAGGTTCCGCTCATCGCCCACTTCCCCTTCATCGCCGCCTTCAGCCGCCTGGCGGGTTACGGCATCCACTCGCGCGTGCTGACCCGCCTGCAGCGCCTTGCCGGCTTCGATACCGTCATCATGCCGGGCTTCGGCGCGCGCATGATGACGCCCGAGCGCGAGGTGCTGGAGTGCGTGCGCGCGTGCCTGGAGCCGATGGGGCCGATCAAGCCGTGCCTGCCGGTTCCCGGCGGCAGCGACTGGGCCGGCACGCTTGAGGGCGTCTATCGCAAGGTGGGGAGCGTCGATTTCGGCTTCGTGCCGGGGCGCGGCGTGTTCGGGCATCCGATGGGGCCGCGCGGCGGCGCCGCCAGCATCCGGCAGGCCTGGGACGCCATCGCGAAGGGCGTTCCCCTTGACGAACACGCAGCGACCCACCCCGAATTGCGCGCGGCGTTTGACGCCTTCGGCGCGCGCAGCTGAGACCGGAAGCAGAGTTGCAGTCCTTCGCCGCGCCCTGTTTCGACGCGGCTTTAAATTAGCCTGACGGCGCCGAAGACGAGGCGGATCGATGAACGGACAAGATCACAAGGCGAGCGAGCCGGTCAATGCGCGGATTTTTCCGCTGCCTCCTGTTGTGCTTTTGCTTTTCATTGGAGCGGGTTACGGGCTCAATCGCCTTTTCCCTTTCGGACCGGAAAAGGCGCCCGTCGAAAGCGTCATCGCGGGCAACGCTCTCATGGTCCTGGGTTTCCTGATCGCGGCGCTCGCGGCCCGCGAGTTAGGCCGCGCCCGCACCCCAATCCATCCAGGCAGGGCCGCCGCCGCGCTCGTCAAGACCGGCGTCTTCTCCCGAAGCCGCAATCCCATCTATCTCAGCTTCCTCTTCTTCTTGGTCGGGCTTGGATTGGCGCTGCCGAATCCGTGGCTGATTCTGCTTGCGCCGGTTTTGCTGGCGTATATTCAGGAGCGCGTGATCAAGCGCGAGGAAGCTTATCTTTCCGCGCGATTCGGCGAGGAATTCGCGGCATATCGCAGCAAGGTGCGCCGCTGGTTCTGACGCGCCGGATGCGAGGCTGGCGTCGAGATCAATTATGGGTGACTTGTCGCGGCCTTGTTTGTCAGTGTAACAATGATCCAGACACATCCCGCCCGACCCAGGGCGAGGGTTTTGGGCGGTTCTGTGGCGAGCCTGCCTAAATTTCCGCACGCCCTTGACATTCATCCGTACCGGAACTTTTTCTAAGCCGATGTGTCATACCTCGTGTCCTATTCAGGCACGGCGAACATGGGAGTTTTTAGCATGAGAACCACGCTTACGGCCGTAGCGGCCTTGATGATCGCGATCGGCCCGCTTGCCGCCGCCGAAACCGACGCTCCGGCCTCCGCGCCGATCACGTTTGTGGCGAAGCAACAGCCGACGGAAGTTCTTGGCACGGACTTCGTTGGAACGCCTGTTGTGACGAAAGACAAGCAGCAGATCGGCAAGATTTCGAACCTCGTGTTCGACCACACCGGCCATATCGAACTCGCCGTGATCGGCATCGGCGGCTTCCTCGGCATCGGCGAGAAGGAAGTGGCCGTCCCCTTCGAGTCGCTCAAGGGCGACCAGGTCAACGATAAGCCTGTGTTCCTGATCGACGCGACGAAGGACGAGGTCAAGGCGGCCCCGATTTACCTGACGCTCAACAAGCAGGCTATCGTAGAGCGTCTGGCCACTTGGCGCGAAAAGGCCAAGCAAAGCTGGAGCGATCTGAAGGCGAAGGCCGGTAAGACCTACGAAGAGGCCAAGGAAAGCGCTGGAAAGGCCTATGAAGAGGCCAAGGAAAAAGTCGACCAGAAAGCCCAGTAAGGACATTTAAAAGGAGGCTTCGGCCTCCTTTTTCATTCGGGGGCGCGTCGAGCCAGGTTCAATGTCCGCGGCATAGCGGCGAGCGTTGACGAAAACGGAGGCGCCCGCGGTGCAAGCTTCAGAACCGCCACATTCTCCGCCGATAAGCTGAAAACCAATTGCTTTGAGATTTTGCCATGTCCCGCGCTCCTCAACCCTACGATCTCGTGATCGCCGGCGCTAGTTTCGCTGGGCTCGTCGCAGCCAAGACGGCGGCGATGCGCGGCCTGAAAGTGGCCGTTCTGGAAGAAAAGCCCTCCGCAGGGGACCGCGTCAGGACGGCTGGCATTCTGTTCAAGGAGGCGGCCGAAGAGGTCGACCTGCCGCACAGCCTTACGCGCCGCGTCTACGGCGTCCGTCTCTATGCGCCCAACTTGCAGCATGTCGATCTGTTCGGGCCGGGAAGCTTCTTCGTAACGACGGAGACCGGGCGGCTGCTGAATTGGTTCGCGCAGGAGGCGATGCGCGCGGGCGCCCACATCTTGTATCGCACGCCGTTCCAAGGGGCTGAGCGGCGCGGCGACGTGTTCGTGTTTTCCGGCGTCAATATTTCCGCGCGGCACATCCTGGGGGCCGACGGCGCCAAATCGGCCGTGGCGCGCTGCTTCGGCCTGGGCGTGAACGAGCGCTTCCTGACCGGGATCGAGGTTGAGTTGGAAGGGCTTGAGCGGGCCGACCCGCGCTTTCTGCACTGCTTCCTCGATTCCAAGCTTTCTCCGGGCCACTTGGCCTGGGTCGCGCCCGGTCCTACCGTCTTTCACGCGGGGCTCGCGGCCGGGCCGGGGCGGCGGCCGCATCTGGGCGCGTTCCTTAGGAAGACCGAAGCCATTTTCGGCTTCAGCGGCGCGGCCGTCACGGGCCGCCGGATGGGGCGTATTCCCTGCGGCGGGCTCGTCAAGCCTTGGGCGATGGATGGCGTTACGCTGATCGGCGATGCGGCGGGCATGGTCTCGCCCGCAACCGGGGGCGGCATCGGCTACGCCATTCGTTACGGGCGTCGCGCGGCGCAGCTTGTGGCGGACTATCTGTTGCATTTGGGGCCGCCGCCGGAGGTTGCGCTCGCGGAAGAACTGCCGCGCTTCCGGCTTGAGCACGCGACCCGGTTCGCGCTCGACCTCGCCCTTCCGAACGCCGTCATCTCGGCCGCGCTCAGCACGCGCCCCATGGGCTGGTTCGCCCAGCATATCTACTTCCGCGAAAGGGGAGGAAAGGGCCTGAGCCTCGCGGATTTCCGCGCCCGGCTCGACAGCCTTGAAATACCGCCGCTTCCCCTGAACAGCGCCGGACCGCGAAATCTCCGGTAGACCGCTGACGGTTGCTGTTTTACCACCCCGGCATATCCGATTTGCGGCGTGGCTCGAAACGCGCCGCGTGCTATCTTGAACGCCGAAATCTTCGCGAGAACGCGATGGAGGACCTTATGCCGATGCATCGGTTTCTTGAGTGGCAAGCGGGCCAATTCATGACCAAGACCATCAAGACCGTGCCGCCCACAATGACCTTGCGGGAGCTTGGGGCGCTTTTCGAGGAAAACGACTTTAATTCATTTCCGGTCGTCGACGGCGATCAGCTTGTCGGCCTTGTGACCAAGCTCGACTTTCTGAAGGCGTTCCTGTTCGACACCGGCCACATGGCGCCTCACTACAATGAGGTCATGACGTTTCCCGTGTCCAAAGTGATGACCAAGGACGTTGTTCACGTGGATCCGGGAACGCCATTGACCCGTGTCCTGGAGCTTATGGTGAAGCTGAGAACGCGCGGCGTCCCGGTCGTCGACAACGGCAAGCTGGTGGGTGTGGTCTCCCGCACCGACCTCATGCGCGCGCTTGGCTTGGCCACGGAGGAGGAGCGGAAGCGGTGATCAGAGCGGCCAAGCCGCCCGCCGCCCGCGAATGGTGACGAAGATTGCGTGTCGCGGGCTTTGCAATCTTGGACGCAACAGCTTTCTCAGGCGGGGCGCCTCCCACGCTCGCGAAGGCTGCGCCAAGCGGGATTCCGATAACGGCAATTTTATGTCGGCGTGAAATTACGTAAATTGATGAAGGGGCAAGTGTGGCGGCATTCGGGCAGCGCGCGACGCAACCGGCGCCGGTCCGAGGCTTCTTGACTTGGCGGCCTTTGGCCGTCATAAGGACTGTTATCATTACGATTATGGGCGGTCTGTGCCTTTTTTAGCACAGACATGATCGGCAGGTGCGTTCGTGCGAATAGGGGGCGACATGGGCGGCGTAGATCTGCCTCCAGGTTATAGACCGTCTGAAGACGAACCATTCATGAACGAGCGCCAGCGCTCTTATTTTAGAAGAAAGCTGATCGCGTGGCGCGAGGAAATTCTTCAAGAGAGCAAGGTAACGCTCGATTATCTACAGGAATCGGCGCAACACCCGGACGTGACCGACCGGGCGAGCTATGAGTCCGATCGCGGGATCGAGCTTCGGGCGCGGGACCGGCAGCGCAAGTTGATCGCGAAAATCGATGCGGCGCTCGAACGGATCGAAGACGGGTCCTACGGCTATTGCGAGGAGACCGGCGAGCCCATCGGCGTCAAGCGCCTCGACGCCCGGCCCGTGGCGACCTTGAGCCTCGAAGCGCAGGAGCGGCATGAGCGCCGCGAGCGCATCTACCGCGACGATTAAGCCGCCATTCCGCCCTCCCGGGCTCTGCGATCAATCCGGCTCTTTGAGCGTCATGCCCGCGACGGCGTCCATGCCGGTATCAAGCACCCTTTGAAATCGGAGCGCCCATCTTTATCGCGAAGGCCCCACTTGCGATGCATTTGCGCCATAGTTTCTTCCGGTTCTAGCCTCAGCTTGGGCGAGGTGCGAACTGGGAGGGAACGGTGTCATGCGCAATTTGACCACGGCCATCGTCTGGGCGGCGATTGCGGTTTCGGCCCTGTCGCTGGCCCACGCGCCGGCTTCAGCCATCGAGACCGGTCCCGCGGCTCTTGCGCCCCGAATGAGCGCCGTTACGTTGACGCAGTTGAGCCGGCGCTGCCGCAACTGGCTCTCTTACTGCGAGGTGCGCCATCCCGACAAGGGCGGGAAATTCCGGGGGTGCATGGCGATCCATGGCTGCGCCGGCGCTTGAAGGCTGTCGGCGCCTGCTAGCCTAGCCTGAGCCGCGGGGGGTTCCCATTTGCTTTCGCCGGGGCGTCCTGCATTATAGCAAGGCGCCAATCGATCCCTATCGGCGCCCGAGGTCTTGGTTGGAAATTGCAGCGCTGGTTTGACCGTGGCCGGAGCCCCTTTGACAGGCCTGTCTTATTTTCCGCAAAATGCTTCCCCGTCCGACCCGCCGCACGCCGTTCTCTTCGCCTGCAATTACAACGCGATCCGCTCGCCCATGGCGGCGGGCATTCTGCGACACCTCATGGGTAAGCAGATCTATGTGGATTCGGCGGGCGTGCGCCGGGGCGAAACCGACGCCTTCGCGGTCGCGGCCATGGACGAAATCGGCATCGACATGACGCGCCACAAGCCGCGCTCGCTTGACGACCTGGAGGACACGTCCTTCGACCTGATCATAACGCTGGCGCCGGAAGCGCATCACAGGGCGCTGGAGCTGACGCGCACGATGGCGGTGGACGTTGAATACTGGCCGACGCTCGACCCGTCGGCTGTAGCGTCCGGCAACCGCGAACAGATTTTGCAATCCTACCGCGCCGTAAGAGATCAGCTTTTCGAACGCATCAAGGCGCGCTTCGGACTTGGCGGCGCGCCGCAAGCCTGATCCGCCCTTCAGTTCGAGTCTTCGGCAAGGGCGGAGTCGAGATCGGCGAACAGGTCTGAAATCGCAATGACGATCCCTGGCGGATCGAACGACAACCTCTCGCCGACGCCGGCGATCCGCGTTTGCAGCGCATCGCCTTCACCGCGGCTGTGGCGGATCGCCGTCCGGTTTTCCAGGACGACGATCAGGTAGTGCTGCACGCCAGAATGGCGGAAGTAATCGCGCAATTTTACAGCCATATCCGGTCGAACGCTGGTGGGCGAGACAACCTCGACAACGATCACGGGGTTGGGCGCCACGAGGCTGCTTCTCGGGATCGGCGCGCCGCAATTTACGAGAATGTCCGGCTGGAAAACGGTCAGGTCGTCCACCTTGGCCGCAAGACTATCGACAAAGGCGCGGCAGGGAAGCTTCGTGTTGGCGATGGCTGCTTCGAATGCTTTGGCAGCCTGGAGCTTGACGTGGCCATGCTCTGCGCGCTCGGGCGCCTGCGCGACGATCCCGCCCCCGATGAGCTGAAACCGGCCGCTCTCCTGGGCCTCGGCCCATTCCAGAAAAGCGTCGGCGGAAAGGGTTTCGCGTTTTGGGAGCGCTGCCATACGAGATAGTCTATCATACCACACGGCAAAGCCCCAGGGCCGGCACAAGCCGAAATTGAGCGATTACAATCGTCACGTCGCGCTGCTTAGTGCGCGCTGGCATAAATACAGACGCCCGCCAAATAAATAGCATGCAAGCCTTCGCCGCGCTCCTCGACCGCCTTTACTACACGCACTCGAACCTCGACAAAGCGGCGGTGCTGGCAAATTACCTGCGCCGCACGCCCGATCCCGACCGTGGATTTGCGGTTGGCGTCATCGCGGGAACGCTCTCCTTCGAGCTTTTCAAGCGGTCGCTCGTGCGCGACCTCGTCGCCGAGCGCGTCGATCCGGTTTTGCTGGAGCTGTCCTACGACTATGTGGGAGAGATGTCGGAGACCGTCGCGCATATCTGGCCGCCGAACCCGCATGGCGCGATCCTGAACCGCCTGCCGCCACTGCACGAGGTCATCCACGAGTTCCAGACGCGCGACAAGCCGAAAACCCGCGAATACCTCGCCACTCTCCTCGACGCCATGACGGCGACAGAGCGCTGGGCGCTGTTGAAGCTCGGCGCGGGTACGCTTCGCATCGGCATGTCGGCGCGCTTCGTGAAGCACGTGCTGGCCGAGTTCGGCGGCGTGAGCGTCGGCGAGATCGAGGAGGTTTGGCACGCGCAGGCGCCGCCCTATCTCGACCTCTTCGCGTGGCTGGAAGGGCGCGCCGCGAAGCCGGACTCCAAAGACGCCGTGACGTTCCATCCCGTCATGCTCGCGCATCCGCTGGAGGATGCCGGCCTCGCCGCCATCACGCCGGACGCCTTCATGGCGGAATGGAAATATGACGGCATCCGCGTGCAGATCGTCGCCACGCCCGCCGGCAAGGCGCTGTTCTCCCGCAGCGGCGACGACATTTCGGGCGCCTTCCCCGATGTGCTTGCGCGCGTGACCTTCCATGCCGTGCTCGATGGCGAGTTGCTCGTGAAGGCGGGCGGCGACATTGCGAGCTTCAATAGCCTGCAGCAACGCCTCAACCGCAAGTCGCCCGACCCGAAGTTGATCGCGGCCTATCCGGGCCATGTCATTCTTTACGACGCGCTCGCCATCGAGAGCCGCGATCTGCGAGCTGCGCCGCTGATTGAGCGCAAGGCGGAACTGGCGCGCTGGTTCGAGGCGGCGCGGCCCGAGGGCGCGGAGCTTGCGCAGCCGCTCGCCTTCCGCAATCCCGGCGAGTTGCAGGCGCTGCGCGCGGAAGCCGCCACGCTCGCCTCGCCTCATATCGAGGGGCTGATGCTGAAGCGCCTCGATTCGCCTTATGTCGCGGGCCGCCCCAAGGGCCAATGGTACAAGTGGAAGCGCGACCCGATGCTGGTCGACGCCGTGGTCATGTACGCGCAGCGCGGCACAGGCCGGCGCTCATCCTTCTATTCGGACTACACTTTCGGGCTGTGGCGCGACGGCGAGCTTCTGCCCATCGGCAAGGCCTATTTCGGCTTCACCGACGAGGAGCTGCGCGAGTTGGACAAATGGGTGCGCCATCACACGGTGGCGCGGTTCGGGCCGGTGCGCGAGGTGGAGAAGTCGCTCGTGTTCGAGGTCGCGTTCGACGCCGCGCACCGCTCGGCGCGGCACAAATCGGGCGTGGCGCTGCGCTTCCCGCGCATCAACCGCATCCGCTGGGACAAGCCCGCGCGCGAAGCGGATGAGCTGTCCGCGCTCGCGAAGTGGCTCGATTAGCGCGCCTGACGCGATTCGATACTAAAGTTGCAGTTGATGCGGCTATGTGACCGATGCACAATAACTTCACAGCCTTTTACGCTCCTCCTGCTCAAGAGCGGACGCGGCGAGCGCGCCAAGGGGTTCCTTGCGCGCTCGCCTTTCAGCGCTTCCGCTGGCGCATTGCGCCGCGGCGTTTCCGAGGATCAATCGCCGAAAACGTCCGACAGCGCGAAGCGCAGGCCGGGCGGATCGAGCGTCAAGACGCCTTCGCGCAGGATGACCGGCTTTGCCAGCCCGCCGCCTTCCCGGCGATGATGGACGATTTCGCGCTCTTCCCAATCGGCGATGAGGTAATGCTCGATGGAGGGGACGTCGAAATAGCCCGCGAGCTTCACCGCCAAATCCTTGCGCGCCGTCGACGGCGACAAGACTTCAACGACGATTACGGGCGCCCGCACGATGATGTCGGACTTCTTCGCCGGAAAAGACCACGACATCGGGCTCGAACGCCGTCTGAGCGCCGGCCTTGACCGCCATGCCCTGAGTCCCAACAAATAAAGGCAGGCTCGCTTCCCGAATCGCCGCGTAAAAGAGGCGATAAAGCGCCATCACGACTTCCTGGTGGCCCCAAGTCTGCGATTGCTGCATCTGCGCAACCCCGTCGAACAGCTCCCAATGCTTTTCGGGGCGCGCCTCAGCCCAAGCCAGGAACTCTTCGGCCGTCATTCGTTTTTGCGCAAGCGCTGTCATGTCCAAAAATTTAGCATCGCGGGCGAATGCGGACAAGGAGCCGGCGTGCGGGAGGGCTGCCGGATGCGCGCCTACCGCGCCGCAGCCGTTTGCGACTGCGTTTGGCTCATGATGGGGGGCGGCGCCGCCGCATCGGCCGCGCGCGGGGCGCCGAAAAACGCCTGACCCAGTTCCTCGGCAAGGTGAATAAGGCTGAGCTGCACCCAGTCGTTAAAGGTGTGCAGGCTTTCAAGCAGGCGCTCGTCCTTGCTGGCGGCGTTGAGCCCGGTAATCATCGCCTCCACCTGCTCCGCCGCGCCGGCGGCGTTCCGCAAGCCGAAATTGCGGCGCAGATGCTCGATCATGGCCTGGATTTCGCCGAGGCTGTAGGCGATGGAGCGTGGCAGGCGATGATCGAAGATCAAAAAGCGCGCGACTTCGCTCGGCTCAATGTGACGCGGATAAACGCGCCGGTAGGAGTGATAGGCGGAAGCCGCGCGCAAAAGGATGGCCCAGAACGCATAGTCGAAATGGCCTGCGTCGCTCGCCACGCCGGTTTGCTGCTGGGCGAAGCGCACGTCGAGGAGGCGGCTCGTCTGGTCGGCGCGTTCGAGATAAAGGCCGAGCCGGAAGAAGGGCCAGCTTTCGTCGTGGTAGAGCGTGTTCTCCGCAACGCCGATCTGGGCGTAGCAGCCGCGCTTGATCGCATCGCAGGTGCGCGACAGGCGCACCTCGGAGAAGTCGTTCGGGGCGAATGCAAACAGCCGGTTGCAGAAGTCGTTCAGCTGACACCACATGTCGACCGACAGCATGGGGCGCAGCGCGCGCGCGTTCTCGCGGGCCGAGCGGATCGTCGACTGGATCGAGCCCGGATTGTCGATATAGGCCATGTAGTAGCGAATGACGTTTTCCGCGCTCGGCTCGGAAAAAGCCTTGGCGAAGGCCTTCTCGTCGGAATAGAGCGCGACGATCCACGCCCAGGAAGCGTCCTCGCGGCCGCGCTGAAACGAGGTTTGCGTTTCAATGACGCGAGCGAGGCTTTCCGCGCGCTCGAAATAGCGCGCCATCCAGAAGACGCTCTCGGCGTATCGCGATAGCAGGCTGCTCACCCGGCGTCCTCCTTCAGAACCCATGTGTCCTTGGTGCCGCCGCCCTGGCTCGAATTCACGACGATGGAGCCTTTGCGAAGCGCAACGCGCGTAAGCCCGCCCGGCAGCAGCCAGGTCTCCTTGCCGGTCACGGCGTAGGGCCGCAAATCGACATGACGGGGCTCCACCCCCTCGCCGGTCAGCGTCGGACAGACTGAAAGGTCGATCATGGGCTGGCTGATATAATTCGACGGATTCGCCTTCAGCGCATCGCGGCAGGCATCGATTTCGGCCTTGGTCGCCTTCGGTCCCACGCAAATGCCGTAGCCGCCGGATTCGCCCACCGGCTTCACCACCAGCTTGTCGAGGTTATCGAGCGTGTAGCCGAGCGCGTGAGCCTCCCGGCAAATGTGCGTCTCGACATTCGGCAGCGCCGCATCTTCATCGAGGTAATACTTGATGATGCGGGGGAGGTAGGCGTACACCGCCTTGTCGTCGGCGACGCCGGTGCCGACTGCGTTTGCCAGCGTCACATTGCCTTTGCGCGCCGCTCGCATCACACCTTTCACGCCAAGCACGCTTTCGGGTTTGAAGACTTCCGGGTCGAGGAAATCGTCGTTGATGCGCCGGTAGATGACATGAACCCGTTTCGGCCCCGAGACCGTCTTCATGAAAACCTTGTCGTCGTCCACGAAGAGATCGCGGCCTTCGACCAGCGGAATGCCGATCTCGCGCGCCAGGAAAACGTGCTCGAAATAGGCGGAGTTGAACACGCCCGGAGACAAGAGCACGATCTGCGGATCGGTCACGCCGGCTGGCGCCACTTCGATGAGCTTGTCGGCGAGCTGCGCGCCGTATTCCGACACGCTTTCGATGGCGAAGCCGTGCATGAGGTCGGGGAAGGCCCGCTGCATCAGGTGGCGGTTCTCCACCACATAGGAAACCCCCGACGGAGTGCGGGCGTTGTCCTCCAGCACGAAGAAATCGCCCCTCGGATCGCGGATGATGTCCGTCCCGCCGATATGGATGTAGGCGCCGCAGGGCGGATCGTAGCCCACCATTTCGGGGCGGTAATTCGAGTTGCCGAGCACGAGATCGGCCGGGATGACGCCGTCCTTCAGGATCTTGCGGTCGTGATAAACGTCCCACAGGAACAGGTTCATCGCCTTGATTCGCTGCTTCACGCCGCGGTCGATCCTGCGCCAGTCCGCAGCCGTGATCACGCGCGGAATGACGTCGAAAGGCAGGATGCGATCGATCGCCGTGCGGTCGCTATAGACTGTGAATGTGATGCCGAGCGTGAACAGCTCGCGCTCGGCGTCTTCGGCGCGCACGCGAAACTGCTGCAGCTCAAGCTGCTGGAGCCGATGCCAAAGCGTCGTCAAATGGCGATTGCGGTTTTCGGGCAAGCCGACCAGCTCGCAATAGAACTTCCCGGAATCGTAAGTGTCGAGAGGCGCCGCCGTCGATGTTGATTTCAAAGCCGT
Organism: uncultured Alphaproteobacteria bacterium; assembly: GCA_963748525.1. GTDB lineage: Bacteria > Pseudomonadota > Alphaproteobacteria > Rhizobiales > Rhodomicrobiaceae > Rhodomicrobium. The sequence goes on from CAVVJJ010000019.1 coordinate 226,974, forward strand.
AATTGTCGCCATGCCGCCCCCTGGAATGCATCAGCCGTGCGGGTCGTTTCGTATGTCATAAGACTTCCAAGCAAACCAAAGATTAGCACGGCAACCTCGCACGCCGGAATATAAATTTCCGCCGAAATATTGTGCAGGTTGCACGCTTTTTCAGCGGATTTTCTGCCCGATTTCGAGCGTCATCCCTGTGAGCTGCGCCGCGAAGCGCCGCCGCGGAGACACGCGTTCGAAAAAGGCCTTCGCAGTAGCGCCGCGCACCGCTTGGCGATGCACAGCGCACGGATGACGTCATGGTTGATCAATTACGCAGATCAGCCTTGCACGAAAGGCTCAAGCCCCGAAAGTCTCAAGCGAGGCTCGATCTCAGGCACGATGCGAGGCGACAGCGGCGCGACCGCCTCCGCGATAGCTTTAATATGATCCGGCGTCGTGCCGCAACATCCGCCGACGACATTCAACAGACCGTCGGCTGCCCAGGCGCGCATCGCTTCGGCCATGGCCTCCGGCGTCTCGTCATATTCGCCCATGGCGTTCGGAAGCCCGGCGTTGGCGTAGGCGCTGACATATGTGCCGGCGATCTTCCCGATCTGCGCGATGGATGGGCGCAACTGCTCCGCGCCGAACGAGCAATTCATGCCGATGGAGAACGGCTTCAGGTGCTTGAGCGAATACCAGAAGGCCTCGGGCGTCTGGCCGGACAGATTGCGGCCCGAGAGGTCCGTCACGGTGCCGGAAATCATGATCGGCAGCTCGAAGCCGAGCGCGTCGAACGCTTCCTTCACCGCGAACCCCGCAGCCTTCGCGTTGAGCGTGTCGAAAACGGTCTCGATGAGGATCGTATCCACGCCGCCCTCGATCAGCGCGCGGGTCTGCTCGCCGTAAACCGTCACAAGCTCGTCGAACGCGATGTTGCGGAAGCCGGGATTGTTCACATCCGGAGACAGCGACGCCGTGCGGTTCGTCGGCCCGATGGCGCCGGCGACGAAACGCGGCTTCCCGGGCGTCAGCGCCGTGTATTTGTCCGCCGCCTCGCGAGCGAGCTTCGCCGCCGCGACGTTGATCTCGAAAGCAAGCGTCTCCATGCCGTAATCCGCCATGGAGACGGCCTGCGCGTTGAATGTGTTCGTCTCGACCATGTCGGCGCCGGCCGCCAGATACGCCTCGTGGATGCCGCGAATGATGTCCGGCTGCGTCAGCACGAGCAGATCGTTGTTGCCCTTGAGGTCGCGCGGCCAGTCCTTGAAGCGCTCGCCGCGATAGTCGGCCTCGCCGAGCTTGTGGCGCTGGATCATGGTGCCCATGGCGCCGTCGAGGATCAGGATGCGTTCTCTTGCGGCGGCGGCAAGCGCGGCGATGCGTTCGTTGCGGTTCATGACGGATCGTTCCTCAAGCCGCTGCGCCGGCGGGGGCCGCGCACGGTTCGTGCGGCGGCTTTATCCCGAGCAAATGGCAGATGGCGTAAACGAGATTGGCGCGGTTGAGCGTGTAGAAATGAAATTCGGTCACGCCGCCCGCAACGAGATCCGCGACCTGCTCGGCGGCGATGTGAGCGGCGATAAGCTGGGTCGTTTCCGGATCGTCCGCCAGCCCGTCGAAGCGCTCGGCGAGTCCCCCGGGATCGAAGCCCCGCAGCGCGAAGCGAAATTCGCCACCTGCTTGAAATTATGGATCGGCATCTGGCCTGGAATAATGGGTATGGCGATGCCGCGCGCCCGAACTCGATCCAAATAGCGCCAATAGTCGTCATTGCTGAAGAAGAAGTTCGTGATCGCTCGCGTCGCCCCGGCGTCGATTTTCGCCTGGAGCATGTCGAGGTCTGCTTCGACCGTCGGCGAATCCGGATGTTTCTCGGGGTAGGCCGAAACGGAAATCTCGAAATCGCCGATGCGCTTGATCCCGGCCACGAGATCCGCCGCGTTTACATAGCCGCCCGGATGCTGAACATAAGGAACGCCGGGCCCCTCGGGCATATCGCCGCGCAAGGCTACGATGTGGCGAACGCCGCACTCCCAATAGGCTCGCACGACGCTGTCCACCTCGTCCTTGGTCGCGGCCACGCAAGTCAGATGCGCGGCGGGCTTCAGCGACGTCTCCGTCAGGATGCGCGACACGGTGGCGTGCGTGCGCTCGCGGGTCGATCCCCCGGCGCCGTAAGTCACCGACACAAAGTCCGGCGCAAGCGGCTCCAGCTTTCGGATCGCCGACCAGAGCGTCGCCTCCATCGCAGCGGTCTTCGGCGGGAAAAACTCGAAGCTGACCTCGATCGGCGCATGCGGTCCCTGATGCGTTCCTGCATCCTTCACGAGGCGGCCCTCCATTTTTCCGTTGTTGTTAGCGCCTTGTCGCCCGTCCAAACGGCGACGGTCAGCGCATTGTCATTGGCGCGATCCGCCTGAAGCTCGCGATAGTATCGGGAAACGAGCCCGAAATCTTCAAGCCACCCCTCGATTTCGTTCGCTGCGAAACCGAGCCGCACATGCGCGTGCTCCTGGCGAAGGAATTCGAGGCGGTGGGGGGCGAAATCCACGACCACGAGGCGCCCCTCCGGCTTCAGCACGCGAACCGCCTCCGCCAGCGCCGCCTTCGGATTATCGAGGAAGTGCAGCACCTGATGGATGACGACGGCCCCGGCGCTCCGCTCCGCGAAGGGCAGATTATAAATATCGCCGAGCCGCACGCTGCAATTGGCAAGCTCCGCCGCGTCGAGGCGGACCCGCGCGCATTTCAGCATCTCGCGGTTCGTGTCGACGCCGATGAGCCGGTGCGCGCGGCTTGCCGCCAATTCGAGAATGCGTCCCGTGCCCGCGCCAAGGTCCAGGAGCAGGTCGTAGGGGCCAGGCCCCAGCGCCTCGATGATCGCCGCCTCGACATCGCGCTCGGGAACGTGCAGCGAGCGGATGCGGTCCCATTCGGCGGCGTTGCCATCGAAATAGGACTGCGCGACGAGAGCGCGCTCGGCGCGGATCTGGCTCGCCCGCTCCGCGTCCCGCGACAGTTGCGGATCGCCGGGCGCAATCATGGAAAGCGCCGCGGCGACGAACTGGCGGGCGCTCGGGTCGGCCGAGGCGCGCACGAAAACCCAGCTCCCCTCCTGATGCCGCTCGATCAACCCCGCGTCGGCCAAAAGCTTGATGTGGCGGCTGACGCGCGGCTGGCTCTGGCCGAGAAGCTGCGTCAGGTCCTTGACGTTGAATTCGCCGTTCTGGAGAAGGCGCAAGATGCGCAGGCGCGTCGGCTCCCCGGCGGCGCGCAATCGACCGACGATGTCGTCAAAGCTGTCCATGACCGCCTTCATCATGGAAGCCTTATAAAGATATGTTTATGTCGTTTCAAGGCGGGATTATCAGTCGTCGCCCGGAAAGAGACTCTGGCGCTTATCCGCGGCCGCAACACGCTCCATGCCCGCATTTCTTGCGATCGCGGATCAGGCGCAATCCGGAATGACGAGGGGCGCGGCGGCTCAATTGAAGAACAGGAGATAAAGCGCGGCGACAAGCAGCATGTTGAGCTGGTCCGAAATCGACATCGAGCCCCAGGGCCGCCGGCGCGTCGTGGCGGGCACGTATTTGACCACTTCCTTCGTGATCACCTTCGGCGGCGGCGGGGCGGGCAGGGCCGCCGACGGAGTTCCGCGCAGCCAGCGCCAGAAGATAACGCCGGCGTAGCGCCCGTAGCGCAGCATGGCGATGGAGCCGCCGGTGAAGCTGCGATAGCGCACGCTCAGGAGCAGCCACGCCACGATGAAAATCCACAGCAGCGTGGAGATCAGATCACGGACGACGAACCAGGCGAGCGACCAAAGGATACCGAGGAGGAAACTGAGAACAGTCCATAACAGATTCAGGATGTCCATGACCCCCCCGGCAAAGAAGCGGACGCGTCGCCCGCCTCTCTCTTAGTCTGCGCACTATTGGCGCGTCTCGTCCTCCGGCGCATCGCCATAACCGCCGCTGACGCGATCCTGATCACCTTGCAGAAGCGGCGTGAGCCGTCTGACAACCACGCGCCGGTTCCTGCGTTCCGGCCCGTCGGTGTCAACAAGCAGAAACTGCTTTCCATATCCTTGCGTCACAAGGTTTTCGCGGGGAACGCCGAATTGCTGCGACAAAACATCCGCCACGCCTGAGGCCCTGCGATCCGAGAGGCTCAGATTGTCTTCATCCGATCCGACGGCGTCCGTGTGGCCCTCGATGAGGAACACTTCGCCCGGATTATCGTCCGTGATCCGGCGAATGACGGCAGCGACGGATTCAAGCAAGGCGGCCTGTTCCGGGGCGACGTCCGAGGAGCCGAAGTCGAAGGTGATGGTGTCGATGTTGATGCTGCGCAGGCGCTCGCGAAGGCTCACGCTGGCGAGCACCTCGTCGAGCGAATACACCCGGTCGAGAGGCTCTACGGGAGGCGCCTCAAGCGCGCCATAGATGTCGTCCTCGGAGGCCGCGGCAGCGTCGACGATGTACGCGTCGCGCGGGATATCGATGTGCGCCGGGGGCAGCGAGATGACGAAGGCGCCAATCGCGGCAATCCCGACGCCGATCGCAAGCGCGCGGTTCTCGAACAGCACGAAGCGCCTGCCGTCGGGAAGGAAGCGGACGCGGCGCAGCGGCCGGCCATACGTATCGACCTCGATCTCGATCCGTCCGCCGCCCGGCTGAAGGATGGTTGAGATCGCGTTTCCGTTCGGCGCGCGAGTGATTTGCGGAGTTCCTCCGTATAGGCGGAAGTTCTGCGTCTCGTCGTGCCGGATGAAGGCTTGGTTGCCAACGCGGAAGAGGGTGCGATTGCCCGGCTCCTGGATGATCTTGTGGCCGCTCGCATCCACGATTTCGCGCCGCTGGGAACTGATCTGGCGGAACCGCTCGGTTTGAATCTTCAGGCGCTCGGCGACCGCGGCCTGCGTCTTTTCGTTCGCCGCCGATTGCCGCTGCTGCGCGACCAATCGATCGCGGTCGGCCCGATGGGCGTCGCGCTGCGATTTAAGTCTCAATTCCTCGGCGGTCGGATCGTGGCGCACGACGCCCGGCAGCTTTGCCGCGTGCTGCTGCGGCGTTTTCAAATCGTGGGTTTTGGCCTGCTCCGCGCGTCCCCGCTCCGCATCCTGGCCATGTTGCGACCCAATGCCGTTCTGGCCCTTCGACGGGGGCGTGGTTTGGGTCTGGCCGGAATGCTCGCCTTGGTTGTGGCGCTCGCGATCCTCGATGGTTCCGGTTTTGTGCTCTTTCAGCTTCTCTTCTTCGCGCGTCTTGTCTTGAGCCTGATGCTGCTGCTGCTGCTGATGCTCCTGCGCCTTCTTGAGCTCCTGCGCCTTCTGCTGATCGGACGTCTTCTTCTGCTGGTCCGGACCATGCTGGGGCTGGGTCTGATGTTGCTCTTTCGGATGCTCTTTCTGATTTTCCTGTGGCTTCTTCTTGGTCGCGTCCTCTGGCTGGTTCTCAGCGAGAATGATGCGCGTCTCGTCGGCGCGGGCTGCTCCTGACACGATAACGAACGGAGTTATGCAGGTCAGGAGAAGCGGCATGACCTTAAGTGGCGGCATGTCGATTCCTTGGTTAAGGAGCGGGGACTTGCTCCAGGGCCTGAGCTGAAGAGTGCGGCGGCGTTTCTGGCGGAATTTCGGCGGGGATAAACGCTTCTAGGCGCGCAAGGCTTTCGGGGTCCGAAAGGAGCGCTGCCTTCTCTCCAGGCTTCAACAATGTCAAGAGTTCCGCGAGGCTCGTGGACACGTCCAACTTGGCCCGTCCGACTGCGAGATTTGGCGAAATCCGCAATTCAAGCGTGATCGGCTGCATCAGGATGAGTTCGCGATGAAGCCGCCGCAGCTTCGCGCTGTTCACGAGGTGGGTGATCGCCTCCTCTTCGCGCACGGCCTGCTCGATGGAGCTTTGCAACTCCGCGGCCTCCTTTGCGATGGGAGGCGGCGCCTTCTCTTCCTCAATTTGCAGAAGGCCCAACTTGCGGAACCGCTCGCCCGCCGATCTCTGCGCCGACCACGCCGACAGCGGACCCGAAAAGACAAGGCCGAGCGACGCCGGCAGCATCCAGAGGAACAGGATGGGAGAGGAGCAAAACGTCAGGGTGGCGAGGCCCACGCCAAGGGTCATGTGGATCGAGTGGAACTGCATGATCTCCATGAGCGGCAAGGAGCCGTCGCCTCGCCGCTGCGGATTCCAGCCGCTGTCGCGCCCGCGGAACACGTCGATCACCGCCTTCGACTGCAAGAGCATCATGATATGGGCGAACAGCGAGGACAGGATCGTCTCGACGAGAACGCCCGCAAACAGGGTGAAGGCGCCGCCGAAGCCCCGCCTCGCCCTGCCGTCCATCAGGGCCAGCACGTAAGCAAAAACCTTGGGCAGGAGCAGGACGCCCAGCGTCAGCACCAGCAGCCGCAGCGAGCGCTCGGGGTCTTGCATCGGCCATTTCGGGAACAGCGAAAAATCGTCCGTGAAATATTGCGGCAGCGTGTAAATCGATTGCAGCGTGAGCGACAGCGCGAAGATGAGGAACAGGAACCACACCAGCGCCGAGACATAGGCCATGATGCCCATGGCCATATGCACCCTGCTGCACCAATGGAGGCCATGCGCAAACAGGACGCGCGAATGCTGCAGGTTGCCTTGCGCCCAGCGCCGGTCGCGGATCGCGAAATCGATCAGGCTCGGAGGGATCTCTTCGTAGGAGCCGGTCAGATCCGGGACCATCACCACGCGCCAGCCCGCCCGGTTCAAGAGCGCCGCCTCGACGAAGTCATGGCTCAGGATCTGCCCGCCGAAGGGCGGCTTGCCCGGCAGCATCGGGAGCCCTGCGCTCTCGATGAAGGCGCGGGTGCGGATGATCGCGTTATGGCCCCAGAAATTGCTGACGCCTCTGTGCCAGAAGGCGAGTCCGGTCGCCAGCATCGGTCCGTAGAGCCGGCCCGCGAACTGCTGGAGGCGCGCGAACAGCGTATTGCGCCCGATCGAGATCGGCACCGTCTGCACCAGGCCGAAATCCGGGTTCTTCTCGATGATGGCGGCGAGCGTCATCACGGACTCGCCCGTCATGAGGCTGTCCGCATCGAGCACCAGCATATAGTCGTAATTGGCGCCCCAGCGGCGGCACCAATCCGCGACGTTGCCGGCCTTCTTGCCGGTATTGGCCGAGCGCCTGCGGTAGAAGATGCGGGCGCCGCACGGCTCGCGCTCGCGCACCGCCTGGAAGGCGGCCTCCTCCTGCACCCAGACGTCCGGGTCCGTCGTGTCGCTGAGAATGAACAGATCGAAGCTTTGCGGCTGACCGAGCTTGGCGATTGAATTCATGGTGGCGACGGCCATCCCGAAGATGCGGGCGGGCGCCTCGTTATAGGTGCACACGATGAGCGCCGTCTTGCCGGTGAGCGGCGTTCGCGGATCGTAGTCCTTCGGATCGACGAGGGAGCGCCGCGCGCCCAATGCGATAACGCCGAAGCCCGCGAGCGCAGTCATGAAGGAGAGCGACAGCCAGAATATGTTGATGGAGAACAGCGCGATCAGCGCAGCTTCAAGCACCGAGAAGCTGCCGGTCACGCTGAGCACATGATAGAGCTCGCGGATCAGGTATCCGGTGATGGCGAAGGCGCCCCCAAAGACAAACGCCCGCCTTAGCGTCGCGCCGGCGTCGGGGCGCGGCTGGCGGCGCGTGGTCCGGTCGAAGCGGTCGAGACTTTGCGGCGCGAAAATGGACTGAACCCGCGAGGCCGGGATTGGCGGGGTCTCGGAAAGCGGATAAGTGTCGTGCATCCCTGACCTCACGCCGTCCAACGGTAGACCCAAACTTCAGACACGGGCTTTCCATCCGCGACCAAGACGCAGCGCAGATCGGCTTCGGCGGCGCCAGCGGCAGGCTGATACTCGAAGCTGACGCGATGTCCGCCAGAGATTTTGTTCCGCCGGATGGCGACGTTCACGATAGTCCCCGTGCTCGCAGTAAGTTCCACATTTCCGTTCTTTCCGCCGCAAAAATCTTCGACGTCGTCGCAAAGTTTGAATTCTTCGTCGCCTTTGAAATCGACATCGAAGAGGCGCAGGCCATTGTGCTGCGTCGAGGCCCCGACAAGGGTTTGCGCCACGGTTGCGAAATTGACGCGAAGGGGCGGCTCGGCGCACCAGGTCAGGCGATAGCGATAAGGATAGGCGCCGCCTGCCTGGAGAGGCTCCTTCGGATGCCAGAATGCGACGATGTTGTCGAAATACTCGGTCTTGGTCGGCAGTTCGACCAGGTCCACCGACCCGTCCCCCCAAGCCTCTCGCGGCTCGACCCAGCAGCTCGGGCGCGCCTCGTAATGGGCGTCGAAATCCTGGTAGCGATCGGCGCGGCGTTCCCGCTGCAACAGGCCGAAGCCCTTCAGCCCGGTATCGGCGAAGACGGAGAACTGGTTGCGGCCGGGGTTGATCAGGGGCCGCCAGATATGCTCGCCCTTGCCATTCCAAATAGAAAGGCCGTCCAAGTCGTGCACACTTTGGCGCACATCGTCGGCCAGGTAGCCCGAGCCTGGAGCGAAATAGAACATGCTCGTCAGCGGGGCGATGCCCGCATAGGTCAGCGTTTGCCTTGGAAATAGCGTACAATCCACATCCATGACAGTGTTCTGACCCGCGGTTATGACGAATTTATAGGCGCCCGCCACGCTTGTACTATCGAGCAATGCAAAAATCGTGACAGCGGCGGAACCCGGCGCGGGTTTCAAGAGCCAGAACGCGCGGAAAATCGGAAATTCGTCAGCCGGCGGTTGCGCCGTGTTGAGCGCGAGCCCGCGCGCGGACAAGCCATAATCCTGCCCCGTCGCCTTCGAGCGGAAATAGCTCGCGCCCTGGAAAACGGCGAACTCGTCCAGAATGTCGGGCCTGTTGAAAGGCGTATGCAGGCGTAACCCGGAAAAGCCGGGGTTTGTGTTTTCCGGCGGGCGGCTCACTTCGGGACCATAGGTGAAAAGATCAGGTAGATACCTTACCTCAGCGGCGCGGCCGCCGTCGACGGCGAAGATCTGGACGGGATAGGCATAGATATATCCCGCACTGAAGAACTCCGCCGTATAGCCAAGCCCGTCATGCGCCCACAGCGCCAGATCCTTCCGGAAGCGGATCGCCCGGTATTGATCGTAATTCAGACCCTTGTAGGCCGCGGGCACGGCGTCAGGCGGCGGCGCATAGGGCGATTTGGCAAGCCGGCGCGCAAGTTCGATCAGCGCATCCTCGGAAAATGGCGCGCTCTCGCCCAAAGGCAGCGCCTGCGGCTCGGCGCCCGCTGCGCCCACGGCATGCCGCGCCAGAAACAGAGCGGCGGTGAATCCCGCGCCGAGTTTGAGGACGTCCCGCCGGTCCATTGCGAACTTCGTATCCTTGAGCGATTGCGAGAGCTGAAGACCAGATATGGATGAGCCTGAGCCTGGGGCTAGAGACGGGCCGGGGCGGCGGCAGCGGCTTGGCTGCGGCGGATTAACGCGCCCATCGGAAGATCCAAGTTTCCGAGACCGGTTTGCCATCCACGACAAGCTGCGCTCGCAAATCGGCAGGGTCGCCGCCCGCGGGAGCGTATTCGAAGCGAAGGCGCAGTGAGCCCGAGGACGGGCCGGCTGCCAGCCGCGGGTTGCGCACATCGCCGGCCGAGGGCGTGACGGCCGTGACGACAGTCGCCAGGTTGCAACCCTCGCAGCTTTCCGCATTCGCGAAATCTACGACGAAGGCGAACTCGCCCCCTTTCGTTTCGCCCACGCGGGTTTGCACGACCGTCGCTTTCTTGGTTTCGCGGGGCGGCGTCCAGCACCAATGCATGCGATAGCGGAAGCGATGGCCGATGCCGGGGCCAAACCCATCCTTGGGCCGCCAGAAGCACACGATGTTCTCGTTGAACTCTTCCGGCGCCGGCAGTTCGATGAGGTCGATCGATCCTTCGCCCCAGTCGCCAAGCGGCTCGATCCAAAGAGACGGCCGCCTCTCGAACTGCGCGTCGAGATCCTGATAAGCGGCGAAGGAGCGCTCCTTCTGAATGAGGCCGAAGCCTTTCGGGCTTTTATCCAGGAACACCGAGAATTGCAGCCGCTCGGGATTGATCAGCGGCCGCCAAATCTGCTCGCCGGCGCCATTGACGATGCAAAGCGCCTCCAAATCGTGCACGCGCGGACGGTAATCCCGCCGTTTCGGCGGCACGCCCGGCCCGAAAAAGAAGCGGCTCGTAATGGGAGCTATGCCGGCATAGGGAATGCGGCGGCGCGGGTAGATCACCGCCTCGACGTCGATGGTCGTCGTAAATCCCGGCGTCGCCGTGAACTTGAAGCGGCCGACCGCGCTCACGCTGTCGAGCAGGCCGTGTGCGACGAGCGATAAATCGACCGGTTTCGGCCGCTCGATCCAGAAGCTGCGAAACAGGGGAAAATCCTCGCCGCTCGTCTGGCCGGTGTTGATGGCGAACGCTCTCGCGCTCACGCCGAACCCCTGCCCCGACGCAACGGCGCGGAAGTTCGTCGCCCCGAGGAAGCTCAGGAAATCTTTGAACCCCGCCTGCCTGTCGAACTGAGCAAGAGCATGAAAGCCGGCGAAATCCGACTGCGCCGCCGTTGCGGGCTGCTTCGCGGGCGAGTTGAAATCGAACGCCAGCGCGGAATAGGGAATCTTGATCGCCCGGCCGGCCTCGACGGAGAATAGCTCGACGGGGAAGGAATAGATGGCGCCGGCCGTATGATACGGCTCAAGCCAGAACGGTCCTTCGTCCTTGCGCCAGATGGCCTGATCTTCCTTGAAGACGATGGCGCTCTTGTACTGATCGTAAGTCAGGCTCGCGAGCGCCTCGTCCACGCGCTTGTCCGGCGCCTTGTAAGGATCGTTCGCGAGCCGCCTGGCGAAGGCGTCCAGCAAATCCTCGGAAAAAGGCTGCGCGTCCGTGTTCGCCTGGCTCAAATTGATCTGGGTAAACGCCGGCAGCGGAAAGGCGGCTGCGGCGGCTGTCGAGGCGGCAAGCTTCAGCCACGTGCGACGGTCCATCTAAAACTCCCGAACAGTGTGGTGTGGCGCCGCAAATGAACTCCCGCGTAAGGAAAAATATCTCCGGGCGAGCATGTAACAAGGGCCGGCTCATGACTGGATACAGAAAATATTCAGCACCGCTTCGCCGTTGACCGTTTGGGGCTTTTTGGGGCGAATTTGAGGCGCTGTTCGCACTTGCGGAAAATGGCGCCGGCTTGTGACGTCGCGACGGCGGCCCAGGTTTTTTTTAAATGCGCCCGGCGAAGGAGCAGGATACCTATAAGCGCCCACCGGCTTGAGACATTTTGAAGCGTACGTCAACACGTACTCCCTTGATCTTGGTCGCCAGGAGGGCCTATTTCAGCGGACGCGGCGGGATTTGGAGCGGATCGAATGAGGCAATGCAAGCTTGCGTCCATGATGGCGTCCGTTCTGGCCGCCGCTCTATGGGGAGGCGCAGCCATGGCCGGAGAATCAGCGCGCCACCACGTCGCGGTCGAAATCCTGGCAGAGAAGTCCGCCGTCGAGCCCGGCAAGACGCTGACAGTTGCGGTTCGGGAGCAGATCGAGCCGGGCTGGCACACCTATTGGACCAACCCCGGCGACGCCGGCGAGCCGACCTCGATCGAATGGAGCTTGCCGGCCGGCTTCGCCGCCGGTCCGATCTTGTGGCCCATTCCGCACGTCATCTCCGTGGGTCAGCTCGCCGAATATGGCTATGACGGCGAGATCCTGCTGCTCACCGAAATCAAGGCGCCGGACCAGATCGAAGGCGATAGCGTAACGCTGGCGGCGAAAGCGACCTATCTCGTCTGCAGGGACATCTGCATTCCCGAAGAAACGCAGCTGCGCCTTTCCTTGCCGGTGGCTCGCCCCGGCGCCTCGGCCGCTCCGTCGGCCTTTGCGGAAGAGATCGGGAATGCTCGCTCCGCGCTGCCCGCGCCGCTTCCCGGCTCGGCGTCCTATTCCGCCAATCGTGCGAAGGAGGCGCTGAGGCTAACGGTTTCGGCGGACGAGGGCCTGCTTGCCGGGGTGACTGCCGCCCGCTTTTTCCCGCTGAACTGGGGGTCCATCTCGAACCCCGCGCTGCAGGCGATGAAAATCAACGGCGGACAACTCACGCTCGACATGAAGCAGGGCGACACGAAGGAGACGCCGGATAAGCTCGACGGGCTGCTCGTCCTTTCCAGGGGCGGCGGCGAGACCGGCCGCACCGGCTATATCGTGTCAGCGACGCGAGGCCCCGACTCCGCGGCGGCTGGCGGGCATCTCGACCGCGCGGGAGTTTCCGGCGTCGGCGGGGACGCGATCCGCTCCGCGGCGGCGGGGGGCGCGTCCGGTCTCGGACTTGCCGTCCTGTTCGCGTTTCTCGGCGGCGCCATCCTCAATTTGATGCCCTGCGTCTTCCCGGTGCTGGCGCTGAAGGCGCTTGCCTTCGCGAAGAAGGCCGAGCACGGTCATTGGCAGCAGGGCGTCGCCTATCTTTTGGGCGTGCTCATATGCTTTGGCGCGCTTGCCGGCGTTATTCTCGCCTTCCGGGAAGGAACCGCCGCGCTGGGCTGGGGCTTCCAGTTCCAGTCGCCCGCCTTCGTGCTGGCGCTCGCGATCCTGTTTTTCCTGATGGGGCTCAGCCTCTCGGGCGTCGTGACTTTGGGCGCCGGGCTGATGTCCATCGGCGACAGCCTGTCCCGGAAGCCCGGCAACGCGGGGTATTTTTTCACGGGCATCCTCGCCGCAGTGGCGGCGACGCCCTGTACCGCGCCGTTCATGGGCGCCGCCATCGGCTATGCCATGACGCAGCCGCCCTATGTCCTGGCGGCGGTCATGCTCGGGCTTGGCGTCGGGTTTGCGGCGCCGGTCGTGATCCTGAGCGTGAGCCCCGCCCTTCAGCATATCCTGCCGAAGCCCGGACGATGGATGGAAACGCTGAAGCAGGTTCTCGCCTTCCCGCTTTATGCAACCGCGGCCTGGCTTGTGTGGGTGCTGAGCATTCAAGCCGGCAGCGACGGCGTCATGGCGGCCGCCGTGGCTGTCGTCGGCATGGGTTTCGCCGCGTGGCTCGCCAGCAAGACCAGTCATTCGTCCCTGCCCATCAAACTGATAGCGCCGCTTTTCGGAGCAGCCACGTTCGTTTTAACGCTCGCCATGGCGGAGACGGCCGAGAGCGTGAACGCGGTCGCGGGCTCGGAGAAATCCGTCCTCGCCGAAGAGGCTTTTTCGCAGGCCAGGCTCGATGAGCTGAAAGCGGAGGGACGTCCCGTCTTCGTGAATTTGACGGCCGCGTGGTGCATCACCTGCAAGGTGAACGAGCGCGTGGCGCTAAAGTCTCCCACGGTGGCGCAAGCGTTCCGAGCCCGGGGCGTCGCCTATCTGAAGGGGGACTGGACCAGGGCGAACCCGGAGATCACCGATCTTCTCAGGCGCTTCGGACGCGCGGGCGTTCCGCTCTACCTTTATTATCCCGGACCCGGCCAGGAGCCACGCGTGCTGCCGCAGATCCTGACCGCCGGATTTGTCCTTGACGAGATCAAGGCGCTGCCTGTAATCGCCAGCCCATCGACCACCAAAGGAGCTTGAGGATGCATTTTTCGAAATCGGCAGCAGCTTTTTTCGCAGGTATTCTCATGACAGCATCAGCCTCCGCCGCCCCTCAGATCGGCAAACCCGCCCCCGATTTCACCGCCGTCGATTCCAACGGCAAGACCGTGAAGCTTGGCGACTTTCGCGGAAAGACCGTCGTGCTCGAATGGACGAACGATGGCTGCCCCTACGTGAAGAAGCATTATTCGACTAGCAACATGCAGAACTTGCAGAAGGAAGAGACCGCAAAGGGCATTGTCTGGCTGACCGTCATCTCGTCCGCGCCCGGCTCGCAAGGGTATGTCACCGGCGATGAGGCCAACGCGCTGACGAAATCCCGCGGCGCGGCGCCGACCGCCGTGCTCCTCGATCCCGAAGGCGACGTCGGCCATCTCTACGACGCGCGAACGACGCCGCACTTGTTCATCGTGAACAGCGAAGGCGTGCTCGTCTATATGGGCGGCATCGACGACAAGCCGACGTCCGACCCGGCCGACGTGAAGTCAGCCAATAACTATGTCCGGGCGGCGCTCAACAACCTCGCAGCCGGCGCTCCGGTGGAAAACGCCATCACGCGCCCTTATGGCTGCTCGGTGAAATACAAGGCCGCATATTAGGGCGCGCGCCAGCTGGACGGCGCTTGAGCCATCTGGATTGTAAAAGGCCGCTCCATATATGCCGCGCGCCATGGTTCGGCGCCGGATAGCCGCAAGCGGGTTTAGCTTGTTGCGCGCGAGCCGCACTCCAACTTTAAAGCAGTCCAAGGAGTTGGAGGCATGCTCTCTTAGGTATATGGGAGGGGAATGAGCCTTCCGCGAAAGATACCCCTTAGAGTTGTCCTCGGTCTCGTCGCGGCCGTCGTTTTCGACACCCTCCTGCAGGTATTCTGGAAGACGGCGGCGGTCAAGCTGCCAGCGGAGACCGAGTCCCTGCCTCTCGCCATATTCCGCGAGCCCCTTTTCCTCGTCGTCGTTTGCATCATGATCGTCCAGCTCATCAACTGGATGGGCGTCCTGGCGCACGCCGACTTGAGCTTCGCGCAACCTTTTACCGCGCTCAGCTACGTCAGCGTCGGCGCGATTTCCGCGATCTTCCTCAACGAACCCATAGACGCTCAGCAGGTCCTTGGCGTCGCCTGCGTTCTCGCTGGCGTTTACTTCATCAGCCAGACGGACCACGTCACGGTGCGGAAGGCGACTGAAGATCGAGGGGGGATATGGCAAACGGAAAGCTCGGCAGAAGCCGGGATGAGCCCCGAAGCTCGCCCTTGAGGACGCCGCCGATGGCGCAAGCGCTCGGAGTGCGTCCCGAAAAGTGTGAAGCACTTTTCCGATGAGATGCACGATAAAAAGAGCTAGAGCGTATCCGCATTGATTCTACCGAAAGCGGATACGGTCTAAGGGAAAACGACAATGAAGCCACTTCTTACCGCCGCCCTGTTCGCGCTCGCCGCTCAAACCTTGGCGGCGCCTGCTGAAGAGATTTCCTGCGTCGGCACCACGTTCCGGCTGATCGGGAAAAACGACAAGGTGTGCATAAGCGCCTTCGACGATCCCAAGGTTCCTGGCGTTGCTTGCCATATCAGCCAGGCCAAGACCGGCGGCATCGGCGGCTCGCTCGGCATCGCGGAAGACCCGAGCCGTTTCTCCATCGCCTGCAGACAGGTCGGCCCTATCAGCGTCGATCTCGACAAGCTTCCCGAGAATGAGAAGGTCTACGAGGACCACACCTCGATCTTCTTTAAGCACACCAACGTGTTCCGGTCCGTCGATCGGAAGCGCAACACGCTCATCTATCTTGCGATCAGCGACAAGCTCATCGAGGGATCGCCGCAGAACTCGATTTCCACCGTGCCGATCATGCCGTGGGGCGCCGCGCGCTAGATCGGCGGGCCTTTAATCGGCGCGAGCGAAGGCGGAAAAGTTGATGTTCGCATCCCGCAGGCCGTCGGCTGCTCCGGGTCTAAGGCTCTGAGCCGGCCTTTTTCTCCGGCTCGCCGTTGCCGGCGCCGGCTTCCTTCTCATGATGGCGGTCGCGGCGGCCGACGGCGCGCTCAATCGGCTTGCCGACGGCCAGGATCACGGCGATAAGAACGGCCGAGGTCACGACGAGCGGCCACGCGCCCATTCCGCAGGCGACGCCGATGCACGCCGTGAACCAGATGGCCGCCGCCGTGGTCAGTCCCTGCACATGCTTTCCAACCGGGTTGCGGAGAATGACACCGGCGCCGAGAAAGCCGATGCCGGTGATGACGCCCTGGATCACGCGCGATCCCGCCGCGCTTGCGTCGGCGCCGGCCTGATGCTGGCTCGCGAGCACGACCAGCGCCGAGCCCAGGGCGACGATGCCTAAGGTGCGCACGCCAGTCGGCTTGCCATGCGTCTCGCGGTTGAGGCCGATGGCCCCGCCGATGACTGCAGCGGCGGTCAATCGCGTCACAGCGTCTGGCCAATCGATCATGGCGCTGACATATTCATCGCCGCAACCAAGATCAATGCGCGAATTGGCGCGAAGGGCGGGCTCGCGCCGCGTCCTCCTCAGCTATCCGCCCGGCCGCCGGCTCGCCGCCACTCGTCGTAGAGCCGCGCGACCTCGGATGCGGCGACCCAGATCGCTCCGAGCATTGCGTTGCCGGGCTTGACGGCGCCGCTATGGTTCGGGTCGAGCAACTCCGCCAGATGGAGGATGGCGGCGCGATTGGCGGAGCTTAGCGCCTTGAGAACGTAACTCATGGCGGCGATTTCGCGGCGCTTGGTTTCGCTGAACGGCAGCCGTCCGGGCGAGGCGCTGCGCACCTGCGACTTCAGGTAATTGACCGCGCCAACATTCGACAATCCATTAAGGCACGACGTCAGCCTTTCGAGCGCTTCCGCTTCCCGGTCCGACAGCATGCGATCGAGAACAGTGAGACGGCGGCGCACCGACCGCAGGCGAACCGTTTCCGGCTTCGACGCGATGTCTTCCAGGATCGCCTGGCGCACCGCAAATGGCGTCAGTATGGTTCGCGCCCTGTGGCGGGCGACGACCGGAGCGCCTGCCGGCGTCAGCACATCGCGCGTGAACGCCGTATGCTGGCGGCGATGTTCCGTCGGGCCTTCGGAAAGCTCCCGCCTTGCCGCCCTCTTCATAGCTCGCCCCGCCGCAGAAAGCCCTGGCCGATGTGAGCGGAGCAATAAGGCCGCTTCCCTTCGGCGGGAGCGCCGCAGAAGCAGAAGTCCGGTTCGGCGGGGTCGCCAATCGGCCATCGGCATGCGTCGTCGGGCAGCGCCTCGAGCGCGGCCGCGCCGAAAGTGGCCGAAGGGCCGATAGCCGAACGCCGCACGACGAGGCCGCGCTCGGAAACCTCTTCCCGCTTTGCGCTGTCGCGCACCGCGCGCAGACTGATCCCGTTGCGCCTCAGGAGCGATCGCAACGCCTTCGGCGTTACGCCGAGGGTCCGGGCGATGTCGCTTGTTCTAAGCGTTGCGATGGCGGCCAGGATTTCTGTGATTTCCCCGGCCGTCCAGCGCCGCCGCCCTTCAGAAGCACGGGGCGCTGGCGCGAGAGACATGCAAGAAAGAGCAACGCTCGAAAAGGATCGGCAGGCATTCGATGGGGCCGTCGCATGGCCGCCATGATGGAATGAGGTATTACACATGAGTACACACCTGAATGGCATTTTCTCCGGAAAACGAAAAAATAATATACGAAACGTGTAAAATTTTTCTGATGATTTATTCAAACGTCTGGCTTACCACTCGGCGGTGGCGACGTATCCAAAAAGGCATTCGAAGGCAAGGCTCTGGTAGCGCTACAAATGCCGGTCCCGCTGAGACAGGACTATTAAACTGTCCAACGAATCAGATCAGGGTTATCGGACTTTCCGAGCTTCATTGATATAAATGTGTTATACACATTCTGTGTAGACTAGGCGGGACGAGATGAGAGACTGGACGGCTGATGAGCTCAGATCGATAGCCGATCGCCTTCGGCGAGCCCGCGTCGCCGCCGGTTTCGAGCGGGCAAGCGACGCCGTGCGCAGGTTCGGATGGAGTTACAGCCGCTACATGAATTATGAGAATGGGGAACGCGCGGTTCCTCCGAAGCAGGCCGTTCTTTTTGCGGCCGCATATGGCATAACAGTTGATTATATTTATTTTGGAAAAGGAGATACTATAAAACAGACGGAAGGGACAAATGCGCTATCATCCCGGATGGTTCGCCGCATTCCCTTATTCACGCTAGAAAACATGACTGAATTTGAACATATCGCAGCGGGCCTGGAGCCAGCCTTTTCCGCAACCGTGCCGGTTTGCGGCGGCGAACCTCTTCCCGAGCGCTCCATCTTCGTTGAAATCAACGATACCTCGATGTCCCATCCCCGAGATCCCATCTCGTTCGAGCCCGGCGATAAGGCGATGATCGACCTCGACGCCAAGCCTTCGCCGTCCGACTTTGTGTTGGCCATCGTGCCGGAGGAGCAGACAGCGCTGTTCCGCCTCTACCGTGAGGTGGAGCGCGCGGACGACGGATCGATGATCGTCGATCTCGTCCCGCTCAACCCGAATTTCCGCACAATACGGCTCTCGGCTGGGAGCCCCGGCCAAATCCTCGGCGTTTGCCGCAGCATTCACCGGATTTTCAACCTGGCGCCCGCGGCAAGGCGCTCGCGCCTCAGGTAAAAGCCGGACCGGATCCGCTCCGACGCGGGGTCGCGACCTTCGGCCGCGCGCCAAACCGGGCAAAAGGCGGCGCCCTTCTTAAGTCTTGACATTCGCGTGTTGCATGGCGGCGCCAAGTTTTCTAAGGTCGCAGCGCATTCGGGAGGGAGTCAAGCTTCCCTTTATCTATCCCCGGCGGGCGCATCCATGCCCACAATCTTAAGTTTTCCAGGACCATGACCCCATGAACCAAGTACTTTGGATCATTATTGCGTGCGGGGCGCTTTCCATCGTGTATGGCGCGCTAACGACACGTTCGCTGCTGGCCGCGAGCGCCGGCAATGCGCGCATGCAGGAAATCGCCGCAGCCATTCAAGAAGGCGCATCCGCTTATCTCACCCGCCAATATACGACGATCGCCATTGTCGGCGCGGTCATCTTTGCGCTGCTCGCCTATCTTCTTTCGGCAACCGTGGCGATCGGCTTTCTGATCGGCGCGATCCTGTCCGGCGCCGCTGGATTTATCGGCATGCTCGTCTCCGTGCGGGCCAATGTGCGCACGACGCAAGCTTCCTCCATCGGACTTGCCGAAGGGCTGTCGATGGCGTTCAAGGCCGGCGCCGTGACCGGGCTTCTCGTCGCGGGCCTCGCGCTTCTCGGCGTCGCCATCTATTACTTCATCTTGACGGGGTTTCTCGGCTACGCCCCGAACGACCGCCGCGTCGTCGACGCGCTTGTAGCGCTCGGCTTCGGCGCCTCCCTCATTTCAATTTTCGCCCGTCTCGGCGGCGGCATCTTTACGAAGGGCGCCGACGTGGGCGGCGACCTTGTCGGCAAGGTCGAGGCCGGCATCCCGGAGGACGATCCGCGCAACCCGGCCACCATCGCCGATAACGTCGGCGACAATGTCGGCGACTGCGCGGGCATGGCCGCCGACCTGTTCGAGACCTATGCCGTGACGGTCGTGGCGACAATGGTGCTCTCGTCGATCTATTTCAGCTACGACCCCGCGCTTCTCTCCCGCATGATGATCTTTCCGCTCGCCATCGGCGGCGCCTGCGTCGTGACTTCGATCCTCGGCACCTTCTTTGTGCGCCTCGGATCGAGCAACAACATCATGGGAGCGCTTTACAAGGGCTTCATCGCGACGGGCATCCTGTCGCTCATCGCGCTCTATCCCCTGACGAGCTACATCGTCGGCCTCGACACGACGCTGAGGGCCAACGGCGCCGCCTTCACGGGCATCGACCTGTTCTACTGCGGGATCGTCGGCCTTGTCGTGACGACGCTGATCGTGGTGATCACCGAGTATTACACGGGCACGGGCTATCGCCCTGTCGTGTCCATCGCGCAGGCTTCCGTGACAGGGCACGGCACGAATGTGATCCAGGGGCTTGCGGTCTCGCTGGAATCGACGGCGCTCCCAGCGATTGTCATTATCGCGGGCATCCTGACCGCCTTTAATCTCGCCGGCCTTTACGGCATCGCCATCGCCGTGACGACGATGCTTGCGCTCGCCGGCATGGTTGTCGCGCTCGACGCTTTCGGCCCGGTTACCGACAACGCCGGCGGAATTGCCGAAATGGCCGACCTTCCCTCCAAGGTCCGCAAGACGACCGACGCGCTGGACGCAGTGGGCAACACCACCAAGGCTGTGACGAAGGGCTACGCCATCGGCTCGGCCGGTCTCGGCGCGCTCGTGCTGTTCGCGGCCTACACCGAGGATTTGCGCTACTTCAAGGAGCAGGCGCGGATCGATTCGAGCCACTTCCAATACTTCCGCGACATCAATGTCGATTTCTCGCTGTCGAACCCGTATGTGGTCGTAGGCCTGCTTTTCGGCGGCCTGCTGCCCTACCTGTTCGCGGCCATGGGCATGACAGCCGTCGGCCGCGCGGCGGGCTCGATCGTGGAGGAAGTCCGCAGGCAGTTCCGCGAGAAGCCCGGCATCATGAAGGGCACCGAGAAGCCGGACTATGGCCGCGCCGTGGATATGCTGACGAAGGCCGCGATCAAGGAGATGATCATTCCTTCGATGCTGCCCGTGCTGTCTCCGATCTTCATTTACGTGGTAATCAGTTCCATCGCCGGGAGGTCCGCGGGTTTTGCCGCGCTCGGCGCGATGCTTCTCGGGGTGATCGTGACGGGGCTGTTCGTCGCTATCTCCATGACCTCGGGCGGCGGCGCCTGGGATAACGCGAAGAAGTCTTTCGAGGACGGCTTCGTCGACAAGGATGGCAAGCGGCATATGAAGGGCTCGGAGGCGCACAAGGCGTCCGTGACCGGCGACACCGTCGGCGACCCCTACAAGGACACTGCCGGCCCGGCCGTCAACCCGATGATCAAGATCACGAACATCGTGGCTTTGCTGATCCTCGCGGTTCTCGCGCATCAATAGGCGAACGCGCACGCTCAAAAAGGCCGGGAATTCCCGGCCTTTTTTTTCTCTTCGTTCCGCCGAGCGCTCTCTCTTCAGGTTCCGGCCCGGCGCGGCGGCAAGCCGCTCTTTTCGTCCTTCGCCTAAAGCGGCGCGCGACCTTTGCCAGTTGGCTCAAACCCCAGTTCTTTCGCCATTTCCGTCCTCGCGCGAAAAGCGAGTTTCACCGGCGCTACACGCGTGGGATGCAATTTGCCGGTCGCAAGATAGCTTGCGCTTTATGTTGCTTGCTTAATAGCCACACTGCCGCACGGAAAGGCTACGCCTGCGTCTTACGGAGTCCCCGTTTTCACGGAAGTGTCATATACCATAGTTACCGCTTAAGGACGGGAGCGCATGTTTTAACGCGGAACATTGGGCTACGCTCCGCTCAGTTTATGCTACGCGTGCAGAGTAAGGGCAAATAGTAGTTTGTAACGGGTACTTGGGGGTTAAAGTGAGAAAGTTAGTTCTGTGTGCGGCCGCGCTTAGCGGCTTTGCGTTCCAAGCGAGCGCCGCCGACCTTATCAGCGACGCGGCCAGCATGAAAGATCCGCTTCCAGACACGATCCAGGCTTATGGCGTCACCTTCTACGGCACGATCGACGTCGGCGGCGCCTACCAGTCGCACGGCGCGCCTGAGACTGGCGCCTTCTACACGGCGCTGGACTATGTCCCCTACAAGCCCGCTACGGCTTCGTCTCAGGGGGCCATCGTGGGCAACGCGCTGGAGCAATCCAAGGTCGGCATTAAGATCGAAGAGTTGATCGGTTACGGCTTTACAGCGGTCGGCAAGCTTCAAACTGAATTCAACCCATGGTCCGGCGAACTCGCGGACGCTTGCGCGAGCTTTGTGCGCGGCGCCGAACAGTTAGCCGCACTTGCAACGAACCATGTCGGCACTGTTGAGAGCTTCCAGGATGGCGCTCGCTGCGGGCAGGCCTTTCAGCTGGCCTATGCCGGCGTGAGCAGCTCGGTCTACGGCACGCTCACCCTCGGCCGTCAAAACTCGCTGGTGAACGACGCCATTTCAACTTACGACCCGATGCACGCCTCTTATGCCTTCTCGCTGATCGGCTTCTCGGGCGGCGCCTTGGGCGGCATTGGCAGCACCGAGACGACCAAGTGGGACAACTCTATCAAATACCTCTTCACGTACGGCCCGCTCCACGCCGCCGCCATGTACAGCAGCGGCGGCGAAGACACCGCCATCATGCAAGAGGCGGCTGGCGCCAACGTGGGCTTCACCTACAAGGGCTTGTCGGTCGACGGCTTCTACACCATGACAGATGGCGCGGTTAATCTTTCTAACTTAGCCGCCTATAACACCACCTATGGCACTTGGCTGAAGTCGACCGTCACCGACAACGAAGCTTGGACCATCATGGGTAAGTATACTCTCGATGTTCCCGCTCTCTTCGGCTACTATGGCGGCTTCAAGGACTGCGGCTTCAAGGATGAGTGCGCAGAAAGCGCCAAGCTAACGGTCTTCGGCGGCTACAATCACACCGATATGGCCAACGACGCCAGCTTCAATGGTACAAGCACCCACGCCACAGCCTTGGGCGTGTTGACCACCGTAGGCGGCTATACCGCCGTCTATGGCGCTGGCAACGGCGACATCTACACAACCGATCGCATTCTCGAAACCTCATGGGTCGGCGCGACCTACCAAACGGGTCCATGGGCCTTCACCGGCGCCTATTATTATGAGACCCAGAATCACTACGAACTGGGCACGAGCTTAGGCACTTGCACGACGGCCGCCTCCAATCCGAGCAAGAACTGCTCGGGCACGACCGAAATGATCTCCTTCCTGGTCGATTATACGTTCAACAAGCACTTCGACATCTATGCGGGTTTGAGCTACGTTGACCTATCGGGCGGTTTCGCTAACGGTGTCGGCATAGTGCCGATCCGCGATACCACCAACGTCGTTACCGGCCTTCGCCTCAAGTTCTAAAGCGGCGACCGCTACTGAATAGCAAGCATGGGAGAGCGGCGCTTTGGAGCGCCGCTTTCTTTTTGCGCCGGCAAGCAAGCGGATCGCGCGTCCGCTTTAAGGTCGTATAAGGGCAGGTTTATCCCGCTTGCATCCGGGCGGCGCACCTCCGCTTCGATAGTATCGCCCCGTTTGGCTCAGTTGAGCCCTGTCCGCCAACGAGATCGAGCTATTCATGATGGCCCGGAGTCACGAAACGCTCCAATGCAAGGCCGGATGTAGCGATGCGAGACCATACGCCGCCAGATCAAAGAATCCGGACCGGCAGACGTCCAGTCAGACTGGCTACGATAGGAGCCACGCTAATATAACCGACAAGGGAGACAGCCGCGGAGCGCCGCCGCCGGGAATAAATCGCGCGGCGCGCCGTTTTCTATACAAGGTTATCTGCGGCAATAAACAGTATTCCAATGCTTGGCTGGGGAAACTTCGGCGCGCTTCTCAAGGAAGCAACTTTCGCATTGCGAGGCGGCGTATAAACTAGCAAAATATCTAAAAATGGCGAAAAATTTTTAAAAAATTCCCCGAACAGGCCATAATCAGATGTTAATTTTGTGTTTCCACTGTGAGTGAGGTGTTCGAGTGGGCGACAAAGACATCGACAAGTCTCGTCATCGTAGCGCTGGAATTGAAAGCAGAAGCACGAACGTTAGATCCGATCCCACGCTCGAAGAATATCTGGAACAAGACTTTACAAGATTTAAACAGATACCTGCCGACATGTCTCTGCTGGCGCTGGCGCGGAAATTAAGCGCGCCGTCAAGCTCCACCTTCCCCGCCCCAGTGGCGGCAAGGGCCGACGCACCGAATAACGAAATCGAGTGGCGTGAAAATTTCGAAACACGACTCGGCGCGTCTGAAATACGGAAGGGTCTCTTTCATTCCCTTTCGCCTTATTTAACGATTACGATTTGCACGTGCGCCTTGTCGGGCGGCGCGTTTTTTTATTTCCTCACCAACTATGCCGCCATCGACGGCCCTAGGGGCGCTAAAATCGCATCCAGCCAGGCGGCAATCTTCGAATCCTCCGCCAGCTACTCCGATCAGGACTTGACTGCGCAAACCAGGATTAACGACGCTAAAACTCTTGAGCGCTTAACGCCGAGCCCGTCATCGGCTTCTCTTGTCCCCGCCGCCCTTGCTTCTGCGTCCAGCTTTCCCTCGGACCCGCCCGCGGTTGCTCGAAACCAAGAGGCGCCGGCGCCAAGTTCTGCTGGCCGGCCGGCGAATGCCGTAACTGAAACTGTGCCCGTCAGCAAAACTTTCGAAGCCTCCACAACCGGCGGGATGCCGGACAAAGCCGCTGCATCGCCGCTTCGAAATTCCGAGACCAGAACGGCTGCTCTCACGCCCCCGGCAGATCCCCCGTTGGCCGAGACAGCCAGCTCTGGCGTGAGAGATGTCCCGGATAGGACGCCTGTTGCGAAGGGACTGAGCGATGCAGGCGCGGCAACGCCGGATATCCATCTCACGAACTTGGCGCCGGATCAGGAGAATGGGATGCTGAAGCGGGCATCGGATCTCATGAACCAGAACGACATAGCAGGTGGGCGTTTGATCTACCGGTATCTGGCGGATCACGGCAGTCCAAGGGGCGCTTTTGCTCTTGCCGAAAGCTACGACGCAAAAAAATGGACGCACCACCGCATCACCGGAATGTCGCCCGATGCAGGTTTAGCGGATGCCTGGTACCACCGGGCCGCCGAGTTGGGAAGCAGGGAAGCCGCTGCCATTCTTCATGGAGACAAACGCTAGCAGTTCTACGAGGGGCATGGCTCTTTGAAGGTCTTTGGAAGGGATTGGAAGGCGCGTTACATGAAGTTCTCAGCAATAAAAGTTCTGTCACGCCTGGCTAGGCTGGCGCCTTTCGCGAGCATGCTGGTCGCTATTGTTTGCCTGTTATCTTTGGCCAATTCTGCCGGCGCCCAACTTAAGCCCCGCCCGGGCCACGATCAGAGCTACGATCAAAAGAAGCACGAAACCAACGATATTGCAGTCGCGATCATCGTTTCCGGCCTGTCTTGCACCTGCGCGCGCTTTGCAGAGGATATTCGCAATGTCGTCAACGATCTCAGACCAGACGGGTTGCGCGTCCTCCCGGTGCTTGGCGTCGGGGGCCTTCAGAATTTGAATGACGTTCTCTTTATGAAGGGAATCGACATGGGGGTTGTCGATCAGGACAATCTTACGCTGCTAAAACAGAAGGACCCAAAGCTTTACGCGAATATCGAACAGCACGTTCAGTATATTACCAAGCTATACAATGCCGAGCTGCACGTCGTCGCTAGAAACGATATCAAAACCTACGCTGATCTCAAAGGCAAGAAGGTTAACTTCAATCTCAAGGAAAGCCAAACGGAAGTCACCGCCGAACGGATTTTCGGGTTATTGAACATCCCCGTGGAGAAATCCTATTACGACAATGACGAAGCGATCAGGAAACTGATCGCCGGCGAAATCTCAGCCATGATCATTGTCACAGGAGCGCCGCAGTCCGCGCTGGTAAAGTTGAAGAAGGAGGACGGCGTTCATTTTCTCCCCCTCGACGAGAAAAGTGTTCCTGGTTTCGACATGGGACACATCTTGTCAGAATACCTGCCCGCACAATTGACAAGCAAGACCTATCCCAATCTCATTGCCGAAGATACGGTGGTTCCAACGATCGCCAATCGCGCTCTGCTTGTCGCCTATTCTTGGCCGGAAAACTCCGAACGTTATCGAAAGGTCGCCAAATTTGTAAATGAATTCTTCAACAAGATCGATCAATTCCACACGGGTTCAAGACATCCGAAATGGAATGAAATCAATCTCTGGGCCGATATTCCGGGATGGACCCGGTTCAAGCCCGCCGCAGATTGGCTAACTGCTCACCAAAAGCTTGCCCGCGCAGGGACCGACGATGGCGAAGAATCGGCGGATGTCCTGCAGGCATTCGATAGTTTTCTGGCGCAATACCGCGTTGGTTCTCCCGATCGTCCCTTGAACCAAAGCGAGAAGGACGTGATCCTTAAGCGATTAAAGCAGCTTATGGAGGCTAAGCACGAGGAGCGCTAAAGCTGAAGGTTTTTGCATCAAGACCGAGGGAACAACCTGCCGCCCTCATCCAGCCTGAGGGAGAAAACAATGATCACGCGACGCGAACTGCTCAGGACGGCCGGCGTGGGCGCCGCGCTGGCAGTATCCGGCCTCCCGCAATTCTCAGAAGCTGAAGCCGCCGAAACCGGCCTGTCGCCTGGCGTGCCCGAGGGACTGAAAAGCGTCGCCGCGATGGTGTCGCTCCCGGGAAAGAAGCCGCTGATCCAGCTCACCGACCGCCCGCCGAATTACGAGACGCCTCTCGAATATCTGCGCACGCCCATCACACCGAACGACGCATTTTTCATTCGTTATCATCTGGCCGACATCCCCGCAGCCGACGTCAAGTCCTACAAGATTTCTGTCGGTGGCGACGGCGCCATCGGGCAAGCGGAGATCACGCTTGATGAGTTGAAGGAAATGCCGGCGGTCGAGGTGGTCGCGGTAAATCAATGCTCGGGAAACCGGCGCGGTTTGTCGCAGCCGCACGTCGCAGGCGTCCAATGGGGTTACGGCGCGATGGGCTGCGCGCGCTGGAAGGGCGCCCGGCTCAAGGACGTCCTCGATAAGGTTGGTCTCAAGAAAGAGGCGATCGAAATTTCATTCCAAGGCGCCGACAGCCCCGTCCTTGGCAAGACGCCCCCGTTCATCAAGAGCCTCCCCGTATGGAAGGCGATCGATGAATCGACCCTGATTGCCTACGAGATGAACGGCGAGCCCTTGCCGCACTTAAACGGCTTCCCGGCGCGGCTGATTGTGCCCGGCTGGACGGGAACCTACTGGATGAAGCATCTTATCGCGGTCAATGCGCTGACCAAGCCGCAAGGCGGCTTCTGGATGAATCCAGCCTACCGGATCCCTATCGGCGAATTCGCTATCGTGTCGCGCTTCATCTCGCAGGAAAACGCCGCGACGACGCCGATCACTGAAATGGTGGTCAATTCGCTGATCACCAGCCACCGCGGCGGCGACAAGGTCAAACCCGGCAAAGTCAGGGTGAGCGGCTTGGCCTGGGACGGCGGTTACGGCATCCGCACGGTGGAAGTCTCGACCGACAGCGGAAAGAGTTGGGCCGCCGCGGCGCTCGGACAGGATCTTGGCCGTTTCGCGTTCCGGCCGTGGAGCTTCGAACTCAGAGCCAGGCCGGGAAAAAACACGGTGATGGTCAATTCGACCAACGTGATCGGTCAGACCCAGACCGCGGCGTTGCTTTTCAACCCGGCTGGCTATCACAACAACGTCATGCAAAACATCACGCTCGTCGCTTGAGGGCAGACCATGCGCATATTCGCGATCGCTTTGCTCACGATGCTGCCGGCGCTTTCGGCGGCGTCCGGCGAGACGGGAGTGCAGTTAAAAAACGCGCCGGGCGTCGAAGTTGTCGAGGCCAACTGCCAAGCCTGCCATAGCCTCTCCTATATCCCGATGAACTCGCCATTCCTGAAACCGGCGCAGTGGGAGGCCGAGGTCAAAAAAATGATTAAGGCGATGGGGGCGCCGATCGACGACGCCGAAGCCAAAACGATCGCCGATTACTTGATAAAAAATTATGGCGAGTGAGCCGACACTGAAAAATAAGCGGCGGAAAATTTGCACGGGCTAGGTGTGATGACCCGTCGGCGGCCGGCATCCGTTTGCACAGGACGCCGGCCGACCCGAGCTAAAACTTCAAGCGCACGCCCGTAACAAAGGTGGCGTCGTTATTGGCCAGATATCCTGAAGCGAGACCGCCCTCGATCGTCGAGTAGTTCAGCCCGGCGTACACGTCGAAGTGCTTATCGAAGCGGTAGTCCACCACGAATGAGCCGCTGTCCAAGTTACCCGCGGTGTAGCCTTTTTGCTGGTTGGGCGATCCGGACTGCGGAGTGCTCAGCGTGCTGGCGGAGGAGAAGGCAGGTTGGTTTATATGATAGTAGCCTGCCGAGAAACTCCATCCCGAGGGCAATTCGAATCTGGCGCCGGTCCAATCCAGTTGCAGTTCCCGCGTGCCTTCATAGAAATAATAGCTCGACGCTTTGCTTACGCCGCTTATCGCCGCAAGATGGCCGATGGCGTACCCGCCCTCGATTGTATCTCCAACATATTCCGCATCGCGGGCGGCGGACGAGTTGTAATAACGAATATCCTCAAAGCCCGCGAAAAGGGTGAGCTTCGAGCTAGATGTTACCTCATCTTTGTATCCGCCTTTATATCCGTCGCCGAATTCGAAGGTATATTTGCCCTGAACAGACCAGGAATCGCTGTCGGTGATTTGTCCGTTGACCGCAGTGGTGGAAAAGTTGGCGGGCGGCGCGTAGATGGACTGCGTTCCGGTGGACGGGCTTGCGGTCAATGCGGCCGCCTGGACGCCCGCGTCCACCTTTTGATAGACAGCATCGATCGAGAAGCCGCGATAGGCGCCGCCCACATCGGCGCCGTAAGCCGGGCCAAAGTAGCCGGTGTCCTGGCCGCCTGCCGAATATATGGCTGCGGCGTGAAGGGGGCCATAATGAACGGCGTATTTGACCGATTCATCAAGATTGGATGATTCAGTGATCCCGGCTCCGGCGAGAGACGACGACCAGCGAAGCAGCGAAAACGCGTTGGATAGCTCCTGCGGGTCGTAATCGCGGAAGACATCGCCCTGAAGCGATACATGCCGTCCAAAAGTAAGCGTTCCATAAGCATCGCTGCTGACGCCCGCATAGGCCGGGCCGTTAAAGGCTTGCCCGGCGCGGCTGGAGTCTGCGTTCGCGGACTGAAGGCTTAAGGGAACGCCGGCATTCGACAGCAAGGATTGCGGACCATTGATGATGGTTCCCGAAAGCGGATCGAACGCCGTTTCGAGACGGCCTATGGCGACCCACCCGGCGCCGATCGCTTCCTCAACTTTGATACCGATAAACGATTGCTCTATCGCTTGCGATTCCAGGGATGAAATCGCCCCATGCGCATATTTCGAACTATAAATGTTGTAAACGGCGTCTTGCCGGAACTCGCCGTTCGGGGCGCCCCATTGCTCTGATAGCCGTAGCCGATATCTAACGTGCCGTAGAGTGTGACGCCCTGCCAGGTCAATGAGCTGGGAAGCGGATCCTTTATCTCAAAATCGGCTGCTTGCGCCGAAGCCGCAAAGCCCGCCAGAATAGCTACGCATGCAACTGCCTTACTCATCGTTAACCCCCAACCCCCAACACAAACGCTGGTAACGGCTTTCCCAATAGGCCCGAGCCGTAAGTCCACTAATTTTACAGACATTATATACGACGTGATTGACACACAAGTGCAGCCAAGCCACAGACGACTCCAAACCGCGGCTAAGCTGTTGGTTTAAATGAATTTTCTAGGATGACTGGATTTTCCGGGAGGTTTTGGCAAGAAACTCGGCGCGATATGCGCTGATTTCCTACTAAATCTATCATTTAGCAAATAACTTGCTCACCGCCGGCGAGAGCTTGGGGCGCGAGGAGGCCCGCAGTGGGGTTGCGATCCCGCCTGGGGGCGCAACGCGCGCGCTCGCCCTGACGCTCACACGCCGGGTTCCATCTTTCTTCCGTTCCTCGGTCTGAACTAACCGGTCGCGAAGGGGTGGGATACGGCCGGGGAGGTTAGCGCCCCAGCGCCAACAAACGGTCCCGCGTTCAACTTGCCCTAGATGTGGAAATCGACAGTCTGGAGAATTGCGCCATCCGACGTCTTACGAAGCGTTATCAGTGCCAATCGTTCGCGAGGCGGGCGACCGTGGCGACTATGGCTGGCTTTGGATCGCGCAGCGGCGGCAGTTCGTCGTACAGCTCCCAGCCGCCGCCGAGCGCTTTATAAAGCGCCACATATTGGATCACGACCCCCTCTTGCGCGATTGCGGCCTGATCCTCGATGGCGAATTCCTGTCGCTGGGCGTCGAGCACATAGAGGAAGTCGGTGAGGCCGCGCTCATAGCGCTCGGTCGCGAGCGTCACCGACTTGCGGGCTTGCTCCAGCGCGATCTGAAGCTCGCGAAACCGTTGCTGCTGCGCCCGGTATTGCTTGATCGCGTCATCGGTCTCCTCGACGGCGAGGAGAATGGTCCGCTTGTAATTCTCGAGCGCTTCATGGGCGTCCAGCTCCTGAATGTCAATCAGAGCATCGAGCCGCCCGAAGTCGAGAAGCGGCCAATAGCCGCCGGGACCCGCGGACCAGATCGGACCGTTCCGAGGCCCGGGAGCCGGCGTTTTGGTTGCCGACAACTCACCGCCCTGCACGCCGAAGCCGGCTGTGAAATTTACGGTGGGGAAGAGATTGGCCGTGGCTACGCCAATTCGCGCAGTCGCGGCGGCGAGTTGGCGCTCGCTCGCCCGGATATCTGGCCTTCTCCGCAGCAGTTCCACCGGCGCGCCCGTCCGTAACCGGGAAGGCACGCGCGGCAACGGCCGCGCTCTGCGCAGCTCGGGGATCACGTCCGAGGAGAATGTTCCCAGCAGCAGGCCAAGAACACTCTCTTGATGCGAAATTGCAGCTTTAAGCTCAGGGATAACCGCCAGTGTCGAAGCCAGCTCGCGCTTTGCAAGCGTGACGTCGAGTTCATTTGTAAGTCCGCGGTTGAATTGTTCCTGGGCGACGTCCGCAATCTTCCGCGCCGCCCTCACTCCCGTCTGCGCGATCTGCAACCGGTGCTGAAGGCCGCGCAGATTGACATAATTTCTCACGACATCCGCGATGACCGAGATCAGGACAGCATTGCGCATTTCCGCAAGGGCCTGCGCATCGTCGCGGACCGCCTCCAGCTGGCGCCTGTACTTGCCCCAAAGATCGAGTTCCCAGCCGGTGTCGAAGCCCGCAACCCGGCTCACACTTTGAAGGCCGGTTGTGTTAGTGCCGGAGTCAAGCGCTTGCGGAACGCGGCCTTTTACCAGGTCGGTCCCGGTGCCCCCCGCGATGCCTGCGCTCGCTTCTACGGTCGGCAACGCGGCGCCAATCACGACGATTTGCTGCGTGCGGGCGGCTTGCATCCGTGTCAGCGCGATCTCGATGTCGGGGTTGCAGGCGATCGCCCTCTCCACGAGACTTGTCAGCTCGGGATCGTGCAAAGTCTGCCACCAGCGAACGGGGTCAGGCTGCGGAGCAGTTTCTTGCGACACAATCTCGCGCGAGGCGGAGCCGAAAAGCGTCGGAACCGCGACCTCGGGAAATTGGTAATCCGGACCGACCGTGCAGCCGCAGAGGCCCGCTGCGACGCCAAAGGCCAGCCAGAACCGGCTTGGAATTGCCATTGCTTAAAGCCCCCCGACCTTGACCGCGTGAGCGGCCAAGAAAACCCAGATAACAAAGCCCACCGGCGGGCATCGTGATGTTATCTGACCGCCACCTTGCTGTTCTCCCTCACGGTCACCTTGCTGCCGTCCTGGATCTGATTGTTGATGTTGAGCGCCACCCGATCGCCTGCGGACAGGCCGGAAGATATCTCGATTGTATTCCCGTTATCGCGCCCGATCTCAACATCGGTAAACTTAACCGTGCTGTCTGGTTGGATTAAGGCCACTTGCGGGCCGGAGGTCCGGAAGAGAAGCGCACTCGCCGGTATTTGCGCGAAAGCGTTGGACTTGAGGTTAAACGCAACCTTCAGGTACATGCCAGGCAGAAGCTTGAAACCTGGATTGGGAAGATCGACCTCGACGCGCAGCGTCCGCGCCTGAGGGTCGAGCGCGTCGCTTGTCCGGGCGACCTTGCCCTCGAAAACCTGCGATGGATATTCGGCCGCCGTTATTTTCGCCGGCGTACCGGGGACGATATCGCCGCTCGCGCTCTGAGGGACATTTGTGAAGACGCGGACCTGATCGAATTGCGAAATACCAAACAACGGCGATGTATTCGAGGTGCTTCCGGCGGTGACGAGGTCGCCGATATCGATCCGGCGCTCGGTTATCACGCCGTCGTAGGGCGCCACAACCTGTTTGAACTGAGTCGTGTAGGCGAGGCGATCGACATTCGACTTGTCGAGATTGACGCGCGCTTCCGCAGCATGCATTTTCGCTATGGCGCCCAAATAGCCCGCCTTTTTGTCTTCGCGCTCCTGCTCGGAGACAACGCCCCGCGCGGAGCCCGACCACCGCTGATAGGTCGATTGTGCGAATTCAGCCTCGGATTCCTTGACCTTCAATTCAGCCTCGGACGCTTTGAGCTGGGCCTTTGCTGCATCGAGCTGTGCGTCCAGCTCGGGTGTATCGATGACCGCGAGAACCTGGTTCTTCTTGACCTTGTCGCCAATGTCGGCCAGCCACTTGGTCAGGTAGCCGTTCACGCGCGCATAGATCGTGGACGTATACCACCCGCGCGCCTCTGCCGGGAGCGTCAAGGGTTGAGCGGACGGAGCCCGGGTCACAGTGATGACCTCGACGGCTGGCGGCTCCTTCTCCTTGTCTTCCGTGGCGGCGGCAAGCTGCTCTTTATACTGCGCCTTGATGCCGCTCACATAAAAGTAGGCGCCGCCGAGCGCGATTGCGAAGATGATGGCGACGGCAATAAGCCGGCGCCCCGTGCCTGAATTGTACTCATCGGAAATTACCGGATGGGCATGAGGCTCGGTCACGCTCTCGGCAACGTCATCAAATCCATCGAAGGGCCGGGGCGAGGACGCCCCTTTGGCTTCCGGACTGTCAGACTGGGACAACGGCTTGGCTCCCCTTCTCGGAAGATGACTTACGCTCGCGGCGCAACAAGCTATACATGGTGGGCACGAATAGCAGCGTCGCAAACGTTGCAAATAGCAACCCCCCAATGACCGCACGGGCCAGCGGCGCATTTTGCTCGCCGCCTTCGCCCACGCCGAGCGCCATCGGGATCATCCCGAGCATCATGGCCCCGGCGGTCATCAGAACCGGACGCAACCTTGTGTAGCCAGCCTCGATCGCAGCCCTGCGCGCGCTGATCCCGGCAGCCGCCCGCTGGTTGCAGAATGTGACAACCAGAATGCTGTTCGCGGTCGTCAAGCCGATACACATCAGCGTTCCCATGAGCGCAGGCACGCTGATGTGGGTTTGCGTGACAAACAACATCCACATCGCGCCGCAAAGCGCAAAGGGAACGGCCATGAGCACGATAAGCGAGTCGGTGACGCTCTGGAAATTGATTACGAGCAAAAGGAACACGAGTACAACCGCGATCGCCATGCCGGAAAACAGCCCGGCAAAGCTCTCGCGCATGGTTTCGACCTGGCCGCTCAGCGTGACCGTGATCGCCTTCGACGGGTCTGGCTCGTCTGCCGCCATGACCTCGTCGATGGCGCCTGCGGCCGAGTTCAAATCCCGCCCCTGAACGTCCGCGTGAACGTCATAGACCGGGCGGATATTCAGCTGCGAGACGATCATCGGCACTTTGTTGCGGCTGAACTTCGCGATATTCATCAGCAGTTGCTTGTCTTTGGCCGCCGGGGGCGTAACGGGAAGCGTCCACAGGTCCTGCGCGCTGCGGATGTCGTAGGTCGGCGTTTGCACCACCAGCGGATAGCTCACGCCGTTCTTAGGGTTCAGCCAGAAATTCGGGGCGACTTGCAGGGAGTTGTTGAGCGAGACGAGCAAATTGTCCGCGACCGATTGTTGTCCGAGCCCCATTTCGCGCGCCAGGTCGCGGTCGACGTTAACGGTGAGGCCCGGCGCGTCGGGCACCTGGAAGACATGCGAATCCACAACGCCGGGAACGGCATTCAGGTCGTGCGCCAGCTTTAACGCAACGGCGTAGGCTTCTTCGTCCTTCGGACCGGAAACGCGGATGTCGATCGGGGCCGGCTGCCCAAAATTCAAGACCTGGTTGACGATATCGGCGGGCTGAAAGAAGAACTGAAGCTGCGGGAAGCGCTTGGGCAGTTCGCGCCTGAGGTCCGCCATGTGCTTGGGCGTGGATGTGTGCTTCTCATTGAGAGAAATCAGGATTTCGCCGTCCATCGGCCCCACCGTGGCCGTGTCGCTGAGGGCGATGTTGATGCCGCTATAGGGCAGGCCGATATTATCGAGAATAACGTCGACCTGGTCATTGCCGACGATTTCCCGGATCGCGCCTTCAACTTTCGCGAAATAGGCTTGGGTCTGCTCGAGTCTCGTCCCCGCAGGGGCGCGGACGTGCAGCCGCATTTGCCCCGCGTCGATCTGCGGAAAGAAGTCCATGCCGAGCCGCGGATAGAGCGTGAGCGATGCGCCGATCAGGACTGCAAAGAAGATGACCGTCGCGGCAGGACGGTAAACCATCCACGCCAAGGTATTGCGATGGCCTTCGCGCAACCCTTCAAAGCCTCGCTCGAAGGAGCGATGAATAGCGCCGAATAAATTGAACCCGCGCCGGGGCGGCTGCGCATGTCCCGCCTCCTGCCCGTGACCCTGCTCGCCATGGGTGTGCGCCTGCGAGGCCATAAGGTATTTGAACAGCAGCGGGACGAGCGTGAACGAAAGCACGAGGCTCGCGGCAAGAGAGACGATCACAGAAAGCGAAAGCGGCGAGAACAGATACTTTGCTGTTCCCGTAAGGAGAAAGACGGGAACGAAGACAACGCTGATGGATAGCGTCGCCAGCATGGTCGGCACGGCCACCTCGGAGGCGCCCGAGAGGATCGCCTCCTCCAGCGGCTCGCCCAGCCCGCAGTGGCGCTCGATATTCTCGATCACCACCGTTCCGTTATCGACCAGGATGCCGACCGCGAGCGCGAAGCCGCCCAATGTCATCGTATTGAGCGTTTGCCCGCCCACGAACAGAATCAGAATGGCAGTAATGATCGAAAGCGGGATCGACGCCAGAATGATGATGGTCAGCCGCCAATTGCCGAGGAACAGGAGGATCATGAGCGCGGTCAGGCCAGCGGCCATGAGGCCTCCCATGATCACGCTGTTGAGCGCGGCATGGACAAAGATGGACTGATCGAAAATCGGCTTGAGCGTAACGCCGGCGGGAAGAAGGCGGGTAATATCAGGGAGGGCTTCCTTGATGCCGTCGATTACGGCGAGCGTTGAGACGCCGCCCGTTTTGCGAACGAGCATCAGCGCGCCGGGATATCCGTTCTGCGTGACGGAATTCGTTTGAACCTGATAGCCGTCATGCACGTGAGCCACGTCGCGCACGAAAACGGTTTTGCCGTTAACCGTCTTGACCGGAAAGCCATTGATGGCTGCAATGGCGTCCGGGCTGTTATTCATCGAGACGGTGTAGTCCTTGCTCCCGATCTTCACGTCCCCCGACGGCATGATGACGTTTTGATGGGTCAGCGCCTCGCTGACATCGGAGGGCGTCAGGCCGCGCGACTGCAAGGCTTCCTGGTCGAGGCTCACCATGATCACGCGGGGCTTGCCGCCGTATGGGTAGGGCACCGAGGCTCCGCGCACCACCGCAAGGGCGGGGCGAATGATATTTTGCCCAAGGTCGTTCAGCGACGTGTCCGTCAGCGTATTGCTGGACAGGCTCAGCTGAATAATGGGAACGTCGGTTGCGCCATAGCGCAGGATGAGCGGCGGCGTGATATTCCGCGGCATGTATTTCAGCACGACGAGGGCGGAGCTTGCCAGCTGAGAAATCGCCCGGCTGACATCCGCGCCTTCGTGCAGGTAAACCTTGATGACGCCGACGCCGCTGTAGCTGTTCGCTTCGATCCTTGAGATGTCGTCGACCAGCGACGCGAGCTGCCGCTCGTGCAGCGCAACGATGCGGTTCTGGATTTCGGGCGCGCTCATCCCGTTGTAGGTCCAGACCACGCTCACAACGGGAATGTCGATCTCGGGAAAAATGTCGGTCGCCATGCGGGTGACGGCTCCGGCCGCCAGCAGGCAAACCAGCGCGATGAGGGCGAACACCGTGTAAGGGCGCTTAAGCGAAAATCCTGCAAGGGACATGTGTCAGCCCGCCAACGCACTCCACTTTCGTTCTTTATTTCCTTGAATCATACATCCTCGTCAAGGTGGATTTATTTTGTGCTATGACCTTTTTGTTGTGAACAAGGAGCATTATTCATATCTTACGCAAGATTACAAAATTAAAATGTTTAGGTTTCAACATGATCTAGGCAATGGCATTATGTATAATTTACGACCTTGTTGCATATCGTTGCGAGCGAACACTAGGAGCTGGGTCGCCGCGTAACGAAATGCCGCCCGGCTTCGCAAACCCCATGGCAGGCGGCGGCGCCTGGGATGATGCGAAGAAATCCTTCGAGGACGGCTTCGTCGACAAGGATGGCAAGCGGCATCTGAAGGGCTCGGAGGACGCCACAAGGCGTCCGTGACCGGCGACACCGTCGGCGACCCGTACAAGGACACCGCCGGGCCGGCCGTCAACCCGATGATCAAGATCACGAACATCGTAGCGCTCTTGATCCTCGCGGTTCTCGCGCACCAGGAAACGCGCTACATTTCAAGATGCACAGACCGGGGATTCCCCGGCCATTTTTGACTCTTCATTCCGCTGGGGACGCTCAGGGATGGGCTTCGATAGAAGCGCAGCGCTTCCCACGCTCTTCAACCAGGAGACTTAGCCATGACCAGAGCCGGCGATGATGTCCAGGCGATAAGTTGCCAGTGCGGGCAGGTGGCGCTTGAAGCGGAAGGCAAACCAATCGTGGCCACCATTTGCGACTGTTCAAGTTGCCGGGATGCCGGACGGCGACTCAAAACCCTCCAGGCGCAGCGCCTATTTTGAACAAAGACGGCGGCACACCCTTCATCCTGTTCCGCAAGGATCGTGTGCACTGTCTGCGCGGCGACATCCACCTCGGCGAACATCGGCTGGACCCGAAATCGCCCACGCGGCGCGTGGTGGCTACATGCTGCAACACGGCAATGTTTCTGGATTTCACAAAAGGCCATTGGGTGTCGCTCTACGCTACGCATTTGCCTCCCGGAGAGCGGACGCGCGCCTATAGCAGGAATTCAGGTGTTTTTGTATCGCGGCTCCTCTTGTCTTGGGCGGCGATGGCGTTCAAGTCGCCCAAGATTGACTTCGTGAAAGGCCGGATAGATCAGCATGCCGCCTGAGATCAGCTGCCGGATCGCGCGTCGTTCACGATGCGAAGTCCGATGCTGGCCAAAGGCAGAGCCCTGGGTTTGAGCCGCTTCTGGCATGAAGCGGCCTCGCGAGGAAAGCAGCGGCGTGCTCTCTGCGGCGGTTACTTTCTGAATTCGCGGATGTCGACGAAGCGGCCCGCGATGGCCGCCGCCGCCGCCATGGCGGGCGACACGAGATGCGTGCGCCCCTTGAAGCCCTGCCGCCCCTCGAAATTGCGGTTCGAGGTGGAGGCGCAGCGCTCGCCCGGCGCGAGTTTATCGGCGTTCATGGCGAGGCACATCGAACACCCCGGCTCGCGCCACTCGAACCCCGCGGCAAGGAAAATCTTGTCGAGCCCCTCGGCCTCGGCCTGCTCCTTCACGAGGCCCGACCCCGGCACCACCATGGCCTTGACGCGCTCTGAGACGCGCAGGCCCTCCGCCACGGCGGCGGCGGCGCGCAAATCCTCGATGCGGCCATTGGTGCAGGAGCCGATGAACACGCGGTCGATGGCGATGTCCGTCATCCTCGTTCCCGGTTCAAGCCCCATATAGGCCAGCGAGCGGGCGATGGCGGCGCGCTTGCCTTCATCGGCGGTCTTCGACGGATCGGGAACGGCGCCCGTAATCGCGACAACGTCTTCCGGGCTCGTGCCCCAGGTCAAAATCGGCGGCAGATTGCCCGCGTCGAGGCGCACCTCGCGGTCGAAATGCGCGCCCTCGTCGGTGGGCAGATGCTCCCAATAGCGGCGAGCGGCCTCCCAGGCGCCGCCCTTGGGAGCGCGCGGCTTGCCTTTGATGTAGTCGTAGGTCTTCTCGTCCGGCGCGATCATGCCGGCACGCGCGCCGCCTTCGATCGACATGTTGCAGACCGTCATGCGGCCTTCCATCGACAGCGCGCGGATCGCCTCGCCCGCATATTCGATCACATAGCCGGTGCCGCCCGCCGTGCCGATCTCGCCGATGATCGCGAGGATGACGTCCTTCGCCGTGACGCCATGGGGCAGCGCGCCGTCCACGGTCACGCGCATGTTCTTCGCCTTCTTCTGGATCAGCGTCTGCGTCGCAAGCACATGCTCCACTTCGGATGTGCCGATGCCGTGCGCGAGCGCGCCGAAGGCGCCATGCGTCGAGGTGTGGCTGTCGCCGCATACGATAGTCGCGCCGGGCAGCGTAAAGCCCTGCTCCGGGCCGACGATATGGACGATGCCCTGGCGCGGGTCGCGCTCGTTATAATACTCGATGCCGAATTCGGCGCAGTTCTCGCCGAGGGTTGCGACCTGCAGCGCAGCCTCCGGATCGTCGATGCCGTGGCTGCGATCGGTGGTGGGCACGTTGTGATCCACCACGGCGAGCGTCTTCTGAGGGGCGCGCACCTTGCGCTTCGCCACGCGCAACCCCTCGAACGCCTGCGGGCTCGTCACCTCATGGATAAGATGGCGGTCGATGTAGAGCAGGCCCGTGCCGTCCGCCTGCGTCTCGATCACGTGATCGTCCCAAATTTTGTCGTATAGCGTTCTTTGCGCGCTCATTGCCTTGCCTTCCGCTTTCGTGGGATGGTTTTAGGAACGCGCCCGCCGAAACGCAAGACGCTTCCGACAGCGCGCCATCCTCAGATCGCAACATCCCGTCGCTAGTGGGCGTTGCGCTCCATCGCGGCGAAGGCCGGCTCAGCGGCCGCCGTCGGGCGCCGCCATGACGAGCGTCCAGAACGTCTTCCACTTGGTGTCTGGCTTATACTGATAGGCTATGCCCATATGCGTCGCTTCGGCGAGGAGCATATTGCGGCTGTGTGGCGGGCTTTTCTTCCACCCCTCGACGACTTCGGCGAGAGATTTCTGCCCGACGCCGACATTTTCCGCGGCGATGCGGTAATGATAACCCGCCAAAACGAGGCGCTTGCCCACATCCGCCCCGTTCGGGCCGATGTGGGACATGTGATCGTGTTTCGCCATATCCTTGGCGAGGATCTCGGCTGCGCCCGTCGCATTCCTGTCAAGCGTCAGCGCCGGAAGGCCCCTTGAGGAGCGGTAATCGTTGACAAGGCGAAGCGCCTCGTTGGGATCGAGCGCGAACGCGTCGGCGGCTGGCTTCGGCGCCTGAACGGGCTGGTCGCCGGAACTGAAGTTCGAAGAGAAATTCGCCCAGATCCCGCGCACGCCGCCGTTTTGGGGCGCCGGCTCAGCGGCGGAAACGGCATTCGGCTGCGGCGTGTCGGGGCTTCCCACCGTGCCCGATATCGAGGGCAAGCCGCCCGCGGCGCATCCGCATAAAACCGCCGATACCAGCAATAAACAGATACAACGCCGCATGGCGAGCCCTCATCGCGAGCAAGATTGCCGGATCATGGTTAGCAAAGTCTTGATTCGGCCGAGCGCGCGAACGCGATTAGCTTCGGATCGCGTCAACATCATGATCACTTTCTCGAAGATGCGCACGGCTCGGCCTTGCGAGGGCGGCGGCGTCTGTCCAAACGCAAAAAAATCAGAGGAGATGCGCCGCTGCCCGCTTTTTCCGGCTCGATCCTCCCGGCCGAGGATAGCTGCTCAGCCTTGCGCGGGGTGGTTTGAGGTAATCTCAAATGTTAGGCTGAGTGGATTCTGCGCAAAACCGATAGGAGCGGCATGCACAGGTTGATCGACGGCGTCCTTCGCTTTCAAACCGAGATTCACGGCCGGAAGCGGGAGCTGTTCACGCAGCTCAGCGAAACGCAAGCTCCGTTCGCGCTGTTTGTCGCCTGCTCCGACAGCCGCGTCGTGCCGGAGCTTTTGACCCAGAGGGAGCCGGGAGACCTTTTCGTAATCCGCAACGCCGGCAACATCATACCGTCCTACGGTCCGGCCTCGGGCGGCGTCTCGGCCAGCATCGAGTATGCGGTGGCGGCGCTCGGCGTGGAGAATTTGGTCGTGTGCGGACACTCCGACTGCGGGGCCATGAAGGCGATCCTGCGCGAAGAAAAGCTCGACAAGATGCCGGCGGTGCAAAGCTGGATCAAGCATTCCGCGGCGGCGAAGGAGATCGTCGAGGCGACATTGCCGCATTCAGCCGGGGAGGCGGCCCGCCTCGATGCGCTCGTTCACGAGAATGTGCTGTGCCAGCTTCGCAATGTGCAAACGCACCCCACGGTGGCGGCGCGGCTGGCGACGGGGCGGCTGAAATTATATGGCTGGGTCTACGACATCGAAAACGGCGGGGTCGACGCCTTCGACGAGGAAGAGGGCAGGTTCGTGCCGCTGGTCAAAGGCTCGCACGCCCACGCCACCCCGAAAACGCGGCTTGCCTATTCTGCCCCGCAAGGCTAACCCCGACCCGGGGGGCGCCACATGGAAGCAGCCAGCGCAGAGTTCGAGACTAAGGCCAAGCAGCTTTTCGGCCATCCGCGCGGGCTGTCGTTCCTGTTCGCGACCGAGATGTGGGAGCGCTTCAGCTATTACGGCATGCGCGCGCTGCTCGTCCTGTATCTCACGAAGTACCTGCTTCTGCCCGGACATTCGGAGCATGTCATCGGGCTCCTGACGCTGAAAAGCGGGCTCGAAGCGATCTTCGGCCCGCTAGAAACGCAGCCCTTCGCCTCGCAAATCTATGGGCTCTACACTGCGCTCGTCTATCTCACGCCGGTGTTGGGCGGGCTCCTGGCCGACCGCGTGCTCGGCCAGCGCCGGACCGTCATCATCGGCGCGGCGATGATGGCGCTGGGCCATTTCCTGATGGCCTACGAACAGCTTCTCTTGATCGCGCTTTCGACCCTGATTGTGGCGAACGGCCTGTTCAAGCCGAACATATCCACCCAGGTGGGCGGGCTTTACGCAGAAGGCGACCCCAGGCGCGACCGCGCCTATTCCATCTTCTATGTCGGCATCAATCTCGGCGCGTTCCTGGCGCCGCTCGTGTGCGGAACGCTCGGCGAGGAATGGGGCTGGCACTATGGATTCGGCGCGGCCGGCGTCGGCATGCTGATCGGGCTGCTGACCTACCTGCGCGGGCTTCGCGAGCTGCCGCCCGACGAGCTTCAGAAGGCGAAGACCGCCCATCATGAGCACGATCCCATGACGGCCAGGGAGTGGCGGGCGATCGTTGCGCTGCTGGTGCTGTTCATCCCGAACACGCTGTTCTGGGCGGCCTATGAGCAGCAGGGCAACACCATCGCGCTGTGGGCTGATGAGCACACCGACCGCTCCATCGACCTGCTGTTCTGGCAAGGCGAAATCCCGGTGACATGGTTCCAGGCCTTCAACCCGTTCATGATCTTCGCGTTTACGCCGCTCATCGTGGAGCTTTGGGCCATCCAATCGAGGCGCGGCCGCGAGCCGTCCACGGTCATCAAGATGGCGATGGGCTGCTTCGGCGTGGCGCTGTCCTATCTTGTCATGGTCGCCGCCGCCCTCACGCTCGGTCCGAGCGGCAAATCGAGCTGGCTCTGGCTGTTCCTTTACTTCGTCGTCATCACGATCGGCGAACTTTACCTCTCGCCGGTCGGGCTTTCCCTCGTCTCGAAGATCGCGCCCGCGCGCGCCGTTTCGCTGATGATGGGCGTCTGGCTTGCCACGAGCTTCGTCGGCAATTTTGGCGCCGGCTGGCTTGGCTCCTATTGGAGCAGCATGGAAAAAGCCAATTTCTTCCTCATGATCGCTGGCGTCGCCGCGCTCGCGGGCGTCTCCATCGCGCTCCTGAACCGTCCGCTCAGAAAGTCGTTGCAGCACTGAATCTCGAATTGTGAGGGACCGACATGCTTCGCAGCCTTGCCCTCTCCGCCCTCTTCCTTGCCAGCCTATCGCTACCGCAGGCCAGGGCCGACGAAGGGATGTGGACGCTCGATAATTTCCCTTCCGCCGAAGTCGAAAAGCTTTACGGCTTCCGGCCCAGCCAGCAATGGCTCGACCGCGCGCGTCTCTCGTCGGTTCGCCTCGCTCAAGGCTGCTCGGCCAGCTTCGTCTCGCCCCGCGGACTCGTGCAGACCAACCACCATTGCGCGGAGGAATGCATCGAGCAGCTTTCGACCGCGGGCAAGGATTTCATCCAGTCGGGCTTCTATGCGAAGGAGGAGAAAGGACGAAGCCAAGTGTCCCGATTTCGAGCTGAACCAGCTTATCGCCATCAGCGATGTGACGGCGCGCGTGCGCGGCGCCATCGCGGGCAAGGAGGGCGCGGCCTTCACGGAAGCGAGGCGCGCGGTCAAGGCCCAGATCGCCAAGGAATGCGCGGGCGGCGACGAGGCTTTGCGCTGCGACGTCGTCGACCTTTACAATGGCGGCGTCTACAATCTCTACAAATACCGCCGCTACCAGGATGTGCGCCTTGTCTTTGCGCCGGAGCAGGCGATTGCGTTTTTCGGCGGCGATCCCGACAATTTCGAGTTTCCGCGCTACGACTACGACGTCAGCTATCTCCGCGCCTATCAGGACGGCAAGCCGCTCGACACGTCCGCGAACTATTTCGCCTATGCGAAAGAGGACGCGAAGCCGGGCGATCTGACCTTCACCGTGGGCAATCCCGGCTCCACGCAGCGCCTCGATACCGTCGCCGAACTCCAATACGACCGCGACGTATCGATCCCGCGCTCGCTGTTCGACATGTCGGAGTTCCGCGGCCAGCTCACCGAATTCCAGACGAAGGGGCCGGAAGAAAAGCGCATCGCCACAGGAAAGCTTTTCGGCGTCGAGAATTCGCTGAAGGCGGAGAAGGGGCAATTCGAGGCGCTGGTCGATCCCGCGCTGATTGCGGCGAAGGCCAAGGCCGAAGCCGACCTCCGGGCAAAGGTTGACGCGGACCCCGCCTTGAAGGCGGAGGCGGGCGGCGCCTGGGACGCGATCGCAGACATCCTGAAGCGCTGGAAGCCCAAGAGCGAGCATTACGCCTACACCGAGGGGCGCGGCGCGTTCAGCACATCCCATTTCGGCCATGCGCTCGAACTCCTTCGCTATCCGGTCGAAAAGGCAAAGCCGGACGAGAAGCGATTGCCGGAATATACGGACGCGAATTTCCCAAGCATCAGGCAATCGATCCTGGCGAACGAGCCGTTCTATCCCGAGCTTGAAAAGCTGACGCTGACCTTCTCCTTGACGAAGCTGCGCGAGGCCCTCGGCCCGGACGACCCGTTTGTGCGCAAGGTGCTTGGGAAGAAATCCCCGGCGGAGTTGGCGAACGAGTTGATCGACGGCTCGAAGCTCAGCGATGTTAACGTCCGCAAGGCGCTGCTCGACGGCGGTCAAGCCGCCATTGACGCGTCTACCGATCCGATGATCGCGATGGCGCGCCTCGTCGATCCGGACTTCCGCGAAGCCCGCAAGGATTACGAAGACAATTTCTCCGCCACGCTCCAGGCGGCCCACAGCGCCATCGCCCGCGCCCGCTTCAAGATCTACGGGACGTCGGTCTATCCCGACGCCACCTTCACCATGCGCATCTCCTTCGGCTCGGTGAAAGGCTATTGGCAGGATGGCAAGTTCATCGAGCCGATCACGCATATCGGCGGGCTTTACG
Source organism: uncultured Alphaproteobacteria bacterium (assembly GCA_963748525.1). Taxonomy (GTDB): domain Bacteria; phylum Pseudomonadota; class Alphaproteobacteria; order Rhizobiales; family Rhodomicrobiaceae; genus Rhodomicrobium. Next base: position 270,113 of record CAVVJJ010000019.1, read on the forward strand.
AGCGAGCGACCGGCGCCCCGCCCTACGAGCTGCCGGAAAGCTGGATCGCGGCGCGTCCGGCGCTCGACATGGCGAAGCCCATGAACTTCGTCGCCACGAACGACATCATCGGCGGCAATTCCGGCTCGCCCGTGATTAACAAGGGCGGCGAGATCGTCGGGCTGATCTTCGACGGCAACATCCAGTCGCTCGGAGGCGATTTCGGCTTCGATCCGGCCGTGAACCGCGCCGTGGCCGTGAGCGTGGGCGTGCTGCGCGAGGGGCTGAAGAAGGTTTACCACGCCGATCGGATCGCCGCCGAGCTTGGCGGTTGAGCCCATGCGGCGCACATCCCCATCGTCGGCCGGAGAGCAAGTCCGAACGGGGCTGGCGCGCACGATGTGTAATGTTATATCGTTACATATTCTGCCTTGACAAGCGAAGGTCCGGTCTGGCTAAACGATGGTCCCGGTAAGACAAAAGTTTCGGGACGCGCGACGTCAACTCTGCAATCGCGCGAGAGGATGCATGCCTATGGTTCGCCGACTTCTCGTCTTGTCCCTTATTGCGGCCTGCGCCAGTGTTTTCGCCTCTGCGGAGGAACGCCGGCAGCTCGGCGCCCACGTTCACGGCCACGGCCATGTCAATATCGCGATCGAGGGCAAAACGCTCGCCATCGACGCGGCGGCGGAGCGCCTCACATCGCTGAGTTTCGATGACTTCAAGGAATTCCCCAATACGCAGGGCCTTGAGATCTCGCTCATTTCGCCCAAGGGGCAGTCAAGCTTCGAGCTGACGCGCGACAAACCCGCGCTCAGCCTTATGGGATACCTGTGATCGAACTCGAAGCCGCGGGCGAGGCCGGAAGCGTCCGCGACGCCAAAGGCGAGGCCGCCGTCGTGCGCATGTCGCGCGTGCGGTTTTCCTGGCCCGGCCGAAATGCGTTCAGCCTCGCCATCGACGACTTCGTAATGCGCAAGGGCGAGCGGCTTTTTCTTGTAGGCCCCTCGGGAAGCGGCAAATCGACGTTCCTGAGTCTGCTCGCGGGCATCGTCTCCCCGCAAGCGGGAGAAATCGCCGTGCTTGGCACGGATATCGCGCGCCTCAAAGGGGGCGCGCGCGACCGTTTCCGCGCTGAGCACTACGGCATCATCTTCCAGATGTTCAACCTCCTGCCCTATGGCTCGGTGATCGACAACGTCGCCCTGCCTTTGAGCTTCTCCGATAAGCGGCGCAAGCGGGCCGAGGCGCAAGGCGGCGCTCAGGCCGAGGCCGCGCGGCTGCTCGGAAGCCTGGGGCTCGATCGCCACGTCATCGAAAGCCGTTCGGCCGCGGATCTCAGCGTGGGCCAGCAGCAGCGCGTCGCAGCCGCGCGCGCGCTTATCGGCTCGCCCGAAATCGTCATCGCCGACGAGCCGACCTCCTCGCTCGACCGCAACCGCCAGCAGGCGTTTCTCGATCTTCTGTTTGCAGACATCGAAGCGGCCGGCGCAACGCTGATCATGGTCAGCCACGACGAAAGCTTGAGCACGCGGTTCACCCGCGTCGTCGCGCTCTCGGACATCGCGCGCATTTCGAGGGGGCGGCCATGATCGTCGTCCGCCTCGCGCTGCAATCGCTGGCCAACCGCTGGCTCACGGCGCTGCTCACCATCGTGTCCATCGCGGTGAGCGTCATGCTCCTGCTCGGCGTCGAGAAAGTGCGGATCGGGGCCCGCCAAAGCTTCGCCGACACGATTTCGGGCACGGACCTGATCGTCGGCGCGCGAAGCGGCGGGCTCAACCTGCTGCTTTACTCCGTGTTCCGCATCGGCAACGCCACGAACAATATCACCTGGAAGACCTATCAGGACATCGCGGCGAGGCCCGACATCGCCTGGATCGTGCCGATCTCGCTCGGCGACAGCCATCGCGGCTTTCGCGTCATGGGAACGACGCCGGATTATTTCAGGCTCTACCATTACCGGCATGGCCGCGCGCTCGAATTTGCGTCGGGCGGGCCGTTCAGCGATCTTTTCGACGCCGTGATCGGGGCGGATGTGGCGGCTCAGCTCGGCTACAAAACGGGCGACAAGATCGTCGTCGCGCACGGCCTCGGCTCGGTCTCCTTCATCGAGCACGACGACAAGCCTTTCCGCGTCGCCGGCGTCCTGGCCAAGACCGGCACTCCCGTCGATCGAACCGTCCATGTCAGCCTTGCGGCCATCGAGGCGATCCATGTCGATTGGCAGAGCGGTGCGCGCATCCCCGGCAAGAGCATTTCCGCCGACGAGGTTCGCACCATGAACCTGGAACCGAAGGCGATCACGGCGGCCTTCATCGGCCTGAAATCGAAGCTCGCGGCTTTCCGGCTGCAACGCGCCATCAATGAATACCCGGAAGAGCCGCTGTCCGCGATCCTGCCGGGCGCCGCGCTTCAGGAGCTATGGGGCCTCGTCGGAACCGCCGAGACCGCGCTATCGGCCGTTTCCGCCATGGTGGTCGCAACCGCGCTTCTCGGCATGGTCACCATGATCCTCACCACGCTGAACGAGCGCCGCCGGGAAATGGCGATCCTGCGCTCCGTTGGCGCGCGCCCGCTCACGATCCTGTCGCTGCTTGCAACCGAGGCCGGCCTTCTCACCCTGTGCGGCGTGCTCGTCGGAACGGCGGCGCTTTATGGCGCGCTTGTCGTGCTGCAGCCCTTTGTGGATCGCGCCTACGGCCTCCATATCGCTGTCGATCTTTTGACGCAGGAGCAGGTGACTGTCCTGGCCGGCATCGTGGCCGCGGGCTTTATCGCGGGTCTTCTTCCCGCGCTCAGAGCTTATCGCTTGTCGCTGGCCGATGGCATGACCGTTCGCACCTAGAACGTATTCGCTTTTGATGGAAGCCAAAGTGCATATGTTCTAGTTCTTCGTTTTGTCGTGCGTCTGATCGGAAAACCGCTCATACTTTTCCGGACGCGCTCTAAAGGAAAGAAACCGCATGAAGTCCGCTTATCGCGCCGCCGCCCTTTGCCTCGCGATCGTCTCGGCGCCAGGCCTTGCAGCCGGGAGCGAGCCGGCGTTGGAGCTGACCTGGGGCAAACTCATGCCGCCCGCGCCAGCCCCGACCGATGCGCAAGCCAGAAAGGCGAAGAGCTTCTTGTCCGGCGCAACGCCATTCCAGGGCGCGGGCGGCAGCGAACCGCCGCCTCCGCCAGCCATCGACGACAGGCGCTGGATGTCCGAGCGGCGCCAGCAGCCGGGCGTGAGCGCGGCCCCCGCCGTCGTGACGGAACTCGACGGCAAGCGCGTCCGCCTCGGCGGCTATGTCGTTCCGCTCGATTTCGAGGCGACGACCGTCAAGGAGTTTCTGCTGGTGCCCTTCGTGGGCGCCTGCATTCACGTGCCGCCGCCGCCGCCGAACCAGATCGTCTATGTCAAGACGGCCAAGGGATTTGACGTGGCGGGATCGTTCGACCCCGTTTACGTGACGGGCACCATGAAAGCCGCGGCGCAATATACCGGCCTCGCCGAGGCGGGATACAGCATCGACGCCGAGACGGTTGAAGCCCGCAAGGAATAGCCCGCGCGCGACCATCGGCAACGGCTTTCCCCGCGGCACTCCGGGAAAATCGCCGGCGCGAGTGAAGGCCGGATGTCAGCGGCGGAACAGGCGCGCGAAGAACCCTGCCTTGCCCGAGGAAGCGCCCTGGGCAGGCTTTGCCACCGGAAGCCCCGCCCTTTTCCATGCTTCAATGCCGCCTTGCAGGTTGTAGACGGTTTCGCTCGCGGACAGTTCTTCGCCGAGCTTGCGGCAGGCGGCGTCCCCGCGGCCTCCCATCTTGCACATGATGACGAGCTCGCGCCCCTCATGCTCGGGCAGCGCCGCGCGCTCGACCGTGGCCAGCGGCACAAGCGCCGCCCCCTCGACATGCTCGGCCGCATACTCCTCCGGCTCGCGCACATCGATGAGCACGGCTTTTCCAGCGTCAAGCCATTGCTTTAAGGTGACGGGATCGACGGTTTGCGTGGTCATGGATCACTCCTGATATTAGTGAGTTCTAATACACTTTAATCTTTGCAGTAGATCAGATAGAGGGTCGAAAGTAGCGCGTGCGCCCGCATATCGCTGAGACGGTAATAGACCATCTGACCTCGCTTTTCGGCGTCCACAAGCCCGGCCTCGCGCATCCTCGCCAGATGCTGGGAGACTGCAGACTGAGAAAGTTCAATGGTTTTACACAGTTCGTTGACCGATCTTTCGGACCCGACCAGCTGACACAGGATCAGCAACCTGGCAGGATTTGCTAACTCTTTCAGGAGGGCGGCCGCTTGCGCGGCATGCGCCTTCATCTGATCCGCGGCAAGGGCATTGGTGCGCTGCATGTTGACAATATATTAGCATTCTATAATATATGCAAGAGCCAATCAACAATCCCGGATGTGCCCCATGGAAAAGAACTATATCGAAATCACCCGCGCAATCTCAGCGAATCTGAAGACGCTGCGGAAGGATATTCCTGAAACCATGCAGGGCTTTTCGGGGCTCGCCGCGGGCGCAACGCGCGACGGCGCCCTCGACAGGAAAACGAAGGAGCTGATCGCCCTTGCGCTCGGCGTGGCCGCCCATTGCGATGGCTGCATCGGATTTCACGCCGAAACGCTTGTGAGGCTCGGCGCCACGCTTGAGGAGGTTGAAGAAGCGCTGGGCATGGCCGTCTACATGGGCGGCGGCCCCTCGCTCATGCACGCGGCCGATGCGATCGGCGCGTATGAACAATTCCGCGACAAGAGCGGCGCGGCCTGAGACATGGGGGCGGACGCGAGCTAAGGACGGCTCTTATTTTTGAGAGTTCGGCGCATCCGCCCGCTGTCGAGGTGGGCGGCCGCGTCCAAGCTTCTTCCTCGAAGCGCTCAGCGAAAGCGGGGCCAAACATAGTCCCAGCTTTTTGTCAACTTCGGTTAAGGAAGCCATTTTCTCTGCTAGGAGCGCGCGCGATTCTGCGCTAAGCATCATCCTGCGCACAAAATGGACGCAATGTACGAGCCGGGGGACGGGCCTCCGGCTAAAGCTGTTGGATGAACGAAAATGTTCGAAATCTACCGAGAAGAAGTGGAATGGGGCGGACGCACGCTGAAGCTTGAGACCGGCCGGATCGCCCGGCAAGCCGATGGGGCGGTGCTGGCGCATTATGGCGAGACCACCGTGCTGGCGACCGTCGTCGCCGAACGCGAGTCGGACCCCACGAAGGACTTCTTCCCCCTCAGGGTCGACTACCAGGAAAAGGCTTACGCGGCGGGCAAGATCCCCGGCGGCTACTTCAAGCGCGAAGGCCGCCCGACGGAGCGCGAGACGCTGATATCGCGGCTGATCGACCGGCCCATCCGCCCGCTGTTCGCTCCGGGCTTCAAGAACGAGACGCAGGTGATCGTCACCGTGCTGTCGCACGACATGGAGAACGATCCGGACGTTCTGGCGCTAGTCGCCGCTTCGGCGGCGCTGACGCTGTCCGGCGTGCCCTTCCTGGGGCCGATCGGCGCCTCGAAGGTCGGCTATGCGCACGGCCAATATATCCTCAATCCCACCGTCGACCAGCAGAAGACCACCGAGCTCGACCTCATGGTGGCGGGCACGGGCGACGCCGTGCTCATGGTCGAATCCGAGGCGAAGGAGCTTTCCGAAGAGGTCATGCTCGGCGCCGTGGTGTTCGGGCAGCAGGGCTACCGGCCCGTGATCGACGCCATCATCGGCTTGGCCGAGCAGGCGGCGAAAGCGCCATGGACTCTGCCTGACGCGAAAAACGAGTTCGACGCCAAGGTCAAGAAGCTCGTCGAGAAGGATCTCAAGAAGGCCTATCAGATCGCCGGCAAGCAGGAGCGCCTGGCTAAAGTCGGCGAGGCGAAGGCCAAGGTCCTGTCCGACCTCCTGCCCGCCGAGGCCACGGCCGGCGACAAGGTGAAGCTCGCGGACGCCTTCAAGGAACTCGAAAAGCACGTCGTTCGCTCCAGCATCCTGAAGACGGGCAAGCGCATCGACGGGCGCGATTTGAAGACGGTCCGCCCCATCGATTGCCAGGTTCACGTCGTGCCGCGCGCGCATGGCTCCGCGCTCTTCACGCGCGGCGAGACGCAGGCGCTCGTCGTGGCGACGCTTGGCACGGGCGAGGACGAGCAGTGGATCGACTCGCTGGAAGGCACCTACAAGGAAACATTCCTGCTGCATTATAACTTCCCGCCGTTCTCCGTCGGCGAGGTGGGCCGCATGGGCTCGCCCGGACGCCGCGAAATCGGCCACGGCAAGCTCGCCTGGCGCGCGGTTCACCCCATGCTGCCCGGCGCCGATAGCTTCCCGTACACCATCCGGGTCGTCTCGGAGATCACCGAGTTCGAACGGCTCCTCGTCCATGGCGAGCGTCTGCGGCGCTTCGCTGGCGATGATGGACGCCGGCATTCCGCTGAAGGCGCCGGTCGCCGGCATCGCGATGGGCCTTATCAAAGAAGCGGACGGCGTGGCGGTTCTGTCCGACATCCTGGGCGACGAGGATCACCTCGGCGACATGGACTTCAAGGTGGCCGGCACCGCGCAGGGCGTCACCGCGCTGCAAATGGACATCAAGATCACCGGCATTACGACCGAGATCATGAAGACCGCGCTTGATCAGGCGCTGGAAGGCCGCATCCATATCCTTGGCGAAATGGGGAAGGCGCTCGGCCATGCGCGCAAGGATCTGGGCGAGCACGCCCCGCGCATCGAGACGATCACCATCCCGACCGACAAGATCCGCGAGGTTATCGGGTCCGGCGGCTCGGTGATCCGCTCCATCGTCGAGGAGTCGGGCGCGAAGATCGACATTTCCGACGACGGCACCGTGAAGATCGCCGCCGCGAACCAGAGCTCCATCAAGGATGCGATCGACCGCATCAAGTCCATCGCCTCCGAGCCGGAGGTCGGCGTGATCTACAAGGGCAAGGTGGTGAAGATCGTCGAGTTCGGCGCTTTCGTGAACTTCTTCGGCTCCCGCGACGGCCTCGTGCACATCTCGCAGATGTCCGACCGCAGGCTGAAGCACGCTTCCGAAGTGGTGAAGGAAGGCAGCGAGGTCTATGTCAAGTGCATGGGCTTCGACGACCGCGGCAAGGTTCGCCTCGCCATGAAGGGCATCGACCAGAAGACCGGCAAGGAAGTGGCGCAGGCCGACCAGCCCGCGCCCGCCGCAGAGCCCGCCGCGAGCTAGGCCGCGCGTACAAACGTCATCCCGGAACGCCGCAGGCGTATCCGGGATCTCATCAAGCTATGCCTCGGTAAGTCGCTCGTCCGAGCCCGGAGGATTGCTTAAAATCCCCTAAAAAATTGGGTTCGTTTTGCAAAAAGGCCCATTAGTACATACCTAGATATCTCTTTCGAGGCGTTAATTTGCGGCGCTTCCCTTCGCGCAGCTTTGCTAAAATTACTCCATATCGCTCTCGCTCAAGGTTAAATTACAAAAATCGGGTAGTTAATATTCCCAGAACGCCTTAGCGGAGCGTTAACGGGATTTTGGGGCGGCCACGCCAAGCTAAAGCGAAGCTTTCTGGCTTTCCCCCATTCATCGATGCTTCATCTTGCGCTTGCACGCTCCCACCCTGCCCTGGTCGGGGCGAGGCGCGCAATGCGGCCGGGCTAGTGATTTGTCGGAGGCGTGTGTTATTGTGCCGGCATGATACAGCTCTCTCAAGACATCGAGGCGCTTGCGGCGCGGCTGGCTGCGGCGAAGCGCATTTCCGCCGGGGAAGCGATCCGGCAAGCCCTCGAAGCGGAACTCCGCGCCATGGGAACCGAGACCTACCCGCGCCGCCGCATGACCGTTGAACAAATGCGTGCACTCGGCATGGAAATCGCGGCGCTACCTCTGTTGGACCCGCGCTCGCCGGTGGAAATAATGGAAGACCTTAACGCCCTTGTTGTTTAAGGGCGCTGATTTCAGCCAGACCGATGTTCGTGCCGCAGATTGAACGCGCAGGGGCTCTTACGCTTCTCTATTCTGAAAGCGGAAATTGCTGTTGCCAGGCAAATAGGGACGCGCGGAGTCCGCTCTCGACACCGTGCTGGCCTCGCCCCAGCGGCGCATTCGGCCAAAGGGAACAAAAAGCCACAACCTGGCGTAACCTTGGACAGCAGCGCAAGGGTTAGCGCCGGGGAAAGCGTTTGGGAGTGTGAGATGGGCCTTCTGGTCGACGGCAAATGGGAAGACCGCTGGTACGATACGAAAAGTTCCGGCGGCCGCTTCATCCGTTCCGAAAGCCAGTTCCGCAATTGGATCACGCCGGACGGAAGGCCCGGCCCGACGGGCGAAGGGGGCTTCGCCGCGGAACCGGATCGCTATCATCTCTATGTTTCGCTTGCTTGCCCCTGGGCGCATCGCACCTTGATCTTTCGCGCGCTCAAGGGGCTTGACCGCATCATCCCGATTTCCGTCGTGAACTGGCTGATGGGCGCCGAAGGCTGGACTTTCGACGATGGCCCCGGCGTCATCCCCGATACGGTCAACGGCGCCAGCCGCCTTTATGAAATCTACATCAAGGCCTACCCGCGCTATACCGGGCGGGTCAACGTGCCCACGCTCTGGGACAGGAAAACCGGCGCCATCGTGAACAATGAATCGTCCGAGATCATCCGCATGTTCAACAGCGCGTTCGACGGCGCGGGCGCGAAGCCGGGCGACTATTACCCAGCCGGGCTGCGCGCCGGGATCGATCAGCTCAACGCGGAGATTTACGACCGCGTGAACAACGGCGTCTACAAGGCGGGGTTTGCGACGACGCAGGCTGCGTATGAGGAGGCGGTGCGCCCGCTGTTCGAAACGCTCGATTCGCTCGAAGCGCGGCTCTCCCAGCGGCGCTACCTCTGCGGCGAACGCGTCACCGAGGCCGATTGGCGGCTTTTCACAACGCTCATCCGCTTCGACCCGGTCTATAATGGCCACTTCAAGTGCAATATCAGGCGCATCGTGGATTACCCGAATTTGTGGGGCTATGTGCGCGAGCTGTATCAGTGGCCTGGCGTTCGCGAGACCACCGATTTCGAGCACATCAAGCGCCATTATTATGAGAGCCACAAAACGATCAATCCGAGCGGGATCGTGCCGGTCGGGCCGGGCATAGACTTCGACGCGCCGCACGGGCGGGATCATTTGCCGGCCGCGGCGTGACCGGCGACAACGCAGACCCGCTCTTCCCGCGACATCGCTCTTTACTTTACGCGCCCGCTGACGAAACTGGCGCCATGACAATCGAGAAACGCGCCGTTCGCGCGGACGACGATGGCCTTCGTCTGGACCGCTGGCTCAAGAAGCATTACCCGTCCCTGCCTCACGCGCTGGTGCAAAAACTGGTTCGAACCGGGCAGGTGCGCGTCGATGGGGGCCGCATGAAGGCCGAAGGCCGGCTTGCCGCCGGCCAGGAAATTCGCGTTCCGGCCCATTACACTGCGCCGCCGGCCGAGCCGCAGCCATCGCTCAAGCCGCCGCCGGGCATCTCCAAGGCCGACCGCGATTTCATTGAGCGCATGATCGTCTTCGAGGACGACAGGATCGGGATCCTCAACAAGCCGTTCGGCATCGCGGTGCAGGGCGGCACGAAGACCGTGCGCCACATCGATGGGCTGCTTGCCGGCATGGCCGACCGCTTCGGAGGCGAGCGGCCCCGGCTCGTGCACCGGCTCGACCGCGACACCACCGGCATCCTCGTCTTCGCGAAAGACCGCCAGACGGCGGCGCGCCTCGGCCGGCTTTTCCAGACGCGCTCGGTGCAGAAGATCTATTGGGCTGTGACGCGCGGCGTCGCGAAGCCGCCGCAAGGCAAGGTGGAAGCCCCGCTGGTCAAGGCGGCGGGGCCGGAAGGCGACCGCGTCCGCAAGGCAAGGCCGGGCGAGCAGGAACTCGCGCAGCATGCGGCCACCTATTATTCGGTGATCGACCGTTCGGGAAACATCGCGTGGGTATCGCTGAAGCCGGTGACAGGGCGCCAGCATCAGCTTCGCGCGCACATGGATATTCTCGGCACGCCGATCCTTGGCGACCAAAAATATGGCGATGTTGCTGAAATACCTGTGGACGGCATCGATCGTAAGCTACATCTTCACGCTAGGCGTCTCACCTTGAAAGACGCTACACTGGGAGAGATCGACATTTCAGCGCCCTTGCCGCCCCACATGGCGAAGACTTTTGATCTTCTGGGTTTCGATGCCCAGCGGTACGGCGAATAATTTCGGTTTCTAGCGTTCGAATTTATCTAGGATTAGCCGGGCGTTGCTTATATGGGGCAGGATGAGGGAGAGGGGTCGGAAGGTTTGGGCGCTGAACTGAACCTGTGCAATGGTGCGAACATGTCCTCAATGCTCAAGTTAATCGTGTTCGACTGCGACGGCACTCTGGTCGACACTCAGTATATCATTACGGAAGTCATGCGGCTCGCTTTCCTGAACACCGGGATCGCGGCGCCTGACCGCGCCGCCATTCTCAGGACGATTGGCCTGTCGCTCCCGGAAACGATGGCGGAACTCGCCCCCGAGCACTGTCCCGTCGTCAGGAACGAACTCGCGCGCGCCTATCGCGAACAGTATCGGGCCCTTCGGCAGAATGCGCCCGCGCCCGAGCCGATGTTCCCGGGCGCCGCTTCGCTCCTCACCCGCCTTGCCGCGCGGAAGGACTTTGTCCTCGGCCTCGCCACGGGCAAATCGCGGCGCGGGGTGCTGCGCTTTCTTGAACAGAACGGCTTGGACGGCGTCTTCGCCACCATCCAGACAGCGGATGACGCTCCGTCGAAGCCGCATCCGGCGATGATCCTCCAGGCCATGGAGCAGACGGGCGTTTCTTCCGACGCGGCCATCATGGTCGGCGACACCTCCCACGACATGCTCATGGCCGCATCCGCCCATGTCCCCGGCGTCGGCGTGTCATGGGGCTATCATACGGCGGCTGAGTTGCAGCGCGCGGGCGCGAAAATCATCGTCAGAAGCTTCACGGCGCTGGCCCAGGCGCTCGACGGCTGGGGCGCGGCGCCGCACTACGCCGTGGCGTAAAGAGCGCGCGGATTAAGCGTGCCGGAATCTTCGCCTCGCCGGCATTGCTGCGTCTCGCTTGCGTCTGTCGGGATCGCACAAAAGCAAGCCTCACGTCTCAACGCCCCGGATAACGCGCAAGCGCCTCTCCGGGGTGACGACAAGCGGCAGCTTGTTCAGGCGACGCCCGCGCGCAACAAATCGTGGATGTGAACGATCCCGACCGGCGCGCCGTCCTCAACCACAAACAGCGCCGTGATCGCCAACTCGTTCACGATTTGAATCGCGGCGCTGGCGAGCATGTCGGCCGTCGCCGTCTTCGGCGATTTCGTCATGATCTCGGAAACGGAGCGATCGAGAAGGCCGGGCGACATGTGCCTGCGCAAATCGCCGTCGGTGACGATGCCCAGGAGCTTGCCGTCCTCGCCGACGACGCCGAGACAGCCGAAGCTTTTTTCCGTCATGGTCACGAGGGCCGCGCTCATGCGTTCGCTCGCCGTCACGATTGGGAGCCGGTCGCCGCTGTGCATGATGTCGCGGACATGCTGCAGATTGGCGCCAAGCCGCCCGCCCGGATGAAACACCTTGAAGTCAAGCGCCGTGAAGCCGCGGCCCTCCAGGAGCGCCATCGCAAGGCAATCGCCAAGCGCCAATTGGGCAAGCGTGGAGGTGGTCGGCGCCAGCCCGTGCGGACAAGCCTCCTTCACCTGCGGCAAGGCCAGGACGACATCGGCGGCTTTGCCGAGCGCGCTGTCGCGACGCGAGGTCATTGCGACCAGGGGAACGCGGAATCGCCGCGAATAGGTGAGGATGCTTGTAAGCTCGGTGGTCTCGCCCGACCACGAAAGCGCCAGGATGACGTCTCTCGCCGTAATCATTCCGAGGTCGCCATGGCTCGCCTCGGCGGGGTGCACGAACTGCGCCGGGGCGCCGGTCGACGCCAGCGTCGCGGCGATCTTCTGGCCGACATGCCCGCTTTTTCCCATGCCGGTGACGATTACCCTGCCCTGGCGCCCTTGCATCAGCTCGACGGCGCGGCCGAGTTCATGGCCCAGGTCGCCCGCGAGCGCCGCGCGCAGCGCTTTCAACCCTTCCAAGCCGCAATCGAGGGTTCGCTCCGCCGCAAGCACCGATCCGATCTCTTGCGCCGCTCGCCGCTCAGCACGCGCCGGTCCTTGCGCCATTCCGCCCCCTGCACCTTCGCCGTTCGCCCCATTTTCCTAAGGCGAATCCGATCTATAGATTCGCTGAAAGTGCGGTTGAAGAATGGCGCCGTTCCGCGACCGCTCTTCTATTCGGCCGCCTTCGCGCTCGGGCCTCCGGCGTGCTTGGCCTGAAGCTGCGCCGCAAGCTTCCTGAGTTCTTCCCCGAATTTCGGAGCGAGGTCGGGCCTCGCCAGCGCAAAGGCCACGTTCGCGGTGAGAAACCCGAGCTTCGAGCCGCAGTCGTAGCTCTTCCCCCGAAATTTGTAGGCGAAGAACAACTGATCCTGCATCAGCGTCTTCATGGCGTCCGTGAGCTGGATTTCGTTGCCGGCGCCGCGCTCCTGATGTTTCAGGATCGTGAAGATCTCGGGCTGCAGGATATAGCGGCCCATGATGATCAGGTTTGACGGAGCGCTTCCGCGCGCCGGCTTCTCCACCATGGAGCCGATGCGCCAGACCCCGTCCTCCTCCTCGCCCCTGAGGCCTACCACGCCATAGGCGTTGGTCTCATCCGGCGCGACCTCCTCAACCGCGACGATGTTGATCTTCGCGTCCGGCCCGTATTTTTCGCAAAGGCGGTTATAGACCTTGATCATCTGCCCAAGGCAGCTTTCCCCTTCCGGCAGCACGATCACGTCCGGCAGGAGCAGCGCGAAGGGGTCCTCGCCGACGATATCGTGGGCGCACCAAACCGCATGGCCGAGGCCCAAGGGCTCCTGCTGGCGGGTGAAGCTCGTCGCGCCGGGCGCAGGCAGGTGAAGCTCCAGATTGAGGAGTTCCTCCTGCCTGTTGCGCTGCCTCAGCACCGCCTCAAGCTCGAATTGCCGGTCGAAATGGTCCTCGATGACGCCCTTGTTGCGGCCGGTCACAAAGATGAAGTGCTCGATGCCCCCGGTGCGGGCCTCGTCGGCCACATGCTGAATGATGGGCCGGTCGACGACGGTCAGCATTTCTTTCGGCATCGCCTTCGTGGCGGGCAGAAATCGCGTGCCGAGGCCGGCGACGGGGAAAATGGCCTTGCGGATAGGCTTGCTCATGAGGGTTCCTGGGCGCTTCGCGGTGAGGGAAGTGTGCAATTCATATAGCGAAGAAACTTCGATCTTTCAGCCAAAAATGCGGCTTGGGGGAGACAGTTGTGGATTGGCGAGGCGGCTGCCGCCCGAGGCGGGACCGCGCGCGGCGCAAGGTTCCGCCCCTTCGGCCGTTAAGGAACAGAACAGCGCCGATGTTTATCATCCTTCCGAGGCGCCGCCGCGGAGCAGGCTTGGCCGCCGCCCGCCATGCGGATAGAGCGGCATGCCCATGAGAAGGCTTGATGCTGACACAATCTCTCATAAAACGTTACCGGGGCAATGGAGACGGTATGACCGTGGGCGCGTTTGGCAGGGACAAGATGATGCCTTTCGTCTCTCGCGCCGTTCCGGCGCTGGCGGCAAGCCTGTGGATTGCCCTTGCCATCGTCCCCGGCGCGGGGCCGGCGAAAGCCCAGGGAGCGAACCCGCTTTCCTCAAGCTACGTCACGCCCTTTCCCCAAACGGACCGATACCAGGTTCGCGTGATCGGCGATTGGCTCGGGTCCGGCCTCACTGAGGGGCTCAAGGAGGCGTTCAAGCAAGAGGAAGCCTCGGTCCAGATTGCCGACATGTCGCACTCCAATTATGGGCTCGCCCGCGCCGACCAGACCGATCTTTATCGCGAGATCGACCGCATGATCGCGGAGACGCCGCCGGCCAACATCGTCGTCATCATGCTCGGCGTGAATGACCGCGCCTCTCTTAAATATGGAGAAGGTCGCGCGCAGCCAGGCACAGAGGAATGGAAAGAGGCCTACGGCAAGGAAGCCGAACGGCTCATCAAGAAGCTTCGAAGCGCCAAAATCGCCGTCTACTGGGTTGGGCTGCCGATCATGAGCAACCCGGCCTTCAGCGAGACCATCGCCGCGATCAACGACGCCGCGCGCCAGGCCGCCTATATCAATGGCGCGAAGTTCATCGAGACCTGGGCCGGCTTCACCGATCAATCCGGCGCCTATAACGCCTTCGGCCCCGACCTTACGGGCCAAACGAAGCGCCTGCGCGATGGCGATGGCGTCGGCCTAACCCCCGCCGGCAACCGGAAGCTCGCCAATTACATCGAGGTCGTTCTTCGGCGCGATCTTGCGCAGGCCAAGGCTCAGCGGAACATCCCGCTCGCGGGCGATGAGGAAGAGCAGACGAGGGTTGTGCCCGGTTTTTCGCGTCCGGCTTCGGCGAAGGCCGCGGTCGGGCCTGAATGGATCACGTCGGCCGCGGCGCCGCGGCCGGATCAGGCCGCAGCGGCGGCTTCGAAAAAAGCGCCCGGCGACGAGCCCGCTCCCGCCTTCAAGACCGAGCTTGCGGCGCCTCCCGCGACGGGGCAGGACCAGCAGAGGCGAGACGCCGCTGCGTTCGGCGGCTCAAACTTTCAGGGCGGCGAGTACGTGCTGGCGGACCTCGGCGACGGGCTTACATCCGTCGCGGTGATTTCGTCCGTCGGAGACTTCTCCATGCGCGAAATCCAAAGGCAGACGCCGCTGGCCGATCGCATCTATTTCAAGGTTCTAAGCAAAGGCGAGGCGCCTCCGCCCAAGGAGGGCCGCGCGGACGATTTCAACTGGCCGCCGGAAGCCGGCGTGCAATAGCAGTCTCGTAGCAGTTTAAGGGCAACAGCAGTTTTAATCGGTGTGTTCGAGTGCGTCGCTGGGGGCTTATGCAGGGCAAGCGTTCGCGTGATCGGAGCGGGTGGCTCAGGCGGGCCAGCGCTTGTCGATACTTTATTGTTTGCGTCCTGCCGTTGCTTGGCGGGTGCCTTCCGGGCTGGGGCGGCGACGACGATCGCGTCTCGCTGACGGACAACCAGGACGCTCCCGCCCTCAACCGCTCTTACAAGTCGAGTTTCCTCGGGCTCAATATGCCGTCCCTCGACGCATCGCGGCTTATGCCCGACAGCGGCCCTGCGCTGTTCAACTCGTTAGGGACCTTCGTGGCCAGGAAAACCTCGCAAACGCCCGCGCCGGCGCCCGCCAGCCCGAGCGAAAGCCTGACCGGATCGGAACCGCCGCCGCTGCCCGCCCCCAAGGCGCTGGAGAACTACTATGCCGCGCTCGCCGCGCTCAGCGCCGGCCAGCGGACGCAGCCCGTCAGCGTCGTCCATCTCGGCGGCGACCCGATCGTCGACGACCGCTTCGCGGGTTCGCTTCGAGAGCATCTGATCAGCCGCTTCGGGAACGCCGGGCGCGGCCTCATGCTTCCTGGGCTTTATCCGCTGCGGGGCATGAGGATCGATCGCGGCGGCCAATGGTCTTTGGACAGCGCTGTCGCAGGCGCGCCCGGACCGTTTGGCGTCACGGCGGTCAGAGTCACGTCAGCGGCAAGCGACGCCTGGCTCCGGTTCACCTCCACGGAAGGCGCGTTCGATTGGATCGACGTGAGCTTCGTGACGGGGCCCAATCAGGGAACCGCGACCGTAAGCGTCGATGGCGATGTGAAACTTGTCCCGACAAACGCGCTGGCGACGAATCAAACATCCATTCGCATTTCGACCAAAGCTCGCGAGATCACGATCAGGCCGCGTGGCGATGGCGCGATTTCGGTGCTTTCCGTAGCGAGCGGCTTGCGCACGCCGGGCGTCCTCTACACAAATCTGGGGACGCCCGGCGCGGCGGCCTGGACCATCGAGAAATGGACTTCGGAGTTCGCGGCGAACGACTTCCGCAAGCTGAACCCGGATCTGGTCCTCCTCGGCTACGGAACTCCGGAAGGATTCAACGACGACCTCGATGTCAGGCAGTATGAAGCGCGCCTGCGCCTCGTCGTCGGCCAGATCAAGGCTTGGGCGCCGCAAGCTTCCATCTTGATTATCGGACCGCCGGACGCCGCGCGGCTTCCCCCATTCGCAGGCACCGCCGGGGCGCAGGCCTGCCGCGCTCTCAATGCGCAAGAGATCGCGGGCTACGGCAATTTTCTGTCTCGCGGCGACGAACGCCTCGCCCGCTGGCACGCGCCGCCGCGCCTGGATGGCGTGCGCTCGGCCATGAGGCGCGTCGCGGCGTCAAGCGGCGCTTTCTTCTGGGATTGGGCGAAATACATGGGCGGCCCATGCTCGATCCACGCTTGGACGACCTTCAAGCCGCCGCTTGCCGCGCCCGATCATGTCACGCTCACCGAGGCTGGCGACGAGCGCTCGGCGCGCGGGCTCTTCGCGGAGCTGATGGCCGGTTTCGAGGCCTACCAACGCGCCCTCGCCGCAAAAAAGCAGGCCGCCATCGCTTCTGCGGCGCCCGCCCCGAAGCCCGTCAAGAAAAACGCCAACAAGACCAATAAAGCAGCGTCAGCGAATTAGGATTGCGAGCCCTGGTGGCTCGGCCTGCTGCGCGTCATACCGGAAGCCGCCTGCGGCTCTCCGGGATCGCACAAAGCCAAGCGCCTCGCGTCCGGTGCTACAGCGGGGCGGCTACACCGCGCTGAAGGTGGCGGTCGAGATCACGCTCCCGCCCCGGCGCCAGACGCACCTCGAAATGCAGGCTGCCGTCCTCGCAATCCTGCCGCCGGATCACTTCGGTGTTTTCGTAAAGCCAGTGAATCAGCGCGCCATCGCCGTCTTCGACGACGATATTGCGGGTCATCGTGTCCTGGCGGAGCCGGCGCCCGATCAGCGCGGCGAGTTCCGCAACGCCTTCGCCCGTCGCCGCCGACGCCAGCACGGCTGGACGCCTCGCCTGCGCCGTCCGCTTTGAAAGCGAGGCGCGCTCCTCGGGACCGAGAAGATCGGCCTTGTTCCAGACCTCGATGACGCGCTCGTCCTGCTCTTCGGCGGCGATGCCGATCTCGGTCAGGACGCGTTCGACCTCGATGCGCTGCGCTTCCGAAACCTCGCTCGCGATGTCGCGCACATGCACGATCAGATCGGCCTCCAGGATTTCCTCAAGCGTCGCGCGAAATGCGGCGATGAGCTGGGTGGGAAGCTCTGAGATGAAGCCCACCGTGTCGGACAGCATGAAAGCGCCTCCGCCGGAAAACCCGACGCGCCGCAACGTCGGATCGAGCGTTGCGAACAGCATGTCCTTGGCGAGCACGCCAGCCCCGGAGAACGCGTTGAACAGCGTCGACTTGCCGGCGTTGGTGTAGCCGACCAGCGACACGATTTGCTGCTCGGCCGCCTTGCGGCGCTTGCGATGAAGCCGCCGCGTGCGCTCGATCACGGCAAGCTCGGCGCGGATCCCGTCGATCCGCTCGCCGATGGCGCGCCGGTCCGCTTCGATCTGCGTCTCGCCTGGGCCGCCCAGGAAGCCGAACCCGCCGCGCTGGCGCTCCAGATGCGTCCAGGATCGGACGAGCCGGCTTTTCTGATAGGTGAGGCGGGCAAGCTCCACCTGGAGCCGGCCTTCCTTGCTGCGCGCGCGGTCCGCGAAAATTTCGAGAATGAGGCCGGTGCGATCCAGCACCTTCGCATTCCAGGCCTTTTCCAGATTGCGCTGCTGAATGGGGGTGAGCGCGTGGTCGATGATCGCCACCGTCGCGCCCTCGGCTTTGACGATTGCGCCGAGTTCCTCGACCTTGCCGGAGCCGAGCAGAGTGGCGGGCCTGGGGCGCACGAGCGGAGCCGTGCCCGCGAAACAAACTTCGAGACCGATGGCTTCCGTGAGGCCGGTTGCTTCGCGAAGCCGCTCCCGGCCCGTCAGCTTCGCCGCGAGCGGGCCTTTGGCCGCATCGCTCTCAGGGTCTTTGCGAAGCGGAACGACCACGATCGCCCGCGTCGTCGCGGAAGCCCCAACGGGCGGGGAGATTGTTTTCTCGCCTCTGGTCCGGTGCTCGGCAAGCTCGCGGGTTCCGATCTTTTTCAACAGCGCTACCGTTCTCCGTTATTGTCTCCGTCCAGAAACGAAATGGGACCGCCCGGCATGATTGTCGAGATGGCGTGCTTGTAGACGAGCTGCGAATGGCCGTCGCGGCGAAGCAGCACGCAGAAATTGTCGAACCAGGTGACAATCCCTTGCAGTTTGACGCCGTTGACGAGAAAGATTGTAAGAGGCGTCTTGTTTTTTCTAACGTGATTGAGAAAGGCGTCTTGTAAATTTTGTTGCTTGTCCGCAGCCATGATCCGTCCGTTATTTTTAGCGCGGCACTTTTGGCCGCTTGTCCACTACCCGATTGAATGCCGCCAGCGCTTTGATTTCAGGTTCTTGCTGGCGCAACCCAGTCCCTTGCGCAGCCGCGCGTGCCGCAGAGATTTCATCAGTTCCTTTCTGTTACGCTAAAAGCCGGTGGGGCGATGAAAACTCAGCAACGCTGTGATAGGCCTTCCGCAATCCAGAAGCTGCCGGCCCCGGCGTTCCGCCGCCAATCGCATGCCCATCTATCGAGACGACCGGCATGACAAGCCCCGAAGCCGAAGTCTGAAACGCCTCCCTCGCCGATTTCGCCTCCTCGACCGTGAAAGACCGTTCCTCGAAATGAAGACCGAGCGCGCGCGCAACTTCCATCGCGACCTCGCGGGTGATGCCGCGCAAGATACCAAAATCCGAACGGCGCGTCACCAGAATGCCCGCGGGCGTCACGATCCAGGCGTTGCACGATGCGCCCTCGGTGACGAAGCCATCCCCGTCGACCATCCATGCCTCGTCGGCGCCTGCGTCCTTCGCCGCTTGCCGGGCGAGCGCCTGCGGAAGCAGGCCGGTGGTCTTGATGTCGACCCGCTTCCAGCGGATGTCCGGCATGGTGACCACCGTCACTCCGGCGGCCGCCTTTTTGTCGGCTTTGCTACGGGACAGCGAGCGCGCGAGGCATACGACCGTCGGCGATACGGCGGGCGCCGGGAAGGCGAAATCGCGCCGGGCTGCTCCGCGGCTCACCTGCAAATAAACGAGGCCGTTCCTGACCCGATTGCGCCGAACGGTCTCGCGCAGGATCACGCCGAGCGTCCGCAAGGCCATCGGCTCCTGAATTTTCAATTCGCTAAGCGATCTGCCGAGACGAAGCATATGCCGCCGCTCGTCCACCAGGCGGCCATCGCGAACTTCGCAAACCTCGTAAACGCTGTCGGCCAGTTGGAAGCCCCGATCCTCGACGTGAACGGACGCCGCGCCATAGGGCAGGTACTCGCCGTTCACATAGACAACTCGAGTCATGGTCTCGCCTCTCCCCGCGCGCGCATCACCCTGCAAGTATGTTGCCAAATGAAGCAACGCGAGCCGGCTAGTGCCTGAGGTCCCCGGCCCTGTCGTTCGAGTTCACGCCGAGAGCCCTGAGCTTGCGATGGAGCGCCGAACGCTCCATGCCCACAAACTCGGCAGTGCGGGAAATGTTGCCGCCGAAGCGGTTGATCTGCGCCATGAGATACTCCCGCTCGAAAATCTCGCGCGCGTCGCGAAGAGGCAGCGACATGAGATGCTCACCGCCAGAGCCGTTCGTCGATAAAGGGACGTTCGCCCCGATGTCGTCGGGCAGCATGTCGGCGGTGATCACGCTTTCCGGGTCTCCGTTCGACATGATCATCACGCGCTCGACGATGTTGCGGAGTTGGCGGACATTTCCCGGCCATTCGTGCGACTGGAGCACCGCCATCGCGTCGTCGCCGATGACCCTCGGCGGCAGGCCGGAGGAGGCCGCGATCTGCTTCACGAAATGCTCGACGAGTTCCGGGATGTCCTCGCGGCGCTCAACCAGCCCGGGAACTTTCAGGGGCACCACGTTGAGGCGGTGGAAAAGATCCTGCCGGAAGCGGCCCTGGGCCATCTCGCGCTCGAGGTCGCGGCTGGACGAGGAAACGATGCGCACGTCGACCGAGACCTTGGGTCCCCCGCCGATGCGCTGGAATTTCTGTTCGACGAGCACGCGCAGCAGCTTGCCCTGGGTTTCGGCGGGCATGTCGGCGACTTCGTCGATATAGAGCGTGCCGTTATGCGCTTCTTCGAGCGCGCCGACCTTGCGCGCGGTCTGGCCGGTCTCCTCGACGCCGAAGAATTCGTTCTCGACCCGATCCGGAGCCATGGAGGCGGCATTCACGGCCACGAAAGGACCGGCGGCGCGGTTCGACGCGGCATGAAGGTACCGCGCGGCCAATTCCTTGCCGCAGCCCTGCGGCCCCGTGATCATCACGCGGCTGTTGGTCGGCGCCACCTTCTGAACGCTTTGGCGCAAATGGTTCATGATGGCGGACTTGCCGATCAGCTCGGAGCTGTAGGAGCTTTTCTCCTTAAGCTCGCGGTTTTCGCGCCTGAGCTTCGAGGCTTCGAGCGCGCGGGACGTGACCACGATCAGGCGGTCGGCCTTGAACGGCTTTTCGATATAGTCGTAGGCGCCGCGCTTGATGGCGGTGACGGCCGTCTCGACGTTGCCGTGGCCGCTGATGATAACGACGGGCAGCTCCGGATGCTGCTTCTTGATGCGCGCCAGAACTTCGAGCCCGTCAAGCTTCGAGCCTTGCAGCCAGATGTCGAGGATGACGAGGGAGGGCCGGCGCTCCTCGACGGAGCGGAGCGCTTCGTCGCTGTCCTTGGCGAGCCTCGTCTTGTGTCCTTCATCCTCCAGAATGCCGGAGACGAGTTCCCGAATATCGGCTTCATCGTCTACGATCAAAATGTCAGACGCCATGGCTAAGTCCCTCCTTGCCGCGCGAGACAGGCTGGCCGGACACAGCGCCCCGCGCTTTTCCGTTCAGCTTTGCCTCGTCCGTTTCTTCCTTATCCGAGCTTAGTGACACTGGTATGGTCATGGTGATCCAGGCGCCATGCTCGTAACCTTCGCTCGCCGGCGCGTCGGCAAGTTCCAAAGCGCCGCCGTGCTGCTCCGTAATCCTCTGAACTATCGCGAGGCCGAGCCCCGTGCCCTTTTGCCTCGTCGTGACGTAGGGCTCGACCAGCCGGTGCCGGTCCGTCTTCGGCAGACCGCAGCCATTGTCGATCACTTCGATGGCAAAGCGCTGGTCGGCCGCGCGCAGTCGAATGACGACGCGGCCCTTGGCGCAGCCGGGGTGCGCATTCTGGTAGGCGTCCACGGCCTCGCTTGCATTCTTCACGAGGTTGGTGACGGCCTGCGTCAAAAGCCGCCTGTCGCACAGCGCGATCAGCGGCTCCTTCAGCGTTTCGATTTTGAACTCGATCTCCGGCCGGCTCATCTGGAAGAGGATCACGGCCTCGCGGACGATCTCGCGAATGTCCTGCTCCTCAAAGACGGCCGAGGGCATCCGCGCGAAGGATGAGAACTCGTCGACCATGCGGCCAATGTCGCCCACATGGCGAATGATGGTGTCGGTGCATTTGTCGAAAATTTCGCGGTCGGTCGTGATCGCGCCTGCATATTTGCGCCTGAGCCGCTCGGCCGAGAGCTGGATCGGGGTCAACGGATTCTTGATTTCATGAGCGATGCGCCGCGCGACGTCCGCCCAAGCGGAGGTCCGCTGCGCCACGGTCAGCTCGGTCACGTCGTCGAAGGTGACGACAACCCCGAAGTCGGCCTTGTCGTCGTGCTCGCGCGTAACCTGAACGGCGAAGTTCCGCTCCCCGCTCTCGCGCACGATCGTTAACTGGGCCTGCATGGGCTTGGTGCGCGCCTGCCTTCTGGACTTGTCGATGATCTCGCCGAATTCGGGCACCGAGCTCTTGAGAGGCTTGCCGACGAGCTTCTCTTCCTTGAGCCGCAGCAGTTCGAGCGCCGACCTGTTGATGAGCGTAACGCAGCCGGCCGGGTCCACGCCGATGACGCCGGCCGTCACGCCCGACAGCACCGCCTCGATGAAGCGCCGCCTTTCGTCGAGTTCCGCGTTCGCGTCCATGAGTTCGTCGCGCTGCGTCTTGAGGTCCACCGTCATCTGCTTGAAGGTGGCGCCGAGGCGGCCGAGGTCGTTGCGCGCAAAGCCTTCGTCGAGATGAACGTTGAGATTTCCCTGGCTCACTTCCTGCGCGGCGCCTATGAGCTTGCGGATCGGCATGACGAGGCGGTTGGCGAAGTCGAGCCCGTACCAGATCGCCGAAGTCAGCAAGGTCAGCGCGAGCAGCACATACATGATCGCGAAAACAAACTGATACTCGCCGCGCCGTTTCTCCAGCTCTTCGAACTGCCAGATGTTGAACCGCGTGCGTTTGAGAAGCTGGACGACGTTCGGATTCACGGGCCTGAGAGCGAAGAGATAGGCGTCGTCGAAACCATTCAGCTTCTTGATGGCCGCGATGCCATTCGACAGATCCCAGCTCAGCGGAATAATGCCGCCGCCAGAGGCGCGCGCGATATCGACGGGGGGAGGCGCTTGATAGGGAGGGTCCTCGGACGCCGCCGACAGGAGCCGGCCCTGCGAGTTGAGGATGTATGCGCCGGGCACGGCCCGCAGCAAAACCGCCGCCGAAAAAAATCGGTCGAACGCCGGCTTGTCTTCCTGGTAGAGCGCGGCTTTCTCCTCGACTTCCCGGCTCACGCTGGCGATATCCGAGCGAATCGTCTGGCCGCTCTCCTGCACAAAGGACTGGGCGACCTCAACTGAGTTCCAGACGATGGCCTTGACGCGCGTGGAGAAGAAGGTGTCGAAAGTTCGCTCGATCGAGACCGTGGCGAAGATCGCGAGGAGCACCGCCGGGAAAAAGGCCACAAGGCTGAAAACGCCGGCGATGCGAAAGTGAAGCCCGGCGCCCGCTCGCCGCTTCCTGGCTCTCAGGAGCTTCACGATCTGAAAGCCGATGATGCCCATCGTTGCGAGGACGAACAGGGCGTTGACGCCGAGCGTCCCCAGCACCACCTCGCTCGTCGGAATGATCGAGGGGACGAGCCCGTTCAGGATGAGAAAGGTGGCGACGCTCGACGCAAGCGCCGCGACGACGACGCAGAGGCTCAGCCAGAAAGCCGTAACGCCGCCGAGATAGCGGCCAACGGCCGTTCCTCCGACGGCGCCCTTCAGCGAACTGACAATATGGGCGCCGCCGGCCTGCGCCGCTTTCAGATGCCGGGCCGCCCTTGCGAGACCGCCCTTGAAGTGCTCCTTGAAGCCTGCTGTCACGTGCGCTGCGCCGCCCTGTTGCCGAACCGCATCGGTGGCTGCCGAGTTTGGGGAAATTGTGGCAAATGCACCACATAATGGCGTGACACACTGTGTCTCCGCGGTTAGCCCGCATGACGCGCCAAGCCTTATGCAAGGTTTACGCGGCTGTGTTCATCGCTAACTGGGATTGCACGTCAAGCCGGACTGCGCACAACGCGGATCTTCTGTTCGCGCACCTTCTTGCGAAGCGTATTGCGATTGAGTCCGAGAAGCTCGGCGGCCCTGATCTGGTTTCCGCGCGTAGCGGCGAGCGCCGCCGTGATGAGCGGCGCCTCCACGTCGCGCAGAACGCGGTCGTAAAGTCCGGGCGGGGGAAGCTGGTCGCCATAAGCGCCGAAATAATCGGACAGATAGGCCTCCATCCACTCGTTTAGCTTGGCCCTGCCGGAACGCGGCGCCTCGATCGCCGCGGCGCCCGAACTCGTGGAAAGCTCGTTATCCACGATGTCCGCCGAGATCAACTCCTGCGAGTAGAGGGCGCTCAACCGCCGCACCAGGTTCTCCAACTCGCGGACATTGCCCGGCCACGCATGCCTCTTCAGGCGGTCGAAGGCTTCCTGCGTCAGCGTCTTCGAAGGCAGCCCGCTCTTCTCCGCGAGCTTCAGGAAATGCCGCACAAGGTCCGGCACATCCTCAAGCCGCTCCCGAAGCGGCGGCATGCGCAGCGGCACGACATTCAGCCGGTAATAAAGGTCTTCGCGGAAAAGCCCGAGGCCGATCTGGTTTTCGAGGCTTTTGTTGGTGGCGGCGATGATCCGCACATCGGTCTTGATCGGCACGCGGCCGCCGACCGTCATGTATTCGCCTTCCTGCAGAACGCGGAGCAGCCGGGTCTGCGCCTCCATCGGCATGTCGCCGATCTCGTCGAGAAAGAGCGTGCCGCCGTCCGCCTGCTCGAAGCGCCCAACCGAGCGATGCGCCGCGCCCGTGAACGCGCCTTTCTCGTGTCCGAACAACTCGGACTCGATCAGCTCGCGCGGGATGGCCGCCATGTTGATCGCGATGAACGGCCCCTTGCGCCGCTGGCCGTAATCGTGGAGCGCGCGGGCGACAAGCTCCTTGCCCGTTCCCGATTCACCCGTGATCAGCACCGTGAGGTCGGTGTGCATGAGCCGCGCCATGACGCGATAGACGTCCTGCATGGACGGCGAGCGGCCGATAAGCGGCAAATTATCGCTCTCCGCATCGGTATTGAGCGAAGATTTCGCCCCCTTCGGCTCCCGCAGAGCGCGCCCGACCACGGCGACAAGCTCTTTTAGATCGAAGGGCTTCGGCAGATATTCGTAGGCGCCCCGCTCCGCGGCGGTGATCGCGGTCATGAACGTATTCTGCGCGCTCATGACAATGATGGGCAGCTCCGGCCTGAGCTTCTTGATGCGCGGGATAAGGTCGAAGGCGTTTTCGTCCGGCATGATCACGTCCGTGATCACGACGTCGCCCTCGCCTTGGCTGATCCAGTTCCAAAGCGTCGCCGCGTTGCTGGTCGCGCGCGCGCTGTAGCCGGCGCGGGCGAGCGCCTGATTGACGACGGTGCGAATGGCCGCGTCGTCGTCTGCGATGAGAACGTTTCCGCGGCCCATCCTATAATGCTCCATTCTTTCGCGCGGACGCCTGATACATCGGCAGAAGCAGGCGGAACGTCGTGAGGCGGGTTCGCGATTCACACTCGATCACGCCGCCATGGTCGCCGACGATCTTGGCGACCAGCGCGAGCCCGAGCCCCGCGCCCTTGGCCTTGGTCGTCACGAAGGGCTCGAACAGATGCGGCCTGACGTCGTCAGGAACGCCCGCTCCGTTGTCCGAGACGCTGATCTCCAGGGGAAGGCGGACGCTCGAATCCGAATTCGGGAGCCTGAGGCTGAGGCCGGGCCGGAAGGCGGTCGAGAGCGTTATCTGACCGTCCGGCCTGTCGCCGATGGCCTCGGCGCTGTTCTTCACGAGATTGAGGAACGCCTGGATGAGCTTGTCGCGGTTGCCGGGCACGTTCGGAAGGCTCGGATCGTAGGCTTGCGTGATCGTCAGGCCCCGGCCGAAACCGGCGCGCGCGATTCTCCTGACATGGTCGAGCACCGTGTGGATGTTGACGGATTCCTTTTGAACGGGCCGCTCGTCGCCAAAGACCTCCATCCGGTCCACAAGGTTTCGGATGCGATCGGTTTCTTCGGTGATGAGCTGGGCGAGCGGCCTGTCGTCTTCGGCCGCGCCCGCTTCGAGGAGCTGCGCCGCGCCCCGGATGCCCGAAAGCGGATTCTTGATTTCATGGGCGAGGACCGCCGCCATGGCGGACACGGAGCGGGCGGCGCCGCGATGGGTCAGCTGACGCTCGATCATCGCCGCCGTGCTGCGCTGCTGGACGATGAGGAGCACGTAATCGCTGTCCTCGGCGAGAGGCGAGGCGAAGACATCGACAGAGCGCCTTGGATTATCGGGGAAGCTCATATCGAGTTCGTACTCGTTGACGGCGCCGCGCGTCAGCCTCACCTGATTGGCGAGGGTCGCGAGCGGATTCGCCACTGCCATGACGGAATGCAGTGCCCGTTTTTTGAGCAGCGCCTCGCTCATGTCGAAGAAAACCTCGGCCGCGAAGTTGGCGAAAACGATGCGATTGGCGCCGTCGGCGACGAGAACTGCGTGAGGAAGCCCTTGAATCAACGCCTTGAAATCGAGCCCCTTGGCGGTTTCAGCGGTTTTCTTCTTGTTTTTCTCGCGCGAACTCATTGAGTTGAGCACAGCGGCTTTATCCCATGACAAGCGTACTACAGAATCAGTCGCGCCCGCCGCGATGCCTGCCCAATTCGTAGGCATCGACGCCGGCCGACTAAGTTGTGGGCATTGTAGCAAATCCGGTCCCCGTGTCAGTAATCAAAATCGTGCGTCCGCGAAAGCGCTTGGCTGATATGAAGGCAGCTTATAAGCTCGCCCGATCCCCTCCTTTGCGGTTATCTCCGTATGCAAAATCGAGACCAAAATCAGCGTGTTCATGCGGCCATCATCGTTGCGGGCGGGAGCGGCGTGCGCGCGGGCCAGCAGCAGGGACGCCCGAAACAGTATTGCCTTGTTGGCGGCAAGACGGTGCTTCGGCGGACGATCGAGGCCTTCGCGAACCACGCGGATGTGCGCCACGTGCTGACCGTCATTCGTGCGGGCGACGAAAGCCTTTACGAGGAGGCGGTCGGCGGATTGCACAGCGGCAAGCTCCTTCGCCCCGTGCCGGGTGGAGCGACGCGCCAGCTCTCCGTCGCGGCGGGCCTTGAGGCGCTTGCGCCTTTGCATCCTGATGCGGTTCTGATCCACGACGCCGCCCGGCCCTTCATCTCGGCCGAATGCATCGCGGACACGCTCAAGGCGCTGGAGAGCTTCGACGGCGCTATCGCGGCCGCTCCGGTCACGGACACGCTGAAGCGAGGCGACGGCGGAAAGAGCGCCGGAACGGTCTCCCGCGACGGGCTATGGCGGGCGCAGACGCCGCAGACCTTCCACTTTGCGAAAATCCTCGAAGCGCATCGCGCCGCGAGCGCCCGCTCCGACTTCACCGACGACGCCTCCATCGCCGAGTGGCATGGCCTTACGGTCGCGCTTGTCGAGAACGCGTCCGAAAACATGAAAATCACCACCGGGGAGGATTTGCGCATGGCGGACTTGATCGTGACGGGCGGAGCGCTTCCCGATGTGAGGTCGGGAACCGGCTTCGACGTCCATGCCTTCGAGGAGGGCGACCACGTTACGCTCTGCGGCGTGGCCATACCGCATGACCAGAAGCTCAAGGGCCATTCCGACGCCGACGCCGGATTGCACGCGCTGACCGACGCGCTGCTCGGCACGATTGGCGCGGGCGACATCGGCGATCATTTCCCGCCTTCCGATCCCCAATGGCGGGGCGCCGATTCCACCGTGTTCCTGATCCACGCCGTGAAGCTCGTTCGCGAGAAGGGCGGGCGGGTCACGAACGCCGATGTGACGCTCATCTGCGAACGCCCCAAGATCGGCCCGCACCGCGACGCGATGCGGGCGCGCATGGCGGAGCTGCTTGGCGTCGAGATCGAGCGCGTGAGCGTGAAGGCGACGACAAGCGAGGGTCTCGGCTTCACCGGCCGCCGCGAGGGCATCGCCGCGCTCGCGACAGCCACCGTGGTTTTCGGACACCTGACTTGAGAGGGTCCCGGATGGCCGCAGGCGGCTACGGGGACGACTAGCGCGGCAGACATGAAATCGGCGCCGGCCTTGCGCTTCCGGCGTCATTCCCGCGAAAGCTGGAATCCAGTAATCTCCAGGCTCATACTGGTCTCGCCTTCGCGGCGGCGACCGAAGTGCGGCCGGGGCCGTTTAAACGCACGATGCGATAAGGGAGACGCCCGCAATGCTCGATCCCACGATTGAGTCGCTCGCTGGAGAGGTTCTCGATAAGGCGCGGGGCCTCGGCCTCAAAATCGTGACAGCCGAGTCCTGCACCGGCGGGCTTGTTGCGGCCGCGCTTACCTCTATCGCGGGCTCGTCCGAGGTGTTCGAGCGCGGCTACGTCGTCTATTCGAACGAAGCGAAGGAGGAGGCGCTGGGCGTCGATCCGGCTTTGATTGCGGCGCATGGCGCGGTGTCGCGGGAGGTTGCGCTTGCGATGGCGGCGGGCGCGCTGAAGCATTCGCGGGCGCATCTTTCCGTCTCCGTGACGGGCGTCGCGGGGCCTGGCGGCGGCAGCGCCGCGAAACCCGTGGGCCTCGTCCATTTCGGGGCCGCGAAATTCGGCCCCCGAGAGGCCGGGCGCTTCGAGTTCGCCTCGATCCATGAAGAGAAACGCTTCGGCGATATCGGCCGCGCCGAAGTGCGGGCCAAATCCGTGGAAGCCGCGCTGCGCCTTCTCCTTACGGCCGCTGCCCTTTAGCCTGTCGCTTCGCCGGCGGACGACGGCTCGGCGCCGGGGCGGGCGCGCTTGCCGTACACCTCGTCGGCGCGCGCCACGAACGCGGTCGAGAACTTGCGGAAGGCGCGGTCGAAGACGGAGCCCATCAGCACCTGCAACGGCTTCGAGCGGAAGTCGTAGTCGAGAAAGAACTTGACCCGGCTCTCCGTTTCGCTCAGCGCGATGAACGTCCAGCGATTGTCGAGCTTCTTGAACGGGCCATCGAGATAGTCGACGAAGATCACGCTTTCGGCGGGCTTGAGCCGCACGCGGCTGGTGAAGCTTTCGCTGAACATCTTATAGGCCACCGTCATGTTGGCGATGATCGTCTCCACGTCCCCTTGCGTGTCCCGCTTGATGATGCGTAGATCGTGGCAAAGCGGCACGAATTTCGGGTACTGCTCGACATCGGCGACGAGCGCGAACATATCGGCGGCGGAATGGGCGACGCGGCGCGTCGTTTCGAAATGCGGCATCAGGCCTCGAAGGAAGTTGCTGGCGGCTTTGGCCAGTATGACATGCGAATGGCGGCGCGCAACCAAGGCGAGACGGTATTTCGCCGCACGGCTTTCAACCGCGGTCATCGCTCAAACGAAGCCCGGCGGCGAGGCGCGCGGCTTTCAGCTTCGCGAAGTCGGCGCCGGCGTGATAGGACGAGCGCGTGAGCGGGCTTGCGGCGACCACGAGGAAGCCCTTCGCGTGGGCGATGATCTTCAAGCTCTCGAACTCGGCCGGCTCGACGAAGCGGTCCACGGCCGCATGTTTGCGCGTCGGCTGGAGGTATTGGCCGATGGTGAGGAAATCCACATCCGCAGTGCGCAAATCGTCCATGAGCTGAAGCACCTCGTTCCGCTTCTCGCCGAGCCCGACCATGATGCCGGATTTGGTGAACATCGTGCGATCAAGCTCCTTCGCCCGCTGGAGCAGCCGCAGCGAATGGAAATAGCGCGCGCCGGGGCGGATCGCGAGATAGAGCGAAGGCACGGTTTCGAGGTTGTGGTTGAAGACGTCGGGCTTCGCCGCGATCACGGTTTCGAGCGGGCCGTCGCCCTTCTTCAGAAAGTCCGGCGTCAGCACCTCGATTGTGGTCGCGGGCGCGGCTGCGCGGATGGCGCGAATGGTCGCCGCGAAATGCGCGGCGCCGCCGTCGGCGAGGTCGTCGCGATCGACCGACGTGATGACGACATGCTCTAGGCCGAGCGCGGCCACGGCGCGCGCCACGTTCTCCGGTTCGGCCGCGTCGAGCGGCCCTGGCAGGCCCGTCTTTACATTGCAGAAGGCGCAGGCGCGCGTGCACGTATCGCCCATGATCATCATGGTGGCGTGGCGCTTCTCCCAGCACTCGCCGATGTTCGGGCAGCCCGCCTCCTCGCAGACCGTGTGCAGGCGGTTTTCGCGCACGATCCCGGCGGTCCTGGCGTAACCCGCCGAGCCCGGCGCCTTCACGCGGATCCAGGCCGGCTTGCGCTGCACGGGCGCGTCGGGCTTATGCGCCTTCTCGGGATGGCGGGGCGCGGCGCCATCGCGCTTATCGATAAGAGTGACCACCCGCCCTCGCTCTCAGCAGAGTTCTCGTGCAAACATATTGCAGCGGCGCCCTTTTGCAAAGACATCCCGTTGCCTGCGGCAGCCGTTGTTTGCCGCCGCTAAGGCAACTCGATCGGCTTTCGCCCGTTGAAGCTCCTTGTAGGCCCATAAGGAGAAAAGTCATGATCACCTTGGAGAAAGCGCATCGCGTCATCGCGGCGGGAGAGGCGAAGGCGAAAGAGATCGGCCAGCCGATGAACATCGCGGTGGTGGACGCCGGGACGAACCTCAAGGCCTTCATCCGCATGGACGGCGCCTGGCTCGGAAGCATCGACATCGCCATCAACAAGGCGTTCACGGCCAAGGCTTTCGATATCTCGACGAAGGAGCTCGGCCAGAACAGCCAGCCGGGCGACCAGTTCTTCGGCATCAACGTGTCGAACTCGAACCGCGTGATGATCTTCGCGGGCGGCATTCCGCTGAAGGTGGGCGGCGAGATCGTCGGCGCCGTCGGCGTGAGCGGCGGCAGCGGCGAGCAGGATCAGGCCGTAGCCGAGGCCGCCGCCGCCGTCTGCCGCTGAGCGGAGACCGCTTATCGGGCGCGCTCTTTCGCCTTCACGGTCAGTTCACCCTATTGGGTTCGTTTCGCAAAAAGCGTTGCTTCTTTGCTATCTCTGGTAGTTTTTGGCTCCGAATAGCCGCCATCCACAACCGAAGGATGTTTTTCTCTATCGGGCCGTTGCGAAATTGCATCGACGCTGGCGCCGAAAGAGCACAGCGCGGGCGCGGCTTTTAGACTTGAGGCGCGCCTTCTGTTTGGGGTCGGGAGCTGCAGTTCCCGAAATTTGAACAATGTTCTGCACGACATCGACGAGCGGAAATCGGGCCTAAATCGAGGCTGCAACTCATTCATCTTGAATAGTGTCGCTTGCGTTTCCGGCTAGCTTTCAGGGTTCTGTCTGTTGTAGAGGAAAGGCGAGCAATGACGGGCTCTCTCCGTGTAGGCCAAGGCCGCGAACAAATATCATATCTTCTTCTCGCATGGCGGGGATGAGGGGCGAACATCCAGGCGAAAAATGGAAGCC
Organism: uncultured Alphaproteobacteria bacterium; assembly: GCA_963748525.1. Classification (GTDB taxonomy): domain Bacteria; phylum Pseudomonadota; class Alphaproteobacteria; order Rhizobiales; family Rhodomicrobiaceae; genus Rhodomicrobium. Next base: position 300,849 of record CAVVJJ010000019.1, read on the forward strand.
TTTTAAAGTATTTAAGTTAAAACTTAACAGTTGGGGAAAATCATGAAAAAGGCAGCGGCAGCTTTTATTGTCATTATAGCGCTCGTAGGCGCTGCTCAGGCTCAGGATTTAACGTTCCCCTTGGCCAGATTGCATTTTAACGAATGTGCAATCTCTACAAAGAACTCAAACCCGTCCGTCGCCCCGGAAACATTGATGTCTATGATCATGGATCAATGCCAAAATGAGTGGGAAAATTATGTAAGAAATTGTGCATATACTATGTACAAATCCTATAACATTAGTAGAGCGCAATGTTTGAGCTTTATGATGCCTGCGCTCGTCGAATTTACAAGGAAGCGCTGAGGCCGCTCTCGGCCTAGCGCCAACTCGACTTTTCTGACACCCCTGGCCGGATTAACAAAAGTGCAATTGAATATAATCCCTCAATGACAGCCCGCTCTTGTCTACCTCGGACAGAAACAAGATTTGCCCACCTTGTTTGGATGCTAGCCGCAGGGGGCTACTCCCTCTGTTAAGTTCTTTGGTCAGAACAATAGAGTTGAATGAACGGGCAGCTAGGGAGGCATCTGCTTGATTGCCGCTTAGTCCAGAACCTTTTGGGGCTTTACCTTGCAAGAGCTTTTTTACTTCATCGGACCCGTACCAACGCCGATCATCGTCACTCTGGAATGTCCCCTGACCGAACCCTCCATAGACCTGCACCCTCGAAAGACGGCCGTCCGCTTCAACTGAGGCGAAACCGAAAACGCTTGTTGTTCGGATGCTGTGCTTTGCGCAGCTTTCTGCTATGTACAATTTAAGGGGCCGCTTGTCCTTGCCGTCCTTTTCGTCGGGAATGCTGGCCAACTCGATTTCAACTTCACGCGTCACGAACAAAGCATACTTCTCGCTCGGGAATGCTTCACTCAAGTCTACTTGCCGAGCGAACAACCAATCCCAAGCGCAGGAATCTATAAAAACGGGAATTGCCATGAAGTTTCGCCTTGTTTTTGACTCCCGGTACCAGCGCTTTCCAGATCACGCGTCGTTCTTTCCCAAGTAGAATATTGCCTAACAGCTTGTCATGCGCGTGTCGCGAAATTCCGATCCCGTGCAGTTTGGAATGGCTGCTTATCCCCAGCTTGGGACATCGTCGACATTGAGTCCAATGACAGCTTCCGGCCTGTCGCGTCAGATGTGGATGGCGCGGCCGTAGGCGTCGAGCACGCTCTCGCCCATCATCTCGGACAGCGTCGGATGCGGGAAGATGGCCTGCATCAGCTCCGCCTCCGTGGTCTCCAGCGTCTTCGCGATGGAAAAGCCCTGGATCAGCTCGGTAACCTCGGCGCCGATCATATGCGCGCCGAGCAGCTCGCCGGTTTTCGCGTCGAAGATCGTCTTCACGAAGCCATCCGGCTCGCCGAGCGCGATGGCCTTGCCGTTGCCGCGATAGGGGAAGCGGCCGACCTTGATCTCGCGGCCGTTCGCGCGCGCCGCCGCCTCGGTCAACCCGATGGAGGCGACTTGCGGCTGCGAATAGGTGCAGCCCGGAATGTTGCGCACATTGAGGGGATGGACGCCGCTGTGGCCCGCGATCTTCTCGACGCAAAGAATGCCCTCGTGGCTGGCCTTGTGCGCGAGCCAGGGCGGGCCGGCCACGTCGCCGATGGCGTAGACGCCGCGCGCGGCCGTGCGGCAATACTCGTCGATGACGATGTGCGACTTGTCGATCTTCACGCCCAATTCTTCGAGGCCGAGATTCTCGACATTGCCGGCAATGCCGACCGCGAGGATCACGCGATCGAATTCGGCCTTCTGCTGCTTGCCGTCCTTGAGGGTGAGCGTCGCCTTGACGCTGTTCGCCGCCTTGGCGAGCTTCTCCACCTTGGCGCCGGTGTGGATCGTCATGCCCTGCTTCTCAAACGCCTTCCTGGCGAAGGCCGAGACCTCCTCGTCCTCCACCGGCAGGATGCGGTCCAAGATTTCGACGACGGTCGTTTTTGCGCCGAGCGCGTTGTAGAAGCTCGCGAACTCGATGCCGATGGCGCCGGAGCCGACCACCAGCAGGGTTTTCGGCGTCGCATCCGGGATCATGGCCTCCTTGTAGGTCCAGACGAGCTTGCCGTCGGGTTCGAGCCCGGGAAGGGTGCGCGCCCGGGCGCCCGTCGCCACGATGATGTGACGCGCCTCGACATCGGCGAGCGCCTTGCCATCCTTGCCTGTGACCGCGACTACGCCGCCGCCCTTCAGCCGCGCCGTCCCGGCGATGACCGCAACCTTGTGCTTCTTGAGAAGAAAGGAGACGCCCGACGAAAGCTTGCCGGCCACCTGGCGCGAGCGGCCGACGACCTTGGCGAGATCGACGGCAAGGCCGTTCGTCTTCAGCCCGAATTCCTCGGCGTGGCGGATCAGCGTCAGCACCTCCGCGCTGCGCAACAGCGCCTTGGTCGGGATGCAGCCCCAGTTGAGGCAGACGCCGCCAAGTTGGTCGCGCTCGATCACCGCCGTTCGCAGCCCGAGCTGCGCCGCGCGGATGGCCGCGACGTATCCCCCTGGTCCGCCGCCGATCACCGCGACGTCGAATGCTTCGCCCATGCCGGTCCCTCAATTGAACAGTTTATCTAATGCGGTATGCAACTCAGGAAGAATAGAAGCGTCGCGAGCAAGCCAAGAGCCGACCGCACGGCGTGAAGTCTGCCCCATTTGCGAATGAGAGGCCGGATGTCGGAGTTCTGGGCTTCCATCGCCATGAGTTTCTTATTCGTCGGCATGATCGCTAGGAGCGTCCATGGCCAGTTGGCAAGCAAAATGAAAGCGCCCCAAAGAAAACCGTCACCCCCGTTCTCATACCAGGCCGCGAGCCCGAAAATGAAGCCCAACAGCGCGAGCGGCGCCTGCATGGCGAAGCCGCGCTTGTAGGAAGGCTTCCATTCATCGAGAAGCGCCTTATCGTCAAGCTGCAGCCGCGCCGGCTGTTCGGCGATGCTGACATAGAGGGCGGCGCCGGAGAAGGTCGCGGCGATCGTCAAGGCGAGAAGGCCGGCAACGGACTGCACAAGTGCGATCCGTCAAGCCAGCATGGTGACAGGCTCTTCCACGAAGCTCTTGAACGCCGCGAGGAGCCGGGCGCCGAGCGCGCCGTCCACAACGCGGTGATCGCAGGACAGCGTGCACGACATCATGGTCGCGGCCGCGATCTTGCCGTCCTTTACAATCGCGCGCTGTTCGCCGCGCCCAACGGCAAGGATTGTTGCGTGCGGCGGATTGATGACGGCGTCGAAGCGGTCGATCCCGAACATGCCGAGGTTCGAAATGGCGGTCGTCCCGCCCTGATATTCATGGGGCGCGAGCCGCCGCCGCCGCGCGCGCTCGGCCAGCTCCTTCACTTCGCCCGAGATTTGAGCGAGCGATTTTTTCTCGACGCCTCTGATGATCGGCGTGAACAGCCCGCCCTCGATCGCCACCGCCACGCCGATGTCCGAGCCCCTGTGCAGAAGGATGCCGCGTTCGGTGAAGGTGGCGTTCGCTTCCGGGACAAGCTGGAGCGCCAGGCCCATCGCCTTGATAAGGAGGTCGTTCACCGAAAGCTTGTAGGCGCTCGGGCCGTCCTTCGGCGAGCGCGCATTCAGCCGCTGCCGCGCATCCAGGAGCGCGTCGATCTCGCAATCGACGGTCAGGCGGAAATGCGGGATCGTGGCGGCCGCCTGGGTGAGCCTTTGCGCAATCGTCCTGCGCATGTTGTCGAGGGGGCGGACCTCGTAGGAGCCTTTCTCGTAGAGCGCGAGGATCTGCTCGTCCGGCATCGCCGACGGGAAGGCGCGGCTCGGCACGAGAGCGCCGCCATTCTGCGGAATTGCCTGCGCCGCGGCCGGTTGCGCGGGAGGCGCTGCGACGCCCGAACGTGCGGCCTCGTCCACATCGCGTTTCACGATGCGTCCGTGCGGCCCCGTCCCGCGAAGGCGCGCGAGATCGATCTTCGCTTCCGCCGCGAGGCGCCGGGCCAGAGGCGACGCCAGAATTCGTCCGTCGCCGTTCGCCTTGGCGGGTGCGGCTTCCCCGGAGGGAGCAGGGCGCGCCTGTTGCGAGTGGCCATCCAAGGCCACGGGCGCGTCACCTTTCCCCTCACGGGAGAGGGGCAGGGGCGAGCGGGACTTCCCCTCGGAAATGGCCGAAACGTCCTCGCCTTCCGACAGAAGCAGCGCAATCGGGGTGTTCACCGCCACGCCCTCCGTCCCTTCCGGGATCATGATCTTGCCGATCACGCCCTCGTCCACGGCTTCGACCTCCATCGTCGCCTTGTCGGTCTCGATTTCGGCGATGACGTCGCCGGACGCAACCTTCTCGCCCTCCTTCTTCAGCCATTTCGCGAGCTTTCCGTGCTCCATGGTGGGCGACAGCGCGGGCATGAGAATGGAGATCGGCATTGGAGCTATCCTTGGCGCGCGCGAAACGACGCGGTGTTATCTACGAAAGCTGGGCGTCCCGGGCCCCGAGGGTGATTTGCGGCGGCCGCTTGCCGGAGGGCTGGAAGACGCCGCCGCGCTTGAGCATCTCGCCCGCGATATGGGCGACCTCGTCCTCGATCTCTTCGATCAAGCCGTGGCGGTCCACCATGCGGTCGGCGGTCATGCGGTAGCGGGCGTTGACGAAGTCGTCCGTCACGATGACGAGATACTCCTTGCCGCCAGCCTCGAAGCTTGCGGCGTGGCCATCGGCGTAGCGTTGCCAGGGGGATCGCTTCTGCATGGCGGGCGGCTCAAGTCCTGTAGCAGACGGCCTTGACGGCTTGCACGACCCGCGCCGCATCGGGCAGCGCGAGCTTTTCGAGATTGGCGGCGTAGGGCATCGGCACGTCCTCGCCCGAAACTTTCGTGGGCGGCGCGTCGAGATAATCGAAAGCGTGCTGGGCGACATGCGCGCAAATCTCGGAGCCGACGGAGCAGACGGGCCAGGCCTCCTCCACGGTGACGAGGCGATTGGTCTTCTTCACCGAGGCGAGCACCGTCTCCATGTCCAGCGGGCGAAGCGTGCGCAGGTCGATGACCTCGGCGTCGATGCCTTCCGCCTCCAGCGCCTTGGCGGCTTCGAGCGCATACATCACGCCGCGCGACCAGGAGACGATGGTGACGGCCCTGCCGACCCGCGCGACCTTGGCCTTGCCGATTGGGATCAGCCAGTCGTCCACCTTCGGCACGAGGCTCGTCAAGCCGTAGAGGATTTCGTTCTCCAGGAACACCACGGGGTTCGGATCGCGGATCGCCGCCTTGAGCAGGCCCTTGGCGTCGGCGGCGGTGGAGGGCGCGATCACCTTCAGGCCCGGCACATGCGCGTACCAGGCCGAATACTCCTGGCTGTGCTGGGCGCCCACGCGGGCGGCGGCGCCGTTCGGCCCGCGGAACACGATGGGACAGCCCATCTGCCCCCCCGACATGTACAGCGTCTTCGCCGCCGAGTTGACGATATGATCGATGGCCTGCATCGCGAAGTTGAAGGTCATGAATTCGACGATGGGGCGAAGCCCGCCGAAGGCCGCGCCGACGCCAAGCCCGGCGAATCCCGCCTCCGTGATCGGCGTATCGACGACGCGGCGCGGGCCGAACTCGTCGAGCAGCCCCTGCGTGACCTTGTAGGCGCCCTGATATTCGGCGACCTCCTCGCCCATGACGAAGACGAAGTCGTCGCGGCGCATTTCCTCCGCCATCGCGTCGCGCAAGGCTTCGCGCATGGTGATCTGCATCATTTCGGCGCCCGCCGGGATTTCGGCGCCGCTGTCGTAGCCGGCGGGAAGTTGATCGGGCGCGGTCCTTACGACGCGCGAATTGACGGCGGCCGGCGCCTCGTGCGAGTCGAAGACGGCCACCGGTTCGGAAGTCTCGCCGTTCGACTTTGCGGCGCCATTCGCCAGTCCGGCCCCGTCTTCCCCGTCGGTCAGGATGACCGCAATGGGCGTGTTCACCTTCACGCCCTCGGTGCCCGCCGGGACCAGGATCTTGCCGAGCCGCCCCTCTTCGACGGCCTCGACCTCCATCGTCGCCTTATCCGTTTCGATCTCCGCGATGACGTCGCCGGAGCGCACCTCGTCGCCCTCGGCCTTCATCCATTTGGCGAGCTTGCCCTCCTCCATGGTGGGCGACAGGGCTGGCATCAAAACTTGCGTCGACATCCTAAGCTCCCAAATGGGCGACAGCCCTAGATCGAACGTTACTTCTCATCGGGCGACTTCCTATCATTCGGGTACTTGCTGTCCAAATAGGCGCGCAAATGAGAGAGCAGGAAACCAAGAACGAACAGGAGGCCAAGAATGGCAATCCTGGCAATAACATCGGAACATATCAGCTTATCCAATACGAGGGGAGGCTGACCCTGCCGCATCAGCGTAGCACATCGCTGTAAAGCTCGGCTGCGTCCGGTTCGGGATCGCGCTGCGCGAATTCGGCGGCTTCGTTCACAATCGCGCGAACTTGGCGGTCGACCGCCTTCAAATCGTCCTCGCTTGCGCGGCCCGTCGCGATCAAGCGCGCGCGCACCTGCTCTATGGGGTCATGCTCCTGCCGCATGCGGTCGACCTCCTCCCTCGACCGGTATTTCGCCGGATCGGACATCGAATGGCCGCGATAGCGATAGGTCAGCATATCGAGGATGTATGGCCCGTTGCCTTCCCGCGCATGCGCCACGGCTTTCTCGCCCGCGGCCTTCACCGCGCGTACGTCCATGCCATCGACCTGCTCGCCCGGAATGTGGAAGCTCGCGCCGCGCTGCGAAAGATCGGTGACGGCGGAGACGCGATCCACGCGGGTGCCCATGCCGTATTTGTTGTTCTCGACAACGTAGACGACGGGCAGGCGCCAGAGCGCGGCCATGTTGAACGCTTCGTAGACCTGCCCCTGGTTCGCGGCGCCGTCTCCGTAATAGGTGAGGCAGACATGGCCGTTGCCCTTGTATTTATTCGCGAAGGCGAGCCCCGTGCCGATGGGAACCTGGGCGCCGACAATGCCATGCCCGCCGAAGAACGCCTTCTCCACGGAGAACATGTGCATGGAGCCGCCCTTGCCCTTCGAGTAGCCGCCCTGCCGCCCCGTGAGTTCCGCCATCACGCCTTTCGCTTCCATGCCGCAGACGAGCATATGGCCGTGATCGCGATAGGCCGTGATGACCTGATCGCCCTCGCGGATCGCCATCTGCATGCCGACGACGACGGCCTCCTGTCCGATGTAAAGGTGGCAGAAGCCGCCGATCTGTCCCATGCCGTAGAGCTGGCCGGACTTTTCCTCGAAGCGGCGGATGAGGAGCATCTCGCGATAGGCGCGCAGCTCTTCCTCCCGGCTCAGCTCGGGCGGCGGAGGCTTTTGGCCGTTCTCCTTTTGGGCAAGATCGTCGAGCATCGGCGCGGCCTTTTTTTTTCGAACGCGGCATAGTAGACAGCAACTTGATACGCCAGGAACGCCCCCGCCGTGAGTCGCATTTCCTTAATAAGGTTTTTGCCTCGACTTATCTACCCGGTCATCTCGCAAAAGCGAAGGCTGGCGGGATGATGAAAATCGGGAGACTTGGGCTTCACTCTTCGAGACGGCGCTTGCAGCGCCTCCTCAGGATGAGGTCGGGCCTTCAATGCCCGTGGGCCGCATCGTTTCGGCGCCTAGCGGGGGTTTCTTTCGCCATTGACGATGACGATGTCGGTTGGGCGAGCAAAATCGAGGAGTTCGCGGGCCTGCTCGTCTAGAAGGGCAGGCTGCGTTTCCGCCTTGGTCTTTAGCAGCTCGGCGTCCCGCTCCAGCCGGATGCGCTGACCCTTCAGCGCCGACAGATCCTTCTGCAGGGCGGCGATCCGGCCGTGGAGAGCCTGGTTGGCGACAAGGCCGTGCGGCCCTTGCACCGCGTCGGCCGCGACATAGCCGATCGCCGCAAGGATTGCCGCAAGCACAAAGGCTTCGCGAAGGACCCGCTGTCTGCGCCCTATTGTCATAAGGCCTCCCGTCTCGGCCCCGACTATGAACGGGCGCGCATACTGGAAAGTTAACGGCAGGGCTAACTTGCGCCGTTGTGCGCACTGTTTTCTGATCGACCCCGCCCGCTTCAAAAGCACAACCTTCTTTGCCCGGAAGCCTGCAATTAGCAGTCGGTTTGCCACAACAAACTACAATCCTTGGTTGAAAACTGCGTCCTTACGAACCACGCGGGTTATTCAACAGGGGTTGGACATGACAGAGAGCAACACGCGGACATTCTTTGTCCTTGCGACAAGTCTCGTTGCGTTGTCGGCCGTCGTTCAGTTGGCGGGTAAAGCGGGACCGGCGCCGGCGGCGTTCAAAGCGTCCGCCCTCGCCGTTATGGAGCCGATGGTTGCCAGAACAAGCGCCATTGTCGCGCTGCCGATTGGCAAATGCGCGGTTTCCTGGACGAACGGCGGCAATTACGTCCTTGCAACGCCAAGCGGGTGCAACGGCGTGAGCGTCCAGGCGATGACGATCCGCGCCTCCGCAAAGTCTTGCGCGGACTCGAGCCAAGCCGACTTTCGCAGCCTCGCGAACAGCACCTATTTCAGGGGCGATTTCGGCTTCTATCTCGGCCAGGACGCATCCGCGCGTTGTCTCGTCGTGGAGCAGATGCTCGGCCGCTATCTCTGACTGTTTTGCAGCGCCGCTTCAAAGGCGCCCGCGCGCCGGGGCCGCTTCCGTTGGCGCTTTCCAGCGGGCGCTCCGATTTGCCGCGCTTCGCCGCATCTCGTTGAAATCGCAAAGGCCGCCGCATGCAAAAGGCGGCTGCAATAGGCGGGCGCGGCGCGCCGGTCACATTATGACCAATTTCAGCCGGATGTTGCGACGGCTGCGCCAGGGCGCCTTCGGGTTGACCCCGCCGGCGCATCGTGGCGTTCAGCCAACCTGAAACATAAGTGAGTTCGACGAACGATGAAGCGTATCATCCTCTCCCTCCTCCTGGCGGCCGCTCCGCTGACATTCGCCTCTGCGGTCGAAGAAGCGCTTTCGGGCGCAGCAATTGAAAGCGTGGTCGCGGGCCGCACGCTGTATATTGAAACTTCGATGGGAGAGGTTCCGATCCGGTATGCGAAAAACGGAAGCGTGCATGGAAATACGGAGCTTGCGCTGCTCGACGGGGAATCGACTGCCGTCGATCACGGGAAGTGGTGGGTTGCCGACAACAAGCTGTGCCTGCGCTGGCGGAACTGGATGAACGGCGAGACGCATTGCTTCACCGTGCGCCGCCTCGGAGCCACGCATGTCCGCTGGCGCCGGGAGGATGGCAAGAGCGGCGTCGCCCGGCTCGGCTGATGCCGGCCGCAAGGCGTCGCGTTTCTGGAATTGACCGGGGGCACGCATAAGGGCGCAGCGAAGCGGCGCTCGTGCTTGCCCTCGTTCACTTCCTCGACGATTTTCGCCGTGAAGGCTTCAAGGTCCGACGGCTGGCGGCTCGTGATAAGCCCATCGTCGGTCACGACCTCTTCGTCCACCCATTGCCCGCCGGCATTGATGACGTCGGTCTTGATGGATTTATAGGAGGTGGCGCGGCGGCCCTGGATGATGCCCGCCTCAATCAGCAGCCACGGCGCATGGCAGATGGCCGCCACCGTCTTTCCGGCCGTGTAGAAGTCCCTGATGAAGGCGATGGCGTCCGGGTTCACCCGGAGGTAATCGGGGTTGAGCTGGCCGCCCGGGAGCACAATCGCATCGTAGTCGCTGGCGCTGACCTCGCCCAGGGTTTTGTCCACCTTCACGGGTCGGCCCCAATCCTTCCTGTCCCAGCCCTTGATCTCGCCCGCTTCGGGAGAAACCACGTCAACGGCGGCGCCCGCGTCGCGCAGCTTCTTCAAGGGAACCTCAAGCTCCGACTGCTCGAAGCCATTCGTCGCCAGGATCGCTATCTTTTTTTCTCTGATGTCAGGCATGTCGTTCCTCGTTCGCCTCTTTTGAGCCGAACGGGAAAGCGCGCGCGCTGTTCCCGCGCTTCCTTGGCGGTCACTGGGGCGTCGAGTTCCATCGGCCGAATATTTTCGGCGCCGAAGCCTGCGGAAGCAGGGATTGCGACGGCGTGGCCTTCGGCGCCAGCAGATCGACGATCCTCTTCAACTCGCAACTGTTGCGGTTCGCAATCATAAGCGCCGCGTCGCCGCGCTCCGCGCCGGGCGGGCAGCGCGCCGGATCGCCGATGGTCAGCCGGACGATATCGCCCGACAGGCCGGAAAGCTTCCAGCCGAGCGGGAGCGGAAACGCCTTCTGATCGAGCTGAACGAGGATCATCTTGTCGTCAAGCTGGGCATGCGCTTCCTTGACCGCCTTGCGCGATTGCAGGTCTCTCACCGAGAGAAGCGTGGTCGCCGGGGAAAGGACGTCGTAGATCCAGCTTCGAACCGGCGCCAGTCCCGCAGGCTGGACATCCTTCGGCGTTACCGCCTTGAACTTGTCGGTGAGCGTAATGAGGTAGAGGTCGATGTCGTCGCCCCCGGCCTTCTTGAGCTCATTGTAAAGCTGCAGCGCGGTGGCCGCCCCGGAGCTGTCCGCATAGCCGCCGTCGACGAAGGTCAGGCGAGCGCCGCGGTCGAGCTTGAAGATCCAGGGCGGCATGATGCCGGGAAAGCGCGCGCTGATGACCGCCGCCTCGATGAGGGTCGGATCGGAGGGGTCGCTCTTCAGGTTGCTGAACGAATAAAGCGTTCCGCCGCCGATCGGCGCCAAGTCGAAGGGCGAAAAGGCGACCCTGTAGCCGGTCTCGACCCAGGTGGCGTTCAAGAGCAGCGCCGGCACATCGCCCTTCTCGGACCACGCCTTCGAGAAGGGCTGAAGCAGCAGATTCCCTTCCGCGTGGTTGGGGCAGGCGTTTACATCGAGACGCCTGCTCAAGGGATCGCTAAGGCGGAAGCTGTAGAGGAAGCTCTTTTCGAGGATCTGGTCCCGGCCGAACGCCGCCGATGCCGAAAGCGCGCATTTTCGCTTGCGGCCGATGTCGGGGAGAAGCGGGCTTATGAAATCGGGCAGCAGGTAGGCCAGCACGGGGCTGATATGGTCTTCCTGCGTGATCGCGCGCAGACGCTTGGAAAGCTCGCCGGGCGCTCCGAAGAACCTGTCGCAGCCCGGCTCCACGTCGATGGGCGCCTTCCTGTTGGCGCCGCGCGCGATGCTGTCCGCGAAGGCCGCGTTGAAGAGGCTCGCCCCCACGCTGCCGCCGGACACCGCGCTGATGGCGAAGACATGGCGGGCGAAGGCGGGGCAGTGGTCCTGCATCTCGGCGAGGAAGGCGCCAGCCGTGGAGGCGGCGTAGATGCCGCCGCCTTGGGCCGCGACGATGAACACGGGGTAGCCCGGTCCGGTCTTGCGCTCATCGAGCCACGCCCGGAACTTCGCCGCGACGTCGTCCGGCCCGGCGTCCGTGGCCGCGTCCTGCCTCATCCCCTCTTCTTCCGGAACGCCGCCGATGATGCTTGCGGCAATCGCAGCCAGCGCGAACAGGGACAGCAGCACGGCGGCCGCATTCCTTGCCGCCGCCGGCAGCCTGTCGAAGAGCAGGAGCACCGCCGACGGCAGCGCCAGCACCAGCCTGAAGGCTTTTTGCAGAAACCAGAACAGCAGCCGGATCAGGACCGCCGCCTCAAGCAGCACGAGCGCAGCGGTCGTCAGCGGGCCGGCAAGTCGCGATGCGATCAGCGCTCCGTCGGGAGCGAGCATCGGCGCGGCGATGAGGATGGCGGCCGCGGCGTAGCAGAAATAGAGCAGGCCGCTTTGGCGGCTGGCGCTTTTTCGCCCTCGATGCAGCAGGATCAGCGTCGCAAAGCACGCAAGCAATGTGACGGCCGCCGCCGCTGCGACCGCATGGGGAAGGCCGGCCAACCCTGGAAGCTCGCCCTCGGAAAGGCCCTCCCTGGCGACATCGAGCAATCGCCGGTACGCCTCCGCGAGCCCAATCAGAAGCCCGATGAACGGCAGGCTTGACGCAAACGCGGTTTTCAGGTCCCGAAGACCGAAGACGCTGCGGTCGAAGTGGATGTCGGCGTGATCGGGATAGATGCCGTCGATGCGCTTCGAAACCTCGACGTGGCTCCAGGCATAGAGAAACGCGCTGAAAAGAGCGACAGCCGCAAGCCCCGCAAGCCCGCGCCCCCAATCCGCATCCTCGGCCAGCCCGAGATAAACCTCCTGCATCTGAGGGACGAACGCGAACAGATACGCCGAGGCAAGGCCGAGCAGCAGCGGCGTGACATAGACCGTCTGCGCAATATAATGGAGGCGCCGGCCCTCGAAGCCAAAAGCGAAGCGCGGGCCGCCGCGCTGGAGCGCCTCGAACCGAAATCTGTTTAAAAAATCCTTTAAATCAAGCACGCTCCCCTCCCGTGGAACGCCCATCCCCTAACCGGCGGGGTCTTGTTCCTCTGCCAGCTCGACGCCCGTGGCGTCCTCGATCGCGTTTGTGAGGATTTCAAGGTCGCCCTCGGAATAGGCCAGGAAGTAAATCTCCCGAAGAGACGACTTCGGGTTCTCATTGAAAAAGGCGCAAGCGCGCTTTACGAGGCGCGGCGCGACTTCGCCCGTGGGAAAGCCGCCCTGCCCCGTTGCGATGAGCGGGATCAGCGCCGAGCGGTGCCGCTTGGCCGATATGGCCTTGAGCACATTGTCGATCGACAGCTCGATGCTCGCGATCGAGGTCGAAAGCCCCGCGCCGATGCTGCCGGCGACGGCGGCGACGTGGAAAATCTGCCGCACGTTATGCGTCCGCGCCAGTTCGCCCGAGCCGGTCGAAAGCACCGTTCCCGGCTTGACGAAGGCGCGCGTTCCCATCTCGGCGGCCAGCGCCTTGCCGATGGTGTCCTCCGCGATGGACTTGCCGTCCTCATGCTTGCGCGCGCCAAGCGAGCGGATCGTCGCCGACACCGACCGGCCGAAAAAGCGGTCCATCATCATGTCGGTGTTCTCGGAGTTCACCCAGACTTCGACATCGGTCGTGGCCCGAATATCGCCGGTCTTGACGCCGAGGATTTGGCGCTCGTTCAGCCTTGCGGCGAAGGTTCGCGAGGCGCCGGCGTCGAATTCGGCGCGGATCGAGCCGCGCCTCGCCATGAGCCACTGTCCCGCGATAATAAGCTTCGGGTCCTCGAACTCGCCGGCCGTCAGCCTTCGGAAGAAGTCATCGATCGGGTATTCGACGACTTCGATGTCTTCGCCTTCTCCCGTAACGCCTCCGCCCGCCTCAGTCTTATCAACCTGCCGCACTTCGGCGTAATAGAGATGAATAAGCTCGCTGCTGCCGCCCGGCGAAGAAAAGAACTTCGAAACCGGCGTCGCATGCGTGAGCTGATAGCCTGTTTCTTCCTGCACTTCGCGGATAAGGGACTGCAGCGGCGTTTCGGCCGGCTTTCCGTGCTCGTCCGCGGGGATCATGCCGGCGACCGCCTCGATCAGCCAGCCGCGCCCAGGGCTCTTGTCGCGCGTCGGAAGCCGGAACTGATTGACCGCGATCACGACGCGCCGTTCCGGATCGTAAAGAAGCGCGGCGACGGCGTCTCCCCGCTCGAAGACGAGCACGGGACGAGGCTCGCTCATCTCGCCATCGAAGCGTTCGTGGGAGACCGTGTATTCGTCAACCCTGAAAAAGGCGTCGAGCAGCCGCCTTGGATTGGCGATTTCGACGCGCCACGGCTTGGTTTTCTCAGTCATGATGACACCCGCTCGCGCACCCGCAAAACTTGTGAAGCGACCCACTCACAATTCCAGCGCCGCATTGGGGCGAAGTGTGCCCCAATCTTGTCAGGAAGACGGCCGCTGGCGATGTTCCTCAGCTATTCCCCATGTCCGGGTTCGGCTTCAAGCCGGCGAAAATCTTCCGGTCGACGCGCTCGGGCCGGAAACCGAGGCCGATCAAGCGCCCGGGAATGCGCGCGAGCCACGGGAGCCAGCTCACGAGCCTGAGGACAAATGGCGGCCTGAGAGCCGCTGGGTTCCCCAGCACGGTCCTTATGACCGTGTTCTGGATCCGCACCTGCAGTCCCTGTGTGCGGCGCGTCGGCGGCTCCCGCCGCTCCTGCACGCGCTCAAGGTCGCGCTCTGTCGCGCGATGGTCGCGCAGAGGGATCGCCAGGAGGTTCGCGGCGGCGACCGCATCCTGGATCGCAAGGTTGATGCCCACGCCTCCGATCGGAGACATCGTGTGCGCCGCGTCGCCGATGCACAGGAGGCCGGGCCGGCTCCAGCGCTTCAGGCGATCGACGCCGACCGTCAGCAGCCTGAAGTCGTCGAAGCTTTTGATTTCCCGGGTCCGGCCCTTGAGAAAAGGAGCGAGACTTTCGAGTTCGCGCGAGAATGCGGTAAGACCGCGCTCGCGAACCCGGTCGAACGATCCTTTTGCGATTACATAGCCGCACTGCCAATAGTCGCGGCGGTTGATCATGATGACGATGTGGCCCAGGCCGAAGCTGCCGACTGGGTCTTCCGGGTCGCCGTCGCGGCGCGAGAGCCGAAACCAGAGCACATCCATGGGCGCGCCGGCGTCCTCGATCTCAAAGCGCCCTTGCGCTCGCGTCATGGCATGCCGTCCATCGCATCCGATCACAAGTTCGGCATGGATGCGCAGCGAGCCCGCCGCGGTTTTGGCGACGACGCCGGCAATCTTGCCGTTCGCCTCGATGAGATCCGTCGCCTCGGCCTCCATGATCAGCCGGAAGCAGGGGAGGGCCTTGGCTTCTCCCGCCAGGAAGTTCAGAAAGTCCCATTGCGGCATGAATGCGATGAACTTTGCGCGCGTCGGCAGATGCGAGAAATCGGCGAACGTCGTTTCCAGCGCGCCGAATCGCCCCTTCAGCGCCCCCGCTTCGAAATGGGGCCGTTCGAGCAGGCGGTCGTAAAGCCCGAGTTCATCCATGACCTCAAGCGTCGATGGGTGAATGGTGTCGCCGCGGAAGTCGCGAAGAAAGTCGGCGTGCTTTTCGAGCACGATCACGGAAACGCCGGCGCGGGCGAGCAGATAGCCGGTCATGATGCCGGCGGGGCCGCCGCCCACAACGCAACAGGATGCAGAAAGATCGCTCATGAACCGGGCCGCTCCGTCCTCCGCCAATCCAGCCGGCTCATCGTCATCCCGGCCAAGCCCAGCGCGAGCCGGGATCTCAAATGGAAGCGCTTCGATTTGCTTCGATCCCGGATAGGGCTTCGCCTTTCCGGGATGACGACGGCGGCCATCCGATGGCAAACCCGGCAAAGCCTGCTCAGGGGAGCGAATTTGAAATTTCAGTCTCGCCTGCGGCGCGTTCGCGCTCAAACCAAGCTCTCCTGGAATTAGAAAGGCGCCCGGCGGCTCCTTTGTTTCCGGCATTTGCTCTCGAATGTGCGGCAAGCGGATGCAAGTGCGGATATCGGACCAATCGTGGATGCGGAAAGCCGAAGTCCTGGCGCGGCGGCTTGTTCCTCAATGAGCCGCGGCGCCGGCGCGGCTGCGTATTTTCTCGATGGAGGTCACGCCCGCATCCTCGATGCCGCAGGGCACGATCCCTCCGAAATGCGAAAGGTCCGGGCAAACATTGACGGCGACGCCGTGATAGGTCACCCAGCGCCGGACGCGCACGCCTATGGCGGCGATCTTTTCGTCGCGGCCGCCGGCGCTCACCCAGACGCCGGGCGCGCCCCTCTGCGCTGCCCGCGAATGCCGTAATCGCCGAGCGCCGCGATGACCCAGCCCTCCAGGCGTTCGACATGGAGGCGCACGTCGCGCCCGCGCCTGTTGAGGTCGAACAGCACATAAGCGACGAGCTGGCCGGGGCCATGATAGGTGTATTGCCCGCCGCGGCCGGTGCGGTGAACCGGGAAGCGGGCCGGGTCGAGAAGGTCGCCCGCCCTTGCGCTCGCGCCTGCGGTGTAGAGCGGCGGATGCTCCAGGAACCACACGAGTTCGCTCGCCTCTCCGGCGAAGATGGCGGCGGCGCGATCTTCCATCGCCGCCACGGCCTGCTCGTACGGCTCGGGCGACAGGCTCGTCCGCCATTCGACGTCCGCACAGGCGCCCAGCGACTGTTTATGGGCGCGAAGCCTCTGGGCGAAGGCAGCGACGTTATTGCTCATGTATTTTTCGAACCGCCGCAGCTTCGCGGCCCTTCCCTTTACAGAAGCGTAACGCCTGATCGCGATACTGCAAAGGTCTCGCGTTGCTGCGGGGCTGGGGCGTTGTCCCGCGTTCGCCCCGGCGCCCCGCAGTTCGAGACGGCCCCCGCAAATTCCCGCCGCACGCGACGCTTTCGATAGGAATGAGCGCTCCCGCGTAAACTACCCTTCATCTTGATCGCAAGTCTTCGCAGCTGCACGCGAATTCAAGGCGCGCGGGCGGGGTTTCGACCCCGATCCTTAACGCTTCGCTCACCGCTTTCGCCTTCTCATAGGGTTCCCCGTCCGCAGTGGACGCCCCCGACCCATCGAGCGAGTCGCGTAATGATAAAGCCGTCACTCTTCATTCCGTGTGTCGCCGCTCTCGCGGCAGCGATCGTGTGGCCAGCGCCAGGCCATGCTCAGCAGAAAACCGCCAAGGCGTGCGAAGCCGAGTGGCGCGCCAACAAGGCGGTGATCCAGAACTCGGGCAAGAGGAAGAAAGACTTCATAGTTGAATGTCGAGCCGGGACCGGACAAGCCGCCGCCCCCGCCGCCCCCGCTCCGTCCGCAGCCACGCCGCCGCCTTCCGCGACCGAAACGGCTAAAACCGAGGAACGGCCCGCACTGGGAAGAAGCCGCAGGTCGGCCATCCTGGGAGGCGCCGAATTCGCCACCGAGTCGGAGGCCAAGGCTCATTGTCCGGGCGAAACCGTCGTCTGGGCCAACACGCGATCGAAGATCTATCACTTCGCCGGCACTCGCTCTTACGGCAATACGAAGAGCGGCGCCTTTATGTGCGAGAAAGACACCGCGTCGGCCGGAATTCGCTCCGCCAAGAACGAAAAGCGTCGCTAGCGGCAGGCGGCGTCCCTCAGGCGCGGCTTCAGTCGCGCCGAGGGTTTTCCCATCTTCTCTTTTCTCAGCCCACAATAAAAACCGGCGTTGCGCCGTGCGCGCACAATTATCCGCGCCTCTCATACAAATGGATGATAATTGATACTTCTGATTGACTCAGAGTTTTTCCACTATCCAAACTCTTCTAACCGCCCTGCGTGTAAATGACTCAGATCAAATCGCGTTGCAAATGAAATTGATAACATAATCTTCCTTGACGCCGGAGGTAGATCTTTGCCTTTGCCGTAAGAATCGTTCAAGGTAGCTGCCGCGGGTGGGCGGGAAGCTCGTCGTTATTTCGGTAACTTTTTTCTGCAAACAAGCGCGTTTGCAATGTCTGGAAAATCGCCGCTGCGCTCGTGCTGTTGTCAGGCTCTTTTCTCCCCCGCCGCTTTGAAAGCCGGAGCCACATGAAGGGAGAGGTCAAGCGTGTCGAACTCGGCAAAGCCGGAGTTGAAGGTCGTGGCCCTGGAGGCAAGCGCAAGCCTCAGACGCCAAGCCTACGACGCTCTCAAGCGGGCCATTACGGAAATGGACGTTTACGGTCAGCTCGACCCTATCCGGCTGGACGAACGCCAGCTCTCCCAGAAGCTTGGCGTGAGCAGGACGCCGATCAGGGAAGCCCTCACGCTGCTCGAACAGGAGGGCTTCGTCCGGGCGGCGCCGAGGAGAGGCATCTACGTCGTCCGCAAATCCAAGAAGGAACTTTGCGAGATGATCGTCGTTTGGGCGGCCTTCGAGGGCATGGCCGCCCGGCTCGCCGCGAAAAGGGCGACCGATGAGCAACTCAAAGATTTGGAAGAGCTTTTCAATCGATTCAAGGAAGAGCCGCTCTGCGATCAGGTCAATGAATATCGCGACGCGAACATCGCGTTTCATCGGTACATCATCAAGCTCGGAGGTTGCGACCTTATCGCGGAGATGACCCGGAACTTATTCATCCACCTGCGCGCCATCCGCACCATGTCCCTCGGCGCCGACATCCGCGCTGCGCGGGCGATCAAGGAGCACGGGGCGATCGTAGACGCTCTGACCGCGCGCGACGCCGATCTTGCCGAGCGGCTCGTGCGCGATCATGCGCTCGGCCTGGCCGCCCTTGTCGAGAAGCACGGCCTGTTCGCCGAGGAGTAAGCCCCGCGCATCGTTTGTTGAGCTCGTTGACAGGATGCGGCCGGCCTCATGCGCGCTGCCCCGAATCCTCCTCTCCTTAAACGTTTTTTCAGTCACTATTTTTCTACAATCGTCGCCGTAGGGCGCCCGCCCCGGCCATCCGGGATAGCGCGCTTCCCGCCCATCCTCATGAGCGGCGCTTTTTCGATCGCCCAAAGCGGTCACGTTTGCGTGGAGAAAGCCGCAATGATGTCGAGCCACCTTCAGTACGCGCCGATCGCGTGGCCAGTCTATTTTCTCTTGGCCCTCGCCCTGACGATTGTCGCGGCGCTCATTCAGATCGGCCTCATCCGCTACGTGTACGCCCGTCTGGGCATCACGCCCGTAACGGCGCTGCTTCTGCTTCTGGCGAGCCTCCTCGGCGCTTACATCAACATCCCCATCGCGCATTTTCCCGACGAGGCTGTGATTGTCGACGAGCCCGTCGATATTTTCGGCGTGGAATACCTGGCGCCGACGGAGGTCGATTGGCCTGGAACCATCCTCGCCATCAATCTTGGAGGCGCCGTCATCCCGATCGCGCTTTCTCTCTACCTGCTCGCCAGGAACGCCATCTGGATCCCGGGGTTGATCGCAACCGCCGTCGTGGCTGCGGTTTGCTATGCGCTCGCCGTTCCGGTGCAGGGAGCGGGCATTGTGATTCCGATATTTATTCCTCCGCTCGCGGCGTGCGCGGTGGCCTGTATCGTGGCCTGGAGCCGGGCGCCCGCCGTGGCCTATGTCAGCGGCAGTTTGGGCACGCTTATCGGCGCGGACCTCATGAACCTTGGCAGCATCCGCAGCCTTGGCGCACCCGTCGCCTCTATCGGAGGGGCGGGGACTTTCGACGGCATTTTCTTGACAGGCATCTTTGCCGTCGTGCTCGCGAGCTTTATCGGCGGCATCGGCGCCCGAAGGGTCACGCCCAACGCGGCATGATGCTGGCGCATGGCTGGCGGGGCCGAAGGCGGGTCCGGCGCGTTCAGCGGGAGGCTGCCTCTTTCGAAGGCTCGACGGCCTCTAAGTGCAAGCGGACGTACATGATCGAAAACAATGCGATAGCGGTTGCGAGCGCAAGCCAAAAGTCCGCAATGCCGGGGAAAGACAGTGTTGCGGCGGCTGAAATCAGAAGAAAAAAGAGGCCGATGATCTCAGAGGAAACGGTTTTCAATGCTTTCATGCTGTACTCCTTCTAGCGCGACGCTCGCGCTAAACTGGGTTCGAGAAATTTCCCAATCGAATGCATTATTTATTTACAGGGTAATGACAAAGCAAGACCCCGGCCAACCGCCATGCGAAAAATGCATACCTTTATTTGGCGCAATACAAGCAGGGGTTGTCAGTCAGCGGCGTTGAAGGGCCGCTTTACGCCCCATTCGGTCAAGATGGTTTGCATTTCGGCGGCGACGAAATGCCGGGCGGCCTCCTGCTCGTATCCTTCTTCGAGAAGCGAATCGTACTCGGTCAGCACGTGGCGGATGAAGCTCACCATCGACAGCCAAGCCGCGGTCTCCGGCGACGCGCTGCGCAGGCCGGGGCTATCCATCGCGTGATCGGCGACCGCGTTGAACTCATAGTCCGGAATGCCCGGCGCCAGAATCCGGATTGCTTTTTCTAGTTCCGCCCGTCTGGACAAGGGCGCCTCCTCGATCTCGCATTCCCAGCAGCTTATGCGAAATCATCGCCGTCGCCTATGCACGCTCGACGGATGCGGCGCCCTTGGCCCTTCACAGAATTGACACGCGCATGTAGTATGCCCCACGTGTATGAGCGACGTTGTGCGAGCGTGGCCTCGATCTTAACGGCAACCGTTGAGGGAAGGTGAACGTGACGGCATCGGCTACGTCATTAGCATCTCCGCCGGACAATTTCCCGGCTCTCGTGCTCAACGCGGATTACCAGCCGCTGAGCTACTACCCTCTCTCCCTCTGGAACTGGCAAGAGACGATCAAGGCGGTTTTCCTCGACCGCGTGCATATCGTTTCTTTTTACGACCGGGTCGTGCGCAGCCCGACCTTCGAGATGAAGCTTCCGAGCGTCGTCTCGCTGAAGACGTTCGTAAAGCCGGCGCTTTATCCGGCTTTCACGCGCTTCAACGTTTTCCTGCGCGACCGCTTTCAGTGCCAATATTGCGGCTCTCCGCACGATTTGACGTTCGACCACGTGATCCCGCGGTCCAGAGGCGGGCAGACGCGCTGGGACAACGTCTCGACCGCCTGCGCGCCTTGCAATCTGCGCAAGGGCGGGCAAATGCCGGCGCGGGCGAAGATGTTCCCGGCGCAGAAGCCCTACCGGCCCACGGTGCACGAATTGCATCGCAACGGGCGGTTCTTCCCGCCGAACTACCTGCATGAGAGCTGGCTCGATTACCTCTACTGGGATACCGAGCTCGAACCGTAAGCGCAGGCGCGCGCGAGCCGCGGGCCAGCCACCCGATCAGTCTGAAGGACGCGATCGAAGAGCGCCCGCAACAAGCTTCTGGCGGCGTCAATGATAGCGTGCGGCAACGGCCAGGCGCTATCAGCGGAGGCTTGGCTGCGCCTCGTTCATCGCGCGTTTACCGCAGCAAGCGGCGTTTGCTTCGCGCGCGCCGGAACTTGCTTGCTCAGGCTTGCGTTACGCCAAGGCGCGTCAAACATCTAAACTTGACGTGGGAGAGGCGCAACGGCGATGCGCCGCAGCCAGTGGAGTTCCGCGCATGGCGCCCCGCCCCTATTGGAAAGGCTACCTGAAGCTCTCGCTCGTCTCTTGCGCGGTGGCGCTCTACCCGGCGACCTCGCGAAGCGAACGCATCTCTTTCCATTGGCTCAATCGCGACACGGGCGCGCGCCTGCGCCAGCTCATGGTCGACGGCGATACGAACGAGCCGGTGGAGCGCGAGAACCGCGTGCGCGGCTATCAAATCGCGAAGAACGATTACCTTACGATCGAGGAGCAAGACCTCGACGCGGTCGAGATCGAAAGCTCGCACACCATCGAGATCGAGCGCTTCGTGCCCAAGGCCGAGATCGACCCCGTCTATCTCGACAGCGCCTACTATCTGGCGCCGAACGACAAGGTGGCGGAGGAAGCCTTCGCCGTGATCCGCGAAGCGATGGACGCGAAAAGCGTGGCTGGCCTCGGCCGCGCCGTGATCTCAAGGCGCGAGCGCCTGTTTGTGCTGGAGCCTCGCGAGCGCGGCATCATCGCCACGTCCCTGCATTATAATTACGAGGTGAGGGACGATAACGCCTATTTCGACGAGATCCCGGACGTCAAAATTCCCGCCGAAATGCTGGACCTCGCCAAGCACATTATCGAGACCAAGCTCGGTCATTTCGACATCGCGGCGTTCGAGGACCGCTACGAAAACGCGCTGATCGAGATGCTTCGCGCCAAGCAGGCAGGCAGGCCCGTCGAGCCGACGAGAGCGCCCGCGCCCACCAACGTCATCAACCTCATGGATGCGCTGCGGAAATCGATTGCAGCCGAGAAAGGCATGAAGGAGCCGGAGGCGCCCGCGCATGAAGAGGAAGAGCCGAAGAGGCCGGCCCGGAAAACCGCCGCAAAGACGCCCGTCGCCGCCGCGCGCCGCCTGAAAAGCGCCGCCGAAAGCAGGCCCGAGCCGAAACGAACCGGGCGCAGCGAGAAGGGCGAAAACGACCGGCCTGCCGCGCCGGCGCCCGTCGAGAAACCGGCCCGCAAGCCCGCGGTTCGCCGCTGATGCCGCGCGCCGCGCAATCGCCTCCCCCAAAGCGCAAATCCGCTTCCGGCGCCAAGGGCGCGCCCGTCCCAACCCCGAAGGGCGACCTTAGCCGCTACCGGCAAATGCGGGATTTCTCGAAAACGCCGGAGCCCAGCGGCGCGCGCGCGGTCGAGCCTTCGCCCGCACTTCGCTTCGTCATCCAGAAGCATGCCGCTCGAAGGCTGCATTATGACCTGCGGCTGGAGCTGGGCGGCGTCTACAAGAGCTGGGCTGTCACAAAAGGGCCGAGCCTCGATCCTGAAGTGAAGCGCCTCGCCGTTCATGTCGAGGATCACCCCATCGATTACGGCGACTTCGAAGGGATAATCCCGCAGGGCGAATATGGCGGCGGAACCGTCATGATCTGGGATCGCGGCTTCTGGCGCCCCGAGGGCGATCCCGCCAGCGCTTACGCCAAGGGCCATCTCGCCTTCGAACTCGACGGCGAAAAGCTGCAGGGCCGCTGGCATTTGATCCGCACGAAGCCGAGGCCCGGCCAGAAGAAGGAGCAGTGGCTGCTTTTCAAGTCGGATGACGCCTACGCTCACCCGAGCGACGATGACGGCATCCTGGAAGAGGCGCCGGACTCGGTCGCGACGCGCCGCAGCATGGACGAGATCGCAAGCGACAAGGCCGCGGTGTGGTCCGGCGCCGCAGGGCTTGTGAAGGGCGAGCTTTCTCCGGCGGAGGAGTCCTCTCACTCCTCGCCCCCGCCGCAGCCGTCGAAACGCCAACCCCGCGCCAATCCGCATTTCATAGCGGATGCGGACACAGCAGAGGCGCCAGCTAAGGGCAAGCTTGCGCGTGAGAGAGGCGGGGAAGCGGGCGCCGCCGCCGTCAAGCCCGCTTCAATCAAGGGCGCGAAGAAGGGCGCGTTTCCCGGTTTCGTCGAGCCGTGCCTTGCGCTTCTCGTCGAAAGGCCGCCCGAGGGGGATGGCTGGCTGCACGAGATCAAATTCGACGGCTACAGGCTGATGGCCTTGATCGAGAACGGCGGCGCGCGGCTTATGACGCGAAGCGGACTTGACTGGACGGCGCGGTTTCCATCCATCGCGGAGGCCGTCGCGGATTTCCCGGCGCGCTCCACCATCGTAGACGGCGAAGCCGTCGTCCTCGACGAGAACGGAGTCTCAAGCTTCTCCGCCTTGCAGGAGGCATTGTCCGAGGGCAAGGCCGCGTCAGCCGCGGTCCTCTGCGCCTTCGATCTCCTCTATCTCGACGGCTACAGCCTCCAGGAGGCGGCGCTTGAGGATCGCAAGGATGCGCTCGCCCGCCTTCTTACGGCAAACCGCCACGCCGCGCTGCGCTATTCCGAGCATGTCGTGGGCGAAGGCGCCGCCATGCTCGGCCATGCCTGCCGCCTCGGCCTCGAAGGCATCGTGGGCAAGCGCCGCAATGCGCCGTATCGCTCCGGCCGCCACGGCGAATGGGTCAAGTGCAAATGTGCGAACCGCGAGGAATTCGCGATCGGGGGATACGCGCCCTCGACCGCGACAAAAAACGCGATCGGCTCGCTGGCGCTGGGGTTCTACGACGGCGGCAAGCTCATCTACGCCGGCCGCGCGGGAACGGGATTCACGCAGAAGTCGGCGCAGGCGCTTTTCAAAGCATTGCAGCCCTTGCGCCTGGGGGCCTCGCCCTTCGCAAGCGCGCTCTCGGCGGGCGAGCGTCGCGGGATCGTGTTCGTGGAGCCCAAGCTCGTCGCGGAGGTCGAGTTTCGCGCCTGGACGGATGACAAGCGCCTGCGCCATGCCGCGTTCAAGGGTCTGCGCGAAGATAAGCCCGCCTCGGAGGTGGAACTCGAAATGCCGAGAGAAACGCCAAGCAGCAGCAGCCACAGTTCCTTGAAAACGCGGCCATCGCGGAAGGCAGAGAAGATCGCGGGGAAGCCGTCGCGCAGCGGCGAGGCCGATTTCGCGGGCGTGCGCCTGACCCATCCGGACCGCATCCTCTGGGCGCAACAGGGCCTGACGAAGCTCGGGCTTGCCGAATACTACGCCGAAGTCGCCGATCTGATTCTTCCCCATGTGACGGGCCGGCCGCTTGCGCTGGTTCGCTGCCCGAATGGAAGCGAGGGCGACTGCTTCTATCAAAAGCGCGCCTTCGCCGGGCTCACGGACGCCGTCGAGATCGCTCCTGTGGAGGAGAAAGACGGCGTGGCCGAGACGCTCGTCATCCGCGACCTGCGCGGCCTTATCACGCTCGTGCAAGCGAATGTGCTCGAAATTCATCCATGGGGCGCGCGAATCGAGGACGTGGACCATCCCGACCGGCTCATTTTCGATCTGGACCCCGGCGAGGGCGTGGAGTGGGGCGCGGTTATCGACGCCGCTCGCGAAGTGCGGCGGCGGTTGCTCGATCTTGGCCTCGACAGCTATGTGAAGACGTCAGGCGGCAAGGGCTTGCATGTGGTCTCGCCGCTTGCGCCCGAGGTTGGCTGGGACGAGTTGAAGGCTTTCGCCCACGGCGTCGCGCTCTCCATGGAGCGGGCGGCGCCGTCGGCATACGTCTCCACCATGGCGAAGAAGGCCCGCGGCGGAAGAATCTACGTCGATTACCTGCGGAACGCGCGCGGGGCCACGGCGGTCGCGGCCTATTCGACCAGGGCGCGGCCTGGAGCGCCGGTCTCGACGCCGGTGCGTTGGGATGAGCTTGGGCCAGCGCTCACGCCGGCCCGCTTCACCGTCGAGACGATCGGGCGGCGCCTTGCTGCGCTCAAATCCGATCCATGGGAAGGCTTTTTCTCGCGCCCGCAGCCGATTGGCGAAGCGATCGCGGCGGCGCAATCGGGCGCAAGGCAATCGGGAAAGAAGAAGCGTGGCGTTTGAAGCGGACGCAGATCAAGCGCAGCCCCGCCAGGAGCGGTTCGCACTGAGCGGACCGCTCCTCAATTGGCGCCTGCGTAGCGCACCGGCGGGATCTCGAGTCGCGACTCCGAGGACTGCGGCCGATACATCTGAAAGATCCCGGCCGACGACTTCGGGTCCTTGTCCTCGACCGCAAGCTCGGGATCGTTGAGACTCTGAGGGAGACCCATCGGAGTGGCCCCTAATTCGGACAAAGCCTTCGAGGTCCCGGAGATGGCCGCGCCCGCCTGCGGCTCGGACGATCCCGGCTCCGCCAGAGCCGTTAACCCGGAAAGGACCTCGGCCCCTCCCAAGAGTTCCCCTTTGATGAGGATCTCGCTCGTCAGCGGAAAATGCGAAACTTTGGATTCCTGCACGATAAAGGCGTTCGCTTCGAGAATATCGCCAGGCAAGGCCTCCGAGCGAGCCGCCTCGAACATCTTCGTCACCCAGGGCTTATCGTCCCGCAGCGCGTTGTAGCGCGCAATCGCAAGCAGCCCCAGACCATCGCCCGCCACGCGCGTCACGCCCTCGCCTCCGCGCCAAAGAAGATTTCCCAAAAGCGCTTGCGCGGGCGCATACCCCTTCTTGCTCGCGACCAGAAGCCACCGCGCGGCAGCGTGCGTGTTCTGCTTCACGCCGTCGCCTTTCATAAGCAGCTTTGCCAATTCGACTTGCGCGGCCGGGTCTCCGAAATAGCTGGCGGCCTGATGCAGGAAGCTGAAAGCCTGCGCCGGATTGGACTCGATATTGCCCTCTGGCACGCCGTTCCTGTAAAGCCGGGCCAATTCGAGCAAAGCCGCCGCGACCTCAGGAGCGCGCTTGTCATGGGCGCCAATGTCCTTGAACTCGGCGACGATTCCCCGGAAATAAGTGAGCGCGCGGATATCGCTCTGGCTCACGCCCTGCCCGAGCGCCAGGCGCCGCCCTGTTTCAACCCGGGCCGCCAAATCGCCCTTGCCGGCCGCGGCCGATAGATCTGCGACGGCCGGCGACGCAGGCGCGCTCGCAAGCGCCGCCTTCGTAATCTCGGCTTTGCGCAGAATGGCCACATGGAGGACGACGAGACCGACGGCCACCCCGCAAAAAAGCAGCGGGACGAACAAGACCCTCAAAAATCGCATATTCTTAAGCATGTGCATGGCCCACAACTTCCACGCTAGATCTTTTATGCGTAACGCGCCCCAACCGCTTCGATAGGGTTTGATGCGCATTTTGCGACAATGCCACACGGGCGGAGTGTTTTTGCGGCCGAGTTCGGGCAATCCGACGGCGGATGAAATCTGTTTTCGCCATATCCGCTAACCGGAGATTAAGAGCGCCGGCGTTCAGGCCGCCTTTGGAAAGGGCGCAAACCGGCACGGCAGACTCGACAGCGCCGATGGCTGCGATAGCTTTGTCTCGACTCTCATCGAGCGGGAGCGAAGCTGACCCGCACCCATAGACAGATGGCGTACACGACTTATCAAACTTCCGAACGTCCAAAACAGCACCCTCCGCCAGCGGCGAGCTGGCTCCCGCGGAGATCACACATTGTTTGGAGAGAAGCGCCGGCATACGCAAAACCAACGGCAACTTCGATGGCATAGCCACTCATACACGTTTCGGAAACATGGTCTTGGAAACCCTGCGGTTTCCGTCCGTTCCGATGACAGCAATGTCGTCCCGGTTTATGGCCTAAACGGGGCAGAGATGCCTCAGTATGTGCCGTTCGAGCAACAGTTATATCTAAACCGCACACCTCTAGTTGAGTGCTCCACAGGTTGTAACCTGTCGCTTGGCGGCGGGCGAGAATCGGACAGGCCGTCGCCCTTGCGGCGGAGAGACCTTTGACCGGACGCTTCAATCATATTAAAACTTAGCGCTTCGCCCCACATTGCGGCGTGTGGCGCTTGTTGGTTTAGGTGCGTTGTTCGTGATGCGGGTTGTGTTGGACGCTATCCCTTTCGGCGACTTTGCAAACGCCAGTCCTGCGTCCTCGCCATCCCAGCCCTATCTCCCGCTTCCGGCGCACAGAAAGCGCGTCGCGGTGACGGCCTCGTCCCCAGGCGCGCTGATCGCTTCCTGTCACGGCCTCATTCTCGATATGGTCAACCGGGGACACCGCGTTTTCGCGTTCGCGCCCGAGCTGTCGAACGACGATCTGCGCATTCTTTCGCATATCGGGGCCGAAGCCTATTCCCTGCCGCCGCGGCTTGCGCTCTGGGACAAGTACCGGCGCATGCGCGAACTCAGCACGATTTTCGGCGACGTCGATCCCGATGTGGTTCTCGTCGAATCGGCGCGCAATGGCGCTGAAAGCGTCGCTGCGGCGAAAATCGCGCGCATCCCCAATGTGGCCACAACGGTGCCGAGCCTGGGCCCGGCCTTCATGGAGGCGGCGGGCGCTTCGTCCTGGGGACAGCGCCAAGCCTTGAAGACGGTTTACCGGACCATCTTCGCCTGGAGCGACGCCGTGATCTTTCACAGCGAACACGACCGCAAATACGCACAAACGCAACGCCTCCTGCCGGAGAACAAGACGCAGCTGACCGTCGGAGGCTGGGGAGAAGACCTTAACCGCCACGTTCAGCGCCCGCTGCCGCCGATCGATCGCGGCGCGCTATTCTTGATGGCGACGCCGCTCGACCGGTTCCAGGGCGTCATCGAGTTCTGCGAGGCGGCGAAGGCGATACGCCTGAAGGCGCGGCGCGCGCGCTTCTTCATCACCAGCACGCCGGGCGAAGCCGCGTCCCCGCTGCCGACCGGGGAGCTGCGGAAGTATCGGGAGTTCGTGCAATATATCGGGCCGGTCGACGACGCCGGGCCGGTCATTCAGCGATGTCACGTCATCGTCGCGCCCTCCTACGGCAATGGGGCGCCGCGCTCGCTCTTCCAGGCGCTGGCACTGGGCAGGCCGATCATCACGACGGACACGCGAAGCTGCCGCGACTTCGTGCAGCAGGGGTTGAACGGCTACCGGGTTGCGGTCCGCGATGAGGGATCGCTCGTGCGCGCCATGACCCAGATCCTGCAAAGGCCCGATCTCATTCCCACGATGGCGGAAGAAAGCAGGCGGCAGGCGCTGCGGTTCTACGATATGAACGCCGTCAATTCGGTCGTTCTTGAAGTCCTCGGCCTCTAGCTCCTCCGGCAGGACGGCATCGCAACTGGCTTGCGGACCTTTTCATCCACGCGCGCCGGGCCGACCAGAGGCGCATTCCTGAATTCGACGGAAGGAAACGCCGCCAATGTTAAGCGCAGCGCCGGATGCGACGCTACGGCGCGCCCAAATTAGAAGCAGGACGTCATCCTGCGACAATGCGCGAACGTAATGAGGGAGCCGGCGCATTTAAACTCCGCCCCGGAAAAATCAACCGGAGCGGACCGCATGCGGGTTTTGATCGTCGGCGCTGGCGGATTCATTGGACGGAATATCGCCGTCGAAGCCGCTCGGGCCGGGCACGAAATCGTCGCCTGCGGTCGTGAGCCAGACCGGCTGCGGCTCATGTTTCCGGCGTTCGCCGCCATTGGCTGCGACCTTGCCAGAGACACAGTGGACGACTGGCGCCAGCGTCTCCCAGGGGTCGACGCGGTCATCAACGCGGCCGGCGTCTTTCAGGGCGACGGCGCCAACAGCCTTGAAACCGTTCACTTCCATGGGCCGCGCGGCCTTTTCGAGGCCTGTGCGGAGCTTCGTGTCCCGAAGGTCATCCAGATTTCCGCGCTTGGCGCCGACGACGGGGCGACAACGCCCTTTCATCTGACGAAGCGAAAGGCGGACAATCATTTCCTGAGCCTTGCCGAAAGCCGCCAGCTCATCGGCTGGACCGTGGTCCGCCCCTCGATCGTGATCGGACGCGGCGGACAGAGCACCACGCTGTTCGCCGCCCTTGGCGCTTTGCCCCGTCCTCCCCGGCTTGCTGAGGGCCGATGGCAGCTCCAGCCCCTCCATGTCTCCGATCTCGCCTACGGCACCTGCCTTCTCCTCGAACGGGAAGACCCCGCGCCGCGCGAACTCGACTTCGCCGGTCCCCGCGCCATGACGACGGATCAGCTGACGCACACGCTCCGCCGCTGGCTCCTTCTGCCGCCGGCTGGCGTGCTGACCGTGCCCGAATGGTTCCTGCGCGGCGCCTCGGCCCTCGGAGGCCACTTCCTGTTCGGCGCGCTTTCCAGGCAAAGCCTCGACATGCTCGCCCGCGGCAACACCGCGGATGTCAAACCCTTGCAGGAGGCTTTGGATTGGCTGCCGCGTCCCCTTTCCGAAGCGATGGCCGCCGACCCGTCGACGCAAGCCGATCTCTGGCATGCGCGGCTCTATTTCTTCAGGCCCGCTCTTCGCACCGGCCTTGCGCTTCTCTGGATCGTCACGGCGATCGTCTCGGCCTTCGTCTATCCGATCGAGAAAAGCATCGCGATGACGGCCGGCCTTGGCCTATCGGCATCCGATGCGCCGGCGCTCGTTTACGGGGGCGCGGCGCTCGACGCCGCTCTTGGCGCCGCGCTTCTCTTGAACATACGACCCGCGCTCACGGGCGTCCTGCAGATCGCCCTCATGCTGGTTTTCACCGTTCTCGCCACCATCGCCGCTCCGCAGGCTTGGAGCGATCCGCTCGGGCCGCTGACGAAGAACCTCGCCGTGCTGCTCGCGACGCTCACCATGATCGCGCTCGAAACGAGGCGATGAGCTATCTTCTTCTGAAATACATCCACATCCTGAGCTCGACGCTCCTGCTCGGCGCCGGCCTCGGAACCGCCTTTCACGGCTATCTCGCCTTCAGGACCGCGGACCCCCGCATCGTGGCCGCGGTGGGCCGGTCGGTCGTGCTTGCCGATTGGCTGTTCACCGCGCCCTCCGTCATCATCCAGCCGGCGACCGGCGCCGCGATGGCGCTTAAGGCGGGCTGGCCGCTGACCAGCGGGTGGCTCGCCTTGTCAATCGCGCTCTATATTCTCGTCGGCGCGTGCTGGCTGCCGGTGGTCTGGCTTCAGATCGAGCTGCGGAAGATCGCCAAGGCAAGCCTCGCCGGCGGAGAGCCGCTTCCGCCGATCTATTTCCGCTATCTTCGCGTATGGTTCATTCTCGGCTGGCCCGCTTTCCTGGCGGTTCTGGCGATCTTCTATCTGATGGTTTTCAAGCCCGATCTTTGATGACCGGAGAATGTGACGATGCCAACCACACTGACGCCCGCTCAAATGAAAGACTTCGTCCGGCGGCATTTCGAAGATTTCGTGAACAACCGCAAGGCGCACGTCATTCACCAGAACATGACGGCTGACTTTTATGACCATGACGGCCCTGGGGGAAAGCCAACCGATGCGAAAGGCGACGAGGCGATGATGCTTGGCATGTACAAGGCCATGCCGGATCTCCGCGTCTCGATCCTCGATATGATCGCGGAGGGCGACAAGGCGATGTGCCGGAACGTCTGGCGGTGGACCAGCCCCTCGTCCGGGCGGAAGATGCAGATGCATGGCTTTGTTCTTTGGCGCTTCGAGGGGGACAAGATCGCGGAGCGCTGGGCGACGGTGGCGCCGCCCGCCGAGGACGCCTCGGCGGGGTAGATTTGGATGCGTCGCCTCCGGGCGCAATTTGTCGCTTCGGCTAGGAGATCGGCCCGGAGACTGCAGGGGCAGCCTTTACTCCAAGCCTTCCGCCGCCATTGCGCGCCGTACCCCCGGATCGTCCAGCATTCGGGCGTGGTGACGCGCTAGGGCCGGATACGAAGCCACGGGCTTCGGCGTCATCTTCAACCATCGCGAGAGCGCGAAGAGATAGGGATCGGCGATGCTGCGCTCCTTGAGAAGCCAGTCCTTACCCTCCAAGGCCTCGTTCAGACGGATGAAGCAAGTGTCCACCCGCGTGAGGGCCGCCTGTTTCGCGCCGCCTTCGCAGGCCGGCTCGGCGACGTAACGCGAGGGTACGAACAGAGGCCCGAAGGCGGGGTGGACTTCGCTCGTAAGCTCGCTCAGCACTTCATTCAGTTTCGCCCGGCCCAGCGCGTCCGAGGCCGGCGGCGCAAGGCTCGCCGCTGGAAACAGGTCCGCGATCAACAGGAGGATGGCCTGGGCTTCCGTCACCGCCTCGCCGCCGTCGAGCGCCAAGGCGGGGACTTTGGCCTTGGGGTTCAGCGCCAAATACCGCTCGCTTCGCAGCGCTTCCCGCGTCAGTACCTCCAACTCGTACTCAGCCCCGGCCCATTCGAGGGCGATGTGGCAGGAGAGCGCGCAGCTTCCAGGCAGAACGTATAGTTTCATGGGTGCTCCTCGTTGGGCGTCTCAGATGGGTTGCTGGCAGGCGCCGGGGCCATCGCCATATCGAAAAGAAGGACTTCCGAGCTGCTTTCCGCCTCCAGGCGCAAGTCGCCGCCGGCCTCGACAGCCATGCCGTCGCCAGCCTCAAGCCTTTGGCCGTTGATGGCGACCGAGCCCAGGGCCACTTGCACCCAGGCGCCGCGTCCCGCCTTGAGAGCATGCGAAACAGCTTCGCCTTGCTCCAGCGCCGTTGCATAGACGTCGGCATCCTGATGGACCGTGATCGAGCCCTCCCGCCCGTCGCGTGAGCCGATGAGGCGGAGCGCGCCGCGCTTTTCAGCCGCCTGGAACGTTTTCTGCTCGTAGCTGGGTTTGAGCCCCTCGCGCTCGGGTAGGATCCAAATTTGCAGGAAATGGACAGGGTCCTTGCTGGAAGCATTGTACTCGCTATGGAGGACTCCCGTTCCAGCCGACATGCGCTGAACGTCCCCCGGCCGGATCACCGAGCCCGTCCCAAGACTGTCTTTGTGCTCCAGCGCGCCATCCAGCACATAGGAGATAATCTCCATGTCGCGGTGCGAATGCGTTGGGAAGCCGCCGCCCGGCGCGACCCGGTCCTCATTAATGACGCGCAACGGCCCGAAGCCCATGTGCTGTGGGTCGTGATAATGGCCGAATGAAAAGCTGTGGCTGCTCTTTAGCCATCCGAAGTCGGCTCTGCCGCGATCTTCAGATTTCCGTATTATTGCGTGCATGGCTCCTCCCCAAGGGATAGCGACCGTTTATGCGCTTACCGGCGAATGTAATCGTTGCCCCGCAACGGGCAAGCCGCGACGGTGGTTGCGGGCCGGCCGGGCACTCGGGTAACGCGTTCGGCGATGCCCAAGCACGTCGCTAAAGCCAAGATCGCCGTGACGATGCGCGGCTGTAAACTAAGCAGAATATTGAGGACGCTGGGAGACGGGCGCGTTCTATGCTCAAGCCGCCGCCAAGCTGGGCCCAATGGCGATCAGAGACGCCAGGACGGCAACCAACCTTTGTGGCGCGGCCGGCTTCGGGACAATGGGGACGAATGGCCAAGCCTCGGACAAACAGGCGGCATTGCCCGTGTGGAAGATGAATGGCACTCCGGCTGCATGCAGCTTTGTCGCCAGCGGCAAGGAATTTTGCGGCCCAAGCTGGAAGTCCAAAATGGCTAAGGTCAGGCGAGGGGTGTCGGCCAGCGTCAGCGCCTTCGGCAAGTTTGCGGCATGGGCTACGACCTCGCCGCGCGCTTCGCGAATGATATGCTTGATGTCAATGGCGATGAGGACTTCATCTTCGGCCAGAAGAATCCGAGCACCATAGAGCGGCATTACCTATCCCCCGGGACACATACCAAGCGGTTACTCAATAGCCGGGGCAATATTGGGTTCCACGACTTGGACCGATTCCTCTAAGGCGTGGCAGCTTTGCAACAAACAAGAATTAAGGCTAAGCCTGCAGCCAGTAATCCACGCTTTTCACTTCAAGCCACAGAATGACGGCATAGCTATGGCTGATTCATGGAAAAGGAGCGCCAATTTATAAGAATCGCGGCGACGCTCACGCGGTGATTTCGAAACGGGTTGCATAATCACATCGCAATCATAGAATTGCAGCATGGCTGACAGAAAGCACCGCTGAATATGTCAGGAGAATCGCATCAGGCGCTTCTGATCCGGCTCATGAAAGGGCAGCGGGCGACGGACGACCCTGAAGTCATCATGGCCGCAGCCGCTAAAGGGGTGGGGCAGCATCTCGGGGCCGATCGCGCCGGCTTCTTTCAAATGGCCGATGATGACAGGCTGGAGTTCGGCGCGTCCTGGACCGGCGGACGTCATGAACGGCTGGTCGGGCGATGGCCGGCGGCGAACATCGGCGCGCGTTGTCTCAGCCAAATGAGAGCTGGGCGTGCGTTTGGCGTGTCCGACACAACGCTCGATCCAGCCACGAGTGGATCGCGATTTGACGAAACTGGCGCGCGAGCCATCATCGCGGCGCCGATATGTCGCGGCGGCCGATTGCTCGCGGGCCTCTATGTCAATCAAGCGATCGTCAGGAACTGGACGGCCGGCGAGCTCGCAGTTGTCCAAACCATCGCTGACATTACCTGGGAAGCCGTTGACCGCGCCCGGGCTATCACAGCAATTCGCGAAAGCGAAAAATGCTTTCGTGAGATCGCAGACGTGGCCCCTGTCCTGATATGGATGTCCGACTGCACAAAGGCTTGTACCTGGTTCAATAAGCCGTGGCTCGATTTCACGGGCCGGACCATGGGGCAGGAACTCGGTCATGGCTGGCTCGAAGGCGTCCACCCGGACGATGTTGATGGCTGCCTTGCCACCTACAACGAGGCTTTTGACCGGCGCGAACCCTTCAGGATGGACTATCGGCTGAAGCGCCATGATGGCGTCTGGCGCATCGTCAACGATATCGGCGTGCAGCGATATTCGAGCGAGGGGACATTTCTAGGCTATATCGGTTCGTGCCTCGACGTTAACGACCAGCGCGCGGCCGAGCAGTCGCTGCGCGAGAGCGAAAGCCGTTTGCGGCGCGCGAGCGAAGCCGCGGGATTTGGCGTATTCGACTGTGAACCAGGCAAACGGCGCCTTGTTGGGTCGGCTCAGCTTTCAAGACTGCTTGGAGCGGGCGACCGTGATATCGACCTACCCTTCGAAAGCGCACTTCGCGCAGTCCGTCCCGAGGATCGCCCGTGGGCCGCGGCCAAAATGAATGAGATCGTGAGACGTCCTGGCCCCTACGAGCTTGAGGTGCGCTTTGTGAGGCCGGATGGAACCGGCGGCTGGCTTCTTGGCAGGGGTGAATTGATCGGACCGGTCGACAAAGAAACAGGATTTGTTTCAAAGGTGACCGGCACCGTCATCGATATTACAGAAAGAAAAATACGGGAGCAAAGTATCGGGCTTCTGTTGAAGGAGGTCAATCATCGCTCGAAGAACATGCTTGCTCTCGTGCTGGCGATAGCACGGCAAACGGGCGCGCGCGGCGGCGAAGATTTCCTTGAACGCTTCACAGAGCGCCTTCTCGCGCTCTCTGCGAGCCAGGACGTGCTCGTCAAGAGTGAGTGGAAAGGCGCCGAAATGATCGAAGTCGTCCAATCCCAGCTTGCGCCTTTTCAGGATCTTATCGGCTCACGCATCCACATGCAGGGCGAGGACCTGCACCTCTCGGCCGCCGCCACTCAAAGTGTCGCCATGGCGCTGCACGAGCTTGTTACAAATGCAGGTAAATATGGATCTCTCTCAAACAGTTCGGGCCAGGTGGATATTGCTTGGCGGCTTACTGCTGACCGCTTTTTCCTGAGCTGGCAGGAGAGCAAAGGGCCTGCCGTGGCCGTGCCGGCGCAACGCGGATTCGGCTCTTTTGTAATCGAATCAATGCTGAATATGAGCCTGCGAGCCGATGTTCAACTGGACTTCGCGCCGTCGGGCGTCACATGGAGGATTGCCTGTCCCGCGGAAGAGGTGCTCGGGCAGATCAGTTGACGTGTTAGGTTTCCAGGCGATTTTCTAAACGTTAAACCCTGCCGCCAGCGTTTGCCCTCGCCCTCACGCGAAAGGCCGCGCTCAATTCGTTAGGCGCGTCCACCAAGCTCTGCCCGCGCCGCCCGGAGGGACGAAGCGGCAGAGCCTGTGGGACTTGCGCTGGAGTCACCAAACTGCCCGGATAGCCAGCCTTTCCCTTGGCCGGTCGACTCGAATACCGGCCCGGAATAGCTCAGGCATGCGGCGCTGGCTGCTCGCCAATGTGGTCGGTGAGCGACGCGAGAGGCGGCGGAACGACGAAGGCCGG
The DNA here is from genome assembly GCA_963748525.1 of uncultured Alphaproteobacteria bacterium. Lineage (GTDB taxonomy): Bacteria > Pseudomonadota > Alphaproteobacteria > Rhizobiales > Rhodomicrobiaceae > Rhodomicrobium. Next base: position 335,588 of record CAVVJJ010000019.1, read on the forward strand.
ATTGGCCGCAGAGACGTCGGCGTGCGCCTCCTCAGCCGCAACTTCGACCGGGGCCTCCTCTGCCACCGCCTCGGCCGAAGTCTCCTCAGCCGCGACCGTGGCCGGGATCTCCTCGGCGATAGCTTCGGCTTGCGCCTCCTCGGCTGCGACCTCGACCGGAGCCTCCTCGCCACCGCTTCCGCCGAATTCTCTCAGCCGCGACCTTGGCCGGAATTTCTTTCCGCGACAGCTTCAGCGTGGGTTTCCTCAGCCGCAGCTTCTACCGGGGCGTTCTCGGCCACCGCCTCCGCCGAAGTCTCCTCAGCCGCGACCTTGGCCGGAATCTCTTCAGCGACAGCTTCAGCGTGCGCCTCCTCGGCTGCGACCTCGACCGGGCCTCCTCAGCCACCGCCTCCGCCGAAGTCTCCTCAGCCGCGACCTTGGCCGGAATCTCTTCAGCGACAGCTTCAGCGTGGGTTTCCTCAGCCCGAACCTCGACCGGAGCCTCCTCAGCCACCGCTTCGGCCGAAGTCTCCTCAGCCGAGACAGGGACCTCTTCAGCGACAGCTTCAGCGTGCGCCTCCTCAGCCGCAGCTTCGACCGGGGCGTTCTCGGCCACCGCCTCGGCAGAAGTCTCCTCAGCCGCGACTTCGACCTTCGCCTCGGCAGCCATCACAGCCTCGGGGCTCGGCAAGGCTTCAGCCAAGCTTCCGCCCTCCGGCATTACAAGGGCTGTTCCGCATGCTGCGATGGGGTCGGCGACAAGTGGCTCGCTGGTTGCAGCCTCTGCGATTGCGGCAGCCTGCGCCGGGGCGACTTCCGCCTGCGGCTCGGCGATCGCCACAGGCTCAGGCGAGGCGTTGGGGATAGGCGAGGACGCCGTCGCCGCCGGCTCGTCGCCTTTGACGAAATCGAACATGCGTTGCGCTGTGGCGATGATGGCGTCGGCGTTGCCGCCTAGCTCGACAGCCAGACGCAAGCACTGCATGCGCTTGTCCTGTAGGTCCATGGTGTTTCCTCGAGCGAATTTTTCTGGGGGAGTTTGGCGCCGCACAAACGATTTTTCCGGCGCTTAAACACTATAAACCTATTTTTTACTCTTGTCCCAACTCGAACGACTTCAACAAACGAATATTTTACGGTAAAAATCTGTAGCTTCGCAGTTCCTCTCAGCTGATCCGTTCTTGGCCGGCGCTTGCTTGCATTCGGGCCGGCTTTCGCCGACGAACCTGCGGCATGGGCGGCAATCAACGAAGCCGAAATCGCGGGGGGCTTGTCCGCAATCAGCGCCGCGCCTTATGGAAGAGGCCAGACTTCGTCGTCTGGCCGATCGCAAGAGTTATCAAGTCAGGCTCTGATCTGGCATTGCTCAGCAGGCTCCATGCACAGCGGGCCTATCGGGCGATCGGAAACTCAAGTTCAGCCGCAAAGCCGCCCGGTCTGAACGTAGGCCTATACTTTCCATCTAAGGACTCTGTCATCTGCCGGATAAGTCGCGATCCGAACCCGTCGCTTGCAGGCTCCTCCACCCTGGGACCACCCGTCTCCGTCCAAAGAAGGGCAACCCGTCCCGAGGGCTGGTCAAATGTCCACGCAATACTAACTTTCCCCCCTTCGCGTGACAGAGAGCCATGCTTCGTGGCGTTCGTCGCCAGTTCGTGCAGGATCAGGCCGAGATTATGAGCCTCGCTGGCGGAAAGATTGATGGCCGGCCCTTGAAGCAACAGCGATCCGTCGGATTTTTCCGCGTAGGGTCCCACCTGTCTCTGAACGATGTCTGCAAGCTCGCTGCTTGTAGCGGCGCCATTGAAGAGGGCCTCGTGGGCTCTTGCGATGGCAAGCAACCGGCCGCTGAAGCCATCCGCGAAGTCCTTTATCGAGCGGCTATGCCTCATGGAGACGTGAGTGATGGCCTGAATTGTGGCAAGTGTGTTCTTCACTCGATGGTTGAGCTCCTGGATGAGAAGCTCACGCTGGTGCTCCACCGCCACGCGCTCGGAGATGTCGATGCCGGACGAAATCACCTCGATAACCTTGCCGGCCTCGTCCTTGAGCGGCGCGAGCTGAAAATCGATCGTGATGAACTGCTCCGAAGCAATGCGTATGTCGACGTCATAGCGCTCTGTCTCGCCATTGAGGGCCTTCGCAAAGGCGTCCCTGAGGCGCTGCTTCGATGGCTCGGAAAAATTCCACCAATAGCAATCCCAAACCGGCTTTCCGATCACATCCTCGCGCGCGAGATTGGCGACTTGCAGCGGCGCATTGTTTGACTCGATTAAAACGCCCTCGGGCGTCAGAATGCTGACAAAGGCGAAAAGATTGTCGATCAGCCGCCTCAGGCGGGCTTCGCTCGCGGCGACCGCAACCTGCGCCTGTTTGTGATCCGTGATGTCCTTCACCGACCCATGGACGCCAATCAGCTCACCGGATGGGCTGACAACAGGCCCCCAGCTTTCGAGCCAGGTGCGCCGCAGGCCCGGCTCCCGCGCCGTTTCGCCCGTAACCTCACGCGGGCCAATGGTTTCGCCCGTCTCAAGGACGTGCTTGAGCAACGGTATCAACTCGTTTTCAAGATCCGGCACGATCTCGCGCAAGGTTTTGCCGATGTGGTCCTTGGCCGGGAGACCGTTCATATTGGCCAAAGCCTCGTTGATGCGGACGTAGCGGAAGTCACGATTGAGCAGCGCGAGCCCAACCGGCGCCGTTGCATAGACGCTCTCAAGTTCCGCAAGGCGCGCCTCGGCTTCCTGCTCCGCCAGCTTGAGGCGGTGCTGAGTTTTTTTCTGCTGCGTGATGTCGAGGAAGGTTATTACCGTGCCGTCGGGTTCGCCGTCCGCAGTCCTATAGGGCGTAACGCGCTGCAGGAACGTGCGGCCATCTTTGCTGCGCACCTCGCGCTCGAGCCGCGTTCCTCCCCTGAGAACGTCATCGAGAGAGGGAATCTCAAGATCATCGAAAACATGCGTGAAGTGATGGAGAGGGCGTCCCAGATCGCTGAGCGCAAGGTTATAGAGGGCGGTGGCGGCTGGCGTGAAGCGCCGCAGGCAACCCGACGCATCGATGAAGATGGTGGCAAGCTCGGTCGAGTGAAGAAGATTCTGCACGTCGGCGTTCGTACCAGCCAACGCCAGATTCGCGGTTTCAACCTCCTCTTTCGAGCTTTCGAGTTCCTCATTCGAGGATTGCAATTCCTCGTTCATCGAGAGGAGTTCCTCATTCGAGGATTTCAGCTCCTCATTGGCCGCCTCCAGGTCCTGGACGGCTCTTTCCAGCTCATCCCTGGTGCGCAGAAGCTCGCCTTCCAACTGCGCCACCAACCGCTCGGCTTCCTCGGGAGAATGCGGCTGAGACGCGTTCGGACCGGTCGTGACCGGTCCCATGATCTGAAAGACGATCATCGTCAGACCCGGCGCATGCCCAACCTCCGGCATCGGCTGCACTGTGAGCCGGATGTGATGCGGCTCTCCTTCCAATTCGACGGAAAGACCCTCATACACCGCCTTTCGCCGCGTTTCCTGGGCTTCTCCCCAGGCGGAGCGCAGGCCGACCCGCAAGCCGCTTCGGGCCATGCGGAAGATATTGTTGGAATACTCGCCCTCGGGCGGCTGCAGAAACGCGCCGATCCGTTGCGAGAGGTAGACAACCTGAGCGTCCTGATTGACGATGGCGTAAGGCGGCGCAAACTCGTCGAGCAAAATGCGCTGGCTGAGCGCTCCGATATCGACCTCGGCCATTTCCTGCGGACGGGCCGCCCCGATTCCCGTTGCAACTCCCGTCTGCCGCGGCAACTTCATTCGCTGGGCCCCTGTTGGCTTGCGCTGTGCGATCCTATGCTTTGCGTCCACGATCCGAAAGAGTTCGGAGTGACCGGCGACGGATTCGGAGGACCCCAAAAACAGAAACCCGTCATCGCGCAGCGAATAATGAAAGACCGACATCAATTTCTTTTGGAGATGCGGACCCAGATATATGAGCAAATTACGGCATGAAATCAGGTTGAGGCGCGAAAATGGGGGATCGCTGATTAAATTATGCGGGGAGAAAATGACGAGCTTGCGAAGCTCCTTGCTGATTTGCAAACGGTGTCCGTGAGGCTCAAAAAAGCGTTTGAGCCTGGAAGGCGTGATCTCGTCGCTAATCGACCTCGGATAAATCCCGCGTCGCGCAACATTCAACGCGCGCTCATCGAGATCGGTGGCAAAGATTTGCACATCCGGGCTGGCGTCCAAATCGTCCAGCAACTCCATGAGGAGCATCGCCAGCGAATAGACTTCCTGTCCCGTTCCACAGCCCGGCGCCCAAATGCGGACCGATGAGGCGGAGGTTGCGAGGATCGGCTTGAGAGCGGCTTCGGCAAGCGCTTCGAAGGCCAACGGATCCCGAAAGAAAGACGTGACGCCGATGAGGAGGTCGCGCATCAGGCGCCGCGACTCCTCGGGATTGTCTCTCAGGAAAAGCAGATAGTCGTTCGTGTCCGCGGACCCGGCCATATGAACGCGCCGGGAGACGCGCCGGATCAAAGTGCTTGTCTTGTAATGCCGGAAGTCATGACCCGTCGCCTCTTCGAGGACTTGGCAAATCTCCGCAAGATCATCGGTCTGAAATTCGACCGGCTTGGCGAACCCCTGTCCCTTTTCCTGGCGCGCAAGATGAGCAATGAGTTCCTCCGCCAGCCGTTCGGGCGTCCCTGCGAAGTCGAACGCGCTGAGAGCGATCGCCGTCTCGGGCATGCTCCGATGCTCGGCCGTGACAGGGTCCTGAACCAACGTCAGCGCTCCGGAGTGCGCCAGCCCTTCCAAGCCTACAACGCCGTCCGAATCTTCGCCCGAAAACAAAATTCCGGCGGAGTGCGCGGCTGCCGCCTTTGCGAGCGAATGGAAGAGCCTGTCGATGGAGCGCAGCCGAAGCTTCGACCCTTTGGTTGGTCTTACCTGCAGGACTTCGCCTTTCAGGCTCACCGCCTGCTGGGCGGGCGCGACAAAGACACAACCCGACTTGGCCTGGCAACCATCCTCGGCGTCCAAAACCGACAGTGGCGTGCTCGATTGGAAGACGCTGGCCGCTGTGACGCCCGGAGTCTGTTGCGCATGAAACTGGATGATGAAAGCGATGCCGTCGACGCGCCCGAGCGCGGAGAGGAATCTTTTGATCGCCGGGATTGCTCCGGCCGATCCTCCGATGCCAACAAAAAAAGGTTTCTGCTGCTTCTGCATGGCAAGTGATGTTCGCAGCAGCACTTGCTCGCTCTGCGTGGCCGTTGTAAAGGCGATGGCAGGAAAGATGTGCGGTGGCTTATACAGGCGGGATAGGGATTTGACCAGCGAGATCGCGCAGGGTTGAATATTTGTTGGGGGCGGGGGGGCATTCCTATGGCGTAGCTATAGCTTGTCCCTGGCGCGCCGAGACTTTGAGGACACCTTGGTCGCCGCTCCGGCGGGTGTCGCGCGGATCAGTCGCCACGCTTCAGATAATTGAAGGGAAATGCAGGACAGGGCGGCGCCATGAGTAGCAAAGCACGGTCAAAAAAGGCCCTGATTGTTGAAGACGAGTTCCTGGTCGCAATGATGATCGCGGACATGCTGACGGATCTCGGTCACGATGTAATCGGAACCGCGACAAACCTTGCCGCCGCGCTGCAGAAGTCATCATCGCTGCCGGTCGATTTTGCTGTCCTCGATGTGAACCTCAATGGCGAGTTTTCCTATCCGGCTGCCGATGCCCTTGCCGCGAGAGGCATCCCATTCTTATTCGCCACGGGCTATACTTCAGCGGGGCTGCAAAATCGATACAATAGCGCCCCGAGGCTGCAAAAACCCTTTGATATCATAACGCTGGAAAAGGCGCTCATGGACCTGGCGATAGGATAGAGCTCCCGGAGAGGGAGATTTTCCGGTTTGACCCCCGAAGAGGCGGCGACTTGGCTGTCGCGATTGCGGCAAGGCTGGGCGTCGGCGTGCTCGCGGTGGCTGTCCTTGCGGGAATTTTATCACCGCATCGAGGCCGGGGATTGCGACGCACTGAAACTTGCGCCGGTTGACTTTCCCTTGCATTCGGCCGCTTAACAGAACTCGGAACGCAATCACGCCGTCCGACCAAACGAGGCGCCGAGTGTTCTTGAACGGGACAGAAGTAACTTAGAAATCACTAAATCGTTTTTGGCCGTATATCTTGATCGGCGCGCCGGCGCTGCCCATGCTTCTTCTATTGTGAGTGAACGGCGATAGCATGAGGAGTTTACCGAAGTTGCCAAAGGAAACGCGCAAGCAATTGGGTTTCGGAGCGTTTCTCATCATTCTGAGCATGATCTGGCTATTCGTCATATTAGGTGTGTTGACGCCGGATCAGATTTTGCCGACACGGGACCAAATTCAATCAGCTCGCGAAGCTTTATTGGATGTTGCCAGTATTCCTGGCAATCAATGGTCTTTGAATACGTTAGCGGCGCTGATCGGGCGGGGCATCGCCCTGATTGTTTTGAATATCTTGTTTGTTGTGGCGCGTTATGGCGGCCTCACATTGTTATTTTTGGGCGGCGTCGCCGTTTTCGAGGCAATCTCAACGATGAGAAGAGCGCGGAGGTAGCCATGCGGCAGCGGCTATGCCAGGCTTCCGGCGCCTTTCGTATCGCGCGACAGCCCCCGCTCCCTCATTCGCTCCAAAACAACGAAAAATGACGGCACAAAGAGCATGGCAAGCAGGGTCGAGGCGAGCATGCCGCTGAACACCGCGATGCCGATCGACTGCCGTGAGGCTGCGCCCGCGCCGGTTGCTATCACGAGCGGGAAGACGCCCAGAATGAACGCAAAGGACGTCATGAGAATAGGGCGCAAGCGCCGCCGGGCGGCTTCCACGGCGGCCTCCTCGATACCCACGCCGGCCTCATGCTCGTCGCGGGCATATTCCACGATGAGAATCGCGTTCTTCGCCGAGAGGGCAATGAGCAGGATAAGTCCGATCTGGGTGTAGAGATCGTTCGGAAAGCCGGAGATGCTGAGAGCGAAGGCGACGCCGAGTAGGGACAGCGGCACGCTCAAGATCACCGCAAGCGGCCGAAGCCAGCTTTCATACTGGCCTGCGAGCACCAGGTAAACGAGCAGGAGCGAAAACGCGAAAACATAATAGATCTGATTGCCCGTTATCTGTTCCTGATAGGACATGTCGGTCCAATCATAGCCGGTTCCCGGCGGCAGGCTCCTTGCGGCGATTTGCCTGAGCAGCCCCATGGTTTGCCCTGAGCTGAATCGCGGCGACGAGGCGCCTGTGAGCGTGGCCGCGGGATAGAGATTGAAGAGCGTGATGACCGATGGACCCGCCATTCTCTTGAGCTGGACGAGCGTGCCAAGCGGCGCCATTCCGCCGTTCGGCGTTCTGATCCTGTATTGATCAATATCGCCCGGCTCGGACCGGAATTGCTGCTGAGACTGGACGTAGATCTGGAAAACATGGCCGAACTTGTTGATCTGCCCGACATAGGTTGAGCCAAGATAACTCTCCAATGCCTGAAACACCTGACCGACTGTGACGCCAAGCGTTTCAGCCTTGGTCCTGTCGACCGTGGCGAGCAATTGGGGGACGGAAGCGCGGAAGGGCGTAAAGACGGTTTGTACTGCCGACTGTGATCTGGCGAGACTTACGAATTGGGTTGAAACGCTTTGCAGCTCGGAAAAATCGACATTTCCGCCGCGAAGCTCGATTTCCATGGTGAAGCCCCCGGCATTGCCTATTCCCTGAATGGGCGGCGGAGGAATGACGATGGTGACCGCCTCCAGGATGTTTTGTTGCAGGGAGGCCGTCAGCTGCTTCAAAAGCGCAGATGAGGTCTGTCCCTTCTGGTTGCGTTCGCCCCAACTCTTCAGGATGACAAAGCTGGTGCCCGCGCTTGAAAGCGTGGCCCTGTTGTCGAGCAGCGACATGCCGCTGATAGCCACGACCCGCTCAACGCCCGGAACCGCCTTCGCGGCATTGCTAATTTTCTCCATGACGCGCTGCGTGCGTTCGAGCGACGCTCCGTCCGGAAGCTGCGCGCTTACCAAAAGATAGCCCTGATCTTCGCTGGGAAGAAAAGCGGTTGGCGCTCGGCCGATGCCCCAAAAGGCGACGAAGATGAGGATAACGCCTATCAGCGCCACGATTCCGCTGCGCCGCGCCATGCTGCTTATCAAGCGCGTATAGACGCGCTCGGCCGTGTCATAGATCCGGTTGAACATGCGGAAGAATAGGTTGCGCTGGTCCGGCGGCGCCGCTGGCCGAAGCCACAAGGCAGCCTGCGTCGGCTTCAAGGTCATTGCGTTTATCGCGCTGATGAGAGCCGTGGCGGCAATGACGAGGGCGAATTGCCGGTAAATCTGTCCCGTTAGCCCCGGCATAAAAGCTGCTGGAATAAAAACGGACAGCAGAACGAGCGTGATGCCCAAGATGGGTCCGGTCAATTCGCGCATGGCTTTGACCGCCGCCTCACGTCCCGGAAGTCCCTGTTCGACATAATGCGCAACCCCCTCGACAATAACGATGGCGTCGTCGACAACGATGCCGATCACCAGGACGAGCGCGAAGAGCGTGGACATGTTCACCGTGAAGCCGAGCGCGGCCATGGCGGCAAAGGCGCCGATAATGGTGACGGGCACGGTGGTCGCGGGAACCAACGTGGCTCGCCAATCCTGCAAGAAGACAAGAATGACGATGAGGACCAGGAAGCCCGCTATGAAGAGCGTATTGTAAACCTCATTGATCGAAGCATTCACAAAGTCGGTCGTGTTGAACGGAGTGGTGTAGACGAGGCCCGGCGGAAAACTCTTCGCAAGTTCATCCATCTTCGTCCGCACGGCTTTTGCCGTGGCGAGAGCATTTGCTCCCGGCAGCAGGGAGATGCCGATCCCTGCCGATGGCAAATTATCGACTGTAAAGGACTGGGTGTAGGTTTGGGCGCCCAATTCGGCATAGCCGATGTCCTTGACGCGAACGACCTGACCGCCATTGGCGCCGGCCGCTTTCACGATGATGTTCTCGAAATCGGCAGCGCTGTCAAAGCGGCCGGGAACGTTGACGGTATACTCGAAGGCTTGGTTCTTTGGCGCGGGCGGCATTCCGATCGCGCCTGCGGTCACCTCCTGGCTCTGCTGCTGGATGGCGGTCACCACATTATCGGGCGTCAGCCCAAAAGTCTGAAGCAGGTTCGGGTTCATCCAAATCCGCATCGCATATTGGCCGGCGCCGATGATCGTCACATTGCCGACCCCTGGCAGACGGGCAAGCTCGTTCTGAAGATTGATGACCGCGTAATTCGCGAGGAACAGGCTGTCGTAACGCCTGTCCGGCGAAGAAACATTCAAAAATTCAAGAATCGAAGTCGACTGCTTCTGGACCGTAACTCCCTGGACCTGCACCGATGCGGGAAGCTGCGCGAGCGCATTTGCCACGCGATTTTGGACCAGCACCTGGGCCATGTCGGGGTCCGTGCCGATGGCAAAGGTCACAATCAGGGAATAGTTGCCATCGCTCGTGCTTGTGGACTCCATGTAGAGCATCCCCGAGACGCCGTTCACCTGCTGCTCGATGGGGAGCGCAATCGTGTTCATGACCGTCTGGGCGCTGGCGCCGGGATAAAGCGTCGTTACCTGGATCGTTGGCGGAACGACATTTGGATATTGGGCGACCGGGAGTCTGAAATAGGAAGCGGCGCCGATCACCACGATGACAATTGCGATGACGTTGGAGAGGATAGGGCGCTCGATAAAGAAGCGTGAAAACATTTGGTCAACCTGGAGGCCAACTCATTCTCATTGCCCGGCTGAGGCCGTCATCATGGTGCGCTCTTCCGGATTGATTTTTTGTCCTGGCACTGCGCGCTGAATGCCGCTTGTCACGACCAAGTCGTTTGCGGCGATCCCGGACTTGACAACCTGAAGGCCGCCCTCGGCTTCGCCGGTCGTGATCTGGCGCTGTTCGACAACGTTATCCTTGCTCAGTACGAGGAGATACTGGCCGAGCTGATTTTGGCCGATTGCTGTTTGATCCACCCAAAGCGCGCCGCTGGTGCGTTCAAAGGGAACGCGCACGCGCACGAAAAGTCCCGGCAGCAGCCGTCCATCCGGGTTCTCGAAGAGGGCGCGCACTTCGAGCGTTCCGGTTGCCGGATTGACCTGGGGCGACACATAATCGACGTGTCCTTTGTGGGGGTAATCCGCTTCGCTCATCAGGCCTATTTCAACGGGCACGCTGTGAATGTCGTGTTGAGAACGTCCCTCCGCGGCAAGTCTATCTTTGATGCGCAGCACCACTCTCTCGCTGAGCGTGTAATAGACATAGATTGGCTGAATCTGGAGAATGGTCGCGAGGGTGGTCGGGCCTGAGTACCCGACAAGAGCGCCGATATCGGCAAGATGCCTTGTTACAAGCCCGTCAAACGGCGCCGTCACCCGTGTATAGCCGAGATTGATCTGCGCCAGTTCCACGCTGGCTTTTGCGTTCTCCACTGCCGCATTGGCCGCATCAAGCGTTGCCTTGGCGTCGTCGATCTGCTTTTGCGTGACTGCCAATTGCCCCTGGCGTCCTAATGCGACATAGCGTTGATAGTTGAGGTCGTCCGCAAGGGCGGTTGCCTGCGCGGAAGCCAGGCTGGCCTTAGCTTGATCGAGTTGGGCTTCATAAGTGTTGCGCTGAATCTCGAACAACAGCGTTCCCTGCTTCACGAGCGCCCCGTCTTGGTAATTTCTTTTTTCGAGATATCCCTGCACGCGCGCCACGAGTTCGACGCTGTTGAGCGCCGCCGTGTTGCCTGTGGCTTCGGTATACTGAACCGACGGCTTCTGCAGGGGTTTGGCGACGATGACTTTGGGCGGGGGCGGCGCAACGAAGACATTTTCCTCGTTGCAGGCGCCGAGCGTCGCCAAGGCAAACAGGAAAGCAAGCGGCTTGCACAGGCCGCTAAGGCGCGCCCACGCATAACCCGCCGGAATGCGGGGGTTGCGTCCGCCGAGCCGGAAAAAGCAGCGGGCTCCTGATAATGTTCGGCTTGTCTCTGGCCTCTCTGTCGCGGCAACTCGGGATTTTATGAAAATTCGCTTCCACTCCTTGAGAGGCTGAGTGCGCCGGGTCGATTATGATCATAGGCTGGGCGGCGACCGGGCGGTAGGGTCGGAAACTGCTCATAGAGCATGGTCGCCTGCTCGAGCGGCCGGCGCATGCTGGTCGCGTAGGATGTCCCCTCATCGCGATCGGGCGCTGTTCGGGCCGCGCCGGCGCGGACGCGCCGAGGTTATTCGCAGCGATCAAAATAGAAAGTCTCAGGCAGAACCTCAGACGGATGTTTGCCCTCGAACTCGAACCGCCGAGCATTCCCTTGAGGCGCGAACAAAGCCTGCAGACCGCTAAGGTAGAGGATCGCGTCGCCGGTCCCCTCCCGGTTCGGTTTGATGAAGATCGGCGTTAGCGCCACGGACCGCTGCCTGAAAGACGGCATGGATGCGAACCTGAACTGCCGATCATTGCGGTTCGGAGTTCGTGCGGCGTAGGTGAACATGAGTCGTCCCTCGCGCATTTCGCCTTTCACTGCCCATTGGACCTCATTGTTCTTGAGCCCTCGGACAACGAAGTCTGAGTTTCCAGCGCTATGCTGCGTGTTCTCCAAAGCAATCTCGAACAGAGAGCTGCCGTCCGATCCTTCTGTGGGCGCATCTGCGATGTAGACAGACTTTCGGCCTTCGCATTTTCTTTCGGGCTGTCCTTTTTCGACCTTATCTTTGGTTGCAGGAGCGGGTTCGTTTGCGGCCGGCAGCGCATCTTGAGAGGCGGCGGCTGCGCTTCTTTCCTGCTTCAAGTCCCCTTTTTGAGCAGTTTGCGCCATCGCAAGAGGCGTCGGTTCCGGCACGGGCGTTTCTCGCGTTGCGCACTTGCTCTCAAGCACAAGAAAAACATCTATGCCAGCAAACTTGTAGTGTCCCGGCGTGATGGGCTGATCGGTCAGGTGAATATCATTGATATGACCCAAGTCAAAAACAGCGGTGCCGACCTCGATCCATTTGTCAGGACCTACTTTCTTGAATTGGGCGCAGTCAACTGTATTCTTTGGGAGCGTTTTGGCGTTCTCTTCGGCCAAGGCGGGAGCGAAAAAACTGATCGCTAATAATATCGCGGCGACTCTAATCATTACCGTCTCCCTCATTAAGTCGGCTCAAATCGAGGTCTCGCCCGCGATTACAACTATTTGCGCTATCAGCTCGCAAATTTGATTCGCGTGGTCGGCGACGAGTTCCTTATGAATGCTTGGAGCGTGTCGTGCAATCTCAAGTTGCCGCCGTCAACATCTCTATTTCACCCTTTGCGGCGCCAGAGCGCCACGTCAAGGGCGGCGCCCACGGCAGCAAAAAAGACTTTGGCGCCGGCGCCCCAAAGTCTGTTTATGTTAGTTGCAGCTAGGATCGGGTAATCCTTCGTGATAATGCTAGAATGCTATGAGCCGCTTCCACTCTTCCTGGAAAGAAGAAGCCATGGCCCAAACAAATAGCAAAGCTGAAACCGGCATCGATGGCTTGGACGATGTGCTTGCTGGCGGATTTCGGCGCGGGCGTGTGTTCCTGCTGGAAGGCGATCCTGGTACTGGGAAGACGACTATAGCTTCGCAATTCTTGATTAAAGGGGCCCAGGAAGGTCAAAAGGGGCTCTATATAACGCTTTCGGAGACCGCGGACGAACTCCGGGAAAGCGCCGCTTCTCACGGCTGGAGCTTTGGCGATGAAATAGAAGTGTTTGAGCTGCTGCCGCCGGAGAGTCTCCTCGACGAGAACCAGCAGCAAAGCCTTCTTTATTCATCCGATCTCGAACTTGGCGAAACGACGAAACGGATATTCGAGGCCGTTGAGCGTGTGCGCCCAGAGAGGATCGTGCTCGACAGTTTGTCGGAAATCCGGCTTCTTGCACAAAGCTCGCTCCGTTACCGGCGGCAAATCCTTGCCCTCAAGCACTATTTCGCCCGCCAAAACGCAACGGTGGTGTTGCTGGACGATCTGACGTCGGATGCGTCGGATAAGACCGTTCACAGCGTCGCCCATGGCGTGATCCGGCTGGAGGAGCTTGCACCGATCTATGGAGCCGAACGGCGGCGGCTTCGCGTTCTGAAATACCGTGGTCAGCGTTTTCGCGGCGGCTACCACGACTTTGCGATCGCGACAGGCGGCGTCGAGGTGTTTCCGCGTTTGGTTGCGGCGGAGCATAAGGCGACGTTCAAACCCACGACGCTTCCAACCGGAATTCCGGAACTCGACGACTTGCTCGGCGGCGGGATCGAAAGCGGCTCAAGCACGTTGATCCTGGGTCCGTCCGGTACGGGAAAGTCCTTGCTTGCGATTACCTTCGTCTTGGGCGCAATTCGCCGCGGCGAGCGCGCCGCCATGTTTATCTTTGACGAGGAACTTGGCGTGCTCTTCAATAGGACTAAAGGAGTGGGGCTCGACCTGGAAGGCTTGATCGGGGCGGGAAGTCTGATTGTGGAACAGGTCGATGCCGCCGAATTGACGCCGGGCGAGTTTTCGCAGCGAGTGCGACGGTGCGTTGAAAAACACGGGACGCGAGCGATCGTGATCGACAGCTTGAACGGTTATCAGGCAGCGATGCCGGAAGAACGGTCCCTGATCTTGCATATGCATGAATTGCTGCAATTTCTCAACCGGCAGGGCGCAACCACATATCTCACCGTTGCTCAGCACGGCCTTGTCGGAGACATGCAAACGCCCGTCGATGTCACCTATCTTGCAGATACGGTCATCCTCCTCCGCTATTTTGAAGCGTTCGGCCGTGTTCGGCGCGCCATTTCGGTTGTGAAAAAACGCACAAGCAGCCATGAAGACACGATCCGCGAGTATCGCATTGACAAAGGCGGCCTTGAGTTTGGCAAAGCGCTTACCGATTTCCAAGGCATCTTGCGCGGCGTCCCCTCCTTCATCGGCGGCGCTTCGTCTCCGTTAAAGGAACCTGGCTAGACTACAATGCCCTATTCGTCCGAACGCGCGCTGATTTTGGCGCCCTTGGGCAGGGACGCGAGCCTGGCGGCGGCAATTCTATCGGAGGCCAGGATCGAGGCTTTGCTCTGCAAGGACCTGCCGGGCCTTCTGACAGAGTTGCGGAAGGGCGCCGGTTTTGCGGTGGTGGCGGAGGAAGCGTTTCAGGGCGCCGGCCTCTCCGATCTTTCGGCTTTTCTTAAGCGTCAGCCCCAATGGTCAGATTTTCAGTTTATTCTTTTGACCTTTCGAGGCGGCGGTCTCGAACGCAATCCCGCCGCCGCTCGGTTTCTTGACGTCCTCGGGAATGTCATATTCCTTGAGCGCCCTTTCCACCCCACCACCCTTGTAAGCTTGGCGCAGGCTGCTCTGAGAAGCCGCCGCCGGCAATATGAGGCTCGCAACAGGCTCATCGCCCTTCGAGAGAGCGAGGGACGGCTTCGCATGGCGTCCGAAGCTGCACAGATCGGGATTTGGGATTACGACCTCACCTCAAACGAATTGCGTTGGGATGAACGGACACGCGCGGTGTTTGGCCTGTCGCCGGATGCTTCGGTCAGCTACGATGTGTTCTTGGCGGGACTGCATCCGGACGACCGCGATGCGACGCATGCGGCTGCACAGCAATCGCTCGAGTTAGCCGGCAACAGCGACTACGACATCGAGTACCGGACAGTCGGGCTGGAGGACGGCATTACGCGGTGGGTCCACGCCAAAGGAAAGAGCTATTTCGAAAATGACCGGGCCGTGCGCTTCATCGGCACGGTGCTCGACATTACAATGCGCAAGCACGCGGAAGAAGCGCTGCGCCGCAACGCTGAAACCTTCGCGGCCCTGGTAGAGCAGTCGCCTCAGGGCATCTACACCGTCGACGCACAGTTCCGCATCCGGAATGTCAGCGCGGGGGCGATGCCGGCGTTTCGCAACGTGCAGCCTTTGATCGGCCGCGACTTCGGGGAGGTGATGCGCATCCTCTGGCCGGAGCCCTTCGCGAGCGAGGCGATCGGAATTTTCCGCCGCACCTTGCAGACGGGCGAGCCGTACGTGTCGCAAGGCCTGACCGCGAGGCGAAACGATATCGGGACGAGTGAATCCTACGAGTGGCAGGTCAACCGTGTCACGCTGGCGGATGGCCAATACGGCGTGGTCTGCTACTTCTACGATACGACGCGCTTGCAGCAGGCGTATCAGGCGGTTCGCGAAAGCGAGGAGCGGCTCCGCTTTTCCCTCCATGCCGCATCCGCTGGCGCCTGGGAATGGGACATTCTGTCAGGCAAGAGCACGTGGTCGCCAGAAAACTACGCTCTTTTCGACGTCGAACCGGGCGCCGGCAGCGCGAGCTATGCAAATTGGGAGGCCCGCATCCATCCCGAGGATCGAGACTCTGCGAACCAACAAGTTCGCGATGTCATCGAGGGACGGGCGGCTGAGTACAGAGCGGAATTTCGAGTTGTGCGCCGCGACGGGACGGTTCGCTGGCTCGCCGGGTTCGGAAAGGTTGAACGGGATGCCGAAGGCGTTGCTTTGCGAATGAGCGGCATCAACATCGATGTTACCGAGCGCAAGCGCGATGAGGAGCACATTCAGCTGCTGCTGCGCGAGGTTAATCATCGTTCCAAGAACATGCTAAGCCTCGTTCAGGCGATCGCGCAATTGACGGCCTCCAGCGGGCCGCAAGACTTCGTTCAGCGATTTGGCGAGCGCATAAGATCGCTCTCGGCCGCCCAGGATCTGCTCATCAAACACGAATGGAAGGCGGTCCCCCTTGCGGATCTTATCCGCTTGCAGCTTTCCCATTTCGCCGACCTGATCGGCAGGCGCATCGCGCTTTCGGGTCCGGCCTTGTCCATTTCGCCGGCCGCGTCCCAGACAATAGGCATGGCGCTGCACGAACTGGCGACCAACGCGGCTAAATATGGCGCGCTTTCCAATGAGTCCGGAAGAATCGCCATCGAGTGGGACCTCCAGGCGAATGGGGCAGCCGAGCCAAAGTTTATGCTGTCCTGGGCGGAGACGGGCGGGCCGCCCGTCGCGAAGCCCCAACGGCGCGGTTTTGGCTCAAAGGTGACGTCGGGGATGGTTGAGGATTCGGTGGGCGCCGAGGTCTCGGTTGACTATGCCCCTTCGGGCCTGGTCTGGCGGCTTGAGTGCCGTGCGAGCAATATCATTGACGGCCGCCTCCCGTCGCCCGTCCCCGTCAAGCCAACGATCCGCGCTGCGAGCGGCCGGCGCGTGCTGGTCGTTGAGGATGAGCCGCTCATTGCAGCCGGGATTGCCGAAATCCTGGAGCTTGGGGGGTTCCAAGTCATAGGCCCCGCAGGCGGCGTGAGAGAGGCGCTTTGGCTCTTGGAGCATGAAGGCTGCGACACGGCCGTGCTCGACGTGAACCTCGGCGCCGAGACTTCGGAGCCGATCACGCTCGAGCTGATCAGGACCGGCATACCTTTCGTCGTCGTCTCAGGATACTCTCGCGACCAATTGCCTGCATTTTTCCGGTCGGCGCCCTTGATCCCCAAGCCGCTACAGGCCGCGGTGCTGCAAGCTCAGATTAAGAGTTGTTTGGTCGGCTCCGGCGCATGAAACCGATGCTTGGCCCCTGAAACAGCTTCCACGGCGTCGAGCGCTTTGCAAAGCATCCGCTATCGGGGGCGGCGCCGCTGATCGAATTAACATGTATGAAGATTTGGCTAACAATAAGTGCGCCGGAAGCGTCAATAAATTTTATTAAAAAGCCTATCCCAAGCTGTTGCATCGCTTAATTTCAGAAATATGAATATCTATTGGCGTCACTGTGCTTGCGCTAAGCTCCCGCGCGGATCGATAGCGATCATAAGGGAGATTAGCATGCGTAAAGTTGTCTTGGTTGTAGCAGCGTTAGGCGCCTGGGTTGCAATATCGGCCACGGAAGCGTCCGCAGCCGTCTGTGCGAGGGGCATGCACGGCGCCGGCTGTATCGGGCCGCGCGGCGCCGTTGGCGTGCGCCGCATGCCTGGCAGAACCGTCGTGAGATCCACCAGGGTCCTTCCGCGGCGTGGCGTTGTCGTTCAACGCCGGACGGTCATCCGCTAAGCGATCAAGCAAAAGGGCGCCCCAGCGGCGCCCTTTAAAGCGAATACGGTCGCGCGTTTTAGGCTCGCGACCTGGGCGCCCTACGCCTTCTCAGCCTCGTCCTCGGCGGCTGGCACTTCGTCCGCCGTCGTCTCCGCCAGGAGCTTCAGCGCCTGACCCGGCCAGTCCTCGCGCTCCATGCGACCGCCGAGCTTCAGATAATCGTCGACCAGAGCGATCTCCTCGTCCGAGAAGTTTGCAAGCTGCTCGAACTTGATCACGCCGATCTCGTTCAGGCGCTTCTCGTCGTTCGCCTCCAGGCCCTTGATAAGCTTCAGGTTGTCGGGATTGCCCCTGGGACGCTTGAAACCCTTGAACTCGGCCTTCAAAGCCTTGGCGCGGTTGTCCGTCCGCTCCGGAATGCGGGCCGCCTTGCCGCGCAAGCCGCGCAAATAATAGAGCTTCGCCCGGCGAACCTTGCCGCGGCGCACGACCGTGATGCTGTCGATGAGCGGAGAGTAGAGAGGGAACACGCGCTCCACGCCTTCGCCATAGGAAATCTTGCGAACCGTGAAGCTTTCGTTGAAGCCGCCGCCCGAGCGTGCGATGCAGACGCCTTCGTAAGCCTGGACGCGCTCACGGGCGCCTTCGATGACCTTGACGTTGACGCGAAGCGTGTCGCCGGGCTGGAAAGTCGGGATGCGGCGCTTTGCCTCAAGCTGCGCCATTTGCTCTTTTTCAAGCGTCTCGATGATGTTCATGACCTGAAATCCTTCTGCGGCACACCAAGGGGCCTTAACCCTGCGCCTGGAAGCGCAAGCCCGCCGCGCCAGTTGATCTGGAATTTCGCTTGTTTAAGGCAAAAAATCCGGCTTGTCGATTGCAACGTTTTCAGGCGCCCTGATTTCCGCGCAAGTTGCGGTGAATATGTTGACGGAAAGGTCACCGAAACCCCACATGAAGATCATGAATCGTCAAATCACTTTTAAGACTTTTGCGGCGGGTCTACTCGCGCTTTGCGCGCCGTGCCTTGAGGCGCGGGCGGGCGATCCGGCAAAAGCGATCGTTAACGCCCTCGATTCCAAAAGCGTCATCGAATTGTTCGAGGTAACGAACAGGCAGCCGGATGCGGCGTTGACGAATATCTCTCCGACAACCGCCAACACATTCCGGTTTCTGTTTGTCTGGCCTGCCTCAAATCCGGTCATGACCTATGAACGCGTCGGGCGGAGTTTCGCGGAGCGTTTCGCCGGGTTCGCCAACGAATTGAACCTGCTGGCGGTCGGTTTCTGTTTGCCGGCGCGCACCATGTTCTTTGGAACCGCATTCTATGGCGACCAGGAAATTAACATCGCTTATCGCGACATCGAGGTGCGCTATATGGTCGGCGCTCGTCAGCCCTGCACGGGCCATTACATTCCGATAGCCGAGATTGAACCGTATATCGCCTCCGCGGCGCCATTTGGATACGGGGCGCCTCCGCTGCCCCAGTCTGCGCCGGAGGAGGGGCTGAAGCCGCTTCTTGCTCCGCCTCCACCCGTGCCGCTGCAATAGCGTTTCGCGCCCATGCCAACGCGCCAATAATCGAGCGTGGGCGCCACGTCGCTCTATGCGGCTATCACGCGCCCCCGCGAATGGCGGCGGCGATTGCGGGCACGGCGCGGGGATCGGTGATCATCTCGATGTGATTGATGCCGGGAATGATCGTGACCGCGACATCGACTGAGACAGCCTTGACCGCAGGCTCGAATTTGTCCGCGAAGAACAGCTCGTCTTCCTCCCCGGCCAGGATCGCAAGCGGCGCCTTTGCATTCCTAAGGTCAGCGGCGTAGTCGAGGGTTCCGAAAGCGCGCATCAGCCGAAAGGAATAAAGCCCTGTGAGAAGGTCCGCGCGCGCAGGTGGAATGCCGAAGGCAAGCACGGGCCAATGATCGAAGGCGCGTATGCCAAGCCGGTTCAGCAGCATGATCGCCATGATGCGGGGAATATAGGGCGTCACCCAGGGGCTCTTTCCCGGTCTTGCTGTCGGCGCGTATGGCCCCAGCATCGGCGCGAGCAATACGATGCGCGCGAACATGTTGGCCGCCGCCGACCCGGCAACATGCAGCGCGAAACCTCCCCCGGACGAAAAGCCCAGCAGCACAAGGTCGGCCGCAGGCTGGCGCGAGCGCACTTCGGCAGCGAAGTCTGCGAGGTCATCGTCGAGCTGGGCTGCGTAATCGATGTCCCCGCGCTGTCCCGTGCCGCCGTGGCCGCGGATGTCGGGCGCATATGCCGTTATGCCTTCGGCGCTGAGCGCTTTGGCGAGCGGATGCAGGCTGTGGCTCGACGCGGACGAGCCGTGAATCGCGATCACGGTCAGCTCCGGCTGCTGCGGACGCGGCTTGGCGGGCCAAACACGGAACGCGATAGGCCCGCTTCGCCCGGCGACGGTCTCAGCTGCCGGCAGGTCGCTGAAATCGACTTTTTGGAAAGCGCTGGTGATTGAGGCAAGCGGCGCGGGAGGGGCGCCGCCTCCGAAGGCGATCATGGCGATCAATGTGCCGATAACGATCAGGATTATGATGCAAATGATGAAGAGCATCGAGCTTTCCGCCGACCGGGCTTTTGTTGCGGCGCTGTTATCTATCACTGCGCCTTGGACTGAAGAGAGCGATTGCCGCCTTGTTATGGGAATCCAATAGCGGAATTCGCAGCTACGCCCGAGCATGTCAAATCGCAGCGCGATCACCAAGTGAGAGCGCGACGGCTGATCGCAGCCACAAACCAGAAGCGAGGCGTTCATGGTGAAAGCGCATTACGAAATCGTCGAACATGACGGCGGCTGGGCGTACCGGCTGGAGGGCACATACTCGGAAACCTTTCCCACCAAAGCCGCCGCGGAAGCCGCCGCCTACCGCGCTGCAGCCGAGCAAATGCTGCCGGGCGAATCGGGAGACATCGAGTTCGAGGACCAAAAGGGCCGATGGCATACCGAACATTCCGCAGGCGATGACCGGCCTGACACGGATGTGGACTAACCGGAGACCGGGCCGGTAGCTCAGCCCTGGTCGCCGGCCGCTAAAGGGCATGCCGCTACACCGTTACGCCGAAAAGGTTGCGATTGGTGGGGTGGGCAGGCGCCAGCCGGCATTGCTCCGCATGCTTTACAACCGGCTAACGCATAACTTGTCAAACAGGGATGGCTCTCGGCCCATGGGAACCCACCCGCGAAACCAGCATTCTCGTCTGCATCGTCGCTTGTTTTAGTGAAAGAGTTCGAGGATGATGATTTTCAGCAATTGGCGAGCGCGTGCGTCGATCGCCTTGACACTCGGTCTCATGGCGGCATTCGATGCCGCCCTTGCCCAGACCAGCTCCGATCTCGTCGCCAGGGGAAAGTATCTCACAGCCGCGGGGGGGTGCATCGCCTGTCATACCAATCCGGGCGGGGAGCCTTTTGCTGGGAACAGGGAAATCCCGACGCCCTTCGGCGCCCTTTACTCGCCGAATATAACTCCAGACAAGGACACGGGGATCGGCAGCTACACCGACGAGCAATTTTATAAGGTCTTGCATGACGGCCTGATGGCGAACGGGGAATATCTCTACCCGGCAATGCCCTATACATCTTACACAAAAGTGAAGCGCGATGACGTCCTTGCGATTAAAGCTTATCTTTTTTCGTTGAAGCCCGTTCACTCCGAGCGAAGGAAAGACATGCTTGCCTTTCCGTTCAATATTCGCGAAGGTATGGCGGCGTGGCGAGCGCTTTTCTTTAAGCCCGGCGAATTCCAGCCCGATCCCAATAAACCGGCTCAAATAAACCGGGGCGCATACCTTGTCGAAGGGTTGGCGCATTGCGGCCAATGTCACACGCCCCGCAATATCGCTCAAGCAAATGAAACCGGATCAGCCCTGGAAGGCGCCGCCATTCAAGGCTGGTACGCTCCCAACATAACGTCCGATTGGAAACAGGGGATAGGAAGCTGGTCTGAAAGCGACCTCCTGTCCTACTTCAAGACAGGCGTCGCCCCTGGCCACGGCATTGCGATCGGCCCGATGGCCGAGACGATCCACGACGATCTCAAGAATCTAAACGATGACGATCTCAAGGCCATTATCGCCTATTTGAAATCGACGCCTCCGAAAGAGGAAGCAGCAGCGACTTCGCTGGGCGTGACGGAAGCCGCCGGCGGCCTTTACGTCAGTCATTGCTCATCGTGTCATCAGCTCAATGGGGAGGGAATGGAAGGCAAGATTCCGGCGCTCGCCAACAATGGCGCCGTCAAGGCTCAAGGCCCTCAGGACGTCATTAAAGTGATCCTTGGCGGACTTCCCGCGACGGATACGTTCGGACCCATGCCGAGCTTCGCGGCCTATCTGGACGATGCTCAAATCGCGGCAATAGCAAATTACGTCCGCACCAGATGGGGCAACAATGCGCCGGCGAATGCCGACGGCTTCCTTGTCCGAGAGATTCGGCAGAGTACGCCGTTGATGCTGGTTCTGGGGCAAGGAACATCGCAATGCCCCGTGAAACTGAGCGGGACCGCGCAGAAAGTTGCGGATGAGGCCAAATCCCAGGCGAAGAGCGTGCTGCAATCTCTGACGGATGACAATGTCGTGCCCGCAATCGAAAAGCTTGTCCCTCAGACAAAGTCAGCTGTTCCCGGCGCATCGCCCGCCGACGTGGTCAACGGGCTAACCGCTGCTTATTGCAACGAATTGGCTGGAAACAACTCCCTTAGCGTCGAGCAAAAGCGCAGCCGGCTCAATATATTCAGCCAGCTGGCGTATACGGAGGTTGTGGCGGGCACGATTGCGTCTCCACCCTCAGGCAAGAAAGCCTCGCTGAAATAAGAAACGCGTTGCGGCTCATACTAGGCGCGAACTGCGCCTAGTATGAAAAGTGAGCGGGGCCGAGGTTCATCCGCGAGTCCGGCGGTTCAGGTGCGAGATCGGTGTGTCATAGTCGGCGGCGTAGCTTCAGGCGCGTTGGCGCTCAAGCCCGGAGCCCTGGAAAAGCCCCGTCTCCCGGCGAAAGGCGCAAAGGCCGTAGCCGCGCGACATACGCTGCCGCCCGCCTCTCGTAGCGGTGGGTTGCGGTTGTTTGAGCGAACACACAAGCGTATTGTGGCATCCCTCTCGCCCAATTCCGCAATGTCCTTTCAACGGGTGTGGCGATGTCCATGCGCACAGTGTTCCTTGCCCGGCTATTCGGTCTGTATTGCATCATCATGGCGGCCGCGATGCTGTCGCGGCCCGACGCTTTTCTGACCACCGTCAATGCCTTCGTGGCTGATGCGCCCTTGGTGTTCACAATCAGCGTTTTCGCGCTGTTTGCAGGCCTCGCCTTGGTGCTGCTGCACAATTATTGGTCGGGAGGAGCGCTACCCCTCATCATCACGCTGCTCGGCTGGCTGACGTTGATCAAGGCCCTTCTGCTGCTTCTGCTTCCATCGCCGCGATTGACGGCGTTGTACGGTACGGTTTCGCCGGCCTCTATCCTGATCTCCGGCTCGCTAACGCTCCTGCTCGGGATATATTTAACCGTCGCCGGTTTCCGGGCGCCCTTCGCCAAGTAGCAGACCAGTTCGCGCCCGCCTCGCGCCTTGCTACATCTGCGCTTCCGCGTCGCCGGAAACAATCTGTTCCACGATGCGCTCGGCGACGGCCTCCGCAGTGTCGACAGGCATGCCGGGGCAGCCGGCGCGCGAGTCGTATTTTTGTCCACGCGCATTCCGACCGAAATCCGTAGCCGTCATTCTGGGATGGAACACGCTCACGATGATGTTGTCTTTTGCAAGCTCCTGGCGCGCCGTGAGCGAGAGCGCATTCAGCGCATATTTCGTGGAGGCGTAGGCGGCGAGCATCGGGAAGTAGTTCTTTGAGACCATGGAGCTGACATTCAAGATCGCGCCGCCGCGTTGCTTGCGCATGATCGGGATCACATCCTGCATGGCCGAAAGCACGGCAAAGACATTCAGCTCCATAATGTCGCGGTAATCGTCGAGATCGACGGTCTCGACGGGCGAGAGGAGGCCTTGACCGGCATTGTTTACAAGGATGTCGATCCGGCCGAACTTGTCTCGCACCTGATGGATCAGATTGCGGATGTCTTCCGGCTTCTGCATGTCCGTCGGGATTGCGACCGAGCCGGGAATCTCCTTTTGGAGCTGTTCGAGCCTACCCGCGGAACGGGCGGCAAGGACGACGGTTGCCCCCTTCCGGGCAAGCAGCCGGGCAAGCGCAAGGCCGATGCCGGCCGAGGCGCCTGTCACGATTGCGATCTTGTCTCTGATTTCCATAGGAGCCTCCTTGCAGGGTGAGCCAAAATATGGGCGCCCGCCGGGATTGGTTTCAACGATAGAATGCTGCAACACGTCTTCGCCGGGCTTCGATCCAGGCATAGACCCCGCCCGCCGCCAAGAGCAAGACCTCGCCGCAAGATAGACAGATAGGCGCATTTCCAGGCTGGGTGGGCATCGGCGCCCAAGCCGGCTTCCCCTCCTTGAGCGAAATGAGAGCCGGTAACGTCGCGTTCGCAGCCGATGACATGTGCGTGATGAACCAAAGGGACGCGTATCAAAGCGCCGTTTGCCTTCGTACTTGCTATTGAGTGCAGCTATTTAGCTTGGATGGGACACTGCGTCATGATCACACGACGAATTTTTGTAGGCGCCGCCGCCGCCTTGCCGTGGATGCTGAAAGCGACATACCTGCTTGCCGAACCTCAAGACGGCAGACCTTTCGAAATCACCCATAGCGATGCGGAATGGCGCAAGCTCCTGACGCCGGATCAATATGCGATCTTGCGGCAAAGCGGCACCGAGCGGCCTTTTACGAGCGCCCTCTTGCACGAGCACAGGCAGGGCAATTTCGCCTGTGCCGGATGCGACCTCGATCTCTTCTCGTCCGCCGCCAAATACGACAGCGGCACGGGCTGGCCGAGCTTCTGGGCGCCGTTGGATGGCGCCATTGGAACGGAAACGGATACGTCGTACGGAATGATGCGCACAGCGGTTCATTGCCGGCGGTGTGGCGGTCATCTCGGCCACGTCTTCAATGACGGCCCGAAGCCGACGGGACTGCGCTACTGCATGAATGGCGTCGCGATGGTTTTCAAACCCGCAGCGGCGTAACCAGGTAGGCCCGGCCATGATCCTGTTTCTGCTTGCTTATCTGGGTGGCGTACTGACCATCCTCAGCCCTTGCATCTTGCCGGTGCTGCCTTTCGTGTTTGCGGGAGCCGGGCGGCCGTTTCTTCGCGGCGGATTGCCGATGCTTGCGGGCATGGCGCTGACCTTTGCCGCCGTCGCCACGCTTGCCGCCGTTGGCGGCGGCTGGGCGGTTGAGGTCAATCGCTTCGGCCGCATCGCAGCCATCGTGCTTCTCGCGGGTTTCGGCCTCATCCTGCTTTTCCCGGCGCTATCCGACAGGCTCACAAGACCGGTTGTCGCTTTGGGAAACCGGCTCTCGCAGTTCGCCGACCAGGGCGGCAAGACGTCCGTGCTGGCCTCGCTCCTGCTTGGCGCCGCCACGGGCCTTCTATGGGCGCCCTGCGCCGGGCCGATTCTCGGCCTGATCCTGACCGGGGCCGCGCTGCAAGGGGCGAGCCTGAAGACCTCGTTCCTGCTGCTGGCCTATGCTGCGGGCGCAGCGACATCGCTTGCACTGGCGCTCCTCGCCGGGGGACGGATTTTCGCGGCGATGAAGCGGTCTCTCGGGGCTGGCGAATGGATAAGGCGTGGCTTGGGCGCCGCCGTGCTCGCCGGCGTCGCCGCCATCGCGCTCGGTTGGGACACGGGCTTCCTCACGCGTTTTTCCGCCGGAAACACCGCGGCGCTTGAACAAGGCTTGGTCGACAAATTGAGGCAGGCGCCTTCCAACCCTCAGCCGCAGCCATCCGTCGTCATGGATGCGCCCGGACCCGGCATGATGATGGCGGCCAAGCCCGAGGCCAATCCGGTCAAGCTTGCTTCCGAAGGTTTGATGCCTCCGCTTTCGGGCGCCGTGGAATGGCTGAACTCGCCGCCTCTGACGCGGGAGGGTCTCAAAGGCAAGGTGGTTCTGGTCGATTTCTGGACGTATTCCTGCATCAATTGCCTGCGGTCCATCCCCTACGTCCGGGCGTGGGCCGAGAAATACAAAGACCAGGGGCTCGTGGTCATTGGCGTGCACACGCCGGAATTCGCATTCGAGAAAAACGTCAGCAATGTTAAGAACGCCGTTGCCGATCTGAAGATCGGCTATCCTGTCGCAATCGACAGCAATTTCGCCATCTGGCGCGCCTTTGGCAACGAGTACTGGCCCGCGCACTATTTCATCGATGCCGAGGGCCGAATCCGTCACCACCATTTTGGCGAAGGAGATTACGACGAGTCTGAACGCATCATTCAGACCCTTCTGCAGGAGGCCGGCGATAAGAATGTCGCCGCGGGCGTTGTCTCGGTGAAGGCGTCGGGCGCCGAGGAAGCCTCGGATGCCGCCGCGGTCCGGTCGCCCGAGACCTATATCGGCTATGAGCGAGCGAAGAACTTCGTCTCGCCGGGCGGCGCGGCGCCGGATAAGCCGCACATCTATGCAGATGGCTCCCCACGGTTGAATGAATGGGGCTTGGTCGGAGATTGGACGATCAAGGCCGAACATGCCGTGCTCGATGCAAAAGACGGCGGCATCGTTTTCAAGTTCCACGCCCGCGACTTGCATCTTGTTCTCGGTCCGCCGCCGGACGGCAAGACGATCCGCTTCCTCGTCAAGATCGACGGCAAGGCGCCCGGCGCCAGCCACGGCTCGGATGTCCAGCCCGGCGGGGAAGGCGCTGTGAAGGAGCAAAGGCTCTATCAGCTCGTGCGTCAGCAGGGGCCGATCGCCGACCACACGTTCGAGATCCAGTTCCTGGACCCAGGCGTCGAAGCCTACGCATTCACCTTTGGCTAAAACCGGAGCATCCCATGCCCAAAGCTATCAGAGTGTTTTCCCGCGTCTCCCTCTTCGCAGCTGCGCTGCTGGCCGCGGCCTTGATGACGCCGCTGGCCGGTCCTCTCTCGTTCGCCGAGGAAGGACGCCAGATTCCTGCGCCGGTAATCGACGCGGCGGCAGGCGCAGCAACATCGGAGACAGCCGTTCTGGCCGGGGGCTGCTTCTGGGGCGTCCAAGGCGTGTTCGAGCATGTTGACGGAGTTTCAAGCGCCGTTTCAGGATATGCCGGCGGCGAGAAGGAAACGGCGCAATATTACAGCGTCGGCAGGGGGACGACCGGCCATGCGGAGTCTGTGCGCGTCACATTCGATCCCCGCAAGATCAGCTACGGCCGCATCCTTCAGATCTATTTCTCAGTCGCCCACAATCCGACTGAGCTGAACAGGCAAGGGCCAGATACCGGAACGCAATACCGGTCCGCGATCTTTCCGGCAAACGCTGAACAGGCGCGCGTCGCCGAGGCCTATATCGGCCAGCTCAACAAGGCGCGCGTCTTCGATGGCGCCATTGTCACCAAAATCGAGCCGAACAAGGTTTTCTATCCGGCCGAAGCCTATCATCAGGATTTTTTGGAGCTGCACCCGAACCACCCCTATATCGTTATCAACGACAAGCCGAAGATCGCCGAGCTTAAGCGCCTGTTTCCAGAACTTTACCGGGCCGACCCTGTGCTTGCGCTGGCGCCCGCGAACTGATCGCTGGCGCCGCTGCAACTCTCGTTAACCCAGGCCTTCCGCAAGCGAAGACCGTCGGCTTTGCCCCCGCGCACTGCGGCGCGCTTCAGGCGAGGCCGTCCCGGCCTCAGCGCGCCTCGGAAGATCTGAGGTGGATAGGCTTGGCCTATCTCCGGGTTAGCCAAATTCAAACTATCAGGCCTTGTCCGCAATCGAGGGAGCAGCGGAGGTTCATATCAAATCAAAGCCTGTAGGCCCACCGCGAAAAGACGTTTGAGCGCAGCAAACGTCGCACGCCGCCGATGGGACGAAGGGCTTCCCTCGGAGCGTAAAAAATGCAGCCTCCAGCCTATTTAGACTATGTCAGTGGTTTTTATGCCACTTAGTTAGATCATTGTTTTTATTGGCCTTTTATTTCAGAGTGAACTGCGTCTTCAATTTTAGCGATATCTCCGGAATACCGCTACCTAGGGTTGGTTTATTCGGTTGATCACATCTCCTATTCCTTGGCGCAGCTTGGGCAAAAGTTTTCGTGTGGGGTATAGATCATGAAATTAGGTGCATTTGTAGCGCTGTCCCTGATGGCAGCGGCGTCCTCGGCGGCGCAAGCTGCTGACGTGTATTCGGCGCCAACCGGTGGCTATAAGGATGGCCCCCCTTACGTCGTCGCCAACTGGGCCGGATATTATGCCGGCGTCAACGGAGGCTACGGCTGGACGTCGGATCAAGCCCTTGATTACCAGTTTAACAGTGGTACTTGGGGCCCCTATTCGGATCCCCATCAGAGCCTCTCGCAGAGCGGCGGCTTCGGCGGCGTGGAACTCGGCCGCAATTGGCAATCCGGGCGGTTCGTGTATGGCGTGGAAACGGATTTTCAGGTGTCCGCAATTTCCGGCAGCGTTTATGGAACGAATCCCTCCGATACGCTTGACCAGGTTGGCGTAAAATCCAGCCTTGATTGGTTTGGGACTGTGAGAGGCCGCCTCGGTTATGATTTCGGTCCCGTCCTCGCCTATGCAACAGGTGGTTTTGCCTACGGCAGGGTTGAGGACGACATCACGTATCTGTCGAATTTCCCGCACGCGATGCTGCGGTTATCCCCTGTCCGATTATGCATACGGTTCGACACACGGCGCCAACATCAAAACTGGTTGGGTCGCCGGCGGCGGTCTTGAGTATGCTGTGACGCCGAAGGTTTCCGCGAAAGTCGAGTATCAGTATATCGACCTCGGCTCCAGCGAACCGCTTACCAACATCCGCTGGTTTGGTCCGGCCGGTCAGCTCCGCTCTAATGTTGACGACAGCTATTCAACGGTTCGCGCTGGCATCAACTACCACGTTGGCGACGCAGGCTACGAACCCTTGAAATAACCAGCCCCATCTGGTCATCGGGAGCGGCGCCTTTGGGCGCCGTTTTTGTTTCAGAGACAATGGGAGCTTTCGGTCTATCTCGTTCGAAAAATCGTCTGAAGGGCTTTCAGCGCGTCCGCTCATGAAGGGAGTGCTGTGCGGATGAGCGGGGATTGTGTGTTCAGCAGCAGCCACCTGAGGCGGCGCCGGAGGTCTCGCCGGTCTCGAATGGCATGGCAGTGCCGCAACCGGCGAAAATGCCATAATGCCGGGAGAAGTCGCCGATAAACTCGAAATAGGGGGCAAAGCGGGTGTCTTTCAGCATCTTCCAGGTGTTGCCGCACACCGGAAAGACCTTGCCGCGCTCGATCGCGTGATGCTTGTCGAGGATGAAGATATCGCCGGCATGCTCGACGCCGCCCTTATAGATGACCGCCTGTCCATAGTCTTCACACAGGGGTTCGAGATCGTCGAGTTTGAACAGCCGGTAGGTGGCCGAGAAGAACCTTGCCGCCCCGAGCTTTTCCTTGAGCCTTTCGTCCGTCACGCCAATCGGCCGATCCGAGACGAGGCGGGGATCGCGAAAACCGGCCTGTCTTGCGAGCGAATGGAAATCGTTCCAATAGAGCGCTCCGCCGAGGCATTCGCCGTAGAGAACCGGGTCCGCCCTGACCGCATCCGGCAACCGGCGGTCGGCGTACACATCCGCGAAATACAGTTCGCCGCCGGGCTTGAGAAGGTTAAAGGCCCCCTTGAACACAGCGAGCTTGTCTGTCGAGAGATTGATGACGCAGTTCGACACGATGACATCGAAGCTGCCCGGCTTTAAACCGAGGTCGCCGAGTTGCTCGATATACCCTTCCAGAAAGCTGACGTTGGAGGTCTGATACCCGAACCGGTCGCGATGCCAGTCGACATGGGCGCGGGCGACGGCAAGTTGCTCTGCCGTCATGTCGACGCCGACGACCTCGCCGGTGGGGCCGGCAAGTTGAGCGAGCGCGTAGGCGTCCCTGCCCGATCCGCTGCCGAGATCGAGCACGCGCCGCCCTGCCAGCTCCAGCGGGGCCAAAAGCCCGCAGCCGTAATACTTGGCCTGCACCTCGTCATGAATGTTGCAAAGCAGGCGCTTCACGTAGCCCGGGATGTCGCCCGGCGTGCAGCAGGCCTGCGTTTTGAGATCGGCCGAGGTCTGCAGCGTCTTGCCGTAATAAGTCTTCACGGCTTCGATACTCATGGCGTCACACTCCGTATAGCTTCGTGCGCAACATGCGGGCGACCGAAGCGAAATGCAATTGATCGCTCCTTCATAGACCGGCTCGGCGAACCCATGCGGCTTCGATCTTCCGGATAGAGCTTGACAATGAACTCGTGGATAAAGTCAAAAAAAGCAGCCGAATGAAGCGCATTAACAAAATCAAGCACTCTGGCCCTCACTGCTAGCGTAAATGGCGATCGACAGCGAGAGCGAAGATGTCCTGGTCATTGGAGGCGGTTTGGCGGCTCTTTGCGCGGCCATTTCCGCGCGCCAGGCGGGCGTTTCGGTGCTGATGGCGGAGGCGGCGCCGCCGGCGCTCCGCGGCGGCAACACCCGGCATTCGCGCAATCTTCGAATTATGCACGCGACGCCCTCGGCGGCGCTTCCAGGCGCGTACAGCGAAGCCGAGTTCCTGGACGATCTTGCCAAGGCGTCCCAAAGAGCCCGCGATGACCCAATGGCGCGTGTTCTCGTTCGCCGGTCCGCGGCCTTGCCGTCATGGCTGGAAAGCCACGGCGCCGTTTTCCAAGCGAAATACATTCCGTTTTCCCGAAAGACTGCTTTCTTCCTCGGCGGAGGAAAGGCCGCGCTCAACGCTCTTTACGCCACGGCCGAGCGCCTGGGCGTGCGCATCGTTTACGGCCAGGCCATCGACGCCGTGGATGTGACGGATCGCGCAGCCGGGCCTTTTCGCGCCCGCTCGATCATCGCCTGTTGCGGCGGCGAGCAGGCGAACACAGCCTCTAAGGGATACATCAACCGGGGAACGCCTTTCGCCCAAGGCGAGGTTCTGCGCTCGCTGCTTTCACAGGGCGTCTGCGCGGTGGGGAGCTCAGAAGCCGCTCATCTTGTTGCGGTCGATGCCCGTTTCTCTGATCCTGACGGCGGTATTGTTACGCGGGTCGACGGCATGGAACACGGCATGGTGGTCGATCTTGCCGGAAGGCGATTTCAAGATGAAACAGCGATCAAGGGCCCCACGCGCTACAGCATATGGGGCCGTTTGGTGGCGGACCTGACCGAACGCCGAGCCGCGCTGATCCTCGACGCCGACGGCTTGCGGAAGATCCCTCCCTTTGCGTTCCCTCCGCTTCAGGCCGGCTCCCTGGCGGAACTGGCTCTTATTCTGGGCCTGGATGCGAAGCCTCTGGAGGATGCGGCGAAGGAGACTCGCCGAGTGAGCAGTCCGCCCTTCTTTGCTTTCCCGATCCGCCCGGGGGTTGCCTTTACCTGCCGGGGCGTCAGGGTCGATGAAAAGGCGCGGGTCATAGGAGAGGATGGCGCCCCTCGCGCTGGCATTTTTGCCGCGGGCATGATCATGGCGCCCAACATCCTCGGGACCGGTTATCTCGCGGGGTGCGCCATGACCATCGGCGCAGTGTTCGGCCGCATCGCTGGAGAGGAGGCCGCCCGGCATGTCCTTGGCTGAAGCGCGCCGCATCATGGCCATCTGCACGGTCTGCAACTACTGCAACGGCTTCTGCGAGACGTTCCGGGCAGTTGAGCGCCGCCGCGAGTTCAGCGACGGCGATCTCGTCTATCTGGCTCATCTCTGCCACAACTGCGGGAATTGCGAGCCTGCCTGCCAATACGCCGCGCCGCATGCGTTTGCGGTCAATGTCCCGCAGACGCTCGCGGAAGTGAGGAAACGATCCTGGCGGGGCCGGCCTTGGCTGGCGCTTGCTTGCGTTGTGTTAACCCCGGCGCTTGCCGGGGCCATGATCCCTTGGAAAACCCTCTTTGCGCATCACGCCGGCCCCGGCGCCTTCTATGCCATATTGCCCTGGCCGGCATTGGCCGCTGCGGCCGCCTTGCCGTTGGCGTTTTCGTTGGCAGTTTTGACTACGGGCGTTCTCCGCTTCTGGCGCGAAAGCGGCGGCGGCGGCGCATGGGAAGGGCTGCCGTCGGCGCTCAGCGATGCCTTGACGCTGCGAAACCTTCGCGGAGGAGGAGCAGAGTGCGAACAGGGCGGCGCCCGGCGATTCTTTCACAACGCGCTGGTCTTCGGTTTCGCTTTGTGTTTCGCGGCGACGCTGGCGGCGACCCTCTATCATTACGTCATGGGTTGGTTGGCGCCCTATTCGATCATGAGCCTGCCTGTGCTGTTGGGGACAGCGGGCGGGACTGGCATGATAGCGGGCTCTGCGGGATTGGCCTGGCTCAAAGCCAAGGCCGATCCGGCGCTGGACGCGGCGCCGAAGGATTATTCCTTTCTCGCGCTCCTGTCCGCCGTCGCGTTCACGGGCCTCGCGCTTCTGGCGCTGCGCGATACAGCGGCCATGGGTTTGCTGCTCGCGGCGCATCTCGGCTGCGTGGCCGGTTTCTTCGCCACGCTCGCTTACGGCAAATTCGCCCATGCCCCCTATCGGATGGCGGCGCTCCTGCGCTCCGCCATGGAAAGGCGGCGCGAGTTTGATGCCCAATCGGGAGCTGACGTCAGTCCTCGCCGTCGATGGCATGAAAGAATGTCCCCGTTACGGAGCCCTTACGAGAGCCTTTTTCTGGCGGTGGCGCGCCGGAGGCGTCCACAAGATCGAGGAGCGGATCGTCATTGACCGCAAGTACGGACGCATAATGGAACTCATGCCCGAAAACGAGGCTCTGCTCTCGACCTAATGCGCAATCGGCGAGAAGGCGGACCCGGCGATAACCGAGATGAAGCTTGCGCCTGGCGAAACTCGTTTCGAGCCCGAGGAGACCGGCCATCTCGTGGCGAACCCCTGCGGCGTCCTCAAGCCCTGCGCCGAGAGCCATATAGCCTCCGCATTCGCCATGGATAGGGGCGCCGCGCGCAGCGGCCTCTTCCATGCCTTTGCGAAAGCGCTGGCATGACGAAAGCAGGCCCGCATGAAGCTCGGGATAGCCGCCGGGCAGCCAGACCGCATCCGCCGCCGCATCCGGCGGCTCGTCGGCCAAGGGCGAGAACGGCTGGATTTCCGCGCCCGCCTCACGCCATCCCGCCAAGACATGCGGATATGTAAAGGAAAACGCTTGGTCCTTGGCCAGGGCGATCCGCTGGCCGGGCGGCGGAATGGGGGGCTTCCAAGTCCTCATGAAAGCGCCGCTTATTGCGGCAGGCCTTGCACATGACACGAGCGCATCCAAGGACACATTCGCCTCAATCAGCTCGCCAAGCGCGTCGAGGTAGGTCTCGATACCGGCGAGTTCGCTGGCCTGCACGAGTCCCAGATGCCGGCCGGGAAGGACCAGGCTGCCGCGCCGGATCACCGCTCCAAGGACGGGAAGCCCGATGCGTTCGATTGCCGGCCTGATAAGATCCGCGTGGCCAGCGCCTGCAACCCGATTGAGGATCACGCCCGCAAGGCGGATGTCGTCGCGATAGGCCCGGCAGCCCAGAGCGATGGCCGCCGCCGTTTCCGCCTGCGCGGAAACATCCAACACCAGCATGACGGGCCAGCCTGTCAGCGCGGCGAGATCGGCGGTTGAGCCTTTGCCGAATCGGCCTGCCTCGCGGGCGCCGTCGAAGAGGCCCATCACGCCTTCGGCAATACAGATATCGGCGCCAGCCGAGGCCTTGCCGATAAGGTCTGCGATGAGTTCGCGTCGCATGCTCCATGTGTCGAGATTGAAGCTATCGCGCCCCGCGGCCTCCTTGTGAAATGCGGGATCGATGTAATCGGGACCGCACTTGAAGGGCTGTACGCTCAAGCCGCGGCGCCTCAGCGCGCTCATAATCCCAAGCGCAAGCGTGGTTTTGCCCGCGCCTGATCGAGGCGCCGCAATGATGATGCCGGGGGGTAATCCTTCAGCCGTCATCGGCCGTCTTCTGCACGGAAGCACAACGCGCTCATTCCGGCCGCCCCCGGTAGCGCCGCTGATAGGAAGCATCGTACAAGGCGCTTTCGCGAAACTCGTCCGCGTCAAGCGCCGGTCCGACCAAGATGAGGGCCGTGCGTTCAATCGCGCCTGCTTCCGCGACCGCTTCGACAATGCGGCTGAGAGGAGCGCGGATGATTTTCTCCTCAGGCCAGCTCGCCCGGTAAACGACGGCGGCAGGGCACGACGCGCCATAGTGGGGCACAAGCTCAGCAACCGATTTTTCGAGCACATGGATCGAAAGATGGATGGCGAGCGTGGCGCGGGTGGCGGCGAAGGCTGCGAGCGTTTCGGTGGGCGGCATGGCGGAGGCGCGGCCCGGCGTGCGGGTCAGCACAACGGATTGGGCAACCTCTGGCAGCGTCAGCTCGCGACGGAGAGCCGCCGCCGCTGCGGCGAAAGCGGGCACGCCCGGCGTAACCGTATAGGGGATGCCTAACGCATCGAGCCTGCGGGATTGCTCGCCTAGTGCGCTCCAAATGGACAAATCCCCTGAATGGAGCCGCGCCACATCTGCCCCGGCGTTCGTGGCCGCAACGCACTCGCCGATAATCTCATCGAGAGACATCGGCGCGGTGTCGACAATGCGCGCGCCCGCCGGACAATGGTCGAGGATCGCCTTCGGCACGAGAGAGCCGGCGTAGAGACAAACCCGGCAGCGCGCGATCAGATCGCGTCCTCGAACGGTGATGAGATCCGCCGCGCCCGGCCCTGCGCCGATGAAATGAACAGTCATTTGCCTTCTCCAACTGCGATGGCGCAGGTCGCTTCCCTGCTCGACACGCGCTTTGCGAGCAGGCGCGCGTCGCGCCCGGCGGCTGCGAGGGCGGCGGTCTCCGCAATCGAGGGCACGCCTTTGAGGAGGAACACGCGCTTCGAGAAGCTCAGCGCCCTGTCCGACGCCAGCGCGAGTTCCGGCGCCGCCACCAGGAGGAGCGGCAGCGAAAGGCGGCTCGCTGCATCCCGCAAGCCGGCCTCATTGCCCTTTTCGGCGGCCGTAGCCAGCGCGTCCAGCGCCGAACGTTCCAACCGGCATTCCGCAAGCGCCGCCTCGACGCTTCGTTCGATGGAGACGCAAAGCGCGCCGCGGCGGCAGCCGATCCCTGCGACGACGATCATGATTTTACCGCCCGCCACTGCGTCACCGGCATCGCGGCGCGCCAGCCATGAAAGCCGCCGATTTTGCCGGCTTTGCTGATCTCGATCCGAACGAGTTCCCCGCCGTGCCGGTCGAACGCTTCCTTGAGCCGCGCCTCGCTTTCGAGCGTGACGGCATTGGCGACGATCCGCCCCCCCGGACGAAGCGCGGTCCAGGCGGCGGCGAAGACCCCCTCGTTGGTAAAACCGCCGCCAATGAACACGGCGTTGGGCGCCGCGAGCCCCGCCAGCGCTTCGGGCGCG
The DNA here is from genome assembly GCA_963748525.1 of uncultured Alphaproteobacteria bacterium. Taxonomy (GTDB): domain Bacteria; phylum Pseudomonadota; class Alphaproteobacteria; order Rhizobiales; family Rhodomicrobiaceae; genus Rhodomicrobium. Next base: position 370,087 of record CAVVJJ010000019.1, read on the forward strand.
CGGCCGGCAATCACCTGAAGGTCGGGAGCGCCGAGCGCGAGCGCGTTGCGCATGGCGCGCGACGCCCTGTCCTCGCGTTCCTCGACGCCAATGGCCCGCAGCGAGGGATGGCAAAGCAGCCATTCAATGGCGACGGAGCCTGCGCCAAGCCCGATGTCCCAAAGCAATTCGCCCTGACGCGGCCCGAGCGCGGCCAGCGTGATGGCCCGGACTTCGCGCTTGGTAAGTTGGCCATCGCTCTCGTAAATCTCGTCCGGCAACCCGGGCGCCAGGCCGATGACCTGGATTCCACCGCCGGCCTCGACTTCGATGCCTATGACGTTCAGGGCGCTAGCGGCGGCAAGATCGAACGTGCGGGCACGGTGTCGCGTGATCCGCTCCTTCGGGCCGCCCAACTCTTCGAGCACGGCAATCGAAGCGTCGCCGAAACCGCGTTCGGCGAGAAGCCTGGCCGCCTTGGCGGGCGTCGATCCATCCCACGACAGCGCAAGGATACGCGCGCCCGGCTGAAGATAGCGGATGAGGCCCTCGATGGCGCGTCCGTGCAGCGAAACCGTTGCTGTGTCCTGCAGCGCCCAGCCTAATCTGCTCGCGGCAAGGCTGAACGATGAAGGCTGCGGAATGCAGATCAACTCGTCCGCGCAAACAAGCGTCGCGATTTGTTTGCCGACGCCATAGTTGAACGGGTCGCCGCTCGCAAGCACGGCCACGGGGCGTCCGCGCCTCGCGAGGATTTCGGGGAACGCAACATGCATCGGACTCGGCCAGGGTAGCCGCTCGCCCGTTATAAGCTGCGCGGCGAGGTCAAGATGCCGCGAGCCGCCAACCACCAGCTCCGCGGAAGAAATAAGGCCCTTGGCGAGCGGCGAGAGGCCCTCCGCGCCATCCTGGCCGAGGCCGATGATGGACAGCCAACGGCTCCTCGTGTTTTGTTTGCTGACTTCCATGCTCGGACCTGACCATGCGCATTCTTATACTTGGCGGCACAGCGGAGGCTTCAGCCCTGGCGAAGCTCATCGCGGGCGATCGCCGCTTTCAACCCACATTATCGCTTGCCGGGCGGACCGCTTCCCCAGCCGAGCCGCCGATTCCCTACCGCATTGGCGGCTTTGGAGGCGCGGAAGGGCTCGCCGCCTGGATCAAGGCTGAAGGCGTCATCGCCGTGGTTGACGCGACGCACCCATTTGCTGCGCGCATTTCGGCGAACGCAGTGAAAGCGGCGGAGGCGGCCGGCGTCCCGCTCGCCACGGTGATCCGTCCAGCGTGGACGCCACAGGCCGGAGATCGTTGGATTTCGGTCCCAACTCCGGAAGCCGCGGCTGCGGCGCTCGGGACTGTTCCGCGCACCGTTTTTCTCGCGACCGGGCGGCTGGAATTGCCAGCCTTTGCCGGCGCCCCCCAGCACACCTACATTGCACGCGTCATCGACCATCCCGGCGATGTCGTGCTGCCGCCCCGCATCGAGTTCATTTACGACCGCGGCCCGTTCGCCGCAGCCGCCGAGGCGCAACTCCTCGCCGGGTTCCGCGCCGAGATAGTCGTTTCGAAAAACTCGGGAGGCGCTGCGACCTATGGGAAGATCGAGGCGGCGCGCGCGCTCGGCCTTGCCGTCGTGATGATCCAGCGGCCCGAAAAGCCCGCCGTCCATGCCCTCAGCGGCGCCCCCGAGGCGATGCGGTGGCTCGAGTTCCGGCTTCACGAATCCTCCGAGCGCGGCGTGTAAACCCAGGGCAAACGGCCCGGCCGGACGATGGCCCGAGTGCTGCTTGAGCCGACGATGACAAGAGTGCGCATGTCGGCGGCTGAAGCTTTGGCTTCGGCCAGCGTGGTTGCGGTGACTTTGGCTTCGTCAGTTCCAGCCGCGCGAACAAGGAGCGTCATCGTCTCGCCGCTCTTCAGACTTCGCAAAAGATCGAAAGCGCGGTCAAGCTGATGGGGCCGCGCCTTCGAAGCGGCGTTGTAAAGGGCGATCACGAAATCCGCCTCGGCGGCAGCCTTGAGACGCCGCTCGATTGTTCCCCATGACTTGAGATTGTCCGACAGTGAAATGGCGCAGAAATCGCCGCCGAGAGGCGCTCCGGCGCTGGCCGCCGCGGCAAGCATGGCGGTTATGCCCGGCTCGACCCGAATATCGAGATCGCGCCAGGACGGCTCGCCTTTCTCGATAGCTTCGAAAACCGCCGCGGCCATGGCGAACACGCCGGGATCGCCTCCGGACACAACCGCGACGCGGCGTCCGCTCGCAGCAAGCGTCAGCGCATTCCGCGCGCGGTCCAGTTCGACCCGGTTGTCGGAGGCGTGAACAGTCTGATCGGAGCGGATATCCGGGATGCGGTCGAGATAGGGGCCGTAGCCGACGAGGTCGGTCGCTTCGGCAATTGCCCGTGACGCGGCCGGCGTTATCAGATCGGCAGAGCCGGGTCCGAGCCCGACGATCCTCAGGGCGCCCCTCACAGCCTCCTCCCCTGTCCCGGTATCAGGATCATCGAGAAATAGGGGGCGGTTTCATCCGCCACTTCGGCTAAAGGCGCGATGCGCTCGCCCGGCATGGAGCCTCGCTCGACATAGATTGCCCGGTCGATCAGGTTTGCGGCGGTTATGGCGCGGCGCACCTTCGCCATGTTGCGCCCGATCTTCATCAGCACCGCGGCGTCGGTCTCCATGAGGCGTCGCAGAAGCGTTGCCTCGTCGAGCGTTCCCGGCAGCACGGTCAACACATCGTCGCCCCACGTCATGGGCGCCGCCGCCCGGCTCGCGCATCCTGAAAATCCGGTTACGCCTGGGACGACCTCTACGGGAAAATCGGCGGCGAGGCGTCGCCACATATGCATGAACGAGCCATAGAAGAACGGATCGCCTTCGGCCAGAAGGCCGACAAACTCGCCGGCTTGCAGGCGCTCCGCAATCGATCCCGCCGCCTCGGCATAGAAATCGCGGATCTGCCGCTCGTATCGAGGATCGGCAACGGGAAACTCCGTGGTGACGGGATAATGGAGCGGCATTTCCGGCCGCCCCGGCTCGATAAGCGGGGCGGCGACCTGCCGGGCGTTGCTCTTGTTCCCGGCCTTGGCGAAGTAGGCAAGCGTGTCGACCGTGCGGATCAACCCTGCCGCCCGAAGCGTCATGAGGCGCGCATCGCCGGGGCCAACTCCGATGCCGTAAAGCGTGCCCCGCTCGGCGGCGCCCATTATGGTTTCGAGCGCGCTCATTCGGCGTCGCTCGCCAGCGCGTTGATCGCCGCGACCGCCATCGCGCTGCCGCCTTTGCGCCCTCGCACAATCAAATAGGGGATGCGCGCATGCGTGGCGAGCGCCACCTTCAATTCCGCCGCGCCGACGAAACCGACCGGGGTTCCGATCACGGCGGCGGGCGCCGGCGCTCCTTCCGCGATCATTTCGATGAGCCGGAACAGCGATGTTGGCGCATTGCCGATGGCGACCAATGAACCCCCGAGATGCGGCTCCCACAGGGCCATGGCGGCGGCCGAGCGCGTGTTTCCGGCGGCGCGGGCGAGATCGGGCGTGCGCGGATCGTCAAGTGTGCAGATCACCGCGTTGTTTGCAGGAAGGCGGCTTCGGGTGATCCCTTGCGCGACCATTTTGGAGTCGCACAGGACCGGCGCCCCGCCAAGAAGGGCGCTCCGCGCCTGTTCGGCAAAGTCCGCCGACATTTCGATGTCATCCGCGACCTCTACCATCCCACAGGCGTGAATGATGCGAACCGCAACTTTTTCCTCTCGCCCAGTGAAGCGCGCGAGCTTGGCCTCGGCTCGAATGGTTGCAAAAGACCGCCGGTAAATCTCGGCGCCGTCGCGAATATAATCCAAAGGTTCAGGCATGAATTTGCGCCTCTTCCAATTTTGCTGCGGCGCGAGGCGCAACGCGGGCGAGTTCTTCGCTCACGGCGTTCCGGCGCGGCGTCCACAGGCCCCGGCGAAGAGCGTCGAACAATCGCTCCGCCATCGCTTCCGCGGCGGCTGGATTGGCTCTGCGAAGCGCGTCGGCAAAAGCCTCATTTCCAAAAAGAGCTTCGTGCGTTGCGTCGAAAAGGTGGCTCGGCGCCGCGTCGGTGGTTGCCGCGAAAGCGAACAGCGCGTCTACGGACTGCGCCATTTCCGCGACGCCGCTATGGCCATGCTCAAGCATGGCGCTGAGCCAGCGCGGATTGGCGAGGCGGCCGCGCACCACCCGCGCGATCTCCTGCTGGAAGGAGCGGACGGCGGGGGCCTCGGGCTTGCTCGTGTCCAGGTGATAAAGGGCTGGAGCGGTCCCAAGCGCGGCTGCCGCGGCGGCGAAACCGCCCGCGTAATCGGCGACGCCGTCGCTGTCGAGCACATCGCGTTCGCGGTCGTCTTGCGCATGCACCATCGCGTCCGCATCCGCGACGCGCGCTTTGAATTCGCTCTGAGCCGGGATGCCTTCGCCCCCGCCGTCATAGGCATGAGAGGAAGCGGCGAGATAGGCGCCGCCGATGTCCGCGCGAGCGGTCCAATTCCCGTCCAAGGCTTGCGCCGCCGCGCCGGCGCCGTAAACGCCGGGCGCGCCTCCGAAAATGCGTTCGAGGCTTTCGCCACGCCGCCGCGCTTCCGCAAGCGGATTCCATTCCGCCTCCTCGTCGAGAGCGCTCACGAGGCGCACAGCCGAGGCAAAGAGCAGCATCTGGCTCTCGAAAATGTCGCGGAACAGCCCGGATACTCTGAGCGTGACGTCGATCCTTGGCCGGTCGAGCTTGGCGAGGGGCATAACTTCCACGCCGGTAACGCGGTTCGCCGCGATGTCCCAGACCGGACGCGCGCCGAGATAGGCAAGCGCTTGGGCCAGATCGTCCCCCCCGGTGCGAAGCGTTGCCGAGGCCCACAGGTCGAGGAGAAGCGACTTTGGAAAATCGCCACGGTCCTGGAGATGACGGCGGATGACCTCTCCGGCTGCGCGCGCGCCGATCACGGCAGCGGTTCGCGTCGGGATCGACCGGGGATCCATCGTGGTCAGGTTCCGCCCGGTGGGAAGGACGTCGAGCCGTCCGCGCGTCGGCGCGCCGGAAGGGCCGGGGCTCACGCGCCGCCCGTCGAGCGCCGCGATAAGGCCCTCGCGCTCCAAGGCTCCGCACAGCGCCAAAAGGCTGGCGACGGATTTCGCCTCATCTCCTTTAAGCCCCGCCGCTTCGCCGATTGCGGCTGTCAGCGCGGCGCAACTTTCGGCGTCCGGCGCCCGCCCGAAAACGTGCAGCTTGTCGCGAATGGCGAGTTCCTTGATGTCGCAAAGCTGAGCGTCGAGCTTCGCGATGGCCTCGCGAGGCGTATCGTTTGGCGTTACTCCACAATCATCGGCGAGCCCAGAGCGCCAGGCCCGGTCGAGAACCTCTTCCTCCAGCAATCTCGCGCGCCGTTTGTCGACGCCATCGGCTTCGGCGTATTCCTCCAACAGTCCTTCAAGCTCGGCCATGCCGCCATGCAGCCCCGCCTTTGTAAGCGGCGGCGTCAGATGACCGATCGTGACCGCGCTGAGCCGCCGCTTCGCCTGCACGGCCTCGCCCGGATTGTTGACGATGAAGGGGTAGATCACCGGGACCGGGCCAAGAACGGCCTCGGGGAAACAGGCAGGGGAGAGCGCAATCGCCTTGCCCGGCAACCATTCGAGCGTTCCATGCGTGCCCAGGTGAATCATCGCGTCGATGCGCTCGCATTCCCTGAGCCAGGCGTAGAGGGCGACATAGCCATGCCGCGGCGCGCAGTTCACATCGTGGTAGCCCTGCTTGCGATCCCCCAAGGCGCCGCGATCAGGCTGGAAAAGGATCGTCGCCTTCCCGGCTCTTACGCAGGGAAAGCGGAAACGGCCGGCGCTGAAGGCAGGATCGCTTTCCGGCGCGCCCCATGTCTCCGCGAGCTTTGCTTGCAAGGCTTCCGGCAGGGCTGCGAGAAAAGCGCGATAGCCGTCGATAGGAATTTCGATGAAATCGCGTCCGCCGGGGAGATCCGCCGCCAGAGCGGCAGCCGTCCATTTTTCCGGCCCCGCATCGTACCCCTCTTCGCCAAGCAGGTTGAGGATTTCGCAGACGCTTTCGAAGGAATCCAATCCAACAGCGTAACCGCTCCGGCCGGCGCGGGCAGGGTAGTCCGAGAGAACGATGGCGAGTTTTCGTTTGTCACGCGGCCTGCGCGAAAGCCGCGCCCAGGCGGCGGCAAGCTTGGCCACGTAGGAAACGCGATCCGGCGCGGGCGCGTGTTTCGTCTCCGCATGTTCGAACAGCGGATCGGCGACGGCGTCCGCCTTGAACGAGATGGCGCGCGTAAAGACGCGCCCTTCCACCTCGGGCAAAACGACATTCATGGCGAGGTCGGATGGGCCAAGCCCGCGCGCGGACGCCTCCCACGCCTCGTAACGCGCCCCCGCAAGCGCGACCTGCAAGACGGGAACGCCCCCAGCGTCGAGCACCGATGAGCCGTCCCCGCGAATCGCCGAGAAGGCGGTGGCGTTCACAACGATTGCCGGTTTCCGCGCCTCGATCAGCCGGGAGACGATGAGCGCCGCTTCAGGGTCTTTGAGGCTGGTGACAGCAATGCCGAACGGCGCCAGCCCCTCCGCGGCGAGAGCCTTCATAAGCGACTTTAACGGCTCGTCGTCAGCCGCGATGACCGCCGCGCGGTATCCGACGACGAGAGCGGCGGGGAGATCCGCCCTCTCAGCGATAAGGTCGTCGATCGGGGCAATCGCCCCGGACGCCGTCAATCCAATCGCGGGAGGCATGGGCTCGGGCGGGGCAAGGCTGAAATTCGCGCCCAGCAGGTTGGAGGCAAGCCGCAGGGCCTGCCGCAGGTTTTCCGGGCCGCCCTCCCGGAAATAACGATCGAAGAGAGAAAGCGCTGCGTCGGGCGCGGTCGAGAGTTCGGCCAGCCGCGGGTCCGGGCGGTCATCTCCCGGCAGCGCGACAAGAAAAATGCCTTGGCTCCGAGCAATCCCGGATAGCCGCTCAAACCCGTAGCGCCAGTAATCGAGGCCGCCGAGGCAGCGCACAATGACAACGCGCGCGGCTGAAGCGACATTGGCGTAAAGATCGACCGACATGGGATGGCGGAGGTTCTTAAGGCTCGCCAGCCTGAGGCTCGGAAGAGTTTCGGCGCTCGCCCGCCACGCCGCCGCCAGCGCCGAAAGGTCGCTGTCGCTGAACGAAAGCGCCATGATGTCGGCCGGGGTCTGGCCGAGATCGACGGCGGCTTCCGTCTCATCGAGCGATGTGGCGGGAACGGCGAGCAGATGCATCCGCTTCAGCTCCCGATCATGCGCCGGATAGCCTCGGCGTCGAGCCCTTGCTCGCCGATTACGACAAGGCGGCCGCCTCTCCGCTCGCCCGTTCTCCACGGCCGGTCGTACTGATGCTGGACGCGCGCGCCGACGCCCTGGACGACAAGCCGCAGCGGTTTGCCCATCACCTCGGCAAAGCCTTTGACCCGCAAAATGTCATGCGCATCCACGGCTCGCGCCACCTTTTCCAGGAGTTCCTCCGGCGAGCCGAGCTTCGGCAAATCGATGACGAAGCTTTCAAAGTCGTCATGGTCATGCGGCGCCCCGGCGTCATGGTGCGACGGACGCTGATCGATGTCCGTCTCCGCGGCGGCGCCAATGCCAAGCAGAATAGCCGGGTCGAGATGACCGTTTGCGGCCTCAACCACTTTCACCGCGCGCGACGCCGTCGCCTTGATCTCTTCGCTGACGCGGACGCGCTCATCCCCCGTCATGAGGTCGGTCTTGTTCAGGACGATAAGATCGGCGCAAAGAAGCTGGTCTTCGTACACTTCCTCCAGCGGGTTATCGTGATCGAGAGAGTTGTCTTCGGCGCGCTGGCGGGCAAGAGCTTCGGGATCGGCGGCGAAGCGGCCAGCGGCGACCGCGGGTCCGTCGATCACAGCGATCACGCCGTCAACCGTTACGCGCGAGGCGATGGCGGGCCAGTTGAAGGCCTGCAGAAGGGGCTTGGGCAGCGCAAGCCCCGAAGTTTCGATCAGAATATGCTCGGGCGGCGACGCTCGCGTCAGGAGGGCTGTCAGCGCCGGCACGAAGTCGTCCGCGACGGTGCAGCACAGGCAGCCATTTGCGAGTTCGACAATGCTGTCTTCCGGACAGCTTTCAATTCCGCAGCCCCTCAAGATTTCCCCGTCGATGCCAATATCGCCGAATTCATTCACGATCACCGCAAGCCGTCTGCCGGCGCGCTCGATCACGTGGCGAACAAGCGTGGTCTTGCCCGCTCCGAGGAAGCCGGTGATGATCGTGCAAGGCGTCTTGAGCAGGCTCATTCAGCTTTTTCCGTTATTCGATAAGTTGCGGGGGGAACGCGCGCGATCACGCCCTTGCGGAAGAAAAGGGGACGCTCCTTCCAGGGGATGATCCCGTCTTCAGACGCGGCAAATCTTTGAGCCGTGGCGGCGATCTCTTCAGCGTGCGTGTAGGCGTCGACGCCGCCGACAAGATAGGTCCATTTGTCTTGCCCGGTGAAGGCGATGGTGCAGGGATGTTTGCACACGGCAAGACACTCGACCGGCCGCACGCCGATCCCGGCGGCGTTGGCGCCGCGCAGAAGAGCCTCGATGGCGGAGGCCAACTCCCAACCCGGCTTCTTGACCTCATCGCCATCGATTGGGAGCTTGCATGAGACGCAAACGAATAGTGTGACTTGCGCCTTGCTCATGGGTTTGGACGAACCGCTAGCCCAGGAATTCTATCGAGCATGGTCGCGGTCTAGTGAAAGTAGAGGGCGAGAGCGCGTCTTGTCGTCGCCAGGGTCTCTGCCCGAAGGCCATTCTTCGTATTGGAAAATGCGGCTGGTCGCGCGTTCATATCGGGGTCCCGGCCGCCCCACCGGCGGCGATTCGAGTTAAGCCGAGACGGCAGGTCTCCTGGCTTACGGTTCGTCGCCCCCACCTGCCTTCCCAGCTTGCGCCAGTGGCATTGTTCGGTGGGCGCTCTCCGCCTACAGTTGCGGGGGCAGCTCCGGCTTCAGGCTCTAATCCTACCGGATTCCCTATTAAGCGCTCGTGGCGCGCCGTCGAAGCTTGAGTTAGCCATCGGCCTCCCGATCTGTCAAATTTAATCGGGCGCTCACGGCGAGCCTTTGTGCGTCTCGATCTCGCAAGAGCTTGCAAATCCAAAGGAGAACAAGACAGGGATGACTTCGAACAGCGAAGACGAGGCCCGCCACAAAGCAAAAATGGAGAAGCGCAAGGCGATTCAGGACGCCGAGATCGCTGCAAAAACGGCGGAAAAGGGACTGCTGATCGTGCATACAGGCAAGGGGAAGGGGAAGTCGACGGCGGCGTTTGGGCTGCTCTTGCGCGCGGTCGGGCGCGGGTTCCGCGTCGGCGTCGTGCAATTCGGCAAAGGCGCGTGGGACACGGGGGAGCGGGAGGCCGTCAAGGCGTTTGGCGACCGCGTCGTCTGGCACGCGCTAGGCGAAGGCTTCACCTGGGAAACGCAGGACAGGGCGCGGGACGTCGCGGCGGCGGAGCGCGCCTGGTCCAAGGCTGTCGAATTGATGGAGGACGCCTCGATCAAACTTCTCATCCTCGACGAACTCAATATCGCGCTTCGTTACGAGCATCTCGATCTTGGGACCGTGCTGGCAAAGCTCGGGTCGCGGCGGCCCGGCCTTCATATCGTCGTCACGGGGCGTAACGCGAAAGCGGCATTGATCGACGCCGCGGACCTCGTCACGGATATGACGCCGGTCAAACATCATTTCGCGGCCGGCGTGAAGGCCCAAGCCGGCATTGAGTTTTAGAACACATGCGCGTCCTCATGCTCGCCGGGACAGGCTCCGACGTCGGCAAGTCGGTCATCGTTGCGGGGCTAGCCCGCGCCTTCCGCCGGCGCGGGCTCAAAGTCCGGCCCTTCAAGCCTCAAAACATGTCGAACAACGCTGCCGTCGCCGCCGACGGCGGCGAGATCGGGCGCGCGCAGGCCCTCCAGGCTCGCGCCGCGGGCGTTGCGCCGAGCGTTCACATGAACCCGGTGCTCTTGAAGCCGCAAAGCGAAACTGGGGCTCAGATCGTGGTGCAGGGCCGTGTGATCGGCAGCGCAAAGGCCGGCGACTATCAGAAGCTGAAACCGAGGCTCATGGGCGCCGTTCTCGACAGCTTCCGGCATTTGTGCGGCGAGGCGGATCTCGTGCTGGTCGAGGGCGCCGGCTCTGTAGCCGAGGTCAATTTGCGGAAAAACGACATCGCGAATTTCGGCTTCGCTCGCGCCGCTGGCGCGCCCGTCGTCCTGATTGGCGACATCGACCGCGGCGGGGTCATTGCGAGCCTCGCTGGAACGAAACTGGTGGCCGATCCCGAGGATATCGCGCTTGTAGAAGGGTTCATCGTCAACAAGTTCCGCGGCGATCCTAGTCTTTTCGCGGCCGGCATGGAGAAGATCGCCACCCTCACCGGATGGCGGCCGCTGGGGCTTGTTCCGTACTTTGCGGAAGCGAAGCGCCTGCCGGCCGAGGACGCGTTGGCGCTCGATGCAGCCAGCAACAGGCGAAATCACGGCAAACGCCTCATCGTTGTGCTTGCCTATCCGCATATCTCGAATTTTGACGACCTTGATCCCCTAAGCCTGGAGCCGGGCGTCGATCTTAAGTTCATAAAGCCGGGCGAAGCGATTCCCGGCGACGCGCGTCTGGTGGTCCTGCCGGGCTCCAAAACCACCATCGCGGACCTCGAAGCTCTTCGCGCCACGGGCTGGGACATCGACCTGAAAGCCCATATTCGCCGGGACGGGCTCGTGCTCGGCCTTTGCGGGGGCTATCAGATGCTCGGACGGCGCATCAGCGACCCCAATGGAACCGAAGGAAATGTGCGCTCCGTCGAGGGGCTCGGCTTCCTGGAATGCGAGACCGTTCTGGATGGCGACAAGACGCTTCAGGACGTTGAGGGATTTTGCGTTGCGCGCGGCGCCCCCTTCCGAGGTTATGAAATGCATATCGGCAAGACTTCCGGGCCTGACCTGGCAAGACCTGTCCTGCGATTTGCCAATGGCAGGAAGGACGGAGCAGTGAGCCCGGACGGTCGCGTGATGGGGTGCTATGTGCATGGTCTTTTCGCCGACGATCGCCAACGCGCGGGCTGGCTCGAGCGCCTGAATGCGGCGCCGTCCGGCCTCGACTATGAAGCAACCGTCGAGGAGACGCTCGACCATCTTGCGGAGCATCTTGAGCAGCACATCGATTGCGACGCGCTTCTCAGCCTGGCTCGTGAGCCGGTTATAACCAAGCCAGCATGACGGCTGCGATTGCGGCAACCGCGGCGGCTTGGATCGCGCAAGCCCCGCGATAAAGCCGAAGCGCAGCCTGGATGTCCAAAGGCGTAACATCGGCCCTGCCATTTCCCATCCAGTGATCTTCGACAAGAGCGCCTGAATAGATGCGCGGGCCGCCGAGCTTCAGCCCCAAAGCCCCCGCCATCGCCGCTTCGGGCCACCCGGCATTCGGAGAGCGGTGGCGGCGCGCATCCCGGCGCACCGCTTCAATCGCCGCCAGGGCCGAAGCTTTCGGCGTCACAAGCGCCGCAAGAACGATCCAAAAAGCCGCAAGCCGCGAAGCTGGAAGGTTCGCGAAGTCGTCGATCCGCGCAGCGGCCCAGCCGAAGGCGAGATACCGATCCGACTTATGCCCGATCATGCTGTCGGCGGTGTTGATGGTCTTATAAAGCGCAGCTCCTGGCAGACCCGCAAGCAGCAGCCAAAACAGCGGTGCGACCACCCCATCCGAGAAATTTTCGGCAAGGCTTTCAATGGCGGCCCGGCCCACGCCCGCTTCATCAAGCGTGTTCTTGTCGCGTCCAACGATGAGAGAAACGGCATCGCGCGCCGCGTCGAGACCCTCTCTTTCCAGGGCGTCGGCCACGGCTCTCACATGCTCGCCGAGGCTACGCTGAGCAAGGAGCGTGCTTGCAAGAACGGCGCACAGGAGCGTTCCCACGAGCGCGGAAAGGAAACTGGCGAGGACATAACAAAGCGCCCCGCTCGCAACCAGAGCCGCCAGCGCCGCCACAATGAGAGCAGCGACGCCATGCGCGCGCCGCTGGGCGAATGTCAAGCCGGTCCTGTTCCAGCGGCGCTCGCACCATGCTAGAAGGGCCCCGATCCACGTCACGGGATGCCCGATGGCGCGAAAAAGCCATTGCGGATAACCGACCGTGGCTTCGATCAGAAGCGCTATAAAAGCAAGCGGAGCAAACATGTTTTTGGAGAGCAGCGCTGACGCGCGATGACGAAGGACAATTCACCTATAGCTCACGGCGGCGCGTTAGACGAGGCTCGGCAGCGCCATCCTTTCGCGCCTGAACCTTGGATCGATTTATCGACCGGCATCAATCCGGTCGCCTACCCGCTGCCGGAAATTCCACCCGAGGCATGGATGCGTCTGCCATTCAGGCGCGAGGAGCGGGATCTGCGGCAGGCGGCTGCGGTTCGCTATGGCGCCGCCGATGCGGAAAGCGTAATCGCTGCTCCGGGGACGCAGGCCCTCATCCAAATCATCCCTCGTCTGCTTGGGCCAAGCCGCGTGGCGGTTCTCGGCCCTACATATGCGGAGCATGCCCTCGCCTGGAAGCGCGAGGGCCATGAGGTTTACGAGGTCGAAAGCCTCGATGAGACTGCAAGGGCGGACGTGGTGGTTGCGGTCAACCCCAATAATCCCACCGGTCGGGTCATTCCGGTTGGCGCCCTTTCGCGAATGGCGCGCGCCCTCGCTGAACGGCGCGGTCTTTTGATCGTCGATGAAGCCTTCACGGATGTTCTCGATCCATCAGCGAGCATGATCCAAGCCCTGCCCCCGGCAACCCTTGTCTTGCGCTCTTTCGGGAAAATGTATGGGCTCGCAGGTCTCCGCCTTGGCTTCGCCGTGGCCGACGCAGCGATGGCGGCGCGTCTGCGCGATCTGCTTGGCCCGTGGGCGGTCTCAGGACCCGCGATCGCTATCGGCCGGGCGGCCCTTGGCGACGATGCCTGGCTCGTGCAAGCGCGGCGGCGGCTCTCTCACGAAGCTCGGCGCCTCGATACGATGCTCGCCGGAGCGGGATGCCAAGTGTTGGGAGGGACGTCCCTGTTCCGGCTTGTTGCGCATCCCCTCGCACAAGAAATCGGCGACACTCTGGAGCGCCATGGCGTTCTTGTGCGGCGATTCCCGCATGAACCTGCGTGGCTTCGTTTCGGCATTCCGGGAGGCGAGGCAGCCTGGCGACGGCTGAAGGAAGCCTTGGCGTCTGGCGGCTGCGCCACACATGCCGTTCCAAGGCTGGAAACTTGAACGCAGTTCGGGACGTTTCTTGCTATTCTGGCGGACGACCAGGAAAGAGCGGGTTTTGAACGGGCGCTCTACCTAATCGTCAAAGAGCAGGGCGGCCCCTGCTCTTTGCCAAGTTGCCCGGCAGGGCGTGGACGGATCGCAGCCGCTGAACGTGTTGGGAAAAGCGTGAAGCGGTTTTCCGATTAGACGCACTTCCATCCAAAGCGGATACGCTCTAAGTCAGCCCGTGCGATGCCTTGCTGCGCAGTTCCTGCGCCTTGAACGTGTTGAAGCGCGGTAGGAACTTGTCCCAGTCGATCAGGTGCGCGTCGATCTCCGGCCCGTCGATGCACGCATGCTTGCGCACCAGCTTGCCATCGACCGTGATCGGCACCATGCAGGCGCCGCACATGCCGGTCGCATCCACCATGATCGAGTTGAGGCTCGCCACGGTTTTCACCCCATAAGGCTTGGTCAGGTCACTGACGGCGCGCATCATCAGAGGGGGGCCGATGGCGATCACTTCGGCGAGGTTTCGCCCCTTGCTCTTCTTGCCGTTTTTCAGCATCTGATCGAGCGGCGCGGTGACAAAGCCCTTGTCGCCGAAGGTGCCGTCGTTCGACATGTAGATTATGTCAAGCAAATCGCCGAATTCGACCTTCAGCTTGCCGACGCGCTCGTCGGCCCCCGTCCAGAACAGGAAGTCTTTCGAGCGGAAGCCCGCGATGAGCGTGACGTGGTTGCCGAGTCGCAGATGCTCGCGCGCGATGGGATAGACGGGGGGCAAGCCGACGCCGCCAGCCGTGAAGACGACGGTTTGGTCCGGACCATATTTGTGCAGTTCGCTCGCACGGCCGAGCGGCCCGGCGATGCCGGCGAAAGCGTCGCCCACGGCCATCCTGTTCATGAGCAGCGTCGAGGTGCCCATGCCCTGGACCACGAGGTCGATGGTGCCGGCCTCGGCGTCCCAGTCGGCGAGCGTCAGCGGGATCAGCTCGCCGTCGCGCCAGCCGAGCACGCGGACGAACTGCCCGGCCTGAGCCGAGTGCGCCACCAGGGGCGCCCGCACCTTGAACTCGACGATGCCGCCGGCGAGTTCGCGTTTCTCGACCACGGTCTGCTCGGTCTGGCCAAGCTCGGTGTAGCGCGCGGCCTTCTCCACGGACGCCTTGATCTCCGCCGGCGTGAACGTGATCTCGCCCACGATCTGGCGCGCCGCCGCCTGGCCGTCGCCGGCCGCCATGATGGCGGTTGAGCCGCCGCGGGCCGCGTCGCCGCCCGAATAGACGTTGGGGATGGAGGTGCGCTGTGAGCCCTCCTGGAGCTCGATGCTGCCCCATTTCGACGTCTTCAGTCCGGGCTCGGCGTCCCTCATGATCGGGTTCGCGGTGTTGCCGAGCGCCATGATGATGAGGTCGACGGGAACGCGCTCGGTCTCGCCGGTGGGCACGGGCGAGCGGCGTCCCGACTTGTCGGCCGGCCCAAGCTCGTTCACGGCGAGCACGGCGTGGCTGACGAAGTGCGTCTTCTCGTCGCCGATGAATTCGATGGGCGCGCGCAGCGCCTTCAAGGTAATGCCCTCCTCAAGAGCGTGGTGCAGTTCCTCCACGCGGGCCGGCATTTCGGACATGGTGCGGCGATAGACAATGGTCACATTTGCGCCGAGCCGCCGCGCCGTCCGGGCGGCGTCCATTGCGGTGTTGCCGCCGCCGATGACGAACACTTCCTTGCCCTTGGTGTCCGGAAGCGGCGTCTCATACTTCTCGTCGAGCGCGCGCATCAGGTTGACGCGGGTGAGGAACTCGTTCGCCGACATGATATTCAGATAGTGCTCGCCGGGCACGTTCATGAAGGTCGGCAGACCCGCGCCGGTGCCGACGAAAATCTTCCAGAAGCCGTTTTCCTTGAGGTCTTCGAGCGTCGCCGTCTTTCCGACCACGAAGTTCTTCACGAAGCGGCCGCCAAGCAGGCTGATCTTGCCGACCACGTCGTCGATCAGCTCATTCGGCAGACGGAATTCCGGAATGCCATAGCGCAGCACGCCGCCAAGCTCGTGGAACGCCTCGAACACAGTGACGGGAAAGCCCTCCGCCGCGAGCAGATAGGCATTGATGAGGCCGGACGGCCCGGAGCCGACCACCGCAATCGGCGGTTTTTCGGCTTTCGCCCACGGGCTTACCACGCCCGCGAACCGCTCCTCCGGGCTCAGCCCGACAAGTTTCTCCCGCTGCGGCAGATACCATTCAAGCTGCCCGATTTCGATGGGCCGCTTGGTGTGCGCGCACACGCCCTGGCATTGCAGCTCTTGCGGGCAGACGCGGCCGGTGACATTCGGCAGCGGGTTGCAGCTCTCGATCAGCTCCAGCGCTTGGCGGGCTTTGCCCTGACCGAGCAGATTTATCATCTCGGGGATGTGAATCTTGACCGGGCAGCCGCCCTTCGGCTGCTTCCTGCCCTGGAGGAGTACGCCGAGCTCGCAAGGCCGGTCGTCGCACTGCTTGTCGCGCAGCACTTCGAGCCAGACGAACAGATCGACCTCGCGCGACGTATAGCCAAGCGCCATATAGCCGAGATAGCCGGTGTTCACGAGCTGAAAGTCGTGGGCGCGCTCCTCAGGGGGACGGATATAGGGCGGGATGAACGCGTCGGCCGGCCACCCATGCGACAGGCCTTTGAACATCGGATAGCGGTCGGACAGATGGTCGTCGATCGCCTTGATGAATTTGCGCTTGAACTTGAGCGGGATCGCCCAGAGGAAGCGCTGCAGGATGGTGCTCGCCTCGTCTTCGCGGACCAACAGACCCCAAAGCGTCTTGGTGAAGCCAGCGCCCAGTTCCTCTTGCTGGAACTCCCAGGCAATGGCGCGGACGCCGTCGGCGACGAAGGTTCCGCGCAGGGACTTCGGGTCCCCGAGCAGCCGCTTCTTGAGCAGCGCGAGCTGCTTCTGGAACAGCTCGACGGCCTCGGTGTGCTCAAGCTCTGCGAGCCGGTTGCGCGAAGATTCCAGCACGCTCTCGGTCTGGGCGTAGCTTAGGAGATCCTGGTTCGGGGCCTTGCTCATCGAATGATCTCCGCGTCGCAGTTGGCCGCGACCCGGGCCACGCGGGCCTTCAGCTCGGGCGTAATCTTAAGCTTGGCGAAGACGCCCGGAATGGTGTGGCCGACCTCCTTCGACGCGCCGTCCACCATGATGATGGTCTTTTCGAACACCTCGCCGACCTGCTGGTAGCAAGTCTTGCAGTTGGTGCATCTCGCCACATCCTCCTCGTGGATGTATGGCAAATCGACCGCGCTGCCGTTCGCCGGCTTGGAGGCCGCCGCCGCGGCTGGCGCCGCTTGCCCATTGCCGCCGAAAGGCGCGAGCGCCGCGGCAAGCCCGCCATTGGCAGGCGCGCCGGAAGAAGCCGCGAGTTCGCTCATCGCGCGGGCGATGACGTCGAGCGTATTCTCCTTGCTCGCCACGGCCTGATCGTAGCGCTGCTGCAAAGCCTGCAGCTCGGCGCGGTGACCGGCGTCCAGCATCTCCACCGAGCGGCCGGCGAGATATTGAAGCGTCCGCCAGTTCTTGCGCCGTTCCTCGACCAGATGCACGATGGTGTTCGACACTTCGAGCTTGACGAGCCGCTTGTGCTCGTCCGTCGTCCACACGAACGGCGTCTTGCCGGCGCGCTCGGCGGCGGGCAGTTCGATATACTCATGGACCGGCACGGCGTTCGCTTCGTCCTTGAGCTTGCGGAACTGCTTCTTGAAGCGGGTTTCCTCTTGCGCGAAATAGGCGGGCGTGAGCGGCGTCTGCATCAGCTTCTTGGCGCCGTCCTCGACATATTCGATCGTCGTAACGGTCCAGTCCTTGTCGAGGTCAGGATTGCCCTCAAGGTTGAACCAGCCGCGATCCGTCGCGCTTTGCCGCGGATCATGCACGAACACCGGGTTCATGCGGCTTTCGACCGCGAGGCGCGCGCGCTGGCTCGCCGCCGCGTCCGCGATGCCATGCTCTGCCTGGCAGGGCGTGTAGACGTCGAGCACGGCGGGCGACGAGGTGTGGTTCAGATAGGCCATCACGCTCTTGAGGAAATGGCCTTGCAGCGCCGTCGAGGTCTGCACCACGAACACGTTCGGGTGGAACGCCGCGATGAGCCCAAGCTCCTTGCGGTCTTCCTGCTTGCCGTGCTGGGCGGGGCCGAAGCGCGACAGGTCGGAGTCCTGGCCGGTGAGGCTTGCAGTCGATGCCTGGCCGCCCGTATTGGAGTACACGCCGGTGTTGAGCACCACGACCTTTATAGGCGTCTTGGTCGCAAGCAGCCGCGACAGGGCGCCGAAGCCGATGTCGTAGGTCGCGCCGTCGCCGCCCATGCTGATCACGGTCGGCAGGAGCGCCAGTTCCTCCGGCGTATATTGCGCCCAGCTGAAGGTCTTGAAGTACTTGTCGTGGACGGCCGGATCGTAGGCGTCTTCGAGTTCGAGCTTCGCCACGCGCAGCGCCTTGATGTCGTCGGTGGCCGTGGCTGTGAGGCCCTCGAACAGCCCCTTGGCGACCGCGGGCGTGTCCTGGAACAGGCTGTTCACCCACGGGTCGTTATAGGGCGTGAACGGGAAGGTCGAGGCGTACACGCTCGAACAGCCGGTGGCATTGGCGATCACCGCCGAGGCCGGGCCTTGGCCGGTCGGCCCGCTTTCCAGGAGATAGAGGCGCTTCTCCAGCGTTTCGCGGGTCTTGGCGATGCGATCGCGCCTCGGCGCGTCGTCCTGCACGCTCTTGAACTTGGCATCTAGCTTCTGGATCAAGGTTTCCAGTTCGCGGATGTGATCTTTGCGCAGCCTTGTCTTGATGGCGTGGTTGGTCGAGGTGACGAGCCGGATCGCGGTGACCTCGCCGCAACCGCGGCAGGCGCCGTGACCGCCCGTCGTGGCGTAGTAATTTGCGCGGTCGAGCATCAGGCGCTTGGCGTCGCCGTCGGGCGAGAGCGCGCCGTCGACGAAGCGGCCCGGCGTGTTCGGGGTCTTGCTCAGGAATTCGAAGCGCGCCTGGAGCGCGTCGAGCAGCGCCGCATCCTGCGGCAGCGGCTTCAGCGCGCCGGGGCCGCACACGTCGATGCACTCGAGGCAGCCCGAGCACTTCCACGGATCGATCACCACCGAGTAGAGGCCGCCCGCGCCGGGCTTGTCCTTCTCCATGGCGTCGAAGAAGGGCCTCGTTCTTGCGACAGGGAACGCCGCGAGCGACTCGGCGAGCCTGCCGAAATTACGGGCGAGCACGGCGTTGCCGGCGCCGAGGCCGGCCGCCGCCGCTGCGACGATCTCGTGGAATGGCTTCGTTTCCTTCGCTCCGCGATAGACGTCGCGCACGGCGTTGCTGAGCGGCCAGACCTGAGCGCGCAGCGCCTCGCGCTGGGACTCAGCGGCATCGAGCTGGGCGATGCCGGCGAGCAAAAGCTCGTGGATCTCGTGCACGGTGTTCGGGATGGCGGCGTCCGGGCAAACGAGCGCGCATTCCATGCAGCCAGTGCACAGGTCCGGCGCGAAATCCGGGACCTCCCGGCGGAACAGGCCCTTGTCCTTCCAGGCGCCGGTGCCGCCCGGCATGAAAAGGCCCGTGCCCGGCAGCACCGGGGCCTCTGCGATGGAGCCGTCGCGGAATGGCGCGGCCATCACCTCTTCGTAGTACTCGCGATCGAAGATGCCCTGGCTCGACGCAGAGCCCTCGATCCTGCACATCCCAGCCGAGATGGCGACCGTGCGGGTCGTCTTGGCGACCGGCTCGGCTTCGACGGCGGCGAACTCGGGCGCCGTGTAGTTGACGGCTTTCGTCTCCTGCAGGCCTTCCTTGATCACCTCCATGTTGCCTTCGACGACGGCGCCGCCCTTCGTGCCGAACTTCTTGGAGATTTGCTGGCGCACCTTCGTCAGGATGGCGTCGATCGAGCCGTCGGCGGTGATGCGGTCGACATGGCCGCAAACCGCGCCGATGAAGGCGATGCCCATCATGCGCGTCTCAAGCTCCGGCGTCGGCGCGTGCCGCTTCGCCACCGCGAAGCCGTCGACGATGAACATCTTGATCTTCTTGCTGCGGATGACGTCACGCGCGCGCTTCGGCAGTTCCCGCCACACTTCGAGCGGCGAGAGGTTGGACTGCAGCACGAAGGAGCCGCCTGCGACGAGCCCGCGCAAGGGATCGGTATGGCTGAACACCTTATGGTCGGGCGAAACCACGATATCGACGTCCTCAAGCTCGGCGTTGGTGATCTTCACCGTCTCGGGACTGAGCGTGATGTAGTAGTTGGTAGGCGCGCCGCTCTTTTCAGAGCCGTATTTCGGCGCGGCCTTGGAGTGCATGTCGAACACGCCGGCGAGGATGTCGGTCATCAACTTGCCGGTTGCGACCGTCCCATAGCCGCCCACGGAGTGGAAGCGGATGCGCAGCGCCGACGGCGGCAAGAGTTTCGGATTGGGCTCGGTCTCAAGCGCCATAAACTCTGTTTCGGGATAGGCCGCCTTCAGCTTCTCCTGCAGGACCGCGAGCTTCGGCGTGGGGTGTTTCGCGAAGAACTGCGAACCGAGATAGACGAAGGGGACATTCTTCGTCTCCATGTTCTTGAAGGCGGCGATCAGATGGCGCGGCTGAAGGTCGTGCGCTCCAAGCCCGAAGATCGCAGTAGTGATCTTGGGCAGGCTTTTAATTGCCGGAATGCCGGGATGGCGATCCCCGGCCGCATTCTCGACGCCCTTGAACAGCGCTTGCGTGACGAAGGTGTTCAGCGCGGTCACGTCGGAGCGCTCCAGCACGGTCACGGCCTTTTTGCCGGCGAGCGCGGCCACAAGCTCAGCCTCCGGGAACGGCTGCAGAAGCTTGATCGACACCACGCCGACCTTCTTGCCCTGGCGGCGCAGATAGGCGGCGACCGCCTCGGCGTCGTCGGTCACAGAGCCGAGCCCGACCATGACGTGCTCGGCGTCTTCGCACATAAACGTTGTCACCGGCTTGTACTCGCGGCCCGTGAGCGCGGAATATTCGGCCATCGCCTCGCGCACGAAGTGGGGAACGTCGCGCACGAAATGCGTGCGGTGGTCAGCCGAGCCAGCCTGGAAGTCGGGTTGATTCTGCACGCCGCCGGTAAGGCCCGGATTGTTGACGTCGACGAGCGCCGGGACGAGCTGGCGGGTGCCCTTCTCGAAGGCGTTGATCCACTGACGGCGCCACTGGCCGCGCAGCTCTTCCGGAAGCCAGCCGAGCGTGGCCGCGACGAGTTCGCCGGCGTTGTCCTTCTCGACCGCATCGGCGTTGGAGGCGAGATAAACCTTCAAAGCTTCGAGATCCGAAGCGGAAATATCGGCCTCGTGCTTCTTCAAATATTGCTCAAGCTGGAAGACGCGGCCCTTGGCGCCGAACAGGATTTCCTGAGCCACCGTCGGACACTTGATGCGGCCCGATGGATCGCCGAGGAACTCGCGGATAAGCTCGGGCTCCGGCATCAGCGCTTCGCTCATCATGTGGCTCGTGGCGAAGCCGTCCATTGCGTTGGCCACTGGAATGAGCGAGGTGGCGCTGACCTTGTAGGAAATGACGGCGAGGTCGGCCGCTTCTTGCGGATTGGAGCCGAACAGGATGGTGTAGCCGGACTGCAAAAGCGCGTAGACGTCGTCGTGGCCGGCCATCACGTTGAGCGAGTGCTTCGAGACCACGCGTGCGGCGACTTGCAGCACGAAGCCGCCGACCCGCTTGCCGACCGTCACGTAATGCGATTCGAGGCCGTAGAGGATGCCCTGGCTCGACGAGGCGTTGGAGACGAACTTGCCGCCCGTGAGCGCCGCGCCGAGCGCGCCCGATTGTGCGGAATGCTCGCCTTCCGGCTCGAAGAAGAACGGGTGCTTGCCCCAGACATTGCAGCCTCCCGCGGCCCGGAAGGCCTCGTAGAGCTCCGAGATCTCGGTCGAAGGCGTGATCGGATAGCCGATGACGCCTCCGCATACGTGGCCCATCACCTGGGCGACGGCGCCGTTGCCGTTGATGACTATCGCAATGCCGGGGTATTTCGCGTTCATTTATTGCTTCCGTCTCTACATGACATTCCGTCGAGCAAGCGATCGCTTGCTCGTGTTGGCGCCGGGGAGACTAGGCGAACAGCCACTTCGCTCAAACCCGGAATTTTGTTTCGGCCGACGCGCAAAGAATAGCATCATCGACACGTGACTGAAGGAGCACTCTAATGCCAAGGCCGCGGCAACGCTATTAGCAAGTCGTCGCCCCGGCCGGCGGAAAGCGCAAGCTCAGATTGCAGAGCGCCCACGCAATAATTCTTGATCAGCATAAGCTTGAATTCATTGCCGTGCATAAATCCTGGCGCAGCCTAAAAAAACTTACGGGTTTGGATCTCTCGCCCGCTCCTGCGAATGCTTCGCGACTCTACAAGATTGTCGCCATGGTGCTTTACATGCGGCTAAATGACATTGATCTAGCGCAAACGGAGTGACTTCGCCGGGCGCCGATTCCTGTCCGCGCGAGATGGTTTCGGGGCAAACCGCCCTTTGGCGCATTGCAAAAGGCCGTGGCCATGACCGGCTCTAAAGTCCGCGCGCCCAGGCCGGGCGAAGGGGCGCCTCCTCCGGCGCAGCGATGGCCGCGCGTAGCGTTTGCAGAAGCTGCGGCTTGTCCGCGCCGAGCGAGCCCTTCAGAACCAGCCAGTTCGAGGCGTGGTCGCTTCGAAAGACGGTCCGCTTCAGCTCCAGCGCGGAGAGGAACGCCTCCATCTCCTTCATCAGGCCGACGACGCTGAGCGGCTTCCAGCCGGGAAACTGCGCGCGCAGGCGTTCTTCCCCTTGCGGAAAACTCAAGACCAGAGTGGCGAGAAACTCTGGCTGAGAGGCATTCATCAGCGCCGCCGAGTTCATCGCATGCTGCTGCGAGAGCGCCTGACCGCCAAGCCCGTTGAGAATCATGACCGAGCGCTTGATTCCCGCCTCGCCGAGCTTTTGCAGCGCGTCCAGCGTCGTGGCGAAGGTTTCGCCCTTGTTTACGCGCGCCAGCACCTCGTCATCGCCAGACTCCGCGCCGACATAGACGAGAGAGAGGCCAAGCCCGGCCAGTTCCTTAAGCTCCTCGGCCGATTTTTTGCGCAGGTTGCGCGGCAGGCAGTAGCTCGAAATGCGTCTCACGCCCGGCAGATGCGTGCGAATGGCCGCGAGCACGGTCAGGAGGCGGCGCGTGGAAAGCGTCATCGCGTCGCCATCGGCGAGGAACACCCGGCGCACATCGCTCCCGAACTCCTCGCCGCAAAGCCGGATGCTTTCAAGCGTCTCCTCCTCGCTCCTCGGGCGGAAGCGTTTTTGCGGCGCCTGATACATTTCGCAAAACGTGCAGCGGTTCCAGGAGCAGCCGTCCGTCACGGGAAGGATCAGCGAAGACGCCTCGCTCGGCGGCCGGTACACCGGAGGAATATAGCGGATGGGGTCGAGAGACATGCGGCGCTGGCCCGGTTCCTAGGCGATGGCTTGCTCCATCCATAATGCTCAACCGCAATCGCGAAGCAATCCAGTTATCGCCCGCATCGCGCTGGAACGCCGCAGCCGGCGCCGATTTTCTTCCGTGATGGGCTCGGCAGGCGGAGGAGGTTTCAAGGCCGGCGCGCGCGACGCTTGATCTGTCGCCGCCGAAGGAGTTTCTTGTCGCGCGTCCGGTTATCCTGGCCGGAACGCAAGGGCAGCTTCGCCTGCAACCATAACCGGGGAGAGTGTGCATGCTGGCGCGCAGATCGATACTCACGGGCGGCCTCGCTGCCGGTCTTGTTCCGGCGTTCGGTTCGTTGGCGCAAGCGCAAGTTGCCGATCGAAGCCGCGACGTCATTCAAGCCATTGCGACCGCAAAAGGGCAGGCGGAGAACATGCTCGCGGGCGCTCTGTATTCGAAACTCGCGCCGGAAAGCGCCGCCCCAATCGAAAGCGCCAACGAGCGTCTCCTCGCAGATATCACTGCCGTGTTGGGAGGCATTCCCCCGGAGGAAGCAGCGCTATACGCCGAGCCGGGGCAGGCGATCGTCGCCGAGCAGATGATCGAACGCGGGGTTCCGGTGGTTCCGCAGGCGGCGGCTCCCATTGTTGCCGGCACGCCTTCCGCGACGCCGTCCGACGATCTGGCCGGCGTCGCCGCCGATATCATCAAGGGCGCATTCGGCTTCGCCGATCTGGATGCCTCGAAGCTCGGGGAGATCGCGGCGCAGCTTGCCCTTACCTCCTTTCTCGCGCGGATCGGCGGCCTTATTCGCTCCGATAATTTAGCTTTGGCGGCCGAGTTCATTCGCGCCCTTCTCTCCCAGCTCGCCGCCTCGCCGCAGACGTTCCCGGCCATCGAGACGGCGCTCGGCCAACAGACCGTAAAAGACATCCTGGCGGCCGTGGGCGCCCGCTATGCGGTCTTCGTCGGCTGGCCGGTGCTGATCGTGTCGATCATGTTTGCAATCTCCAAGCAGCGGACGCGGCTCGTGGCCTCTCTCGACAAAGCGGGGCTCTAACCGAAGGGGGCGGTTACGGGCCGGCTGAGGGGCGCTACGGAAGCTCAACAAAATGATCTACTTATCTGAAAAGTTATGCTAAGGTGTTCGCCAAATATGAAGCTGCGCGCCAGACGCGGAACTTCGGAGCCATCCTGATGATTATCTAATTATGATCGGGCAGCGCGTTGCTGAAAGAAGTCTCGGCGGGGAAACACCGGCCAAGGTCTCGGAAGAGACGACTGCGGCCGCGGCTCTTTATGCGGCCAGGGTTGTCGCCAATGCAAGAGCGGCGCTTGCTGTGCTCGACGAGGATTTGAGAGTTGTCTTCGCCAGCCCCTTGTTCTTCGCGCTCATGGACGCGCCCGGAGACGCTGGCGCGCCTTCCCAACTCGTGCCGGCGGCGCTGGCCGCTATCTCCCAAGCCCTCCGGGATGGAGGCGCGGTCGAGATAGAAGCGCCGGCGCAACGGTCGCGCATTCTACGGCTCACCGCGCGCGAAATTGAAGCGCCGCGCGGCAGCAAGGCCATCGTGCTCTCGGTCGAAGACGCGATCGACCTGAAATCCCTGACCCAGGAGTTGAGCGCGGCGAAAGCGGAAGCCGAGCAAGCCAACCGCTTGCGCTCCCGAATCCTCGCTGCCGCAAACCACACTTTGCGGCAGCCGCTGCAAACGATCTGCCTCGTCCAGGGCATGCTGGCGAACAGCGTTTCCGACCCCGCCGCACGAAGGCTGATCGATCGGCTGGATCAAGGCGTCGCCACAATGTCCGAAATGCTCGACGGGCTCCTTGACCTGGAGCGCGATGAGCCCGCGCCGGCCGAGACAGGGATCGCGGGAGAAGCGTTCGAGGCGGCGCGCCCTCAGTCGCTGGAAGCGCTTGCGCCCCGCCGCGGGGGCGGGGAGACCGCCGCCCTTCGCGCGACAGGGGCGGTAAAACCGGCTGTGTATATCGTCGACGACGATGCGCAGGTGCGGGCCGCGATGCGCGATACGGTCGAAAGGCACGGCTTCGCGGCGGAGGTCTTCGCGGACGGCTCGGAGTTTCTCCAGGCTTACGCAGGCCAGGCGGGATGTCTGATCGCCGACGCAAAAATGCCCGGCGTCGGCGGCGTGCAGATGATCGAGCGCCTTAAGGCGATGCAATCCGAGCTTCCGGTTATCGTCATAACCGCGTATGGCGACGTCGCCATGGCGGTCGGCGCCATGAAGGCGGGCGCCATGGACTTCCTTCAAAAGCCCGTGCGCCAGTATGAGTTGCTCGACTGCATCAGGCGCGCTTTCGACATCTCGGGCGAGCCATCCAGCGCGGCGGAGAGAAAGGACGCCGAGGCCAGGGTGCGGGCCCTCACGGCTCGCCAGAGGCAAATCCTGGACCTCGTGCTTGGCGGCGCGCCGACGAAGACCATCGCCGCCGACCTCAATCTGAGCCAGCGCACGGTGGACAATCACCGCGCCGCCATCATGCGAAAGCTCGGCGCGCGGTCGCTTCCGTCCTTGATCCGCATCGCGCTCGCGGGTCAAGGGGTCAGGAACGCGGGCATGGAGCTCGGGTGATTGGCGACGCGGCGAGGTTGCAGGCTCGCAACGGCTGTCCTCTCAAAGCGGACTTTCGAGTATGACCGGAGCGGATGGCGGCTGCTCGCCGTTGCGATTGAGGCGCCGGCCGCCGGAAAAGAGGCGTGACCGGGCCACAATGCAGTCTTAAACCCGCGCTACTAAGTTTAGAAATTTACGCGGCGCTCCAAAATGGACGTTCTAGACTTCCCACTGTCCCGCCTGTGCTATGCTGCGCACACCGAAGACGCGGTTGAAGTCAGCCGGGCCGGCTTCGAGGCTTGGCTTGGCCGGCAGCTCGATCCGAAAGCCTTGAGCGATCCCGACGTCGATAACCGCCTCCGCTCGTTCAAGCTGCAAATCAAATACGCCGCCGGCAACGGCCAGCCCACGCCCAAAGGCGACACGCGCAACTGGCCCGCCGTGGACGACATGCGGCCCCTGATGCACCTTGACGCGCCCATCCAGGAAACATGGCCCCTCTTGGATCCGAACGTCGCGCGGCCGCCGGAGGAACAGGCGCGCCCCTATCACGAGGTTGCTGCGGCAACGATCATTCGCGCCGCGCATGGCCGGGCCCAGATTTACGAGCAACTCGTCGCCTTCTGGCACGACCATTTCAACGTTTTCGCCACCGACGACAAGCGGATCGGCTGTGCGCTCCCCGCCTACGACCGCGACGCCATCCGCCCCCACGCGCTCGGCAATTTCCGCGATCTCATCGAAGCGGTGGCGAAAAGTCCGGCGATGCTCGTTTATCTTTCGAATGCCTCCTCGCGGGCGGGGGCGGCCAACGAGAATTACGCGCGAGAGCTTCTGGAACTCCATAGCTTCGGCCGCGACGCCTACCTCAACGACCGCTACGACCGCTGGCGCGATGTGCCGGGAGCGGCGGACGGCGCGCCCAAGGGCTACATCGACGAAGATGTCTACGAGGCCGCGCGCGCTTTCACCGGCTGGACCATCGAGAACGGCCAGCGCCTCGACGGCGCCAGCGAACTGCCGCGCACCGGCAAGTTCATCTATATCGACGGCTGGCATGACGGCTATCAGAAGCGGGTGCTGGCGACGGAGTTCGAGCCCTTCGCGGCGCCGATGGCCGATGGCCGGAAGGTGCTGGACCTTGTCGCCTTCCATCCCGCGACCGCGCGCTTTTTGTCTCTGAAGCTCTGCCGCCGTTTCGTGAGCGATAATCCGCCGCAAAGTCTCGTCGAAAGCGCCGCCGCGGTCTGGATGGAGCATGCAAAAAAGCCCGACCAGATCGCGCTCGTCGTCAAACATATCGCCCTGTCGAAGGAGTTTGCGGCCTCGCGCGGCTCGAAACCAAGATCGCCGCTCGCGCTTGCCGTAAGTTTCTCGCGCGTCACCGGCATCGAACTATCGCCGACGCCGCCGCTTATCCATCAGCTTGCGCTTTGCGGCCAGCGCCTCTTCGGATGGGCGCCGCCCGACGGACGTCCGACGAGCGCGGAATATTATCTCACGCCCGAACATCTGCGCGAGCGCTGGACGCTGGTTGCGAAGCTCGCCGCAAATACATGGAACACAGGGCAGGCGAGGGCGCTCATGCTCGCCAAGGAAGACGCCATTCCGATCGCCGACGCGACGGCGCGGTGGCTGGCGGTATTCGCCGGCTCGGGCGCCAATGCGAAGGCCTTTCTCGCCGATCTCGGCGTGGACCCTGCGGAGCCGATTGCGGACGCGAAGCGCCTCGCTCAGATCGCCGGTCTTTGCGCCGCCGCGCCCAAGTTCCAGATCACATGAGAGCGCCATGCGATTAAGCCGCCGCAGTTTCCTCGAATCCGCGCTGGCGGGCAGCGCGCTTCTGACGCTCGAAGCCGGGGCGCTGCGCCAGCTTGCCTTTGCGGCGGCGCCCGAAACGAAACGGCGGATTCTTATCGTCGTCCACATGCGCGGCGCCTGCGACGGACTGAACCTCGTCTGCCCCGCCAACGATCGCAACCTTATTTCGGCCCGCCCTGCGGAGCTGCGGGTGCTCGCCGAGGGCGACCGCGCCGGACACGCGCTGAGCACCCCGGCGAATTCAGAAATCGACTGGAGGCTGCACCCGGCGGCGCCCGAGCTGGCCGAGTTCTATCAATCGGGCTCGCTTGCTTTCGTCCATGCCGCCGGCATTCCGGAAGCCAATCGCAGCCATTTCGTTGCGACCGACATCATGGACCACGGCGCCGCGGACAGCTCGGCCCTGCTTCACATCAAAGGCGGATGGCTCGCCCGCCATCTTTCGCAATTCGGGCATGAAAACATTGCCCTTCCCGCCGTCTCAGCCTCGGGTTCGCTTGCGGGCGAATTCGCCGGCTTCGGGAACGCACTTTCGGTCGCGGATCTCGCCAATGGCGTGCCATTGCCCTGGGATGGCGCGGGCGCCTCCGCGGTCGAAAAACTCTACCGGCAGGCGCCCAGCCCGGTGGGCGCCGCGGGAATTCAGGCGCTGGAGGCGGCGAAGCTTGTCGCGCAGAAGCTGCCTCGCGCCCCGGACGGAAAACTCGCGGCCTATCTCGATCAGAAAGAGGGGTATGACAAGTCGGGCGATCTGGGGCGCGGGCTGCGCACTCTCGCGCGTCTCATCAAGCTCGATATTGGCGTCATCGCCGCGAGCGCCGACATCGGCGGCTGGGATACGCATGAAGGCCAGCAGGGACGCTTCAACAACAATGTGCAGCGGCTTTCAGGCGGCCTTGGCGCCTTCTGGAACGACATCTCCGCCTATCACGACAGGGTGACGCTCGTCGCCTATAGCGAATTCGGCCGCCGCCTCAGGGCGAACAAGAGCGGGGGCTCCGATCATGGGCGGGGCGGCGTGATGATCGTCATGGGCGCCGGCGTAAAAGGCGGCCGCATTCTGGGACCGTGGCCCGGCCTCAATGAAGCCGCGCTTGAGGAGCGCGTCGACCTTGCCGTGAAAACCGACTATCGGCAGGTGCTCAGCGAGATTTTGGAGTTCCACAGCGGCGCGCCGATAAGCGCAGATGCTTTCCCAGGCTACAAAGCGCCAGCCCGCCTTGGACTTCACGTCGCCTAAAAACCGTCTGACGCCAACCGCTGTTGTTGCCTCATGCCAATCGCCGGGGCCTTTGGCGCATACCGACGCGGGCGTGAGGGCGTACACCGTCGATTAACGCTATTGGGTTCGTTTCGCAAAAATGTGTATTTTTACGGTATTATAATACCACACAGTCCGCCCTGCGAAAAGGTCGCGATTTATGACAATTCGCCGAAGAATGCGGCGGCGCTAGGCAGAACCTGGAACCCCAAGCGCTCACGCAGCCGGGGAACGCTCCTCACCCCTTCGCGGCGATGGCGTCCGCTATGGCCAGCGTCGCGCTTGCAATGTCGGCGTGCAGAAGCTCCACCATGCGTCCATCGAGGCTGATCGCGCCCTTGCCCTGGTTTTCCGGCAGCGCGAAGGCCTCGACGATCTTTTTCGCGGCGGCGATCTCTTCGGCGGATGGCGAAAAGACCTCGTTGCAGGCCGCGATCTGGTTCGGATGGATGAGCGTTTTCCCGTCCATGCCGAGCGCGCGCCCCTGGAGACATTCGGCGCGAAACCCGGCTTCGTCCGACAGCGCGTTGTAAACGCCATCGACCACGGTAATGCCGAAAGCGCGGCCCGCTGCGACCGTCAGCGAAAGCCACGCCAGAAGCGGCAGCCTGTCCGCCTGGCTCTGCACGCGCGTCGCCTTGACGAGATCGTTGGTTCCAAGCACGAAGCAGGTCAGGGCAAGGTCGGCGGAAGCCGCCGCATGCCCGATCTCTTTCAGGTTCAGGATCGCAAGCGGCGTCTCGATCATCGCCCATAGCGCGATCTTCGACCCCGCCGGCGCCATCTTGCGCGCGTGATCGAGGTCGGCGGCCGTCTCGACCTTCGGCAGCAGAATCGCGTCCGGCGCCGCCTCAAGCGCCGCGGCGAAGTCGGCGGGGCCATGGGGCGTGGCCAAACCGTTCACCCGGATTACGACTTCGCGCGGGCCGAAGCCTCCGCCTTTAACCGCCTGGCAAACCTGCGCGCGCGCCATTTCCTTCGCTTCGGGGGCGACCGCGTCTTCGAGATCGAGAATGAGCGCGTCCGCCGGCAATGTTTTCGCCTTTTCGAGCGCTCGTGCATTCGAGCCCGGCATGTAAAGGACGCTGCGGCGAGGCCTCATGATCGATCTCCTTGAGTTTCGGCAATTCGCTGGCGCAAGATCAAGCGCGCGTTATATCCCATTCCATGAAGCGCCGCCCTTGCCTTTGAGTAGGGGCCGCGGCCCGGGGGCGCGCGTTGTGCTTCCTTGCAACGGTATCTCTCTTCGCAATAATGAGCGGCGCAAATGGTGAAGGTGCTGTCGATCTCGTCACAGGTGGTTTGCGGCCATGTCGGCAACTCCGCGAGCGCCTTCGTGTTGCAGCGGATGGGATGCGACGTGCTCGCCGCGCCAACGATCATACTCTCGAACCGGCCCGGATATAAGTCTATCGCCGGCGAGCAGATCGAGCCGGCAAAGCTCGGCGCCCTGTTGGAGGCCGCCGAGCAAAATGGCCTGCTCAAAGGGCTCGCCGCCGTTCTGACGGGCTATCTCCCGACGCCCGAGCATGCCGAGTTCTGCCGGACCTGGATCGAAAGGATCAAGGCCCTCAATCCCGATTGCGTCTATCTGTGCGATCCCATCATCGGCGACGCGCCGTCCGGCCTCTACGTCAAGGAAGCCGCCGCCCGCGCCATTCGCGACAGGCTCGTGCCGCTGGCCGACATTGCGACGCCGAACGCATTCGAGCTTCAGTGGCTGTCCGGACGCGCCGCCTCCGATCCGGCGGGCGCCGTTTTCGCCGCGAGAAGCCTGGGCCGCCCCGTCGTCGTCGCCACATCCGCGCCCGCGACTGCGCCGGGAATGCTCGCCAACATTTGCGTCAAAGGCGGCGAAATCGCCGTGACTCAGTCGCCGCGCCGCCTCGTGCAAGCGCATGGAACGGGCGACTTCTTTGCAAGCTTGTTTCTCGCCCATAAGCTGAACGGTTACGTCGCCAGCGCCGCCCTTCGCGCCGCGACTGCCGCCATCGACACGGTCCTTGAGCGAACCGCGGGCCGAAGCGAGCTTGCCCTCGTTGAAACGCAGGATATCTGGGCGGCCAAGGAGCCCGCATTGGCGGCCCTTGCGCAGCCATGACATCAACCGTGGCTGGCGTCGATGGCTGCCGCGGCGGCTGGCTCTGCGTCCTTAGGCGGACGGCGGCGCCTTTGCAGGAAAGGGCCTTCGTCGCGCGGACTTTCCTGGAGGTCCTGGCGGGATGCGCAGAGGCCGCCGTAATCGCCATCGACATTCCCATCGGCCTGCCCGCGCAAATCGCCGGCGGCGGCCGCGATTGCGACCGCGCGCTGCGCAAGGCGCTTGGGCCGCGCGCCTCGACAGTCTTCCTGCCTCCTGCCCGCGCCGCGCTCGCCGAAACGGAGTACCGGCGCGCTTGCGCCGCCGCTTTGGCCGCCTCGGCGCCTCCTCGCCAAATTTCCAAGCAGATGTTTCATCTTCTGCCGAAAATGCGCGAAATCGACAGCGCGATGACCCCCGAGGCGCAGACGCGCGTGTTCGAGTGCCATCCCGAAGGCGCCTTCTGGATCATGAACGGCGGCGCGCCTCTCATCGCGCCGAAGAAGCTCAAGGGCCGGCCCCACGCGCCGGGGCTCGCGGCGCGGCGCGCGCTTCTCGCCGACCAGGGCTTTTCGGACGGGTTTCTGAGCGCGGCGCATTTCCGGCCGGGCGACGCCGGCGCCGACGATTTTTTGGACGCCTGCGCCTGCTCCTGGACCGCGTCGCGCATCCTTCGCGGCGAGGCGGTCCGCTTTCCGGCCAGCCCGCCCGTGGACCCGAAGGGCCTCCGCATGGAGATCCTCGCCTAAAGCGCGTCCGGAAAAGTGTGAAGCGGTTTTCCGAAAAGACGTACTTAAAACAAAGAGCTAGGGCGCGCTTGAACATGTTTCAACCGCTCGGGTTTACACTCAGGTCCGTTCGCTTCAGGAACTGAAGGAGTATCCCATGCTGCGGCTCACGGCTTCCGCGCTCTTGCTTGCAATGGTATGTTCGGGCGCAGACGGCGCGGTTGCGAAAGGCGGCGGCGAAGGGCGAGGCCCGCTGCCCAGTCTCAATATCGAGTCGGGCTGCCGCGACATCGCCAGCAACGGCCTCAACAAGACGACAG
Organism: uncultured Alphaproteobacteria bacterium; assembly: GCA_963748525.1. Lineage (GTDB taxonomy): Bacteria > Pseudomonadota > Alphaproteobacteria > Rhizobiales > Rhodomicrobiaceae > Rhodomicrobium. The sequence goes on from CAVVJJ010000019.1 coordinate 401,581, forward strand.
ACTATCCGGGATGCATCGCCGAGGAGCGCACGGCTCGCGATCAGTTGCGAAAGGAATGGGCGTCCTACTCCGGCGACATGCACGAACAGTGCCTTCATCTTGTGACGCCGCCTGCTTTGCCGAGCTACGTGACCCTTCAGGAGTGCTTGAAGATGTCGCGCGACGCACGGCAGATGTCCAAGTCGGACGGCGCATCGCAGATCGGCAAGACGCTGCAGAATCCGTCGAAGGAATAGGGTGGATCGCCGGAAGCGGCTAGGGAGCGAAAAGCCCGCCGCGATAGCCGGTAAGAAGATAAGCGTCATAGAATTCGAACGCGCCGCGCCCCGCATCGCGCCCGAAGGAGGCAAGTCGCTCGGAGGCTGCGAAGGCGGAAGCGGCGCGCGCCGGATCGGCGCCCTTGCGGACAATCAGCAGCGCCGGCGCGCCTTTGAGGGCGGCCTCATCGGGCGGCGGAAAGCTCGCATAGCGGATGCGCTCGTTGATTTGCGCCACCCTGTCCGCATCCGATCCGTAGTAGGCCAGTTCGCCGGTTATGGCGTAGCGCTCGGTGAGAACGAACGCGGCGCCGCGCTCCCGCCTCACGCGCTCGACCTCGGCGCCGAGCTTCGCCCAGCCCTTCATGCGCGCGGTCGGGTCCTGCTTCGCGGGAATGGGTAGGACGCCGAGCCCCAGTTGGATGAAAGCGACGAGCGTGAACGCGAATCCTACCCATGGCGCGGCGCGGAAGCCCCGGCGCGCCCAGGCCGCGGGCGGATTTTGCCGCGAATAGTCCAGAAAACCGTGGACGGCGGCGAGAATGGCGGCGGGATAAACGACGCCCGGCCAATTCGCCTGGATTTTCTGGCTCGCCGCGTGAAAGAAAAAAAACGCGAGGATGGGGGCGCACGTCGCGCCCAGAAGAAGCAGGCGCGCATCAGGCCGCCTCACGCCCCGGATGAAACAATAGAACCCGCCGAAAAGACAGAAAAAGAAGATGAGCGGCGTCGCCAGGCCCGCCTGCGCGCCGAACAGCTCGGCCACGCTCAGCGCCGCGTTTGCGGGCCTGTCCTTGACGCCGTGCTGCGCCTGCTTTGCGAACGAGGCCCAATCGTGGGCGTAGTTCCAGTAGAAGACGGGAACGACGAAGACGAGCGCGACGGCGGCGCCGAGATACGGCTCGGGCCGGGCGAACCAGCGCCGCCCTTCCGCCGAGGCGATCATCCAGAGGAACAGGCCGGGCAGAAGCAGCGCCGCGGTGTACTTGCTCATGAAGGCGAGCCCGAGCGACGCGCCGATGGCGAGCCACCAGGCGCCGCGCCCTGTTTCGATCAGTTTCGCAAGCGCGAACAGCGTCAGCGTCGCAAAAAAGGCGAGCGGCGTGTCTGGCGTTGCGACGATGGCCGCCGCGTTGCAAAGGAGGGCGACGTTCATCCAAACGACCGCGAGCGCCGCCGCCGTGCGGTCCTGAAACAGGCTGAGGCTCGCGCGGTAGAGGAGGTACGACCCGAAGATCGCGCTCATGAGGCCGAAGAAGCGCACGCCGAATTCCGTCTGGCCGAAGATCGCGGTTCCCGCCCGGATCCAGTAAGCGATCATGGGCGGGTGGTCGTAATAGCCCGCCGCGAGATGCCGCGACCAGAGCCAGTAATAAGCCTCGTCCTCGGCGAGATTTGTCGTCGCCGCAAGCACGATGCGCAGGAGAACGAGAAGGATCGCGGCCGCCGCCGCCGCGCGAAGGCCAAGCCCCGCCTCGCGTTCGAACGCCCCTGGACGCAGGATCGCGACATTCGAAAACGAACGGTCTTCCGTCGTGGCCATTGGCGTTTTCCCTCCGCAGAAGCCGTGCGATAGCCGAGACGGGGATGCGCGGCAATCACAAAAGCGCAGGCTTCGGCTGCGCCGATTGGGCTTTTGTTCCGCGTCTTGCCGTGTTAGGGCGAAACCATTCCGGCAACAGAACACGGCGTCATGACCGAGCTAAGCCCCAACAACCGCGCCCGCGGCGTCTTCTGGCCGCATACCCTGCCCACCTGCTGGTGCATCACCGACGGCCGGCCGGGCATGGAAAATCAAGCGGTCGGGCTCGCCGAAGCCATTGGGCTCGCGCCGGTCGTCAAGCGCGTTTTCCTCAAGACGCCGTGGCGAATCCTCAGCCCGCACATCATGGCGTTCAAGCGCTTCGCCTTCACCGAGGCCAGCGATCCAGTGGCGCCGCCCTGGCCGGACATTCTGATCGCAACGGGGCGCCCGAGCATTTTGCCCTCGCTCTACGTGAAGGGACAGAGCGGCGGGCGCGCCTTCATCGTTCAGCTTCAGGACCCCGTCTGGCTGCGCCGGCGCTTCGACCGCATCGTGGCGCCGGCCCATGACGGGCTTGAGGGCGAGAACGTCATCGTGATGGATGGCGCGCTGCACCGGATCAACCCGGAGAGGCTTGCGGCGGAAGCGCCCCGCTGGGCGGACGCGTTCGCGGCGATTCCAGCGCCTCGCATCGCTGTGCTGCTCGGCGGCGATAACTCGCGTTACAAATTTGGCGTGGAAAAAGCCCGCGTCCTTGGCCGGCAGCTCAAGGCCCTGTCTGCGGAGGGGCACGGGCTCCTCATCACGGGCTCGCGCCGCACGGGCGCGAATGTCCTTGCGGCGCTGCGAGAGGAACTGGCCGGATGCGCCGCGTTCATTTCCGACGGCGCGGGCGACAACCCCTATTTCGGCATGCTCGCGCACGCGGACGCGTTCGTCGTCACCTGCAATTCGGTGAACATGGTCACCGAGGCTTGCAGCACCGGCAAGCCCGTCCACGTCATCAGGCTTCCTGTGAAAGGCCGGCGCGACAGCGAGCGCGACAAGTTCGGACGCTTCCAGCGCAGCCTCGAAGAGACGGGACGCATTCGTTTTTTCGACGGGCGCATCGAGAGCTGGGCCTATGAGCCTTTGCGGGAGATGGACCGCGTCGCCGGCCTGATCCGGGAGGCTTACCTCGACCGGACGCCCGCCTGAACCGGCGCTGCGCAGCAACTCTTGCGACACCTTCGTTGTGGACGCCGTAAACGCAACTCGATTAGCAATTGCTAAGCTGTTGCTGCGTTAAATGATGTCCTCCGCTTTTTCCTAAATATCCAAACTTATGCCGTGAAACGGCAGTTAAAAGACACAGCAAATAAGGAAGGGAAACTCGATATGAAAACTCTGGCGACCGCGGTTTCCGCGCTGGCGCTTGCATTCGGATTTGTCGCGTCGGCAGACGCGGGCGTTCGGGCTGGCGTCCTGCACTGCTATGCCTCGAAGAGGGTTGGCGCCATCATTGGATCGTTCCAGGAAGCCCGCTGCCTGTTCACGAGCATTGACGGGCGCCGCGAGCGCTACGTCGCCCATATCGAGCGGGCGGGACTTGATCTCGGCGTGACCGATCACTCCGAGATTGCCTGGACGGTTTACGCGCCAACCGCCTTGCGGCATCACGCGCTTGCTGGCGATTATATCGGCGCGTCGGCGGACGTCTCCATCGGAATTGGCGGCGGCGCGAACGTGCTCGTCGGCGGCAACGGAGCGACGATTTCCCTTCAGCCGGTCAGCCTGAAGGCCGAGACAGGCCTCGCTATCGGCGCGGGCGCTGGCCGCCTGCAACTTCGGTAGAAACGCTTTGGCAGGACGCGGCGCGCCGTCAAAACATGGCGGCGTGCACGCGATCCGGCGGATTGTGGCCATCGAGGAAGGTGCGGATGTTGATGATCACCTTCTCGCCCATATCGAGGCGGCCTTCCAGCGTTGCCGACCCCAGATGCGGCAGCACCACAACCTTGTTGTTCTTCAGAAACTTGGGATTGATCGCCGGCTCGTTCTCGAACACGTCGAGCCCTGCGCCCGCGATCTCGCCCGCCTCCACCATGCGGGCCAGCGCGTTCTCGTCGATGACCTCGCCGCGCGCCGTGTTCACGATATAAGCGGTCGGCTTCAGCAGCTTGAGGCGCCGCGACGACAGAAGATGGAACGTCGCCGGCGTGTGCGGGCAGTTCACCGACAGGATGTCCATATGGGCGAGCATCTGGTCGAGGCTGTCCCAATAGGTCGCGCCCAACTCTTCCTCGACGGCGGCCGGCACGCGGCGGCGATTGTGATAATTGATCGACAGGCCGAAAGCCTTTGCGCGCCTGGCGACCGCGCGGCCGATCCGGCCCATGCCGATGATGCCGAGCTTCTTGCCCCAGATGCGATGGCCGAGCATCCAGGTCGGCGACCAGCCGTTCCACTCGCGGCCGTCCTGCAGGTAATCGGCGCCCTCGACGAGCCTGCGCGGCACCGCGAGAATGAGCGCCATGGTCATGTCCGCCGTATCTTCGGTGAGAATGCCCGGCGTATTCGTCACAATGATGCCACGGTTGCGCGCGGTTTCGAGGTCGATGTTGTCGACGCCCGTGCCGTAGTTGGCGACGAGCTTCAATTGCGGACCGGCGAGCGAAAGAAGCGTTTTGTCGATCCGATCGGTTACGGTAGGAACGAGCACGGTCGCCGTCCGAATGGCCGCAGCGAGTTGGTCCCGCGTCATGGGAGCGTCGGAAGCGTTCAACGTGACGTCGAACAGTTCGCGCATGCGCGCCTCGACGAGGTCCGGCAGCTTTCGGGTGACAACGACTTTTACATTTTGTGGCGTCATAAGGGGCTCGAAATGGCCAGCTTGGCCTTTATGGATATGTGCAACGCAACGTCCGCTCCCGTTATTAACAGATACGGCCCGCAATGACAAAGACTCGGATCGGCTTCGCCCTCTCAATCGCTTTGGCGCTCCTCTGGCGGGCGCCGTCGAGCGCCGAAGAGGCTCAGCCGCCCAATGTCGGCGCGGTCACGAAGCTCCCCATCCCGCGTTTCGTCAGCCTCAAGGCCGACGAGGTGAACGCCCGGGTCGGCCCGGGCGGCGACTATCAGATCGCCTGGGTTTTCCGGCGCGCGGGGCTCCCCGTCGAGGTGCTGGCCGAATACGATACCTGGCGGCAGGTGCGCGACAGCGACGGCGGCACGGGCTGGGTCGCAGCGGCGCTGACAAGCGCACGGCGCACGGCTGTCGTCGCGCCATGGGTGAAGGACGGCGCTTTGTTCCAGCTCACGTCGTCCCGTGGCGGCTCGACCGCCGTCGCCCGGATTGAGCCGCGCGCCATCGTCGATATCGTGCAATGCGACGGCGATGACTGCGAGGTCTACGCAGGCGGGCAGAAGGGCTGGGCGCCGCAGAAGACCCTGTGGGGCGTTTATCCGGGCGAGAAGGTGAAATAGCTTCGGCGAAAAGTGAAAAGGCCAAGCCTGATCCGCGGCGAGTTATTGGACACAAAGAAACATTCAACGCCGTCGCCGGACCGTGTCGGAGATGACGAGGATCGTTCAATCAGGATGGCGCCCATCGCAGGCGACGTCGCCTGAAAGCGTGTGCGCATGGTCGTGATGGTGATGGTAGAGGCCGAGGCTCGCCGCGGCGCCCGGGCCGAAGAGACGCGCATATTCGGGATGGCCGGCGACGGCGTCGGGCACGCCCTCGCAGCACACATGCCGGTTGAGGCAGACCACGCGGTCGCTCGCGCCCAGCACGACATGCAAATCATGCGAAATAAGTAGGATGCCGCAGCCCCGCTGATTGCGGATTGCGGCGATAAGCTCGTAAAGCTGGGCGGCGCCGGCGAAGTCCACCGCCTGAGCGGGCTCGTCGAGCACGAGGAATTCGGGGTCGCGGGCGAGCGCCCGCGCAAGCAGCACGCGCTGGAACTCGCCTCCCGACAGCTCGCACATTTGCGCGTCGATGAGACGCCCCGCGCCGGTTTCGGCGAGACAGTCCGCGGCGCGCTGCGCGGGCACGGCTTCGCTCAGCGACATGAAGCGCCTGACCGAAAGCGGAATGATGCGCTCGATCGGAAAGCGCTGCGGCACATAGCCGATGCGCAGGCCAGCCTTGCGCGCGATGCGCCCCGCCGAAACCGGCGCAAGCCCGAGAAGCGCCCGCGCCAGCGTGGTCTTGCCGGCGCCGTTCGGCCCGATCAGCGTGACGATCTCGCCGGCATCGACCGCGACGCTCACATTCTCGACGGCCGGTTTGCCGCGATAGGAAATCGAAACGCCCTCGGCCGCCGCGAGGGGCGCCGCGGCCGGGCGCGCCTCCGCCGGTTCGAGGCGGGTCAGCATGGGGGCTTGCTCCCGGCGGGATCGCATTCAGCGCATAGGCCGCTGACCTCGATAACGATGGCGTTCGCGCGGAACCCGCTTGCCTTCGAGGCAAGCCCGATGGCGCGGAAGGCTTCCGCCACTTCGACCTCGATCACGCGCTCGCAGCCCTCGCAGACCAGCGCGACGGTCTCGGGCGCCGTTCGATGCTCCATCATGCAGGCGAAGAATGCGTTGCGGCTTTCGAGGCGGTGAACGAGGCCCGCGCCCTGCAGCACGTCGAGAATGCGATAGACCGAGACCGGCGCCAGCCGCTTTCCCTCTTTCGCAAGGCTTTCGATCAGCTCATAGGCGCTGACCGGCTTGTGGCTGGTGGCGACGTGGCGGAAAACCTCTTCGCGAAGCGCCGTCCATTTGACGCCAAGCTCAAGGCATCGCGCCTTGGCGCGACCAAGCGCTGCGCTCAGGCAAGCGCCATGATCGTGATCGCGAGGCGGGAAGAGGGCGTTCTGTCGAAACATGGCGCTGATGTAATGTTATTTCATTGCCTTGGCAAATCGCTTTCGCCTTAAACGCCGTCCCGCGTCACGCCGGGCGCAAACCCGGGCTGAGACGGCATGACGCTGTTGCGCTCCAATTCTATGAAATCGTTAAGCGCTTTCTTTCGCGGGACGCGAGCCTCTGAAATCGACGGCTTGAAAATTCAATTAATCTGATGCACATTTGCCCAATCGACGTGTTGATCCCGAAGCATTAACCGGAGCAATACAGAAGAAGGGTTTTCACACTGAGGCCTAACGTCCTGAATCAGGAGTTCCAAGAACTCAAACCGCGCCGCGCAAAACGCGCCCCCGCGGCTCCCTCTTCTCTCTCTCAGCTCATCATCGACGCCCTTGAGGACGCCAAGGCTGACGACATCGTCAGCATCGATCTGGCGGGCAAGACCTCTATCGGCGACGCCATGATCGTCGCGTCTGGGCGTTCCCAGCGCCATGTGGGCGCCATCGCCGACCGCCTCATCGATAGACTGAAAGCGGAAGGCGTTCGCGATACGCGGATCGAAGGGGTGCCCCTCAACGATTGGGTGCTCATCGATGCCGGAGATGTCATCGTTCACATCTTCCGTCCCGAGGCGCGCGAGTTCTATAATCTCGAAAAGATGTGGGGCTCGGGCAGGCCCAAGCCGGAAGCGGCTTCGGACTAGGACGTCCCTCGGGAAATCCTGACGCGTTTGCCGCAGTTCTTCCAGGATTTGCCGCGGATAAGGCGTACGAGCAGCTTATTGAGTCCAGTACAGCTTATCGGAGGCAAGTTCGTTTGAGAGCGTGCGGCGAAGCAAGTGCGAACTTGCCTCCGGCTGTACGAGGCGAACGGTCAGAAATGGACGGCCGGAATGAAGATTTCTATTCTGGCCGTCGGCCGGTTGAAAAGCGGCGCGGAGCAAACGCAGTTCAACCGCTATTTCGACCTGTTCAACGCGGCGGCCCGCAATCTGAAAATGCCGCCGATGACGGTGTTTGAAATCCCCGAAGGCCGAAGCAACTCCGTGGCGGAACGCAAGGAAGCCGAAGCCGAGGAACTCCTCAAGCGGCTGGGCGCGGCGCGGCTCGTGGCGCTCGACGAGGAAGGGAAATCGCTGACATCCTATGAGTTCACGGCCATGATCTCCCGGCTGAGGGATGAGGCGCTCGACGTGGCCTTCGCCATCGGCGGCCCCGACGGGCATGGCGAGGCGGTGAAAAAAGCGGCGCATTTCCAGCTGTCGCTCGGGCGCATGACGCTGCCGCATGGGCTCGTGCGCATCGTGCTTGCCGAGCAGCTCTATCGCGCCATGACCATTATGCAAGGCCATCCGTATCATCGCGCGTGAGCGCGGCGGCGGGAAAAAGCAAAAAACCTGGAAAGCCAAGGTTCAGCTTCGACAGGCCATCCTTCGAGACGGCGCTTGCAGCGCCTCCTCAGGATAAGGCTTCGAGACGGCGCTTGCAGCGCCTCCTCAGGATGAGGCCGCGCACTTCAAGGGCTTGCGGCTCATCGCGCGCACTCTCAGGGACCTCGTGGTGAGCATTTCAAGGGCTTGTGCCTCGTGGCCCGCAATTTCAGGGGGCTGGGGCCTCACGGTGAGCATTTCAAGGGGGGCCTCATGGTGAGCTTGTCGAACCATGGTCATCATCGTTCAGCGTCCTGCTAGCCAGGCAGGCCTGCGCCTATGCCGAAGGGGTGGCCGTTCATCGCCCGTGGCAGCGCCGCTTCCCGCCGCACGCCCGGCAAGCTCGAATAGATCTTCAAATAGTCGCGCGCCATGCGCTCAACCGTGAAGCGGCTTTCGAATGCGGCTCTCACCGAGGCGCGATCGATTTCCGGAATGCGCCGGACGGCTTCGACGGCCTCCTCGATGGTCGAAACGACGAAGCCGGTCGCGCCGTCCTCGATCACCTCCGGCACAGACCCCGAGCGGAAAGCGATGACCGGAGTTCCGCATGCGAGCAATTCGATCATCACCAGCCCGAAAGGCTCCGGCCAATCGATGGGGAAGAGCAGCGCGGCGGCGTTTCCGAGAAACTCGGCCTTCCGCTGCTCGTCGATCTCGCCGACATACTCGACGATGGGGCTGGCCTTGATCATCGGCTGGATGAGGTCTTCCCAATATGCCCGATCGTGCTTATCGATCTTGGCGGCGATCTTCAGCGGCAGCCCCGACTTCACCGCAATCTCGATCGCGCGGTCCGGCCGTTTCTCCGGCGATATCCGTCCGAGAAATGCGAGGTAGCCGCCTTTCGCCTCGGGCGAGAACGGCAGGAGATCGCAAGGAAGCCCGTGATAGGCGTTGCCGGCCCATTTCAAATGCGGCGACAGGGGCGCGCGCTGGTTGTAGGAAATGGAGGCCAGCGGGACATGGGGGAAAGCCGAATAGAAATTCATCAAGCCGTGCAGGTCGAGGCGCCCGTGCAGCGTCGTGACCGTCCTGTCCGCGAATGACTGAATGATGGGAAATTGCAGAAGATCGATGTGGAAGTGAATCGCGTCGAATTCTTGGGCGCGCTGGCGAACGCGCTCGAGCATGAGAATATGGTGGGGAATGGGATCGTGCACATGCGGATTGAGCCGGAGGCCGACATCGGCGCAAGAGACGAGTTCGGCGCGGGTTTTCGAGTCGCCGCTTGCGAACAGCGTCACCTCGTGCCCTTGCTCTACAAGTTCTTCCGTCAAATAGGACACAATTCTTTCAGTGCCGCCGTACAGCCTTGGCGGGCAGCTTTCGGCGAGAGGCGCAATCTGAGCGATTTTCATTTGAAACCTTCTTTTGATTACCAGACAAAGGCACAGAGAGACGCTGTCTGTGCGGGAGGCAGTCAATAAACACGCAAGCATATGAAATAGGTCCGGCCGCGCCCGCGCTAATAACTGAAGCCGAAGCTTTTACTTTAATGAAGTCCTTCCGTCGCCTCGCGGTTAAATTCACGAAGTAGACAAATGTTATCCTATAAAGATGCAATAATTTAAGGAGAATATTCGTAAGCTTAAACGTAACAGTGTGCAAAGGGATTGCTGGCATTTATGTCATGTAGTATTGATTGGTCTGCTTGCTTGATTTGCGACGAGGCTGCCTTTAAAGGCGCAAGGGAAATCACAGGTTGAAAAAGGCGTTGGCGTTCCTGAATGGCGGCGGCGAAATGGGCCGCCTCATGCGCGAGCACGATTGGGCCACGACTTGCCTTGGACCGCCTGCCGGTTGGCCGCGAAGCTTGAAAACGGTCATCCGCATCATGCTTTCCTCCCGTTTCGCCATGTGGATGGCCTGGGGGAGCGAGCTTACGTTTTTCTGCAATGACGCCTATCGCCCGACCTTGGGCGTGAAGCAGGGATGGGCGCTCGGCGCATCCTCGCGCGAGGTTTGGGCTGAGATCTGGCCCGATATCGGCCCGCGCATCGACATGGTTCTTACGACCGGCAGCGCGACCTACGACGATAATCTGCTCCTCTTCCTGGAGCGCAGCGGCTTTCGCGAGGAAACCTACCACACGTTCTCGTACAGCCCGCTCGCCGACGACGACGGGATCATCGCCGGAATGCTCTGCGTGGTCACGGAGAATACCGAGCGCGTCATTGGCGAGCGGCGCCTGAAGCTCCTGCGCGACCTCGCCTCCGCGCTTTCGCTTGCCCGAACCGAGGAGGAGACATTCGAGGCGCTCAGGCGGCAAAGCGAGGATGAGAAGGATCTGCCGTTCACTCTCACCTATCTTTTCGAGCCGGACCGGTCCGGCGCCGCTCGCCTCGTGTGCGCCACGGGAAGCCTCGACCCGATCAAGCATCCAAACCTCGCGGGCGCGCTTCCGCCGGCCGATCGCTGGCCTGCGCAGCAAGCCTCGTCCAGCTTCGGCCCGGTCATGATCGAGGGCGTTTCCGCCTATTTCGACCGGCCGCCGCAGAGCCTCTACGGCGCGGCGCCAAAGGATGCGGTGCTGATGCTGCTTGCGAAGCAAGGGCAGAAGCAGCCCGCGGGCTTCATGATCGCAGCGCTCAATCCTTTCCGGCGTTTCGGGCCGGCCTATGCGGGCTTCGTCGATCTGTTCGCCGGCCAGATCGCGGCAAGCCTCGATAACGCCCGCGCCTACGAGGACGAACGGCGGCGCGCCGAAGCGCTGGCGGAAATCGACCGCGCGAAGACCGTCTTCTTCTCGAATGTCAGCCATGAATTTCGCACGCCGCTGACGCTCATGCTCGGCCCGCTTGAGGATCTCCTCGCCGATCCCGATGCCGGAGGCAAGGCCGTCCATGATCAGCTCAGGATCGTGCATCGCAACAGCTTGCGGCTCCTGAAGCTCGTGAACTCCCTTCTCGACTTTTCGCGCATCGAATCCGGAAGAGCGGCGGCGAACTTCGAGCCCGTGGATCTGGCGGCGCTGACGAGAGACCTCGCAAGCAATTTCCAGTCGGCTTGCGAGCGCGCGGGGCTGGGGCTTGTCATCGATTGCCCGGCGCTGCCCCGCAAAGCCTTGGTCGACCGCGACATGTGGGAGAAGATCGTCCTCAATCTCCTTTCGAACGCGTTCAAATTCACCTTTGAGGGCGAAATCAAGGTCGCGCTCGTCGCCGAGGGCGATGAAGCGGTTCTGACCGTGAGCGACACCGGCGTCGGCATCCCGACGGCTGAGATCCCCCGGCTGTTCGAGCGCTTCCATCGCATCGAGGGCGCCCGCGGCCGAAGCCACGAAGGAAGCGGCATCGGCCTCTCGCTCGTCCTCGAACTCGTGAAGATGCATGGCGGGCGCATCGACGTCGAAAGCCAGGAAGGAAAAGGCTCCGTCTTCCGCATCTCTCTCCCCTTCGCCGGCGCTCATGTTCAACACTCGGGCGCCCGTCGCGAAGCTGGCGCGGCCTTGCCCACGGCGCGCTCGAACGTCTTTGTCGAGGAGGCGCTGCGCTGGCTGCCGGGCGCGTCGCAGATCGAGGAGTTCGCCGCCGACGCCGATTTCGCGGAGCGGCCGCTCCACCCGGAAGGCCCGGACAAGGCGCGGGTGCTCCTTGCGGACGATAATCTGGACATGCGCGCCTATGTCTTCCGCCTGCTGGCGGGGCGCTATGAGGTCGAGGCCGTCGCCGATGGCCAGGCGGCGTTCGACGCCGCGCTGAAGCGGCGCCCCGATCTCATTCTCACCGACATCATGATGCCGGGGCTCGACGGGTTCGGCCTCATCAAGGCGGTCCGCGAAAGCGAGGCCTTGCGCGATTTGCCGGTCATCGTGCTGTCGGCGCGCGCGGGCGAAGAAGCCAGCATCGAGGGGTTCGCCGCCGGCGCGGACGATTATCTCATCAAGCCATTCTCGGCTCGGGAACTGATCGCGCGCGTGGACGCGGCGCTGGCGCTCGCGCGGCTGAGACGCGAGACGAACGAGGTGATCCGCGAGACAACCACCCGCCTCAAGGCCGCGCTCGCCGCGGCGGGCGCCGGCACCTTCCGCTGGAATTTCGCCGATAACTCGGTCATCTGGGACGACGCGCTGCTCGTGCTGTTCGGTTACGCGCCCGGCGAGGCCATGAGCTACGAGAAATTCATTGCGGCGGTGCACCCGGAGGACCGCGACGCCATCCAGGAAGTCGCCCTGCAATGCGTTTCCAACGGCGCAGATTGCAACGTGGAGTATCGCATAGTCCTGAAAGACGGCTCCGAGCGCTGGGTTCTGGGCAAAGGCTTGACGGCAAAGGACGCCGCTGGCCGGCCGCTCTACATGACGGGCGCCTGCGTCGACATCACTGAAAGGAAGAAAGGCGAGCTTGAACTGCGCCGGCTCAACGACACGCTGGAGGAGCGGGTCGCCCAGCGCACCGAGGAACTGGCCGCTGCGCACAAGCAGCTCCTGGCCGAAGTGCAGGAGCGCGAGGCGGTGACGGAGCAGCTCCGGCAGGCGCAGAAAATGGAGGCCATCGGCAAGCTGACGGGCGGCGTGGCGCACGACTTCAATAATCTATTGCAGGTCATAAGCGGCAATCTGCAGCTTCTCTCGAAAGAGCTTGCCGGGAATGAGCGGGCGGAAAAGCGCGTCCGCAATGCGCTGACGGGCGTGGCGCGGGGATCGAAGCTCTCTTCGCAGCTTCTCGCCTTCGGCCGCCGCCAGCCGCTCGCGCCGAAGGCGGTCAATCTTGGCCGCTATTTTCGCGGGCTCGACGAGATGCTGCGCCGTGCGCTCGGCGAGGAGATCGAGCTTGAAACGGTCGTCGCGGGCGGCCTCTGGAATGCGTGCGTGGACATGGGGCAGCTCGAAAACGCGATCCTGAACCTCGCCATCAACGCGCGCGACGCGATGAAGGGGCGCGGCCGGCTCACCATCGAGGCGGGGAACGCCTGGCTCGACGACGAATACGCCGCGCGCCATCCCGACGTCGGCGCGGGCCAGTACGTCATGATCGCCGTCAGCGACACCGGCCCCGGCATCGAGCCTGCTATTCTCGATCGCGTGTTCGAGCCGTTCTTCACCACGAAGCCCGAAGGCGAGGGGACGGGGCTCGGCCTCAGCATGGTCTATGGCTTCGTCAAGCAGTCCGGCGGGCACGCCAAGATCTACAGCGAGGTAGGGCAGGGGACGACGGTGCGCCTATACCTGCCGCGCACGCGTCAGGAGGAGGATATCGTGATCAACACGGAGGCAGGCCCCATCGCGGGGGGCGCGGAAACCGTTCTCGTCGTGGAAGACGACGAAGGCGTGCGCCAGACCGTTGTCGATATTCTTTCCGATCTCGGCTATCGGGTCCTGAAAGCCAAGGATGCGCAAGGGGCGCTTGTCGTCGTCGAAAGCGGCGCGCCCATCGACCTCCTCTTCACAGACGTCGTCATGCCGGGGCCGCTTCGCTCGACCGAACTCGCGAAGAAGGCGAGGGAGCGGCTGCCGGATATCGCGGTCCTGTTTACGTCGGGCTACACCGACAACGCCATCGTGCATGGCGGCCGGCTCGACGCGGGCACCCACCTTTTGAGCAAGCCCTACACCCGCGAGGCTCTCGCCCGGAAGATCAGGCAGGTTCTCGCCGATCGCGGGAAAAAAGACGGCGCGGCAAGACTGGACGGGCATCCGGGGCGCAAGCCGGCCGAAGGCGGGCGGCTCGGCCAAACGCTGCTGCGGATCCTCGTCGTGGAGGACGAACCCTTCATCCGCGCGGCGACTGTCGATCTCCTGACCAATTTGGGGCACACGGTCTTCGATGCGAAGGACGCGCCGTCGGCCTTGAAGGTTCTCGACGCCGAGGCGGTGGACCTTCTCATGACCGATGTCGGTCTTCCGGGGCAAACCGGCATCGAGCTTGCCCTGCAGTGCCGCGACCGCTTCCCCGGCATCAAGGTGGTTCTGGCCACGGGCTATACCCGCCTCCTCGAAGGAGGGGACGGCCGGCTTTCGGACGCGGTGGTGCTGACGAAGCCTTATAATATCGACACGCTGGCGAAGGCGCTGCGGTCGCTCGCGCTTGGCTGAGCGGCGCCGCAGCCCCTGCCCCGTCAGGGCTGCTGCGGGGCGGGCGAGGCGGGAGCGCTGGGCTCGGCGGGCGCGGCTTGCGCCTCCTCTTTCGCGGCTTTTCGCGTCCCGCGCAGGCTGCGGGTGAAGTTGTCCAGCCCATCGCGGAAGCGCTCGAAGCCCCGCATGATCGATTCCCCGCGGCGCAGGCGCCGGTCCAGCGCCGCCATGGTGCGCGCCATGCCGGCATCGTCGTCGTCGAGCCAGATCGCAAACACGCGCCTGTAGATCGACAGAAGCCCCTGGACGCGCAAGAGGCCGGTTCCGCCCTCGCCGCTGATGCCCGCCGCCGCCAGCATCCAGTATTGCGATTTGAGCGCCGGCCGCATCTGGGCGAGCGCCTCCGCCGGGCTCGCGCGCAAGTCTTCGAGGATGCGCCGGATCGCGGGCCTGTAAGGCTGCATCAACTCGAAGCGCGTGAGCAGCACATCGAACAGCCGGTCGCGCGCGACGTCCGGCCCTGGCGCGGGGAATTTCTCGATCACGGCGATGTCGAGCGCGCGCGAAAACGCGGCGAGGATCTGCGCCTTGCTCTGGAACTCCTTGCGCAGTTCGACGAGCGGAACGCCCGCCGCGGCGGCGATCTCGCCAAGGCTCAAATCGCGCCAGCCGCGCTCCTCGGCCAGACGCAAGCTTGCGGCAATGATGCGTTCGCGAACTGTCCCGCCATCCAGCATGGTTACACTCCCGATAAGAAAGCCTCCCGCACTATATCGCGGCGGAGCGCGCCTGGTTCAACGCCCGCGCTCGGCGAACATTTCCAGGCTCGCCGGCGAACGCCCCAGTGTTGGCGCGTGGACGCGGCAGCCACGCCAACCGCCCTCTTGGCCGCAAAATTGAAGAGGCTTTTGAGCGCCAATTCCCTCGGCGCCGCAGAAAATGAAAAGACATGCCTGATTTTGATGACTTAGAAATCCTTGGAGGAGCCATATGATGACTTTGGAACCTTTATACGCCTGGACCTCTTTTATGACGCACCAAGTCCCATGAATAAAACAAAAGGCGAGTAATGCACTAAACTTGGCATAGCCATGTAGCATAGATTAATGTGTTCTCATTATTTGTTAAGAACAGTTGAAGGCAAAGCTCACGGCGAGCCTCGCATTGTTGCGCCGATGACTTCGCTTTTGAATAGAGAGTCAAGCGCCAATCTAAGGCGTTGCGTGAGACAGACTACAGCAGGCGAGGAGCGTTATATGTGTGCACGCCGTCTTCCCGTTCGAGAAACAATTGCAACTGCTCGCAAGCCGAAATCATCGCCGCTCAAAGCCGGCGCGCTAGCGGCGCATAAAGCTCGCCCCTCATCGAAGGCCGGTTGGGTTGGCGCCCTTGATGCCTCCTCAGACAAAATCTGCCCCCTTGCGGAACGAGCGCCTTCCGATGAAGAGGCGGCGGCTTTGTGGAGATGGTGCGATCTTTAGAGGCGCCGGAATGTGAAGAAGGCGATGCGACAGCGCCCAGCCGGCGCACAGTGTCAAACAACTGCAATGCGCCTGTTGTATTTAGTTGCCGCGCCAATACATCAGCGCCGCTGTTACCCATCGGAGCTGCCGCGCGAACCTGTCCGGCAGTCTCGGGCAGCACGAGCGACGAAACCCCACGAATGGAAACATCTCAGCAATGATCATTGAAATTGGAGCTTTTGCGGCTGCCGCATGCGGCGTTATCGGCGCCGTGTCGATCCGGCGTGCGAAACATTATAACAAGCTGGCAGCCCGTCTGGACGATGTAAAAGGAACGTCGCGTATGCCGGCCTCGGGGCTTTCCTGGCGCCCGGCGCCATCCTTCGCCAACCGGATCGCGGCAGTCCCCGATTTCCTGGACGCCGAGCAGTTTGGGGCGCTGCAGCGTGAAGTCGAGGCGCTTTCGGGACCGGAGCGCAGCTATGTGCCCAGCCACAAGAAGGGCGGCACAATCGCCTACGAAACCCTCATCGAGCACGCGCCTGCCGTGACGGCGTTTTACCATTCCGAGGCTATGGCGGCCTACCTGTCGCGCCTGACCGGCGTTCCGCTCCAGCCGACCCCGCTGCACGATCAAAGTTCCCTTTCGATCCTGGTCTACGAGCGTCCGGGCGACCACATCGGCTGGCATTACGATCACAATTTCTATCGCGGCCGGCACTTCACGGTGCTGCTGCCGGTGGTAAATTGCGGCAACGCGGCGGATGGGCTTTCGCATGCGCGGCTCAAGGCGAAGGTCGGCGATGCCGAGGCCGAGCTGCAAACGCCGCCGAACACGCTCATCGTCTTCGAGGGCGCCAGGATTTTGCATAAGGCGACGCCGCTGGCCGCCGGCGAGCGGCGGGTTCTGATCAGCATGACATACTGCGTCGACCCCAAGGCGAACCTCGCGCAGGCAGCCGCCCGCCGGCTGAAGGACACCGCCTTTTTCGGCGTGCGCGCGTTGTGGACTTAAATTGAGTGCTCAAGTCCGATCGTCACGCTCTTAGTGGCGGCGGGGCCTCCAACGTCAGAGACCTGTCGCTTTGCGGCCTGTCGCCCCCTGGCGAATTGACCAGCTGAAGCTGCCGACAACCGTGGCGGGCGCAACCACTCGAAAGGGCCGCGCTCGACAAGC
Source organism: uncultured Alphaproteobacteria bacterium (assembly GCA_963748525.1). Classification (GTDB taxonomy): domain Bacteria; phylum Pseudomonadota; class Alphaproteobacteria; order Rhizobiales; family Rhodomicrobiaceae; genus Rhodomicrobium. The sequence goes on from CAVVJJ010000019.1 coordinate 418,290, forward strand.
GCCGCCGCCGCCATCGTGTGGCCGACGCCGATGTTCTTCGCGCGGCTCTCCTCCCGTCATGCGTTCGCGTTCGCAGAAGCGCTTTGCTCTCAGAGAGCGGCATTTCAGGCGCGACAAAGTTGCCGAAGCTCGCGATACTGCAGGGCTTAAGCGCGCAAAAAAATAGAAAGAAAACAAGGAGGGAGACGTATATGTTTCAGCAGTTGCTGACTCCGGTCGGCGACAGCCTTGGCTTGTCCTTTGTTGTCGCGACCTTGCCCGTCATCGTTGTTTTGTTCATGCTGGGGATCTTTCGGCGGCCGGGATGGCAAGCCGCCCTGGCCGGGCTCATCGTTGGCCTCGCTATCGCGATCTATGTCTGGCGGATGCCGCCGGCGCTCGCGTTGAACTCGGTGGCAAATGGCGCCGTATTCGCGCTCTGGCCTGTGATGTGGATCGTTCTCAACGCGCTCCTGCTTTACAACGTCACCGTGAGATCCGGGCGCTTCGATGCCTTTCGGAACTGGGTCGCAAGCTATTTGCCGAACGACCGCCGCGTCGTCCTGATCGTTGTCGGTTTTTGCTTTGGCGCGCTTCTGGAGGGCGTCTCGGGCTTCGGAACGCCGGTTGCGATCACAAGCTCGCTCTTGATCCTGGTGGGCTTTCCGCCGCTCCAAGCGCTGGTCTTCGTGCTGATCTTCAATACGGCCCCAGTGGCCTTCGGCGCGCTTGGCGTGCCGGTTACGGTCCTTGGCGCGGTTACGGGCCTGCCCGCCGCAACGCTCGGCGCCATGATCGGACGGCAATTGCCGATAATCGCGATCATCCTGCCCTTCTATGTGATAACGCTTTATGGCGGCTGGCGATCCATTCGAGCGCTCTGGCCCGTGCTTCTCGTCTCCGGCGGCAGCTTCGCCCTGTCGCAATTCGTGGCTTCCAACTTTATCGACTATACCCTCACGGACGTGCTCTCCTCGCTCGGCTCCCTCATCTGCACCGTTCTTTTCCTCCAAGTCTGGAGTCCCGCCGACGATCCGGAGTTCTGGGTGGCCAGTTCGATGGAGGGACGCCGCTCGAGGACCGTCGTGCCGGAATGGCAGGGCTGGCTGCCCTGGATCATCGTTTCCGCGACGGTGATTGCGTGGACCTCGTTTTCGGTTGCTTCCATCGGGCAGAACAAAATCGCCTGGCCGGGCTTGCATAAGGCAATTTCGATCACCCTCTACGGCGGCAAGCCCTATGACGCGATCTGGACGTTCCAGCCTTTGGGAACCGGCACCGCGATTCTCCTGGCTGCCGTCATAACGGCGCTTGCCGTCCGCCTTCCCATCCGGGCCTTCCTCGGCTGTATCGGCGACACAGTCCGGCAAGTCTGGTTGGCGACCATAACAGTTATGGCAATTATCGGCCTTGCCTATCTTATGAACTATTCCGGTCTTGCCTACACGCTTGGCAAGGGCGTCGCCTCGACGGGACATCTGTTCGTCTTCCTCTCGCCTTTCCTTGGCTGGATCGCCGTCATGCTCTCGGGCAGCGACACGTCGGGCAATGCGCTGTTCGGCAATCTCCAGGTCGTCGCAGCTCGCCAGCTCAATTTAGATCCCATCCTGTTCGCCGCGAGCAATTCGTCGGGGGGCGTCATGGGCAAGATGATCTCGCCGCAGAACATCGCGACGGGGGTCGCCGTCACCAAGCTGAAGGGGCATGAGGGCGACGTGTTTGCCCGCACATTCCCGCACAGCATCGTGCTGACCCTGCTGCTCGGGCTGCTCATCGCCGCTCAACAATATCTGATCCCGTGGATAATTCCGGCAATAAAGGCAGCGCAATAAAGGATCAGGATGCCGGCGCCCTCATATCTTCGGCCTTCCGGGGCGCCGGGAGGGGGCATGGCCGTTGTGCAATGAACGGGTTTGCGATTGCCCTCAAATTCAGTCCTCTTATCAAAAGCATAATCTGTCTTGAGTTTTACACAGTTTTTCACCTAGAATTCAAAAAATGTGGAGTGGGGTGCGTCGATGGTTGACTGTGGGAAAAGATATGCACGACCTGAGTTTAGTACACGAGTTGAAGCTGGTCTCTGAAATTGTCGCGACGATTGAGCGCTTCAAGACCCACAACGGCATTGAAGCGCGCCCGGAGCCTCTGAGAGACACGATGCTCAAAGTCGCGGCGCTCTTGCACTCTGAAGCCGTCCGCCTTGAGAGCGGCGATCAAGGCTTCGAGCCGCTGAGAGACAGCTTCCTGGAAAGAGCTCACGAATGTCTCGCCGGGATCAGCTCGGCGCCGTCCTACGCCAAGAGCCAGCTTCAATAGCGCTTTTCCTGATCCGCATCCCTTGCGCCCTGGCGAATGCTCGCCGGCGTCGCCTGACCTATTTTCCCTCCATTGCCGTCCATTTGCTCCGCCGCGTTGCGAATTCACTCGCTGGCGCCTGCGTAGCGGGTCGCCAGCTGAAAGGCTCAAGGTGAGCAAAACGAGCCGGATCTCCCTTCGAGACCGGACTCGGCGCCATCGCAGCGGCGGTCAGAGCGCCTGGGGCAAATGAAGCGCCCCAGGGTGGGTCGATTTCCGTTTTATTTCGAGAGGTGTTTAGCCTCTGCCTCTCCGGCCCGTGAGCCCGGAATGATCTTGCCATCGGCGCCGATGCGTTCGATCTCAACGTTTTGCCGGCGGAGCTTGTCTTTCACGGTCTCGACGTGGTCTGTGCGGACTTTCTTCACGGCCACTTCTTCAACAATCCGCGCAGTCTTATTCGCCAAGGCTTGCTCGGCGGTTTCGATGACCTCGATAACCTTATCCGCCCAATCGATCGCGCCTTCGAATTGAGGATCGGTGATTGCGCGGCGCACGACCTCGCCGTGCTCCCTGTGCAGCACCACGTCGGCTGACGCCTCGCGCTCCGTAACGAACCGGCGTACGCGGGTGCGGCCGCTTTCGACCACCTTCTTGCCGACCTCAAGCTGCTCTTCCGCGAGATGCAAGACTTCATGGGCTTCAGCGGGCTTGGGCGCCGCAGCAACTTTCTGTTCTATCTTTTTTCCGGCGACTTCCGCCTGCGAGGCGTGCGCAATGCCCGAATTGCCCGCGCGGTCATGCACCTCAACCGGCCGATGCCGATCCAGGATCGCAATAGCGTGGGCCACTTCGGTGTCCAACACGCGTGCGGAGACGACAACCCCTCCTTTTTGGATGGTTTGGCGATAAAGGGAAGCCTCGTTCTGCGGCAAATCGCGGCCAAGGAGGCGTTGCCAAATCCCCGGTTCCTTTCCTCCGGAGAGGCGTTTTTCGTCGAAGATGCTAATGTCCGCATTGGCGAATCCGCCAGCCTTCAGCGCTTTAACAGCCGCATCAGCGTGGGCGCGCGTATCGAAAGCAGCTACGGTTGTCTCATAGGCCATGTTTACTCTCCACTGCGTGACTTGGGTTTAGGTTTCGTCTGTCTCAAGCCAGACGCCGGCATCGCGCCGGAGCTATTCGTACCGGCCTCTTGCCGCGTGACGACCGCCTCTTGGTGGCGAAGCGTGACCTTCTCCTGGTGGCGTTCGATTGTGCGAACCCGCCGGATACGAATCTCTTCTTTGAGCATGAGCCGTCGTTCGACGGCCAGGACCTCCTCCACGACCGGAATGATCGTCGTGTCGCCGTCTTCGCGCACCTCCGGCGCCTTTGCGATCCTCTGTCCGACCGGAACTCTCTCGATCTCGACGCGCTCACAGGCCAGGTTCTCATCAACGAGGACGTTGCGTTCGCGCGTCTGCGTTGAGATGCGGACCCGCCCGGTTTCGACTGCCCTTTTGGTGACGGTAAGTTCCTCGGCTGCAAGTTGCAGCGTCTCGGTATCATGAGTTTCCGCCGACTTGGCCGGTTCAGGCTGGGCGTTGTCGCGGTTTTTAATGGCGCGGCTCACAAGAGCGCCGCGCAAGTATCACGATGTGCAGGCCAAAGCTTGGCAGGATAACTGTTCATAGCGATTCTCCTGTCTCATGTTAAACGCGTAAATTAGAAGACAGGTTGAGTACTATGATTGATAAATATCAAAGTGCATAGGGAGTGACCTTCCAAATATTAATATAGATGAACATGTATTTAATTTTGTACCATAATCAGATTTTTTTTAATGCCCATAAACCAATTATGCCTGCAATGATGATGTCGAGATAAATCATTTTATGCCCTTCGCAAAGACACTCGGCTAGCAACCCGAGTGTTTTCGCGCCCCGCTGAGGCGTTGCGTCATCGATACGATGGCCGCGCCGCGAGCGCTGGCTTAGCGGCTTTTGGCCGGGCCGTGGCCGAGCATCGTCATGAGGCGCTCAAGCTCGGGGTCGTGAACGCCAAGCTCGCGCAGATGCATCATGGTGTTGATAACGTAATCGAGATTGGGGCCGAACCGCCCGGCGCTGCGCCGCACCAGCCAAGCCTGTGCTTCGAGGGGCAGGCGGCCGGCATATTGCGCATGGCGAGGGTCGGCGAGAAAGCACAGCGCGTTGACTTTCCGGCCGCTGCCGTCGAGCAGCTTCACCGGCTTCTTAGCCGCAAGATATGTGTGCGTGATGTTCTCGCGGCGCTGCAAATAGCCTCGAGTGTCCGCCGCGCGCCGCCTGGCGACGCGATAGGCGATGCCTTCGCATTTGCCGCCCTTGTCGAGGCCGAACACCAGCCCCGGCGCCGACTTTGTCCCCCGGTGCACGATCGAATAGACGCAGAGCGCCCGGCGGCCGCCCTCGATGAGCGCGTGGCTCGCTTCCTCGAAGACGAAACCGGGCCGCCACATCAGCGAGCCATAAGCGAAGACCCATAAATCCAAGGCGCTATCTCTGGTCTGTTATAATCTGACGCCACTCATGGTTCCGCAAGCTCGCCATGAGGTTCGTGTCGTTGCAATGGTTTGCCTCCTCGCCAGACAACCCGGCCTCATCCTGAGGAGCGCGAGCCACGCACCGTCTCGAAGCCTCATCCTGAGGAGGCGCGAGCCACGCGCCGTCTCGAAGGATGAGCCTGCAAAGCCGGCGCCGTCTAAGCGCTTTTCTTCCCTGGCTCCTGGCCGCGCGGGATCTTACGGCCGAAATCCGGCGCAGGCGTCTCCTGGCCGGCATCGATAATGCCGCGGCGGATGGCGCGCGTGCGGGTGAAGAGGTCGAACAGCGCGTCGCCGTCGCCCCAGCGGATCGCCCGCTGTAGCGCCGCCAGATCCTCGGTGAAGCGGCCCAGGATCTCGATCACGGCCTCCCTGTTGTTCATGAAGATGTCGCGCCACATGGTCGGGTCGGACGCGGCGATGCGGGTGAAGTCGCGGAAGCCCGACGCCGAGAATTTGATCACCTCTTTTTCCGTGACGCGCTCAAGGTCGGAGACGGTGCCGACGATGTTATAGGCGATGAGGTGCGGCACATGCGACGTGACCGCGAGCACGAGGTCGTGGTGCTCGGGCGTCATGATCTCGACCATGCTTCCGCAGGCTTCCCAGAAGGACTTCAGTTTCGCGACCGCGCCATCATCCGCGCCCGGCAGCGGCGTCAGGATGGTCCAGCGTCCGTCGAACAGCTCGGCAAAGCCGGATTCGGGGCCGGAAAACTCGGTGCCGGCGATGGGGTGTCCGGGGATGAAATGGACATGGGCCGGAACATGCGGGCCGATGTCGCGCACGACGGCGGACTTGACGGAGCCCGCGTCGGTGAGGATCGCGCCCGGTTCGAGATGCGGCGCAATCTCTTCGGCAAGCGAGCCGAACGTTCCGACCGGCGTGCAGAAAATCACAAGATCCGCGCCGGGAACGGCGTCTGCGGCGTGTTCGAAGACTTCGCCGGCTAGCGCCAGGCGGCGGATGGCGGCGCGCGTGGCTTCAGTGCGCGCCGAGGCCGAGATGCGCCCGGCAAGGTTTGCGCGCCGGATGGCGTGGCTCAAGGACGAGCCGATAAGGCCCACGCCGATGAGCGCGACCTTTTTGAACAGCGGTTTTGTCATCGTTTTACAATCTTGCAAACTCGGCAAGCGCGTCGAGCGTCGCGCGGTTCTCGTGTTCGAGGCCAATGGTCATGCGCAAGGAGCCCGGCAGCTTGTAGGCGCCGAGCTGCCGCAGGATGATGCGCTTCGAATGCAGATAGGCGTCGGCGTCCTGCGCCGTGCGGCCGGGTTCCTTGCCGAACGGGATCAGCACGAAGTTGCCCGCGCTTTCCGGCACATCGTAGCCGATTTCGCGCAACTCGCGGGTCACGCGGTCGCGCCACAGCTCGTTGTGCGCCTGCGCGTGCTCGATGTGCGCCCTGTCGTCCAGCGCGGCGATTGCGGCCTCGACGGAGGGCTGCGCGAGGTTGAACGGGCTGCGGATGCGGTTCAGCGCCTCCGCGATGGCCGCGGGCGCATAGGCCCAGCCGACCCGCGCGGCCGCCAAGCCGTAAATCTTCGAAAACGTGCGCGTCATGATCGTGTTGGGCGTGGTCGCGACAAGCTCGATGCCGGCCTCGTAGTCATTGCGGTTCACATATTCCGCATAGGCGCCGTCGAGCACCAGCAGCGCTGCATCGGGCAAGGCGGAGCGGAGGCGGCGCACCTCCTGATAGGGGAGGTAGGTGCCCGTCGGATTGTTGGGATTCGCGATGAACACGGCCCGCGTGCGCGGCGTCACGCGCTCAAGGATCGCATCGACATCGGCGGTGAGGTTCTCCTCCGGCGCGATCACCGGCGCCGCGCCCGCCGCCAGGATCGCGATGCGGTACACGAGAAAGCCATGCTCGGTATAAATCGCCTCGTCGCCCGGCCCCAGATAAGCCTGCGCCAGCAGGTGAAACAGCTCGTCCGAGCCGTTGCCGCACACGATATGCGCCGGGTTCAGCCCGTAAGCCGCGCCGAGCGCCTCGCGCAAGCTGGCATAGGAGCCGTCGGGATAGCGGTCGAGCCGCGCCGCCGCCTCGCGATAGGCCTCGATCGCATGGGGCGACGGCCCGAGCGGCGTCTCGTTCGACGACAATTTGATGACCGGCCCCGCGCCGGCGAGCTTCGAGCGGCCCGGAACGTAAGGGTCGATGGCGAGCACGCCCGGCCGGGGGCTGATGGCCTCTCCGCGAACCACTTTTGTCTCCTCGGAAGATGCATAAGCGACGAGAGGGGTTTATAGACCTAATCCGCCGCGCGGGACAATGGGGTGTGACGGTCAGGGCGGCGCTTAGAACGCAACGTTGAAGCCGATTTGCCCGCCAAACACCGTTGCAGCGGACTGGCTGAAATCGGCGCTTCCGGACAAAAGAAGCTTGACGCCGCCGCCAGCGTCGATGCGCACGCCGCCCTTGACCTCGCCCCAATCCTTGCCAAGGAGCACCGCGGGCAGGCTATAGCTTGGCGCTATCGCCGTTGTGAGCGATGCGACGACATCGCGGTTTGTATTGGCGAACTCATGATTCCAGGTGAGCTGCGTGAAGGGCTCGAATTGCGCCCAGTCGAAGCTCGCCGCGTAGCCGAGCTGCCCAACCGCCGATTCGCGCGCCTGACTCCCGAAGCCAAGACTCGTGAAGCTGCCCGTCTCCGTGAAACTGTCTACGTTGGCGTTCTGATAGATAAAGCCCGCGATAGGGCCATGCGTAAGGCCATTATTCCAGAACTTGCTGCCGCCCTGGAATGCCGCCGACCAGTTGTCCCCGGCTGTGGAGCCCATGTTGTTCTGATACGTGAGGCCGATAGGAACGACGCGGTTCTCATTGTAGCTGAGGCGCCCATAGGTGCCGATGGCATTGGCCCAAAGCGGCCCGGATTGCGCAGCCGCATACAGGCTCGCGGTGGTCTCATCCTGTTTGAAGTAGCCGTTCGCGCCGAGCGCCGACGTGAGGAAGCCTTGTGAGACGGCAAAGCCGGCAATCAAGCCCGGCGCTACGGCGAAGTCGGCGCCCGCCGAGCCGGATATGACGCTGTCTGGATCGCCGGGGAAGCCGTGGTAGTTGTCCATGGAGATGGCGGTCACATCGCCCGTGACCCAGGCATTGAGGCCCGTTGGGCCGCGGCGAGACTGGGAAAGCTCGATCTGATTCTGGATGGTCGATACCAGCCCAAGCCTCGTCTTCACCGCGCTTTCGGCAAGAAACGAGATCTCGCTTGGGGCGGTCAGCAGGCTGTAATAGTAATCCGCAATGATGATCTGGCCGGCTTCGGTTAGATGGGCGCTATCCGCGAACAGATGGGTCTGCAGGGCGTTCGGGGCGACGAGATCGGCCGTGGTGCACCAAAGCGCCAGCAAAGTTGTGCAAGCCGGCTGGGACGGGCTGGTAAAGAGAATTCCGAATGGAGAGGGATGCGCCGCCACGGCTGCGATGACGGCGTTCGTGTCCGCCGGAATGAAGTTGACCTTGAGCGCCGCAAGATCCGTCCAGATGTTGTCCTCGATGAGCTTGCCGGCGAAGCTGCCATATTGATTTGCGACGATGATATAGCGCGCGCCGGCGGCCTGCAGCGCCGCGACACGGTCTGCAAGAGCTTGCTGGTCGGATAGAAAATAAGCCACCGCGGCCGCTGGAGACAAACCGAGGAATGCCGCGGCCAGCCCGTCGTTTCCGAAGCTGCTGATGAGATATAGGGCATCGGGATTGGCGTGGCCGCCCACCGTGGCCAAATAATTGTCGATCTGTTGGCTGGTGCTCGGAATCAATGGGTTCGGAGCTGGGGCGCCGAGCGCGATCTGATTGAAATTTGTGTCCTGCGTATAGCCCGGAGCTGGGCCTGAGCTGTCGAAAGAGCCGCCGATCGCGTAGTTGGTGCCGCCGGGAGTATTCGCGGGGTTGGCCTTCAATCCGAAGAAGCCAGCAAGAATCTGTGAGTTATTTGGGCCCGGGCCTGTCCAGTGCGCATTGCCGCCGGCAGCCACCGCATTTGCTGTGGCGGTATCGAAGCCGGGCGCCCCGAATTTATAGGCCGGGTTCGCAAGCCAGCCTGAATCGGTTGTGCTATCCCCGAAGGCTATGAACTGGTTGTAGTTTTGCGCGAGGGCATCCGATGCGGACAAAGTCATCCACAGGGCCGCGGCCGTCAACAAGATGCGCATGGAACTCAACTCCGAACAAATACTGCTCCCTCGCATATCCATTCGATATCATCTTACATCGCGGCACACTGTACCTGGACCGCAACAGTTTATTCGCAAAACGCTGGGTTTAGAAACGGAACTGGTTATGAAAGGCACTTAGTTTCTACGCGATATTATACTCATTGGCTCTCGCAGCCTCAGGCGCTCGCCCAACGCCAAACGCCGAGCGGCGTTGCGCGCGGTCGGCGGCGCCAGGGTAACCGAAGCGTTAACGGGCGCGGCCTCGGCGCCCCCTTCGCAAAAATGAAAACGCTCACGATTTATGGCGAACGGCTCGAAGGGGCGCATTGGGAGGAAGCGATGAGCGAAGGCAAAGCCCGCGAAAAAACCTATAACGACCTGGAGATCGAAGCGCGCCTCAAGGCGGAGCTGCCGGGCTGGTATCTCCGCGACGGCTTCATTCGCCGGAACTACCGCACGCATGGCTGGAAGGGGACGCTGATGATCGTCAACGCCGTGGGCCATCTGGCGGAGGCGGCGTGGCACCATCCCGACATTCACGCGTCCTATTCTTGCGTCGAGGTGCGCCTGCAGAACCACGACGCAGGCGGCGTCACGGACAAGGATTTCGAGCTGGCGAAGAAGATCGAGGACGTGGTCCACTGGCAGCCGGGCAAGGAGCGCGGCGCGCTGACCGGACCGCCGGACGACCCGCGCCACGCCTATATCAAATATGATTAGAGCGGGCACGGCCCCGTGAATTTAGCTCCCGCCACGCTCCGCTCAAGGCCGATTACGCGCGTCGAAAACTAGTGCACGGCCTCCGGCGCGGCGGCGACGGGCGGGTCTATCGGCGTCTCCAGATAGGCGGCGAGCGGCTCCGTCAGCGGCTCGGGCTCCTCCTCCGGGACCGCACGGAAGAACTCTTCGTTGATCTGGCCCAGGAACACCTCGCAGGCGGCGCGCAGCTCGAAAAGCGCGGTGCGGCCGCCCACGCGGTAGCTTCCGTCATGAGAGGAGGGGCTTTCGCTTTGCCCAGCCTGCGGCTTGCGCCGGGCGAGAAAACTGAGGAGCGAATTGCCGCCGTTGAACATGCGCTGCGCGTCCCGCACAAACTCGGCCTGCATTTCGGCGCAGGCGGCGGTGGACTCGAGGAACTGATCGATCTCGTGCTGGATGTCCGAGGTGAGACTCCGCAGCTCCGCCGCCCAGGCCCTGGCTCGCGTCAGCTTGGTGAGCATGAGCGCCTCGCGCTCCTGGAAGCCTTTGCAGCGATCGCGAAAGCGGCCGAGCCGGGCGGCGATTTCCGCATGCCCGGCGCCCCTCAAGTCGGCCGTCGGAAGCGCGGTGCGTTCGATGAACCAGGCGTCGTCCAGCGCAGATCGCAAAGCATCCTTCAGAAGATACACGATGGCATAAATGTCCTCGTGCTGGACCGGGTTGATCGTCCAAAGCGCCATAGTTTGCTCAAAGCCCTTTTCTGCGTCCAAGGCGATAGCAATCGGGGCTCCGCGTCTTACCCGCGCAGAACCCCAAAGCGTTACGCGGCGGACCCTATGAACAACCCGTCGTGCCGCCGCACGTCTCGCACTTGAGACAAGTTCCGTTGCGAACGAGAGTGAAGTTGCCGCATGTGCCGCAGGCTTCGCCCTCGTAACCCTTTGCGCGCGCCTCCGCGAGAAGCTCAGCCTTGTCCGGCTTCGCGCCAAGCGACACTGTCAGATGGGAAGCCGCCATAGCGGCGCCTGCTCCATCGCGCGCGGATACATCCTGGGAGAATCCCAACGGGCCGGGTTCGGCGTCCGTACGCAGGGCATAAGCAAGCGCGCCATGCGTTTCGTATGAGCCGGCGCCGACTCGCTCCGTGCGAGCGTGATCCTGAACTATGACAACTTTGTGATGAAGGCCGCGTGTCAGGCCCTTGCTGACGAAGCGGTCGGCGTAGAGCACCGGCGCGGGCGCCGCCGCCTTCTGTCCAGGCCTGTCGTCGGCGACGCCTCCGCCCATGACGGTCGAGCCGATCTCCGAAGGATCGACATGCGCGAGGTCGTTGCGGCCGAGATAGGAGACGGCCAGCTCGCGGAAGATGTAATCGAGGATCGACGTGGCGTTTTTGATCGCCTCGTTGCCCTGCACATAACCCGCCGGCTCGAAGCGCGTGAAGGTGAAGGCTTCGACATATTCTTCGAGCGGCACGCCATATTGCAGGCCGAGGCTGACGCCGATGGCGAAATTGTTCATCAGGCTGCGGAAGGCGGCGCCCTCCTTGTGCATGTCGATGAAGATTTCGCCGAGCCGGCCGTCCTCGAACTCGCCCGTGCGCAGGTAGACCTTGTGGCCGCCGACGACAGCCTTCTGGGTGTAGCCCTTGCGCCGGTTCGGCAGCTTCTCGCGCTCGGCCTTGAGGCGGACGCGCTCGATGATGCGCTCGACGATGCGCTCGGCCACGATTTGCGCGCGCTTGCCTTGCGGTGCCGAGGCAATCGCCTCGGCGGCGTCCTCATGATCCTCGTCGCCTTCCGCCAGGAACTGCGCCGAGAGCGGCTGCGACAGCTTCGAGCCGTCGCGATAGAGCGCGTTGGCCTTCAGCCCGAGCTTCCACGACAGCATGTAGGCTTCGCGGCACTCGGCGACGGACGCCGAGTTCGGCATGTTGATGGTTTTCGAGATGGCGCCCGAGATGAAGGGCTGCGCCGCGGCCAGCATGTGGATGTGGCTTTGCCAGGACAGCGCGCGTCTGCCCTTTCTTCCGCAGGGGCTGGCGCAATCGAAGACCGGCAGGTGCGCAGGATTGAGGCCGGGCGCTCCTTCGAGCGTCATGGTCCCGCAGACATGCTCGTTCGCCGCCTCGATCTCAGGCTTGGTGAACCCAAGCGCGGAGAGGAGGTCGAAGCCGGGCGCGTTCATCCGCTCCGCCGTAAGCTTCAACACGCCCGCGCAGAAGCTCTCGCCCAGCGTCCACTTGTTGAACACGAACTTGATGTCGAAGGCGCTGGCGAGGCCGGCTTCCACCGCGGCGATCTTCTCGGGCGTAAAGCCTTTCGCGGCAAGCGTCCTGTGATTGATGTGGGGCGCGTCGGCGAGCGAGCCGCGGCCCACGGCGTAGGTGACAATAGCGGAAATCGCGCTTTCGCCGTAGCCCAGCGTGCGCAAAGCCTCCGGCACGGCGCGGTTGATGATCTTGAAATAGCCGCCGCCCGCGAGCTTCTTGAACTTCACGAGCGCGAAGTCGGGTTCGATGCCGGTGGTGTCGCAATCCATCACAAGGCCGATGGTGCCCGTCGGGGCGATGACGGAAACTTGCGCGTTGCGGAAGCCGTGGGCTTGGCCGAGCGAGATCACCTCGTCCCAGGTCTCGCGCGCCGCCGTCACCAGATCGGTTTGCTTGCAGGCGCCGTCCTTGAGAGGAACGGGCGGCGTGGAAAGCTGCTCGTAGCCGCCAACCCGGCCATAGGCGGCGCGGCGATGATTGCGCATCACGCGCAGCATGTGGCTGGCGTTCGGGCCATAGCCGGGAAACGCGCCGAGTTCTTTCGCCATCTCCGCCGACGTGGCGTAGGCGACGCCCGTCATCAGCGCCGAGATCGCGCCCGTGAGCGCGCGGCCCTCCTCCGAGTCGTAGCCGAGGCCGGAAACCATGAGCAGGCCGCCGAGATTGGCGAAGCCGAGGCCGAGCGTGCGATATTCGTAGGAAAGCTGCGCGATCTCCTTCGATGGAAATTGCGCCATCGTGACCGAGATTTCGAGGACGAGCGTCCACAACCGGCACGCATGGGAGAACGCTCCGACATCGATCGGACCCGCGGCCTTTTCCCTCGCCGGGCGGAAGCTCAGGAGGTTGAGCGAGGCAAGATTGCAGGCGGTGTCGTCGAGGAACATATATTCCGAGCAGGGGTTCGAAGCGCGGATCGGCCCGCTCGCCGGGCAGGTGTGCCAGTCGTTGATAGTGGTGTGGAACTGGATGCCGGGGTCGGCGCTGGCCCAGGCGGCTTCGGCGATGCCATCCATCAGGGCGCGCGCCTTGACGCGCTTGGTGACCCTTTCGGCCGTGCGCGCTCTGAGCGCCCATTCGCCATCGGCCTCAACGGCCTGCAAGAAGGCGTCGTCCACGCGGACGGTATTGTTCGAGTTCTGCCCGCCCACCGTGCGGTAGGCCTCGCCTTCCCAATCGGTGTCGAAGGCCGGGAACTCGATGGACTTGAAGCCCTGGCGCGCGAACTGAATGACGCGCTGGATGTAGCTATCCGGCACGAAGGCCTTGCGCGCCGCCCTGATCTCGCGCTTCAGCGCCGCATTCTTCGCCGGATCGAAGCAATCCTCGCCGTCGCCCTCGCAATTCACGCAAGCCTTCATGATGGCGGTCAGGTGCTTGGCGCAGGCGCGCGAGCCGGCCACCAGCGCGGCGACCTTCTGCTCTTCCAGCACCTTCCAATTGATGAACTCCTCGATGTCGGGATGATCGGCGTCGACGATCACCATCTTCGCCGCGCGCCGCGTGGTGCCGCCCGACTTGATCGCGCCAGCGGCGCGGTCGCCGATCTTAAGAAAGCTCAACAGGCCGGAAGACTTGCCGCCGCCGGAGAGCCTTTCGCCCTCGCCGCGAAGCTTGGAGAAGTTCGAGCCGGTGCCCGAGCCGTATTTGAACAGCCGCGCCTCGCGGACCCACAGGTCCATGATGCCGCCCTCGTTGACGAGATCGTCTCCCACGGACTGGATGAAGCAGGCGTGCGGCTGCGGATGCTCATAGGCGCTGGCCGAACGAACGAGTTCGCCCGTTTCGAAATCGACGTAATAGTGTCCCTGGCCGGGGCCGTCGATGCCGTAGGCCCAGTGCAGACCGGTGTTGAACCATTGCGGGCTGTTCGGCGCCGCCATCTGCATCGCGAGCATATAGCAAAGCTCGTCATGGAAGGCGCGTGCATCTTCCTCGGCGGTGAAATACCCGCCTTTCCAGCCCCAATAGGTCCAGGCCCCGGCCAGGCGGTCGAAAACCTGGCGGGCGTCTTTTTCCGGCAGCCAGCGCTCATTCTCAGGAAGCTCCGCGAGCGCCTCTTCGTCGGGAACCGAGCGCCACAGCCACGACGGAACGCGGTTCTCCTCGATCCGCTTCAGGCGCGAGGGAACGCCAGCCTTGCGGAAATATTTCTGGGCGAGGATATCGGCGGCCACCTGGCTCCATTGTTCGGGCACGAGGAAGCCGTCAAGCTGGAAAATCAGTTTGCCGTCGGGGTTTTTCAGCTCGCTTGTCGCCTGCCTGAAGGCAATGTCAGCGTAGGGAGACTGCCCATTTTTTGTGAAGCGCCGTTCGATCCGCATCGGATTCTCCTGCCCAGGGCGCGATAATGCGCGCCCGCCCTCGTTGCTTTTCAATTGCTCGGACGCAGAACATGACGACGCAAAACACACTGCGCTTCTCGCTTGGGCGCCCAAGACACGGACAGCCGGACACGCATCCAGACCTTGGATGAGCGCTACAAGCCGACGATGATGAAGCGTTGTTTTGGATGGGAGCCGCCTGGACGGCCGCAGGGAAACTGCGCCGCCGCGCCCTCCTGGAAGGACGCCCCCGCTAGCGGCAACTCGAAGGCTAAGCAATTCGCGGTGGGCGCGCTGTCACAGAGGCGCCACAGCGGCTAGGCTTTGTGCGTTCGCTGCGGGGAGACACCATATCTTGTGGTAAATCTGTTGATAACGTCGGCGGAAGGTTGCGCCGGCTTTTATAAAGTCTCCGGCCTCTCCGAGACCCGAGCCGAAAAAAGAGGCGCCGGCTGCGCGACCGCCTTTTTCAAGGATTGGGTCTCGCTGCCCGGCGCCTCTCGGCGAAATCAGAAATTCCGCGCTAGATTAGGACTTCTTGACGAAGAGCTTGCAATGGCCGTTCGGATCGATCTCGCCATCGACGATCTTGCATTGCTTGGGTTCGATATAGTTGGCGCAGATCGAGCAGTGGTTGCCCTTTTCGTCGGGCGTATGCTGATACGCCACATTCGGCGCATCCTGCTTGAACTTTTCCGCCCAGGCGGCGCTCATGCCGGAGAGCAGAACCGGAACCGCAGCGCCCGCCACAACGGCGCCGCGCAGGATCGTGCGACGAGAGACTTTTTTGTCGTTATGCATGCCAAAACCTCCTTGAAGTCATTCCAATCTAGACGTTAACGCTATTATCATAATTATTACGCTTAAGATAGAATGAAGTGTCGATTTCTGCCGCCAAAGAGGCGTTTAAGACACAAAAATGACCCGCCTGAGGGAATGCACACGAAATCGTGAACAGCTGTTCGCGGGGTCGAAACTCCTCTCGCCAAGCGCATTCCCCAGCCCGAAAAGCGCCCGGCTGCGAAGCCGCCATTCCCTCCCCTGGACCGAGCCATTCCGAAATCGACCTTCCAGATATTGATCACAGCAAACCCGGTTAAAAGTTTCGCTAACCGCCGTTCATGCGCAGTTTTTCGCATCAAATTGAAGCCATTGCGCAATTGTATGAAAACGTGAAGAAGGAAAAGATGCGAGTGCACGATGAATGCTTCCCGGCTGAAAAAGAAATGAAGCGCCACGCTGCAATGCCGCCAACCCGAGGGTTCGGGACTTGCCGCAAGCACTTCTCGAATGGACAGGTCTATGCCTTTACTTCGCAGCGCCGAGCTGGCGCCAGCCGTGCGGATCGCGTCAGCGGCGAGCTTGCAAGACCTCGGAGCTTCGAAATTGGCGCACGCGCTGCGGCCGTCCTTTGCGAAGCTCTTCTCATCAAATTTCTGTGAGCGCGTCGCTTCCGCTCGGCTCGATCGCGTTCCGGCGGCCTCGATAGGCAAGGGCCGGCTCGGGGGCTTTTAGGTCTTAGCCTTGAACAGGCCGCACCAGCCGTTCGGGTTGATCGAGCCTTCGACGAGCTTGCAGGACGAAGGCGGCCTGAAGTTGTCGCATATGGAGCAGGATTTGCCCGCATTCGGCGTTTCGCGGTAGGAGACGGATTGCTTGGCGACTTTCGCGTACGCCGGGGTTCCAGCCGGCATCGCAAGCGGCGCCGCGCCCGCGGCGGCAATCGCGCCTTTAAGAACTGAGCGGCGGCTTATTTTTTTTCCTATTTGCATTGTGATCCTCCCTAGGCGATCCAACTCGCGAATTCTACACCGCAACTCGGGCTTATGCTTGACCCAAATCAACTGTAGGCCGTGCAGCTGTCGTGAAGGCGCGCGATATGCACGGCTTTAGGATCGGAGGGAGCTTCGAGGGCTACCGCATGGAACTACGATAGCCCTCATTCCTCTGTGTCGTCGCGAGCTTTACAGCTTCCTTTATGCGGCGCCGGGCGCGCCCGGCGGGATGCTCGCGAAAGACGCCGCCGCACCCTCAGAAGGTCGAGGGTGCTCCCCGCTAGCGGCAGTAAGAGGCTCAATCATCCGGACCCCCGCGCTGTCACACGAGTGCAACAAGACGCATGTATGCATTTTTGTTCGAAGCCCGAACTAACCGCATCTTGTGGCGCCCGGGCGTCGCTTACAAGGAAGCGCTTAGGCTTGTCGACAAGCTGGGGATAGCGTGCATGCCCTGGCCCCGACGCCATGCAGCCCTCGGTGCGCTAATATCATGAATACAATCGCCTTTTCCTGATCCGCGGCGCCAGTTTTTGCGGCGTCGCACTTTCATACAATTTTATGCTTCAAAAAATCGCGCCGCGTCTTGAGGCGCCCGAGGATCGGGGCTAATCGGCAAAAACGATGTGTGAAGCCGAAGGAAGTCACGAATGAAAGCTTTTCTTTATGCGGCCGTTTTCGCCGCGTTCGCCGCCTTTGTATGCTCTTGCGCGCAGGCTCAAGATCCTCGCGCCGCTTGCAAAGCCGACCGGGAGAAATTCTGCGCCGGCATGACGTATGGCGACGGCAAGTTTCGCGAATGCATGGAAAGCCATGCGGCCGAGCTGTCGCCGGAATGCAAGTCCGCGCGGGAGGCGGCCAGAGAGGCCTGGAAGAAGATCGAGGCGAGCTGCAAGGCCGACGCCGGGAAATTTTGCGCGGAAGCCGGAAGCGAGCGCAACAGCCTCGCGAAATGCCTTCAAAGCCATGCCAGCGAGCTTGAGCCAGCCTGCGCGGCTGCGTGGAAGTCGAGGCCGGGCGCGAACAGGGCCTAGCGGCTTAAGCGCCGAGCCCCGTCTCAGGCCTCTCTTTCGCTGCCGGAACTCGGCTTGAAATCGAGCGCCGCGCCGTTCATGCAAAAGCGTTGTCCGGTGGGGCGCGGCCCATCGGGAAAGACGTGGCCGAGATGGGCGTCGCATTTGGCGCATCGGACTTCCGTGCGCCGCATCAGGTAGGAGCGGTCATCGTGCTCGGTTACGGCGTCCGAGTTCATCGGCTCGAAGAAGCTCGGCCAGCCCGTTCCCAATTCGAATTTGGCGCTGGATGAGAAGAGCGGCTCGCCGCAGCACACGCACGCAAACACGCCTTCGCGCTTCTCTCTGTTGAGCGGGCTTGAGCCGGCCCGCTCCGTCCCATGCTCACGCGTAACTTTGTATTGCTCGGGCGTGAGCTGCGCCCGCCATTCCGCTTCGGTCTTCTCAACACGCCTCGACATCGGCCCACCTCTTAACACCTGCCGCCTAGTTATTGGGAGTCGCGGTCGATTTTTGAAGTGGGTGCCGGGCTGGCGCTTTATTCGGGCGTCCGGCCGATACCGTTGAAATAATCGCTGCTGAGGACGTCTCTGGCTCCGAGCGCCGAATGCGACGCCGGGCCGAATTACGCAGGCGCAGCCGCTTCGGCCAGCGCGGCGACGACCGGCCAGCCTACCGCGCCGCTTGGGTCGGCGCGCGACAAAATGTCGAGAAGCCGACGTGCTTCCTCATGTTCGTCGCGGCGAAGGTGAATGAAGGCCAGCGCCTTCAGGGTGTAGAGCGCAAATCGACCCGGTCCTTCCGACTGAGGCTGCGGCTGCCATTCCCGGTAATCCGCGTCCCAGCCAGCCTGACGCGCTGCCTCGGCTAGCCCGGCCCGAGCGGCGGCGAGCGCCTCATCCAGCCTGCCGCGATAAGTGTGAATTTTATAAAGGCAAAAATAGACGGGAAGCTGAGCAGGATCGGCTGCGAGCGCCTCCCGGAAGAGCGCGTCTGCCCGCGCCGGATCGGTGCGGTAGGCGATGACGCCGCTCTGCAAGAGCGCGTCGATGGGCTCGGGCAAATCGCCAAAGTTGATGGGCTCGCCAGCGTTCAGCCAAACGATATTCAAGGCTGCGGTCTCTTCCATACGACAGGCAGAGCAAGACTGGCGCCAATATCTGTCCGGCTGGTTGAATTCTACGCGCCGTTTCGACCTCGGTAAACAGGGCGCAATCCAAGGCCCGATGATACGCCCGCTGGCCAGCGTTGCCGTCGTGGCGTCGCCGGCTATTCCGCCGGAACTACCATGACTGGCGCATCCAGCTTTTTCATCAGGAGGCGGCGAATGCCGCCGAGCGTAAACATTGCCATGGAGCAGGTCGAGCAACAGCCGGTCAGGCGCACCTTGACGCGATGCCCCTCGACGGCGACCAGTTCGATATCGCCGCCATCGGCCTGTGCGACAGGACGCACCTCCGCGATTGTCTCCTGGATGATGCGAAGCCGCTCCTCGGCGGTCATGCTCTCCCGTTCCTGAAGGAAATCCTGGTCCAAGAAAGTCAAATCCATTTCGGTCACTCCAATTCGTCGATCGAGCGGATGAGGCGGTGGCTTTCGGCCAGGCCTTCGGCGAGGCTTCGCTGAGGCAGGGCGACGGCCCTCGCCTTGGCTCGGTCGACCCAGGCAAGCCCGCCGCCTTGGGCGAGCGCAAAACTCACCTCGTTCAAGAGGTCCACGATGTCGTGGCCGGTATCGACGATGATGGGCTGGACGCCGAGCGCCATCAGCCGGCGGATGGAGGATGCGCCGATGGAGGCGGCGTAGACGGCGGCGCAGCCCTGGACATAATCGAGCTTCGGCAGCACCTTGTCGTGGACGGTGCCTGTCAAGCCGGCGCGTCCGGTCTCGCCCGCCTGTTCGGCCTTGGCGAATTCGGTGAAGCCGACGAGGTCGGCATGCCCCGGCGACACGTCGTAGAGCATCAGGCTTTCGGCGCCGCCGAAATGGAGGTTAACAGTTTTCCTGTCGCTGGAGGCGAAGGCGATCCTCAGCATGCGGCGTCCCTGCCCGTTTCGGCGTCGCGTTCGGTTCCCTGCCAGTAGCGCGAGCGGTAGGGCGTGATTTCCCGGTATTGCCCGGCGAGCAGGTTCGCCATGTCGAACAAGGTCTGGCGGCTTCCGGCGTAGCCCACAAGAGCGCGCGCATGCGCCCCATAGCTGTCGTAGATCGGGAAGCCAGCGCGGAAGAGAGCGGTCTTCAGCCGCTTTGCGATTTCGGCGCCGTGGGAGTTGGCGACGATGAGGTCCGCGCCGTGCTCGCGCGACAGCCATTCAAGGTCTTCGAGGTCGCCGATGACGACGCTGTCGACGGGCAGTTCGGACAGATGATCGGCCCGCGAAGAAGCCACCGCCGCGACAACGTCCGCGCCCATGGAGACGAAGAACCGCGTGAAGGCGGCTAGCAGGTCCGCATCGGCGGCCACGCCCACCCGCGCGCCGCCAAGCTGGAACTGGCAATCGACCATGGCGTCCTGAAGCTGCGCGCGCTGGCGCTCGATGCGCAGCGGGATCGGACAGCCCGCGATCTCGCTTAGAGCTTTGGAAAAGGCGTCGCAGTCGTCGAGGCCCATCAGGCTCGCGAAGCGATAATCGGGGACGCCGGTTTTGGCGTGCAGCAGATCGGCGGCTCGGTCGAGTGAGCGGCCGAT